>JAKFDZ010000074.1:0-91371 GCA_036675925.1 Flavihumibacter sp.
CCGTCCGGTCCGCCTTGTTTTCTTCTAAAACCCGCTCTGGTAGCGGGTTTTATTTTTTTGGGTCTATCTGCGGGTCTATCATTTGATAGACCCGGGTTTTCACTTATAAACCGGGCTGATTTTCCCACAGTTTTTTGATCATACGAGCTTTTTTAATATGGTCTACTTTGATGTATTTTTTAAAAGCTTTTTCCGTCTTATGGCCGCTTACCGCCATGATCAAATCGCTGGGTGTGCCGGCAAGGTATTCGTTGGTACAGAATGAACGCCGGGCGGTAAGGGATGAAACCCAGGCATATTTTGGCCTCGTTTCTTCGATAAGCTGATTACCCCTTTTGTAGCTGATCTTTACTGGTTCATCGATGCAAGCTAATTTGACCACTTCTTTGATATAGAGATTAAAATTTTCCATGCTGACTTTCGGGAGTCGCATGTCGTATTTGTCAATCAGGATATGCCTTGTATCCTCTCTTAAAGGAACAACAACGGGATTGCCCGTCTTGTACTGCCTTACATGAAGCATTCCATCTTGTAGATGATCTATGTTTAATGTTGAATAATCACTAAAGCGAAATCCTGTCAGACAGCCTACGATAAATATATCCCTGTATTTAACTAACCATGGATTTTCGGACAGTTCGAGCCGATATATTTTGGAAAGTTCTCTCCAATTCAGAAAAACGCTCTCCACATCTTCTTCCAGGCACTTGAAACAAGTTAGGTCGATATAAGGAATGATTTTTTTCCGAATTCTGTCTTTGATAAATATTTTTAATTGTTTGATAGTTTTTCCAACAGTGTTCATTCGAAGACCTTTTACAATCTTTGCCCGTCTTGTAATAGGTATTTCAAAAGTTAAATAATGCACTAGTTGTTCGTAAAGAACAGCATTAAACGAATCGAAGGTGAGCTTGTATCCTATATGATTTTGGAAAGCCAGGAGATGCTTTTTCATCGCTCTATAGACCGTAATAGTGCCTGACTGCACCATTGGTTTTTTATCTTCAATGTATCTGTCAATTTGGTGAAATACAGAAAGGCTATTATTTGCATCCTCCAATTGATCAAGCTCCCAGCAATCAGGAAGGCGGAAATTTCTTTTTAAAAGTTGCATCGGACAGCCAAGACTTTTCGTCTCAGCATATTTAATAATCTTTTCAGCTTTGAGATATTGTTGGTCTAAATTTCGCTGAAGCGTTTCTGATGATCCATGTTCAATGGGCAGCGTTGGTCGGACACTGCAAGTGTTTTTGTCCCAGTAGATGTAAGGAATAGTAATACCTGTGCTTATGACTACTCGTTTCTTACTTGTGTAGCAATACTGAATAAATATGGTGTGTTTGCCGTCTTTGGAAAACTTTCCTTTCCGGATAATGAGTTTGATTTTTTTGCGCATAGCTTAGTATGTTATTGTTATGAATTGTTACCAAGCTATGAAAAATGTAAAGTGACAATGTTAAGGTGTGAATTTAGAAAAAGTATTTATCCAAACCGAAGTGGCATGAGAGGTCTTGCTCGCATTCAGGTGATGCAACATTTGGTTAGATTTCATGTGCCCCATTGCCTTTGGGATTGAGGTGTGATGCTATTAACCCTGTTGGTTAATGCGAAGAACATTTCCGGCGAAAAGAAATCCTTTCCTTTTATTCGCTTCACAAAGGGCTCTTTCAGCGTGGCTTTAATTATCGGCCAAACATTTTCCATTAAGTACCTGTTAATAATGCTTCATTTAAGTTTTACTTTTTGTGACATTTTATACTTGCATTTTTGATAACACAAAAGTAGATTGACTGGATGCCTGTGTTATAATACAAAAGGAGGAATGCCTGAGACTAAAAGACGCGGAAACTGGCTGTAATAAAATCTGTGGTCACTTTTTAAAGTCACCGGAAGGGATTGTTAAACCCTCGTCGACAAAAGTGAATACTGAGGTTAAAATGAAAAAACTAATACTTCTGAAATGTCTTAGAGAGGGATAGGCACGCAAAGGCTAACTTCAATTACTATTGAAGTTAGCCTTTGCGTGGGAATATCTTAATTGGAAAATTTCAACATCTGTGGAAAGCGCTATGCCACTGATAGCGAAGCTATCAGTGAAGTTAAGATTTTTTTAGAAACAAAGCCCAATCCTTGCCAAAGGGGCCTTTTCCCCCGGTTTGCAAATCTCGCTTTTGTTCGGTATTTTTGCTTGTTCGCTTTTTTCGAACACCTTAATTTACCGAACATGGAAAGGGAAATGGTCAATCAGATACTGGAAAACTTCACCCAGCTAACAGGAATTAAAACAAAGTGGAGGGCTATTAAGGAAGCCGACTACATGTATCACTATGTAGATGGTATTGTACAATTCAATATCGGGGGAACTAAGATTGAAATGGCTGCTGAGGCTAAAAACAATATTCAAAATCCTAACCTTCCCACCCTGATAAATCAAAAGAATCGCAACAAAGAAGTTTTGGTCCTTGCCAATACAATATTACCTCGCTTTAAAAAGGAGCTTCATGCTCTTGGCATTAATTATATTGATGCTGCCGGCAATGCCTTTGTAAAACATGACCCGTTATTTATCATGATTGAAGGCCGAAAAGAAATGGAGACGCAGAAAGAATTAAAAGCAAAACCATTCAGCAAGGCAGGATTAAAAGTGATCTTTCAATTTCTGTTGCACGATGATTATATAAACGAAACTTTCAGAGAAATTGCTAAGGCTGCTGAAGTGAGCCTTGACACGGTACATAAAACTGTTAATGGACTAAAAGAACTCCAGTATTTAGTTCCCATAAATAATTACACACTGCAATGGAACAGAAAAAAAGAATTGTTTGATAGATGGATGACTGAATACGAAACCCGTTTAAAGCCCGGTCTTCATATCGGTAATTTTACATTCCTTAATGAGAAAGATTTTCTCACCTGGAAGAAGATACATTTCAAAAACACATTGACAAAATGGGGCGGAGAGCCTGCCGGTGAACTACTGACTGGTTATCTTAAACCCGAAAAACTTACTATCTACACTAAAGAGAATAGACTCGACTGGATTAGGAATTATAAGCTGATTCCTAACCTCAAAGGATATATCAGCATTTATGATCGGTTCTGGAAAGTTGATGAATTAAGACAAAATACAGTTCCCCCTTTGCTGGTTTATACAGACCTGATTAATACCGGCAACAGAAGAAATATTGAAACAGCACAAAAAATTTATGAGCAATACTTACAGGATAAATTTTAAAGAACTCCGTCAGGAAAATCTTAAAGATATTTTTGGTGCATTTGAAAGAGCATTAAAGGAACTTGACATTGACTTTTATTTAATTGGCGCTCTGGCACGTGATACATGGTTTGCTCAAAAAGGAATCAGGGCGTTGGGTACAAAAGATATAGATTGGGCAGTAGCTGTTTCCGAGGAATCTCAATTTAAAAAGTTGAAAGAATTCCTGATCAAAAAAGAAGGCTTTACGGATTCGTCATCCAATGAATACGTATTATTTGATAAAAAAGGCCAGCAGATTGATTTGCTTCCTTTTGGAGCAATGGAGATTGAGGGTAATAAATTTGTTGACAGTACAGGTGTTGCACGTACTGATATAACCGGATTTCAGGAAGTGTATGACGGAGCTGTAGAGGACGTAAATTTCGAAGGCAAATACACATTTAAAGTTTCTTCTTTACCTGGTATTGTTATTTTGAAACTTATTGCGTTTGATGACAGACCAGAAATGAGGTCAAAAGATATTCATGATATTGGAATAATCCTGAATCATTACTTTGCCATTGAAACCGAAACGATTTATAGCAAACACACGGATCTGTTTGAAGAAGAAAGTGAATTGCAATCGTTGGCAGCAAGGGTGTTGGGCCGTGAAATGCAACAGATTCTAAACCGTAATCTCTCTTTAAAAGAAAGACTCCTTTCAATTCTTTATAAGAATATTCAAATGTTGACACAAAGCCCGATAGGGCTTATACTCACAAATGTTCTTGATATGAGCCCGGCATCTGTTGAAGATGCTGTCGGATTAATAAAAGAAATAGTTATAGGAATTCATGATAAAATTGAACATAAAGAAAATAAAAATTTGGATACTGCCTCGTTTAGCAACGACTATTTAAACCAAGTCCGTTTCTTTAGAGATGTTATTAGTGGAAATTTTGAACTCACTCCTCGTTCAAGATTCTTTCCTGTTCAGCCGCATTCCATTTTTTCAAAGGACTACGCTTCCATAAAATTAGTTGGCCAATCCACTTTTCACTTTCATGTGATGTTCTTTTTAGTTACTGGTGAAACATATAAAGTTTACATTACACCCTTACCCGGCACATCTGAGGTTAACGGCATTTTGCCAATACCTCTAAAAAAATGTCAGATAAAATTTGAACTTTTAGTTCCAGAAACATTACCCAAAGAACAATATTGCAGACTTTCATTCGAGCTAGTCAAGTAAAAGAGTGCCTGTATTGCCGCCTGCAGTAGCAATTATCGAAAAGTATAAGGAGTACTGTTTAGGATCGCCAGAAAAAGGGTTATTTCCAGTTCCTTCTAATCAAAAAATCAATGCCTATTTAAAGGAGTTAAGTGCTATTTGATCAAATATTCTTTGAATAATTAGATTAATGGTCACATAGTGGGCGTTCACCGGGTATTATCGGCTTATTTGAGCAAGAATAATAAAATGTCTTGGCGTCAATGGCAAACTCAGATCAAATCTGCTCCCCAGTCCTAATCAACTTTTGTATATGGCAGCATTCACACGGACTGTCGCCATGGTTCCAGAACTCCAGGTCATAGCGAGACGAGGACGTAGCTTGCACCTGATGTTTCTTAATCGGCCAGATAGAGATGCGATGCAGACATTTCCGAAAACCGGTCGTCGTTTGATGGCTTTGCGGCAATGTCCATCGTTTATGCCGATTCGCGGATTACCAGTTCTCCTTTCAGCATCTTGATGATGATCTTCCGCTGGCCTTCGTGATTGATCTGGTCAATCAACAATTGCGAAGCGGTTTTGCCCATCTCTGCCAGAGGAAGGGAGACGGTCGTTAACGGCGGATCCACCAGGCTGGCAGCATAATCATCGCTAAAGCCGACAATGGCTATGTCGTCAGGTATTCGCAAACCTCTCTTTTTTATGATCCGGATTGCATCAATCGCGGTGGGATCGTTTACGGCAAATATCGCATCGGGAGGATTCCCGAGATTAAGAAGATGGTTGACATAGATCGGCAACTTCTCAAGATTCAGGTCATAGTTGATAATTAATTCGCGGTCAACTGGCAACTGGTATTTGTTGAGACAGGCAATATATCCATTCATACGCTTTTCCGAAATTTTTAGGTTGACAGGCCCACCCAGGTGCGCAATCCTTTTCCTTCCTTTCTTTATCAGGTATTCCGTTATTTTAAAAGCGCTGTCAAAATCATCAACGATCACCTTGGGTGCATCCATTTCATCGCAAACGCGGTTAAAAAAAACGACCGGTATGCTTTTCCGTTGGAAGATCGTAAGATGATTGAAGTTCAATGTCTGTTTGGTAATGGATATCAGCAATCCATCCACCTGGTTGGCCAGCATCACCTTTGTATTCGCCACCTCGGTCTCATAACATTCATTGGAATTACTGATCACTAAATTATATCCCGCTTTTTCTGCAATCTCCTGCGCGCCCATAATTACTTTAGGAAAAAACGAGCTCTGGATCTCCGGAACAATGATGCCGAGCGTGTTTGTCCGCTTTGTGATCAGGCTGATGGAAAGCATATTCCGCTGGTATTCCCATTCCTCCGCCAGTTGCAGAATCTTATCCCGGGTCTCAGGATGAACACGGGGATGGCCGGTAAGCGCCCTAGATACAGTCGATTTGGAAACATTCAGTTGCCGGGCAATATCAATGATGGTGACAAGATTCTTCTTCATAAATGTTACTTGTATTATCGTTCTATGGGAATATTCCCACACAATATATTCAAAACATAGTTAAAGCGAAAGGATTATCCCATTACCAGATGGTATAATAAATGGGAATGTTCCCACAGTATGGGAATGTTCCCATGATATTTAGTATTGTTTTTTAGTTCCCGGCCGGACTAATCGGATTACTTTGCCTGCATTAATTCTCAATCAAAGTTTGCCATTATGAGAAAAAGCTATTGCAATTTGATCTTCTGCATGCTGCTGGGAATGCTTCTCAGCGCATTATCTAACCAGTCGTTGGCCCAACAAACCGCCAGGGTTCAACTGACGGGCACCGTCCGGGGCACTGGTAATCAGCTATTGGGAGGCGCTACGGTGGAAGTGTTGAGCACAACAAGCCTGCGCTCCCAGACAAATGACAACGGCGTTTATACGCTGAGTTTATCTTCTGTCAGCACTACCGATTCCATCCGCTTTTCTATGGTTGGCTATAAGACGATCACCAGGTTGATCAACAGCCGGGCAGTGATCGATGTGGTGATGGAAGAAGATGCGAAAACGATCGATGAGGTAGTGACCGTCGGTTATACCACGCAACGCAAAGTGAACCTGACCGGCGCTGTCAGTTCGGTTGGCAGCAAAGACATTGTAAAAAGACCGGTTATGCGTGCATCGGCAGCGTTGCAGGGACTGGCTGCAGGAGTTACCGTCACCCAATCTTCCGGTAAACCCGGTGCAGATGGTGGCCAGATCAGGATCCGCGGTATCGGTACCCTCGGTGATGCCAACCCGCTGGTGCTGGTGGATGGTATCAACAGCACGCTAGATGGTGTTGATCCGAATGATATCGAATCCATTTCCATACTGAAAGATGCAGCTTCGGCATCCATCTATGGTTCAAGGGCAGCCAATGGTGTGATCCTTGTCACAACCAAAAAAGGACGGTCAGGCAAGATCAATCTTTCTTATGAAGGATATACAGGCCAACAACGGTTTATCGATCTGCCTGATATGGTGGATGGATATACATTCATGACAAAGCATAATGAATCAAGAGCTAATCTCGGTACTTCTCCTTTATATAATGATCAATTTCTGGCTGACTACCTCGCTAATAAAACCACTGACCCGGACAATTACCCGGATAATAACTGGCAGAAGCTGCTGTACACCGGTTCCGGCGTGATCCAACGGCATCATATCAGCGTCAATGGTGGCGACAAGATCAAAATAATGAGTTCTTTCTCCTATCAGAACCAGGAAGGTCTTGTGCCCGGTTTTTCATCCAAAGCATATGCATTCCGTCTTAATACCCTCAGCCAGATAAACGACAAGCTTAAGCTGGAGACCTTCATGTATGGACGTCATTCCCCTATAACATCTGCTGTGCTGGGAGATGACGTGGTGGGTGCTGCCAACAGGATACCGGCGATCTATACGGCAAGACTTTCCGATGGAAGATGGGGCATTGCCAAAGACGGCTATAATACACTCGCCTTCCTGGAAGAAGGCGGGGAATTCAACGAATATTATAACTCGCTTCGCCTTACAGCGCAATTAACTTATTCTCCGGTGAAGAACTTGGATATTGAGGTCGGTTATACCCCGTCATTCAGTGATTATTCCCAGAAGAATTTCAGGAAATCCATTAAAACTTATCTTCCTGGCCAGGTAGCTCCTGCATTCACGACACCAGCTTTGGCCAGCTTGAGCCAGGCCGAAAGCCAGGGATGGGAGAACACTTCCCGCCTGCTGGTAAAATATGCAAAGAACATAGGAGATCATCGTTTCCGCATGTTGGGAGGATTTGAGCAGATCGAATATAACCAGCGCAGGATCTCTGCATACCGGGAAGGATTTGATTTTCCTAACCTGGATGAACTGAATGCAGGTGCGCAGGTGAACTGGAGTAATTCCGGAACCTCTACTGCCTGGTCACTGCAATCTTATTTCGGCCGTCTCAACTACAGCTTCCGGGATAAATACCTGGTGGAAGCTAACTTCCGTGCCGATGGCTCTTCCCGGTTTGCCAAAGGGAATCGTTTTGGTTATTTCCCCTCTGTTTCACTCGGCTGGGTAGTGAGCAACGAATCATTCATGCAGAACATCGGCTGGATCTCAAGCCTGAAGCTGAGAGGGTCATGGGGTAAACTGGGCAACCAGAATATCGGCGATAATTTCCCGTTTGCATCTTACCTGTCACTGACCGGCCGGTATATTTTCAACGGAGTGCCGGTTTCTTCAGCCATCCAAAACGACTTGGCGAATGCTGCGATCTCCTGGGAATCATCCACCTCAAAAAACCTTGGATTTGATATAGACCTGTTCCGTAAACTGTCTGCCAGCTTTGATGTATACAGCCGCATTACTTCGGGCATTCTCCTGAAGTTGGATATACCAGCCATCACCGGCCTGAATGCGCCTTACCAGAATGCGGGTGTGGTGAAGAATACAGGTTGGGACCTCTCGCTCAATTACCGAAACAGTGTAGGTGATTTTGATTATTCTATCGGCGGAAACCTTTCCAATGTCAAGAATACCGTTGTTGATTTGAAAGGCACCGGGCCTTATATCAACGGTTACCAACTGATAGAAGAAGGATTTGCGATCAATTCGCTTTTTGGTTATCGCTCCGCAAGCATCTACCAGAATAACAAGGAAGTGACGGATGGACCTGTACAATTTGGCGTCGTAAGCCCGGGTGATATCAGGTATGTTGATATGACAGGCGATACAGTTGTTAATGCGAATGACAGGGCAGTAATCGGTAATCCTGTTCCGCGCATGACCTTCGGGCTGACACTTTCGGGTTCATACAAAGGTTTTGACCTGAGCGTATTCGTACAGGGTGTTGGTAAAAGAGATGTGATCCTTACCAATGAAGCAGCCTGGGCATTGTATAACAATAATAACATGCAGGCCTGGCAGCTTGATTACTGGACGCCGCAAAACCCTGGTGCAAAATATCCGCGGCTGATATCGGCTTCTACTCATAACAATTTCCAGTTCTCCGACTTCTGGGTTTATAACGCCGGTTATGCCCGCATAAAGAACCTGCAGATCGGGTATACATTACCAGCAAGTGTATTGAACAAACTTAAAGTGACCAAACTGAGAGTGTACGCTACAGCGGATAACTTGTTTACTTTCCACAAAATGCCTCCGGGATGGGACCCTGAAAGACCGAATGGAGATTCCAGTCCTTATCCTTTATCGAGGACCTACATTTTTGGTGTGTCGCTGACACTGTAATTGCAGCAAGTGTTGCAGAGTAAACAATTGAATCATCATCATCAATCAAACAGCTATGAAGTTCAGATATATCACATTACAACTTACACTTCTTGTCCTGGTGGTTTTTGCCGCAGGATGTAAGAAAGACCTTCTTACCAAAGTGCCGGCTGATCAACCTTCAACCGAAACATTTTTTGAGAATGAGAATGATCTCATTCTCGCCGCAAACGGAGCCTATAATGGATTGTATTGGGAAACAGGCCGCACGCCATACCAGATGTGGCTTGATGCTTCAACTGACATGGCCTTTAACCGCGGCGACTATGGCGGTACGAATACAGTGCAGATGGGCCAGTTCAGTACAGAAACAGCAGTATTCTATTCGTTCTGGTCTTCTTTATATACCAGGATCGCCAGGTGCAACAACATTCTTTCCAATATGCATAAGGCAAAAGCTGTGAGCAGCGAAACGGTGTATAAGCAGGTGGAAGGGCAAGCTTTATTCCTGAGAGCATTTTTCAATCATTACCTCATCAATCTTTATGGAGATGTGCCTCATATCACTACCATGCTTTCGATCGGGGAAGCGGCAGCGGCAGAAAGAACTCCGCGTGCTACCATTGCATCTGCTCTGTTGGATGACCTGCAGAGAGCAGCTGATGACCTGCCGGTGGCATGGACAGGTAAAGATCTTGGCCGGATCACTAAAGGCGCTGCACTTTCTCTGAAAGCAAGGATCGCTTTGCTGGAAGGGCGCTATGATATCGCTGCCAGCGCAGCCAAAGAAGTAATGGATCTTAAAGTTTATCAACTGCATACTAACTATACAAACCTGTTCCGGCTTTCTGGTAAGAGTTCCAAAGAATCGATCTTCTCCTTACCATACCTGAGAGGGACGACTACCAGCGGAATTCCACAATACATAGGCATCCGGGCCACGCAGGGCTGGTCAGTTTATGTACCCACGCAGAATATCGTTGATTATTTTCAGTGCACCGATGGTTTGCCTATCGATCAATCACCGCTTTACGATCCGCAGAAGCCTTTCGAGAACAGGGACCCACGTCTTAAAGCAACCATTCTTACACCAGGGCAATGGATGGGCGGCTTCCGTTTCGAAACGCATCCGGACAGTACAAAGACTTCCAGAAACCAGAATGGTGTTATCACCCGCGTAACCAACCAGGAAGTGACACACGCTTACGCCACTTTCACCGGGTATATCTGGAACAAATACCAGGATTCGCTGGAACTGCCGCAATACGTTACACAATCGGAACTCGACTTCATGTTCATCCGTTACGCAGAAGTATTGCTCACTTACGCAGAAGCAAAAATTGAATTGAATGAGATTGATCAATCGGTATTCGATGCGATCAATGCGGTAAGAGGCAGAGCAACGGTTGCAATGCCGGCTGTTAACGCGGGATCACAGGAGGAACTCAGAAAATTGATCCGCTATGAAAGAACGGTTGAACTGGCAATGGAAGGGCACCGCCTCTTTGATATCCGCCGTTGGAAATACGCCGAGCATGTACTGCCGGGCAATTTATTGGGAAGAAAGAAAAAAACATTTTATGATAATCCTGTAGTGCCGCAGATCGATCAGTACGGCAGAAGCCATTATCCCAATGAAACAGAACTGTTCAATGTGATTGGCGTGAATTTCTTTGATGCATCAAAAAATTATTACTGGCCGGTACCTCAGAAGGAGATCGACCTGAATAAAAATCTTACACAAAACCAGGGATATTGATATGCGTTCATTGACGGATTTCTTTCGCAAAGCAGCTTGCCTGCCCACGCTCTGCCTGATCTCTCTCGCAGGAATGGCAAAAGACAATGTTTCAGATACGCTTTCATTGACTGCAAGCGAAGGAATCTATATCGCGCCTGCTGATTTCTCCGATATGGGCGATTGGAAAGTGGATGGTTTTGGAACAGCCATGCAGAAAATTGCACTGTCCGGCCCTTTTTCCAAACAACCCAAAGGATTAAAGCCGGCGCGGGTTTATCTGAAAGTGGAAACGGCCGGCACTTACAGCATCTGGGCCAGCTCTCTCGATTTTGCCCGTAACCAGCAGGGCACACGCTTTTTTTATGTGAAGGCTGATGGCCGCCTGCTTGATAAAAGGCTTGGCGCTCACGGTACAGATGGCTTTCTCTGGGAAGAAGCAGGACAGGTGTTTCTCAACGCAGGCATCCACACCATCGAGCTGTATGATTCATCTGCATTCTATGCACGAAGCGAAGGCCTTTATATCACTGCTGAAAAAGGTTTGAATGCAACAACCGTTAAAGCAAAAGTAAAAGCAGGACTTGTTGAATACAAGCCGCATGGCCTGGGAAAACCGCCTGGGTTCCCGGTAAATGCTGCTGTCAAGAAAGAGGCGATATTGAAGAACGGTTTCCTCGATATCTTCTTTGTTGAGCTGGAAAATGCAGGGAAGTCCCTTGTAGAAAACCAGGTCAGCTTTAATGGCGTGCAGGTAAAGCCCAGGTCTGCATCCCTTGCATTGATCTTGCTGCGGGCAGACAATTCTGCAACCTATTATCATGATGGATTCCCGATCTTCCAGAACAAGGTGATGTCTGAGAACGGAAAAGACCTGACGGCTATCGGAAAAAATCCGTTCGAAACATTTTATACCAGCTGGCTGCTGCCGCATAAACTGGAAGTGTTATCTGATAAACGCGTCAGGCTTGAATATGAGTCCGAAGATTTTCTTGTTAGTTCCGTATGGGAATTGAAGGAGAGGGACCAGGAGCCTGTTATTGCACTTACCATGCAAGCCAGGAAGAATGGTGTATACAGTCTTGTGATCCCGGGTTACGGATCATTTTCAAATGATGAGTATGAATTTGCGCTGGCGCCTATGCGCGTAACGAATAAACATGTTCATCCTGAAACGGTCGTGTATACGGAGCAATACCTGTTCACGCCGATGTCATCCGTTACCATACCGGAAGGGAACCAGATTGCGCCGGGCAATAAACTGACTTTCGGTATGGTGGTTGATCCTTCCGCCATTCCTTTGAAATGGACGTATAATTACAATAATGAATTCGGCGCCATGCTGCGCAATCATGAAGGGCGCATATCACCATCACTTATTGTACCATTCCCCGGCAGCCCTGCATCAAAGTTCAGCAGCGGAAGCACCAGTGTATTCCGGTACAGGCCGGTGATGCGCACGGGCGATTGGTTCAGTTCCTATAAACATGTTGTTGCTGATATCTTCCGGTTGAGGGATTACCGCGAGAATTATTATTCCACCCTGAATGATGCGATTTTTGAAACAACGCGCCTCATGAAGGATGATTATTATGGAGGATGGGATTCAATCGGCAAAGCACACTGGAACATGGAAGGCCGCAGCTTCAGCTCCAATTCAAACCCGGCTCAGGCCATACAGTCTTACCTGCTGTCTGAAGACGATACCATGCTGCGGAAAAGAGCGATCCCCACGCTGGCCAACCTGCTAACGAGAGACCACCTGCATTTCAAATGGAATGACCTGAAAGGCGGCGCGAATTATTTTGGCGATAAAACAACATTTCCGCGGCCGGTAGGTAACCCGATCAAGGCGTATAACTCGTCCGTCTTTTATGGGCTCTACCAGTTAAGCAAAGGCCGCATTCCATACCTGAGAGACATTGCCGCACAAAAGGCGCAGGAGAAAGTGGTGAATGCGTATGGCAGCATTCCTCCATTCTATAACGATATAGCGCAGTATAAACTCAGCGGCGATTCAGCAAGCCTGAACAGAGCCATAGAAGGAGCGAGGGTATATATACAGCAAAAAGTATTTTCATCTGATACCACCCCGGTCGATTATTCGCTGTTCTCCTATATCAGTTATGTACCGAATATTTCTTCATTGCTGGAAATGTATGAGGCCACCAGGCTTCCTGAATTCCTCAGCGCTGCTGAAGAAGCCGGCCGGATCCTGCTGACGCAGTTATGGGTAACGGGCATTACCAGTTCCAGCGTACCGGATTCAATGCTGATCAGCGCCGCAGCAATCAAAGCAAAAACATTCAATGAAGGACATGATTTCTTCTGGCATGGCGATGAAGTATGGCGCCCCGGCAGCAGGCGTGGCAAGAAAGGCCCGCCGGAGAATCTCGACATACTGAAGGATGAAACAGTTCCGTACTGGGTGCCTTCACGCGTCGGACTCGGGCTTGAACAGCCTTCTACTTTCTATCATGAATCGCTGAACATGATCATGTCAAGCTGGGCCGGCGACCTGATGAAGCTGGCCGGTTATACAGGCGAAGAACTGTTTGCCACTGCTGCAAGAAATGCGATCATCGGCAGGTTCAGCAATTATCCCGGATATTACCAGAACAGGTTCATCACCATTCAGCAGAAAGCTGATTACCCATATGTGGGGCCTGATTTTTCATCCGTGTACTGGCATCATATTCCGCCGTTCCTGGCGCAACTGGAAGATTTTCTTTTTGCACAAACGCAGGTATGGTCTGAAGGAAAGATCAGTTTCCCTTCGTTCCGGCAGCAGGGGTATGCATATTTCAATTCCAATCAGTACGGAACCGGAAGCGGAACTTTCTTTGAAGAAAAAGATATGTGGCCCTGGCTTGCTTCAGGTATTGTTCAGACCGGCCATAAACAGATCGATTGGCTGGCCGCAAGAAAAGACGGCGTGGCTGGCATAGCATTCATGAATGAATCTCCGCACCTCGTGAATACCAGTATTGCGCTGGGAGAAAAACTGAACACAAACTATTCAGGCGAAGCCGCATTGTTATATCCTGATGGAAGAAAGCAAACTGTTTTTATCAGATCGGGTAAGCTAGACATTTCCATACCTGGCCGCTCACTCGTGGGTTTGCTCATTAAAAGCTCCGCGATCAGTTCTCCAGGATATGCAAAAACAGTGACTCCGCAGAAGAAAGGAAAGGACCTTACCGTCTCTGATCATGGTTATGGCAAAGGCCTCGTGCTTCAGCTTGATCCGTCAAGGTACTTCTCCTATATATACGTAAGCGAGAAGCCCGGCCTTGTAAAGAATGTAACAGTTTTTTACAAATCAGGTAAAGCCGCGCAGCAGCAGCAAAGCACTGCGCAATATCCTTTCGAGTTCATCATCGAAGTGGATGATATAAAAAAAGAGTTTGTATACTTTCTGCAGATAGAAATGCAGGATGGAAGCATAAAGAAAACACGAACGCAGAAATTGCGTTCACTGGGATACTAGCAGTATCAAAAACCGGCAGCCAGATGGATTTAAAAAAGATCGTTTATAATTTTTCCGTATCGCTTTTATTGCTGTTCCCTGTGGCAGCAACAGCACAGCCGAAAGTGTTGGACCCTGAAGGAAGAACGCCCGTCGACCTTGTGGATCCGTTGATCGGGACATTCTCCACCACAGCACTGTCTGCCGGTAATACCTATCCCGGTGTGGGCAGGCCATTCGGTATGAATACCTGGTCGCCGCAGACAGGCGACAATCATGACCGTGGTTTGTACACCTATCAATCCAATTTCATCTATGGCTTCAGGCAAACAAGACAGGCCAGCTACTGGATCGGGGATTACGGCCAGTTCTCACTGATGCCTGTAACAGCCATACAGCAATTCACGCAGGAAAAAAGGAAAAGTTGGTTCTCTCATAAAGCTGAAACGTCGACGCCTTATTTTTATAAGACCTACCTCGGTGATCATCACGCACACGTAGCATTTACTGCCACAGAAAGGGCTGCGATGTTCCAGGTGAATTTTCATCCGACAGACAGTGCGTTCATTGTAGTGGATGCATTCGACAGCAGTTCTTATGTCAGCATAATTCCCGGGCAGAACAGGATCACGGGTTATTCAACAGCTAACCAGGGCGGGGTTACTAAAAGTTTCCGCAATTATTTTGTGATGGAATTCAGCGAACCCTTCCTGTCAACTGCAGTATGGGATCATGATACGCTGCATAATGATCGGCTTGAAATGAACAGCAGGCATGCCGGTGCGATCGTCGGCTTCAGAAACAGGAACGGTCAGACTATTGAAGTGAAAGTGGCTTCCTCATTCATCAGCCCGGAACAGGCGTTGCTCAACCTGCAGGAACTGGGTAATAAGAACTTTGAACAGTTGAAGCAGGAATCAAAACATGCCTGGAATAAAGCCCTTCAGAAAATTGAAGTGGAAGGAGGAACAAATGAACAACTCCGGATTTTTTATTCCTGCTTTTACCGTATGCTGGTATTCCCGCGTAAATTTTACGAGATCGACGCATCAGGGAGTACAATTCATTACAGCCCGTATACAGGCAAAACAGAAAAAGGAAAATTGTATGCCGACAATGGTTTCTGGGACACACACCGCACACAGTTCCCTTTCCTAAATCTTTTCTTCCCTGAAATTGTTGCGGAAGTATTGGAAAGCATGACGCTTACTTACCGGCAAAGCGGCTGGTTGCCGGAATGGTTCAGCCCCGGTCACCGGGATTGCATGATCGGTTCCCATTCTTCTTCTATTGTAGCGGATGCATTCCTGAAAGGTATCAGGGGAGGGGATATAAAGCTCCTTTATGAAGGAGTAATAAAAAACACTACACAGTCAGGCCCGCTCAGCTCACTGGGGCGGTTAGGTGCGGACTTTTATAACAGCAAAGGCTATATTCCTTATAATGTTGGCATCAACCAGAACGTTTCCCGCACATTGGAGTACGCCTACAATGATTTTGCAATATACCAGTTGGCAAAGGCTCTGCAGAAAAAAGCAGGCGAAACAGACCTCTATCTGAAGCGCAGCAGGAATTATAAAAATATTTTTGACAGCTCAACCGGGTTGATGCGGCCGAGAGCAAACGATGGTGGTTTTATTCAACCATTCGATCCGTTCCGTTGGGGTGAACATTTCACCGAAGCAAATAGCTGGCAATACAGTTGGTTTGTGCCACACGATCCTATCGGTCTTGCAAACCTAATGGGAGGCAATAAAGCATTCCTGAAGAAACTGGATTCTGTATTTACGCTCCCACCTGTTTTTGATATAACATATTATAAGCGCGGGATTATTCATCTGGTAAGGGAAATGCAGGGTGTTGATATGGGACAATATGCACATCTGAATGAACCCATGCATCATGTGGCATACCTCTACAATTACAGCGAGCCTTGGAAAGCGCAGTATTGGGTGAGGGAGATCATGGACCGGTTGTATACCGACAGTCCCGATGGCTACCCCGGAGAAGAAGATAATGGACAGATGTCGGCCTGGTATGTATTTTCTGCCCTCGGCTTTTACCCGATGAACCCTGTCAGCAACCAGTATGTATTCGGATCCCCTTTATTTAAAAAGACAATACTGCGCTTGGGCAACGGCAATGTGATAACCGTAACAGCCCCTGCGAATGATCATAAGAACCGCTTCATAAAAAACGTGAAAGTGAATGGAAAGAGTAGGAAGGAGAACTGGGTCGGTTATGAAACGATTGCTAAAGGCGGAGCGATCCACTTTGATCTCACAGAGCATGAAGATCATAAAAGGGGGACATCCATAACTGATTTTCCTTTTTCTGTAAGCGTTTCAACAGTGGATAAAACAGATCAATAAATTGTATGGACGAATACCAATTTATGAAAAGAACAGGAACGGTACTCGTATGGATCCTTGCAATGGCATGCAATGATGTGATTGCCCAGGATCAGGGAAAGATATACGATGTGGTGGTGTACGGAGCAACTCCGGGTGGCATTACATCAGCGATAGCCGCCGCCAGGCAGCATAAGCAGGTCATATTGCTTGAACCGGGCGCACATCTTGGCGGCATCATCACAGAAGGGCTGGGAGGGACAGATATCGATAACCATGCAGGCTTTTCCAATCACCGTGCGGTAGGAGGACTGGCGCTGGAATTTTATAAAAGAGTGGCCTTAAAATATGGCTGGCTTGATTCACTCGAATACGCCATCGCTCACAACCTGAAAAAGCCGGCATTCTGGCGTTATGAACCCCATGTGGCCGAAGAGGTAATGGATGAGTGGGTGAAAGAACATGATATTGCAGTGGTCCGGAATTTTTTGCTGGACAGAACGGGTAAGGGCGTATCAAAAACCGGTAACAAGATCAATTCGATCACATCAACGAACGGCATTGTGATCCGTGGAAAAGTTTTTATCGATGCAACAGTAGAAGGCGACCTGCTCAGTGCTTCCGGCGTTACAATGGTAGTTGGCAGGGAAGATAACCGCCAGTATAATGAGGAGCGCAATGGTGTCAGGGAACTGACTGATAATGATAAATTGAAAGTAAAGATCGATCCGTTTGTGATCAAAGGTGACCCATCAAGCGGGTTGATACAGGCAATAGAAACAATGCAGGAGCAAAAGCCGGGAACTGCAGATCATCGCATTCAGGCTTTTTGCTTCAGGATCTGCCTTACCGCAAAACCGGAGAACAGGCGTGATATCCCCAAACCTTCCGGTTATGACCGTAATAACTACGCTATCTATCTCCGCTATCTCGAAGCAGGCGGAAGTCTTGGCGTACCGGGCAGCAATATACCCAATGGCAAAACGGATTTCAATGGTGGTGCGGATCTCTCACACAATTTATATGGCGGCCATTACCGTTATCCCGAAGGGACTTATGAAGAGAGGGAGAAGATCATTAAGAACTACCGGGAGTTTACACAGGGATTATTATATTTCTATACGAATGATTCTGCCGTTGCCCGTATCACTCCCGCATTTCAGCAACGATGGAAACAGCTTGGTCTTACCAAAGATGAATTCACCGATAATGATGGATGGCCGCGGCAGTTCTATGTGAGAGATGGGCGCAGGATGGTATCCGAACTTGTGCTTACAGAAAGTCATATCAAAGACAAAGATGGGACCCCTGTTGCAGATCCTGTAGCGCTTGCCTTCTGGCCACCGGACCTTCATGCCGTGCGGCGCGTATGGCACAACGGTGAGATCTATAATGAAGGTGCTGTATTTGGCGGACAATGGTGGAAACCGTTCGGTATCCCCTATAAAAGCCTTGTGCCAAAGAAAGCCGAAGCAGCCAATCTGCTTACGCCAACCTGTATTTCTTCCAGCCATATAGCCTACGGAGCTGTGCGGATCGAATGGACATTCATGGCGATGGGACAGGCCTGTGGCATTGCGGCAGCAATGGCCGCCGCACAGAACAGCGATGTACAGGATGTGCCCTATAATAAACTGGCGCAGGCCTTGCTTAAAGACCGTGCAGTGATTGATCTGGGTGATTCTTTGGCAGAGAATTATGAACGTGGTGGATTGCCGCATTTTCTTAAGAAACTGAAGAATGGCAAATCTGTGACTATTGCTTTTATCGGGGGCAGCATCACCCGTGCAGCCGAACAATACAGGCAGCCGGTGATGGAGCAGTTGAAAGTGTTATATCCTAAAGTTAAGTTCTGCGAAGTGGTTGCCGGTATTCCCGGTACAGATGCCGACCTCGGAGTATTCCGCGTAGATGACCAGGTCATCAGAAAGAAGCCTGATCTCGTGTTCATTGAATTCGCTGTGAACGGTGGGCATCCTGGCGGTGCAGAAGGCATCATCAGGAAGATATGGAAGGCCAGTCCGCAAACGGATATCTGCCTGATATATACTGTTACCACCGCACAGGCCAATGATTACCGGTTGAAACAGATACCCGCTCATATTTCAACACTCGATAAGCTGGCAGACCATTACAGGATCCCATCCATTCATTTCGGCGTGCATGTTTCCTCTTTGATCAGAGATGGCAGGTTATTACCCGGCCCCGGAACGCCGGACAATAAAGGGATTCCTACTTTCACCAAAGATGGTACACATCCAACGATTGAGGGTGGCAAAGCATATGCTTCATCTGTGATCCGCGCATTCCGGGAGTGGAGAGATCACTCCCCCGTCATGCCTTCGCGCAGGGATCATCTTCCTGCATTTAACTCCGGCAACTGGGAAAACACTATTGCAATAGAACCCGCTCAGCTTGTTAAAGGCAAAGCAGCATGGCGGAAACAACAACCCGGTTTTTTAAAAGATTACTGGAATGCAGATGGATGGATCAGGCAGGTGATCACCGGAGAAAGAAATGATCCTGTATTGCGGTTCCGGTTCAATGGCACTCAGCTTGGCTTTTTTGATATCGGCGGACCGGAAGCCGGACAACTAAAGGTTAAAGTAGATGGCGAAACGACTGTATTCAACCGGTTCAACAAATACTGCAACAACCGTTATCGTGGCCAGTATTTTTTCATAGACCTGCCTGCGGGTGATCATACAGTGGAACTCAGTGTATCAGATGAAATACCTGATAAGAAGACCATACTTGGCGCCGCACAGTTGGAGGATATTAATAAACACCCGGCGAAATACGATCGTGGCGTGATCTATATCGGTAAGATATTATTGGGAGGGCACCTGATAAAATAATAAACGATCTGCTGCATCCATACAATAGTGGTACTCAGCCCAGGAATGAACACATCAAGATTTTATTATACCTATGAATCTGCATAATCAAATAATAACATTTACTATGAAATACGTGCTGCGTACATTCTTGCTTTTCATACCCCTGATCAGCATAGCGCAGCAACCTTTGCAGTTAAAGAATGATCACTTAATAGTTGCCTGGAAGAAGACAGGAAAGGGTTATGCAGTCTCGCAGCTTCTATTGATCAATGGAGTGAAACACGTAAAGGCTGATCAACTGTCAGGCGAGTTCAGTTTCTTATATAGTGAAACAAAACCAGACACAACCGTTCTGGCACACCTCTACGGTGAAAGGGTGAAACATTTTCCCGAACCGTCTTATAAGTATATTATCGATACGTGGAAAGATGCGTTAAGACCTGTACCGATGAACAGGGCCGGTGATGCATTTTATTTTTTTCCTGATAAGGCAGAATCATCCGGTGATACTGCGATCATCTTTACATCAACTACGGCCAAAGCAAAACTGCAGTCCGTTTGGAAATTGGATAAAAAATATTCCGGTGATATTCTGGTCACCATAAAGTTGCGGTCGCTTGCTGCGGGATATTTTTCAATTTGCTCCCCGTCATTAAGAACAATAAAAGAAACTGATCTGAAATGGGGGATCATTCCCGGTGTGCTGGAGGGTGGCTATCTTGAAAAAGACCTGGTAAAAAGTTACGCGTACGGTCATGGTATTCCCAGTCAGCCGGTTGTAGTAAGGGAAAGGACAACATCTACGTTATCTCCCATTCTTACGGATAAGAATGGTATTTCACTGGCAGTGATCCCGCAGCCAGGCACCGGCCGTGATCCATGGAAGGATAGTGTGAATACACATAGTGAATGGAAACTTGGTCTTTCGTTGATGAACAGGAAGGCAGCATTATCTCCAACATTATATTATCCTGTTTTGGGAGAAACAGGTTCCTTCCTGAATGCAGGTGAGGAGATCAGCTTTTCGTTCAGGTATACAGTAAGAAATGACGATTGGTATGATCTGTACCGGCATGCAGCGAATGATATTTACCGGTTCCCGGATTTCCTGCGGTTGAAAAAAACAAACCGCTCACTGACTGACCGGCTCTTGTCCATGCAGGATTATTTGCATAGCGACTCTACATCTTTATGGCGACTCGAGAACTATAACGGCGATACGATCGGCGCGCAGGCTTATAATGGTGGTGTTGTCGGCAGCCAGCGCGATGCTATGAAGAATTCTGATTACGGTGCTATGTGGATGATGGCAACAGTTGCAGATGATAGTGTGTTGCTGCATCAGCGTCTCCCGTATGCACGTAATTTTAAACTGACACAGCAACAAACTGCGTCAGGATTTTTCCAGGGCGCTGCAGTTGGTCAGTACTATCTCAGTAAAAGCAAACGCTTTACGGAAGAGTGGGGATCTTATGTTGAGCCAATCGCGATTACTTATTACACATTGATCGATGTCGGTAATATTTTACTTTTCGAAAAAGAAGATACTGCGCTACTCAAGCGGTTGCGCCTTGGTGCCGACCGCTTGTTGCAATGGCAGTATCCTGACGGGCATTGGGAAGTGGCTTATGATCGAAAGACGGAGGAAAGAACCTTCACTGATCTGAAAGACTATCGCCCGACTTTCTATGGGCTGCTGGTAGCTTACCAGTTGCTCGGTGATAAGAAATATCTTGACGGCGCTGTACGTGGTGCAGAGTGGTTCATCCGCGAAGCAGTGGGGCAGGGCTTTTATCTTGGTGTTTGCGGTGATCTGCGTTTCGTTCCTGATTTTGCCACTGGTCAAAGCTCGGCAGCCATGCTGGCTTTGTTTGAAATAACAAAAGATAAGAAGTACCTGGATGTTGCGATACAGATCGCGCGTTTCTATACTACCTCGGTTTATACGCAACCCATTCCTTCCACAGAAATAAAACTGGTGAATGGAAGGCAGAGGGAAGACTGGGAGATCGCCCAGGCAGGATTAAGTTTTGAACATGGGGGCACTATTGGTTCAGCTACAAAGCAGGGACCTATTCTACTGGCCAGTCATGCCGGCCTGTTTGTGCGGATGTTCTCATTAACCAAAGACTCTCTTTTCATCAATATGGCGAGAGCCGCAGCCCTGGGGCGCGAAGCTTTTGTAGACAGTGCTACAAGTGTAGCCTCTTATTACTGGGCAGCGATGAACAAGGGAGCGGGGCCATTTCCTCATCATGCATGGTGGCAGATCGGCTGGCTAACCGATTATCTTCTTGCTGAAACTTCCTTGCGCACCAATGACGGTATTTCTTTCCCGAAAGGATTTATTACACCCAAAGTTGGGCCGCATCAATCTTATGGCTTTGCACCAGGCAGTGTATTTGGAGCAAAAGCAAACCTTGTGCTCGGGAAAGGCATGCTTCAGGCAGACGATCCGTACATAGATTATTTCGGAGCGGTCAGCACCGATAAGAAAGATATCTTCCTCGTGATGTTGAATAATGATGATGAAGACAAGGAAACATCCATCAAGATAGATCTGGCAATCGTACTCAACACAAACAAGTTTACTATCACTGCAACAGATATACTGGACGGGAACGGTAAACGGCTTTCGGGTGCTGATCCGCATGGGCAGCTAAAGCTGTTCATTCCGGCCTATGGTATAAGAATAATAAAGATATCCTGTTAAAATTAGAAAAAGAACGTTATGATTAGAGATGAGCAGATTTCGCGAAGCCTTCTTACAGTGCATTTAAAAAGCGACCTGGTAGTGGTTGGTGGCGGACTTTCGGGGGTTTGCTGCGCAATAACAGCAGCAAGACAAGGACTACAGGTTGTGTTATTCCAGGACAGGCCCGTACTCGGAGGCAATTCATCCAGCGAGGTCCGCTTATGGGTACTGGGAGCAACTTCACATATGGGCAATAATAATCGCTGGGCACGCGAAGGCGGAATGATAGATGAATTGTTGCTGGAAAATGCTCATCGCAATCCGGAAGGCAATCCTGTTATATTCGATACGATCATTCTTGAAAAAGTATTGAATGAAAAAAATATAAAGCTGTATCTCAACACCGCAGTATATGAAGCGGGAAAAAAGGCAGATGACGAGATCAGTCAGGTAAAAGCATTCTGCAGCCAGAATAGCACTGTTTACATAGCAGCGGCGCCTGTATTCTGTGATGCTTCTGGCGACGGTATTCTCGGTTTTCTTGCCGGTGCCAGCTTCCGTATGGGAGCTGAGTCGCGCGGTGAGTTTGATGAAGCAATGGCGCCTGCCAGCGAGTACGGCGAATTGTTGGGGCATTCATTATATTTCTATTCCAAAGACATCGGGCGACCTGTAAAGTATGTTCCTCCTTCGTTTGCGCTGAAAGATATTTCCAGCATCCCGAGGTTTAAAAACTTTAATGCAAAAGAGTTTGGTTGTAAGTTGTGGTGGATCGAATATGGAGGACGACTGGATACCGTGCACCAGTCTGAAGAGATCAAGATGGAGCTATGGAAAGTCGTGTATGGTGTATGGAACTATATCAAGAATTCCGGTGCATTTCCTGAAGCGGAAACAATGACGCTTGAATGGGTAGGTATGATTCCCGGCAAGCGGGAAAGCCGCCGGTTTGAAGGCGATTACATCCTTACGCAGCACGATATAGTGGAGCAACGCTTTTTTGATGATGCAGTAGCATATGGCGGTTGGTCTATCGACCTGCATCCTGCCGATGGCGTCTTCAGCGAAAGGCCTGGCTGTAATCAATGGCATAGTAAAGGTGTGTATGCCATTCCATATCGTTGTTATTTCAGCCGGAATATCCGCAATCTGTTTCTGGCTGGCCGTATCATCAGTGCTTCGCATGTGGCTTTCGGATCTTCACGTGTGATGGCTACCAGCGCGCTGGGAGGGCAGGCGGTCGGAATGGCCGCAGCGCTTTGCAAAAAATATCAACTGGAACCACGGGAATTGGGAAATGGACATATAAAAGAACTGCAGCAGCAATTATTGCTGACCGGGCATTATATCCCCGGCATAAGAATGAATGATGGAGAGCTGATAAGCCAGGCTTCGATCGAGGCCAGTTCTACACTGGTACTGCATGAAATCCCTTCATCAGGTATCAGTGAAGTGCTTTATTATTCTGCCGCACAAATGTTGCCTGTAAGAAAGGGCGCTGTACCACAGATCAGTCTTACGGTATCAGCACTCACGGCAACAAACCTGCAGGTGGAACTGCGAATAAGCAGTAAGCCTTTCAATCACACACCTGATGTGACCCTTGCAGTAAAAACTTTTTCGTTGCAACAAGGAAAGAATGATCTCGTGATAGACGAAGATCTTCGCGTGGAGGATGATTGCTATCTGTTCATTTGTTTTATCAGGAATGAACAGGTGTTGCTGGAATACAGTGATAAAAGGATAACAGGTATTGTTTCTGTATTCAATAAAATAAAACCTGAAGTGTCCAATTATGGAAAGCAGGAAGCACCGGCAGATACAGGTATGGAGAGTTTTGAATTCTGGGTGCCCGCGAGAAGACCGAAAGGATATAATATCGCGATGAAAGTATTTCCCTCACTGGAACCTTTTTCGCCTGAACATCTCAGAAATGGCCTGAGCAGGCCCGTTGCTTCCACGAATGCATGGGTAGCTGATTACAGGGATGAACAACCGGTGGTAACGATTTCATGGAAGCAACCTGTTCAACTCAACAAAGTTTGCCTGATGTTTGATGCGGATTATGACAACCCGTTGGAGAATGTTTTAATAATGCAACCCGAAAGAGTAATGCCTTTCTGCGTGGATGAAGTGGAATTGCTGAACTGTAGCAACCATGTGGTTGGTATGATCAGGGATAATTACTTAAGTTGCCGAACTATTGAGTTTGAGAAGCCTGTTTGTACACAGCAGTTGAAGATCAGGTTGCGGAAGAGCCGCAGGGAAAGTCCGGCGGCGCTGTTTGAAGTCCGTTGCTATTAGGTTTGCAAAAAATGTTTTGAATAATAACACCGTTTACAATTTCAGCTCATGAATTTGTCTTTGGATACCATAGTGATCTTTGTTTTTTCAGCCTTTATACTTTGTATTGGGTTATTGTTTTCCAGAACAGGACGGAACATCAAATCATTTTTTGCCGGTGGAGGGGCGGTGCCCTGGACGATTGGTGGTCTATCGCTCTTTATGAGTTTTTTTTCCGCGGGAACTTTTGTTGCATGGGGGTCTATTGCTTATAAGTACGGATGGGTGTCAGTCACCATCCAATGGACGATGGCTTTCGGTGCATTGGTAGCGGGTCTGTTCATTGCACCGCGATGGAAAAGAACAGGCAATCTTACAGCAGCGGAGTTTATTCAGCAAAGACTTGGTGAAACGGTAAAGCGTTTATATGTTAACATTTTTATGGCCGTTTCGCTTTTTCTCAAAGGAGCTGTTCTTTATCCCGTTGCCAAGCTGGTAAGTGTGTCGCTTGATCTGCCGCTTATTCCATGCACTATTGTTCTGGGCATTATGATGATCGCCTATACTGCTGTGGGAGGATTATGGGCAGTGATGGTAACAGATATCCTGCAGTTTGTTGTGCTTACTGCAGCCGTGCTGATCATCCTGCCACTTGCGCTGGAGAAAGCAGATGGTTTCAACAACTTTGTTGCGAATGCACCGACTGGTTTCTTTGAATTGCTGGGTGGTGAATACACAATATGGTTCGTGTTTGCTTTCTGCCTTTATCATATCTTTTATATCGGTGGAAACTGGACATTCGTGCAGCGTTATACAAGTGTTGACAGTCCTGCTTCAGCCCGCAAAGTCGCAATAGTATTTGCATTATTGTATATCATCAGTCCGGTGGTATGGATGCTGCCTCCTATGATCTATAAGGTGATCAATCCTGGACTGCAGGGGTTGGATACAGAGAATGCCTACCTGCAGATCTGCCAGCTTGTGTTGCCGCCAGGTCTTATGGGGCTGATGCTGACAGGAATGTATTTTTCAACCTCTGCCACAGCCAACACAACGCTTAATGTGGTAGCTGCAGTATTCACCAATGATGTGTACAGGTCGAGGATAAACCCCAGCGCTACCGACAGACAGTTGATGAAAATTGCACGGCTGTCATCCTGGTGCTTCGGTGCGTTAATGATCGTGATCGCACTGATCGTTCCTTATATCGGTGGTATGGTTGAAGTGGTGCTGAGTATTGCGGCTATTACTGCAGGGCCTTTGCTGGCGCCGCCGATATGGGCGCTGTTCTCAAAATATCTCACTGGTGGGGCATCACTCTCGATAACATTGATCACCCTGCTGATAAACCTGTTGTTCAAGCTGGTCTTTCCTCATACGCTTTCTTTTAAACTGAACAGGGCAGAAGAGATGATGACAGGTGTAGGGCTTCCGCTGTTGCTGCTGCTTGGATATGAATTGTACCGACGCTTTGCCGGAAGGGTTGCGGATGATCATCTGCAGTACACGCAAAACCTTTTAAAGCTGAAGCAGCAAAAGGCAGGGCTTAATGCAGAGGAATTGCCTGCTATCAGGCGGCAGAATTATTTTGGCCTGCGGGTGATCGCCTTTTCGCTGTTGTTCACTTCAGCCATGCTGGCGGGCCTGAGTTTTATTACGACAAATGGCAGTGGTTTGACGGCTGTCGTTGCCGGAGCAATCTTTGTTTCAGCATTGATCCCCTGGTTAGCTGCCAGGCGGATGAAGCGTTCAATAGATATGGGAAGTGAAGGGATATTAACAAAAGGTAAAGGTGTTTGAAAATTACTGGCATAACTTCTCGATGCTCCAGATCTCATTCTCACTATAATCGAATTATCTGCTATATGATATAGAAGGAAAAGAGGAAGGAAAATTATTTTACACCATGCGTTTGATTGTTTCAATAGTTTTTAGAGTTCATTATATTTAAGGTATAGCTGCACCTGCCCATGGCCAAACTCATTTTTCTCCCTTTAAAACTCCAGTGTAGGGCACATGGTATTCGAGTTAATTTGTTTAATAACCAAAATGGTGATATTGTTAACAGCCCGGCGAACAACCTGTTTCTGAACTTGTAGAAAAAAATCATTTTGCACTGGCGGGTTTTCCTATATTTGACAAGATTTGCAGTTACATAATGGTAGATAAAAGAGTGAGCGATTCAGTGAGCACAAGTTCAAAGAAGTTTGTAAGAAATTGATTTAGAATTATATTGATGGACAGGTTCGATTCCCGTCCGGTCCGCAGCAAGAGGATTACTTAATAGTAATCCTTTTTTTATTTTACTTCACTTTACACTCAGGTGCTTGATTTTCAATTTTTAACAACACCACTCTCTTTTTCTGCATTTTAGCTTTACAAAGTCTTATTTAAAGTTGATCGAGTAAAAAATCGAGTAAAAAAAAGGTGTTATGATGTTACCCGTAAGACCCATCTGTGAAGGGAAGAATATGCGTAAAGACGGCACCAGTCTCGTCTTTATTCAGTATTGCTATAGTTCGGAAAACAGGACTACAGTCAGTACTGAAATTGCTATCCCGCCTGCATACTGGAACAAAAAGCGACTTTGTATTTCAGACAATTTGCCATCCGGATTTGGCAATGCTGATCAGCTTAACAATGAAGTAAAGAGAATGATCCGTTTGGTAGAAGATATCGTTGAGATCAGCAGTAAAAAAGGGATGGTTGATCGAGGAGTTTTTCTTAAGACAGTTTTTAAGCCTGACTTAGATGTGACCACGCTTATGGAAGAAATAGCAAAAGTTGAAATTCAGGTTAATGCAGCAATTTGTAAAACGAATCTCGACGTTTTCTTTCAACTCGATGATTACATCAGATCCAAAAGTAAGAAAGTATCCAAAGGAACCCTTGGCGTGTATAATCAAATGAAGGAACATTTGTCGGCTTTTCAACAATTCAGCAAACAACCAATCACCTTCGAATCATTTGACTATAATTTTTACGATGCATTTGTTGAATTTCTTACATATGAGTTTATTCAAAAAAGACGGAAGCAGGTTATAAAAGGGCTTAGGATTAACACCATTGGTAAAAGCATCAAACACTTTAGAGGGTTCATCAAAGATCGGGTAAAGCGGAAAATTATTCCGTCCATTGATCTTTCTGATTTCAAAGGAATGGAGGAAGAAGCTGACGCAATTTATCTTACTGAGCAGGAAATTGAAGCCATTCGACGGTTGGATCTAACCAACTACTCTCACCTGGAAAAGTACAGGGATTTGCTTGTACTGGGTTGTTTAACGGGTTTACGCTTTTCGGATTTTACGCAAATCAGGCCGGAAGATGTTCGGGGACGAAAATTGTATAAAAAGCAGGAAAAGTCTGAGCATTGGGTAGTCATTCCTCTTAAAGAAGCGGCCTTCAATATACTGATGAGCAAATTCCAAGCGAAAGTTCCGAAGGTTACCAACCCGGATTTTAATTATTATATTAAGGAAGTGGGAAAGTTGGCAGGAATTTGTGAGCAAATCACCTTTTCGCATAAAAGAGGCAATAAAGATTATATTGAAACCAAGCCCAAATATCAATGGATTACCTCCCACACATGCAGACGGTCGTTCTGTACAAACGAATTTTTAGCGGAAACACCGGTGCTGCTTATCATGAAGATCAGCGGCCATAAAAAAGAAAAGGACTTTTATAAATATATAAGAATTACACCTGAACAGGCCGCCTTCCAAATTGAAAGCTTATGGGCAGAAAGAGAAAAGGTCGCATCTGTAGAAAAAAAACATCCAAATGGTTTACTTATGCCTACGGGTATCCAACTTTTATAAGTTCAACTTTGCTAGTTGCTAAAATGCCTCGTGCTTGTAATTTAAGGAGTTTGCTGATGCGAAAGAATCGTGAATTTAAAAGTGTAAAGTTGATGGTACATTATTTTTATTCCGGGCACAAATCATAAAACACATGGTGTATCTCAATTGTTTTATTGCGATCGTTGGGGAAGTGGTGCGTAGTAAAAAAATGCGAGCTGCTCATTTTTTTCGGACCTTCCAAAAATGTTGAATGTTCTTTGCAATGCCTGCCAGCCTCTGCAATAATCCTTGACATGTTCTTACCCCTGCAAAATGTAATCAAAATGGCAAAGCTGTTTCTCCAGGTTAGATAGGATAACACCTGGCTGATCGCCTGTAGATAGTCTTTCTTCCCAGACCATATCTTGCATTCTGCTACAAGGATATTACCCTTCACAATATGCAAAAAAATATCAGTCTTTCCCCTATGCGAAAAAGCTTCTCCGACAGCCTTTCCCTCAAATATTGTATTTAGGTTGACCAGTAAAATATTTCTCAGCTGTTCTTCGCCGAGAGTAAGATAAGTGTTGGGTGTCTTTTCAAATTGATATCCCTGATTATCAATTACGTGAATGATATCTAATACTTTGTTTCTATCCAGGATGTATACTTCATGATGTGATGGCATCGGTTTTATGCGCCGCACAAGCGGTGATTTGTCCAATTTGATTTTAGTAACGACGGCATCCGTTTTTTTCGTCAAGGGAGTATTGATGATTTCTGACAAATCTTGATACCGCTTTTCGGTTGCTTGTATAGTACTGATACGATTTTCGAGAAACCTTTGTATATCTGAGCGAAGATGTTGATTCAAATTTATGATTTGCTGGTTCAATGAATCGACCCAGTCATACACAACTTGTTTTTTAGTTAGTATTTCTTTGCTGACCGTATTATTGTCCTTCGAAAAATTAACTCCTTTGATCTGCACGGTGATGCCGATGTAAGATTCCCTGAGCCGAATGGCTGCATCATTGCCGATTGGACTGCAAAATTGTTGAAGTCCAGCATAACTACAATTGTCCTTTATGGGAATCCGAACCAATATTTCCTCCGTGGTAAAGTCATGATTTTCTTCAAAAAAATCTTTTGGAGTGAACATTTCTTCCGGAATATGAAATCCTCTTTCGACCAGTCCCTCTTCAGGAATGTTTTTATCTAATTCGATCGGGCTAAAATTGTCCAGGGAAAAATAGTAGTCGATCAGTTCGTTGAGCTCATTGCCAATTAAAACAGATTCTTTCTCGGATTCGATTTTACCTTTAACTTTTTTGGTGATATCATTATATGCTTTTTGAATAGGATACATACAGTGATTGTTTGTTAAATAAAATAACGGTAATCGTAAGTAACTCCTTCCTTTTTGGAAAGCAGCCTGCCAATGCGGGCGATTTCATTGGATGAATTAACCGTGGCCGGTAATTGACTGTAGAGATCAAATGAGTTCCAGTTCATTTTGGTTAAACCCAAAATTTCAGTAGCAATTTGACCTAGATCCCCGGTGCCGAAATGTTTCCTGATCCGCAAAGGTCCCGGAATGAAGCGTCCACCCAAATAGAATTTAAAATATTGATTTTCCACTGAGGGAACGACGCCATGAGACCATAGTAACGCTTCGTAGTCATTCAGTTTAACACAGGTACCACGGGGTAAGGCATAGTTGTCTATATCCGGCATGCCATTTTCCTGCAACTTTGCTGCGACATAACGCATGTCGTCTTCAAAATTCACTTCGATCAAATCCACGTTTTTTATTCCGTTGCCAAGCAGGCTATCCTTCAAACCGGTAATCTCATCCTTTGTAAAAAATGTTCGCTTATGAATGACAACACGTTTCGGAAATTCATCCATCGTGCGGTAAAACATATCAATAATTGAACTTCCAAACTTGTAAGCATCGTTATAGGAAAGATGCGGTCGTTTTTGGCGGTCCCAAAAAAGTTGGTCTTCGACTTTTGACAGACGGTACTTTAATCCCTGTCCCATGGAATTATATATATGGCTGCAACCAAGTACAATTTCGGAACGATCTCCCTGCGAAGTCACACTATACCCAATACCCGCGAACGCGGTATCCTTGTCCAGGGAATCGAGAACCCAAGGTGTGCACAGACTCTTCACATAATACGATAGCGAAAGCCACCAGTTGATCTGACATTGCAAAGGGTCATCAAGCGTATCTTCCTTAATGAACTGGGTGGCGATACCTTTCTCCGCACAATAGGCTTTGATGTAGTCGTGTAGATCATAGTGTTCATTCTCGATGTCATAGGAAGTGTACTCCAACCATCGCAGAGGAATATAAATCACTAATACTTTTTGTAAACCCGTTTTGGCTTGGTTGTCAATTGCACGGATCAACTGGTTACGTAAGTCAGTTGCTGCACTTTTGATACTGTCCATGTATTTGGGATCTTCAACATAAGACCAGTTCTCTGTTCCGGGATCCGGCACGGTAAGTTTCGTAGCAAAGGCTTCCTGGAACCCCGGAAAAGGTAGTAAGTAGGCTTTATTGATGCCGTGCAAATCGATCGCCGTATTATGTCGAGAAAGGAATGTTTTGAATTTAGGCGAATGGTCTGCTGTGCATATGACACCCAGGCTAATCGCACCATTATCAAGAAAATTATTGCCAAAAGAAAAATCATATGGCTTATTCGTGGAAACTCCCCTCATCGGATGAAAATCCCTTGGAGCCTGCTTCATGCCCGGCATCTTGGGTGAAAAAATAAGTTCCGGTTCAGCATATTGAATGCCGCGGTGATGGATCCACTTCCGATTGAACCTCTCGCTAATGGCCACTTTCCCAGGTCGAGGAGCCATGATCCCGGCAAACGCGTTATCTCTGTTAATTTTAAAGACGAGACCAGACCCTGATCGAAATGGATATTCAATTTCAATCAAACCACCGCCAGTGGAAAATAGTTTTGTTCGCCATTCATTTATGTATTCATTGAACTTTTTGTTCCAGATCTTTTCAAAATAAGTCCGCCCGATTTCCTGGAACACTTCCTTTCCGATCTTTTCTTCCCCGTTTTCTGCTGATACTTTAAAGTCGGGCATAAATGATAAGTAATAGCGGTCACCGTCACCGCCGAGGGCCAGTTTGATAGCCGGGTGTGTTTGATAAATCACATCATTGATCCTTTTTTGACTCGTGACCTCTTTTTTCCAGATAAGGTTTCTTTTGTCGCTCTCAAGGTTTGCGACGTTTGCCAGTAAGTCGGTAATTCCGGATAGTAGCAAGCTATGGAAAGGAGTGTCCTTTTGAAGATTGAACCCAGCCAATGGAATGCGGGTTATCTTCCCGTTCATCCTGCCGGCAAAAATTTGATTAATATCAGTTAGGGTGCCGATAGCGTACACCATTTTTTTATAAGGGACAGCAACCACACGACGGCCGGCTGTCAATTCCCGTAATACCGTCCAAGGTTTTTCACCTTCCAGGAATGGAAATTCGAATTGAAAGACTTCCTGCGGAAAATCAATTTTAAACAGGTTGCTTTTAATAACGGTATCCATCCTGGTTTGCGGAAGGGTGAATGGAACGGTTTCCGTTGAATCGGTTAAGACACTTAAATAGTCCCTGAATTTTTTAGAAAGTTCTTCGTCGTTTTTTGTGCAAGCGCTGGCAAGTGAAATAAATAATTTATCAAATCCGTCAGTAGGAATATAATAGGCCGTTCTTCCATGAGCTCTGGCTGCCTCTAACAATTGTGCGACCTTAGGTGGAATATCGCGCCCATATCCACACCAATATAGTCTGCCGCCACCTGGTTTCTGATAGCTTTCCGTTAATGCCTCCATAACTGATTCATCCCGACCGCTGTATCCAGAAACGATCAGGTGCTTATCGTTCAGGTAGTTTACCAGCTGTTTACGGAATGTATCATCCTGCTTCAAAAGTTCGGATGCCGTACTTTTTAAGGGACCATATTTGTAGTCACCATGTAATTTTATATAAAGCAGTTCCCCTTTATTTTGTGGGCGAATTATGCGATCGATCGTATCAAGTGTTATATCGATGGGAAGCAGGTTGGCTGCACGTGCCGCATTGATACCCAGGTCATCGAAGTTGGTAGTCCAGACAGACTGGATAATTCCCATTTCATGCAACAGGCAAAGTAGTTTATAACCGATTGAAGGTTGCTTCTTTTCACAAATTCGTTGGAAAAATTTGCGACGATCATCCTCGATTGGGTAACACTCTTCAATGTAAAATGAATATTCCTTGTCTGAGTAGGCCTGTGGGTATGAGCTTTCACTGTCCAGCCATTTTTGGATTTGCACTCGTACCTGGTCGGACTTGACATCAAGCTTCTGTGGGTTGTGGCTATGTTTGGAGGAATAAAGATTTTTTTTCCAGTCCCAAATGCAATCGGCTGCGGAAGGTATGCCCGATGTAATGGAAGCACCCGCTCCGAGTAGGATAGAGAAAACATCATTTTTACTGATTTCAAAGGAGCGGATAAACTGGTCTTGTTCCAATATTATATTACTCATATGGCAGTTCGCCGGTTAAAAGGCGAACTTGGATACCAATACAATCATGCCAACCGACGTTAACAGTCCTTTAACAGAAAACATGTCATAAAATCATCCCAATTATATGCTAATTTTACTGACTATCTGGCGTATTTTCACCATGTTTTGATAATAGTATTTTTTAGCTGAGTCATCACTTTACAAAATTATGTCACAAAAGTTTAATTATTTGTGACATTTTTTGTTTACTAAATGTCACATAAATTTGTAAATTTGTGACAATGGAAAAAACAAATACCTATATAGAGCGCTTAATTTCAAAGGAAAAAGCGGGCGAATTGGTTTTTATATCTGATTTTGCCGGGTCAGGCACAGACGCTGCTATACGAAAAAGCCTTTCCCGGCTTGCCCAAAAAGGGAAGCTGCGTCGCATCGCCCAAGGGATATATTACATACCCAAGACAGATCCACTACTTGGCGAGTTATACCCTTCTGCGGAAGAAGTGGCACGAAAGGTCGCCGAGAAGGAGAGAGTGCATATTCACCCCACCGGTATTTATGCGATGAATAAATTAGGTTTAAGTACGCAGGTTCCCATGAAACTGGTCTATTTAACTGACGGAGTACAACGTTTGCTGACGATTGGTAAGGTCAAAGTAAAATTCAAAGCCACTACCCGGAAGAAATTATCGCTTAAGGGTGAAATCAGCCGCCTGGTGATATTAGCATTGGAAGAAATGGATACGACACAAATAGACTTCGCAAGCGAAAAAAAGCTTCGCGAACTATTAAGGAACGAAGATCCCAAAAAATTAAAACACGATTTATCTCTGGCAACAGGCAAAGTGCATGATTATATTGTCAAACTTTTAAAAACCACTACCAATGACGGGATGGCTAAAGCTAACGAATGAACAAAGAAGGGTAACTCTTGTGCAAGCACAAGTTAGAACAGGTATCGGTACAAAGTCTATAGAAAAAGATTGGTGGGTAACACTGGTATTAAAAGCGCTTTTTCAATCCAAGTACGGCCAATACCTGGTATTTAAGGGTGGCACTTCGCTTAGTAAAGGGTGGAAACTGATCAACCGGTTTTCGGAAGACATCGATATTGCACTCGATCCCGCTGCTTTTGGGATGGAGTATAAAGAACACCCATCAAGGACTTATGTAAACGAATTGAAAAGAACGGGCTGTCTTTTTACCAGCAATGAACTGCGGACCGAATTAATAGCACAATTGGCGGCGCTCGGAGTTCCGGCAAACACGGTGACAGTTGATGCTGAGCCAATTCCTGAAAAATTTCCAGACACCGATCCACAGACACTTCATGTAAAATACACTTCGCTTTACGATCCCATTGTTTATATAACAGACGAGGTTAAAATAGAAGTGAGCGTCCGGTCGCTCAGGATGCCTTTCACTACGAGACCTATACTGTCCATTCTATCGGAGTTCTTTCCCAATCCAGCCTATGCGGAGCAACCTTTTAATGTAGCAATTGTTGAGCCACGAAAAACTTTTTTGGAAAAGACTTTTCTGTTACATGAAGAATTTGGGAAGCCGGACAAATCACGAATCCGCCACGAGCGGATGTCCAGGCATCTTTACGATCTCGTAATGATGATGGATACAAGGGTGGGCACTGATGCATTAGCTGATCACGATTTATACGACCACTTGATTTCCCATAGACAAAGTTATAGCAGGGTATCCTGGGTAAATTACTCTTCGCTTGTACACACCACGTTATTATTTCTTCCGCCTGCGGAAAAGCTCGATCAATATCGCGACGATTATGCCGCCATGCAAGAGACGATGATTTACGGGGATGCACCTTCATTTGATGAATTAATAAATAAAATGAAATATTTATTGGGACAATTTCGCTTAAAAAAAGACGGTCGCTCGCTGGAAATCGTTTTGAGCACCGCTTTACGGCAAGTCGCTAAACAAGAAGGTGATACCGTACGTACCACTGTTGCCTATATTTTAGAACCTTCACAACCCGAAGGGCCCACCAATAACAAGCAAAATTATCTTATTGAGTTTTCCAGGAATGGCAGGACACTCCTTTTTGAAAGCATTACTATTTAAGTTGATTAAATGCGTTTGCTAATTTCATAAATAAAAAGAAAGGCGATGTATTGGAATGAATCGCAGACATCCTTGAGCATTATATCACAGGTAAGCATGCTTGCTATAACGTTACGGATATGGAAGGAATAAACGATGCGAGATATGTGGCAGATGAGCTATCCAAAATACAATTAGATGTAGAAGTTATTGATGGAAATGAGCAACTGTCTTCGTTGTGGCCGGAGTCCCTGCCATCACACACATCAAGCCCGGCATAGGAGACTCCGGTCGGGAACAAATGTTACTGCCAAAAATGTCAATAAAAAAATGCCCAATGGTTTTCCTACAATAAGTCCAACTGCAATTCCTATAATAATGCGAAAATTGGCAGAATAAAAAATGTAACTGGCTTATGTAAATAATGTTGCAAAATGTACGAAGTTGATTTTTCATCTCCGTTACCGAACGGAATTGCAAAAGCCAGTAGAACTCCTGTAATTGTGGCGTGATCGCCTGAATTAAGCATAAAATACCACAACGCAACGCCACCAGTTAAATAGAGAATTAAGTTTCTAATTTTAAGTCTGTTAAAAACTATTAGCAAACCAAAAATACCTAACGCAATGAAAAGGTTTGTCCAAAGGAGCGTTTTGGTGTAAAATATAGCAATGATTAAAATTGCTCCTAAGTCGTCAATTACGGCTAATGCGGTTAAAAAAAACTTTCAATGAAATTGGCACTCTGTTTCCTGATAAAGATAAAATTCTCAATGCAAAAGTAATATCTGTCTCCATTTGAATACCTGCACCTGATTGTGTCGCAGTACCAAAGTTGAACAACATAAAAAGTCCTGCTGGAAATATAATTCTCCCCAAAGCTCTAAAAATTGGTAATAAAGCGTCTTTGAAATTTGAAAGCTCACCTTTACAAATTTCTCGTTCTAATTCTAAACCGATTAATAAAAAGAAAATCGTCATTAAGCCATCGTTCACCCAATGTTCAATGCTGTGTCATGCAAATTGAGTTTGCCAAAAATGGCGGTAGTCTGCTCCGGAATTTGAGTTGGCAAGTGTCAGCGATAAAACCTTACAACCAATTAAAATCAGTCCGCCTGCTTTCTCACTGTCAAAGAATTCTTTAAATAATTTGGTTATAGTCATTTTCTATATTACGCAATAAATAAGCAGGGCACCTATTAAAAAAGCAAATGGTGAAATTAATTGAAAATAAACAGGCTTCAATAGGTCAGCCGCTTTCAACGAAAATTTATGGTGAAGTTGTCGTGGTACAAAATACAAGACCAAAGAGGTCAACAACATAAACCAACCAAAGATTTTAAAAATGTCTGGATATTTTGAATGGTCTGCCGCCAGAATCAGTCCAACAGCTGGTAGTATTCTTATTGTGATTTCTGCATAGTTGATGAAATTTGTACTTCCTGCTTTTCGTAAAACCTCTCTTGCTTTTTGCGGTTTAATGAGCATTAAAAAACTCATGCAAATAAAAAATAAACCGAAAAGTATTACTGTCCATTTTGCGATTGTTTCTGTCATTTTGTTTTGTCTGTCTGTCGATGTTAGCAGGATGTCTAATAGGGTTGCAGGTAACGACAGTCTGTGAAAAAACTATCGTTGTAAAACAAATATACAAATCCTGTGAAGAGTCTAAACGGCGTATGTTTTTTGCTTTCATAATTGTCATGCAATTCAAACAAGGAATCAACCGCCATCAAACCAGCTTCATCACGCTGGATCAGCAGGTGACAGCTGACAACGCCGTGCGCATCATTGATGCCTTTGTCGATGTTTTTTAGCCAAACGTGTTTTCTTGTCTTTCAAAACCAATTCTTCAACAGTTGTTAAATTGCCATTTAAAGCGGCTTCTAACATTTTACTATCCAGATTTTCCATTGCTGATATTATTTTAATGTACCAATACTCTTGATGCAACGGACAGCGGATGCGTCTTTTTTTTCACCTCCATATTGGTGGTAAAGAGACTGGGAGTTCTTTCCAAAGTTTGAATACCAAGCCGTAAGGCTGTCATTTTCTGTTGCCGTCCAATAAAACCCATGAGCCTCTATGCGACGATATCCGCCGTCAGTGTCTCGACCTCCACCTAATACAGCATTGAATCCGGTATTCCCTGAAATCATCAATGCACTGTATGCTTTCTTTCGGTTTTCAATCGAATCAGCCGTGAAACCACCATATAATGCAGCCAATTTTTGCCATTCATCATTAGTAGGGAGCCGCCATCCTTCACCTAACAGGGCACATCCATTTTGGGCTGCTTCCCACGTATATAAACGTCCATAGCGTTCACAATTATTATCTGCATTATCGTAGCAATAAGAACCAAGGATATTTAGTTTCAAGTTGGTTGTCATCCAGTGATTATTATCTAACATTTTTCTTATGTAATATTTGTTGCCATCTCTGTCCACCAGCAGGCTATCCTGCAGCCCACCAATATCTGATTTAAGGAAATGTTTTGGCTTGGTTGTATTACAAGAGCCAATAATCATTACAAGGATTAATAGTATAACAGAACCCGGTATTATTGTTATACAATAAAGTAATCGGCTTATTATTTTCTTCTTCATTTCAGCATGTTTATTTTACTAAATGGTGAGTTCGCTTTACTCAAACATTGATGGATGCTTACATCTGTAATTTACTCTGTTTGTTAACAGCCTCAATTATTTGCTTTATCGCATCAACAACTAATTCAGGTTGGTCAATATGAATCTCATGACTACTTTCAAATGCGATTATTTGTTTGCTATTCCGGGAGAGTTTGGTCATTGCTTCCTGATTAAGTCGTCTTTCCTGTTCATCCATGTCCGCCGACTCATGAGATTGTTCGGCTGTTATAACAATCAAGGGGATGTCGCCCAACATATAAGGTTGTTCTTCTCTTTCTTTAACCATTCTGGCTTTTTCTTCAAAAAGAAATTCATTAACGTTGCCAGCATAGTATTCAAACCGATTTAATGCCCATAATCGTAACTTTTGAATTGATTCCGGTAGTTTGTTAAATGGAGACTCGACTTGTGTAAACGGGTAACCTATTTTGTTGAGTGCACCTCCAATTGCTTTTACAGCTTCCGGTGTTCGTGCTAAATTGTTATCTTCAGTTGTAGCTATCTTTTTTAGAGCGGGTATTGGCTTACCGGTTGCATCTGTGGCGGGACGCAACTTCTTTCCGTTAATATAATGAATACCATTTTCGTAGCCTGCATCGACAAGTACCATTCCTAACACTTCGCCCGGATACGCCTGTGCGAACAATCTCGCCAGCAATCCCCCATGAGATGCACCTACAAATATATAGGGCGGTTTAACCTGTGCTTTTTCCAATAATGTATGAAGATTATAAACAGATTGCTGCATGGTGTGCGGACGCGGGCCTAAATCGCTCCATGCCGAGCCTGCTCTGTCGTAAGAATATGCTTTGGCAAAAGAGGCGACTTCGGATTGAACAAAAAACCAATCAAATGAAAAGCCGCGGATGCCATTCTCAAATATAACCGTCGCTGTATTGGTATTACTAGCACCTTGTCCATTCAAATGTAAATGCCAACCCCCTATGTCAATAAGTTCCCCTAATGGGCTAGGTTGCATTATTGTATCGGTCTGCGCATTAGTCGACCAAATGTTGATTGTCAATGCAACTAAAAAAAAAGAATTAATAATTTTGAGCTTCATACAATTTAGTTCTTTCAAAAGTGATTAACAGTGTATATTTCCGTTGTCTTTATATCAAAAGAACCTAAGAGATCTTTAATATAACGGATATCAGTTGTCTGCCAAAAATTAAGGGTATACCTGCCTGCGAGATAAGAACATTATATGTCAACATCATTTGTTTGTGAATACTGCTGCAAATAGCATTACGCACGACACTGGTATTTGCGAAACCTAAAGTACAAGCTTTCACAAATACAACCTGCTGCTTTCAAAAGAAATGTTGATGGAGCGTATTACAGTTTCATACCATAAAAGGCTAAAAAATGCCTGAGCCGAATTTTATCGGAGCTTACTGCTCTCCGGGATTGGCTGGGCCAAACCCTGAGGGGGGCTGCTTAACTTAGTTCGAAGAAAGGAAGACCCCGTATGAACGAAACAAATGGCTTGCAATTAGTCTTTATTATCGATGAAGTTTACATTGAGTTTTCCAGCCACTACTTGTGTAATGTTGGCGGCCATAATCCGGTAGTCAACAGTAAACCCTTTAGCATTTCGCATATCATCATATTTCAGCCAAAGCTTATCCAGTTGTTCAGATTGGTTGTGCTTGACAGAACGAACATGCACGTTGACGTCGTAGCTGTTCGTTTTCTTGATGGATGGACTTCCAACATTCGTATTAAAATGTGAAAGGTCAGCCCGATGTTGTACGGGATGAAGCCGTGAAGTCAATTCTCCCAATGAAAATGAAGGCACCTGCAAATCGAATGCATGCTTTGGTTTATGTGGAGGGGAAGGTTTTTTGCCGGTCTCTGGAATATCATCCTCTTCAATGATGTCAAATCCGTCAGGAAAATGCATAAAGATATCAATATCCTGTGCTGGAACAGTGCCGGTGTTTTTGATTTGTATTGACACCGGGCAACAGTTCAGCAGGAAGTATGCTCGTTGGTATTCCTTGACGAAGTATTCTTCATACTGCGTAAAAAAATCCTTCAATTCTTCATTGTAGAGATCAACCTGCGCTTTTACAACACTAAAAGCAAGAGGATAGATCATTCGCTTTCCACCCGGTAACATTACAGAATTGTCTTCCTGAAAAACAAGCGGTGAGAATTCCTTCCAGATTTCCTGCATTTTTCCGTTTACAAACTCTTCCTGTGATTTCGGTATATAAGGTTTTTCGATTTCCAGGTAATTATTCCCATTTTCAAACTCTAATGAAACCAAAGGAATCTTATTGCGGTACTGCTCCAGTTCTTTTTGAAGCAATGCTAATTTCTTTTCCGACTCATCCGGTTCATCCGGCATCAGGTAATCATCAGGTAATGATTGCGCCGTGATCTTTAAAGAAACCGCTTTCAGTCGAGGACCGGTGTCGTTGGTTATAAGTATTGCATGGTCACCCTTGCCAATAGTTTCTTTAAATTCTAAAATGGTCGCCAGCAACACATCATCCTGGTCTTTTGAATCAAGATGGTGCTGTTCCAAAAATTCTGTGGAGGGTCGGCGAGGGATTGCCGTTACATTCCATTTGCAATTGGCGGGATTTAGAATAATCGCTTCGACCTTCGGCAAAAGCTTTTTCGCCCGCTGCGCAACCTTCTTTGCCGGGTTGTACTTGTGCTTATCGAGTTCTGTAATAACGCTGGGTGCCAGCATGAGTGTAATATTTGCTGAGCCAACGAGCACGGGCCAGTCAATCTCTTCAAAGTGTCTGCCGTGAATAAAAATATTGGTATCGGGGAAAATGTAAACCACTCCCAAATTTACTGACTCTAGCGATGGAACCCCCAGCATTTTAGCAAATTGGCACATGAGCAGTTAGCTACGATGTTTCCGATCATCAGGTTTATGTTTGTCGATTGGTTCGGGGCTTTGGCAGTTTTGAACTGTTCAAACTTGATCAATGCCTCGGACTCGAGGTACGGCAACGCACGATCAACCTGCTGGCTGAACAGATCTAAGAGGGGCTTCCAGCGGATATGCGTAAAATTTATTCAACATGATTTATAGGCTGATTTTCGGCAGTTATTCCACCGACCAGGGCCTGTTGCCCGGATTTTCTTAATCATTATGCCTTCTGCAGATTATACGATTTTATACCTCGAGGATCCCTTTTGCACCATTAAGACTGATAATTGTAAAATTTGCAGATGCACTACAGTAGTGCGATTGGAAAAAGGGAAACTCCACATCGATGAAAAAAATTTCATCTCCTTAGTTGTTATTTTAAAAGAAATGTTGATGAAGCGTCTTATAGTTTCATACTATAAAGACCAGAAAGTGTTTGAGTTGAATTTTCTGTGGGCTTACTTCCGGATTTGACAGGGCCGAACTCCGGCTGGCAAGTGCGAAGGAAGACCCATATGGGTGAAGGGAGTCGGTTTTTTACACTTAAGTGACAAAAAGTCAAAGAAGTTTTGACCAAAAACTGTCATAAACAAACAAACTGACAAATTGTTGTGTTAAAAAATTGAGTAAAAAACTAAAATTTTTGGGAAAAATAACCTATACTATACTGATAATTAACTACTTATATGATTACTAGTAAAAATACGTGCTGCGGAAATTACGGTAACTGGTCGTATGGCATGATATGTGGCAAAAAGAAAAGATGCCTTCGCAGGGCATCTTTTCAGTCAAATCCCTTGGGAGAGGGATCTTAAGTAATGTTACAACGAAAGTATGTGCAAAATACATACCAGCAAAATTTCCTAAAAACTTCTCTCTCCCGGTGGATTTGATTACATAAAATAAACAATATGTAATTAAATCAAAACAGCATGGCTAAAGAGAATCAGCCTTCCATTTCCCTGAATAAATTGGGAGAGTTTATCTATGGATCGGAAGCAAAGAAAAGAAGTATACTTAAAACGATTAAGTTCCCAAGCACTTTCATCAATTCGCGGTACACAACGCCTAAAAATGCGGTGATCCATTTCATGATTGATATCAAGCATGACCTTACAATTCTTCAATCAACAAGAAACCAGATTGACCAACGTAAAGCAGACACTGACTGGCAAAGAAATAATAAGCAGTGCTGTCTGAAGGCAATGGATGATCTTATCATCTGCGCCAATACCATTCTTGCTCCCTATCTCAGTTTTCGTGCGCAACGTGGCCTGCCTAAAGAATATTCCAGTAAAAATATTGATGGCGTGGCAGTTCACTTGAATCCCGATATTATTCTACTCGCCAGGGATGGCAAAACCCTTATCGGTGCAATTCGATTGGTTTTTTCTAAAAGCAGGGCTATTGATCCTGCCGAAGGTCAAATCATTGCCGGCCTGATCAAAAATCATATTGAGAAATTATACGGGGTTCAGCTAAAAGAATCTAACTGTGTGGCGGTCGATGTATTCCGGAAGCGATGCATACCGGCAACCCGGGAATTTAAACCCTTTGAAACCAAAATAAAAAAGGCCTGCGGCGAGATTGCCCAACTCTGGCCAACTATAAATAAATAAAAATTCTCAAAAACTTAAATAAGCCATATGCCTAAAAGTATTCAATATCCAAAATTCATAAATACTGCTCCTTGCGGTGAGGATTTGTTTGAAAGCGGTTCACAGAAAAAAACAGCAAAAAGCATTGCCAACCATATACAGAATAAATCGACAGATTATCGTTTAATAGGGCTCGATGGTAGTTGGGGAGCTGGAAAATCAAATGTAATCAGCATTATAAAAAAGGAATTGGAGCAAACCAATCATTTGTTTATTTATGATGCCTGGTCACACCAGGAAGATTTGCAGAGAAGATCGTTTCTCGAAGAACTCACTGAGAACTTATCAGATAAGGAAATTATCAATCAGGAAAAGTGGAATACAAAACTCAAACACCTACTTGCAAAGAAAAAAGAAACAATAACCAGAACTATTCCAAAAGTAAGTCCTGCATTTTTCTTTATTATTATCGCTACTGCTCTATTACCATTTGCCAAAGTGCTTGCTGATTCTATTGATAAAGAATATCTTTTTTGGAAGCTTACTGTAGCAGCTGCGCCCTTATTACTTTTATTGATCAGCTGGCTGGTGGCTGCCATTTTTATTAAGGAGTACCGAAAGGTAAACAAGTTGTTTTCTGTTTATAAAGAAAAGGATTTGCACAAAACAATAGATGAGACAATTTCGGAAAAAGAACCTTCCGTAAGAGAATTTCGGAACTGGATGAGCGAGTTGGCCCATGATCTGACGAAGGAAGTAATTGTTGTATTCGATAATATGGACAGGCTTCCCCCGGAAAAAGTACAGAATTTGTGGTCGTCTATTCATACTTTTTTTTCGGAAGATAGCTACGCAAAAATATGGGTAATTGTTCCTTTTGATAGAACACATATCAAGGATGCATTTAAAGACAATCCGGAAAAATCCAATCACTTTATTAATAAAACCTTTTCAGTAATTTTTAATGTATCTCCCGTAGTGCTTACTGATTGGTGGGATTTCTTTAAAATCAAATACAAAGAGGCATTTGGAGAAACCGAAAATGCGGAGTATGATATTGTAAAAAGCATTTTTGACAGGTATCATGATACAATTACTCCAAGGAAAATTATTGCGTTTATTAATGAGTTGGTCTCTTTAAAACTGATATGGAAAGATGATATCTCCTTGCGTTACATGTCATTATTCCTGTCTAGCAAGGAAAAGATTTTAAAGGATCCGGTGACTGGTATTATGGGTAATGGATATTTCGATAAGGCAAAATTATTATTTCGCGAAGAAGAAAATATTGCAGATATAATTGCTGCATTGGTTTACAATGTTCCGGTATCAATTGCAAGTCAGGTTACCCTTCGCAGGGAAATAGTAGTTGCTATACGTGATAAGAATATCGATAGACTAAAAGAACTATTAAAGCATCGAGATTTCTATAAAATTTTGGAAGAAGTTTTTGCCAAGGAGGAGATTGATATTGAACCATCAGCCCATGTCATAAATGTCCTTGATGATTTAGTAGACAATGATAACCATAAAAAGGTAGTCGAAGATATCTGGAATATTATTGCAGGAAAGCAACTAGATACGCCCATTGATGAACTGAGGTTTACTGATGCACATAAGATTCTTTTACTTAAATCGCCTTCTTATAAATTTAGATCTTTGGTTTCTTATATCTTAAAACAGTTTTCAATTTCCCGATACTTTCAGGGTGCTGCTTACTATATTGCCGTGAATGAGTTGAACTCTTTTGTCGAAGAGCATGAGATTGATATCAATATAGAAGATCTGATTCCGCAGAAAGAGATGCAGCCACAGGTGTTTATTGATTATGTAAATGCCGCAAAAGACCAATATGCCGATTATAAAGTGATTTGCAATAATGACAATTTGGAAAATTACTTACTAGAAAAATCAACCGTAGACTGGCAGGGCTACCAAATATTGCCGTTTGTAAAGCAAGAGTATACTTTTCCTAAATTAAAAAAGAAAGCAGAAGATTTGATTTCTGAAGGGGCTATTACCCAGGAAAACCTTGTAAAAGTATTTGATGTTTACAAAGCGGTGTCAGAGGATCAGATATTAGTGAAAAAAATTAGTGATCAGACAATTGAGAATCTTCTTTCACAAGTAGCTGTAAACTCACCTGAGTACTATGAACTGGCTGCCATGCGACTCGCCAGAGCTGATAAGTTTCCGAACTCCGGTGGAACGAGCCAATCCTTGACGGCTTTAATAAATGATACAGACGTAAATCAGATTGCATCAAAAGTTGAATATTATGCTGACTACGGCAGTCTTCTAAAGCATTCGGTAACCTGGCCGCAACCACTTCTGCTAGAAGTGGCAAAAAGATTAACACTAAAACCGATTGGGACATCTCGCATGAGTATTATTGAAGTGCTACCACTATTTGATCAAATTGCGGATTCGCTCAAGGTAACGGACGCGGAGCTATTTGCCCGTTTAAACGCTTGGAGTAAATTTTTAAAGCTAACGACAAATAGTGTCGAGAAATTAATACCGGGTTTTAGATTTTATAATACTGCTGCAGAAACCGATAACGAGCTGTCCCGGGTAATTATAAAAACGGCAAAGGAATATATCGAATCATTAGAGACAGAGAAATGGAAAGTTTCCTTTGCTGACGAATCTTCCTATCCATTTAAACTTTTACATTTTATACTTGCAAAGGGCATTCTAAGTGGATTACCCAACAAGGCAGTAGATGCCTACAAAGAATCATTACTTGAAATGGCCAATAACGGCGAAATGCCGGTAAATGATAAAACAGCATGGGAAGAATTTTTTAAACAAGCGGATAAAAGGCAACTAAAAAGTACGATGAAGAACATCCGTGATTCTTTGATAAACAAGGTGGATATTATCCCTCAAAAATTTCTTTTCTTTGAAAATGCACTAAGAAATTATGGAAATCTGGATGAAAAAAGTAGTGACACGCTCCGCAGGATATTAACACCGGTCATAACAGACGCTGAATGTTTAAGATTAATCGTTGAAAGCAAAGAATATTACGTGCCATTGATAGCAAAGGCCGGAGACGATAGGCTGGATTTTGTTAAAGAGCTGAGGAAGAAAGTCGAGGCAAATCCGGCGGATACTTCTGTTTCTTCTTTTGGACACGAGGTGGATGCATCGTTAGCTGCAACCATAAAAATTCATGAGGCCAAATATTTTACAGAAGAAAATTCAGTAGATGTAACTTGGGTTTTAAAAGAAAAAGTAGAAAAACAAAAGACGCTTCATTTTAAGATAACCAATGAAGTATTGAATGGCAGCGATCCCCATCCGGGAGTTACCAAAAAATTAGAAATTAAATATGAATACGAGAACAATACTTACAATGAGACCTTTAACGAACACGAGTGGTTGAATCTCCCATAGACGATTTGATTGAATGTATACAATTGAAATTTAACTAGTGTAAACAACCTATATGAGCAGGTTGAGAAGAATCAAGGAGAAAATATATAATATTTACTCGGAAAACCTTTCTTGGGTTAAAGAGCATCCAGCTATTTCATTAAGCCCTGATTTTACCGAAGGGTATATCTGCCCTCTTTGCCTCGATTTTTTTTCACGAAAAGACTTATCTCAGGAGTCAGCAAACCCTTTAACCTTTGACCACAACCCGCCAGCATCATTGGGTGGAAAGCAGGGAGTATTGACTTGTAGAAAGTGTAATTCTGAAGCCGGCCATAAACTGGATGGCCATTTGTTGAAAAGACTTGAAGACATTGATTTTTTTGAATTTATGCCGTATTCAAAAAAACAGGCTATTCTTGATAATAAGGGTAATAAGGTGAGTTCAGTTATTTCCATTGACAGCCAAGGAATTTTCAACATAAATGTTGATAGAAAGAACTCTAAACCAGAATATGCTGATGGATTCTTTTCAAATTACACAGTTACCAAATACAATCCCTTTTTGAATTTTGATACCCTTGGACAAGAAGACGAGGTTCGTTATGATTTCAACATGAAAGTGTGTGACAGGTCAAATGAACGACACGCGGAAGTTGCTTTGCTTAAGATCGCTTATCTGTACGCATTCCAAAAGTTTGGGAATGGTTTTATAATTAATCCAAATCTTTCTAAAGTAAGAGAACAAATATTAAACCCTGAAAAAGAAATCCTGCCGAGACCGTTTTGGATAAAGTATAATTTTCCTGCCGAAGTCCTCGGCTTAAACATAATTAATAAGCCAACAGACCTTCAATGTTTTTTAGTAATATTTGAACTAGCTACTAAAAGTGGCAGGAGACAATTTGCTATAGCGCTTCCTGGCGCAACTAAGCCTGGATTAATGATTTATGAGAATATGAAAAAAAATCTCTGTATGGACGAGGCCGGATCATCTAGCCTGAATTTGGAGCATCTTTATGATAGAGAATATGCTAGGGATAAGAAGCTAACTTTCGCTTCGTACCAATATTGGAAAAAGTTTACTTCATTATGGTAAGTGATTCCTTCAATTTTACGGATACATGCCTAGACCAAAGATTGCTCTAAAATGAATTAAAGTCACCCATGTTAGCAGCAGGTAATAAACCTACCAGGAAGATATCAAGCCAACCTGATCTATTTCTGTAAAATGATTATCTCTGCTTACAAGTGTAAGACCATGTTGCATCGCAGTAGCAGCTATCCAAATATCATTGGTTGGTATGGGTTTACCCTTCTTAAATAAGGCTGCGGTCACTTCACCAAAATATTCTGCTGTTTCGCTATCAATGTCTAAAACTGTGCAAAGTTGAAGGAAGGAGGTAAGTTTCTTTAAGTGTTTCGATTTATGAGCTACCCTGTTTATGCCAACATACAATTCGCCCAAAACTATAGAAGAGATATAAAATTTCTTCAATTTACTAATCTTGTCTGCTATCGCTTTATTTCCATCAAAAACCTCGATTACGATATTTGTGTCAAGCAGTAAATTATTTCCATTCATTTTCGTCTATCGTTTCGCAGGTTTCGGCAATAGCTTTCCTCATATCGTTGGCTTCCTTTTTTGAAAGTATACCTACGAAATCGTAAATACTTGGCTTTTTTACTGGTTTTACGGTCTTATTCTTAGTTCTGCTTTTTTTCAGTACTGTTTCCAATTCTGTAAGCACAGCATCACTTGTAACCTTAAGTACTTCTTCTATAACGTGTATTTTTCTTGATTCTGAATACATGATAAATATTTTTTATTGCGCCGCCGTCTTCACCCCTTCGACCTTATGCAGCCCCTTTGCTACTCCTGTTTTACTTGCTTTCGCTGGTTTCTTTTTGCCGCTTCTGTAATCCTCCAGTTCTGAAAGTAGTTCTTCAATCTTATCATCCTTCTTTCTCAACTCATCTTTGAAATATTCAATCACCTCTTTAACAGGGTGAACAATCTGTCCAGTTTGTTGATCCACTGCAAAATTGAGAACAGCTTTTTCATTAAACTTCTCTATTGCCTCAACAGAAACCCCCAATACTTTTGCGGCGGCTTCCAATTTTTCCAGCGATATCTCTTTTTTCTTTTCCATTTTTGATACATTTTGTTGTGCTATGCCCATCTCACGGGCGAAAGTTGCTTGTTTCATACCCTTTAGCAGCCGCATGTTGCGTACGTTTTTTCCAATATGTTTCGTGGGTTGCATGTAGGATAAGGGTTACTATGCTTACAAATATAAACAAATTGCAGGTGTATTTTACACCCGGTTTCCGGCTATTTTACACCCTTCATTTTTTGAAACTAAACTCTGCAAAGCATTACTTTACCTATAGAAAGTGCGGGGCAGCCTGCACTTTCTATTATTTTTATATTTTTGATGTTCTTCAAACATTTTTGAAGGATTTCATTATAAGTCTCATTCAGAAAACCGCGAATTTTCAAACGAAGCGAGATGGTAGTGAAAGCCTGCTCTATACATATAGGGCGGGCCCCTATCAGCTTATCGGCTTCGGGCTCTTCGCGGTGCCTCTGAATGGTAAGACGGGGTTCGCCCTATATTTTTAGAAGCTATTTAACAATGAAACTGTAGAAGGGGAAATTCAAAGGTTTGCTTGTCATAATTCGTTTGATTCCTTTTATCCGTGTTTCATTTTGTCTACTTAAATAGCTTCTAACTTACCGGCAGCCTCTCCCTTACAACGGACTTGCATTTTTATTGCAAGAATGAAGGCAACCGCTACGATAAAATTTGTTTCTCCCCTGCACCATTGCACACCCTGTGCAGTGCATCCGTTACTATTTCCATTTCTCCATTCGTACAAAATACTCTACGCCTGCAAACCCAAAAATCCTGTATGATTTTTGGCGGCTGCGCCTGGCGAAAAAATTCCGAAAGTCTCTCATGTTTCGTTAGGTGTTAAGGCCTCTGTTAGTAGCATTTTCTTCTTTTCTTTTTGTTTAAACTAATCTGCAATGAAACTTAAATATTGCTTACTGGCTATGCTATGGCCGGTAGTAAATAGCTATGCCCAGTCGCCACCGGTAAATGTTCAGCCATTAACGATAGGCGACACGGTACCGGATATAACGCTTACTTCGGTTTCTAATACCCCTGTTTCTAAAATCCAATTGAGTGAGTTGAAAGGTAAGCTCATCATTCTTGATTTTTGGGGCCGCTACTGTGCTCCCTGCATATTGGCCCTGGCAAAGCTCGACAGCCTGCAACAGATGTATGGTGATCAATTGCAGGTCATCACCATTTCCGACTTTACGGATACTGCTGAACTATACAAAACACTTGGAAAATTTAAACAAACAAAAAACCTGCGGCTCCCTGTTTTATTAAAGAATGAACTGCTGGAGCAATACTTCCCTTTCACCCTGGTTTCGCACCTGGTCTGGATCGGCAAAGATGGTGTGGTAAAAGCCATTACCAGTGGGGAATGGGCCACGGCACAGCATATTGATGAACTCCTCTCTGGTAAAACAGTGGATTGGCCGGTAAAAAAAGACGCCATAGATTTTGACTACAAGCAACCGCTGTTGAGCTGGGCACAAGCTCAGGATAGCCGGCCTCAATCCCTTTATTATTCAACCTTCACCAGTCACATGCCCGGCATATCGGCACCCAACGGTACGTATAGGGATAGCAGCAGGGGCGTGGCGGTTACATTGTTTTATAACCTTTCCCTGCTCAACCTGGCCGAACTGGCGCTGGATTACACAGCTAGTGCACGGCGGCAGCAGTTTATTTTACAGGTGCAGGATACAGGTCGTTATATCCGTGATAAGCGGGTCTATTATGATCAGTGGGCCCTGCAAAGCACCTATTGTTATTACCTGCAATTACCACTTTCCGTCACGCCAATGCAAACACAGCAAATGGTGCAGGCGGATATCCGTCGCTGGCTCAGCACACTGGGCATTGAGATATTCAAAACCACCCGTATCAGCAACGGCCGTAAACAAAGCTTTTATGTAATACGGGAAAAAAACTTCAACTAGTTCAAATCTTTTTTTCACAACCTAATACAACCAATCATGTTCACCCGACTGTTTATACTTCTAAGCCTGGTAGGTCTGCTGCTTTCTGCGGCGGCTCAAAACGGCTCCCCGCAAGTCTTTCGCGGGCAGGCGCTTTCTTCCTACGATCACCGGCCTGTGCCCGGTGTTACCATTTCCGTCAAACACAAAACCGCTACGGCAACCACCAACGCCGAAGGGGTGTTTACAATTTTGGCCTCGGCATCAGATACCTTGCTGTTGTCGCATGTCAGCTACGATGGGCAGCACCTTGTTCTTCCCCGCAATTCCTCCACACCGTTGCGGCTCTACCTCGACAGGCTGGCCAAAGAGCTGGACGAAGTGGTGATCAACACCGGTTTTCAAAAGCTGCCAAAGGAGAGGGCCACCGGCTCCTTTACCCTAGTCAATGAACAACGCTTTCAGGAGCAGGTAGGTGTTAACATCACTGAGCGGTTAAGATATATTGCCAATGGCGTTACCGCCTTTCCCAGCCGTGTTGGTTCAGTGGCGCAGGACCAGTTGCTCATCCGAGGCATCAGCACACTAACCTTGTCCATTCAAAAACCGCTGATCATACTGGACAATTTCGAATACCAGGGCGATATCGCCAACCTCAACCCTAACGACGTCGAAAGTATTAGCTTTTTAAAAGATGCAGCGGCAGGTTCCATCTGGGGCGCCAAAGCCGCCAATGGTGTCATCGTAATCACCAGCAAAAAAGGGAAGTACCAGCAACCAACAAAAATCGAATTCAATGCCAACACCACCCTGGCCGCAAAGCCGGACTTGTTTTACCTGCCTGCTATAACACCTGCGGACCTTGTATCTGTGGAGCAATACCTGTTTAGTCAACAGGTACGGTTTGCCGATACGGCCAGCCAGCTTCACCCGCCCTTTTCCTCCGTGTATGAAATTTTGTTCCGACAGCAGCGGGGGCTATTAACGGATGCACAAGCAGCCAGCCAACTGGATGCATTGCGCAACCATGATGTCAGGAATGATTTTAATAAATACCTGTACCGGCAGGCGGTGAACCAGCAATACGCCGTGAATGTAAATGGCGGTTCGGGAAATATGGCCTGGATATTATCGGCTGGCTATGATCGCAACCTGTCGGAACTGCAGGCCAGTTACGATAGGGTAAACCTGCGGCTGGATAATCAATACAAAGCAGGCAAAAAAATAGAGCTGAACACAGCGGTTTATTTTACCCAAAGTAAAACAGCTAGCGGCAGGCCTGCCTATGGCACCATTACCGCAGTCAATAGTATGTTACCCGTTTACAGCCGCCTGGCAGATGAAAAAGGTAATGCGCTTCCGCTTTATACCCGCCACCGCCAGGGTTATATCGATACACTCGGCGGAGGCCACCTGCTCAACTGGAACTATTACCCGCTCGAAGACTACCGGCACTCCCGTAGTAAAACCGATTTGCAGGACCTGCATGCTGTACTCGGTATCAATTACCGGCCGCTGCCTTCATTGACAGTCGATATAAAGTACCGGTACGAAAAACAACAGTCGACCAATGAACTGTTATACGACCAGCAAAGCTATTACAACAGGGACCTGGTCAATGGATTTTCACAACACGATCCCGGCAATGGCGCCATTATTTACAAAATACCCAAAGGCGACATACTGGATCTTACCAATAGTGCGGTCACCAGTCATAACCTGCGTGGCCAGCTTGTTTTTAATAAAGATTGGGGACGCCATAGCCTTGTTGCCATTGCCGGTTCGGAATTAAGCGAAGCCATCCGGAGCTTCACCATTCACCGCACGTATGGTTACAACCCCGATATTTTAGTGTTTAGCAATGTGGATTACACAACGCTGTTTCCGCACTATATCAGCGGCGCTAATTTTATTCCCAACCCTGCGAACTTTGGAAAGATCAATACCCGTTTTGCTTCTTTTTTTGGAAACGCCGCTTATACATGGCTGGGCAGGTACACGATATCGGCCAGTGGACGTAGGGACGCCTCCAACATATTCGGGCTCGACATCAATGATAAATGGAAACCACTTTGGTCCACCGGTGCGGCCTGGCATTTGTCAAAGGAATCATTTTACAACCTGCGATTTTTACCCGAATTAAAAATACGGGTCAGTTTTGGCAAGCAGGGCAATTTGGATCCCGGCAAGGTGAGTGCCACTACTATCCGCTATGGCGGAACCACTTTTTATAATGCACCCTATGGCAATATCGCGGATTTTGTCAATCCCGATTTGAAGTGGGAGGAGGTGACCATGCTGAACGTAGGTATTGATTTCGCTACCCGTAACCGGCGCATATCCGGTAGCGTGGAATATTATCACAAAGCGATCAAAGATATGTATGGTCCATCTTCTATTGATCCTACCACCGGGCTGGGCAGATCGGTGATCACCAAAAACGTGGGCCGCATGCGGGGCAACGGTTGGGATGTGCAGCTAACCAGCATCAATATTAACCGGCCGGTGAAATGGACCACTGATTTTATCTTCAACCTGTACAAGGATAAAGTAACCCGGTATTACAGCCCTTCCTTATTCGGATCAGCCGACCTCGTTGGCAATGGTGGTGGTATTGAAGGCTACCCCTCTTTCTATTTGGCTGTGTACCGTTGGGCGGGGCTTGATCCGGTCAATGGCGATCCGCAGGGTTATTTAAACGGCCGGGTCAGCAAAGACTGGTCGGCTATCACTACTGCTGCCAGCCCGGAGGATATCGCTTTTACCGGGCCAAGGATACCGGTGGTTTTTGGTTCGTTAGGCAATACTATTAGTTGGAAAAACTTTTCACTCACGGCAAGGCTCACCTATAAGTTCCGGTATTTCTTTTTGCGGGAGTCTATCGATTATGGTGCGCTGGCCAATAGCTTGCAAGGACACGCCGATTATTCGCTTCGCTGGCAACAACCGGGCGATGAAGGAACAACCACTGTTCCTTCCTTTACCTGGCCTGTGTCGTCGTCACGAAATGATTTTTATCGCAACGCTGCCGTGCTGGCTACAAAGGGCGATCATATCCGTTTGCAGTATATCAACATTAGCTATTCGATAGGGCGGGAGCGGTATAAGAAATTACCCTTTGCTTCACTCCAGCTATACGGGGTCATCAACAATATAGGCATTCTCTGGCGGGCCAATAAAAACAAGCTTGACCCTGATTATGGTTTTCTGCCGCCGGTGCGAACATGGTCCTTCGGCGTAAGGGCCGCATTAGATTAATGATCACTAAAAACAATTTTTTATGTTTCAATCAGTCAAAACAATTCTATTGCTTATAGCAGCTGTTGCTTGTACCTGTTGTATGCCTGCATGTAAAAAGTTTTTGAATGAAAAGCAGGATCAGACCCTGGTAACACCGGAAACACTACGTGACCTGCAGGCTATCCTGGACAATTACTTTAATAACAACGTTGATCACCCCGGCGCAGGTGAATTAAGCGCCGATGATTATTACCTCACATATGAAACCTGGCAAAACCGTGATGAACATGTGCGGCGGATGTACCGTTGGGAAACAGAAAACATTTTTGTTCCCAATACCAGTAACGACTGGGTGATTTGTTACACCAACGTGTATAAGGCCAATGTGGTATTATACAACCTGCCAGCCGTGCGGCGAGAACCGGGTGATGAGGCTGACTGGAACAACACCAAAGGCAGCGCCTTATTTTTACGGGCCATCAGTTTTGCACAAATAGCCTGGATTTGGTCATTGGCTTATGATGAAACGAAGGCAGCTATAACACCTGGTATACCACTCCGGCTCGATCCCAATTTTAATACCCGCTCAGTAAGGGCTTCTCTGCAGGAAACCTATGATCGCATCATCAACGATTTGAAAGAGGCGGCCCCGCTGCTGCCGGTTACACCTGTACATGTATTGCGTCCTTCGCAGCCGGCGGCCTATGGCTGGCTGGCCCGCACTTATCTTACTATGAGAATGTATGATAGTGCCAGGGTATATGCTGATAAATGTTTAACGCTATATGACGAGCTGATGGATTATAACCTGCTCGATGCCTCTTCCACCGGCCCTATCGAATCCTATAACCCGGAAGTGATTTATCATTCTACGTTGAACAAACCGTTGTCTACTTCATCCACGTTGATCGATTCAGTCCTTTATCGCTCCTATGCCGAAAGTGATTTGCGCAAACATATCTTTTTTCGTACGGCAGCCAATGCTGCGTTCCGCTTTAAAGGCAGCTATGATGGTACGAATAATCCTGGCGGTTGGTTCAATGGAATCGCTACGGATGAAATGTTTTTAATTCGGGCCGAATGTTATGCAAGGTCGGCACAGGTTACAGAAGCGTTGCAGGATTTAAATACACTGATGATCAAACGCTGGAAAAACGATGGCAGCTGGGTGCCCTTTACGGCGGCCAGCGCCGCTGATGCATTGAGCATTATTTTGCAGGAAAGAAGAAAAGAGGTTACCGAAAGAGGATTGCGATGGATGGATATCAAACGGCTGAACCTCGAAGGTGCAGGTATTGAACTGAAACGGGTATTGAATGGTGAGATAGTGGTTTTACCACCGAACGATCCGCGGTATGCTCTCCCAATTCCTTCGGATGTAATAGCGTTGACAGGCATGCAGCAGAATTGATCATAAATGTAAAGAGAGTGCAACACCGCACTCTCTTTACTTGTTACCCATTGTTTATTCATCCCTCGTTATGGTCTTGGTTTTTTATGCTTGATGTTGGACGCATTCCGGCAATAGGTTTCCGCACCGGTTGCAGAAGGTGTTTGATTGACGAGGTAACTGGCCAGGTCGGCAGGGGTAGGGGTGGTAGCAAACGGCGCTTCCAATACACAAACTATATCATTATCTCCGGAGCAGGGATCAGTTGACGGATTAGTAGTGCCCAGGTAAGTCCAGTTGTTGGAATTCTCATACGCCGCCTCATTATCAGCGGCATTGACGGAGTACTGGAAATAATGATTGACAAGAGGCTTATCCGGTTGGGCAGGGTTTTCCTTGCCGCTGAATGCACTTACACTAAAGGCAATTGCCAGGCCTGCTATAGCAGCGAGAACAGGCAACGTAATTTTTTTTCTCATTTGTTTCGTTTTAGAAATAAAAATTTTGTTTGAAAAAAAGCAGGATGATGTTATCGCATCAACATCGTTGACTCATCGGTATATCGCTTCTGAAAGCCAGGAGCTTTGGCATAAGAATGCCGGGATAGGGTTACCTGTATATGCAATAAACCTGCTGACGACCGGGTTGTACGGCCCGGTGTTTTCTGCCTGCATCACCTGCGCATGAGATGCGTGGCAGAAGTTGTTGCAACAATATTTTGAATGCGCCAATAGCGCAATGTCTTTTCGATAAACAGCATTGAAGTTTTATCAATGCTGTTTTTGTAAAACAAGTCCCCGCTTATTCTCGCATAAGCGATGCGTCCGTTTATGCCGATCCCGGTATGAAACTTACCAGTACCGCCGGTATGCTCGGAAGACAGCTCGTTCTATTATGCCGGGGCAAACTGTCTTCTCATCGGTCACCCCACACCCAGGAACAGGCGCTTTTATGCCGGTACTCCCCGTTAGTCGCTGTAAATACCTCGCGGTAATATTTTTATTTTTTTCTTTATCAATGGATCAAATGATCTTTAAGTTTTGTTAACTTAGTATTGCTTCGTTCATCTGATCCTTCTTTACTCCTCTTTATATACTATCACTAAAAAAGAGCAACTGTACTATTGCCTGCCGAAGTTTTTTAAGTTTTATTATAAACAGCACTGATTGTACAGTTGCCCCGAATGATTATTTTAAAAGAACCTTATCTGCCTTATCATGCCCCGTACATCCGACGATAATGGATATGTTTATTTCAACCAGCTGGCCGAGGGCTCCGAGGTTGCGCTGGAGAATATTGCACGGCACTATAAGCGGGAACTATTGTATATGATCAACCGGATCGTACAGCACGACGAACTCAGCAAAGAAGTTTTTATGGATACGTTGCAGGCGCTATGGGAGCAACGAAAGGCCGTAGCAAAAATGGAAAAGCCTGTTGGCTGGTTGTTAACCATTGCCCGCTATAAAGCCATTAATAAACTACGGGATGAAAAAGTGAAAACGACGGTAAATGTAGATGAGCTGCCGTTGCTGAAGAGCTCCGATGATGTTGCCGCCAGGCTGGAAGAAAAGGAACTGCAAAAGTATACCGCCATGGCTGAAGAAAAATTATCACCCCGCGAAAGAAAAGTGTACCGGCTGCGGATCAAACAGGGATTGAGTTATAAAGCTATTGCCAGCGAATTGAGTGTATCGGAACATACCATCCGCAATCAATTAAGCCACGCTATGAAAAACCTGCGAAACGAACTGCGAAAACTGATGCAATCAGTTTTTATTTAATTTTTAAAAAGGCTTCCGATGATCTATCAATCCGAATACGCCAACCTGCTTTTAGCAAAATACCTGCAGGGTATCGCTTCACCGGCGGAGATGGCGGAAATAAGAACGATCTGGGACCTGTATGATGATGAGGAACTGGCAGCCATGATCAGTGAAATGATGCCGGTGAATACAGCTGCCGGTATCAGCGATACATTAGAGCGGTGGCACCCGGATAGGGAAGCCATTCAAAAGCTCGTAATCCAGTCACGAAGCTTACGGTTTAAAAACCGGCTGGCTGATTTTTTCAAAAAGCTGTTCCTGTTTTTATTTATATTCTTTTTGATAACGATAGTATCGCATATGATAAACAGGCAAGCCAGCGCAGCGTGTAACGGGATGGATGCACATGCTGAAATTCCCGCTGGCGAATACCCAACAAAGCTGGTGTTAAGCAATAAGGAGGAGCGCTGGATCGATGGTTATTATAGTTCTCCTGCCATTATCGATGGCAACTTTGCGATAGTACAACCGGAGAAAGGAACGATTGCTTATAATAGAAAAGACACTGCCACCGTATTGATGGATAGTAGTGGGTTTAATACAATCACTACTACCAGGGGGCAGCAGCGCATCTTACTACCGGATGGCACTGCCGTTCGGTTAAACGCAGGCTCTTCCTTGCGTTTTCCTCTTACATTCTCTCCGGCAAAACGGGTGGTGGAAATAAATGGTGAAGCCTTGCTGGATATTGCCGTGGCTGACAATTCGCCTTTTTACATCGGTGTCAAACAAGTTTACAATACCGTGTTTATATCAGGTGGTTGTCGTGTCAATGTCAACAGCTATAGCCATGGTATATATGCCACTCTTATCAACGGTACATTGATCGTAAAAAGAAATGAAGACAGTACCGTGCTGATCAAAGGACAGACGGCATTTATCAATCGCCTCACTACTGCGGAGGGTTACGTTGACAGCAGTTTCATCATATCAGATAAACTGGACACGACAATTGTAGAGTCGTGGAAAAATGCCATACGCCGGTATGACAAAACACCGATGAAAGAATTTGTAACGGATATGGGCCGGTGGTTTAACCTGGAAATCATAAACCTGGATTGTGTATCAAACAGGGCGATATCGGCAGGCATTTGCTATACTACCGGTTTAGAACAGGTATTGGATATTTTCCGTGGCTCGGGTCTTCATTTTGTAAATGAGGGCAACAAGATTATTTTTTGCAAGCCGCAAAAAACGGGTACACTGGCGGAAAGGTAGGGGAGCAGGCAACTCGGAGTCATCCATTTTTTTGCAGGTATTCTTTCAGGGCAAAATGATACACACTTTGTCCCTTCTTAACCCGTTTGGCGTAGACGGCTTTTTGTTGGGGATTGTTATTGATATACCGGGCAAAATCCACGGCTTTGCCAAACAGCTTTCTTCTTTTTACTTGCGATGGCGTTGGCTTTATCCGGCTCATATCCGGGTAGCGGGTTACTACCGTTTTATTCCCGTATTGTTTCACCACCAGTTGCTTGCCGATTTGTCCGCGTAGCTGGTGCAACAGAATGTTTTTTGTCGTGTGTGCCATAGGGTAAGTTTAAAGGGAGATAATATCAGCTTCCTTCGATCATCCTTCGTTCTTCTTTCTTTACCAAACTACAAATTAACTACGGCAAATGCAAGTCAACCCGCATGTCAAAGCAGGTTTGCAGCGGGTGAATAGTTATTCATGGCCTTGCTGTTTATAAATGCTGTGACCTTCTTTTCTTTCGTTTCTTTTTCAGCAGTGCGGGATGAATTTCCTGTGTCGATGGGGGAGGGTTTAAAAACAGTTCTTTGGCGATTGGTAAAAGAGGTGAGTGGAGCATTTTTTTCTGCTGTAATGGTTGAATAACGATATGTGGTTTCGGCGAATAAGTTGGTGATAATTTACCGGGTTGTTGTGATAGTGAAACTTCTTTTTTCAATGAAACTTTAGTAGCCAGAATTTGCTGAATTCGCCCTAATGGAAAGCCTACTTCACTACCTTTTATCCGAACCTTTTTTGAATCAATAAAAGCGATACCCCGACCTTTCTGTACGATATAATTTTTTTGTCTCATCCGTTGTTCAAATTCATGAAAACTGCGGGCATTCCACAAACTGTCGGTAATGTCCTGCCGGAGTTTTATTTTCCGGCTATCAACCCGAGGAATTTGTCGCTCCGCTTTGGATAAGAACCGGCGGGGGCTAAGCACTTTTTGCAGCTGGTATTTCAATTCCATCTTCCGGCAAAAAGCGGCTATCTTTTGATAATTATTACTATCGGTTACCGTTTTTCCATCAAAGCCCACCCGGTTCACGATGATGTGCAGGTGTTGGTGAAGTGTATCATTGTGACCGATACCGATATATTGATTTTTTTCAAAACCAAGTTCTTTGGCGCAGTCCTCAATAAAACCTGATAATTTTTCTTTACTTAGTGATTCTCCCGGAGCAAGACTCAGGGTGATATGCATGACAGGTTTGGATAATTTTGGATTAAGATTGCGAACATCGTTAAACTGCCGGATCAGTTCATGTTTATCGCCGTAGCAAAGGTTATGGCTCAGCACTTCGGCCCGGTGTTGCGTGGTCTCCACTTTTTGCACCTGGTGCTTCTTATCTTCCAGGCAATAACTGATACAGCCACGGAAAGATTTTCCTATGATGATTTTACCGATCATCGCAGGAAATTTTTAATGTCAGCAGCCAGTCGTTTTATGTCGTGAACGAGCACTGCCAAATCAACTCGATCCATGACCGTCAGTTCATCATGCTGGTTTCTTTTTTTAGCAACCTGGTTCATGTTTGCCGCCAGGTGATTAAGTGTTGCGGTAAAAAGCAAAACCTCTTTCGGCAGCACTTTTATTTTCCTGTCAGCTTGTCCTTTTAATCCCATGTCCCGTAAATATTCTGATGTGGTTAACTCGGCAGCACCGGCCTTTTGCCGGATCTGATTTTTTTCATCAGCAGTACACTTCACGCCAATAAAATGGTTTTGCTTTACCGTTTTTTTGGGTCGGCCACCTTTATTTTTAATATCCGATTTTATCGCACTCATCTTTCTTCACTTTTCACGGTCGACTGCTATGCCTTTTTGAATCCCGACGCGAGGTCGGGATGAAAAAAGCCAGCGTTTCGGTAAAACCGAAACATAGCTGGCTCCTGAAAATCTACAAATGCATTCCTCTCCGGCGGTTTTGCCTTAGTTTATGAGTAAATGATTTAACAAGGCATTCATTAAGGTCTTTGAACTTTGCATAATGATGGCTTTGATCGCGATATTTTTTGGACCAGGTCAATGCTTGCTTTGTACATTTTTGGCCCATACCATCACGATCCAGGAACAAGTGAATACAAGTAAATTGTTCCATTAATTCACGGCTCTTTTCAAAAAAAGAAAGTGAATTTAAAACCAGCGATGCTGCCTGAAATCTTGACAGATCAACCATTGATTTCTGCTGCGTTTGGAGAAGCGTTTGAAAAGAAAGAAAACTAAAAAATCCTTCAAAAACGGTAAGCTCTTCTTCATTGTTTCTACGGATTAACCGGGGCTCTTTTGGTGTACTGCTTCCTTTAAAATAAGCGTTGCGTAATTCATAGCCGCCGCTGTTGTTTTTGAAGCCAATAGCGAGGTGTTTTTTGTCATATAATTCAAAGCTTACTTCATGGCAAAACTGGTTGGCAATCGCCAGTGGAATTCGCCGGGTGTTTAAATAATTTCTGAGCGCAGGATTTGTGATTTCCCGGGCCGCGGTTACAAAAATTTTTCCGAAGGAATTGGAGATGTTTTTCTTTTCACCAGCCGGTTGTGCGATAAGCGGGTGAAAAGAAGCAGTAATGCCTTTTTCAAACTCCAATTTGGAAAGAAATTCCTTTACCGAACAGCAGTAAAAGAGCGTTCCAAAATCGATCACAGTTCCACCTTTACCAATACCGTGATCATACCATACATTCTTTTTTCTGTTCACCTTAAATGAAGCTGTTTTTTCTCCCCGCAGTGGTGACAGATACCAATAGTCGGCGCCCCGGATTTTTTGAGGCGTGAACCCAAGTTTTTCAAGATAATCCACCAGGTCAATACGGTTTGCTTCAGCACAGGACATTTTTTCCATAAACACACATTTATAGATTACACTAATTTTTTACTACAGCAATAATGGATAATTAACCTTGTGCAGGATTGAGCAATTGTTGAATATCCTGCCATAGAAAGTATACCCTGGAACGGATTTTATAGGGCTTTAATTTTCCATGTTTGATCCAGTCATAAATCGTAGGTTTTGTAACATGGAAAAAGGCACACACTTCGGCGATCTTATAAAGGGGCTTATAGGTAAGGCCGGGCGTTTCGTAAACAGGCGCAACAGGTTTTTGTTTTTCTGCATTGATCACTTCTTCCCGGATAATCTGGCGCACCTGTTGCCAGTACTGTTCGGGTTCATAGGGGAATAGCAAAGGTGTAACAATGTTACCCGTACTCACATTTTCTTTCATCACTTTTCGTTTTAGGAAGGCAAAATAGTTTTCGCGATAAAAGAAATCAAGCTAAGTATACTTAAATCTTAAATGGATGCCCGGATTATTACAAATGTTTACCACAATAACATTAAAACATCAGTGTGCGGGAATGCCAGTTGTTGCACGGACGCTTGTGGCAGGCTTGCCGCTGCGGCCGGGCAAGTACTGGCAGCAGTGACATCAGGGAAATGAAGTTGGTTGCCGGAAGGTGACCTGCGGAAGAGCAAGACGGAGTTCAGCTCGTCGAAGCCTGAGCAAGGTGAGCTTTCGGCATTGTACCAGGTTACAATTTATAACGTCTTCGAAGATGACTGGACCAAGGCGAGGGGAGGTTTACCAAACTGAGCCAAAGGCGCAAGCCAGCGAAGAAAATAATTATTTTTTACTTTAACCCTGGCCTATTAAAAGCAATCGTTGTTCAAGTCCCCTGAGCACAACTATTCCTTCGGAAAAATTTATCGCCTCCAGGAACATAAATGCTTCCTCAAACCGGTTTCGGATTTCGGTTGTTTTTCGCATTGAAAGGTGCTGCTTTTTTCCAAGCAGAAGTGAGAGATTTTTCTTCAAGCTGCCAGCATCCACACCGAATAATTGTGTCATCAATTTAGCGGTGTGATCGTTGCATTGAAGGGAGCTTGTTTTAGAGGTTTTGAGAAACACATAAAATAACAATGTCAACGTGAAATTAGGAAGCTGTGCCTGGCGGCATTTCTCTACTTGTTCCGTTTGCTTTCTGTCGTAGGATTCCTTTATCGTTTCAAGCATGGGCAAATAGTTTCCATCAAAGCAAGGCTTATAATGAAACAGGTACATCACCCAATAGCTAACGAACCCTGCAATAAATAACTGAATGCAATAAGAAGCTGATATAGCGGAGCCATCATGAATAGTTGCAGTTACAATTACAGACGTTACCAGCAGGAAAGCAAAATGCGTAATGACGTGTTGAAACCAATAAGAAGCAATAAGCTTTTGTTTAGTCGCCTGCGTACTCCAGGTCGGCGTGTCTGACACATATTTGTTGTGGGTAGTATTAAACGAGCAAGAAATAGCAGAAGGTTGTAGGGGCAGATCGAATACTACAAAGGATCTGGCCTTCATCACAAAATCTTTCATCACATGTCCTTTTGCTAAAATTACCAAATCTTATACCACTTAATCAGGGCATATTAAGAAAGTTTGGCTCTGTAAAATAATTTGTTGTAATAAACAGCTGCAATTCATTTGTTCCAGGAAAATGATTTTCTATAAAACGCATGACAAAACAAGTGACGTACTTTTTAAAATTAAAGACTAATCCACAGTTAGATTGTTTCTAAAGGGCAGTTATGGCAAATTGTTTTAATATTAAGTAGAGAAAGCAAATCTATTGGGGTAAAAAGAGAATAAATTATCATAAAAATACTGAGTTAAAGGCCGTGAAAAAACGGTAGAAAATACCGTGAAAAAACAGTGAAAAATACCGTGAAAAAAAGTTCTGTTTTAAAATCCAAAGGATCATATTTGTCGCAACAACCACCAAGACTAAATGATCATCCGCCTTGTGTTATTACTTGCCGTAATCTTATGTGTCCTGTCGGGACATGGGCAGGATAGCATTTCCAGGGCAAATTTTCTTCCTTATTTCCGTGATTATTCAGGCAAAAAGATAGCTGGAACAATTGATTCCCTTTGGAGCCAACCGGCTTTGAGAATTGAAAAGACAAATCCCCAGGTTTTTAAAAGGGGTGATACACTTTGGATTTATAGCGGGATCTGCAAACCTCTAAAAACTATAACACATGTGATTACCCCAGGCGATTTGGAAGAAAGAGTCACTGCCAGGGAGAAAAGCACATTACCTATAAAAGTTCATGGGAATGTGCAATATGATTTTCTATATAGATCATATATCGATACACCTTTTTCGCAACACGATTTTCAGCAACATACGGTACAAACATCATTAAATATTGTGGTGAAAGACAGGTACCCGCTAAAGCTGAACCTGTCAACACGATTCAGCAATTCGCCTTTCTTCAGAAATTTCACCAATGTCAATTTGCAATTTGATAAGTATGCCGTTATTAAAGAAAAAAAGCAGCAACTAGTAGATAAAGTTGCCGCCAGCCAATTTCAACGGCCTGACCTGAAAATGATGGAGGCTGTATTACAGGAGGAAATTGAGAAAGTTAATTCGCTAAAACAAAGACTAAGCAGCCCGGATATATTCCAGGCAATAATTGAGGAAAGAGAAAAAAGGTATTATAACGATTTACGACGAAACACTGGTATTCCCGCCTACCAAAAACCCGATGCATTAGAATTAGAGGGTTTGACTCAACGAGTATCTTATAAATTAAGGAGGCAGGATTCAGGCATTGATAGCGCCAGCAGTGACAAAGGAAGTAAATACAGTGACTTTATTGAAAGAAAGAAAAAAGAGTTGGACAGCCTCCAGGAAAATGTGATAAGGCTGCAAAAGAAAGCAGACAGCCTGCGCAATTTCATCAATAAAGATGTGGCAACCATCAGGCAAAAAGTTTATAAAACTTCCAGCAAGCGGGAACTGCAACGAATTGCCCGGGAGAACGGTATTGCAGATGAGAAAGAAGAAAAGGTTGAGAGATTCTTGTCCGATGTAAAAAGTATAGGAATCGGACGGTCAATGATAAACTATTCGGAATTAACAGCATGGAATGTTTCGCTGACTGGCTTTAATATGGAGTATAACCCCGGCTTTTATGCGGCATTTGCAGCAGGAAAGGTTGATTATGGGTTCAGAGATTTTTTAGGCAGAAATACCAGGAGAAACGGCCAAAGCCTATTGATGGGGAGAATTGGAATCGGTGACAGGGATCAAAAGGCCATTATATTTTCTGCATTTGCAGGCAAAAAATATAATTATGGAAGCATAGTAGCGGATTCTGTCTCTTCGCATGTTAAGGTTGCCGGGTATTCGGTAGAGGCGATTTTGAAAAGGAATGAAAATACCTCCCTCAGCGCAGAAGTTGCCAAAACAACCAAACCAGTAAGCGGAAGTTTTCAAAATAACAACGCCTTACATGGTTTAATGAATTTCTCCGACAACTCTAATCTCGGACTAAGTATTAAAGGGCAGACTATTCTGCAAGAAACAGATACGAGGCTTAGCGGCTTTTTCAGAAAAACAGGCGAAAATTTTCAATCATTTAGCCTATTTACTTACAATAGCGATCAAACAGCATGGTCGGCGAAAATTGATCAGTCATTTTTAAAGAATAAAATAGGTTTGATCGCTATGCTTAGGCGAAATGACTTCACAAATCCATTCACTGAGAAAACATTTAAGACCAGCACTATCTTTAAAAGTTTGCAGTTAAATATCAGGATACCCAAATGGCCAATGTTAAGTGTGGGATATTATCCGGGTACGCAACTATATGTAATAGACAAGGAAAGGATCAGGGAGAATGCTTATTATATATTGAATGCTTCTGCTGTGCATAATTATTCCCTGGCTAACATACGTATGCTTTCTTCGCTGATCTATAATAGTTATACGAATAAAGGGACAGATTCGGGATTTGTAGCTTATAAAGGTGTGAGTTATATGGCTTCACATAGCTTGATTTTTTCGAAACTACAGTTGCAGGGCTTGGTGATATTCACTGACCAGGAGCAAATGCAGTTTCACACTTTGGAATCAAATGGGGATTATTCAATTAACAGGAAAATGAGGATAGGAGCGGGAATAAAATACAACAAGGTGAAAGATGGAGTCGCTTATTGGGGAAATCGGGCACAGGCTACAATTGAAATAGGAAAAATTGGCGGGCTGCAATTACAATACGAAAAATCTTATTTACCAACTATATACAAAACGCTTTTTCCGGTTGAGACAGGAAGAGTGTCATGGTTTAAATATTTCTGATATGGTTAAAAAGTTGATGAGTCTTTTAGCATTTAGTGTTCCCTTGCTGTTACAAGCGCAAATTACAGTAAGTATTCAGTTACCACCCGCCGGCCTTATACAAAAAGATCAGCTATGGAATTTAGTTCTGGTTAATAATGGCAGTACAGCAATTGATGCAAATGTGCTGATGAGTCTTCAGGATGCAGTGACAGGTCAAAATGTTTTATCTGCGGGATCAAGAAACATCAATTTAAACAAAGGTGTGAAGGTTTTAAGTGTACAGGATGTTCAGCCAATTCAATATACTTATGGCTCTGCGACAATAAGTGGAAGTTATTTACCGCTTGGTTCTTATATCGCCTGCTATACCGTTAGTACCAATGTCGGCGAAAAAGTACAGGTGTTGGCCGATGAATGTGCAAGAGTAAATATTAATCCGCTAAGTCCCCCTATATTGAATAGTCCTTCTGACAAGTCGGAGCTATCAATAACTTATCCTCAGTTATCCTGGACACCGCCAGCGCCGATTGATATGTTTGACAACCTCAACTACGATGTGGCTGTTGCTGAAGTAATGCAGGGTCAATCACCAACTGAAGCCATACTATATAACACGCCTGTATATGTGAAAAGCTATATAAAAACACCGTATGAAAATTATCCTTCCAGTTATTCAAGATTGGAACCGGGAAAAACTTATGCCTGGCAGGTGATTGCAAAAAACGGCCTCAGTTATTCGGCGGCAACAGAAGTTTGGACGTTTAACATAAAAAAAGATTCAATTCTAAATGGAACTGCCAATGATACTTATATCTTATTAAAGGTGAACAATAATGAATCGGGAGTTAACTATGTTTCTGGTAAAGGAATAAATGTTAAATACTATTCTTTCGAAAAAGAACATGAAACAACCGTTCGATTCCTGAATGCAGAAGGAAAACTACTCCTGTCCAAAAAGCAAAAGATCATTTACGGAGACAATTTTTTTCAATTTAATTTGAATAACCGGTTTCAGTCCAGGCAGGTTTATTTTATTGAGATAACCGATCAGCAAAATAATAAGCACACCGCATCTTTCAGCATAAACTAATCTTTCCAATCCATCGAATTTTATGATCCAGTTACTCGCTACCAGGTACCCAAAGTCTATTGCCTATACATTTTTCCTGATATTTCTAAGCGGTTTTGCTCCTGTATATGGAGGATCTAATCGTAGGGAAAATTATATACCGGAAAGCCGGAGTTCTTTTGAAAGCTACATCCCGGGGTTTGATAAAACAAAGTCTTCTTTCAAAAATGGGAATGGGGTAAATAACAAAATCGCCAATAATGCTGATGGGGCAGCCGCCTTCGCAAAGGCTCCGGATACCCATATCGGGGTTGGTTTTGAAAAGACTGATATCGGGGGACCCAGTCAGCCGGAAATGTCGTCCTTCAAATCGGTTGGGGCTGATAATATGGTGAACTTGTTTACAGGAGACTTTAGCTATAATATTCCGTTGATGGATGTTGGTGGTTATCCGATCAATATTTTTTACGATGGCGGTATTACGATGGAGCAGGAAGCCAGTTGGGTGGGATTGGGCTGGAACATTAATCCAGGAACGGTTAGTCGAAACATGAGAGGTGTACCCGATGATTTCAATGGGGAAGACCAATCTGTTCAGATTCAAAAAGTAAAACCCAACATAACCTGGGGTTTTAACATGGCTGCCGACATGGAATTTTCCGGTATAAAAGGTTTTGAAAGATTTACCGGGTCACTTGGTGCGTCATTGGGGATGGCATTTAATAATTACCTGGGACCGGCACTTGATTTTGGGATAAAAGGCGGTCTTGGTTTTAAAGCCACTGGGAAAGTCGCTTCGGAAAAGAGTGCTGACACAACATTCGGTTTAAAATTAAATGCCGGGTTTGCGGCGAATGCTAATTCACGATATGGCTTTACTTTTTCGCCTAACGTTTCCCTTACTGCAACAAATTTCGCAAACGTAAGAAACCTATCGACTGGGTTGAGATTAGGTACCAGCTATAACTCCCGGAGTGGAATAAAGCAATTGCAGATAAGTGAACAAATGGCTTATAATTTCGCTACCGCTAAATATTATGATGATAAGGGAGTGAAAATGGTATTTAGCGGCAGCAGTTCTATTGGTCAAAACATTCTTTCGACCACAATAAGTTTTGCTAAGCCCAGTTATACACCAACTCTTCGAATGCCACTAACTAATGAGGCTTATGCCGGCCATTTTCAATTAGGTGCGGGTTTGTTTGGGGGATATGTGTCAGGTGAAGTAGAAGGTTATTATCAAAAATCATCTGTAACAGACGGCGATGTAACCCAACGCAAACCGATGGTAGGTTATTTATATTACCAAAACGCAAGGAACAATCAAAATGCGGTGATGGATTTTACAAGGTTCAATGACAATGAGGTAACCAATAATACACCGATTATTTCTGCTCCGCAATATAGCTATGATGTATTTTCTATCCAGGGCGAAGGCACAGGCGGTTCAATCAGAGCATATCGGAATGATCATGGATATGTGCGGGATAATTTTACGCTTTCAAGAGATAAAAGCCTGAGCATTGGAGGTGACATTGGTCCTCCCGGTCACTATGGAGGTAATTTCAATACCATTAAAACTCCAACAACCATTGGTGAGTGGGGAAATGGTAACCTGCTGCGGGACACTGTTAAATTTGGAAATGCAAAAGGGTTGGCAGAAAATGTGTATTTCAGAAACCCTGGTGAAACCAGCGTTTTAACCGATAACCAGTTTGAAAAGATAGGTGGTACTGATCTTGTGCGTTATAAATTGGGAGGTACTGACTATACTCCCATCATTGAACCTGTTTTAGAGCAGTTTTCAAAAGCCAACAAGCTCATTGATACGTCAAGTATGCTTAAAGCTGATCTTTCCGAAAGGAAAAAAAGGACACAGATTACCAGTTTCCTTACAGCAGATGAAGCCAGGCTGGTTGGTTTAGACACGGCTATCAAGAATTTTAATACTATTTCAGTTTTGGATGGCTCAAATAATCTAAGCTTTACCAATATAAGCCGGGTTAGCGAGTACCGCAAGAAGCATCATATCTCCCAAATAAATGTAACTGAGGCCGATGGTAAAAGATATATCTATGGGGTACCTGTTTATAATATCAGGCAGAAGGATTTTAGTTTTTCAGTGGATGACCTCGAGGTTGCAGGCGAGGACGATAGAGTAACTTTCTCAAGGGATGAAACGACAGTTGGATCTCTGCATTTGCCAGGTAACAGCACTACTAAGCGGGATGGTTTTGTGCAGGAAACTGAGACCCCCGCATACGCCCATTCCTTCTTACTATCGGGGTTGCTTTCACCAGACTATGTAGACGTAACAGGAAATGGTATTACTGAAGATGACATGGGTAATGCCGTAAAATTTAATTACACTAAGGTTAATACGGCGCATAAATGGAGAACTCCTTTAAGCCCGGGTACTCCATTCAAAGCCAATTTTAATCCTGGAAATCTTACAGAATCAAAAGACGACAAAGGCCTTGTTAGCTATGGGGAACGGGAATCCTGGTATGCGCATTCCATTGAGTCTAAAACCATGATTGCGTTGTTTACATTAGAGGACCGGGCAGATGGGAAAGGATCAATTGATTCATTAATGGGAGTCAATAGCAGTGATAACTCGTTAAAACGACTGAAAAAAATTGACCTGTATAGCAAACCCGATCTCAAAAAAAATGGATTGACGGGTGCTAAACCAGTTAAAACAGTATGGTTTGCCTATAGCTATACTTTATGCCAGGGCACACCTGATAATACAACCGGGGGAGGAAAGCTGACATTGGACAGCATTTATTTCACATTTAATGGGAAGAACAGGGCTAGTAAAAACAAATATGCCTTTTCCTACGGAAATACAGCATCAGCTACCGAGAACCCCGGCTACGCCATGAATGCCTCTGACCGGTGGGGAAATTATAAACCCAAATCATTTAATCCCGCTACACAAAAAAATTCTGAATACCCTTATTCAATTCAGGATAAAAATCAAAAAACAACGATTGATAAATACGCATCGGTTTGGGCGCTCAAAAAAATATTGTTGCCATCGGGTGGACAACTTGAAGTAGAATACGAAGCAGATGACTACGCTTTTGTACAAAACAAAAGAGCTGCGGACATGATGGAAATCGCAGGTTTTGGGAAAGATAATTCACCAATGAGTAGTAACCTGTACTCTATCAATTTCAATAGCATTGTAGATAATGACAAAGTTTATATAAAAGTCCAGGAAGAATGTACATCTGCGGATGAAGTGTACAGGAAATACCTCGAGGGACAAACTCAATTGGCCTTCAAACTCGCCGTTAACATGCCGAAAGGGATGGAATATGTTACTTCTTATGCTACTGTCGCAGAGTGGGGATTTGTAGCCGGTTCACCCCTTATTTGGGTTAGGTTAAATGCTGTGGATGGAATGAGCCCATTGGTAGTTACTGCAATAGAATTTTTAAGAGAGCAGCTTCCGGGCCAGGCGTACGCTCCGGGATATGATCTTTCCGAAAGTGATGGATTAGAAAAAGTAGTAAAGATGATGAAAGGATTGGTTTCCGCTTTTGGAGAATTTTTGGCAGATCCTGGCAATCAATTCCGGCAAAAGAGATATGCTCAAACGGTTTCAGTTGCTAAATCCTTTGTTCGTTTAAATGATCCGGACGGTTATAAATATGGTGGGGGACACAGGGTAAAATCAGTGAAGTTAAAAGATAACTGGAAGGCCATGACAAATCAGTACGACTCTGAGTATGGGCAGGAATATAATTATGAAACTACTGAAACGTTTAATGGACAGGAGCGCAGAATAAGCAGCGGGGTGGCATCTTATGAACCTTCGATAGGTGGTGAAGAGAACCCCTTTCAAACCATAGTACAGGTGGCGAATAAGTTGCCTCTTGGTCCCACTTCGTTTGGTGCAATTGAAATGCCGGTGCTCGATGCATTTTTCCCTGCTCCTTTGGTTGGATATAGCAAGGTGACAGTGCGTTCTTTAAAAAGAGGAGATATTCCGGCAGACAAAAAATCCCGTTCTGGTATTGGTAAACAGGTGACAGAGTATTATACCGCAAAAGATTTTCCGGTTTACTATAATCATACTTCATTTGATAAGTATTCGGACAAACAGGAGCATAAAGCTTCGTTACTTTCTTTCTTTTATAAGTATGCGTTCGATAGCCGAGCCTTATCACAGGGCTTCATCGTGGAAACTAACGATATGCATGGTAAAGTAAAATCGCAAGCCTCTTATGGAGAAAGTGATACACTTACACGCATTAATTACACGGAAAATTTTTACCGCAACACAGGAAGTAAAGGGTTAAATGAAAAATTCGATTTCATAGACACTTCAAAAGGCGGTCGGATTTTTCCGGGCAATATGGGTATTGATGTAGAGTTAATGACAGATACCCGTGAGTTTTCGGTAAAAAGCATAAGTATGGAGATACAGGGACAGCTTGATCTTTTCCCCGTATTTGGAGTTTTCCCATGGTTGCCATTTATATGGGGTGTATCCGGCAACAGCGAAAATACCTATAGGGCAGTTACAACTACCAAAATGATCAATTATCATGGCATACTGGATAGCGTAGTGGTAATAGATAAAGGAAGCCAGGTTTCAACCAAAAATTTGGTTTACGATGCCGAAACAGGCAGCGTTGTTGTGAACCGGACCAATAATGAATTTGATCAGCCGGTTTATAGCATTAATTACCCGGCTTATTGGGGTTATAGCGGCATGGGATTGGCGTATAAAAATATTGATGCGGTTTATAGCGGCGTAAAATTCAGGGATGGAAAAATAACGGAAGGTATTTCTTCTGCTGACCTTAAGAAAATATTTGAAAGTGGTGACGAGTTATTTTTATTGAATTCAGGAACTGCTCCAGCTGTTCCTTGTGGACCGTCCTATACTGACACCTTGTTATGGGTCTTTGATAAAAATAAAAACGCCAGTTCTCTTACAAATACCATCCCTGACCTTGTATTTATAAATAAAGCAGGCCAGCTTAGCAACCGGGATGGTGTAAGTTTTAGAATTATCCGGAGCGGTAAAAGAAATATGCTAAGTGCTTCTTTGGCCAGTGTGACCTCCATGAATAACCCAATAGCAACTGTTAGCGGAACTCCGAAGCTTGTTATAAATAATACTATTGTTGCCAATAGCGCCAATAAAGTGATCAATGCCACTGCTGTTGAATACAGGGAAAAATGGCAGACAGACAATGATATCATTAGAAAATACGTAACCATAACAGATCCCAATACTTGCATTAGCACTGAAGTTGAGGATTGCAATGGTTATCTTGAAAAGAGTACAAACCCCTATCGGAAGGGTTTATTGGGCAATTTCAGGGTTAATCAAAGCAAAGTGTTTTATGGCAACAGAGCAGACACTATTACAACAGCAACTATTCTGAAGCAAAATGGTTACTTAAAGAATTTCGCTCTGTATTGGAATTTCAGCACGGCGAATAATCTTGTGCCCAATATTACCAATAGCAATTGGGTTTGGAACAGCCAGATAACAAAGTTTAATTCAAAAGGGCTTGAACTGGAAACGAGGGATGCCCTGAATATATATACTGCTGCACAATATGGTTACAATAAAACTGTCCCGGTAGCTGTTGCCAATAATACCCGGTTTGAAGAAATGTTTTATGAAGGGTTTGAAGACAAAGATTACAAGGAGGGCATTAATGCTAGCCCGGATAATATTTGTGCAAAGAGGCATATTGATTTCACGGGCATATCCAATACCCAGGTTGTCAATACGGAATTATTAAGTTTTGGAGCTCATAGCGGAAAAAATGTTCTGAAAATAGATTCAAATGCAATAGCAGTTAAAACCCTGCCGGTTAAATCAGCTTTTGTAGATAGTTTTTCCGTGATAATGAAAAATGATACAATAAAATCTTTATATAATACAGGAGGCTTGCTTACTAAAATTTCAGCACAACCTTCCAATGCACCGATCACTGCTCCGACGTTTACAACCTCCAATTTAGGGATGACCCTGGATTTTCCTACCAGGAATGTAACCGGTGAAATCGTAGGAAATACCGTTAAATATTATATGTTGTACAAAACAGTTCAGTATACCAAAATAACCACACCAAATACGTATAGTTTTAATTTGGCAACATCCCAGCAAGATGTCCCGTTAGGTTATCCCGATGAGTATATTTTTAATATGAGTGCTATTTCGGTTTCAATTAAGAAAGCGAATGGTGATCCGGTGACGTCCTTTAGTTGTTATAGTACAAATTCACCCCAGGTTCGAAATGTCTTTTTGACCTGTGATACTTATTTGATCGAAACATTATGCAGCGTAGATATTCAGCGGCCTTACGACGGCAGTGGCGACGGATTCCATGCTTTTTCCGCGGACTTTAGTTATACATCAAATATCGGTACGACCAGTTATAAGACATTGGATGCCCAGGATATTTGCTTTTTTACAAAGCCTGTTGCTGCTACAGATTCTATGATCAATTCAACTTTCAGTATTACTTCCAATAAAAAAATGCTCTTCAGCGCCTGGGTAAAAGAAAACTGCGACAACAGGACTGTCGGAACAAACTGTAAAAGCAAAGTAACCCTGCAATACAATGGAGGCAGCAGCCAGGTGGATGAGTTTGTACCAGCAGGACCCATTATTGAAGGCTGGCAAAGGTATGAGGGTGTGTTTACAGCACCAGCCACTGTTACACAAATGACCATGAACCTGGTCAATAACAGCAGCCAACCGATTTATTTTGATGATATACGGATACATCCCTTTAATGCTAATATGAAAAGTTATGTCTATGACCCGGTTAATCTAAGATTGATGGCGGAATTGGATGCAAACAACTATGCTACATTTTATGAATACGATGAAGAAGGAACATTGATACGCACCAAAGCAGAAACAAAAGAAGGCGTGAAAACAATAAACGAGACGAGAAGCTTTAAACAGAAAGCCGTGAAGGAAGTGGTTCAACAATAAACAAAGGGGAAACAAAAATGAGAGTTATAATAGTAATAATAGCATTGTCCTGTTTTTGTGTAAATGTTAATGCACAGAAAAAGCGACGAAGCAGCAATGCGATTGACACCCTGGCAATAGCTAAGGAGTTCATGCAGGTTTGCAATCTATATAAGGAGGTGCCGCTGCAATTGTACCTGGAGCAGCGCAACAGCACAAATTTTATCACCGGCCAGGAAGATACCGCCCGGTACAAGGCAGAATTCTATTTACAGCAAGACGGTTCTTATGTCCGTTTTGGAGAAGTGGAGCAGTTGGTTGATGATTCGGTGGCACTATTGGTCAGCAACAAGATGCAAAAAATGATCTTTTATCCCGATGCCCGGCCTGTGCTTCTGCAGATAAGAGCGATGACAAATCTTCAAATGAAAGATTCGTCTGTTGCAGAGTTATCCAAAAAATATATTTCGTTGAAAAGGTTAAAAGGAAATGATACTACAGTTATCGAGTTGATAAGCAGGACGCCTTTACGCGGAACGGATTTGACAAAAGAAAAAATTGAACTGCACTATGATGACAGGACTAAAACTCCCATACAAGTATTAACAATAAAAAGAACGCTTATACCATTAGAAGAGCCGGAGTATGATAATTTGAAGAGAAATGCAGGTGTAGCTGATAAACTGCTGGCTATTGAATCAAAAGGATATTACCTGATTAAAGAGCAGCATTCGGTGTTTGTATATAAAACTATCAGCCATGAGCAACAAAAAGTACCGGTTTCTATCAGTGAAAGAATAGTGAAAAGGCATACCGGTGAATATCATCCGGCAAAAGGATACGAAGCCTACCAGGTAATAATAAACTAATAACCCGTATTTAATTGCAAATACAACCAGTACCAAAGCTATCGACAATGAATTTGAGAAAAGAAATATTTTCCGGACAAGTAAAGACAGGCGGGCAAAGCAGTGTCAGGTACTTTTTTAAAAAGATGTTGTTTTCGGCTATTATTTTGTCAGGTATCATAAGCGTTGCTGAGACAGGGTTTGCCCAGGAGCAGGATTACGGCATAAAGGATGATAACCAGACCTTGAGATTTACAGGTGCCACGCTTGTGAATGGAGCAAATAATTTTAAAGCGTTCACACCGGGGACGGAAAGTCGTTACACGATTACTAATGTAGTTACACTTAGTTTAAATGAAGAAACGAATTCCTTTATTCCAAATGATTTTGATGCCACGTTGCGTGTAAAAATTGAATACGGCCATTCCTCCGGTACTACAACGCCAATTGAACAGGACTTAAAAGTCACATATAAAAAGGCTGAAGCTGCCAAGTATGACGCAAAGAATTATTTCCATTTTTCGGGAGCAGAATATGTGAAGATCACTATAGTCAGCGATCCGGTGGTGGTTGGCAATATTGGCAGTCTTGATATCAAAACCCTTTTGTTTTTGGATTATGATCTGAAAGTGACCAGGTATTATGACCAATTGGGAAATACCCCGGATCTTCAACCTACGTTATTTACTAATGATCCGCCGGCAACCAATGCAGATGAAATGACCGTAAACTGGACTTGGTCGGCTGCAGCCAAAAATACGCACACCCAACTGGAATGGGCCTGGGTGGAAACCGAACTATTGTCAACTTACCCGGATGAGAATGCTATATTCAAAACCAATGCGACACGGATAGATTTGCCAAAAGCAAAAACCTCGTATAAAATTCCTCTTCTGTATGGAGGAAGCGGAAAAATTTATTTTCGTGTAAGGGCCGTAAATATGAAAAAGGAAGGCAGGGTAGATGGGCCCTGGTCAGTGATCAAATCGCAAACATTCGGAGGACATATGAATTCCGATTTGGTCAACTGGCAGGCAACTACCAGCTATGCAGAGGAAGGTAAGCGAAAATCTGTCATGCAGTATTACGACGGTTCCCTTCGCAACCGGCAAACGGTAACAAAAGAAAATGTCAACAATACAACCATCGTTGCTGAAACATTCTACGACGACCAGGGAAGGCCTGCTGTACAGGTATTACCGGTGCCTGGCATTGGAACCAATATTGCTTATACAAAAGGATTAAACTTATTTAAATCAAATTCGTCCTTGAATCTTCTCACAGATCAGGTAATGACCGATAACCCGGTTAAGTTTTTTGACCTGCAACCCATTGCAACTCCCACCAGCATCACACCGGCGCTGCTATCCAGTTCCGGTGCGTCAAAATATTATAGCGCGGATAATACGACTGGCGATGCGTCTATCCCAGACGCGGAAGGTTATCCCTATACGGTTACACGCTACACACCCGATGCTACAGGCAGGGTGATGGCACAAAGCGGGGTAGGCGCGGCCATGCAAATGGGCAAGGGGCACGAAACAAAATATTTTTACGGCACGCCTGCACAGGAAGAACTTGATGCTCTTTTCGGAACAGAAGTTGGCAACTATACACACTATTTTAAAAACATGGTAAAAGATGCCAATGGCCAGATGAGTGTCAGCTATGTGGACATGCAGGGAAGAACGATTGCAACAGCGCTGGCCGGAGATTCAGGCTATATGCGGGCTATTTATACTAATGCAACCCAGTATCCCGGCCAGCAGGGAACATCCGTCACACGAAACCTGTTAAATGCTGCTACCAACGTAGCAAAAAATAACAGCATTGAAGCTATCAATACCATATTGGTTCCTGCAGCCGCGAACTATGCTTTTAAATATAAACTAGCTCCCGACAAATTGCAATTGAGTTCCTGCCTGGCGGCGACATTATGCTATGATTGCATGTATGACCTGGAGATATCAATCGCTAACGAATCGGGTGATGAAGCCCCGATCATAAGAAAGTTTAAGAACATTAATCTAAATGCCGATGATAATTGCAGTACAGCGACGGATCCATTTAGCGCTGTGCCGAGCAATCCGGCAACTACCGTGGCCGGCGACTCCATAATGTTTAATGAAACTTTATTACCGGGTTCTTATATCGTTCGCAAAACACTCACGTTAAGCGAATCTTCCCTGCAGCGATACAAAGAACTATATGCTACAATTGATAAAGGGTTGTGCAAGACGGAGCAGCAATTAATAGACTCTGTTTACCAGGCGATGCTTTCCGTATCCAACTGTGATGACCCGCCTTTAAATACCTGTACGGAATGCCGCGATTCTCTGGGAACCTTTAGCCAGTACCGGACAAAATACCTTGCAGCTCTCCGGAATCCTAATCCCGTTCCGGCAACGGTGGAAGCGGCTATACTCGCCAGCTTTAACGAAGCTAGCCTGAACTGCGACCGGCTTTGTAATACCGTTTCTCAAAGCCTGCCAACCAAACGTTCGCTGATGCTGGCAGATATGGTTCCCTACAGCGGTCAGTATGCAAAAGAAGTGGGTACAGCCAGTACGATGTATAATAAATACGACATTTTTTCTACCGTTAACGCAGGCCAGCCTTTTTATAAAAAGCCATTGAACAGCAGCGAACAGCTGAATTATTATTACAATACCAATAATATTATTGATCCCACTGTTCACCCCGGTACGCCACCTGATCAATCTGCGTTCCTTAATAATTTGAGTAAAGGGGATTTTGCACAATTATTTAATTATAAGTGGGCCGAAGCCTTATTGCCCTATCACCCGGAATATGACAGGTTGCTGTTTGCCGAGTCAAAACTAACGGCAAGCTATAACTGGATCAATACATTCAGCAATACTTCTACTTACGCCGATGCCGCCACCAATGGATACATCTTCACTGCTGAAGCCAATTTAACTGATCCGTTTTATTCTGTTTCTCCTGCCCCAGCTAATACCAAAGCAATGATGGCAACCAAAGTCAACAATGCTTATGTCAGCAAGGATGGCACTAACCTGAGCATGTGGCAGATAGCTTATGGCGACGTAAAATGTAAAAACATTCTTGCCCCTGAACAAAGAAAAACATGTTATACTTTAGCTCCCAAAATACCGCCATACAATGATTTGACAACGGCCGAAAAAGACCAGGTGTGGAATATGTTTAAGAGCCTGTATGCGATGGAGCGAGATAATCATGTCAATGCCTATATCGCGGCGAATGTACCATTGGGTGATGTCTCCACACTGGTTCAACAGGGTTATCTTCTTCAATTCCCTGATAATACTAACCAGCTTACCCAGCAGTTTACCAACAACGGCAATAACTGGTCGTGGTGGCCTGCTAATGCAGGCGACCCACCTAATCTGAATAATTTTCCGGGGGCTACCACTACTGCCCAGGCATATACAAGCCAGTGCGATAGTTATATCAGCTTGTGGAAACAAGCCCTGCTGCAATGCGAAAAGATAAAAAATCACGCCAGCAAAGACCTGATCATTAATGAAATTACAACAGGCATGGCGCTGGTTTGCCAGAAAGGAAGCGACCAGGCCAATCCGCAGGGATCTTCCAATGTAGCTCCGGGTACTCCGTATGATGGATCACCCAGGAGCTTTGAAGAGGTGATCAACGCCGTATTTGCCAAGCCTCAGTATAATATTTCAAGGGACACATTATGTAATCCTTTTATTATCGAGTTTCCAAAACCGTATGGCAAAGGGCCAACGTTCATTAAGGAATTTACATCCGTGGTGGATACCTGCAATTGCGGCCGCCTGGAACAATTAAAAATTGAAGCCGGCGCTGCCGCCAATAACTTGAGTTCATTCAATCAATATTTACTCACGCAATACGGCGATACGCTGACTACGGCCCTCTACAATGAAATGACTGCAAATTGTTCAAGGCTCAATTCATTGGCTTGTTCGGGTGATTGCGGCGACAGAAAATGTGAAACAACCGCTACCAGTTATAATTTAATAAGCCCCCAGCCAATGCCCGAGTTTTTGAAATGCGGCTTTACCGGAAATGCGAAATGCCTCGATTGTGCGCAATTAAGCTCACTCACCGCCGAATTTAAAACGCAGTTTTCGGCGCCATACAATGCGGGACCTGTCTTTTCGGGCAATGACCTTTCACCAACCAATGTTCGGGACAATATATTATTTGCGCGGTTCCTGAACTACCGCACAGGCTTCCAATATGGCTGGATGGATTATGCAAAAGCAGCCGCTAATGCAAGTCCCTCTTGTAACCTGGCTGATTACAATAATAATGGTAATGCCCATCAAAATGTAATCTGTGGCAATATCAAAACACTAACCGATACTACGGGTATTGTGCTGAATGAAAGCCCCTGCCAAAAAGTATATACCATGGCGGCGGCGATGGCCCAGAATATTTACAAACAGCGGGTGGAAACCTTGCTGGCTGATTTTGAAGCGGCCTACCGCGCCAAATGTTATTCGGCTAAAAATGCTGAACAGTTTACGGTTACCTATACCAACAAAGAATATCACTATACCCTTTATTATTATGACAGGGCCGGCAATTTGGTAAAAACGGTGCCGCCGAAGGGAGCGAGGCCCAACTGGACCGCCACCCACCTGAACAATGTAAAAACGTCAAGGGCTAATAACTATGCTACAAATTATCCTGTTGCGCATTTATTTACCACCCAATACAGGTACAATAGCCTGAACCAGGTAACGGCGCAAGCTACTCCTGATGCAGGACGATCCGACTTTTGGTATGATAAGCTGGGCCGCCTTGCCGTAAGCCAGAATGCGCAGCAAAAGCTGGATGCTAAATACAGCTTTACGGTGTATGATGTTTTGGGACGTATTGAAGAAGTGGGGCAAAAGCCGCATACCACGGCAATGGGCCAGGCTACCAGCCAGGATCCCGTGGCACTTAGCAACTGGCTCATGAATACCGGGGGCACTATGGAGCTGATCACCAAAACAAAGTATGATATGGCTTATGGTGAAGATGCGGAGCCACCTATGAACATACTGGAAGGTTTGGTGAAACAAAAAAATCTTCGCAACCGGGTAAGCTATACGCTTGTGCTGCCATCGGCATCCGACCCGGAAGCATATCATGCAGCCACTTTTTATACGTATGATATCCACGGCAATGTGGATACGCTGGTACAGGATTATAAAGGGATAGCTGAAACCGGTGTCACTGACCGTTTCAAACAAATCGTGTATGATTATGATCTTATCAGTGGAAAAGTAAATATGGTAAGCTACCAGCCAGACAGGTATAATGCGGCTATGCAACTATGGGAAGTACAGAAAGACAAGTTTTTTCATAAATACAGTTATGATGCGGAAAACCGGTTGATACAGGTAGAAACCAGCCGTGATAAAATTGTGTGGGAAGAAGATGCGAAATATAACTATTATAAGCATGGTCCGCTATCCCGAATGGTGTTAGGAAAACAGCAGGTACAGGGTGTTGATTATGCCTATACTTTGCAAGGTTGGTTGAAGGGAGTGAACGGCACCACCGTAAGTGATGGAACGTTTGATATAGGGAAAGATGGATTGCCCACATCATCGAATAGTAAAGTAGCAAGAGACGTGGTTGGTTATGCATTGCATTATTATGATGCGGTAGCTGGCAGCGACACATGGCTGGATTATAAACCTATTATTGGTTCATCATCTTTCGCAAGACCGGTGGCAGCAAGTAATATGGTGTCATTGTACAATGGAAACATTGCAGCCATGAGTGTAAACAATGCAGGTTTGCTGAAAGCTCCTGCGGCTACTACCAACGCCATGCCACTGTTCTATAATTACCGGTACGACCAACTCAACCGGATTGTAAGTATGCAGGCTTATAAGGGGCTGGATGCTGCCGCCAATCAATGGGTGCCTGTCGCCATTAATGACTATAAGGAAGCGATTACTTATGACCCTAATGGAAATATTTTAACCTATAACCGCAAAGGATCTCCATCCATAACAGGCAAGCAGTTAGAGATGGATAACCTTACTTATAACTATATTGCCAATACCAATAAGCTGAACTATGTGACCGACCCTACTCCGATAGCTAATTATACGGAAGATATAGATGCGCAGACCACTGGCAATTATACTTATGATGCCATTGGTAATTTGAAAAAAGATATAAAGGAAGGTCTTGGAACTACTACAACCGACGGCATATTCTGGAATGTATATGGCAAAATAACAAGCATAGTGAAAGCCAGCAGCACCATTACCTATACTTATGACGCAGCGGGTAACCGCATTAGCAAAACCGTTAGTGGCGGCAATACCACAGTATATGTGCGAGATGCCAGCGGCAATGTAATGAGTGTGTATGAAACGCCTGCCAGCATTACTGCTTTAAAACAAAAAGAGACACATTTATATGGCAGCAATAGATTTGGTATTGCTGGTGAACAAACAGCAACTCCGGCAGATGTGAATTTAAGTGGTGGTTTTGGGGTGGCTAAATTGAGTGTGTTTGCAAGAGGTGAGAAGATGTTTGAATTAGGAAATCATCTGGGAAATGTGCTGGCCACCGTAACGGATAAAAAAATTGCACATGATGCCGGAAATGGAACAATTGATTATTATAGTGCAGTTGTTGTGAGTGCGACAGATTATGCACCCTTTGGAATGGCATTGGTTAATAGGAAGTGGAATAGCGGTAACTACCGATACGGGTTTAATGGGAAGGAAAATGACAATGAAGTAAAAGGTGAAGGTAATCAGCAGGATTACGGATTCAGGATATATGATCCGAGGTTAGGTAAGTTCTTAAGTGTAGATCCCTTAACAAAGTCATATCCGTGGTATACTCCATATCAATTTGCAGGTAATAAGCCTATAAATAGCGTTGATCTGGATGGATTAGAAGAATATGAAAGCATTGATGCATATAAAAAAGATAAAGGGAGTGCTGCACTAGAAAAAATGGATGGGTCAGACGGAGCCTGGCTTGAATCTGACAGAACAGCAAGAAATTCTACCTGGTCAAATGCAATGGAGGCGATCACAAAAAATAATTGGAGTGATAAACTTAGGGATAATCCAGGCGATCAGGATGCCCAAGCTCAGAAAAATATCGGGTCCGCCTTTGGAGTAGTTAGGGATTATTATTTATGGGTTCAAAATAAAATGGATGGAAATGGGTTTAAAAGTAAATGGGCTCAAGGGGCATCATATTTGGTGGATGAACTTGCAAGTACTTATGAAGAAGGTTTGTGGACAATGGGAGGAGCTTTTCCAAAAATGGGACGCCTTTTGAGGGATTTAAATTTTGGCATATCTGAATATGCGGTTGGAAAATTTAAAGAAGTGCTTTACGATGGGGTGGTTGTTGGAAATTCCCATTTGGATTGGTATAACTGGGATAAAGAGTTTGTTACAAAGGAGCAAGGACCCGTTGCATTTAAGATATATAATGACTGGAAGGGAACAATTGGATTAGATTTTCTTAATGACTTGTCAAGGAAAGGTGGATGGTTTAATTATGCTAAAAGTTATAATTACTTTCCAAACTTTGCAACTTTTGATGGACTAAATGGTAAAGGCGATGCTTACTTAAATGAAGCAAAGGATGGTTTTGCAGTTTATCAGAGAACAAATATTCCCTTATTTATGCTTTGGCCATCTACTCATGCTACTATGTCTAATATATCGCTCAACGGCGAACAACAAAAAGAAATTAATAAAGCAAATGAGGGTATAAAAAAATTCTATGAAGCAAACAAAATAAAATAAAATGATAAAAATTGTTTTATTCGTTGTTTTAATTGCAGGAGCTAGTTGTAATCAGCGTGGTTCCAAAAGTAAACAAGCGAATAGTGGTTATGATATTTTATTCACCAACAAAGTGAATATAAATGAGGTAATAAAAGATTCATTGAGTAAGAAAAATCTTATAAAGTATAGGGTTTTTCCAAAACTCATCAAAGCAGGAATTCTTATTTCAACAATTAGGCGTGACGAGGAAGCAGACAAAAATGATTACTATTTTCTGATATATAATCTAAACGAAAAAAGGATTGAGTGGTTAGTACATAACCCGTTTAAAGAACTCAGCTTTCACGAGATAGAATATGACTATGATAGTAATAAAATTTTTGCGTATTCCCATAATGGAATGAAACAACTTTCTTATTATGAGTGTAACACGATGAAGACAGGGACTATGTCGTTTTCGGAGCAAAATTTGGGTTTTGATCCTGGCAGTATGTTGATTAATAAGAATCTAATCTTTTTCACTCAGTCGCCATTGGGGGCACTAGTTTACGATATTGAACAAGAGAAAAGTATTTCTTTTCGAAATAATCATGCAAATACTATTAGTTATGTATACTCAACCGTTGCCACCCCTTTCTCTGATAGTTTAAATTTAATCTCTGGAAAAAGAGAGGGTAGCAAAGTTTTTGCTTATACAGTTGATTCAGCTTTTCAGATAAAAGATAGTTTCCAATTCAAAGAGGATAACTATGCCTCAGATGGATATTTTAAAATGCTTGCCTTGAAAGACCGTTATGCTATATTTAATAGGCGGGAGGCAGCGCTCTTCAACAAAAAACATTTAGACTTAATCTGGGTTTTAAACTATAAAAAGAGTTTGCAAAATGCATTTATCCTTTCTGAACAAAATTTGCTTTGTGTAGTTTCTGACTCCGGTAAAACCAGTTTACTTGGGATTGAGGTTAAAAAAGGAAATGTTGCTTGGGAGAGAGAATTTCCTATTCGGGTTATGCAAAACCAAAGTATTGCTATAAACAAGAGGAATAACAGGATTATCGTTGCTGGTGTTGATAGTATTTGGCAACTTAATTATTTTGGCCATAGAACGGCGGCAATAAGTGCGCCAGGAAATAAGTGGTTTCAAGTTTTTGAAGATCCATTAAATGATGATAATTATATTTTTGTGGATGATAAAACTTTTTATTGGTAGATATTAGTTATAATGATTTGTGGCAAAGTTTAAAAAGTTTGTATATCAAGAAACGAAACATAAACCTGCGGGAATCCATAATAAAATAAATATGAAAACAAAATCTTATACCAGTATAGTTACGTTGTTTTTTCTATTGCAAGTATCTTTTCCATCTGTCGCTCAAAAATTCAATACTTCTCTATCTGCCACTTACCTGAATGCACCGTTTGGGAATCTTTATGCTTCAGGTAATGAACTGATCTCCTTTGAAGAAACAGATAAGAAAATGCAGCTTGCTTATACCATGAAGCTAAGCAAAGCAAAATTTGGAATTAAGCTGTTAAAGTATGATGCTGCTTACAAGAGTTTGATAAAAGAAACCCAGCTTTTCAACGGCGAACGGTTATGTGGACCATTTTCCACCAGCATTCAAAAGATTAATGATAAGCTTTGGCTTTTTTATTCGGTATATGAAGAAGGAAGTAAAAATGTTATCAACCTCATGGGTGCTAAAATAGACCCTGCTTCACTAACCATTGGTGAGCCAAAGCAATTGTTGCAAATTGACCAGGATAATACCGGGCTTTTCAAAAGCATGAATTTGATGGAAAGAATGGTCTTTTACACTAGTGAATCTCCCGATAAATCAAAACTGCTTGTGTTCTGGTCTTCTAATATGAACAACCAGTTCTTCATGTCTGTCCTTTCTTCGGATCTCGATCAACTATGGAGCCGGAAAGAAACAGCAACTTCATTAAATGCTGCTAATGTAAATTCAGCTTGTGTTGATAATAACGGAAACGTATATGTAGGGTACAGATACAGTGCTGAGAAGAATGAATACATTGGCAGAGTAACCGTGTATCAACAACGCGGAAAACCAAAAAATATCGACATTAACACAACTAATGGATTTGTTCACAAGGTATCAGTTGTGCCGGCTAAGAAAGCTGATGTGGTATATATGGCCGGAACTTATGCCAGGGAAACCGACCGCCTGATAGGAGCATTTTCTCAAACTATAACAACGTCCAATCTGAAGCCGGGAAAATTGATTGCGAAAGAGTTTCCAACTGAACTGGTTGAATTAACGGCCAAGGATGCCTGGGCCAGCACCAAATCAAAAAAATACGGATTGGAACCAATAACCATGCAGCCTTATGAACTGGAAGATGGAAGTATTGCTTTGGTGGGCCAGTTCCGGTCTTTTACGTCAACAGAAAAGCATAGCTATAATATTTCGGGTGGTATTGTTAATATTCGTTTAGCCGAAAGTGAAGCTCAATTCAGTTGGATACCGAAGTACCGGGTTAGTGCAGGATATAGCATCGGTGATGCCTACTATGCGTTCCCGCACAAAAATAAACTCCTTATTTTCTATAATGATGAGGCGGATAATTTGAAAAAGGCAATCGGTGAAAAATATTCTACCTCTAATAACTATAAAAATGTTGTACTGGCTGTTGCTTCAATGGATGATGAAGGAAAGTTATCCCGCGAAAAATTGATTGATATGGCCAGCGAAAATTATTTGCCGGTTGGAGAGTCTATTACTCCCATATCCTCTGCATCGTTGTCTGTTCCTATTCTGAAAATTAAAGGTGCAGGTGGCATTGGGGCCGAAAGCAAAACGGGAGTAATTAATATTGAATAAAAAAAAGATAAAGCATTTAAAAGAAAGTATAACCAGCTAACTGTAATGAGACCAAAACCGGTGACTCACCAACCCCAAAAAAACGTGCCTTTGCAAAGAGCCAATCGATCATTCCGATGGTTAATATGTGTTCTGATAATTCTTCTTATCGGCTCGGCCGCCAATGCACAATATGACTCCACAACAGGGTTTACAAAATATGTTGTCGACAAGTCAAAAAAGAAGAACACGGCAAAAAGCCAGCAACAGCAGCAGGCAGCAGCGATGCTTTTGCCTCCTCCTGAGGGTTGTACACTCAATGGCTCTACAACTGTAACCGGTGGAGGAATTTATACGTACCTGTTAATATGTAGCGAAACAGTATACGCCGATTACTGGGGCATTACTGGGGGGACCATTATAGATACCTGGGGCGATGAAGTGACTGTTCAATGGTGTAGCAATAGTTGTGGTAGTGGCTCAGTTAGAGCTTATACATACGCAAATGGATTGATAGCAACAAAAAACGTGACGATCAGTTCTCCCCCCACTTTGAATGGCGGAAGCATCAGTAATCCGACGCAAACAATCAATTATAATTCAGTTCCAGCCCAGATCAATGCATCGGTTGCCTCGGGAGGTTCCTGCGGAGGCGCATATAGTTATCAATGGCAAAAATCCTTGGATGCTGAGGCCGGATTTACAGATATTGCTGGTGCTACCGGACAGAATTATCAGCCCGGTAGCTTGACAGCTACAACTTATTACAGGAGAAAGGTAACCTGCGGTACAACAGCATATACGAGTAATATAGCAACCATAACAGTGGCTGGTGCACTTTATGGAGGATATGTAACCAACCCTAACCAGGCTATTCAACCTAACACAACGCCAGCCCAGATTAACGCTACTCTTCCAACAGGAGGAAATTGCGGTAGCAGCTATACTTATCAATGGATGTCAGCGACCGACGCTAATCCGACATTTGTCAACATTTCGGGGGCGACGGGCCAGAATTATCAACCCGGACCTTTAACAGTTACCACTTATTTCAATCGAAAGACGACCTGCAATGGAGAAGTCGCATATCTTGAAACAACAGGTACTGTTACCATTCTTCAGCCTCTTAATGCCGGGTGCATTACGACAAGTAATCAAACGATTACTTATGGAAATCTGCCGGACACTATAAAAGCAACTCCGGCTACTTATGGAAATTGCAATGGCAATTATTCATATCAATGGCAACAATCGGCGGACAATGTTTATTTTGTGGACATACCCGGCGCAACACTCCCATATTTAAGTTTTAGCTCCCCGCTTACTCAAACAACCTGGTTTCAACGAAAAGCTACCTGTGGCAGCGAAGTGAAGTATACCGGCAGCGTAAGTGTTACCATGGTTAGTTATTGCTCCTCCGAAAAGACAGGTGTATCGGTAACTAATACCGTAGTCAATAATTTTACTGTTTCCTGGACCAACCCGGCCAATTATCTTGGAACGGAAGTCCGTTACCGGGTCTTGGGTCAAACCGAATGGAAGACTCCCAATGCCGACGGGAATGCAACGGGTAATTTTAATGGCAGCTTCAACGCTTTCTCATTTACATCAGGGTTTTCAGCAGGTGTTACCTATGAGATAAGAGTAAGAAACCAATGCGTTGGGGAATCCATGTCAAACGGAGTGATTGTATCAGGTCAGGCAACTGCTGTTCCTCAACCGGTAACAATAACCTTGAGAAATATGTTTGCGGGATCGCCTTTTCCTGCCTCTATTACAGTGAAGTTTAAGCAGGGGAGTACGGTGGTGCAAACCAATACTTATCCGTCTACTTCAAATGGGACTGTCAATATCATTCTTTTATCCGGTACCTATCAAATGGAGTTCACCATGCCCTCGGGCTTCAGTTCCTATTATATAGCTTACGACAAAAACAATCCATTTGAGTTTTGGGATAATGGCGGCAGCGGGTTGGTTGTTGTCACGGGCAATGTAACTTTTAATGGGGGAACAGCTTATACAATAACGGCATCGAATGCAATACCATAAATTATTGAAATGACTTTTGGAATTTTGAGGTGATAAAATAAGAATTCAGTATAAGAAGTTTATTAAGATTTTCTAAGGGTGTTTGTACTGAAAAACAAGTGCTAAAATTGAGATAGGCGTTATGACAAAGCCTTTGATTATCCGATTGTAAATGGCGAACAGCCGATCGGGTTTAATTTCTCTTCGGATTGGATTGAGTTAACGACAAAGTAATGTACTCCAACGGACCCTATCAATGGTAACTTGTGGAAAATGTCGACATAAATAAAGGCAAAGCGAAGTGACTTTTACAAATCGGGGTACGTAAAAACTTATATAGTCTTAGCCACAACTCATTGGGGAAAGTTGGAAGTGCAACAAGCTGTTAAAGGTATTCATCCGATGATCAAAATAATTTTGAAATGTTTCATTAATAATTCAGTCAGTCTATAAAAGCAATGAATCGCATAATTCTAATATTTTCGCATTTCCTATGCAAAAGGCGAACAAATTAGACTGGCAAAAACTCCCGTGGCAGGATTTTGAAATTCTTACACTCCACTTAGCGCAGCAACTATTCCACGAAGCCAACTTCGAAACTTATTTAAAAGAGGGGCATCAGCAGGAAGGAATAGATATTCTAAGCGTTATTGGCAATGATGGTAAATACATATTGCTTCAATGTAAGAGGGAAAAATCTTTAACCAGTCAGGGGATTAAAAACATCGTAGAATATTTTGTTAGCAAAAGTTTTGGCTCAAAAGCATCTACGTTTGTGCTATCTACAACCGCAGATTTGCAACAACCAGCTCTTAAAAAGTTTATTGTCGAAACTCAGGAAAAGCTATTTGCTGAGTGGCAAATACAATTCCAGTGCTGGGATGCTAATTTTCTAAATGAACAGTTAAGAGGGTACAAGACAATTGTTGAATTCTTCTTCGGTCTTGAAGATGCCACTAAACATTGTTTTTCAATCGAGCCCAAGTTAATAAAAGAGGCATCTGTTCCCTTGCCTAATTTTATCCCTCGAAAAGTGTGTTTATTCAGTGAAACAGAGGACAACTTCAATGGCAATTGGCTGATCCGGCAAAGAGAAAAATTTTCACTTTCAGAGTTGGTTCGGAAAGACCGACTTGTTTCAAAACATTTGTGTCTTATTGCTGATGCCCACCAGGGCAAAAGCTTTCTGTTAAGGCAGACTGCGTGGGAACTGGAGCAAGGAGATTCACCATTTCAATGCCTTTTTATTGAAATCAAATCGCACAATGTAAAACCCATCAGGGAAATTTTGGATTCGGAATTTCCATTTTGGCAACAAATCCCTTTCAAAGATATCGTTATATTTATAGATGGATTAGATGAGGTTCCTACCGATCAATTCGACGAAGTTGTTCGCAATGTATCTGATTTTAAGCAACAATTTCCTTTTATTACTTTGTTGTTCTCATGCAGAAAAATTTTTTATAACTACTACAAAGTAAGAAATAGTACCAAACAGTTTTCAACTTATGAGCTGTATCCATTGCAATCGCAGGACATCATGCGATACCTTAAGGATAATTTGGGGCAATTTAATGACCAGTTTAGCAAAGCTGTTTCTAAGGCCGGGATCACCAATTTTCTTTATCATCCCTTTTATTTAACCAATCTGATAAAAAACTTTAAAAGGCCTCCATTCAAGGTGCCAGGGAGCAAGATTGAAGTATTAGAGAATTTTATTGATGAGGCTTTCACCTCCTCATACGACAGAAGAATAAGTGGAGGAAAATTCCTTGATCATAAAATAGTAAAATTTAGAATAGTAATTCAAAAATTGGCTCTGGCAATGCAATTAGCCGGAGTCAATTCATTTACCAAAGAAGACGTTCAATTTTTGTTCGATGAATCCGAAATTGAACTTTTGGAACATAATTCTCTGGTTACAATCTCAGCCGATAGATGGAGTTTTTCGAATGCCTTATTCCAGGAGCATCTCGCAGCTTTGATGTTAGCCAAAATGAGCTTTGCTGAGATTACTAAGCTAATAACAGTTGGAAGCCAAGTGAAGAAAGTAAGGACCAAGTGGATTCAGACAATTTCGTCATTACTTTCAATTCTGAGTGATAAGGAACCAATCAGAAAATCCCTTTTGAGATTGATTGAACAAGACAACGTTGAACTGGTATTTACTGCGGAACAAACTAAGTTCACGGACGAGATGCGCTTCGACGCCATTAAAAAGCTGATCAAAAAGTGTATTAAGCTCGATTTAAGACCTATATTGGTCTATGAAGAAACTATCGCTCTGTTTATTGACGGTGATAAAAAAAGTATTGACTTTCTTTTGAAAAATTTGAATGACGAAACTATAACGGAAAGAGTCAAAACTTCAATCTGTTACATCTTGAAGAATGTGTCAACAAGCGAAGCAATTGAAAAGAAAATGTTGAAAATAGCTCAAAAAGAGATTGCTTCCACTTCAAACGGTTATTATGCCAGACAGTTGCTCGAAATAGTTGAAGCTTTTCAACTTGGAAATAGAGAGTTCATTCAGTCTTTATTAAGCAAACCTAAATTAAGCAGTTCCCATGAATACAGGGCAGGGTTATATAACCTTATAACCTCTTTAAATTTAGTTGAGGAGTTCTACGAATATGGAATTGATGGGTTTAGATTTTTAATACGTCACAATAAAGATATAACCCGAGTTGGATCGGAATACCCATTGCATTCCTTTCTACTTGCAACAAGAGAATTGGGCAATATTCGTAAGCTATTTCACCGTATATTAGAAGACGACTGGGTTGAATTCTGTCGAAATCATAGCATTTCCCACGAGGAGTTTATAAACAAACTTGCGGAAACAGCCGTTGAAATATTTCATGTAGATCAAATGGTCGTGTTGCCAGTCATCAACTATGTGAAGGCGCTAAGCAGAAGATCGTTAAAAGAAGAATTTGATGGAATAGAAACTTTCTTCGATAAAACGAAGAGCAGCCCTACGGCAATTCGAGCTTTAGGTGAAAAGTTATTTAGCGAGAGCTATTGGGAATATGGAAGCCTAATAACGCCTGAAAGTTTTGACTACTTGCTGTTTGAGCTTGAAGCCAGAGAATTTACGACAGCGTTTATCTGGAATTGGATTTGGGCTTTACGACACGCCGGGAAAAAAGGTATTGCTGAAGCAATGTTTACCTTTTTTGATCAGGCAACTGAAGGTTCTTTAACCAAAGACATGGCGGCATTTAGAGAGGATGAGTATACAAAGGTGGAAAAGCAAAAAAGGATTAACGATATAACATACATCCAGGATAAAGAAAAATTTAGAGTGGGTATAGTCAAATTCTTTGATGCATATGGTAAAACCTCCATCCCTGAGTCTGATATTTTTGTTGAGATTGATGGGCCAGAAATCAGAAAGAAATTTGATTCGAACTTTATATCGAGTTTATTGATCAGGTGGGTAAACCAAAATAAAAGAGTTTCACTAAAAGCGTCGTTAAATATCGTAGACAATCCTGACTCCTTCGAGTATTTCAGGGCTTTTGAAATATTGCATTATAATTTTTCAGGCGATCCTACTGAGGAAAGTTTGAAGAATATTATCGAAGACTACTATAAAAAGCAGATAGTTTCCGCAAACTTTAAAAACGCTATAGTTCAAAAAGGCGACCGCTATACCTGGTACCGAAAGGAAAAAATCCTGAGTGAGATCTTTCAAAAATTTGAGTTTGATACACCGATTGACAAACTGATGGATTTGGTTTGGATGGATACAAGTGGCATAGCTGGATTTGAGCACCACGATGCGAATAAGAAAAAGTCAATTTGTCAACTGATTATTCAACATCTTTCAGAATCTGAGCTTGTCTTATTTCGTCAACGAATAGCGGCAAATTTACAAGCCGGCATTGTAAGTGAAAGTATTTTGGGAACTCACGTATCGTTATGCAAACATTTAACTATAGTTGAAGCACGAGAATTCATTCTTGACGCAATCAATAAAAAGAAAGTACGCCAGTGGAACGTTTCCAGTTATGTTGATGTCTATTTGCACTTGGGTGGAGATAGACAAAAGTTAGTTCCCTACTTCAAGAAAATTAAAGAATACACAGACTATGCTTATTTTAATCTAATCAATGAATTGTCTGATACACAACCTCAGTTAGTAAAGAAATCGCTGCTCGGCTGTTTGCGATCAGTACTTGTACCAGGTGAAATTAAGATTGGGGCCGCTAAGTATCTGGCATCAATGGGTGTTAATGAAGGATTTGATTATTTGGTAGATCTTCTTGTGGCAGATAAAAAGGCTCCATACTCAATCCAAGGAAAGTTTAAGGTGTCGAATGTTGATACGTTGTATGCTGTCGAAAAGCTTAAAAATCTAATGTTTATTCTTCTTGACCCTTTGTATAGTGATGAGCAAAATTTTTCTGACGCTGGAAAGAATATTTTTCTGGAGTGGCTGTATGACTTTGCAGCAAAATCTGAGAATGACTTTAATAAGATTATCAGCCTGTTAGCTGCTTCATATAACGACCTTAAGAATAAATACAGTAATGCGAAAGATTTGTTTTGGCACGCGGAACAAATTGCAGAAAAATTTAGAGATTCAGATAAAACGGTAAGATCGATACCTGAAATTAAATCCATACTAATTCGATTGTAATTATTTGCAAATAATTCTTACAACTAACTCGATCTTTATTTATAGATAATGTACTGAAAATAGGTGATGCAATAATTGAAGTTTATCTCTGGTAATTGTTATTAGTTATCCAATGAAATCGTACCTTTATAAAGTTGTTTAAGTACTGGTAAGAGGATGTAAGAAAAGGTGAGTTCTTTAAAGTTGATCGAGTAAAAAATCGAGTAAAAAATTAAGTAATTCCTCCTCAATAGATTAAAAGCGAACCTGCAAGGCCGTCCGGTCCGCAAGTAGAAGAATCAACTTCAATAAATCCCCTGGAATGTCATAGTTCTCAGGGGATTTTTATTTCTGTCTCTAACATACACTCTTTGTTTAGTCCCCCAAATTAATTGTGGGCCGTTTCTATGAGCATTATATTTTTAGAAGACCAGGATCTTTTAGAAATGATTGGCTATGGTTTGGTTTTTAATAACCTGATACCGGTACTTATTCCTAACTTATATGCCCAACTGGTGATTTTTATGGATTTATCACTGGTTAATCCGTAGCGGTTATATAAAATAGCTCCGGCGAGGACAGTCACGGCTAAACTCCAAAATTTATAATGGGATATTCCTGTTCTTCCTGCCGAAATGGAGAAGCCTAACGAAAACTCCAGCATAAAATAAATAGCTCTGGAAGGTAATAGACATACAAACGTAAAGCAGACAAACCAAATTATTACCCATCTCCAACTTTTAGCGGCTTTCATTACTATCATAATTCCTTTAAGGAAGAACACGAAGCAACCAATGAGATAGGCCAGTATAATTATGCTAATGGGTTTTTCCCAACCTGCAAGACTGTCATAAAAGGTAGTATTGTGTAGAATCAGATAAGAAGCTAGCAGTGAGCTACTGTAAATGAAACAAAGGAAAAGTAAGACACCTATTAACTTCAAAAAA
>JAKFDZ010000075.1:0-5596 GCA_036675925.1 Flavihumibacter sp.
ATATCCATTACCTCTGTGTGAATTCAGCTTTCTTAGGGCTAAGGTGCCGGGAGCTAAGAAACCCCACACAGAGGGCCGGACATATTCCCCTTTCGGGTCTTGTATTCGCCCACTCCCGACATAGCAGAGGTGCATTTTTTGTGCGCAGGGTAAAACCGCAGGCACAAAAAAGCCGCAACTTTCGGGAGCGGTCAGGCCGCTGTGTGGATCAAGACGTTTCTTAGGCGCCGGGTGGCAGAGTAGGACGATGAGGGTGGAGGGTCAAGGGGCCTGAGAAGCAGGTGTTGCTGGTGGCAGAAAACAAATCTGTCCCCGTTTCTGGTCCCCATTTCTGCTGCCGTTAAGCAACGGCAGGGCAGGTACGCTTTCGGCCTTGACGAAGAACCGGCTCATGGTCTAGGACATTTAATATCACAGTGCCACTGCACAGGCTGTTGACTTTTGTTAAAGTATCCAGAAATTTTACTTGCTTCCATGCGAAAGGCTTAGCAGGGTTTGCAGCACTGATACGAAAGGGCTTCAAGCCTCTAAAGTTATTTTTTGTAAGCTTAGGATAGAGTTTGCAAAAAAAACTTGAGAGGTTTCAAGGAAGTGATGTAATTCAAACATGGGAAGAACAATTGATTGAGTCAGAAATAGCAATTCCAGAAAAAGTAGTTAAGGCCAATGGAGGTTCTCCTTTAATAAGGTGGCCCGGAGGGAAACGCGCCCTTATATCGCAAATTACTGAACGTTTTCCTGCGGAGTTTAATAATTATTATGAGCCGTTTTTTGGTGGTGGAGCTCTGTTCTTCTCAATGGCGCCAACGAGCGCCATTCTGTCAGATATAAATCATGATCTTATAAATGCCTATATAGTTGTGCGTGATAATCCAGGTGAATTGATAGATGTTCTCAAGGGTTATGAGAATAGTGAGACGTTTTACTATCATGTCAGAGCTAGTCGTCCTTTAGATTTGATCCATAAGTCTGCTCGCCTTTTATATTTAACTCGATTGTCATTTAATGGAATTTACAGGGTTAACTTAAAAGGGGATTTCAATGTTCCGTATGGAAAGAAACATCATTTAACGGCTTTTGATGCGGAGAAGATCTTAGAGGCTAGTGCTGCTCTTGAGGGGGTGTCGTTAAGTGTTTCTGATTTCCAAGAGGCAACTAGTACGGCAGGAGTAGGTGATTTGGTATATTTTGATCCTCCTTATACCGTGGCTCACGCAAATAATGGTTTTGTTAAATATAATGAGAATATATTTTCGTGGGCAGACCAAATTCGTTTGTCTGAGCATGCTCGTGTATTAGCAGCGAGAGGATGCTTTGTAGCTGTAAGTAATGCTGATCATGCGTCTGTGGATGCATTGTATGCGGGTTTTAATAAGGTAGTGATCAAAAGATTTTCTGTGATAGCTGCATCCAGCGCTTTTAGGCGACAAATAACGGAATGTTTGTATTTTCTTGGGGGGAATTTTCTTGATAGATAATATATTTGCAGTTGACGATTTGCGAACCCTCGCCAGAGCGCGAGGGAGAAATTACTCTCAGAAAAGTATTCCATCTAAGAGAATTGATGAGGCTTTAAGCGAAGGTTGGACTATCCAGAGAAAGGGAAAGACCTCCGTGCAATTGCGGCGGGAAAAATCCTATGATGAGTTGTTTAGAGATCGAGTCTGGTCTTTGCTCTATAAGATGGATATGATGTATATGACGGGTCTACAGGTTGAAGTAGATGAGTCTGAGCAGCAATCTGAGTTTGAGGAAGGTGTTGGTGCTGTTTGTGCTATTGATCAAGAAATATCTCTTTATTTGAACGTTATCTCTCAGTCTGAATACTCAAGGTGTACGGTTCTTCAAGAACTTATGCAGGGTATGATTTCTTATAGGGAGCGGTTTATAAAGCTCATTAGTAAGCGTTGGCCTGTAGAGCAAAAGCGTAATACGGTACTAGCTATGTTCGTGGAGAATGTTTCGCTTACTGAAGATGATAAAGAAAAAGCCAGAGCTCTAAATGTTTCAATTTTTGATGAGCAGGACTTGGATTATTATGAGAAGCTGGTAAGCCATATTGGGCCGGCTGCGAAGTATCAGTTTTTTGCAGATATGTTGCCAGGAAAGTCTATACCAGGTCTTACTATCAAGGTGCCTGCAGTAAAAACAAGAATGGGGAAGCAGGTCTGCTATACCTTTCCTATTTCTCCTGAGTATCTCCTTAAAATATCCTATGTGTCTCATCGCTCTAAGGGTAAGGCATCTGATGTACATACGTATCAGAGGATGTTGGCCAAAGGACGCTTAGGTAAAATTCGCGAGTATATTTCGGAGCAAGGTATATTTCCAACTAATATTGTCGTTAACATTGATAAGAAGTTTACTAGCTTTGAACGTATTAAGCAGGAGACAGCTAAGGAGGAAAGCGATGCCAGTGGAGTGCTTGGTTGGCTTAGTTTGCGTCCTGCTTATAAGTCGGCTTGGATAATTGATGGTCAGCATAGGCTTTATGCATACTCTGGACATGAGTATGCACGCACTGGACATTTATCAGTATTAGCGTTTGAGGGGATTTCGCCAAGTTCACAGGCGAAATTATTTGTTGATATTAATGCTAAACAAAAGAGTGTTAAGCCCTCTTTGCTCCAAGAACTTTTTGCTGAGTTGCACTGGGATGCCGAGTCTCCGAGTATCAGGGTTCAGGCCATAATTTCAAAAGCAGTGCAAACTTTAGATGCAGATAAAGATTCTCCATTTTTGGATAGAATTCAAGCTGCTGACTCGACGAAAGATTCGCGGCGATGTATCTCTTTGGCTAGCCTCTATAGGGCGATTGATAAGCAGAATTTTTTCATTTATAAAGAGGAAAGGAATTTTGTTGTCGAAGGTGGCCCTTTCTGGGCAGGAGTCAATGAGAAGACTTTAGCTCGAACTGTGGCAATAATAAAAGTTTGGTTTAACGGTATTCGCCAACATGCACGTGAGTGGTGGGACTTAGGTTCGGCGGAGGGTGGCGGTCTTGCAATGAATGATAGCGTTACGGCTTGCTTAATGCTTCTCAAAAGCGTGATTAATCATGTTGAGCTTTCTGGGCGCAAGTTGTCTCGCCTTAGTGTTGTGGAGGTTACGGGGCTTTTAAGGCCTTATGCTGAAGCGTTGGGGCAGTATTTTTCATCCCTCACAACAGAAGAACGAAAATTGTATAGGGATTTGAGGGGGGTGCAGGGGCAGTCGGCGAGAAGTCGTAGAGGTCAGCAGGCTTTGCAGTTGGTTTTCCCTGACTTCAGCCCCCCTGGTTTGGAAGAGTATTTGAGTCGAGAGAAAGAACAGACTAACCTTCAGGCGAAAATTGTAATTGATAGAATCGAAGTCTTGATTAAAAACGTTGTTGTGCAAGAGTTGAAGCAGGAGTTTGGTGAAGACTGGTGGGGGGAAGGGGTCCCGAAGGCGATGAGGGTTGCCATAAGTGCCAGAAGTGAAAATGATGATAATAGGCGTGGAGCAAAAGAGGCTTATTTTGACTTGTTGGATTATAGAGTAATTGCTCATAATAACTGGAATACATTCCAGCCGTTATTGGGTCAGGGTAAAAAGAATGATGGTAAAGAGAAGCAAACTAAGTGGCTAGTTGATGTGAATGAAATGCGTAATTCTGTTGCGCATGCCTCATCAGGGGCTTCTTTGTCTGTAGAAAAACTGAGTTCTTTAAAACAGCATGAGACTTGGCTAAAATCAAAAATCAAAAATCAAAAGCGATGGCAGTGAGGCGCAAGAAGATTTAGTCGCTTTTGAGGAAGATTGATTTTAATTGTTGGTTTTTAGCGTGCGAGGCGTTGCTGTCGGAGGATTCTGCCGTAGTTGATTTGATATAACTCTGATGGCTCCCACGCTCCGGCGTGGGAGCACGTCTGTGACGCTCTGCGTCACGAACCGTGGACGCTGGAGCGTGGGGACGATCAATTTCGCGGAGCAGCAGGTCGCTGCTGCGGTCGCGCAGGTTCACGGTGAAGAAGTAAGTGGCGCCAGGGACACGGGCACGGCGTAGTCGGGCTTGAGCATTCGGTAGTGGAAACCATGGTGGACAAGCTTCGTGTTGTCCACCCTACGAATGGCCGCCACCGCGTAGGGTGGATAGCCGGGCTACTTGCTGCGCTCAACCTATCCAGCGGCCCTGGTTAGGATATGATGCGCGCGCCCAAATATTCCGGCTAAAGCCATCAGGTCGCCATGTCCGCCAATGCCCTCTATACCGACCTGTCCGGTTATTACGATCTGATGTGCGCCGATATCGACTATCGGGCGCAAAGCCACTGTATTCACAGGCTGCAGCAGATATTCGGTAACGGCGGAAAGGCACATCTTGATCTGGCCTGTGGAACCGGACCGCACGTCCGTCATTTCATCGATGCTGGCTACACAAGTAGCGGGCTCGACATTAATCAACCGATGTTGGATAGAGCCGCTGCTCGCTGTCCGGAAGCGCAGTTTGCTTTACAGGACATGTGTGCGTTCACCGTGGGCGAGCCGTTGGACCTGGTCACCTGCTTCTTGTATTCCATTCATTACAGCGCTGGAATCGAGAAGCTGAAGGCGTGCATCCTCAGCGTGCATGCCGCGCTCAAGGCCAACGGTGTCTTCTGCTTTAACACTGTCGACAAGAACAAGATCAACAGCGATCTATTTGTAACGCACACCGCCAAGCAAGATGACAGCCTGTTCGTGTTCAGTTCTGGCTGGAACTACTGTGGCGATGGCGAGAAGCAGTCGCTGAAACTCAGCATCGAAAAAACGACCGCAGGGGAAACCCAAGCATGGCACGACGAACATCCAATGGTCGCTTTGAGTTTCGCTGAGTTGCAGGAAATCTTGCGGCCTTACTTCGAGGTCCATGTTTTCGAGCATGATTACGAAAAGATCATCCCCTGGAACCAAGCCTCCGGGAACGCCATATTCGTCTGCGTGAAGATTTAGCGCTTAGGGCGCGAAAGGATGGGGCATGCCCCAGGGGAAGGCTAAAGCGGGGGCGACCTCATTCTGGCAGGCGATGGGCGGGCACTTTTCGACGATTTACTCCGGTACGCTGCTGAAGTGGTTTGAGATGCACTGTTTAGTGTGAAAGTCGCGTAGCGGATGCCATCCTTATGCCCTTCTCCTTCCGGATGAGGGAAGCGGGCATGCCGCAAGAGGCTTCCATCAACAGGGGTGCCACTCGTGGCATGCCCGTTAACAGGAGTTATCGGCATGATTGGCAAGCTACTTTCGACGGGGTTCAGTTTGGCCACGCTGCCCGCCAGGCTGACGTTTCGCAGCGTCCGTGCCTTGGCCATGACGCCTGCGGAAGCCAGCCGTCTGCTGGCGGACATGCGTGAGGCCTCGGATCAGGCGGTGCAGGAGATCCAGGGACTGTTGGCCAGCGTTGATGCGGAGATGAGCCACAAAGCGGCGCACTTGAGCGCTGCCGACAAACGCCTGGCGGCCGAACTGGCCCTGTACGCCGCCGAACAACACTTGAGCATGGCAGCGATCAACATTCTGCGGGCTGTCTGGCTGACGCTCAACTCGACTCCGAGCTTGCCGCCAACCGAGCTCGATGGGCGGATTGAACAGACACGTA
>JAKFDZ010000076.1:0-1742 GCA_036675925.1 Flavihumibacter sp.
ATTTTCATTTAACATTGATTGGGTATGATGCATTACAAATGATGAGGATTGCGCAACTTGTTGGCGATGACGATGTGGATGAACTCATTCTGAAAATATTTGAAGAGTATCCGGAAGTAGAATACCTGCATGCACGCAGCGCTGAAGCCGGTTGCTTTATTTGTAAAATTGAGAGGGCATAACCGTGCAGGTGTACTGGGGTTTGGAAGAACCTTCAAGTAGATTTCCATCTGGTATTTGGTACACAGCCTCTGTTTCTGCATATTTAATATGAATATGTGGCAGTTTGTGTTGTTTTGTATCCAGGTAATACATCGCAACAATAAGACCGTAAAACATTGAAATAATAGGATGGTTTCAATTCACAAAAACTATTTTGGTAGCCTTGTATTGTATTGCTCAATAGCGAACCGAACCCTGATCCGCCGCGGCAGACGCAACGAAAGCTCAATCAAGGCTCAATAGTTCAGCTCCGCTCACTAAACAAACTAACATAGGCAAATCACAGATCGGAAAGTCTCATAGTTCGCCGCTCACAGCTCGTGGCTTTTTCAAGCTCTCAGCTCGTAGCTTTCCCTTACCTTTGCCCACCTGAAAAACGAGGTAAAACGTACATGAAGAACATCCGCAATTTCTGCATCATCGCCCATATTGACCATGGAAAATCCACCCTGGCTGACCGCCTTTTACAAAGTACCGGCACTATCAGCGACAGGGATATGATGGACCAGGTGCTGGATGATATGGACCTGGAACGGGAAAAAGGCATTACCATTAAGAGCCATGCCATCCAGATCAATTATAAACACACTGACGGACAGGAGTATATCCTGAACCTGATCGATACTCCGGGCCACGTTGATTTCAGCTATGAAGTAAGCCGGGCACTGGCTGCCTGCGAAGGCGCCTTGCTGCTGGTGGATGCGACACAGGGGATACAGGCACAAACGATCAGCAATTTATACCTGGCTATAGACAATGACCTGGAGATCATCCCCGTGATCAACAAAATAGATATGGCAGGAGCGATGATTGAAGAAGTGACTGACCAGATAGTTGAACTGATCGGTTGCAAACCGGAAGATATTTTGCTGGCAAGCGGACGTACAGGACTTGGTGTGGAGGGGATACTGGATGCGATTGTCAATAAAATCCCAGCGCCAAAAGGCAAACCGGATGCGCCCTTGCAGGCTTTGATCTTTGATAGTGTGTTCAATAGTTTCCGTGGTATCATTGTTTATTTCCGTATCGTAAATGGATCAATAAAGAAAGGGGATAAAGTAAAATTTGTCTCTACCGGCCAGGAGTATGAAGCGGATGAAGTAGGGATTTTGAAGATGAAGATGACGGAGAAAAAACAAGTGACCTGCGGCGATGTGGGTTACCTGATCACCGGTATCAAAAATGCGAAGGAAGTAAAAGTGGGCGATACTATTACAACCACTATTAATCCTACACAGGAGATCATCAGGGGTTTCCAGGAAGTGAAACCGATGGTTTTCGCCGGTATCTTCCCCGTAAATACAGATGAGTTTGAAGAGCTGCGTGATTGTATGGATAAGTTGCAACTGAATGATGCATCGCTTACCTATGAACTGGAAACATCACAGGCTCTTGGTTTTGGTTTTCGTTGTGGCTTCCTCGGTATGCTGCACATGGAGATCATACAGGAACGTTTGGAAAGAGAGTTTGACCAGATGGTGATCACTACGGTGCCGAACGTAAGTTTTATTGCACATACT
>JAKFDZ010000077.1:0-2569 GCA_036675925.1 Flavihumibacter sp.
CTCGGCTGCTGGCAGGGCTTTGGCCACCACTGGAGGCAACTTTTTGGGCGCCTTGATACGTAACTGTTTGTTTATGTTGTACCGACCAAAAACAACCGTTATGTCAGTGGCCAATACGCCAAACGCTTCAGCGAGAAATCTAACCATGTGATCAGTTGCTTTGCCGGCGACCGGGGCAGCGGTGACGCTAACCTTGAGCTGAACGCCTTTCGCCTTGCCAATGGCATCCTTCTTCGCGCTAGGTGTTCCCAAGATATTCAGAACAAGAGTGTCTCCATCCATGGCACAAAATGAGGACATTTTTAGTTCCTTGCCATCGGATTTAAGTGATGCAGTAGTTCGTGGTTTCTTCATTGCTCTCTCAAATGCGCTCCTCAAAAAGCCTGACGATTTAGCTGGCCGGTAATCAGGGCAGGCCACGGTTAATTAGAGTATCCTCCCAAAGCAGAGTTGTGGTCCCCTAGTTGCTCTTGGCCTCCGCTGCGCGAACTACAGAATGGCCTGGGCGATAGCGTCCAGCACAGGCCGGATATACGAATGCAACCGCGCTGACGACAGGGTTGGAAAAGCTACTTCTCACTACTTGTGAGGAGAGTCAATATACACTTGTTAGGTGTTGTAGCTTACGGATCAGAACTCTAATTCTTTTGATTTTTGCATGGTTTCAACGACCCGCTCATGTGCATGCACATAAGAACTCCTTATTCTTTGCAGTCGGGTCTTGAATTCATCATTGTTAAGGTTTCGCGCATCGCTTTTAAGTTCTTCGTCGTCATTTTTTACTCGTTCCAATTCTTTCATTGCTTTTTGTAATTCTGCATCAGCTCTAGATTTTTCTATACGAGCCTGATGTTGTGCCTTCAAGACGATGCCGCTCGCGATTAAGCTCCCGCCCGTAGCCGCTACTGTAAAGCCGACGAGCGCAGCTGAAAGCTTAAGATCTGGAAATAGCTCCGCGACCAGCTTGATTTCTGACCCATGCTCGAATATGTAGGAGAACCACCCTCCTGTTAGAGCTAAAGCTAATCCACATAGAACTAAGAAAAATGGCTTTCGGTACAAGCTCCCACTGAGTAGTCCCCATGGGCCAATAATAAATACGGCCACAGTAATTAATGCAAACCAGAGCATGGTGATCCTTGTTTAACTAACGTTTGGTTAAGGGCGGGCTTTAGCCCGTCCCAGTGAGCGAAGCGAACGATTTGAACCAATTGCTATGTGATTTAAACTGAGAGCCTTTTACGAATCACCTCGGGCCACGAATTTGTATTCGCCCCAAATACTGACTGCATTTCTTTTATTTCTTTTTGTCTCTCTTGTTCTTCAGCTAGCGGGCGAGCTGTAAGAATGGCTTGCTCAATCTCTAGCTTTTTCGCGGTGAACCGTTTTTGATCGTCGGTGTTTTGTTCGCGCTTTGCTATTAGAAGCAATTTTCCATATATGGCTGATTTGTGCTGAAGGGAGTGTAAGTCCTGTATTTGTTTACAGCGCTGCGACATGCCATTTTTGATTGCTTCAGCAGTTGCGGGGATTAGGTACTCAATACAGAATTTTTCCGCTTCTTGATATTTCCCAGCTTTTTGAAAGTAAGGAATTATTTTTGTGTAACTTGCATGGCCATAAAGTAATGCTGATTTAGAGATTTTTAAAAGCGCTGATTTTAGTATTTCGACTGCTTCAGAGTATTTGGTTTCTTTGCTTTTTGCTGTTGCCAACTTCATTAGTTCGCTAATTTCAGTGTCAATGTTTTTATGCTCCACAACAACCTCCCGAAATTACATAACTATAAATAGACACCAATTGGCGCATAACCTACTGAACGGGACTGGTGGATAACCTTCCTTGTCATATCTCTGTTCCCTGACTAGGCCGGGGGTTGCAGCGAGGGTGTGGGGTTATAAGGCGGTTATGCGCCACGGCGGTAGCGTCTCGCCTGTTCGTTCCTGCGACGCTAGCCATTTAGTGGCACTTTGTCCAACGTTCGTCCCCCCCGAGCTCGTCCGTCGGCCTTCCACCCCGGCGCTGCCCCTCCACCATCTGGCCCGAATTATGTTGCCTACAATCCGTACTGGCGTGCCAGATAGCGGTTGCCTTGCGGCGGGCGCGGTGGTTCAGTACGGCAATAACCAATAGGGCTGGCAGACCCGCCGGACGGTGGGGTGAACAGCCTCGAACTTTGCCTTGTGGACAGCTCGCCATGAATGGATTGCGTGCGTTGTGCCTGTCGCTTCTGTTGCTGTCGCTGGATGCGGCAGCCGAAACCCTGCGCCTGGTGGCCGACCCCTGGCCGCCATTCAATGACCAGCGCTTGCCGAATAATGGCCTGGCCTCCGATCTGGTCAGCACCGCGCTGGGCCGTGCCGGCTATGCCGCGCACTATCTGGAGGTGCCCTGGGAGCGGGCGGTGCGGGGGTTGCAGCGGGCCGACTACGACGTGCTGATCAATGCCTGGTACACCGAGGAGCGTGCCAGCTTCGGCTATTTCTCCGCGCCCTTCCTGGTCAACCGCATCCGTTTCCTGCGGCGCAAGGGCAGCGCCATCCAGTTCAGTCAGTTATCCGACCTGTAT
>JAKFDZ010000078.1:0-1796 GCA_036675925.1 Flavihumibacter sp.
TTGCTTCACGATCTCTACCATCCGTTCATTGCCCATTTTTGTAAAAGGATAAATAGTAAATGCCGCCCAGAATCCACGATCCAATACTTCTTTCACCGTTTCTTCATTGTTGTGATCAACAATAACGGTATATGGATCGAGGCCATGTTCAATAGCAATATCCATGCTTCGTGTCGTGCCTCTTTTTTTATCGCGGTGCGGGGTATGGATCTGTACCGGCAGTTCCGCTTCCTTTGCCAGCTCCAGTTGCAGGCGATAATATTTTTCTTCCGCAGCAGTCTGGTCATCAAAACCAATTTCACCGATACCAACAACGCCTTCTTTATAAATAAAAAGCGGTAATATTTCCATTACCTGTTCAGCCAGGGCTTCATTATTCGCTTCACGGGAGTTGAGGCCGATGGTACAATAATGTTTGATTCCATATTGAGAAGCACGGAAACGTTCCCAACCTATTAAGCTGTTGTAATAATCCCTGAAAGTAGCGACACCCGTACGGGGTTGCCCCAACCAGAAAGCAGGTTCAATGAGTGCCACTATTCCTGCATCGGCCATGGCCTGGTAATCATCCGTAGTACGTGATGTCATGTGTACATGCGGATCAAAAAATTTCATTCCTTTTATTTTATCCAGCATTAGCGGTAAACTGGTTCCGGGCTGAAGATCTTTTTCGGTGATATTATTACAACACATAAGATTTAGATTGAGGTTGGGAAGATTGAGGTTAAGGTTGAGGTTTGTGCTAACCGGGTTGTAGCGCTAACTTTTTAGCCAGTTTGTTCCAACTTATCTCACCTGATTCAATTTGAGATTTAAATGAAGCATTTTGATTTAATAATTCTTTCGCGGCGGAATAGGCACTGTCATAACAAGCTAAAGCAGCGGCTTCTTTTTCTATTGGGTCAGTTGACCGAAAAGTTTGTTGAATACCCGTGAATTTTTTTTCATCAATGAACTTTCCTACGCATCTCCACAGTTGGGGATTCACCGTTCTTGATGCCGCCCGGCGTTCATTGGCATAATCTGAAAGCATATCGGCCAACTCTTTGTTTGCTCTTTGATCAAGACCAATGATCTGGTTTATCGGCTTATCGGTAAAAAACGCTTTCATCACCAATTGGTTCCATGCAGCTTCACTTAGTTGTTCGGACGGGTAAGGATTATTGCAAATAATAGCTTCCAGTACGATACCGATATTGCTTCTTATTCCTTCAGCACAGCGGCCACGCCAGCGTTCAGGATATTTCAAAACAGGCAGTGAAGAATACAAAGCAACCAGTTCATTCATTTCCGCTGCCAGGAAAAGATTTTCAATCGTGTGGAAATAATCATCTTGTTTAGAAGAATCAATATGCAATAAAAGCCATATCCTGCAGAGCCTGTCAATTGTCCAGTTGTCAATAGTGAAATATGGTCTTGCTAATGAAAGAGCTTTGGCTTGTTCTTTTGTAAAACGAATAACTGCCCTGCCGGTTTTTCGCGGCAGGCTGACAAAAGCTATATTCAGTTGTTGTGCGGAATGATTCCCCAAAATACATTTTTCCGCCAGCCAGCTCCAGGCTTCCGGTGAAAGATTCTCCCGGATGATGGCCGTAATGATTTTTTTTATCTCTTCAGTTTGATCCATTATAAATGATGCTTTACTTCCGCTGATCAAAGTACAATCTATTTTGCCGGAACAAAATTTTCTACAGGCGAAATTAAAGCTAATAGGCGGATTGGCAAATGTTGCAGGTTGTATGGGTGCATTTCAAATTCATTTTGTTGCGGCGGCGCAGCAACAAATAGCTTATACA
>JAKFDZ010000079.1:0-3051 GCA_036675925.1 Flavihumibacter sp.
TTTCACCCAGGGTGGAGGACAAGCCGATATATTTATTTATGTATGGAATAATGGCGCATTAACAGGACCCACAACGAGTAATACCGCTGCTGTAAATGCAACGGTGCAACCTGTGCCAACAGGGTTTTCGTATGCTTCCGCCAGCTATCCTATTGGCGATTTTTTTGAAGGAAAATTAGATTTAACAGACTTAAACATTCCCCCATGTTTCGCTAACTTCTTGCTTGAAACAAGAAACTCACAATCTATCACAGCATCTTTACAAGATCTTACATTTGGATCTTTCACTACAAGTATTCCTCCTCCGGAAACTACCGGAGATGAAGTCTGTGGTAGTGGATCTGTTACCTTAGAGGCTTCAGGTTGTGACGGAGGTACATTAAAATGGTATGATGCCGCTGAGGGTGGTAATCAAGTAAATACAGGACCCTCTTATACTCTTGATATTACTGAAACTGAAACATTTTATGTTAGCTGCACCACTGCCGATGGTTGTGTAAGTGCCCGGGCACCGGTTACTGCTACGCTTAATCCTAACCCGACCGTTGTTGCCAATGCTACTCCGGCTGGTAATGTAAATATAGGGTCAGCCCCGCCGCATTATTCTTTGAGTACAACTGTAAATGGTGAATTAAGCAATTCAGGATTTAATTATTCCTGGGTACAGGATCCACCTGAAGGTGCAACCACAGGAGCCCTTAGTGCCACTAACATTCCAAATCCAACATTTACAGCCAATATAGCTCAGGACTTTACCTGGACAGTAACTGCTACTGATAAAATAACAGGTTGTTTCGATAGCGATGATGTTAGCAGAACCATTGACCCTGTTGCCGGTTGTCCCAATGTGCCGGTAGAACCTGTATGTGCTGGTACCACACACACCTATACTGCTGATGCAGGTCCGGCTGCAACTGAAACCTGGGTATGGTCAGTAAACAATGGCGCAACCATTAATGCAGTTCCGGCTAACGGTGGCCAGTCTATTTCCGTAACAGCAGGAACGCAAACCTTTACATTGACATTGACAAAATCTTTTGACAATGAGTCACTTGATGATGTTGTATGCCCATATGAAATAACAGTTAATCCGTTGGCTGATCCACCAGATGCTACATATATCCCACCAACCTGCACTGAAACAACGTTTAGTGTACAGGTAACCAATCCTGAAGCGGGAAGCACATATACACTTACCCAGTTAGATGATAATGTTGTCGTTATCGGTCCATACGTAAGTGGCAACCTCATATTCACGGGTCTGCATATAGGCCAGGGCTACAGCATTGTTTCTGAAACTAGTGCTGGTTGTAAATCAAATCCTGAGGAGTGCGGGGAGTTTACCAGCCAAAGGAGTGCAAGACCAATAACCCAGGTTAACGTCGCTAACGAAATTATAGAAAAACCGACCGTAGTTGCCTTTCCTAATCCATTCAGTGATAAAATCAAATTCTCAATTAAATCCCCACTGGCTGGACAAGGCTCCCTGGAGCTTTACAATATGCTGGGTCAAAAGGTAAAAATCATTTACCAGGGCCATATTGAAAAGGGTCTGCAGAATTTTGAATATAATGTTCCCGGTGTTCAAAGGGCCAACCTTATTTATCTTTTCAGAGTAGGTAATTTCAGGACAACAGGCAAACTGTTAGGGATTAAATAGTCCTGGGTTATTTTGACGACGGATCAAATTTTAATACAGTATTAAACAAAGCAATTATTAAATGCAAAAAAAGGCGCCAAAATTGGCGCCTTTTGCTATAAAAAATCTATTATTTTATTCCTTGGTTTACTTAGGAGGTTTTCAATTAATTAATCACATAAGAATAATAGGCCGAACATTGGGGTAGAAAATCATAATCAATCCATGAAAAACCTGCATCACCCCATGAGGTGCCCCATGAATTCATCACTTTATAAGCATGCTTCGCATCATCGTACCCACAAATAACCAAAGAATGCGAAATCCCCATGTTGCCAGAGTAAACTTTCCAGGTAAATCCGGGTTGTGCACTCCAAAAACTGTTATCTGTACCCACAGTAATAATTACAGCGTGTTTGTTTGCAACCATTGTTTTGATTGCCGTTATATCTGAGACAGGAATTTTTGAATAGGAAACTATTTTATAATTACCAGCTTCGCTAGTCTGGGAACTTGTGGGCATTAACGAACAACCATTAGAAGAACTGTATGGCATAGACTGCCAGGTGCTAACACCAGTACTTACCATAAAATTAAGGGCGGTAGTTACACCTGTTCCGGAACCACAATCACCGGTCTTGATCTGATTGTATAAAAATTCGGGGCTGAAAATATTGGTTGCATAACTGTAGCTTGTTGCATTTGTCTTGTAAAACCGTTCAACTGATCTTGCAGCATAGGCGGTAGCAAATGGTACGCATGTACCTTCACCACCCTGGTTTTGAACTGGTGGCATCAGTAAAAAATGGCTTGCGGGCAATGTTGTTGGAGGTAAAACGACAGGTGGGGTATCAGGACAACCATCCGTATCCTCGAAACCATTTACTGTCTCTGCTTCAGCAGGACAGAGATCTTTGGTATCTATAATACCATCACCATCAGTATCCGGCACTGTATCCGGGCAGCCGTCTGTGTCCTTGTATCCATTAACCGTCTCTTTTTGTGAAGGACAGGCATCACTGGCATCGGCTATGCCGTCACCATCTGTGTCGGTTATAGTCGGGCTGGGCACCGTATCCGGACATCCATCTGTATCCTGGTATCCATTGACCGTTTCTTTTTGGGTGGGGCAGGCATCCTTTGAATCTGGTATGCCATCTTTGTCACTATCTTTTCCCGAATTTCCGCCACCCCTTGCGCCCATGACATCATCCATTGCATTGTAATAGTCTGAGGACATTATCATTGGGACTTTCGCTACCAGGGCCGGGTCATCAGGCAGGGCTCCACCGGTACGTATTCCTTGATTTTCGTTATTTACTTCCTCCTCTTTACTTGTGGATGTTTCTTTTTGACAAGCATTTAGCAAGAACACTATGGCACATAACAATGGCCATAACCGGGTAGTTATT
>JAKFDZ010000080.1:0-5820 GCA_036675925.1 Flavihumibacter sp.
ATGCAGCTAAAACTACGATAAATACTTTTTTGTGAGGTCGTATGTTTGAATGATACAGCATTATGTCTGAAAGTTCCGGTGCGTGGAGACACGCACCGGGGCGGCCTCACATTTGCGGACACACACCAAGGCGGAGGAAATAGATTGCTTTAAGGCAGCCTAGTAATGAGGTAAGGGTTTTCTTTTATTGATTGATAAAAAAATATTGGATATTTTTGGATAATTATAAAATATGGCAGTTTCTGAACAGATAAAAAGCTTGATTAAATCCTTTGGCGACGGCGATGATGCACGTTTTTTTGCTTCAGCAATGCAAATTGCCGCATCTGAAGCAAGACAGGGACATTCTACATTTGCACAGGAACTGAAGAAGTTAATTGATGATGCCAGGAAGAACCGTTCGTCTATTCAATTTGAACAAGGGAAGGTTGTGAACATGTCACCATCACGCAGAGAGGTGAATGAATTGATCGAGGTTTTTAATTCCCGTATTAACCTTTCTAATATGGTACTCGACCCTGCTGTCAAAAATAGATTGACAAAGCTAGTTGCTGAACAAAAGAAATGGGAACTACTAAACCATTACAACCTGTCACCGATCAGAAAGTTGTTGCTAACAGGGGCGCCTGGTACCGGCAAAACAATGACTGCTCATGCAATTGCAGGGGAATTAAATATTCCTGTCTTTGTCATCAGGTTAGATGGCCTACTTTCCAAATTCATGGGAGAGTCTATTGCAAAACTGAGGCTGATATTTGATATGATGCCGAGTCAGCGGGCTGTTTACCTGTTTGATGAATTTGACTCTATAGGGTCGCATCGCAACCAGGGACAGGATGTTGGAGAGATAAAAAGGGTACTGAATAGTTTCCTGATTAATATTGAAAAAGATACTAGCAATAGCGTGATTATTGCAGCGACCAATCTACACGACTCACTTGACCTCGCTCTTTTCAGAAGATTTGATGATATTATCAGGTATCCATTGCCTGCCGGGGAAGAAATTATAGAGGCGATTAAGAAATGTACTGCTGGATACAGTTTTGACAAAAAACTGAATTTTCCGGCAATTGCAAAAAAAGCAGAGGGCTTGAATTATTCTGACATTTCAAAAGCCTGCCAGGCAACTATAAAGGAAAAAATCTTATCCGGCTCACCAAAGCTTCACAAAGACTTTTTGGTAAACGCCCTTCAAATTAAAATGTCTTAATGGCCGGAGAATTGCCGCATTTAAAGATTGACCCATTTTTCAGGTCTAATGTATATGTTTACCCCAATCCTGGGGGGAGGCGGTTCTAACATGGAAATAGTCGAAAGGGATCGTGCAACTCATGGAACAAATATCATACAGCAACTCAATACGATCAAGCAAGAGTTTATCAATAAACATAACCAGGTCCAGCCTGCAAATATTGTTAGTGACGATGCGGTCTATGTTGAATTTATTTCAGAATGGGATTACTCTTTAAAATTTGAAAGTCTTAGCCAGGAGCAAACAGACGATCCAAAATATAAGCTGCTTAATATCAAAAAGGAGCTTACGATACAGAATGGTGAAGAAAAAGAACGGTATAGGGTAGCAGTGATGATGAAAGAAGGTGCTGTCACCACTTTTTTAAGAAAGGCCGGCGAGTACCTTACTACAAATACAAAGGACAAGGAGGGCAATTATACTGATACTCCAAAGAATCAACCATTAATAAATAATCTTCAAATTATTCAATTAGCAACACTCCGGGCTTTTTGGAGTGATGAACCTGAGATTCCTTTTCCGGATGAAAATGAAATAGTGTGGTGGGAAGTCTGGTTTAGAAAAACAGCAAATGACACTGATAAAATTGCAAGAGTCTTGCAAAACCTGAAAACAGTGGACGTGCAGGTTGGCCAACAGGAACTAAATTTCCCGGAGCACCTGGTCAGATTAGTAAAAGGCACAGCCAAACAATTATCTGAATCACTTATTTTATTGGATAACCTTGCTGAGTTAAGAAGACCACAGCAACTTAACGATTTTGTTCTAAATAAAAACGTCGATCTCGCGGACAAGCATAATTGGGCCAGGGATTTATTAGCGAGAACAAAATCCAATTTAGATGATAATTCAGTAATTATTTGTTTACTGGATAGCGGTGTTAATAATAAACATCCATTAATAGAACCTTTTCTTCCTGACGACAGATTGTTCACTTACAAACCAGCCTGGGGTACCAATGATACTTGGGACGATGGTGGTCACGGAACCGGAATGGGCGGACTAGCTATATATGGCGACCTTGCCGAGGCACTTTCAGTATCAAATAACATAGAAATTTTTCATGGATTGGAATCATTTAAAATTGTTCATCCAAATGATCCAAATCAGCCAGATTTATATGGTGCGATAACTGAATACGCCTGCAGTACCCCGGTTGTTGGTTTCCCAAATAATCCAAGGGTTTATTGTTTGGCCATCACAGACAAGAGTCTTGCATTTGGCGGACGACCATCTACATGGTCCGCGGCAATTGATAAAATAGCTTTCGGTATTACCATGGATTCCCCCCAGCTATTTATAGTTTGTGGTGGGAATGTAGAATATATGTTGCAGCAATTGAATGCCGCTCACTTTCATAACCATAATTTAACGGAATCTATCCACGATCCAAGTCAAAGTTATAATGCACTGACGGTCGGATCGTATACCAGGATGGACAGAATTGACCAGGCGGTTTGGCCAGGACTTACACCTTTATCCCCAAATGGTTTTATTTCTCCTTCAAATTCGACTTCTGTTACCTGGTCTGACCAGTGGCCTATTAAGCCGGATATCGTAATGGAAGGAGGAAATTTAGCTGTGCATGGTGGTGTAATTATGGACCATGTACCAACTCTTAAGCCATTATCATTAGATAAGGATTTCACCAATTATATTTTTAATCCATTTGGCGATACAAGTGGTGCGGCGGCCCTCGCTTCAAAAATGGCAGCTGAACTGAAAACAGCATATCCGAAATTTTGGCCGGAAACTATTCGGGGTTTGATCATTCATTCTGCTGAATGGACCGTCCCGATGTTGAATGGCGTAGTTTTAGGGAGTGCATCAGTAAGTGACAAACGAGAACTATTAAGAACTTTTGGTTATGGTGTACCCATTCGTGAAAAACTCTTTTACAGTGCTAAAAACTCATTGACGCTAATCGCTGAAAACACAATCCAGCCTTACCGGATGGAAGCAGGTAAAGTAAAGACAAATGAATATCATCTTTTCGAGATACCCTGGCCTATTGACATTCTGCAAAATACTTTAACGGAAGCCGATGTTACCCTGAAAGTTACTCTATCATATTTTATTGACCCCAATCCAGGTAATAAGCGATACGCTAATGATTATTCTTATTATTCTCACGCACTTGATTTTAAAATGATAAGACCTGCCGAAGATATCAATCAATTTAAGAGAAGGATTTCGGGAGCGGAAGAAAATCTGGGTACTGCATATAACGGTGTTGAAGAACCTTGGTTGCTCAAAGAATCAATCAGGAACAGGGGATCTGTAAAGAAGGACTTTATTGTCTCGTCCGGGGCTGATCTGGCAACGCGAAACATACTGGCCGTTTATCCAAAACATGGCTGGTACAGTTCAAGAAAAAGACTTGGCATGGTAGGTTCAATCGTAAGGTATAGCTTGATAGTCAGCATTGAAACTGAAAATAATGAAGTAGACATCTACACGCCGGTTATGAATCTGATTGAGAATACAATTCAGAATTAAGTAAAAACTTTACTAATGAAAAGTGCTTTTCATTTTACCAGTAAGGAATTAGGTTCTTTTATATCTTTTTCATATAGTGACGATATCTTTTCTAAATATTTATTAACCTGTTACTTTTTTCATATTTTTTTAACCAATTTGTGACTTGCTTAGTAACTAGTGGAATTCCGAAGATTAAGACCTTTCACTTCAATATAGGCATACACGTATGTCATTGTCGAATACTGAACAGAACCCTGAAGAGTGCGACGCAACGGAAGCTGAACAATGAACCGAACGCTGGCTAAATAAAAAAAGCTATTCTTCTACAGAGTGATTTTTAAATTAAGTTCTATAAAAATCTATTCTCAAAACGCCTTCATCTCTTTCTTCTTCTCATCTTCGTTTGCTGCATTCTTTACATATTTCTCCAGCCAGTTAAATTGTTCGGCCAGTGTATGCAAAATATTTTCACGGCCGGCATAGCCATGGCTTTCATACGGCAGGCTGATATACTTTACCGTACCGCCATATCCTTTGATGGCATTGAACATGCGTTCACTTTGCATGGGATAAGTGCCGGTGTTGTTATCGAGTTCACCGTGGATCAATAGTATCGGCGTCTTTATTTTATCGGCATGGCTGAAAGGGCTCATGGCATTGTAGAGATCAGGCGCCTGCCAGTAGGTACGGTCCTCATTCTGAAAACCAAATGGCGTGAGTGTGCGGTTGTAGGCGCCGCTGCGGGCAATGCCTCCTTTAAAAAGATTGGTATGCGCCAGCAGGTTGGCCGTCATGAATGCACCATAACTATGTCCGCCTACCGCTACACGGTTACGGTCGCCCACACCCATATCAGACAATTTATTGATAGCGGCTTCTGCATTCATGGTAAGCTGGTCAATAAAATTATCATTGGGTTTGGCTTCATTCTTTTGTGTACTGTCTTTAGCTGCTGCTACAATAGGCATTTCGGCATTGTTGAGCACGGCATATCCCTGCGTAACATAATAGACGGGTGAACCCCAGTTGAGCAAAGTGAATTTATGTTCGCTGCCACGGATCTGTGCGGCATCGGCAGCGGAATTGAATTCGGCAGGATAGGCCCAGATAAAAACGGGTAAGGGCCCATCGCGTTTGGCATCATAACCTTTGGGCAAATACAGATCGCCGGTGAGATCAACACCATCGGCTCTTTTATATTTTATTTTTTCTTTGCTTACTCCTTCCAGTTGCGGGTAAGGATTGGTGAAGGCCGTGAGTTGCTGATCGGCAATGCGCAATTTTAAATTCTTCAACCAGTAGTTGGGCATGTCTTTTTCCGATTCTTTTCTTGTCACCAAAATGAGTTTATCGGGGTCAACCAGTTTTACTACGTTTTCAAAATTGCCTTCCTGGCAACGCCACAACGTATCGGCCTTTTTGGTATTCACATCATAGCTCACCAGGAAAGGAAGATCACCTTTGGGTGAACTGCCGGTTGGATTGTTGAACAATAATTTATTGCCGTTGTCAATAGTAAGCAATACATCACGGCCCCATTGATTGGGTTCTGTTAGCGGGAAACCGGGGTTTGCATAGGCATTGGTTGTATTTCTTGTAATGAGTTTTTCCAAATCGCCGGTAGTAGGATTGTAGCGATCCATCTGCGTGGTTTGTTTGCCTCTTAATCCTTCTGTTACGATGGCTAAATTTTCATTGCCCCAGGTAGTACCGTTGTAACGCATTTTTGTTTTAAACAATTGTTGCGGTTCGCCGGTGAAAGGAGCCGCTAATGCATAAACGGCATCGTGGTATTCCACCTGTTTTTTTATCAAACCACTGTCTAAGGGCTGGCACCAGGCAATGGTAGCGGGCTGATCATCTCTCCATTCAAATGCACGTTTTACATCCTGTACATTATCATTGCCGGATGGCGCTGTTTCGGATGAAGGAAGATCAGCTATTTGTTTAACAAGCTTTCCTGTCATATCTGTAATGGCTACGGTAGATGGAAAACCAAATGCAGGCACCAAATAGGAGAAAGGTTTTTTTATGGTACGGAGCAATAAATATTTTTTATCGGGTGATGCGCTGATGCTGGTATAGAT
>JAKFDZ010000081.1:0-3942 GCA_036675925.1 Flavihumibacter sp.
GCTACCTCAGACCAATACGCTGAGAAGCTGGAAACAGAATGGTCTGCTTACCAAAGACTTGGTATTGATGGGGACTTAGTCGGTAACATTCCGTTTGATATTCAAATAAAATCAGCTTTGCTAATGCGAAATCAAGCTCAATATCACCCGTTAAAGTTTTTAAAAGGGCTCCTGAATGAAGCTGTAAATGCAGGCTGTTCTTTTTATGAAAATACGGTAGCTGATACAATAGAGGATGAAGAAACGTCACAGCCAAAGGTAGTTACCAAGGATGGACATCGGGTTACCTGCAGGCATGTCATCGTTGCTTCTCACTTCCCTTTTTACGATAAACCAGGACTCTATTTTGCACGGATGTACGCGGATAGGTCCTATGCGATTGGGATTAAAACGGACATGAAGTACCCAGGGGGCATGTATATCAGTGCTGATAGTCCGACTAGGTCTATACGCTATACACCGATAGATGATGGTAATCTCCTTATCCTTGGTGGTGAAAACCATAAAACTGGACAGGGTATGGATACGCTTAGACATTATCTCGCACTTGAGTCCTTTGCAAAAGAGGTATTTGATCTTTCAGAATATCATTACCGGTGGTCAGCACAGGACTTAGTTAGCTTAGACAAGGTACCATATATTGGCCCTCTAACTGCAAATAAAGAGCATATTTTAGTGGCAACTGGCTATAAAAAATGGGGGATGACATCGGGAATTCTTGCAGCCCATGTACTGACCGATTATATTATTAATCGTGATAATCCATATAAAGACCTGTATTCACCATCACGTTTTGATGCTGACCCAGATATTAAATCAATAGTAACCACAAATGCGGACGTAGCTAAGCATTTAATAAAAGGAAAGCTTGAATTTGTGCCAAAGGATCCTGGGGATTTGAAAAATGGAGAAGGATCGGTCGTCATGCATAATGGACAACGCGCAGGTGCTTATAAGGATGAAAACGGTAAGCTATATATTGTAGATACAACTTGTACACATTTAGGCTGTGAATGTGAATGGAATCATGCAGAAAAATCATGGGATTGCCCATGTCACGGTTCAAGGTTCTCGTATGCAGGCGACGTAATTGAAGGACCAGCTAAGAAGCCGCTTAAGTATGTCGGGGATAAATAATACGAATCAGATATCTACAAATAAACACGCCTCCTAAAGCAGGAGGCGTGTTCCTTTATTTACCGTGAGGGCGATTCTGTTTTAATTCTTCACCTGTTGAAAACTCAACAAGTTCAGCGCTGTTTTTCATTCCCTTTTTACGATTGTTATTTCTCTGGGCATTGGCATTACCGAGTTTCTGTTTTCCCACACTATCATCTCCTTTTAGAGAAATTCATAAATAGTATGAGTGAAAAGATAAGATGTTATTCTACCCCAATTACTGGTGCTTTTCGGAACTTTGTAAGCTGTTCGAATGCATAGGCAGCTTCAATCAGCTGTGGTTCACTATAAGCGGTTCCCGCAAAGGTTATTCCAACAGGTTCACCTTCTGAGGTATACCCAGCAGGAACAGCAATTGTTGGATAACCAGCTTTGCCACTAATATGTGAACCTTCCTCGCTAGGGAAAAGAATCGCATCCAATTGATACGTTTCTAACGCGTAATCAATTCCCTGCTTGGTTGAATGATAATCATCAAATTCCAATGCCTTTACATATTCTGCTTCCGTTAATGAACCACTTGTAGCATCTGAATCGATTAATACTGCCTGTCCATACTTAAGCATTTGTTCTTCATTTTCCTTATTAAACTGAATTAAGTCTTTTAACGTTCTAATTGATATAGATGGATGAAGATTGCTTAAATAGGCATTTAGGTCCGGTTTAAATTCATAAGTTAAAACATCATATGACCATTTTACTTTCGCGGACGGGATTTCTATATGTTCAATAATCTCTGCACCTGCTGCCTCTAAAATTGCTACAGCATCATGAAAGATTCTTTGCTTTTCTTCACTCATCTGTTCGATAAATCCTTCTAAGGCAATACCGATTTTTTTACCTTTGAGTCCAGCTTTAAGTAAATGCTCTGTAAAGTCCTTCTCCACAAGTGAATTTGTTCTTGTTATTGCATCTTCCTTGTCTCTGCCTTTTAAAGCATTCAACAGAATCACCGCATCCCCAACAGTTCGAGCCATTGGTCCCGCAGTATCCTGCGTGTGAGAAATTGGAATTATCCCCTTTCTGCTGATCAGCCCCACTGTCGGTTTGATTCCTACTAATGAGTTTTGACAGGCTGGATTCAAAATCGATCCAGACGTTTCCGTTCCAATCGCTGCAGCTGCTAAATTTGCCGCAACTGCTGCACCAGAACCAGAACTAGAACCGCCAACATCAAATTTATCAGGTCCATATGGATTTAAAACCTGACCGCCTCGTGAGCTATAGCCGCTTTTCATACCATTTGCCATAAAGTTTGCCCACTCAGTCATATTTGTTTTCCCAAGAATGACAACTCCTGCTTTCCTTAACTGTTCTGCCACATAAGAATCCTTTAAGGCATTTGAATCCTTTAAAGCTATAGAACCAGCACTCGTATGCATTTTATCAGCTGTATCAATATTATCTTTTATTAGAATGGGAATCCCGTGCAACGCACTGCGTGGTCCCGTTTCCTTGCGTTCGGCATCAAGAGCTGCAGCGATATGCAGCGCATCTGGGTTCACCTCAAGGATAGCGTTAATCCTTTTATCATAAACAGAAATTCTATGTAGATACATCATTACAAGTTCTTTAGATGTAAGCTCTCCGCTTGTCATCTTTTCCTGCATTTGAGTAATTGTGGCTTCCTCAATCCACTCATTTAAATATTTCTTTAACTTAGGATTTTCCATGGTTTTCCCCTCCTTTTTATAAAATTCTATAAAAATCATGTTATTCCTGCAATGGGAAAAGACAGTAGGATATCCCCACTGTCTTTTATTAACGGCGTGCTTTTTGCTCAGGTTCTGCGATTTGCCCTTGGTAAAATATTCTTTTCATTGGTGTAACATTTAACTCTTGACAGTACCGCTTTAATTCTCGCTCTTCTCGATCCGTCACTAATGAAATGACGGTACCATCCGCGCCCATTCTTCCTGTTCTGCCAGCTCTATGGACATATTGGGCAATGTCCCTTGGAAAGTCTACATGGACCACATGAGTGACACCCTGTATATCTAATCCACGTGCTGCTACATCTGTAGCGATCAGCATTTTCGTTTTGCCATCACGGAAAGCTTTAAGTTCTGCTTGTCGTTCCAATTTCTTCATATCACTATGTAGAATTCCGGTTGATAATTCTTTAAAATTAAACTTTTCTTTGTATACTTGAATTTCGCCTATATCATTAATAAATGCAAGGGCTTTGATGTTTTCTAACCGGACGATTTTTTCAAGCAGTTTAATCTTATCTCTAGGTTCAGCTAGAAAATAGATATGCTCTACATCTCCTGAAGAAGCCAGCTCATCCTTTTCTATCCGTAGGATTTCAGGTTCATTCGTAATTTCCTTTGCTAATTTCTCCGTTCCAGCCTTCATCGTTGCTGAGAATAAAACAACTTGGCGATCACCCATTGTCGATTTAACAATATTTTGGACCGTGTTAATATGCTCTGAAATCAGCAGTTGATCGCCTTCATCCAAAACAACTAGCTTCACCTCGTGCATTTTTACCTTTTTCTGTTTGATTAATTCAAATAATCGCCCTGGCGTAGCAAAAATAACATGGGGACGCTTTTTTAATTTTTCAAGCTGGCGTTTTACGTTTGCCCCGCCTATTATGGAGGTGCCTCTTACTCCACTGCCTTCTGACCACTTTTGAAATTCTGAATAAACCTGCATGACCAATTCCTGTGAAGATGCAAGAACAACAGCCTGCAGGGATTGTGAATTAGATTCAATTTTATTTAATAACGGCAGTAAATAAGCAAGTGTTTTGCCCGT
>JAKFDZ010000082.1:0-2704 GCA_036675925.1 Flavihumibacter sp.
ACAAAGTACAACACCGATCAATACAACATTACCCCAGGTTGAATCCAGTAAATGGGAAAAAGTAATTTTGCCGGGTACATTCGCCAGGTCGTAATATATGGGGGGTGCTAATGCGCCGAAGGCTGATGTAAATCCAAGCAAAACAGAATTACCTAATGACATTCCCAGGTAACGCATTCCTAATCCGTACATCAAGCCGCCGATACCCCAGAGAACGCCCCAAAAAAATGTCCAGAATAATGTATCGAAAGAAGCTTCTGCAATAATCGAGGTAAAGTCCGGAATAGTCAACCAGGCTGCAATCGGGGGAATGATAAGCCAGGAAAAAAGACCACCTGTCAGCCAGTATGATTCCCAGGACCATCCCCTGACCTTTTTATACGGAATATAAAAACTACCCGATGCCATGCCACCGATCAGGTGATAGAAAATCCCAAGAATTGCCTGCATAGAACTTTAGTATTTATTTTGTTACGGAAAATTTATAAGAACCCGCACCAATCAACAACATTATTTTATCAGTAGTGCCTGCATCTTTGCCCGCTTCCATTTTTTGCGAAACAGGGTTTCCACTTTCACTTATTTTACCAGGATCAGTAGCAGGAAAATATACTTCAGCCGATGCATTGGGTGGAATCGTTATATTCCATTCCAAACCTGATTGTGTTTTTTTCCATTCGCTTTTTACCAGTCCATATTTTGTTTGCAGCGATGCTTCTACAAAATCAAGTCCTTCCGGAAAGATGGGGTTCATAATTACTTTTTTGAATGCCACCTCTTTTGCATCACTCTTTATCCCCGCCAGGTTCTCGTAATACCAGATCAGCAAATCACCCAACAACATCTGGTGATTACCGGAGTTCATCATCGGGTTAGCCGCATCCCCATTCCACAATTCCCAAATGGTGGTAGCACCTTTTTCAATCATATACCCCCAGCTCGGATAGGTTTTATTAGTAGCCAATTTATAAGCAAGGTCTGTTGCGCCATTGTCGGTTAAACCTCTCATTAACCACATGCCGCCGATGATACCAGAGTTTACATGATCATCAAACTCTTTTAACCTTCCCCTGATATTATTAAAGATGGCAGCTTTATCTGCCTCCGGTGCCAATCCAAAGCTCAAAGGAAGTAGATTGGCTGTAACTGTATTATTGGCATATGTTTTTTTATCGCTGTTATAATATTTCTTATTGAAAGCTGTATGCACTTTGCCGGCAATACCATCAAACTCGGCAATATCAGCAGCATTATTTAAATAAGTAGCATATTGCTTCATCAGGTTGAGACAGTAATAATAATATGCCGATGCAAGCAATCCTCCTTCTGTAATCCTGTTAGGATCTTTTGACCAGATAAGATCCAATGATTCCGGGGGCACACACCAGTCGCCATAGTTATCTTTTAGCACCAGGTCATTTTCGCGATAGGTATTCCACATATACAATATCCATTTCTTCATAGCAGGATATTGTTTTTTCAAACTTTCCGTATCACCGAACTGGCGGCGCAGCATTTCTGGAATAAGAATGAAAGCACTTGGATAGGTAACATTATCAGCATACCTGTCCCAATAAGACGGGGCAATATCAGGGATGCTACCATTTTCTTTTTGCGTATCGTTTATATCATCCAGCCATTTGGCATACAGCCTTGAATTATCAAATAAAAAACTCTCTCCATAAGAACTGATAACACGATCACCAAGCCAGCCCACCCGTTCATCACGTTGCGGGCAATCTGTTGGCATGCCACGATAGTTTCCCCTTATAGTCCAGTAAGCATTTTTGTGAATGCTGTTAATGGTCTCGTTAGAAGTTTTAAAACTACCTGTGGTTTCAATATCATCATAAATCACTTTGCCTTCAAAATCTTTTAACGAAGGCGTTGAACGTAAACCATGCACTTCCACATACCGGAAACCATGATATGTAAAACGGGGTTCCCACTGCTCCGTACCTTCGCCCTTCAATATATATTTATCGGTAACCTGTGCATTCCGCATGTTATCGAGATAAAGTGAATCTTCTCCCTTCAGCGTTTCAGAAAATCTCATTTTTATGGTATCACCTTTTTCACCTTTTATCCGGATAGCTACCCAACCCACCATATTTTGTCCCATATCAAGAATATAAGTACCTCTTGGCGTGAGATGCGAAGTAAGTGGATGCAATACTTCCTTAATACGAATATTTTCATTTGGCTGTGAAATAATACGTGTAGCTGAAGGCGGCATAATACTTACAGACTTCCAGCTTGCATCATTAAAACCAGTCTTATTCCATCCGCTTAATTCTTTACGTGCATCATATTCTTCTCCGTCAAATTCATTGTTGGCAATAATAGGTCCCTGGTCGGTAACTTTCCACTGTTCATTGGACGTAATGAATGAGCTGCTTCCATCGTTGTACACTACTCTTATTTGCAGGAGTAATCTCGGTAGTCCGTAATGCACTTGTGGAATACCCGTAAGAGGATCTGGCTTTCCATGATAATTACGCATGCCGAAATAGCGTCCATTCCCTATTATTACACCTGCACAATTTCCACCGTCTTTAACCAATGACGTAATATCGTAGGTATTGTAAAAAAGTTTTTTATTGTATTCAGAAACGGTTGGAGCCAATACATCATTGCCCACTTTTTCACCATTTATATATAATTCATAAAGGCCCATGCCGCTAATAAAAGCAGTAGCAGATTC
>JAKFDZ010000083.1:0-1868 GCA_036675925.1 Flavihumibacter sp.
TATACAGGATCGTGGCAACTGGGGCAGTGGTCATGGTTGGGCAGGTGTAACACAAGTAGTATGGAACTGTACAGTAAGAAAAGCGGCTGTACAAAATCCGTGGGTATCAGGAAAAAATTATTGCATAGGATTGAAGGGTGAAAAAAAGGAGGGCCGCCTGAAAGGCAGGCCGGATGCGGAATGGGAAGGGCAGAATAAAGAGGGGCTGGAGCCGGGGTCGTTGTATAAGGCTCAGTTAAAAGCAAGACACAAATAAACATTAAAAAAAGTACACCACATTACGTGATGTACTTTAAACGAACGATGCTTGCAGAGAATCTTTACTATCGTATCGCGGAGTATAGCTTTCCGCTCATTTTATTTTTTCAAAATCATCACTCAGCTTATTCATTTTATCTTTGGACAAAACAGTACCGGAATGTATAATTATCCTGTACCGGAACGTTGTGGATTGCGCCGGAGCTAATGAAAAATTAAGTTCCTCTGTTCCTTTGCTGAATATTTTTCTTCCAAGCGGGTTAATAGCGAATAAGCCATATCCTCTTGCATGCCAGTAAGCGGGATAGCCAACGTTCGCAGGATGATCAATGATCCCTATCGTAATATTCCTGCCCTGTTTTTTTCCTGCGAGAATTGCCCATCGGCCTTTGCTACTCCAAACGGAATCACCTGTTAAGCCTGTGCTGCTATAATACATTCCTGTAACATTGGTTCCTGAAGCCGGAACTTTTGTACTATTTCCTTTATCGTCAATATAGCTGGATGATTCTTTTGAAGGTAGTTCCAGTTCCCTTGCTACACGGATCGCAAACATTCCGTCTTTCACATCTTTAAAAAGAACGGTTATATCTGTAGCTGTCAGTTTGGTGATCCGGTCAATCATAAAGTCATTACCCTGCACACTGAAATTGAAAATAGTTTGTTCATTCAATAAGGTTTTACCATCGGGCCGTATCCATATAGCAGCCGTTGTAAGCGCTGCTTTATTACCATTTGTTTTTTTATTGACAACTTTCTGATGAACGATAGTACCATAATGATCTCTCTTCTCAGGTGCGATAGCGGTCGAATTATTCCAGAAATCAAGACCATTCACCGATTCATAATTCAACCAGATACCGGTATGATGCGGATGATCCGTTCTTTCACCTGCTACCGATTGAAAAGGATACCCACGGGTAACGGTAATTCCATCCACTGTATTCACCGGGAAAAGAAAAGGTTTCCTGCTTGAATCATAATAACAATAAGCTGTAAGCAGCTTATTGTTATATAAAATATCAACCTGCTTGTTATCCGGTCTCTCTGCTATTGTAAAACCTCCCGGTTGTTGGGCAATCGCATTCATAGACAACGCTAACAATAAAACATGGAAAAAGAATTTATACATGATTCAGTTATTAATATTTAAATACTTTCCCATTTGCCATCACTTCCTGTGTCGCTTCATCAAAAGTTACTTTAGCGCCTGTTCTTACAGCGGCATTCGTCATAATGGTTGCAATAGAATGGCTGTAGCCAGCTTCCACCGGAGCATTGGTTTGCTTGCGGCTGCGGATACATTCCATAAAGTTTCGCATATGATTGCTGGTTAACCTATCGCCACCAGTATTAGCAGATGCTACAACTTTTTCGGATGCATCAGCGAGCATCATCTCCGGCAACAGGTTTGGTTTCATTCCCATAGCTTTCGCATGATTCTCAGTCAAACCACCTGCCGGTGAAATTTTATTCGTGTTAAGATTCAACTCGCCGCCATTCGAATAATATATTTCAGCAGGCCGCTCATCACCATTATGCATACGTGAACCGAATGTCACCTGGAAACCTGTGGTCAAATCATTTTGCGGACCGTAGTCAAACACAGC
>JAKFDZ010000084.1:0-5855 GCA_036675925.1 Flavihumibacter sp.
CTGGTGTTTCTGGTGTTTCAGCTGTTGAGGTCCAGAAAAACAATGTACCTAGTAATCTAGCAGGCATCCAATTAGAGTACCTTGACAGAGGCTTAATTGTTGCACCAACATCTGAGGGAGTATTCCTAAGCTGGAGATTATTAGCTAATGAAGTGAAAGGTTATTCTGAAACAGGATTAACTGGTGTCAACTTCAATTTATATCGTGATGGTAAATTGATTGCAAGTGTTGAAGACAGCACCAACTTTGTAGATCAAGATGGCGACTCCGATTCCCGCTATTATGTTCGTTCCGTATTAGATGGAAAAGAGCTGGATCAAAGTTCTACTATTACACCTTGGAAGCAATCCTATGTTGATTTACAGCTTAAGAAACCAGCTGATGGTGTCACTCCTGCAGGTGGAAATTATACCTATTCTGCAAATGATATGAGCGTCGGAGACGTTGATGGAGACGGACAATATGAGTATTTTGTTAAGTGGGATCCTTCCAACTCAAAGGACGTTTCGCAGGTGGGATACACCGGCAACACCTATATTGATTGTTATAAATTTGACGGCACTCTATTATATCGGATAGACTTGGGCGTTAATATTCGCTCTGGTGCACATTATACCCAGTTCTTAGTTTATGATTTTGATGGTGACGGCAAATCAGAAATTATGTTCAAAACTGCACCTGGTACTAAGATTGTTAAGTTTGATAAAGATGGAAATGTCACCTCTGAAAAATTTATTACCATGCCTCAAAAGGATATCGATGCTGGATATAGTAATGAAGATGATTACCGGATGAGCAGCGAAGACTATTATAATCATGTTGTAAAAATGTTTATGGGCTGGCATGAGCATGAAGAAGTGGTAAATGGAAATTGGCCAAGCACGCTTGAAGAAGCCTTTGGTATTGATAATCAATACAGTTACCCATTATCAAAAGCGGATGCTGAGAGTTTAACAGATTATTTCATCGACGAATATGCACCAGGTCGAAGTTCCCGGAATAATTTACGTGCGTTTGAAGGCTTTATTTTAGAGGGTCCAGAATATTTAACGGTCTTCAATGGTGAAACCGGCGAAGAAATGGATACAATTGATTACAAACCGGGCAGACATGATGATGGCTTGATGTGGGGCGATTATGCCATGTCTAGAATTGAACCAGGTAACCGTGTCGACCGTTTCCTTGCGAATGTTGCGTACCTTGATGGTGAAAAGCCGTACGCCGTGTTTGCCCGCGGCTATTACACAAGAGCCAATCTCGTTACATATAGCTGGGATGGTAAAGAACTAAAAGAAAATTGGACTGTTGACAGCGGATGGACCCCAATGAGTAATCCATTTAATGATGGGCCACATGGCAGAGACGGGACTGATCCGGAATTTGGTGCCCTGACAACACAAGGTGCACACTCGCTGAGTGCAGCTGATGTTGATGGCGATGGCAAACAAGAAATCGTATACGGCAGTGCGACCATTGATGATGATGGCTCTTTATTATACAGTTCAATGGATACAATGCCTGATGGAAGTGGAGCACCTGGAACAACAGCGAGACTTGGCCATGGAGATGCGATGCATGTAACAGATATTGATCCAAACAGGCAGGGAATGGAAATCTTTATGGTACATGAAGGCGGTGCATGGGCTCCTTATGGTTATTCATTACGGGATGCAAAAACAGGAGAAATACTTTTTGGAGGCTATACAGGAAAGGATACAGGACGAGGAATGGTCGGAGATATAGATCCATCCCAGCCTGGTTTAGAAACATGGGCTAATACAGGTGTAGGATTATGGACAGCAGCAGGCGAAAAAATTTCTTCCTCTGCACCTGGCACAAATATGAATATTAAATGGGCTGCTGATATGACTACTCAAATTGTGGATGGCTCAGGTAATGCAGATACCACTATTGAAGACTGGCAGAAAGGCAGAGTTCTTACAGCAGTGGGTACTAGAACGAATAACGGCACAAAGGGTAACCCAAGTTTAGTTGCAGACATCATGGGTGACTGGAGAGAAGAACTTTTAGTCAGAACAACTGATAGTTCAGCGATTCGTATTTACACAAGTACTGAAGCTACTAACCACAAATTGTATACATTAATGCATGATGCCCAATACCGTGCAGAGGTAGCTAGACAAAGTACAACCTATAATCAGCCTTCCTATACAAGCTTTTACTTCGGAAGTGATACCGATTGGGCGAAGGTCCCTATTCCAAATCTTTCTACACCAGGTTTGATGTCAGTTTTGGAAAAAACAATGGCAAAATATAATGTAAATAATGAATTGACTGGACCGTTAGCTTCCAAATTAGAAAATTCATTCAAACAGGCAGAACACCACTTGGAAAAAGGGTCTGAAGAGCAAGCACTAAAATTCATCGAGAAATATATATCAGAAATTAACAATAAAAGTAATGCTGCTTACATCTCTACTAGTGCAAAACTAAACTTGACACACAAAGCTCAATTATTAATTGACATGTTGGAATTAAAATAACGGCTTAATATTAATTACAACCACCCTGCCAATTGGTTAGGTGGTTGTTTTTATTTTAGAGGCTTATTAGGCACCTGTTACCTTTTTAACGCTTCTTTATATTATACTAGGACTTTTTTTAATTTTTCAGTTAGTGCCGGAATGACAGTCTTATAATCAGCTACGACTCCTATATTTGCTCTTTTATAGATTGGAGCCTCGGCGTCTGTATTAATCGCAACAACAGTTTTTGCATTTGTAATACCTGCTAAATGCTGACTGGCACCTGAAATGCCTACAGCAATATAAAGGTCTGGAGCCACAACTGCACCAGTCTGCCCCACTTGAAGATTAGAAGGAACCCACCCCGCATCACAGGCTGCTCGCGAAGCACCAACAGTACCTCCCAGTAAGTTTGCCAGTGTTTGAAGCATATTGAAGCCCTCAGCACCTTCGATACCTCGTCCACCAGAAACAATAATTGACGCATCTTCGAGCCGAATATCTGACAAAGCCGACTGAATCTTCACAACTAATTTCGTTACAATTATATCTTCTGAAGGAGAATAATCTACTGGAATGATTTCACCCGTTGCTGTCTTGTCAAACTCCGCTAACTCCTGACTCTTCTGGCGGAGACCAACTACCACCTTAGAACGGGTTGTAGTGTATTCCCCGTATGCCTTGTCACCATAAATTGGGCGAACCCATGTTAGTTTGTTGTTGCTGGTATGAAAATCAACTACTTCCGTAATAGCAGATGCGCCAGTGCGTGTAGCTAATCTGCCTACTAAATCCTTCCCCATTTTGTCGAAGGACAGGATAAGGATATCGGCTCCAGACTGTTGAAAAACTGTATGGATGCTGTTCACAAACAGTTCAACATCATATTCAGCTAACAAAGGATTAGCAATGGTGTAAGCGATGCTTGCCCCACTAGCTATTGCTTCCTTAGCGCCGGCCTCAGCGAAAGGTCCAAGTGTGACAGAACGAACTTCGCCGCCAGTTGAACTAGCCAAGCGACTGCCAAATGCTAGCGCTTCCTTGGCACCTGAACTCAATCCATTCCCCTGTTGATTTGCAAATACAAGAATTCTCGACATAGTTGAAATCCTCCTATAAAAGCTTGAGTGCCAATAGCCTATTAGCTAATTCACTAGCAAGATCAGCACCATCATCACCAGGCAGGACCTCGCAAGCAACTTCCTTATTCAGGACGTATGCCCGCTCCAGCTTAACACCTGGTTGACAGCGCTCATGATCAAGATTAAGATCATCTGATTCTAATTGCACAATTGGTTTACTTCTCGCAAGTCTAATATCCTTGACCCTCGGAAGCCTTGGAACGTTTGTCTCAGAGCTTATGATGGTAAATACAGCAGGATATGAAACACTGACAACCTCATATCCACCTTCAACTTCAACAGTAGCCTTTGCACTATTCTCTTCCGCCTCAAGGTCTGAAACAAGTGTAACGCAAGGAATTCCTAGTTCTTCAGCCATCACAGGTCCAACAAGACCTTCCTCGATATCACTTGCTTGATACCCTGACAGCACTAGTTGTGCTCCACCTAAGGACTTAATGGTTTTTGCTAGAATATGGCCAACAGCCTGTCCGTCTAGATTCTCCCATTCTTCCTCCCACACCCTTACAGCTGCATTCGCAGTAAAGGCGAGTGCCCTGCGTAGTACCTTCTCCGATTCCTCATCACCTAGACAAAGTGCTGTTACAGTAGCTCCAGGAACCTTATCACGAAGCTGAACAGCTAGTTCAAGTGCATTCTCGGCAAAAGAGTCAAGTACCAAATCAGTGTCACTATTCTCAGGACGATTCGTCTCGGGATCTATTTTAAAATATTTTGGTGTAATTTCCGGGTCTAGAACCTGTTTAAGACATACAACGATGTGCATCTCAATTTCACCTCTCTATTTGTTCACTTTTTCGTTTTAAACTCCTATCCCTTTAACGGATAGCCCTTTGTCGTCCTTAGGATTAGGAGAAGGTATGAGTCCGTACATTTCCCTTAGTCTTTCCACTGCCTCAACAGGTGGCTTTGCATTGTAGAATCCACGACGGGTCATATAGACACCGGAATTTTTGCGCAAATCTACAAGTGACTCGCACATCTTGATTCCAGCCGCAAAGGAGTCAACCACTGGCACATCGCCAATTCTAGAAATTCCATGTGTCGCTAAAAAGACATTCATTGGACCTTCTCCTGGAATGATTACATCGGCTCCCTCTGCGATAGCCACCTCCGCTGCTTTTTTGAAGGATTCAATGATCGGCTCAGGGTCATTGAATCCGGCCATAATGTCGTCAAAGCCCACCTCAGTTTGAGCGATTGGACCAAGTTTTCCTCCTAATCCGTACTTGTCAGCATTCTGACGGAGTTGATCTGCTAATGGAGCTAGGAAATTTACAACTCCTATACGGTCCCCAAGCATGGATGCCATATGGAAGGAGGCTTGACCATACCCCACTACAGGAATATCTACCAACGTACGTGCTTCCAAAAGCCCTACGTCCGGTATGGTTGCAATAAACATTGCATCGTACCCGGCTTTTTCAGCTGTAAGTGCAGCTCGTACGAACTGTTCCCGGTGGAGATTTTGTAGGTAGGAATGGGTTATAAAGATCCCAGGGTAGTGGGAAGGATACGTCTCTTCCGACATACCATGTAAAACCACCTCGACATCCTGGCGAGCAATCCTGCTTACATGTTTGATGATTGCATCCCGATAATGGGGAACCCGGTCAATAGTTGTAAGACTTTGATGCCAAATTTTCATACAGAAGACCTCCTTTTTCATAGATTTGTATATGGATATTTCATAAACTTTGATGCTTTTGTAGAAGACTCTGGATTAGGGACTAATCCTTTTGACGGGATGTGCGATTTGTCCTTAAGACGCTCGATTAAGGACTAATATTTCTGACGGGATGTGTGATTTGTCCTTAAGACCCTCGATTAAGGACTAATCTTTCTGTCGAGTTGTGCGATTTGTCCTTAAGACCCTCGATTAAGGACTAATCTTTCTGACGAGTTGTGCGATTTGTCCTTAAGACCCTCGATTAAAGACTAATCCTTCTGACAGGCAGTGTGATTTGTCCTTAAGACCCTCGATTAAAGACTAATCCTTCTGACAGGCAGTGTGATTTGTCCTTAAGACCCTCGATTAAAGACTAATCCTTCTGACGGGACATCTGATTTGTCCTTAAGGAACCTTAAGTAACATCAATCTATGCCAAAAAAAGCCTTTTTAAAAATAAAATGGAGTTCTCCAATATATCTTCGTTCCTCCAATCACAAAAAATTAAATCACTGCTTTTTCTGCTAATGCCTGCCTAACTGCTATTCTTCCAAATAC
>JAKFDZ010000085.1:0-2859 GCA_036675925.1 Flavihumibacter sp.
ATCCAGGGCGGCACACCAGACTATACCATCAGCTGGACTGGTCCTAATAATTTTGTATCAACTGATCAGAACCTAACGGCTCTTATACCTGGAACCTATACCGTCGTTGTTACGGATGCCAATGGATGTGAAGCGACGATTGATGTTGTAGTAGATCAGCAGCTGGATGTTATCACACTGGTTGGAACACCAACTGCTGCGATCTGTATGGCTGCCAATGGAGCCATCGCACTGGACATCCAAGGCGGCACACCAGACTATACCATCAGCTGGACTGGTCCGGATGGTTTTGTATCAACTGATCAGAACCTAACGGCTCTTGTACCAGGTACCTATACAGTTGTTGTTACGGATGCCAATGGTTGTGATGCTACGGATAATTTCATTGTTTCTGTTGAAGAGGAAACTATTTCTGTTGTTGCAGATGTTGTGAATGCAATCTGTACAGCAAGTAATGGTAGGATCACAATTACACCTTCAGGTGGAAATGGACCTTATACTTTCAGCTGGACAGGCCCGAATGGATTCTTATCCAACGATCAAAATATTACTGACCTGGCTCCCGGATCCTACTCTGTTATTGTAACAGATGTTAATGGTTGTGCAGTCACGTACCCGATTCAAGTAGATATTGTTGAAGAAACAATCACCGTCACCGGAGAAATTACTAATACAATTTGTATTGGAGAGACTGGTGCAATAACTATAGAAGTGAACGGCGGCACTCCTGATTATCAATTCCTGTGGAGTAATGGCGCAACAACACAAAATATTACAGCTCTCGCCGCTGGAAATTATTCTGTTACAATTACAGATCAAAATGGATGTACAACTACGGAATCATTCACCGTTGAAGCTGGTGATGTTACTATAGAAATTACTTCAACCGTTTCTCCTGCAATTTGTACAGCAGAAAATGGAAGTATTGCCCTTGAAATATCCGGAGGTACAGAACCATATACAATAACATGGGGTAATGGTGAAACTGGTCCAAGCTTGAATGATCTGGCACCGGGCTCCTATTCTGTTACTGTAGTTGATGCCAATGGTTGTGAGGCCACCAGCACAATTACCGTTACACAGGAAGTTCAGACAATTGATGTGCAGGGGGTTATTGAAAATACTATCTGTACTGCAGCAATTGGTTCAGTTGAAATCACGGTTACAGGTGGTACAGAGGACTACAGCTATTCATGGTCTGGTCCGGATGGATTTAATTCAGATCAGAAAGACATCAATAATCTACCTGTCGGAACTTACACAGTAGTTGTTACTGATGCGAATGGTTGTATAGGCAATGCAATATTTAATATTGTTTCTGAAAATGGAATAATAGCTCTCACTGAAACAATCACCCCAGCTATATGTGAAGCAGCCAATGGTGCTATTGATCTAAATATTGAAGGTGGTACACCAGATTACGCGATCAACTGGATAGGACCTGATGGATTTATCGCTGCTACAGAAGATATTGCGGACCTTCTGCCTGGCGACTATACAGTAACTGTTACCGATGCAAATGGTTGCGAGGTTGAGAAGACTATAACTGTTGGACGAATAACTGAATCTTTAACTGTAGTTCCATCTATCACAAATACCTCTTGTGTTGGAGCGATTGGTGCAATCAGCATTGAAGTGTCAGGTGGCACACCAGACTATACTTATCTCTGGAGTAATGGAGCAACAACTAAAGACATCTCTGATCTTAGTGCCGGGTCTTACAGTGTAACTGTAACCGATGATAATGGCTGTACAACAACTGAGACTTTCGTGGTTGAAGCGGATGATATTACCCTCGATATTTCGGAGAGCATCACAAATGCAATTTGTACAAATGCAAACGGAGCTATTAACCTTACGGTAACCGGAGGTAGTCCAGATTACATATACACTTGGACAGGTCCAGGCGGATTCTCAGCATCAACTGAAGATATTGCAGATATTGCCGCTGGAATTTATTCAGTAACGGTAACCGATCAAAATGGCTGTTCCGCAACTAAAGCAATTACTGTAGATGTGGACGAGCCAACAATTATCATCACACCAACAATTACAAATGCAATCTGTATTGGCGAAACCGGTGCAATAAGTATTGAGATTAATGGTGGTGACCCAGCGTACACCTACTTATGGAGTAATGGGGCCATAACTTCTGCTATCACAGGATTGGCTGCAGGTGATTATTCTGTTACAGTAACTGATGTCAATGGATGTGTAATTTCAGAAACATTCACTGTTGGTACGGAAACTGAAACCCTCACTATCGAAGAAACAATTGAACCCGCAATTTGCACTGCAGAGAATGGGTCAATTACCGTAGAAGTTACAGGTGGAACAGCACCTTATACATATACATGGGGCAGTGGTGATACAGGGCCTAGCAGAACAAGCCTTGCTCCAGGCATCTACACTGTAACCGTTGTAGACGCCAATGGTTGCGAAGCCATTAAAGCGATTGAAGTTGGTCAGGACATTCAAACCATTACTGTTACAGGCGAAATCAGCAATACTGTTTGTACAGCAGAGATTGGTGCCATTACACTTAATATTTCAGGTGGCACATCTCCATATACATATGATTGGACTGGTCCGGATGGATTTGCATCTACCGATCGTGACCTGGTGAATCTGGCTGCCGGTGTTTATAACGTAACGGTGACCGATGACAATGGTTGTGAGGGCACTGCAACATTTACTGTAGAAGCAGTTATTGAAACAATTACCATCAATGAAACGATCACACCATCATTCTGTGAGGCGGATAATGGTTCTATCGCTCTTAGCCTAGTAGGTGGAACTGCTCCATACCAGTTTGCGTGGACAGGCCCGGCCAGCTTTGTATCAGTTGAACAAAACCTG
>JAKFDZ010000086.1:0-1834 GCA_036675925.1 Flavihumibacter sp.
AGTCGAGTAAGCAAGGGGGATTGCACCCCCTGCTCCTCACAGAACCGTACGTGAACCTCTCGATTCATACGGCTCTTCAAGATGATGTTTTCAATTAGTAAGCTGGGCATACACTCCAATGAGCAAACAGGCTTGGTTGCATCTTATACAAAGTATTGAGCCATCTGCGGCTCTTGCGCAAGTTCATCCGCTTGTTCCATTTGCACCATTTCTCCAATCGTCTGTTCACAAAGCGCCACAGGTCGTTCAGGTCTCTTTTGATAAAGTGACAGTAGTAGTTTTGCCAGCCTCTCACTAATGGATTCAAAAGATTCGCCACCACATATATACTGCCCCTTCGGGTATGTAGTTTCAGGCTGCGTATCTTATCCATTATACTTTTCTTCGATGCCTTCGATGGCGAGGGAAGTATCAGCAGCTTGCATTCCCCTTCCACCTTTACCCATTGCGGTATAAACTCAAAGCCGCCCATTTCAAAGCTGTGAACTTTTGTTACACTATTCTTAGTTTGGCTTCGGGTTAAACAAATGATTTGGGTTTTGATGGGGTGAATCGTTAGCCCGCATTCTGTAAAACGCTTTTGCAGTTTATTCAAAATGCTTTGCGCTATCTGCTCCCGCCTGGTATGAATGATGATGTCGTCTGCATAACGCTCAAACCGGATACCCGGATAGTTTTGCAGCATCCATCCATCAAACACTACATGCAGATAAAGATTAGACAGCAACGGACTGATTACACCTCCCTGCGGTGTTCCACTCACGGGTTGTGTTTTACTTCCATCTTCATTTACTATGCTGGCTTTTAACCAACGGCTTACATACAGGCTTACCCACTTTTCTTTGCAATAAAATTGCAATGCCTTCAACAGTTTGTCGTGTGGTATGGTATCAAAATAACTTTTGATGTCCAGCGTAATTACATACGGGTATTGATGGCAATTGAACTTTGCCTTGTTAATGGCATCGTGCATGCTCTTGCCGGGCCTGTACCCATACGAGTTTTGATGAAAATGAGGTTCTGCACATTTTTCTAAATGAACCCGTACTACTTGTTGTGCTATCCTGTCTATTAATGTAGGCAGACCTAACACTCTTTTACTTCCATCCTTCTTCAAGATGCTGACGGCCTTAATGGCTTTTGGAAAATAACTCCCTGATGCAAGGCGTATCCACAACTGATACAACAACCGGCTGCGATGGGTGTGTAAATACTCCCATGTCATGCCATCTGTTCCGGCTGCTTCGCCGCCTTGCTTTACGTGCTGATACGCCTCCCATACCATTTGTGTGGTTATGGGTACGCTTACTCCTTGTTTGGAAAACAGTTCCATCATTCCTTGCGGTTGTTTAATGTTTATCCAATTTTGTCATCTTGTGTACCCCTTCGCTACTTCCAACTTTCGAAGGCTATCATCACTACTACGGGTACATCCGTCCCTGTAGCTGATTTATGAAGGCGTATTACATCTTACGGGTGCTCCGCTTGATGATTCCACCTCTATGCTTTTCGTACGTTCTGGTAGTACTGCAAACGACTTTACCTATTCAGCATACTCAACCAGTACAGGTTCTCCAGTTCCACCTTTGCGCCTGTCTGTAAGTCCCGGCGGCTTTATCCCGGATGCAGCTAACACTTCTGGCAACCTCTAACGAATGTTAACTCTGTTGAAACAATCATGTGCATCGTTTCTTTTTGCATCGGTAACAATTATCGAGACCTCACAGCCGCTTCACTATGCGTTCGGCTCTTACAGACACACCTGTTGCATCGTTCACCACCCAACTCCTTAGAGTTACGCAGCATGCAACCGGTTTGATGGTGAAGGTTGCTC
>JAKFDZ010000087.1:0-2103 GCA_036675925.1 Flavihumibacter sp.
TCCGCAACGGTTATTCATCCTGTTATTTTTATAAAAGGAATGAATAACCAAATGTGCGACCCATGAAGAAACGAAACGCCTTGCGAAGGCAATTCTATGGTCTTCCCAATGCAACTACTATTAGTAAGGAAAGCTACCTCTTCCAATACTACAGGGGTGATTTCTTCACCATCTTTATAACGCATCCCATAAACCTGCCACTGCACCAGCATTTAAAAAATGCCCACCTCGATCCCGGCCAGCCGGTCCGTCTCCTGTACGCGGATGAATTCATTTTTGAAATCTTTGTAGAGCATGATATTACCGAAGACTATCAAGTCATCTGTCCGTGCTGATTAAAACCGGTGATCTCACCACCCTTGTTCCATTCTGGTCCCTCGGCATGGAACAAGCTGTCAAAGCATTTTTTAATTCCCCGTTGAAGGGGCCGCTCGCCGACCGGTTCCTGTATGCGCAGGTAGTTGATTTATTGATCCACCTGGTGCAGCACATCAACAACCTTCACCAGCGACCGGAGATCTCTGAGATAACTATTCAACGGGCTGAAAAAGCCAAACAGATTATTCTTGATGACTTTTCCAGTTATAACACCGTTGAACAGCTGGCGCGCAAAGTGGGTATATCCGAACCGGACCTGCAACTGGCTTTCAAGCAACGTTTCGGTATGACTGTCGGCAAGTTTTCCAAAGATCAGCGGATGAGCTTCGCACATAGCATGCTTGAAACAACAAATGATACTTTACTATCGGTTGGCTTGTCCGTCGGCTACAATGATCCCGGCAACTTTTCCGTCGCCTTTAAAAATTATTACGGCTATTCGCCCGGCCATATACAGCGCAGGAAAAAACTATTCAATTCGTAATTGGAATGCTCAAGCCTACCGGGCTTTCCTATTTTTAAAAATAGGTATTCACGGCAAATTCAAATTGATCCATAAAGATTTTCTTAAAGGCCGTAATATTATTTTGCTCATAGAAGATGAGCATGGCCTTTTTATAGTCAATGGAGTCGACCGTACGGAAGGAAATAGGGCAATAGTGATTGCTCAGCAAAATGGCGTTGCTGAGGATCCGGGCTGTTCTTTTATTCCCATCGGCAAAGGGCTGTATATAGGAGACCAGCACCAGGACCAGTAATGCTTTTGCAAAAACCTTTTCCTGTTTATTGGCCAGCGTACACATATCTTCCAGCGCCTCCTTAATCTGGAACTCGTTGTCCAGTGGCTTGTAATTGGTACCTGATATACCCACCCGGTGCCTGCGCATATTTCTTTCCACACTGAGGCCCTTCACCAGGATACTGTGAATGTCTTCAATCGCACTGATCGTAAGCGGGTTTATGTAGGCCGGCTGATCAATAATAAAATCCAGGGCCGCTTTATGATTCAATAACATCACGGCTTCGTCCTTGGTTTTGCCGGCCGCGGTTTCCTTTTCTTTCAGTAGCCGTTCGGTTTCCAGCAGGGAATAAGTATTGCCTTCAATCTGCGAGGATTTCCAGCTCAGGTCGATGGCCAGCCGTTCCAGTTCTTTTTTATATTCCGGTTCAGAAAGACGGGCAATATTGACTGTGTATGTTTCCTGGAGAGTATGCAAGTGATCCAATTCACCTGCGGTAAAAACAGGGACTTTATCCAGGGTATCCGTGATCAGTGAATGCGTAAATCCTTTTTTTATAACCCGGTCATCTATTTCGATTTCAAAATAGGCGTCCACTTCCACCGGGTGAATCAATTCATAGGCCGGGCTGATTTTGTACCGGGTAGCTTTCCCTCTTCCCTGGGCCATCACCAGGTTTTCATCAACCAGCTTTTGCAAGACTCTTTTTACGCTGGCGTATCCCATGGCCGTCTTCAACCCCTCATGGATCTCTTTAGAGGAGACGGCGGGATGAGCTTTTATATAATCGATTATTTCGCTGCTGTTATTCTTTTTTACTGCCATAGCAATTCATTTCGGCTCACAAAAATACAAATTGTGGCTCAAAACAAACAATTATTGAGCTTTATTTAGTAAAATAAGGAGCCGTATTTAATAAAATACAGCTCAGGGAGATTCGTTTTATGGCTCAAAAAAAGGCTGATATGAGCTTTAAATGAATATT
>JAKFDZ010000088.1:0-8639 GCA_036675925.1 Flavihumibacter sp.
TATTGAGGTGGGAAGTACGACAGGAGGATATGGCGAGAGTTGGGGAGGTGGAGCTTCTGTTGGTGTGAAGCTGTCAGCTACTTTTGAAGGGACAACTGCTACGAAAGAGATTAATAAATCTGTTATTGTAGCGGGGGATTTGGTGTGAATGTAAAGGAATTGAAAGACTATTTGGAGCAGTTTGATGAAAATCTTCAGATCGGCGCTGTGGATGAGGGTGGGTGTATCTGTCCGACAACACTAGACCAGATATGCGTAATAAATCGCTTTGGTAAAGATATTCTCCTTATTACAGGAGACTACGTGGAAAATTTTAAATGAAACCACAAGAGATTCAGAAATTAAAGCAACTAGACCCTACAGGCTGCAACGGAACTTTGGCTTCTGTTCTATTAGACCCAAACATCAATCAAGCATCCTATCCAGAAGTGTTGTATTATTTGTTGAGCAAGGTAATTGAGGAGAAATCGTACTTAGAAAGAGTTAGCAATAATATGACGAATGTGTTACTTGCAAACAAGCTCATTAGAGAGCTTAATGAATGTCTTGAATTGGAGGAGAAGGTGTGAAACGTCTTGGAATGAGTTATAACAGCTTGACACGATTGGACTTTATGACTGATAGTACGAAGCCAATCAAGATTAAGATCCTTGACCAAGAGAAAGAATACTATGTGATTAGTGAAACCATCTCTCGGGACACTCTTACTACTGATTACTATATGTTTCAGAATTATACAGTGTATGAATATGAGCTTCAGGAAATTATCAAGGTCAAGCTGCCAACCAAAGAAGAAATCGCCGCTCAAGAATCTGTAGCTAAAGCTAAGGAAGCCTTGAAGGCCGCTGAGAATACTTTGAAAGCTGTAAAGGAGAAGAAACTATGAACATTAATGATGAAACTATTGTAATGGATAATGTTATGTGTTATTCAACAATGTCAGGAGAGTTACCTAAGATGGTGAAAGAGGGTATTCCAAGATGCTTTGTAGCTTGGACGGACTATGTGACGTTGCAAAGGAAATATGAAGCTTTGGTTGCAGAGTTGATGGAGGATAAGCAGTGATCTTCGGTAATATAACAGCACACGGGATTGTCTATCAACTTCCAGACGTACCACCAGCTAACCTAGTATGGGTCGATCCTAAAGGTCATACCAACTATTGGTGTTCGGTTCAGGGAGGAACTTCTGGGAGTAGCTCAAGTCCTCGTACAGAGAGTAGGGAAACACTTCCTAGTTCTGGTGAGCCTTATAACTGGACTGTTGGGGAAGCTGTGCATAGTATGAGTGGTACAGTGAGGGTAGAATTGGCACCAAGTAGTGGTAAGGTGATTGTGGGGCAATGTCACGGTTATAAAGCTCCAAATCCTTTTGTGATGGTGACTTGGTGGAATGGGGTTGCTAGGATTGATTTGCGGAGTGTGCCTACTGGGAATGCAAGTAAGGTGTTGTCTGTTCCTTGTGCATTAGGTCAAGCATTCTGGTACAGTATCGAAGTGGATGAGTCTGGAGTGTTGCATATTCTCCTTAACGGTGCTTATTATACTTTGAAAATTGATGAGGCATGGGAGCAGTATCCTCTGTACTTTAAAAGCGGAGCTTATGTGATTGATAATGTGGGCGAGCCTGAAGAGGGTGGGTGGGTTTGTTATGAGGAATTTGATGTGGTTCAAGGAAATATTGTTTAGAAAAGGCTTTACAGCAAGCGAATAATGTGAGATTCTGGTTTTGCGGTAAGATGAAGAGATGAAAAGCTGGATAAATTATTAATTAGGAGAGAATAGTGGCAAAAGGTGACTACACATTAGATAATTTTAGAGTTGGGCAAGTTCTTACGTCTAGACAAGGTTCCGATTACACTATCATTGCAATTAACGGCAGGAACGATATTGTGATTGAATTTAATGACGGATTTAAATTTCAAAAGACTATACAAATTAAGGAGTTAACAAGAGGACATGTTAAGAACCCTTATTTCCCAGATGTTTGTGGTGTAGGCTACTTTGGTGTGGGTGAATATGTCTGTTCTGTTTGGGATGAGAATGGTAAAAAGCGTAACTCTGAAGCATACGAAGTTTGGCGTGGTATTATGCGACGGTGTTACAAGCCTGATCATCAAGAAATTAATCCAACATACAAAGGTTGCTCAGTTAATTTAATCTGGCATTGCTTCCAAAACTTTGCATATTGGTACTACAATAACCCTTACCAACAAAAAGGATGGCAATTAGATAAGGACATTATCGTAAGAGGGAATAAGGAGTATGGTCCGCTTCGGTGTGCATTTATTCCACAAGAAGTAAATGCAATCACTACAACAACCAAAGCAAAGAGAGGAGAATACCCACTAGGAATTTCTATCCGAAAACGCAACGGTAAGTTCATTGCACAACTTGGAATGTACGGAAACAATCAAAAACTGCTTGCAGAAACATACAATTTAGAGGATGCTGTAAAAGCTTACAACACCGCAAAGAATAAATATGTTTACGAAGTTGGTGAAAAGTGGCAAGGGTTGGTAGATCAGCGTATTGTTGATTCTCTTAAAAATTGGACTGTTCGGGAAAATGACTAATGAAACGTAATCAACGCCAAGTAATAGAAGATCGTTGGGAAAAGAAAGAAGCCGTTGCTAAAACTATTCCAGATAAGTTCAAGGAGGTTCGTGCAGTTCCACCTTTGCAAGCTAAGACCAATGCCCAGAAACAATACATGCGGTATCTGAAAGAATGTAAAATCAACATCGCCAGTGGACATAGTGGTTGTGGCAAAAGTTTTTGTGCAGCTTATTATGCAGCTCAATTGTTTAATGCTGGTGAAATTGAACGTATTATTGTAACTCGGCCTTATGCACACTTGGGTAAGGATGCTGGAGCCATTCCCGGCGACGATTTTACTAAGATGTATCCATTTTGCCGCCCTATTCTGGATACAATTAAAGGTGTACTTGGAGAAGGTAATTACAACTACTGCATTGAAAAGGGTCTTGTAGAAATTGCGCCTTTGGAAAAAATCCAAGGCAGGTCTTTCGACGAGCCTTGTGCAATCCTTGCAGATGAAATTCAAAACGCATCAAAACCGCAAGTATTGAGTTTGGTAACACGTCTTGGGGAGGAAGTTAAGTTCCTATCAATTATGGGCGACCCGCGACAAGCTATTACCCACGGGGAGAATGCACTAGACTGGATTACAGGATTCTTTGAACGTAATAACATTGAAGGTGTGGGCATCACCCATTTTACTGAAGAAGATTGTGTTCGAAGTGGTATTGTTCGGGACATTCTGATTGCATTTGAACGTGAAGGCGGCTTCTATACTACACTGGTTAACTAAGGAGTAAAAATATGCTAGAAGAACTAATGAACAAACCGTCTCAAGTAATCTCTAAGACTTATGTGAACAACGAATATTACCTGTACCTGCACGGTGATATTGGAAGCCCTGATAACTTCCTTGAACACTTTGCTTTGTATCGTACAGCAAGTTCACATGACGTTATATTTTTATACGTAAATTCCAACGGGGGCAGCCTTGCAACTGGAATGGAATACATCCGCCACATGCGTGAATGTGAGGCTCCAATCATTTGTATCTTGGGTATGGAGGTCGCCAGCATGGCTTCCGCTATTGCTCTGGAGGCAACGGATCTTATTATCGATGACATGAGTACTATGCTCGTACATTCGTTTTCTTATGGGGCTATGGGGACCGAGTATTCAATTTATAATCAAGCAACTTTCAATAAACGCTTGAATGAGCGATGGATGAAATCTCATTATTCAAACTTTTTGGATGATCAACAGCTTAACGATGCCCTGAAAGGGGTTGACATCCTGTTGGATTCGGATGAGATTAAAGAACGTTGGGAAAAGTTGAAAGCTTTCCGTGATACACAACCTTGTGACTGTGGAAGCCCTGATTGTGCTCAGAATCAACGTCTCGCACAGCTTGAAGAGGAAGAAGACTTTGATGAAATGCCCACATTACAGGAAATAGTGGCTCATGCTGTAAAAGACGGGATTGCAGCTTATGAAAAGTCTCGACTGGCTGCTGAAAAGAAAGCTCCTCGCCCAAAAGCAGTAAAAATTGTAGAAAAGACCGAGTAAAGACTAGACAGACACTGTGGAGTGCTTCATAATGGCTCCACAAACCAAACAAAGGAGAGAAATAAAATGTCTTACTCAGAACTTACTGTAAAAGACCTTGAAACGGTGTACCATGACACTGCTGCAATCCTAAGTTATTTTAATAGTGCAGAAAACGATAGTTGGAAAGCTGAAACTAAATCGCGCTATGCTTGTCAGGCAACATACAAAGAAATCTGTCAAGAATATAAAGAACGTGGTTTGGATATTCCTAAAGGCAACTACCTAATTTAAGGAGATACCAGATGATTACGGAAGAAGACTTAAATGCCGCACTACGCCAAGTGTTGAAAGAACACGAAAAGATCCCTTACACTCAAGATGGTTTGGATTTTCTTCTATCTGAAGTTGAGAAACTTATTCCAAAACGTGAAGTGGTGTTTAGTATCCAACCAATAGAAGAAATTTCTGCTGAAGATCGTGCAGAACGTAAACTTCCTAAAATTACTGCCACATATCAATAAGGAGAAACACATGATTAGCGCACAAGAGATTGCAGAACTCATTGCAGAACAAGCCCAAGAAGAACTTGAGAAAGCTACACAAGACTCTGAGGAGGAATAACATGAAAGTCTTTGGATTGATTGCATTGACCATCTTACTTTCTGGCTGCGGTTCAGACAACGTGAAAGAATATTTGAGGAATAAGATAGTGTACGATACTCAAGGTTGTGCCTTCTGGATTAAGGCAAGCTTTGGAGATAATGTATTCCCATTCTTCAGTAAAGAATTGTCTAAACCTGAATGCAAGTTTGAATTGGAAGAATAAAATGAACCTCTTTGATTCCATTCTAGAACTAGACGATCACCATGAAGACCTCATTGGCCTTCACGAACCATCGTTCGACATTGAACCAGACTTCTGGCTTGAACTCGATATAGAATCTAATTGCATTAACTAGGAGAACATCATGAACGTATTCATTCTAACTAAAGTAGACTTTGGACATCGGGAAAATGTGGGTGTATTTGATACACAAGGGAAAGCAAAGTCCTATCAAGCATCTTTGGAACTGGAAGCTTTCGATAGTGGTAATCTTTGTGGGATCAGTTTTTATGTTGAGGAGAAAACTGTAGTATGAATTACGAAGACATTCAGTTTGAACAACTAGAATCAAGTGTTGAACATTGGATAATGAGTGACGAACAAGATGTATTAAACACTTTTGGAGAAGACTTAGTTGTAGCTGTTAAGGAGGCTCTTACTAATGACTGAATACGATGCTTGGTTAGACAGAGATTTAGAAGACTACTTTGGTGACACAGAAGACCTTGATGAAGAGCCTGAGTGGGACGGTCCATATCCAGAAGATGATTTATATTACGAAGACTGAGGGGTAGTTTATGGCTGAGAAGAAAGTTAAAGAGTTGAAAATCACAGTTGTTGATTACAAAACCTACACCGACTATGAGTTTATTCCTCCCGGTTTGTGGATGCTGCAAAATGCACTTGGGGACTACATTTTTATTAGCACTTCTAGCAGACAAGAAGCTCAAGATTGGGTTGATACAAACTACCCACCAAAAGGAAAATATAAAGTTACCGCTACTAAGATGATTACTACAAAGCCTAAAAGTGAAAGTGGAAATTTATCTTGTACTGGAACCACAACGAGGAAGAAATGAAAGATAAAATGTTCACACCGTACATGGAATGTGCTATTTCATTCTCAAAGTTGTCGTACGCTAAACGTAAACAAGTGGGAGCAGTGGCAATTACACCACAAGATGTAATGATTTACTCTTGGAACGGTACTGCTATTGATGACGATAATAATTGTGAAAACGAAGACGGTTCCACTAAAGATGAAACATTGCACGCAGAATCCAATATTGTAGCTAAGGCGGCACGAGAAGGTGTAAGTCTAAAGGGGAGTACAGTCTTCATCACGTTGTCACCCTGCATTCAGTGCTCAAAACAGTTGTTGCAATCTGGTGTGGAACGTGTAATATACAAAGATGAATACCGAGATTTGAATGGTATTAAATATTTGAAAGATCATGGCGTAATAACTGAGAAATATAGGGGTGGTTGATGGAGTTTAGAGGGAAACAATATTTATACAGCACAGAACAGGAGGCCATAGAGCATTGTAAAGAGTTCCGCAACATCGAGTACCACCACCACCACAGAAAGATGGAAAACAAAGTAGGGTTTGTGTTTGGAGGTTTAGAAGTTAAAAGCTTAGTGGGGTTCCATGTTAAAAACAATCAACCTTATTGGCTATGTGGATGCTCCCTTTGTGACCTTGGTATGTATATAGTAACAGCTAGTAAGAGTTTGATGAGCGGAGATGTTAAATCTTGTGGCTGTGAGGCTATAAGATCCAAGGCGGAGACAAGGGTTACTCACAACCTGACTAATTCATCGGAATACAGAGCTTGGGCATCTATGAAAAGTAGATGTACTGATGAATCTCAGACGTCCTTCTACCACTATGGAGAATTAGGAATCTCCACATGTGACGAATGGCTAGCTAGTTTTGAGGCGTTCATAGGAGATATGGGGATGAAGAGTCACCCTGATCAGTTCCTTGATCGCATCGACCCCACAGGAAATTATTGTAAAGAGAATTGTCGTTGGGTTACTTTGGAGGTATCATGTCACAACAAAGGCATGTTTAAATCAAATACATCCGGATTTAAAGGTGTCAGTAAAGGATATGGTACAACATTTAGGGTTTGTGTGACAAAAAGCGGAGTCAACCATAGGGCGTCTGGATTTAAAACTGCACAGGAGGCTGCTCTCTGGTATGATGAAAAAGCAATTGAATTGTATGGGGAAGAGTTTGCAATGACGAATCTTAAGCTTGGGTTGCTATATGCTTGAAGAATTAAAACCAGTTGGTGGCAACTATGACTCTGTAGTCAGGAGTATTTTTAGTGAAAACAAAAATTCCTGCATTAGCTGGTTTCTTCAATGTTCTTATTGCTATTATATTCTGTACCAATCCCTACTCAGTGACTCGTGCTTCGATGGCATGTGCAAGTGGATGCTGGATAATTACGATTCACTGGAACACGAGCACAAACACTTAGTAACGAAAGATATGCTATCAGCAGGAAGTGGATATAACATTCCCTACGACGAATACCCACTACGTGTACAGCACTCAGCTAGCTATTTTATTGAAGCACTTTATAAATTTAAAGGAGAAAATTAATGCATACTTCAGAGTCCCAATGGAATCCTGATGAGATTATCGACACTCAGAAACTTCAAGTGTTCGCTTTAAAAGAGTTTATGCTTCAACTCGGATACGAAATTATGAAGAGTTCAGTCAACGGTAATTGGCACTTCCACAGTAACCAATACTCAAACAGAGGTCGTAGTAAGATTAGCGTCGGTCACGCCATTTCACTCTACAACGGGAACTCCGTGAGGTGTGTCTTTGGTCGCCCTCCACACAAGCTCTCTATCTTTTCATTTGATGACTATAGTATTGCTAAGGCTAAGGCTGCACGAATCTTGAAAAGTATCAAGCTCCAGTATTGCCGACAGACTAAACAAATCCTTTGTCAAGATCATCGAGTACAGTTTATAGTTGAAAGCTATTCTCGATTGTTCCTACATAATAAATATCTGTGAGGTGACTTATGGAACATCGCACAACAGTACTACTATTCCCAGATGGCCACTGGTTTTGGGCTGAACATTATCACCACGACATCCACAAAGACCTTGGACAATATGTTGAAGTGTATTTTGCTAAAGGTTGGCAGGATAATGAGGTTGATGAAGTGATTCGGGAATATTATGCAACAAACCTTGAAAATTTATTTTAATTTTATGGGCTTCTTCTCTTGACTGGGAGGGAGCCCTTCTTCATAATTGGACAAAGACAAATGAGAAAATTTGAGGGACTATCTGATTTCTTCATGAATGCTACAGATGAAGAGAAAAGAGAAGTTTATTTAGAAGTGATTGACAAAGCAATAATCAAACAAAATGAAACATTAGACAAAGCTAAGGAGATTGAGGATGATCAGAAAAATGGCAGGAACTCTGAACAGTAAGCCAAGTTATTTTGGTAACGGACAAGAGTATTTCCGATTCCAGAAGTATGTAAAAGTGTATGAGCTACACACTTACAACCCGTTGAACGCTCCAGTGTACAGAGAGGGGTATTGGAGGTATACTAAGAACATGAACGTAAATCGGTTTGGCGATGGGGTTTACACATGTCAGCGAGACTGGAATTACAAACGAGTTATGAGACAACGTAAAATTCATATTAGGATTACAAAATGACACCAGAAAAACTAACAAAGCAGCTTGAACTGTTGCACCGTGAACTTTCCAGCTGCGACAAAAGATGCAAACGTATCTCCAAAGCTTGCGGCATAGAACCTAACGAGCTTATTTCTTACGCTATGGAACAGACCAAACAAGTTCTAGAGTACATCGAATCTTTAAAGGAGAAAGAATAGTGAACTGGCAAGAAGTAGATCCCACAGAAGCTGACAGTATTCACAAGGAACTTATTAGCCTAC
>JAKFDZ010000089.1:0-2640 GCA_036675925.1 Flavihumibacter sp.
ACAGCACCAATCGTGAATATTGGATTACTCCGAATATAGTGGTCCGTGACGTTCGACCCACCATCAATTGGATGGCGCGTTACTTGTCCGCTATAGTTTTGGGTGTACGAACTCACCGCGTCGCAGTAGATGAAACCACCATTTTGAACAGAGGAGTCGCCCCACTCGATTGCTAGCGACATAAGCGCTCCTTATTCTTTTACTGGGAACTGGACATTCACTTGATCAAACGACTGTACAAACATATTTGCTACAGCCTCACCAATAACATGTGCCTGTTGATCTGCATTCATTCCGACTAGAGTAGAACCATCAACATTGACAACGATATCAATTTGATTGCTGTTGTTTACAATACCCATAGCTTTATCTTCAGCAGCGGCTTTAACCATGTCCGCTTGTTGAGAGTCGTAACCAGCAGCGTCGTGGTAATATAGTGAGGTTGGATCATCATACACGGCTCGCCCACGTTCACGAGCTTTATTCATGTTAAAGCCAGTGTTGTTAATGATGTCACCAACAATAGCGGCTGGCGATGCGTATTCCAAACCAAACAGATTAGCTTTTTCAGTGGAACTAGCACCAGTTTCTGATGTAGGTAGTGATCCACTTTTCCACTTTTGAAACTCAGCAATTGCATTCATAATAGCTGCGATTTCTTTTGCTGTTGCTTCAAGGGTTGGAAGGAAGTCAAACTTAATAGTGGAGATATCTGTAAAGATTTGTTTAATGTCTGTCCAATCTTTTCTAAGCTGCTCAGTCTTATCCACACCCAGCCAATCAGCTACAACACTGTCTTTACCTTCTAGTGCTCTTATGAACGACTGAGGAAATAGAAGAAGGTCGTCAGCCCATTTAGTTGCCTCATTAAAGCCTTCTGACAGACCCCTAACCAGACTACCACTCTCGCTCAAACCTGCGTTAAGGGTGCGGAATATACGGGCAAAACCCTCTTCTACACCTGCACCTGAAGCCAATACTGCCATATCATTTACGGTGTTCTGGTAACGAGCTTGTTCCGCTTGAGATGCTTGAGACGCAGCACCTAACGCACCGCCTGCATTGGCTCTTGTTGAGGCTTCTGCACCCGCATAAGTAAGGACACTACTTTTAACCTTACCTTTTTTCATATCATCAAGAAGTTGTTGAATGGCTTCTTGCCCAGTCTTGTTGCCACCAATCTGTTTCTGGTAAGCTTGTGCAAAAAGAGCTGTGCCGCCCGGTAGCGCCTCTGCAATTTGCGAAGTAAGTTCCTCTGCTTGTAGTTTACCTTTACCAGCAACCTGAGAGAGTGCCCTAAACAATCTATTCTGTGTAGTCTTATCAAGTTTGTTTACACGGGCGAGTTCGGCAAAGCCACTAAACACTTTCTGGCTTTCTTTCAAACCAACACCAGATCCTGTAAGGCCAGATATAAGTTTGTTGTAGTCACCAGATGCGTCCAAGTAATTGAAGCCAATCCTCTGCCCTTCAGACCTAAGATACTGAAAAGAATCAGCACCTTGAGCAGCAGTACCCCCAGCTTGTTGGACTACAGCAGAGGATTGAAGTTGAGCAGATACAACTTCTTGGTTACGTCTATTCAGAGCACCAAGACCATATCCTCCAAGACCTAACGCAAGGGCTGGACCATAGAAACCTGAAATGCCTCGTCCAATTAGACCACCACCTACAGCAGCCCCAACAGAGTGTGGGACGCCGCCTGTAGACCCTCCCTGCGGTCGCATATCAACCCTTAAAGAAGTTGAGTTGGACGCCCTCATCATTGCATTAGAGATATCACGATTTAATGCAGACTGATTAACGGAGAATCTAGATATTTCAAAGACAAGTTTATCACTCGCCATATCCAAAGCATTACCAAGAGCGGTGTTCATCTTTCTCTGGTTAACAGAGAAGTTGCCAAAGTTCTTTAGTCGAGCTTCAAATAAGTCTAAAGTGTCATCAACCCTCTTGATAGAGGCTTTGTCAATATCCATTGAGAATGAAGCAAAATATTTACTAATTTCCAAACTATTTTACTCCATCACCTTGGTTTATTTTTATTGGCAGCCGCTTTATCTCTAGCTTGTTTATCAAGAGAGTCGTGAACATCTAACAATTCAAGCATTTTCAAGAGCTGCCGTGTAGAATATTTCCACTCCATCTCAGCAGCTAACTCAAGACCACCTTTCTCATGCATGGCAACCCGATAGATACTCCAAGACTGAGAGAAGGTACGATCAATTTCTTTTTCTAAAGGTGTTGATTGGGCTTTGCCCGATACAGATGGATCAATTACTTTTCTGTATCGGGTGCCTGAAAAAGCTCTTCGAAGTTAAAATTCAGCACCTCTTTGTAAAGCTTATTGAGATGTGCATACTTACGAGAGAAGAATACATCAAAAGTCTTTTCAGTGATTTGCATGTTGTCTTTAGAGACATAGTTACAGATGATTTGTTTCATCTGGCTAAGATCAGCCTTACCTTCATCAATAGCTGCTTGATGCTTTTCAATAAACATCAAACCCTTTGTTGCAGGCATAGCGCTTACGAGATAATCAATGTCATCAATCGTAATAGTTGTTTGTTCTAGTACTTCAAATTTTGGAGCTGCCATTTATTTTATCTCAGAATTAAAACAGTTAGAAAATGTTATCTA
>JAKFDZ010000090.1:0-1757 GCA_036675925.1 Flavihumibacter sp.
CCCTTTTCTGTAAAATAACCAATCGGAGCAATATGCTTTTCAAGATCATATTCTTTCAATAATAACTCTAATTCCTTCACTGCACCCGGATCAACAGCGATAAGCAGCCCGCCACTTGTTTGCGGGTCAGCCAGGATACATTTAGCTATTTCTTTTTTCGCCTCAGAAATATTGCTGAAAGATATTTTATGCCCATAACTGTCCCAATTGCGTTGTGTACCGCCGGGCACACAATGATTGCTTATATAATATTCAAGATCATTATTGATAAGTGGAATAAGATTCATGTTGGCTATGACAGCACTCAAATTACTTCCTTCGGCCATTTCTGTTAAGTGGCCTAATAATCCAAAACCGGTTACATCGGTCATTGCGTTTACTGCTTTCATTTTTCCCAGCGCCTCTCCTGGTTTATTTAATTGCATCATTTGTCTGGCCGCCATACCGGCATGTTCCGGTTTCAACAATCCTTTTTTTTCGGCAGTAGTTAAGATACCAACACCCAATGGCTTGGTGAGATATAAAATGTCACCGGCTTTTGCAGTATTGTTTTGTTTGATGTTTTTAATATCAACCAAGCCGTTTACTGCCAAACCAAAAATAGGTTCCGGTGAATCAATACTGTGCCCACCGGCTAATGGAATACCGGCTTCTGCACAAATACTTTTTCCTCCTTCAATTACTTTCTTTGCAACAGATGGAGAAAGTTTGTTGACCGGCCAGCCCAATATAGCAATGGCTAGCAAGGGTCTTCCACCCATAGCATATACATCGCTGATGGCATTTGCGGCGGCTATCCTTCCGAATTCAAATGGATCGTCCACTACGGGCATAAAAAAATCGGTGGTTGAAATAATGGCTGTACCATTGCCCATATCATATACGGCGGCATCATCTTTACTATGATTGCCTACGAGCAACTTTTTATTATCAGGCATAGCGAAACTGCCGGATAAAATTTCATCCAATATCTTAGGAGATATCTTGCATCCGCAGCCGGCGCCATGTGAATAGTGAGTGAGTTTTATAGCCTGTTCTTCAGTCATCATTTTATTAAAAGTTCGTTGGTCATTATTTTATTGGCGTTCAATTGAACATCTACGCTTGTACATTCCAGGCTCGTTAACGGAATTGTTGACCCGTCCCGGTTGTTCAACGCTTTACGATATAGTTTATCATAGTATTTGAGTAAAATACGGAAACAGGATTCAGTATCTCCTGCTGCAAGTGTTTGCAACGCCGATTTTGTTTCCAGCCCACCCAATCTTTTTTGAATTCTTACAATAGCATCCGCCACTTTTTCTTTATCCAGGTTACCATATTCCTGCACAATATGTTTTAAACGTTCTTCAAAAGGGATGGCGATAAAAACGAGGGGTGACCGCATCATATTATTCCATAGATCAGGTGGAATGTTAATGCGGCCGATGCGCTGGCTTTCATCTTCTAACCAAATACAGCCAGAATTGCATGAAGGCTTATTACCATTGCCGGGAATCAAGTCGTCACCCAGAGAAAAGCGAAGGGCAGCATTATTTTCGGTAATGCTTCTTAATTCAAGTCCCAACAAGTTTTCAAACATTTCCTGGGTCGGCTGTTCGGGCATACCAATATTACCGAAAGCCGAACCTTTATGACCGGCCAGTTTTTCAAGGTTGATCACGGCGGCGCCTTTATTCTTCAATTCATCTAACAGGTAGGTTTTGCCTGAACCGGTAAACCCGCCAAGTATATTAAAGGAAAAAGGAAAAGAGAAG
>JAKFDZ010000091.1:0-1599 GCA_036675925.1 Flavihumibacter sp.
CGCCGGGAGATTATTTATGTATGTCGCTTGCTTCCTGTAAAGCCATCACACTGCGGATGTATATACAACGTAAGCAATGGAAAGTAGATACGATCCATGTAAAGGTCAACCTTGTTAAAGGAAACCAGTTGGCTTCCGGAGTGAATACATTTTATTGTGAAATAATTGTAAGCGGCGACATCAATGCAGATCAACAAAAAAGATTGGAAGAGATCGCAAAAGTTTGCCCGATCAGCCGCCTGCTTGGCAAACAAAATGAAGTGATCATTATGATAATGAATAAAGACAACGCTGTTATCACAGAAGATTCTGTTTGAATATTTTTAAAATTCAATCATTCAGTGGAGATTTTTATTTCATCAACAAAATAATAAGTCATGTTAGACCTGGTTATCGAAGCACGAAAAGCATCATTGGCACCCGGCATGGATGTGCGAAGGATTCTTCCGTTCAGACTAAGGCGAATGGTCGGCCCTTTTATTTTTATGGACCATGCCGGACCGGTTGATATAGTTTCTTCAAAAGCAAAAACGATGGATGTGCTGCCGCATCCGCATATTGGGTTATCTACCGTCAGTTATTTATTCGGCGGGCAGGTCACGCATCGCGACAGCACCGGCGCCGAGCAGGTGATATTGCCGGGAGAAGTAAACTGGATGACTGCAGGAAAAGGCATTTCTCATTCAGAAAGGTTCGAAGACCCGGCCATGCTGGCCGGCGGTTCGCTGGAAATGATCCAGACCTGGGTAGCTCTCCCGGAAAAAGATGAAGAGTCAATGCCCGTTTTTGATAACTACAAACCGGATGCTTTGCCCGTATTCACCGATACTGGTGTATGGATGCGTTTGATTGCCGGTAATGCATTCGGATTGAAGAATAATGTGAAGACACATTCTCCATTATTCTATCTCCACGTTGAGCTCGAAAAAGGGGCCCGGTTTGGACTGCCGCAGGAGCATACAGAACGTGGCGTTTATGTGGCTAAAGGAAGCATCGAAGTTTCAGGGAAAATATATATACCAGGTCAGATGCTTGTTTTCAAAAACGGCGTTGATCCGGTGATCTTGTCAAAAGAAAAATCAACGATCATGATGCTGGGCGGCGAACCGCTGGGCGAAAGGTTTATCTGGTGGAATTTTGTTTCTTCCCGTAAAGAAAGAATTGAACAGGCAAAGGCCGACTGGAAAGAGGGAAGGATCATTCTGCCACCAACCGACAACCATGAATTTATTCCATTGCCCGCTGACAAATCAAAACCGGCAGGAACAGGACCGGCCCCACCAGCGCTGTCATGAGGTATCTTCATGACACCGGTTATTCATTTTATCATTTATCATCAACAATCCCATGGAGCAGTTAATCACAGGCATACACCACATAACAGCTATCGCCGGACATACACAAAAGAATATTGATTTTTACATTGGTATTTTGGGATTACGGTTAGTAAAGAAAACGGTCAATTTTGACGCACCGGAAGTTTATCATTTTTATTACGGTGATGAAGCGGGCAATCCCGGGAGTATCCTTACTTTTTTCCCTTATGAAGGTTTAGTAAAAGGCAGGCATGGGAAGGGAATGCTGAATACGACTTCGTTT
>JAKFDZ010000092.1:0-3253 GCA_036675925.1 Flavihumibacter sp.
CACTCCGCCACAGCCATCTTCATACAAGGCTGCAATCTCTGCTTCCGTTGCACCAGCCGGTGCACTGCAGGCATTGATACCGGTACCGCCTGATGGTATCGTGCCCGTTAATACAGGTGCTGTTTGATCTTGCACTGTCACCACTTTTTCGCAGGTTGAGCTGCAACCATCACTATTGGTAATCGTAAGTTTCAGTTTATAAGAAGTATTGCAACCACTGCCTGCCTTCACGGTTACGTCCTGAATATTCGCAGCCGTTGTAAAGCTGGCGCCATTGGCATCTTCCAGTGTCCACGCATAAGTGGTCATTCCTGCAGGTGAACTGTAATTATTAGATGAAGATGGACAAATAGTACCATCTTCTCCTGTGATGGAACAAGTGGGATTTGCCGCAACTGACCATTGAACTGTATTGAAGGCTCCGTCATTACAGCCTGTTCCTGTAGCAGTCCGCCTTGTGCGAATCCTGATTGTATTTGTTCCAACCATGCCAACAGCTGCTGTAATGGGATCGCCAGGTGTGTATGTACTCCAGGTACTACCACTGTTTGTACTGAATTCATAAAAATCTACTACTGTTCCCGTACCTCCGCTACCAGGATTAAATGTAGCGGAAACAGACGAACCCACACAAACCATACTTCCGGAAGCAGGTGTCGGGTTTATCGTTGGTGATACCGGGTCAGGTACCACATTATAAGTTTTTGTTGAAGAATAACCGATGCTACCACATCCATCTGTTATTCGTAACCGATAGCATATTGTTGTATTTAATACAGGAGGATTAAAACTCAGCGTATTTGTAGCACCCGCATCTTGAGCAACTGCATCCTCCCAAGTGCCTGTGCAACCCACAGATTGCTCCCATTGGTAAGTATAATTTCCATCTCCGCCACTTGGTGAACCTACGGTAAATGATCCCGCATTTCCGCCTTCACATTGTGTAAGTGTAGCAGCACCACCGACTGCACCACTTGTAATCGTAGTTCCATAAGTTGATACTACTGTTGCTGATGACGGATCTGACGAACATCCATTGATCGTTACAATGACCGTATAAGAACCAGCCTCTGTAGCTGAATATGTTGGATTGGTTTCCCCGCTTATCAATACATTGTTTTTGTACCACTGATTTCCTGTAGCCGAAGAAGAAGTAAGTAACACACTTCCGTTAAAACAAATTATCACAGGTCCTGTGGGGGTTATTGTTGGCGTTGCTGGTTTTGCATTTACCGTAATAGTAAACACACAGGTATTGATGCATTGGCCATCGCCACTTTGATAAGTTATATCATGAACTCCTACACCTGCTACAGAAGGATCGAACATGCCACCACTGACACCGAAACCGCTGAATGTGCCACCGAGCGGCATGCCTTCCGTAAGACTGAATGGCGCTGCATCAATACAAATTTCCAGGTTCGGCGGACAGGTTACTGTCGGCAGATTATTTACTATAATGGTAAATGAACAACTGCTGCTGCAACCATTTCCATCCGTATAAGAATACGTTATTGTATGCGTACCCGTTCCTGCTGCTGACGGATCAAAAATATTTCCGCTTACCCCCGCACCACTGTATGTACCTCCCAAAGGTGAACCACCCGTCAATGCATAAGGCGCTGCATCTATACAAACTGATGAATTAGATGGGCAGGTAACAACCGGCAATGCATTTACCGTGATCGTAAATGAACAACTGCTGCTGCAACCGTTTCCATCCGCATAAGAATAAGTTATTGTATGAACACCGGCACCTGCGCTTGCAGGATTGAAATTGCCGGCGCTTACTCCCATGCCACTGTATGTTCCACCAACGGGACTGCCGCCTGTTAATGCAAAAGGCGCTGCATTTATGCATACTGATGAATTGGACGGACATGTGACATTGGGTAATGCGTTAACTGTTATTGTTTGCGATGCACATGCACCGGGTGTAGCGCAACCTCCCTCGCCACGTACATAATAAGTGGTCGTTGTGGTTGGTGAAACCATAATGGATGTGCCGCTGCCAACCGATGTACCACCGCATGAACCGCTGTACCATTGCCAGTCGCTTGCATCGTTGAGGCTACCCGTAGCAATACTCAATGTCACTTCGGTACCGTTGCAGACAGTTGCAGAAGGGCTGACTAATATTGTGGGAACTGTTGGCGCTGTGCAGGCTGTCCATGAAATTATTACCTGACCATTTGCTCCTGAACCAGAAGTAGTAATTCCATCACCTTTACCACCACCTCCTCCTCCTGGAATGAAACCATTTGTTCCATTCGCATTTTCTGCTCCTCCGTTTCCTCCATTTCCAGTCCCTATACCACCTGTCCCACCTGTTCCGTTAGTTATTCCATCATTACCATTATTTCCATTTGCATTTTCAAAAGCTGATCCCCCGCCCCCGCCTCCAGATTTATTACTTCTTTGCCCGCCTGAACCCCCTGCAAATCGAATAGTACCTATGCTGGCAGCAATTGTCCCTCCTACACCTGCAGTCATATTATCACCAAAGCCCCCTCCTGCTGCAATTACTTGTGTTCCGAAAGATGAAGCTCCTCCTATTACCCCCGGACCACCCCCAGTACCCACAGTTACTGTTATGATAGCACCAGGCGTAACTGTTAACACACTTGAAGCAAAAGCTCCGCCACCGCCGCCACTTTGCCTAACACTTTTATCTCCTCCACCACCGCCAGCACCCCATGCTTTTATTGTAATGCTTGTAATACCTGCAGGTACTGTAAATGTGCCGGAAGAATTAAAAGTTTGTGATTGTGCAAATACATTTTGCATCAAAAACAAATTCGCAATCAGCAATGCAATTGCAAACATCCCGGATTTACGTAATAGATTTTTCATAAAGCAATCCGTATTAAGGTTATTAATGGTAGTAGCTATAAATGACAATGATGCTCCGCATCGCTTCGCATCATTGGTATATAAATTATTTACTTTATTTTTTGTAGTAGTAGCACAACAAAACACAGGTGCAGGGCTCTGTGTACAACAATTTGCATTCGTTGCAGGTGCAGGAGTAAATGAATTACCCATAGGTGGTTCAGTTTCGGTAAAGTAAAAGGCGATGTTCCTGTATCAGAAGTGACGGATGGGTATGTGTGGGGTTTCAGGGGATAATCAGCAATCTTTGGATGGAAGTTTTTTTATTAATTATAGCTCGTGTGCTATGCATAAAAAACATAAAACTGCTGATTGCTCTGTAGGAAAAGGATTTGAAAAAGGATTAAGTAATAACACTTAG
>JAKFDZ010000093.1:0-3698 GCA_036675925.1 Flavihumibacter sp.
GCACACCAGTTGATGTCGCATCAATAAATCCTGCACATGAACCTGAGGTTTGTTCTAGATAGTTGTCAAAGATCCTTGCGTGCCTGCTGGTGGTTTTTATGAATATGCCACCAGCTATTGATAACAGCATATCATTGTGCTTGATTTCAACTTGAGACCCGAACGTACTGACGCCAAGCTCAAGAATGCCGTAATTCTGGATGTTGGTAAGGCGGTTATGTTCAACTACACCAAGATCACAACCCTGCATCATCAACAGAGTACCGAACTGCTTCATATTGCAGAAACTTATACCAAAATCAAAACACTTAGATAGTGATACCCCAGTACCAAGTCCAACGGTGAGGGGTACAAAGTCACACCTTTCAATTTTAGTTCCCATGATAGGGGGTGAGGCACCACCATCAGCAATGGTCACTGTTGGGTCATTTTGCCTAACACCACTATCCGAGTTAACAAAGCAATCGTAGAGGCAGAATCCCGGAGTCAGCGCTGAAGACACAATCGCTTGGTCTAGCAAGATTGAGTTGGGTGTGAGGTTACGAAGCTTTGTAGTGAGCAGTGGGTCAGCGGATTGTCTACCACCAACCCCTTTAATAATGCAGCCAGCCTTTACATTCTGCGGAGTAAAGGCAAAATCTCCAGCCGGGATTTCTACGTGATAATTGGTGGCAAACATGGCTGCCATAGCAGTGCTGTCGTTGACTCCATTACCAAGAGCACCAAACCATGTTGGACTAACAGTATTATTGAAATTAGTACGTTTCCATCTTCCCGTAGTTACACCCACTTGAACAACTGTCCCCCCATCAGGGGTATCAGTAGCAGATGGAAACCATGTAAATAATCCCCCGCCGATACCGGGGGAAGATGCAAAATATCCAACTAGCTGAACTTGATCCCCAGCATCCCGACCTTGTACTGTCCCTAACTCAGAGAAACTGTAAACTCTACGAATAGACCTCCCAACAAGACCAGATCCCTTTGTTGTGTCGGCTGTATTGGTTAGATCCGAAGATGACACTTTACTATTGTTCAAATAAGCAGTACGGTTTGCTAACTGCTGAGCTTGGGCGTTAGAAAACCCCGTAGTAGGCTCTCCAAGGTTAAAACCAACTGGGCCACCAAGTACAGGTGTATCCGCCTCTATCTGAAAAATACCTGATTCATACACTGGATTTTCAATTAAATTTGTCATTTTGTTGTCCTTTGGACGAATCCTTTATAATTTTCCTTAAAGCAAAGAGGCATATACACCACCTACCAAGGTAAGTCCGGGATATGTAGGAGTGGCGACGTACAGGGGAGTCCCATCATAGAATGTAGAGCCATCATAGTAGTAAGACCAAGTAGGCTCCCCTAGACCAAAGTCACTCTCCCCATAAAACAAACCATAACCAAGCCCATAACCAAAAGTACCAGAAGGAAATTGGTTTAAGTCTCCATATCCTTTAGCTCCGGGAGCCCCTTGAAAGGCAAATGCCTCTCCAGAGATATATGTCCCGTAGTTAACCCTCACACCAATAGGCTTTGGAACAAACCTTGAAGGATAGCCGCTTGAGTAGCTAACATAAGTGAGTAGCACTCTTTCAAAGTCGCTCAACACCTTACCAATCATCAAGGTGTAGGCTGCATCACCCTCTTCAATGAGCTGGTTATTGTCACTACCAAATACAAAGTTAATAAAGTCTAGGAGTTGGTTGGGTGTAGCATTTGTATTATTCTTAATAATCTTGGCTTTAATGAAAAGCCTATATTGATCATCGTTTAGAAGGGTGTTACCAGCAATCGGATCATCAACACCTCTGTAGTAACCACCAACAGAAGAATTGTCTAAGTCACCAAAAGACTGAGCATTTGGATAACCAAGATATGCAAAATATGTCAGTAGGGCTGTATCAATAAGCTCTCTTGGTTGACCAACAATTTCACCAATAATATCTAGCTGAGCACCAACAGCAGTGTCAATTGAACGCTCTTGCATGAGTTGGCGAAACACTTCTTGAAGTTCAATCTTCCCACCAAGGAGGAGTTGTAAATACTTGTCGAACACAATCGGACCAGAACCATCGGCATCCAACATAAACTGTTGAGTTACGCGAGAACGGGCTACATCGAGATACGAATCTAAAAAGAAGGGGTTAATTTCAGACATGATCCCTCCTTAAGATATTAGAATATTAACACTTGAAATTGAGGCGATGCTATCGAAGGCAATTGGAATATTCACGACACCCGTTGGGCTTGGCGAAGTACCAATAAACAAACTATTCACTTGATGACCACTAACTGCGTTTATAGGCGTATACACTCGACTATAAATAACGTCGTCACCAGTACCAAAGTTATCTTGGAAGTACTGTATGATATTCGATCTGATAAGGTCATTACCATTTGCAGGGAAATTAACATCTGTAGTGATGTCCATGCTAATATAGACAATAACTGGATCTGGTCGAGAGAAGCTTACATCGTGGGGAAAACCCTGAATATCATTGATTACTACAGTGGTGTTTCCGTAGCTCAAAATACCAACAGGCTTGTTAGTCCAGATAGCATTAGCGATATCTGTAGACAATCCGCCAGAAACAATGGGAAGAAAACTATGAGCTGGTACACCATTACTGTCTACAACGCTTGTATCATTCTCATAGATAGTGACTTCACTAACATTGTCTAGGTTGATAAGAGCCGAGTAAATAGCATCTAGTGTGTTAGTCGCACGATCAAACTTACCATTACGAAACCGCAAACGAAGCTCTTCATCTGTTTCACGATCTTCACCGGGAGTTGCTGCAACTGGGTTGATTACACTATCCCAACCAAGCATTGGTGTGAGGATGGTGTCAATAGTATTTGCAGGTTGTTCAATAACACCAGAGTTGATAGCAACCACTTCGCCTACGGTGCGTACTTTAGTAATACCAAGATTACCTGAAGTGGTGAAGTTTACTGTCTGGAAGATGTCATTACGATCAACTACAAGCGTAGTGCCAACAACAGAGCTAACAAGACTTGGATGAGCACCAGCAATAACACTTTGCAAACCAGCTAATATCTCAGCAACCGTAGCACTAGCATCAGATGTATAAGTGATGGTGTTAGTGGTTGTTGTATTGGAATAAGTGATGGTGTAAGCTGTGCTATTCTGTAAGGTGACAATTGATACGGTGATACCGCTAGCGTTGCTGGGAGATAGAGAAATAGCGCCAACTGTAGTGAATTGCTCCCCAGTTGTGGAGCTACTTACAGTTTGTCCTACGGGGATCAGTGTGTTCGTATCACCGGCAACAAGAATAGAAGAAGTTGTAAACGTTTGTTCTTTACGTGTCAAACCTGCATAAGCTACGAGATTATCAAGAGCAATCCCTGTTGCAGAGTTCGGATCGAATGCGGAGTAGACTTCTTGGGCAGCTTCCCACAAGTCAGCTTCAGAGGGAGCTGCTAGGGAGATAAGGCGACCTAATGCACTTGAATCTGACGTGTCAACATTTTGCCCCGGAGAAACGAGGTCTTGAAATAATTGTACTGCTAAGGCTCTGTCATCAGCTAGAATTTCTGCAAGCCGTTTAATTACAAAGCCCGAATCTGTTAAACCTGCCATTTATAATCCTTTGTTTAATCAGTTGATCGGGTTTACAACAATCGGACTAGAGATAGTTCCATCAATAACTCTGACTTGGAAAGACAAAGTGTAT
>JAKFDZ010000094.1:0-5793 GCA_036675925.1 Flavihumibacter sp.
CGGGTGGAACGGATTCTCACCGGCATCGTCAGCCTGCTGCACGAGGCCGGCAGCCTGGTGGTGGTGGAAGGCGTGGAAACCGAACACGAAGCCCTGGTGGCCATCGCGGCCAACGCCGACATGCTGCAAGGCTTCTATTTCGCCAGACCCCAGGCACGCATCGACGGTGCCCAGGGCTTTGCCAATACCTTCGCCAACCTGCTGCGCGGCCAGCAATGGCAAAGCGTCAAGCGCAGCGCCGACTTGCAGCACTACTCGCGGGAAATAGAAGGCCTGTTCCAAAAGGCCGTGGCGGACTTCGCCGTGCACCGGCAGTTCGGCCAAAGCAGCCGCCTGCTGTTCGCCGACCCGCGCACGGTGCGCTGTTACCTGCTCAACGAGGCGGGTTACCAAGTGTCGCCCAACGTCTATGCCCCGCACTACCAGCAGCAACTAAATGCACGCTTCGCCCCCCTGCTGTGCGGCGACAACGCCAACTGGTCGCACAAGCACTACCACTACCGGGCACTGAAACAACCGGGGGTCATCCAGATCAGCCGGCCCTATCTGTCGGTAGCGGATTCGCGCATGTGCATCACGCTGTCGCAGACCGTCAAGATCCTCGGCCGGCTGCATGTTTTCTGCTGTGATTTGGACTGGCGGGAGGAGTGATCGGGCCGGCCGGTTGAGCGGGCTGGATGGTTTCCGGGGCACGCGATCCGTACAGCCGAATGCACCGAAAGACGGCTTGCCGGACAGCCCCTCAGTGGCTATGTTCCAGAACATGCTACTGGCGAGATTCCACTCCTCGCCCGCCCAACAGACGGTCGCCCGCTCGTGCCGACCACAGTGAAAGGGAATTCACCATGCAGATTGAATCCTCCGGGCGACATGCCACTTTCCTGCTCCCGCACACCTTCCGGCTCCCCCTGCAGCCTTGGCGTCCCCATGGCACGGCAGAATGGCGCCACACCGCTTCGCACAATGGGCAGAAATTGATTGCTTATACGAGGGCGGCCGCGGGACGTAATGCAGAAGCCAAGCGATTACCGGGCAAGTGGGCGTTCATGGAGATAAGGATTTGGTTTGTGCGATTTTTCTTGCAGAAGAAGTTCAGCTTGCTTACGGGCCCATCTAGAGCCCATCAATATGCATTATCGTGGAATTCCGCCTAACCACTGTTAGCCTACAGCGAGAGCTTCAGGATAGCGCCATGAAAGTTCGATGCCCTAGTTGTGGTTATACTGCAGACAGCCTTCCTCCAACTCATAAGTGCCCTAAATGCGACATTTTTTCCCATGACTGGCTAATTTACGACTGGGAAAGCTTTGCCTTAATCAAGCGCAGACATATCAGATATAACCTTTTAATAATTGCCGTGATTCTAATTAATTTATTTGCAACGATCGCATTAGAATCAGCAGATGCACGTCAATGGCTGTTCAACTTATTATTAATCCCAGCGATGATCAGTTTGTTTTATTGTCGAAATAAACTTAGAAGGAAAACGGAGTATGAAGGACATAAAGGTAGAGCTACGCTTCCTTGGTTTAGAGGTTTCGGGGGCTTATAAACCGGCTAATGGGCAATAGGGGACAGACCACGGTTTTGGCTTGAATGATCAAGCAGAAGCGCAATTAATCGTGGTCTGCCCCCTATTGTTCCCTCTCTCGCACAGGGAGCACAACCTGGACAAAAACACTACCTACCATACACTTGGCAAACAAAGGCACAGTTTTTGTTTGCCGGCTAGCTCTAGGTTAGAGCCTATGAACCCTCGTTACCGCGAAATACACAGGGCCGAGATCAAAAGACGGCTGTATCGCTCTGTCGATCAACAGTGGGATGCTCTTTTTGGTGTATTCACTACAAGCATTGGCCTTGCTGGCTTTGGAGTTAGGTTCTGTTTTGCGCCTATACCAGGAAGCTGGATTATAGGGTTTGTTTTCTTCTCCTTGAGTGCACTTTTTTTCGCCATGTATAGGTGGATGCTTCGCACCCTGAGAAAGCGAGGAATAAACAGCGGGTGGATCAATACGCCTGATCAATTAATTGTTGTAGCGCTTATTTGTCTGGCTATATTTTTATCTGACTCCAACTCAGCGGCATGGCTTTTTGTCTTTCTTTGTGCAGGCGCGTACGGTACTTGGCGTCTGAGGCAGAACCTGCGAATTAATTTGAAGCGCTACTATTTTCGTGAAGCGCGCAAGTACATTCGAGAAATAGAACGTTACAGCCCTCATCCTAAACGCCCGACCAAGCGGGAAGCGCCATATTAGGAAAAAGGCACTTTGGGTCGACTTCGGCCAGCCACGACCGGCGGCAGTCGACCCAATATGAGCTAAAGGGGTCGGAGTGATTAATTTTTATTCACTCCGACCCCTTTTGTTGGAGCTATCCGGAAAATTCCCGAAGAGTTTATGAACTTCGAGCCGAACGACACCTGGGAGCAAATTTAGCGTCGGGTGCGCGCTGGATCAAAGCGAACCGGCGAACTGCCACCACTTGCCAGCGTCAGTTCGGGTTTGCCTAACAAGCGCTTGCACCTGACCGTCGTCTCCAGCGTCCGCTCGTGCCTCGCTACCGCTTCCGGCAGCAAGGGGGCAATTGGAGAGAGACTACGACTAACTCTTTAAATGGAAAGCAATCGTGGTCTGTCCCTGAATATTCTCCGGCATCGACAATTGGGGACAGACCACGAATTTAGCTTGATTGATCAAGCAGAGGCGAAACTAATCGCGGCCTGCCCCCTATTGCTCCTTGTTGCCTGTACATAACGCTGCGCTCTACGGCAAATTTGGAGCGCAGCGGAGAATTTGTCCGTTAGCAGCGCTTTGTTATACGGCAGCTCCTGCAGACGTGGAGCTGGCAACATCAAGCTTTATACTTCTCGTATGCATCCAAGTATAAGCGCTCAGACTCATCACGGAACTGGTTTCGCTTTTTATGTAACTCACTAAGCTTTCCACCAATACTTTTATAGATAATTTGGTGAGCTTGGTTTTTTAGTTCTGCCTCATCGTATTCATCGATTCCAAAATCATCTTCCAACGCCAAGTTAACCAATCTCAATAAGGCGGCCTTATCTATTTTGTCGACAGTTTCGTAGGCACCATCATCTGTCACAAAGTAACCCTGATGATTTTCAATTTTTAATGCTTTCATATCCACCTCTTCTCTCCACATACGCAACTTCACCCGCCTCCAACGAATCCATGGTCACCTGGAAGTTGTTTATCTTTTTACCATCAACCGAGCACAGCTCCTTATCAGGTGGATGCCCCGAATACCTCCTATAAACAATTTCCCCTCCTTCAATCTCTTTGGATGTATACACTATATAATCCGCATTGATTGACGCCCCAACTGTACTATTGTGCGTGACAACAACTACAGGCATATTCATGGATATTTCCTTTAACATCTGATTAACCTCGCCCTTCAAGAAAAGGTTATCAAATGAAGATTCCGGCTCATCTATCAATAGATAGTCAAAATTTTGAGCATCTTTAATTTCTTGTAGCAGCCGAAATTCAGACCTTTCACCGCCAGAAACTTTAAAGCCATCTTTATTTAATATTTCGTACTCAATGCATGCAAAATACTTATAGAACTCGGATGGAGTCAGATATTCATTTCCCTTCAGCGCGACTAGGTATTTATACGGGTTAGAATATTCTCTGTACGCATCACTAAAAGCTACTTTTTGACCGCTTACATTCTTGATTTCACCAGGGCCTTCAAAAGCTCGCTGCTTACAAACGACTTTAAATCCCTGAAAACTCTCCTCATATATAACCTTCTCAGCCTGCAGCAGCTTTGCAATTTCGTTGAATTTGGAGGTCTTTTTGTGTTCAATCATTACCTTATATAGATCAACATCTTTAACTTGAGTTGCCGATGTCCTCAACTGAAGTTTGTTTTTAACATCCCGCACGATGTCATTAACTAAGACCATCTTCTTCCTTTCGTGTGCTTTAGACCATAGAAGTTCTATTAACTCACACGCCAGCGCTTTCAAGTTATTTAAATCAACATATTTATCAATAATTTCTCTATACTCAATATTCTCTATTAACTGGCGCACAGAACCAATCAGGTCATTAAGTGCTTTATCTACACCAACCTCAAATTGTGTTTCATTAAACAGAGCCACCCTAGAAAAGGCGTCAAGCTTCTCAGCTTCTTCAGCCAGTTTTAAAAGGGTTTCTAGGTAATTTTCTACTCTCCGCCGATTAACCCCAAGGTCAACATTCAATACATCGTCCAAAACAGCCTTGAATGGACTTAGGTGCTTATCAGCAAACGTGCTCTTCTTGCGAGCGACATCCGCATTGAACTCTTTTTCATAGTTAGCATCATCTCTCTGAACAAGAGAGAATTGAGAAATATATTTTACATTCTCACAGTCTTTGCTTATCTGATTTAAAGTTACAGTCTTCCCTGAAGATCTTGCGCCAAGCACAATATTCAACCCGGTGGATAGTTTTTGGCCATTATCAAAAACCTGAAACAGAGAGTTTCCTTCCGATCTAGATAGGGCAACTTTACCTCTATCGCGAAGACTAAACTTCAACGATCTTATGGATAAATCACCACAATCAATGTATGTTTGTCTCGTTGGAAACTTTCTCATCCCCTCACTAATTCGTACATCACTAAAAATAACTGGTGTTATTTCAGCCTCATCTTTTGCCATACGAATAAATTTTTTGGGGCTATCAACCTCGCCAGCAGATATAAAATCCCGAATCCGCTCAAGCGTGTCTCCCGAGATAGCTGGCCTCTTTTCATAATGGGGGATAATTAAGTATTGATTAAGATCGCCAAAAATATAAACCAAATCGTCAACAGTTATTGAATCCCCTACAGCCTTAATCTTCTCTGATACGGCACGGGTCTTTAGTTGAAAATCATCCAAGTTTTCATTTTCTGAAATAACAAGAACATGGCCTTTATCCAAATTAACTTCAATGCCCGGAAACACGACGCAGTCCAGCTCTTTAGCAATCTCGTTAAACTGGTTCAGGTCGAACATGTCATGATTTGTTATAGCTATGGCATCTAGTTCTGCTGAATCAACATACTCACTTAATTTCTCTAATGAGAATGTAAAGTGCGCATCGCTGATTGTAGGTATGGTGTGCATATGAAGATCAATTTTCTTCAATGTTCGCTCCATCAATAATTAGAAAAACATAAGATTCGAAGCGTGAATTCGTACAAAGCCGTATAACGAATAGCGTTTATCTGCCGCCCCCACCAAGCCAGCGTAGATCACGATGCGCAGGGCGGTAGATAAACGCTATTCGTTATGCACCACCATCAAACGTGCCATCAGTTCGGCTACCCGTGCGATCTCGGTATGCCGCAAAGCACATCGTTCATTTCCGGCACTGGGCCGATTCGAGCACTGTCACCGTCAACTGAAAGCTCGCTGAAACTCTGCAACTGGCAAACAGGAAGGAAGATAACCGGCGTCCAGCCTGCGGGGTGCGTCATTGCATGGGCTGAACCTACCCGAAGATTCCGCGCCGCCACAAGTGCTTTTATGGCGAATGGCCATTTCTCGCCAGGCTTGCCCATCGCCCCTCTCCGGTCTAAAGTGCGCCGGTCACGGTCAATCCCGTGGCCGGGTGTAGCAACCTGACTGTCTGGGGCGCGGTAGCGCCATAGCTGAATAGCCGGCGCTTTTTTGTGCCCGGCTATCGCATTTCTATGGTGGGCCGTGCGGGGCAGGCTTCGGCCTGGCCGGTTCCCTCGGACGCCGGTTTGCTACCCCCGTACGGTCCGCCACCCAAACCGTGTAGCAAC
>JAKFDZ010000095.1:0-41489 GCA_036675925.1 Flavihumibacter sp.
GTCATGTATTTATTTTAAAATGGCTAAGGTATGAAATGAGCTTTGCTTTTCACCTTTGCCCTGCCAGCGGCAGAGGTAAAAAAATTGCCCTAATTTCGCCTGCCTGCTTATACTTTTTTAAAGCAAGCAGTCAGACCCGATAGTAAGGGGGGTATTATGAATTGTAAACAAACAATGAATATATAAAAAGTGCAAAAATGCACAGCCGTAGCGGCTTTCAGGGCATAACCTTCAATTTCCTTAACAAAATGGTTTGTGCAAAAACCTTTAATAGTGCTTCAATTGATCTTTAATTTTTGGCCAGCGCCCTGCTTATACCTGGCATTTGCTTTAATTGAGCGATTTTTAAGCCTTCTTTTTGGGCTTATTTTGCGCTAAATCCAGCAACTGGTCTAACTTTCCGTCCATTCCTTGTAATATCTTAGTAAAGGCCCAATCCTTTACCGGATCAGGCTCATTTACCACTGATTTGCCACCGTCCCGATCTTCAGAAAATACATCATAAGCCTTCAATTTCTTACCAATTAGGTTACTATTTACCTTACCAGTAGCCTTAAATTCTGCGACATGAGCATCTGTGATTAGGTTACCACTCTCTAAGTCTACAAATAGCATTGTATCTACTGTAACTCCAAAATATTGGATAATTTTTATCAATTCTTCTATATCCGGTTCTGATTTTTTATTCTCCCAATTTGCAATTGTGGTTTGCGCCTTATTCATGTAAGAAGCAAGCTGGTTCTGCTTTATAGCAAACCTGTTTCTTAAATAAGTGAGGTTTGCGGAGAAGTGATTCATATCAATTAAATTGGTATATCAAAATATTTACTCCATTTTTTTAGATTATTCCAAATAATTGGATTTACTTTGGCTTCCTATAAACGGAAGTGAAAAGTATGCCAGAAAATCCATCCAAACAAGAATTAGACAGGAAAAAAAGAAGCGAAACCGCCAAGGTAATCTCCGAAATAGCTAACCGTTCGCCCCGCCTGGTTCGAATGGTAATAAACGGCGAAGTTGAAAACGAACCCATCCTGATCTCAACAGTAGTTTACGAACAAGAGATAAAAAAAGCCAGGGAAAAAGCCACCGAAGCTTACAAAGAGGCTAAGTCACTATTAATAAAAGCAGTTGAAAAAGCTGTGCCTTTTAATTAAATCCACCACCATGAAATTTATTAACGGAACGCTTTACTTAGAAATCAAAGATGCTGTATTCTGTGGCTTTGGAACACCGGAATACTTAGCAAAAGAAAAATCACGGGGTGCTAAATGGGCCGTATTCATTAAAGACCCGGTAGGTAAAAAAAGCAAGGTGCTTATAGAATACGAAACGCTTGCCGAAGATAAAAAGGAAAAGGTAATAACCAGGTACGGCAATCCTTACGATCATTTTGCAAAAGAGCCGATCAAAAACCTTGTATCAAAAGACCTGGCTGCACACAAATTTTATGTAGAGTATGAATACGGTGACGATAAGAAAAAATTGCCAATCAAAAACGTAGATGCCTATACCAATGCCGCCAGTTGGCTCAACATGCTGGTAAAAGCAGAGGCCGACAAAAAAGAGATCAAGCAGCTACTCAATTTAACCATCACACAATTTTGGGTGAAGGTTTGCGAAATTCTTACCGCTGAAAAAATTGATCTCCCTTCAAACATCATTCGCCTTCGTCAAAAAGTAGATCAATATAAAACCGATGGTTACCCCTGCCTGATCAATAAGCTATTTGGTAAAAAGAATGCTAAGAAAGTGAATACTGAAATAGCAGAAGCCCTGCTGCTGGAAATGATCAGTAACCACAACCAATTGGATGACGTGTATGTCTGTTACCAGTATAATAAATGGGCTGTTGATAATGGCCACAAACAAATAACGCCCCGCACAGTTGCCAATTACAGGGCCAATAATGAACCCGATATTATTATCACACGGGAAGGCAACAATGCGTTCAACGAAAAATTTATCAAGCAGCAAAAAGGGTTCCGTCCTTCACAACCTGGTTACCTATGGGAGCATGATGATAATAACCTTGACTTTTTGTTTACCGATGGCAAGTATGACTATCATCGCTATGTATGTATTGCGGTTACTGATAGTTCCTGTGATCTTATTTTAGGTAAATCTTACATCGTATCACAGCAACCAAAGCCGTGGATGATTCAGGCCGCTTACATAGATGCTATGTATTACATCCGCAGCCTTACCGGTGGCTGGTACCTTCCTTTTGAAGTCAAAGCGGATAACTGGAATAAAAAAGAGCTGGTGCCATTTTATGAAAAGATAGCCAACTACGTTCCTCCTGCTGTAGGCAATAAGCATCGTGGTTATATAGAACAGTTTTTCAGATCAAGTTTGTGGAAGAGAATGCAGAAAGTAACCGCTACTACCAACTACAACGGTAATAACATGACCGCTAAGAACAGAGGCGTAAACATGGAAGTGCTTGAAGGTTATAATAAGAAGTTCCGGCCAATGATCGGTAATGAATCAGAGCAATTGATAGAAAATTTCTTTCTCCGCTTACGAACCTTCCCGGACATCACACGTGAGAACATGAACGCACTGAGTAAAGAACAGCAGTGGTTAGAAAAATGGCACAAAATGCCAATAGAAAAAAGAAGGCCCATAACAGATGAACAGTTCCTTTTAACCTTCGGAGTAGAACATAATCCTGCACGTCAAATCACTGTCACCAACAGAGGAATTGAGCCGCAAATAAATGGTGTTAAATACAGCTTTGATATTCCCGCATCGGTTGACATGCTCAGTATTATCGGTAGCAAAGTAAATGTGATCTATGACCCGTATGATATGAGCCGGGTGCTTATCACCAATCACCAGGACATACGGTTTGTAGCAACCGAAGCAACATTACAGCCACGGGCCTTGCAAGACACTTACATCGGTAGCCGCACATTCCTTAACGCACTGATAGCTGAAAAGAAACAACAGGTGCATGATACAGCCGGTAGAATGGACGGAAGAAGATCAACGATTGATCAATACGATTTAGATGCGGAGGCTATACTACAAGCCGGTGCGCTAAGTAAAGAATTAAAGAACCGTGCAGAAATGGCTTACCTGCCTATCAGTTCAAGTAATAAGAACACAACCGGCGCTTATGACCCGCTTGATAACATGTAACTAAAAAACAAAACCGCCAGTGCTACGAACACCAGCGGCCATAAATACACATTCAAAAAACCAAAGTTATGACACAACAACAGAAATTGGAGATACAGTACAAACTGCGCATCTACATTTCCACTTTTAGTTCACAGAAAAAAGCATCCCAATCTTTTGATGGTGTAAGCGAAGCTACCATCATCTGCATGCTGAATCCTAATAAGGACTGCTGGCCCAGCATCAGCGATCAGATGTGGCGAACTGTACAGGCGCAGGTGGGCGGCATAGTAGATTATAATTCACTGGTAGAAACAGTGAATTTTCAAACCCTTACTACCTACTACGATATGGCTAAAGAGGAAAGCGCAACGTTTGCGCTGGTAGGCAATGCCGGTTGGGGTAAAACCTATACGGCCAAATGGTACACCAGCATGTACCGCATCAACAATGTTTTTTACATCTGCTGCGCAGAGTACCTGGATAGAAAAACATTCCTTAAAAGATTGCTGATGCAAATGGGTGAAAGTTATTTCGGCTTTGGCCTTGCCGAAATGATGGAGGCGGTTGTGCGTAAAATGCGCAAGCTGGAAAATCCTTTGATCATAATGGATGAAGTGGACAAGCTGCCTGACCCGGTACTGAAATTCTTTATCACCTTTTATAACGAACTGGATAAAAAATGTGGCTTTATCTGGCAAAGTACCAATGCCATTGAAAAAAGAATTACACGGGGGCTTGATAATAACACGGTGGGATATCAGGAACTGTATAGCCGCATAGGTTCAAAGTTTATCAACCTTAATATGCCAAACCGTGAAGAGGTAGTAGAGATATGCAAAACCAATGGCATTGAAGATGCAGAAAACATTGCCATCATCTGCAACCAGGTGCAGGAACTGCGTGGCGATCTGCGCAGGGTAGATAGAAAGATACTACAGGACAAAGTGAAAAAGGTTAGAAAATACAAACAATCTAAAGCCGCCTGATATGCAAACACACACACAACAACAACAGGCTTCTATCCGGTTCAATCAGGCCCGTGCATGTGATCTGCTGCAATGGCAAACGGGCGAATTCGCCATGTTCATTTACGAACGTGGTCACGAATACCTTGCTGCATACTTTGGCGATGATCAGCAGGCCATTGATAAACTAAGCCGCCGTATTGAATTCTGGAATTGGTGGAAGAATGAATGGAACAACCGGGATGCCGCCTACCTGCATGATATAGATGGCCGTGAAGATGAAATCAGTTTGCGATTCCGCAATAAACTGTATAGCGATCTGCACAACATCCGCATACTGGCTGCGGAGCTTTCTATCCCTTCAATAGTTTATCCAAAAGATTTTACCATCATTAAAATGGAAATGGCATGAAGACAATACAAGACGTACCGGGATTGCAAACCACATTGGATGAATGCCAGGAGAAGGTACAGCAGCTATTAGGCTTTCCCGTAACGGTAAGGTTTGATATAAAGTTTCACCGGCTTACGGTTAGCAGCCTGTTGGATATAATCATTGATGAATGCAAAGTATCATGGGCTATGATCATGACCGAAAACAGGAAATCGGAATTGATCATAGCAAGGCAACTGATCTGCCATTTCCTGCACACAGCTAAGCTGATGACGCATGCGGAAACAGGCAACCTGCTTCGCTACTACGATCATTCGCAGTCTATTCGTAATTGCCTCATCGTGCAGAAGATGATTGATACCGCTGACGAAAAGTATATGCCTCTGATAATGGCTATTGAAAAAAGGATAACAAAAATATTAAGCGCCGCATGAAACTGAAATTAACCCATAGCGAATTCACTGCCTTGCTGCAAATGTTTATTGCCATTGTAATGGCGCAGCATCCTGCTGACATGCATGAAAAGATGCAGCATGCGCTGATGATGCAGATATATGAAAAGATGTACAAGCAGGCGCTATTCAGTAAAAAACAATATGCTATAAAGCTGACCATACCCGAAGCCATTGCCTTCTATTTTTTCTGGCAGGCACATGAGTTTATCAATCCGGCTTCTTTTGAAGCTAACCTGGTGAGAACTGCCAATAATCACATTCATCAAAAACTTATTGTATGACAAAAGCAGCAATTATCATTTTCGGCGCTATCGCATTTTACAAAATCGTATGGCACGTTGCTACCTACTTCGGTAAGCGGTACCTGTACAAGAAAGAAAAAAAGAACCTGAAAAACGGCCCGCCACGGGCATACTATCCATCCCTGCGAAAACCAACTTTTTTTAATAATTAAAACAGACAAACAATGTCAAGACAAAGCAAAAAACTTATCACGGAAGTGAACCGTGAAGCTGCTGACGATGCATTCGCAGCTTACAACAAATGTATTTCCCAGCTTGAAGTATTACAGGGAAAAATGAACACCGAAACTACTGCCATCAAAGAAAAGTATGATGGCAAGATCGGCCAACTGCAAGAAGAGAAGGAAGAATATTTTGAAGTGATGCAGGCTTATGCTGAAAGCAATCCCGAATTGTTCGTGGATAAAAAAAGCATTGAAACCACACATGGTGTATTTGGTTTCCGTACTGGTATGCCAAAGCTATCACCACGCAAAGGATTTAAATGGCCTGCTATTTTAGAACTGATCAAAAGCAAGCTGCCAACCTACGTGAAAACAAAAGAAGATGTGGACAAGGAACGGCTGCTGGCTGATCGCAATGAGGAAAAAGTAAAAGGCAGCTTGAAAGAAGTGGGATTGGACGTAACGCAGGATGAAACCTTTTATGTAGCTCCAAGCCTTGACCAGGTAGCTACTGTTTAACTGCTTTCTAAGCAAGCATAGCAATCGTTAATACGGGCTGTGGTTTCTACCGCTGGCCCTTCCAAAAAACAGGCGAATCAGGCCGGAAATAGACCAAAAAACAGGAGAATCAAGGGGGTATATGACCAAAAAAATCAACTAAATGGCTGAAACAGAAATACTTGAACCAAAACCACGTAAGCAAAAAAGGAAACTAAAGGGCAAAAAGCTGAGCATGAAACAATTTATGCAGATGAAATTTAGTGATGTAAGTCATTTATTATCACCGGAGTTGCGGGATAGCCTTGGCCAGATTGAAGACGGCTTTGATATTTTCATATTTGGCAATTCCGGCGATGGCAAAAGCTCATTTTCTGCACAGGTGGTAAAGGAGCTATCTCCACTGGGCCGCATCCTGCATATACTATATGAAGAGGGCCACAGCCGGAGCGCTCAAATGAATCATCTGCGGGCACAGTTGCAAGGCTTGGAGGCTTATGATGTAATAGATGATTGCCCGTATGAAGACCTGGTTTATCTGCTGGGCCGCAAGCAAGCTCCAAAGATCATCATCATTGACAGCTTTCAATATTCCCGTTTTACTAAAGAACAATGGCTGTCAATAAAGGCAAAGTATGTCAAAGGCAAAAAGAAAAAAATCTTTGTTGTTATCTCTCACGCTGATGGCCGCAAGCCCCGTGGATCAGTAGCAACCGACTGCATGTATGATGCGCAGATCAAAGTTTTTGTAAAAGGGAAAGTGGCCTTTGTAAAAAGCCGCTACGAAGGAAAAAAGAACTACGTGATCTGGGATGAAGGTGCAAAAAGTTTTTGGGGCCGTAGATACAAATCAATGTTAACCAAACAAATTTTTTAAAATCAATCAACACACTACAAATGAATTTTTATCAAAACAACCAAACGTACACAATGGTAGACAGCAAAGGATATTTTATATCCGCTACCAACATCGGCGGCAACGAACTAAGCCGCATCACTGCCGGTACTGATTATAAAAAAAAGGAAGGCGATGAGGAAACAACAGAAGAGGCGTTTAAAACGCAGCTTGATCATGCTACCGCAGGCATAGACAACATCACCGGCACTATTGAAATACCATCCGATTATCCGATAATTTAAAACCACTACTGTTATGAAATTAATCATCACGTTACTACTGTTACTCTCCACCATACTGGTAAAAGGCCAGTGCGAACCCGATAGAAGGTTTGAAGCATCCGGCACACTGGAATTTATGTCTGATTGGGGATTCATCATGCAAGGCGGTATAACCGGCCAGCAATCGCCCGTATCGCTTCATGTGGGCATTCGTGCAAGGGAGTTTGTTGATAGCGCCAATAAAGACAGCTATGCACAGGCAAAGCTTTTTCCACGGCTTGAATTTGGTTACCGCATCATTGACGGCCTGCATGTAAATGTGGGCATAGCAAAGCATCAGGATGTATCAATAACCGGTTACCGGCGCATTGGTGAAAAGGTAGCTATGTATGGCCGTGCATTGTATGATGGTCAGTTAGTATTCGGGCTGGGTGTAAAATTTCTTATCTACAAAAATTAATCAACCAACATGCAAAAGAAAATTTTATACGTTGACATGGACGGCGTAGTAGCCGACTTTGATAAAGCAATCAAAAAACTTTGTCCCGATGTCCATACCGGCGATTATGAAAGTTCTGCTGATAAAGTGTATGAACTGTGTATCGCCAATCCTGATATTTTTCAGCAGCTTGATCCAATACCTAATTCTATAATGGCCGTACTGGCGCTGTTTCCTCACTTCGATATTTATTTTCTTTCTACACCTATGTACCAGGTGCCAAATAGTTATAGAGATAAAAGGATATGGCTGGAAAAGCATTTTGGTAATCATGCCGAAAAGCGGCTCATACTAACGCACAGGAAGGATTTGAACATCGGCCACTATTTAGTTGATGACCGGCTCCGCAACGGCGTAGAAAACTTCACCGGTGAGCATATTCATTTCGGAACAAAAGACTTTCCAGACTGGCCTATCGTAGTACAATACCTCTATAGTCGCAAATAATATTCATTAACGAACCAACGAAACACACAATGGATCATAAAACACTTACCACAATTGGAGAGCTGCGCATCGGTGACAGCTTCGTTTATAAAAGCACCCGTACCGATGTATGGCGTGTAATGGCCCTTGCTGATAAGAAAGGCAGGGTGGCCGTTAACCAGGTTCACAATGGCAAACCCATTCATAAGTATGATGAACTGATACGATCAAAAAAAACGGTGATGTTCCTGCGCCATACAATACCGGTACCAGGAGAGGATTGTTTTATAGAAGACCTGCAACCTGGTGATGTATTCTTTCAACCCGATGACATTATACATGAATGGGTAATAATGGAAACCGGTCACGATTTCTACAAGGTTCGCCGCACCGATCAGGCAGGCCCCGGCTATGCTGGCAGGTTGGCAAAGGTTGTATTTGTAAAGCATAAAGACGAGGAGGATAAAAATGCGTAAGGATTCAGGTTTTACTTGCAGTGATCACTTTGCTGGCTGTGGTGGAAATGGACAGGCTATTAAAAAAGCAAATGAGAAATATGGTACAGGAATAAAGGTTGAGTATGCTTTGAACCATTGGAAGACTGCAACCGATAGTTATTCCGCAAACTTTAAAGAAACAGTTGTAGATCGTGTTGATATTAGCGCAACCAGCCCAAAGAGATATAATTCAACAGACATGTTGATTAGTTCACCTGAATGTACTCATCAAAGTGGTGCAGATGGACAAGAGAAACCAAAAAAACAAATTGAAATTTTTGATAATGGTAAACTTGAAGATGTAGCCGCAGAAAGAAGCCGTGCAACGATGTGGGACGTTCCCCGATTTGCAGAATATCACAAGTACAATTATATCATTGTTGAAAACGTGGTGCAGGTTCGCAAGTGGATAGCGTTTGATGCATGGTTAAAAGTGATGCATGTATTAGGCTATAACCATAAGTGTGTTTATCACAATAGTAAATTTAGCTGGCCAACTCCACAAAGCAGGGATAGGATATATATACATTTTTGGAGAAAAGGGAATAAGGCTCCCGATCTCGAATACCGGCCAAAAAGTTATTGTGAAAAATGCGGAAAGGATATTGAGGCCGTGCAGACATGGAAAAATCCTATGGTAAAAGAGGGTGTGTATGGTAAGAGAGGCCAGTATGTTTATTGCTGCTCATTATGCACCAAAGTTGTAGACCCTTATTACTATGCTGCATTTAATTGTATTGACTGGAATAACCCTGGTACTAAAATTTCTGAAAGAAATGTTCCATTAAAGCCCGGTACAATAAAAAGGATTGAATATGGCCTTGAAAAATTAGAAAACTGGCCTTTCTATATTCAATCTGAGCATTCTTACAAAATACAAAATGTAAAATCACTTTCAGAACCTTTCCCTACTCAGGCAACCCGGCAAACTCTTGGTATTGTTGTACCATTCCTTATTGATCCGGCTTCAAAGCCTACATCAGGCATTGTTTCAGAATCTGCATTTAAAAGTTTTATAGCCTGTTATAACAACGGCAGTCATATTATTAATAGCATAACTGATACACTTGCTACTGTTACCACTGTTCAGCGCCACGGCATACTTAGATACAATTCAAAAAGTATAGAGGATTGTTATTACAGAATGATGAATACAGAGGAAGGTAAAGCAGGTATGGGCTTTGAACCCGGATATATTGTTTGTGGCGATGCAAGAGAGCAATTTATACAGTTGGGCAATGCTGTAACGCCTCCCGCTATGACATGGCAAGTAGATAGAGCAATACAAACATTTCTTTAAACTGTTTTTACAATGGAAGTATTACCATTCTCCTACAACTGGAATAACAAATTGGATTGCCTTGCATTCACTACTATCCGGCTGTACAATCCAAACAAACATATACCCGGTGTAAAGGTTGATCCGGTATTGAAAGGCCAAAGCAAAGGCCCCGGAACGATTGTAGAAGTAAAGCCATTCCTTTTGCAAAACCTTAACCCTTACATGAGCTACCTCGATACTGGTTATAATGTTGAAGAGTGTACAAAGATTATCCGCACCATGTACCCGAAGATTGACTTTACTACTAAAAAACTTGCATTTATTTTAATTGTAAAAGATAAAACACCATGACATTCCTTCAAAAAATAGAAGTCGCTATCTACGAATTAGAAATGAAAAACGTGCCAAGAAATAAAATTCAGATCGCTTGTTCGCCGATCATTATGAGACTGCTCGAACAGGAATTTGTAGTTGCTTACTACAAAATTAGCTATACTCCATTCAGCCGCTTTTTAGGGGCAGATATTTATGAGTTTCATCCGCACAATGAAATTGTAGTATATCACAAGGACGTGGGTTGCCGTTTTGACGATTTAAAAATAGTAATTCCTTTTACCAGAAAAAATAAACCAATGTGCCAAAAACAAACCAACCAACCTCTTACCATGTTCGACGTCTTGTATGGTCAGTATGCCTTTTCCGAAGAGCAATTAAAAGCGCTATTAAAAAAAGTGTACTATCAGGGCTTTTCAAATGCTTTGGCAGATGACTTCCATAGCGCAGAGGAATTTATTAATTCATTTTTTGAAAAGAAGCCATGAGAAGATTTTTAATAACCGCTCCATCCTATACCGGCGAAGCTGAAATAATGTTCGATGAATCCGGCAGGCTTGTAAGAATTGACGTAATGAAAACTGATATGCAGCCGCCTGTTATCAATCCGTTCAAAGCAATGATCCCCGCAGATGTTGCCAGCCTGAACGATGCACTTGCTGCTAAAAAGGTAACAGTTGTTGAGGTTGATTTTGAAATCAGTTTAGATGACTTCAAAAGAGAGTATCCCTACAGCCGCAATTATCATTTGCTTACTACCAGGTGGGGAAAGCTGACAAAAACCGAACAGGTACAGGCTTACTATGCCGCTATTGAATATCGTAAGTACTGCAAACGCAATGATTGGTATAAACCGAAGATTGCAGATAGCTGGCTTGCCAATAAAGAATTCCTTAACGACTGGAAAAAAATGTAAACCATGACCATCAAAAACGAATACGAACTAAAACAACTGGTGTACCTGAAAACTGATCCCGATCAGTGCGTCCGCATTATCATCTCTATTCATATATCCGTGCAGGGTATTACCTATGTATTATCCTGCGGCGATGAATGCAGTGAGCATTTTGCATTTGAGATCAGCAAGTCAAAAAATTATTCACTTACAATTGACAACGAATGAAACAAGACTATTCCTTTTTTATTATGTACAATAACCTTGACGGTAAAGCAGAATATGTTCTTGCGCCAAGTGTTCAAGCGTTTACAGCCTTAAGTGAAACTCAAACGAGGTTGAAACTAATTGGCGGTATTGAAATAATATGCAACACTACGGCGTATGTTATTGAGGCCAGGCTAAAGGCATTCTATAACCAACATATGCCAAAATGATGAAACCTATTAACCCTGAACAATTGATTGCACTTAATACAGTGATCCACAAAAAAGGACTGATGCAACATAAAGCTGATATGGTAGAAGGCGCTACCAATGGCCGCACACGTAGTAGCAAGGACTTATATTTTGATGAAGCCAGGGAACTGATAATGGCGCTCAACAGCTATGCAGAGGCAAAAAATAAAGATGATAAAGGCCCGATGGTGCGCAAGCTGTTTCGAATGGCGCATGAAATAGGTTGGATAAAAAAACAGTCAATAGTCAATAGTCAACAGTCAACAGCCGGGCCGTTGATTGCTGAAAAGAATGATTATAGCCGGGTATATGGCTGGGTATTGAAATATGGCTATCTTAAAAAGGACTTAAGAAGATACGCTTACAAAGAGATGCCCAAATTGTTAAGCCAATTTGAATTTGGCCCATACAAGAGTTATATTAGCAACCTCAATAAGTAACCACTAAACCAACTGATATGAAAAAAGTATTTATCATTTTTCTCTTAGCCTCTTGTCAGGTAAATAAGCAAGAGCAACTACATTCTAAAATTGAGCCTGCTTTAAAAAAGTATGTAGCAGCTATTACGCCCGGTAAAATTGACAGCCTGAGTATTGTTAAAATTGATACACTTAACGACAGGGAAATTGAGTTTCTAAAAGCAGTCCAATATAAAAACGTGGTCGAAGAGTTGCAGGCTAAGTTTGATGAAGAAATCAAAGACGCTAAGTTCTATTCTCAGATGCAGGACATATCTTATTCCATACATGCAGCAAATGTATTGAAAGATAAAAGGGAGGAATTGACAAAATTGAAAGATGGAATAGTCCTGAATGATAGCTTGCGAATAATTTCTTTCGATAAGGCACTACGAGCAGATACAACAAACTTTCTTGGATACATTGCCCGTTTCAGATTAAAATTTTCAGATACCATTACATTGGTACAAAGCAGTATTGATAATGGAGAGGTAGTAATAACAAAAGATTTTAAGATCATGGAGAAGTCGTCACTTATTAAATAATCTATATAACTAATAGTAAATACTTAGCAATAAAAAACCCTGCAATTTGCGGGGTTTTTTATTGTCCATTCCACTACATTTGCGCCGTCTGTCATTCGTAGTTCTTTTCCGCAAAGCATCCCAGCAAGTTTCAACTCTTGCCGGGGTGGCCTCACCCGTAAGGGCGGCGGCTTATTGCTTTGCGGCTATGAGTGACAGACACACCCCGGTATTTTTATCTCCCACTACCAAAAGATAGATTTGCCGTTTTTAATCACCCTTTTTAAAAACGAACGCTATGTGTACAAGCACCACTCCCTGCCACCTTGTTTCCAACCACGAAGAAAGAAATTTATTAATCAGAGCTTTGTCCGCAGCAATGCGATGGAAAGCCCACTATACTGAAAAGTATGACGGTGACGAGGCCAACATGACAAAGCTGTCTCAATTGCTTGAACAGCTTTCAAATCTTGATGACCGGTTTAGGGAATAAGCAAACCAATAAAATTGGTATCCCTTTAAGCCTTCCCAATGGGGAGGGCTTTTTTTTTATCAAAAAAATTGATAATTTGCATCAACATGCGTGGTTCCACACTATTTGCCGACATAGCATATTCCGAACCTGCCCTTGCTGAAAAGCAATCCAAAGGCCGCAGCAGCGATCTTATCGCAAAAAGGAATGAACTTCTGGTGGATCGTTTCTTCTACTACAAAAGCCGCCGTTACGATTACGTTTATATACTGGAACTGTTAAGCAACGAATTTTTCCTTGCTGAATCTACCATCCCTCAAATTTTAGAAAAGCCCAATAATCAGGTGTATTACCGCCGCCTGCGCATGGAGCAGCCGGAAATAAAAACTTTCAAAATCAAATGGCCGCATTTGTTGTGGGCTGCTTAAATTTATGTCATGGGAAACATCCGGAAATCAAAAGAGGAAATCATAGAAATTCATGAGCGCTATTTAAGCGATCCTGTTTTGCAACGGCTATATAAAGAAATGGCAGACCTGGCCGAAAAATCTGCGATAAGATATTATGTAAGGGAAGGGGATTCTTTAAAGGCTGTATATTCCGAGGAGGTTAGTTTCCTTTTTCGTCAAATCGAACTTATGATAAGGCAGCATATTGAGAGACATTATCCCGAGATAATATATCCAGATCATGAACAGCCTTTATATTTTGCTTGATAATGAAAAAACTCCGCATCATAAAAAATTGCCCTAAAAGAAAAAAACTTACATGGGATGATTTTAAAAGGCTGATACAAATAATGGAAAGCCAGGCAATCCCCAAAAGAAACCTTGATATTGATATTGAAAAATGGATGCAATATTATTTTCCTAATCCTCTCCAAACGCAGCATCCAAATCTATAGCCGGTCTGTCCACTGTTTCTTTCGCCGGGCTTGCGCTATCATCTTCAAACGCTGTCGTAAATATCAATACTCTTACACGGAAAGCATCTTCCTCTCTTTTTTCAGTAACGGCCCTGATCCTTGTCAGTGGTGAAAACAAACCGCCACCATCCCAGCCCTGCAAGGCTGCATACACTTTATCTTCTATTTCAAAATATGCCAATCCTTTTTCCCTTACTGCTTCAGTTTGCAGGTTGCTTGTTTGGCTAAATGGATTGAAACCTAACCGTACCACAATGGTACAAAGGTTTGCCTCCTGCACACCTTGCATCAGGTCTGCATAGTTGGTATCGCTCATATCAATAAGCAGGCATGGCCAGCTTACTGCCGGTCTGTCCATAGTGTACACCTCCAGTTGGCCTAAGTCCTGGTTAACATACCTTACCTCCGGCACCATTTCTTCTATGCGGGATTGTATCAGTAATAATAACTGACTAAAAAATGCTGTTGCCATTATTGAAAAATTTGTTTAAGTGATCGTTGTATATCCCTGCTGATCGCATTGGCCAGTACCGGGCTGTCTGTCATGCTGGTGGGCATAAGCTTTCTTTTGGGAATATTCATCTTACGGCTATGTGCCTTTACATTGCTGATACCTTTTACCACACTTACGGTTTTCATCCGGGCTTTTCCTTTCGGTGTCAGCTTACCTGATTCTATTTTTTGTTTGCCCAATAACCTGCGCTGGTGGGCTGGTATTTGCACCGTGCCGCTAAAGCCACGGTTATGTACAGCCATATAGCCAACGTTATTGAATATGCGGGCCTGCCCCGGTGATGTGGTAAACTGTGTACCTCTGCGGCCCCGGCCTGTCTTAATCAATATGGTGCCTTTCCTGCGGTTCTTTTTCCAATACTGGAACAGTTTGCCCTGCCAGCCCTGCGCCCTGAAATTGCCGTTAATAAACCGCACACTCATTCGTCCGGCACGGGACGGGAAAACAGCATTTACATACTGCTTAAGCGCCACTTGTTTGGCCTTTAAGTTCCTTTCAAATTCCGCAGGATTCATTAACTTTGTGTTGTCTTGATAACCGGAGTAGGTATCGGCAGGCTAATCACCTGTGGCGGTATTCTTCCTCCGGTTATCTTTTTATATCAATTAGTTCACCTCTTCTTAATTCTTCAACTCTTGCCGCTGTCAGTTCATACATGGTTTGTGCAATGATCGTATTAGCGGAATCAGCAGCAACTACTACCATTGGCGATTGATCAAAATATTTCAGGTAATAGCGCACTATCCTGCCGTTCTTTCTGCCACTCCATATTTCATCTGCGTTCGTGATAATATCAGTAAGGTTGGCAGCATAGCTCCAGCGCTGTTCATTGCTCTTTTGTAAAATGTGATCTTTAAAATACGAGAATGAAGATTTGTTATTGCCAGGCGTTTGAACACTATCAAATAAAATATTCAATCCTGTTTTGTCCTTCAATACAAAATCATCAGTGCCTTTTGCTTTCACCTGGTCTTTCCACCAATCACGGTATTCTGTTTCGGATGCCATTTCAACACGAGCAGGAAATTTGTTTTGGTTATACATTTTTTTCACCGATGGCAGGCCATAGTTCTTTTGTGCGTCCAGTTCTTTCAGCTTTTCTTTACCACCTACATGCGTAGCAGCTTCTTTAAAATAAGGATGGTTATTATTTACTACAGCTTTATCAATGCCCGGATGATGATGAAACAATTTGTTGGGCGTATTATCATTGATCACTTTGCCTGCCTGTGCATCGTTCATAGCTCGTTCTGCAATACCTGGTACCATAAAGCAACGGCATGCCCAATCAAGCGGAGGCCACAACCTTTTTATTGCTGGTGAATCATAACGGATCGTTAAGCCATCCAAAGCAGCATGTGCGGGCCTTACTCTATCATCGCCAACAGTGGTAAATTCAAATACCTCTACACCGTTGGCCCGGTACTGATCCCACTGCTGGGCCATCTGTGCCGATGCGGTGAACGTATCATATTCAGTGCGTAGCCAGTTTACATTAAACTGGTACCCTGCATCAAAACATTTGTTTCTAAAATCAGTGAAGTCTTTTGCATCAGCCATCAGGCTGCGCATGTGGTTCATCTGTGTAAGCGATTTGGCGGCGCTGAATGCTGCAATGTTTTGTTGCAGGTATGCTTTCAGTGTATTGCGGCCATCGGTTATATCAAAGCTCTTACCGCCCAATCCTTCATCCAATGCCTTTAGCAGGTCATCAGCCGTTTTCTTATACAGATCATTGGGGATTGATCCTTTATTTACCTTCTCTGTATATAGCTGCCTTGCCAGTGCATCAAGCATATCATCATACGGGCCTGCATCAGCAAGATTTGGCAAACTGCGTATGCCACCGCATTGCGGGCATTTGGTACTATAGGCTGCGGTTAAATCTTCATACACCTGCCCGGCGATATCTACCGGGCCTGCCCGAAAAAAACGGCCAGCTTATCAAGAAAAGCTTTGGATGCTGCTTTTACTTTTTGTACAATACCTGCATCATCTTCATCGGGTTCAAAATCCCAATCGTAATCAGCAAGGTTTTTCGGCTTTGGTTTATTCGCTGGTTTCCCTGGGCCCGGTGTTGGCATTGGTGGTTGCAACTTGATGGCTTTTTCCTCTTCCATCTTTGCTTTCAACTCATCATAGTTATCCGGTTTCGGCCTGCCGTATTTATCGTAGTAGTAATCATCAGCCAGCGGTACTACACTGCCCAGCCAGCTATCAATTTCTTTATCCTTTGTCAGTTCATCAAGATCAATCTCTTTTTCAAAGATGAACTTTCCTTTGCCGTCAATACTTACAGGGTAACCATAGCTTTTTAGTATGGTTTGAAATTCTTTGCTGCTAAGAATATTCTCTACGTCAATCAGGTCACTTTTGGTGATCTCCAACTGTTGTTTGCCATGCTCCTTACTCTTTGCATTACTACCGCCGTTTTCATTGCTGGTAGTTTCGGTATTGCCCAGTATGATAACGCTTAGTTCGTTATTGCATACAGTGAACATTACCTTATGCACTTCGCCGCTACCATTCGTTACATGATCGCCGATGATCTCTATCTCTGCCTGGTTAGGGATCATGATAGTAACAGAGCCGCCACTTTCCTGTAATGCTTTTTTCAGTTCGGCTTTTGTTTCCAGATCATCACCATCATATTTTGCTTTGCGGATCGGCTGACCAAATATTTCAATATACTGAGCCAGGTCACCCAATGAACCGCTTTTCCATATGGTATAAGGGCAGCATTTTAAGAAGAGGCCGAACCTCTCAGAATCTTCTACTACAAGCACATTCCACATATCCTTATACTCGTATCCCTCCTGCCCGTTCTGCTCTTCTGTAATGATACCTTTTTCAGGCTTAATGTGCTTGCGGTTGATCTCTTTGAAGGATAATTCTTCTGCAACGAGAAACTCCAAGCCGACAAGGCCGAAATATTTCTTTTCGAGAATCTTGCCTACCACCTGCCTGAATACCTCACTTTGTATCAAATCATCCATTTCGTCCACCCGCTTTTTATTCACTTCATAGTACAGTGTTTTATTCAGCACTGCATCTACTCTTTTTTGAATAAGCCCGGATAGATGGCCGTCAAGCCGCACACGTTCATACAGGTCATACAGGCGGCTCCTGTTAGGGTTGTGTATCTGCTCTGCATTTTGCAGCGCATACCACCATTTACGAACATCGGCCCGGCTGCGGTCTGTATTTTGCAATACGAGCAATTCGGTAAGTGTTACCTGTATTTTTTCCGGCCCTTTCTTTTTTTCAACCTTTGCCATGTATTGAATCAGTTTAAATGAAATATCATTGTTGCATTCAGTGTAGTGCTGAATAAAATATTAGTAGCGCCATATTGCAGCCTCTTCCAGATTTCTTCCTGGTACTTTTTTTCCTGCTCAGTCATTATTAAAAAAAGTTATTTCGTTTGGGGTTGCTATCCCATTGGATAGTGTCGTTTTCATTGTAATCCGTTTCATCATCATCAAGCGGCATCGGCCATCCCGGATCAACCTTACCGGCTTGTATTTTCTCAAACCATTTTATAGCATCTTCATAGCAGGTACGGGCCATCTCTACATTGATATTCGGATTGCCCAGCTTTACCAGTTTCCACACAACTAAATCTTTCACCTTATCCTTTAGCGTTTCGTCTTCTATCACTGCCTCTGTAACATCAGTGCCAAAAATTTTAAGGATATCATATTTGCGTATGTAATACTTAGCCTCCGCAATAGATGCGCTTATTGCTTTTGTGATGATCTCATTGTCCGCACGGACTATTTCATCTTTGTTTTCTGAATATATATGGGTGTCCAGATCACCACTGAGTAAGTAAGCCATGTTAGTAGCGTTTTGAGTGTGCGTTTATATCAACTGATTGTATGCTGGTAGCAGCAGCTACAGCGGTTTTATGTTTGATGATATGCGTACCGCCTTCTATGCAGTCGGGGCCGTCCATTGTTCTGCTATTCGGGCTTGCAGATTTGAACTGAGCTTCTAACCGCTTCATGTGCGGGTTGTCTTTTTCATCAATATTAAAAATGAGATAACCGGCTTCATTGATCGGCTGTAGTGTACCTTCAATCCTCACCCACTTATCAGGCTTCTTACGTTCATCGGAAAGTACATGCAGCATCTTTCCCCTGGATCTTCCTTTTTGCCTTATCAGCGGTACCAATACCTGTTCAAAAAAAGGTTGTTGCAGTGTGTTGTTTTCAATGTAATTGTATGACACTGTTTTTATACCAACATATTCCTGCCCTAAGTATAGCCAATCAACAAAAACGGAATTATTAACTGTATCCAACCAGCCGGTGTAGACATAGTATTTAAAATCCTTACAACCGATAATAAACACAGCCTTGCATGATGCAGTGGCACGGCTCCTTAATGCTGGTTTATCTTTATTGGATGTAGCCGGATCGGCATACATTACAACGAAGCGCATTGATTTTAGCGGTGGGCATTTACCCCATGTTATTTCTTTGAATGCCTGGCCTTGCCGTAGCGGGTTGTTATACATTTCCTGCTGGCCGGCTTCATAGCTTACTTTGGAAAGTTGATAATCTATATCCTCTTCGCTATTCTTTTCGGGCCATACAGAAACGCCGTTTTCATCACGGATATTTATTACTTCACAATGATCCGCTATTTGCCCGGCACGTACTACGCAGCAATCTTCGGCAATGATATTGCCCAGCCAAATAATCAAATAAGGCTCTGCTGTATCTACAGTAAAGAACAATGCTTTTTCAAACCAATCCCATTTCTTATTGATAATATCAGGATTGCGGCATTCTTCATCGGTATCAAAATCATCTACGATAATGCAATCAGGTCTTATCTCTTCATTACCATTTCCCCGTGGGCTTTGTCCTGCGCCCAATGCCAGAAACTTTATACCGGTTCTTGTAGTGAAGCTGCCTGCCGTCCAGCTACCGGGCAACTCTTGTTTGCCATAGTCGTTTATCAAACGCTGGTTACTGTCAAGCTGGCTGCGGTATCGTTCTAAAAACAATTCTGCTGCATCATAGGTACTGCTGGTATAAATGATGTTCTTTAGTTTACCTGTCATTACCAGGTAAAGCACATCCATCATTGTTAAGGTTGTTTTACTTAAGCCACGAACCCAATGCCTTGTTTCATACCAGTGCTTAAGTTTTATAAAATTTCTGATAAGCCGTTGAGAGGCTTTTAAGTGAAAGGCTGGTGATTTGTATTTGTAAAACTTCGGGAAGTAATAGCGTTTCCATTTTTCAGGATCAGCTTCAAGCTCTGTGATCCGCTTTCTTTTTTGCGCAGGCGTTTCAGTAAGATCAACAGGAGTGCTTTTCCGGATGCTCTGCCGGAATTTTTCCCAATTGATCATTGCTTGTTTATCGTTAATTCTTACAGCCATTATGATGTTGCCATTAAGTATTCGTGCCAGCTTTCAACTGCATCAATTGCTTTAGCCTGGCCATAGGTTTGTTGTATGTAAGCAATGTATTGTTTGCCGACTTCGCTTTTTACAAACTGTGTGAGATCGGCGCTTAACTTTTTTACACTGTCAGCAAGTTTGTTAAGTACGTCCGCTTCTGAGTTGGTGGGCCTTGTCTCTCTTTCTTCTATTTCAGTCAGCATCTTATCATAGAGCTTCATGATGCGGCGCATTTGTTTATCAGGCCCCATAAGTGCAATGCGCCTTTCTTCATCCCAATCCAATCCATTAGCAGCATCTTTCTTTTTCCATGCGGAAATGCTTTGTTCGCTGATAGCTGTTATGCCTGCAATAACTTTTTGATCAAAGCCATTATCAACATACAGTGTAAAGGCCAATCGCCTTTTTCTTTCCAGTTCTTCTTTAGTGGATGATTTCTTTGCGCTCATAACACCACAAATATCTGGTACAGCGAAGCTGTATATGCAATCGAAAATATATGATAATACTGCGCTGGTATAAGTGATATACTGTAACGGCTTTCGCATGTAAACCTCATTTGGTAAGGCTTTCAGCCGTTCGCATTTTTACACTTTAAACGGAATAAAACATAATGCCACTACACTGGATCACAAATAAGGTAGATAAGCAAACAGCAGAAATTCTGCTGTATGGTTATATCGGCCCAGGTGATGATGTAAGCGCATTGCGCTTTGTAAATGAGTTAAGAGCCCTTGAAAAAGAATACAGCCAAATCAATTTGCGTATTAATAGCGGCGGTGGAAGTGTGTTTGAAGGACTTGCGATTTACAACGCCATCAAACAAAGCCCCGCAACAATCACAGCCTATATTGATGGCCTGGCAGCAAGCATGGCAAGTATCATAATGCTTGCAGGCAATAAGGTGCTGATGAGTAAGAGTGCCAGGATAATGACACACCAACCAAGTGTAGGTGGATATGGTAACAGCGCAGAGCATTTAAAAAATGCATCACTGCTTGAAGGATTGGAAAAAACAATGCTTGCCATCTACTCCGCAAGAACCGGCAAATCCGAGACAGACTGCAAAAATATTTTCCTCAATGGAAAAGATAATTGGTTTGACCATACAACAGCACTGAATAATAAACTGATTGATGGTGTGTATGATGGCGCAGCTATAGAAGTGGCAGCAAGTTCAATGAATGAGAAACAAGTATGGGAGCAATACAATCAAGAGTTCGCAGCAAAATTCACCCAAACAAATAACGATATGACAAAAAATTATCTATCAATGACTGCCTTAGCAGCTTTGAAGCTTACAGATAAAGTAGAAGATAGCGCTATTGATGCCGCTATTGTTGCGATGGCAGGAAAAGTTGATGCACTCCAAACCGAATTGACCGCAGCTAATACAGCGAAGGCCACTGCTGAAAAAGCATTGACTGATTTGAAAGCTGCATCAGTAGTAAAGGACGTGGCTGATCTGCTTGCGCAAGGTGTAACGGATAAGAAGCTGACAGTTGAAATGAAAAATAAGCTGGCAGTGGATTACAAAGAAAATCCAACCGGCCTGAAAGACTTGCTGGCGGTAATGCAGCCAGTGGTTTCCATTGCCGAAAAGATCAATACCGGTGCGGCCACTGATCTTTCTGCAAAAACATGGGATGAATTGGATAAGAGCAATAAGCTGGAAGACCTGAAGGCGAAACAGCCGGATGCCTTCTTTGATAAGTTCAAAGAAAAATATGGCAAGGTTCACAGCGAAGACAAACGGCCATAGTTTTTAAATATACCGATCACGACCCTCTGAAAATTAAAATTTAAAAAGAAAAATCTCATACAAATGAAAGCTACTAAACTTATCACAGCTTTACTCTTTGCGGCAGTCATGTCTATGATCCTGTCCGCAGTTGCACCGGATGTAAATCCGGTTGTAATGTTCGCCTCCCTGTTATTGATCGCATGTATCCCTACTCCAAGAGGCGTGTTGAACATGGCGCTTACCGTAGAGATATGGGAAACTGATGTGGTAGAAAACCTGTACAAGGATAATATGTTCGCCACCTTCTGTTTCAATGCCGATCAATATGTATTGAAAGGTAAAGTGGTTCACATACCTGTAGCCGGTGCGCCGGGCCAGGTGAAAAAGAATTTGGCTGCATTCCCGCAAGCGGCTCTTAAGCGTACTGATAATGACATCACGTATGCGATAGATACCTTCTACCTGCTGCCCCGCCATATTGAGGACATTGAAAAATATGAACTCTCTTATGACAAGCGTCAAAGTGTAGTTGGTGAAGACCAGGCATTCCTGATACAGTGTGCTATGGATAGCCTGTTATACAGGTGGGCTCCATTGGTAGCAAAAACATTGTTGACGGATGGCATTGCTACACCTGCCACCTTAGCCGGTGCAGCTGGCAACCGCTTAAAGTTTACTAAAGAAGCGTTTGAAGCCATCTTCCTGCTGTTGAATGCCGCTAATATCTCTCCAAATGGACGTGTAGCCTTATTGACTGCGCATCACTACTCACAGTTCATGGCCAGTCTTACACCTGGTGAAAAAACTGATGTAGGCCGTGTAGTTGATCTTAAGAACGGTGTGATCGGTGAATACTTAGGTTTCAAAATCATGATGCGTAGTGAAGTACTCCGCTACCGTGGTGCAGATGGTGCTTTTGCAGTAGTAGATGAACTGGATGAAGCATACGCCGCTGATCCCGATGATCGTGCAGCCTCTCTCTTCTGGCAGAAAGATGCCGTAGAAAGAGCCTTTGGCCAGGTGAAGATGTTTGATAATCCCGGACGTGCGGAATACTTCGGTGATATCTTCTCTATGACACTGCGCTTAGGTGGACGTATCCGCAGGGCAAACGGTGTGTATGCAGTGGTAGAAGCTCTTGCAGCTTAACCCTCTAAATCTCCCTAAAGGGAGACTTGTAAAGACAAAATTTTTAGTGTCCGGCTATCATAAAGGCCCGTAAGTGTGGCGGGCCTTTTTTTAAAACTTTCAAATTAAGAAAATGAAAAAAATACTTTTCGGTTTGCTGATGACCGCTTTTATGATCAGCTCAGTTAATGTGGATGCGCAAACTGCGCCATTGAAAACGAAAACCATTACTGCGGCTGATACGGCTACATTCCTGAATGTGCCTTCTAAGATAAAATCGTTTCAATATACCTATACTGAAACCAGCGGTACCACTGCCGGTAAAATAATTTTTGAAGGAACTGTGAATGGAGTATGGAAAGGCATTGATAGCGTAACGCTGACTGATGTTGCAACCGCTCAAACGTTGTTTGTTCCTATTACTTCTACTACTTATTTAAGCTACAGATGGCGATGTACTAATACATCATCTGCAACTGGCGCTATCAGGTATAGTTATTTGAGACGGACGGATGAGTAAGAAAGTCCACAGTCTATAGTCCACAGTCCATAGTAATACAAAACAAAACCTCATCATGACACTTGCGGAAAAATCATTGGAGATAGCAATATCACAACTGGGCGTTGAAGAAATTCCCCGTGGTAGCAATGGTGGCCCGCAAGTGTCTGCTTATCTCAAACGTGTAAACCTTGCACCTGGTAATGCCTGGTGTATGGCATTTGTTTACTGGTGCGTTGATGAAGCCTGCAAACAGTTGGGAATGGAAAATCCGCTGGTAAGAACAGGCCATGTATTGCACCAGTACAATAACACAAGCTGTCGCACACTTCCCAAAACAAGCCGTGCCATTAAGCCCGGTGATATTTTCATTATGAAGATCGGTAGCAAGGGCGCAGGCCACACCGGCTTTGTAAAGGCAATGGGCGGCACAGTAGCAGGAACTGTAGAAGGCAATACAGATGATCAGGGCGGCAGAGAAGGTTTTGAGGTAGCACAAAAATTACGTCCTCCAAGTTCATTCCACGGTATTATTCAATTACCATAAATCAACATTATGCAAAAGGAAAATTTGATTGCAGAGAAAGTAAAAAATTATTTTGAATCGCATCCCGATGCTACAGAAGTGTATGAGGCATTAGGTGTATTGTTTGGCGAAAAAGAAAGAGCCGAAAAGTTTTTAAAAGGTGTGGCTGGCCGTTTTGTCACCACGCATACTCCCACTGATATAGTTTTTGAAAAAGTAAGCCAGGAGATCAGGCAGGAGATCATTAACCAGGAGCATGTGGTTAATGCAAAACAATTGGCGTATGAAGATGCTGCCGGTGTAGATAAAGAGAAAGTAATGAACGATTGGCATACTGAAAAAACAAAGCTGGAAAGGCTGCATGTAAAGTATGACAAGCAGGTGCAGATTGAAGATAAAGACGAACTGATCGCTAAAGAGGATAAAGAAACAGGCATCCGCAAACCGCTGACCGCTGATGAAGTGAAAGTGAAGATCACAGCGCAGGAATTGATTGTAGCCGCTACGCAGGCCATCATTGATAATAAAAAGATAGTAGCTAAAAAGCGTAAGGATGCTGAAAAAGTATTGGCAAAAGAAAAAGCCAAACTTAAAAAGCTGAATGCTGACCTGGTTAAACTTGAAGCCGAAACAAAGAGCGAAGAACCTGCGAATGAAATGGTAGATGTAGTTGTAACACAGGAAATATTAGACATGAATCCTGAAATGGTTGAACAAGGTTTGAAGGTTGGTGACATTTTTCAAATCACTAAAAAAGCAGATACAAACTCCGGCGAAAGCGGAGACATCGAATAAACACAAACACTCAGACAGTCCGCAGGGCCGGGTGATGGTGTACACAGAGCATCTTAGCCCGGCCCAATTTAAGAAGCAAACAAAAAACAAAACACAATGGCTGGTTTACCTAAAGTAACGATACTCTTTTCCGATGGCAATTTACTTCGTGATATTGCCGCTATTGATGGCATTGCCGGTATAGTAGGTTCAGTAAATACGCTGGCCCTGATCGGAGCGCCAAAGGTTGTGTTTAACCTGTTAGATGCCGAAGCAAAAGGCTTTACCGAAGCTGCAGAGCCTTTCATGCATCGCCAGCTTCGTGAGTTTTATGCAGAGCTGGCCGGTAACCAGGAGCTGCATGTAATGGGCGTGGCTGATACCATGACCATGACGGAGATGCTTAACAAGGATGATGAAACCGGTGCTACTAAATTATTGCTGGCTGCTAATGGAAAAATTCGCCTGCTGGGAGTATGCCGCAAACCTGATGTTGGCTACGCACCTGGTGCAGAGTTTTATGATGCTGATATAGAAACAGCGCTGACAACATCCATTGCTTTTGTTGCGGATCAAAATACAAAATTCAATTACCTGCGGGTATTGGTAGAAGGCCGTGTGGTGGATGTAGATGCTGCCGCTGGTTTCATCCCCAAAGAAATTGAAAGCGATTATGCGGGCCTTGTAGTTGGTGGATCATTGCCCGATGGTTCAGCCTCCATTGGTACTGCGCTGGGCCGTGCTGTAAAATATGGCGCTCATATCAAATTGGGCAAAGTAGCCAACGGGCCTTTGCAACTTTCCGAAGTATATATCGGCACTAAGAAAATTTCTGAATTGCCGGGGCTCGATGCATTGCATGATACTGGTATTATCAGTTTCATGAATCATCCTACCAAAGCCGGTTTTTATTTTGGTATAGACCGTATGTGCAATACCGGTGATTATCGTTTGCTGGCGCATGGCCGCATTATAGATAAAGCCGCTGTGATCGCACTGGCTACTTATGTGGATGAATTGGAAAGTGAGATTGATGTAATAGATGGCCGCATCAGTGAGCTTGACATCAAACACCTGGAAGGAAGGTTGGAGCAGCAGATACGTGCAGCAATGGGTGACCAGATCAGTGCCCTGTCTGTGTATATCAATCCTGACCAGGACATCATCAACACCAGTACGCTGGCAGTAAAAGTAAGAATCCAACCCAAAGGATATACATCATTCATCACCGTGGACTTAGGACTAAGCGCCTAAGACCATTAAAATAAAAGACAATGGCTTTCAGTACAAAAGAATGTGCATGGGCGCAAACCAGTATGAAATTCTTAGGCTCTACTATTATCGGCCTTCGTGGATTTGAATTTAAAAAAGGCGTGGAGAAAGAATTGATCTACGGTGCCGGAGACGAAGCTATAGATATTACCCAGGGTAATAAATCCGCAAGTGGTAGCCTTACGCTTTTGAAGTATGAGCTTGACAAGATCACCGATGCCGCACAAGCTGCCGGTTATGAAGATATCACCGAAGTGCCGCACACAGCTATACTGATCACTTGCGCATTTAAATTAAATGCTACATCACCCGTGCGGATCATCAGCACACCATTGGGAGCTGCATTTACTGAACTAACCGTGGCTATGCAACAAAATGCGAAGATGACCGAAGTAGCACTGCCGTTCATAGCGCAGAAAGTGACTATGACGAAGGGTAGTTAAAACCCCCAAACCCCCTAAAGGGGGCTTTAGAGGACTATAATTTGTAGAGCTTAAAAACCACTGATATGATACAAACCGATGCAAACAAAAACAGCCTGAAAGAGATCAGGGAACGGGAACGAAAAGAAAAGGATGATATCATCCGCAAAAAATGTGAAGCCCTGGCAATACAACGGCTGGGCGATGAAGACAAGCTGAAACAACTCTCCAATAAACACAAGGGCCTTTGGTACCTGCCAGCGATTGATGATAATGAAAACATTGAAAAGCTGCTGATACTAAAACCAATCGACAGGAATATTCTTTCCTACGCCAGCACTAAAATACAGGATGAAGGATTGTACAGCTTTTTAGAAGCTGCTATGACTGAGTGCATCCTTGCTGATCACAGCGACATGATAATGCTGACCGATGATGATTATTTCATCCCGGCTGCTAACTCATTCAATAAAATTTTGGAAGGCAAAAAAACAGCCTTGCTAAAAAGATAAAAGAAACATCAGAAAAAGCCGATGTCACAAGCATCGGCTTTTTAGAAACGCTCTTACAATATTACCTGCCGGGTCTTGATGTTTCTCTCCTGACAGAAACAGAGTTTATAAAAAAGATTGCCTGGCTGCTGAAGATAAGGGATATGGAAAGAAACGACCAGGTCACTAAAACATTAAAAACGCTTTTAGGTGAATAACGTACTTGAATTTTTTGTAAAGATGAAAGACATGATGAGCGGCGGGCTTACAAAGCTGGCTGCTACATCTAAACAAAAATCCCAGCAAGTACAGGGCTATCTCAATGACATAATAAAGCAGAATAAAAAGTTAGAAGATAGCATGGAAAGCGTAGGTCGCAAAGCTGAAGGCAGCGGCAACAGGCTATTGAGTTGGGGTAAGCGGTTGGCTGTAGGATTGGGAGCGGCTTCTATCATGGCTGCTGCCGGTGCGTTTATGTCCTCATCTGCACAGGCGGCTATTAAGCATGAAAGTGTAAACAAATCTTTCCAGGTACTTACCGGCAATAAAGGTGTAGGTGATTCACTGGCTGGCGGGCTGAATGACCTGCAACAAAAAACAATCTTAGGGCCGGAGGTTTTTAAGAATGCTCAAACCATGCTTGGTTTTGGCATGGGCGCTGAAAAGGTTATCCCTACTTTAAAAATGCTGGGTGATGTAAGTATGGGCGATGCGGATAAACTGCAATCGCTGACACTCGCATTTAGCCAGGTACAAGCGGCTGGTAAACTAACCGGGCAGGATTTATTACAATTCATCAATGCCGGTTTTAATCCGCTGAATGAAATAGCAAAGAAAACAGGATTGAGTATAGGTGAGTTGAAAAAGAAAATGGAAGATGGCGGCATCAGTGCTAAGATGATTGAAGATGCTTTTGTAAGTGCTACCGGCAAGGGTGGCTTGTTTGATGGCATGATGAATCAAATGGCTGAAACCACAGGTGGTAAAATAGCACAACTACAGGGCGGTATTGAAGCATTAAAAATATCAGTAGGTGAAAGAATGAAACCGGCTATCGGTTCTTTTGTGTCCGGGCTTACCAGTGTGGTGAGCAGGGTGAAAGGCTGGTTTGATATTCCTATTGAAAAAAAGCTGGGTGATCAGATCATTAAGATACATGCATTGCAGGCAGAATTGACCTCTTCTAATACATCGCATGAAAGGCAACTGGAACTACTCAGAGATTTAGAACAGATCAATCCCAATATTGTCAAAGGAATTGATGATCAAAAGATTTCTTATGGTAAGCTGGCAGAGAATATCAATAACGTAACAGGTGCATTGCGCAACAAAATATTCCTTGAAAAATTTGATAAAGCCAATGCAGATGTATTAGCTGATTACGCCCAGGCGCAGCAAATAAGGAATGACAGCTTTGGTACAGTGATGTCAATAGTAGCGCAGGCAGATCCTAAACTCGCACAAAGAACTGATTTAACGCTGGGCCAGAAACAAATGATGGCAATGCAAATTCTTAAGGATCGGATCGCTGCTGATCCTAATCATGGTATTACGGGCGGTGGCGGTGGCACGGGCGGTGGAGCTGCGGCTACACTATCCGCTGACATGGAACTAAAAAACCAAATGATCCAGGCGATTAATGCCGCCAACACAGCGGATAATGAATTGGTAGGTATGTTGCCGCAGATTAATTCTATTAATCAAACGAAGGCTGCGCTTAGTAAGCAAATAGATAAGTTCACCGGTGTGGCAGGAATGGTACCTACTAAGATAGAGGATGGGAAAAAACCGCCATCCGCAACACCAGACGGCGCAGGTGATGTTGCAAAAGGAATCACCGGTGGCGGCCCACGGGTAATAAATATCAGTGGTGTAAAATTCACTGACAAAATAGAGATACACGCAGGATCAACAGAAGAGGGATTTGAAGGAATGGAACGCAGGTTGGAAGATATGTTTTTACGAATACTAAACAGCGGAGCAAGTGTACAATAATGCCAAACACAGCACTGATAATAGATGTAGTACAACTGTTTCAAAAAACATTTGGAACGAGGCCGGTAGTAGGTATAAAGAATACCAAAGAGCCGGTAACTGTTGGTGAGTACCGTGTAGGGCAGATCAACAATGACCAGGTATCAACGCCCAAAGGATCATTGCTACAGGAAAGGGATGCATTAACAGGTGTAGATATATGGCTCCCGATAAAGTTCTTTGACGTAGACAGAAATATGACCATGCTGATGAACCTGCCTTATTCGGTTATCCGCATCGGGATGAAAAAAACGGTGATCAAAACACCCATGGTAGAGCGCAGGGGAACGGTGAAGGAAATATACAATGTGGATGATTATAGTATCACCATCCGTGGTTTCCTGATCGGTGAAAACAGGCAGTTTCCTGAAGCTGAACTGGAGCTGATGAAAGAGCTGGGAGAAAAAAGAAAGGCGGTGTATATCGAAAACGCTATTACCAATATTTTTTTAACTGTAAAGGATTTACCGGCTGACGAACAAAGGCGTGTTGTGATCAATGATGTTGAGTTTCCGGAGATACAGGGTAAGAAGCATATAAAGCCTTTTGTGATGAACCTGGAAAGTGACACAATATTTAAACTGGAATGGGAGGGTGAGTTATGAAGCCCCCTCTAACTCCCCCGAAGGGGGAGGACAAAAACCCGAAAGCACAATGAGCTTTTTACTAACAGCAGATGTTAAGATCGGCAGTTTTAAGCCGATCAAACCAAGTTCATTGAAATGGGAACGTAGTATAGATAACTACAGCGATACGGCCACCATTACGCTGCCTGCTATTGCCATGATGAAGAATGAAACGGACGCTGATACTTATCAGCAGGTAGATACAGGATTGCAGATGAAAGAAGGCATGAAGGTGGAGATATACGCAGGGTACGATAGCAACAATATTTTGCGGTTTAAAGGATTCATCCGCAGGAGAAATTTTACGTCACCGTTGATTTTGGAATGTGAAGGCTATGCTTACCAGCTACGAAAAAAATTGAATTACTCTGCCAGCTATCGCAGTGTGTCACTTAAGCAGCTATTAAGTGACCTGGTAGCAGGTACAGAAATAAAGCTCTCTGACAATATACCGGAATGGAACCTTGATAAAATTTGGTTTAAAAATGTTAGCGGCATCCAGGTGCTGGAATATTTACAAAACAATTGTGCGGTTTCCATCTACTTCAATTACGATGTGTTGTATGCCGGGCTGCGCTATACCGAACCGAAAGGCGAAGTAAAGCTGCGCCTGGGATGGAATGTGATAAAGGATAACGAACTAAAGTTTGAAGTGGATAAGGAACTCGCAACTGTGAATGTAAATTTTAACCAGCGCAAAAAAGACGGCAGTTATGAGCTGGTGCATTATGGATCAAAGGACGGAATCAAAAAGGAAATAAAGGTGCATCACATTAATGACCTGGTTGCGCTGAATGCATTGGCAAGGGATCATCAAAGAGAATTGGCAAGCCGTGGTTATGAAGGATCGGTAACGTGTTATTTAGTGCCTTACGCAGAGCCGGGAATGAGTGCGGTAATAAGCGATCCACGATACCAGGAGCGGAAAGGTTCATACATCATAGAAGCTGTGAGCGGTAGTTTATCAACCAGTGGCGGCAGGCAAAAAATAAAAATAGGTGCATCGTTGTAATGGATAAGAAAGAACAGATACGAAGGGGATTGAAAGAACTGTTGGGAAATAAGGCAGGCAGTGGCAGCACTACCGTACTGGCTACCGTGGATGCGGTGAATGAAGATGAATTTACCTGCGATATAGATGATGCCGGTATAAAAATTTATGATGTAAGACTAAGGCCGGTGCTGAATGAAAAAGAAGGGATCACCATTTTCCCGAAGCCAGGCACATGGGTACTGGCAGTAAGAATAGAAGATAGCCAGGAATGGATGGTAGTGGCAGTGGATGAAGTGGATAAATACAGGATAGTGGCAGGCGATATGCTTTTTGAAATGAAGGAAGGAAAGTACCTGGTGCAATCGGGTGCGGAAAATTTAGGCCAATGCATTGATGACCTGATTTTACAAATGCAAATGATTTATGCACCAAAGAACACAGCAGCTATAACTGCTATTCAATTACGGTTTAAACAGCTATTAAGTGGCGCTTGATAAAACCAGATTAAAGAATAACCTGAAAGCCCTGTACATAGATGCAGAGGCAAACGGTGGCGATAACCGGGCTGATCAGTTAGACTATTTCTGCGAAAATCTGGCTGACGTACTGGTAGATGAAATAAAGCAGTTGCATATAAATTATACCGCTGGACTGGTAGCAGGTGCTACGGCAGTAACAGGATCAATAAACCATACGGTGAGTTAAAACCCCCAAACCCCCTAAAGGGGGCTTTAGAGAACTAAAGATGAAAGATTTTTTATTAAATGATGAAGGTGATATAACGATCAGTAATAATGACCTACTGATAGGTGTGAGTGATCAGCAGAACCAGCAAAGATTGCTGCTTACTGATAAAGGAACGATTAAGCAATATGTGGATGCAGGAGTAGGAGCAATAAAGTATCTGGAAAATGAAGACCCGGCAGGGTTGCTAAGAGAGATCGGGATACAGTTCTCCGCAGATGGTATGAAAGTAAAAAACGTGAGCCTTGTTAGCGGCAACATATTGATAGACGCACCTTATGAATAAAGTTAAAGTATATAACGGACAAACGCTGATTGATATAGCCGTGCAGGAGCTGGGTGATCCTGCCAGGGTGATGGAAGTGGCAGAGCTGAATGATATGAACGTCACGGATGAACTGGTAAGCGGCGCAATGGTGATCGTTCCGGTATTTGACAAAAGCAAACGGAGCCACGTAATTCTTTTTGCTGATCCGGCTAACAGGCCAGCAAGCGGCTTAAACATAAATGAAGCGGCACTACCTGAAGGTATAGGATACTGGTATTTAGAAAATGACTTTATAGTACAATAATGGCGAAGACAGTACAGGAATATTATGACCAGATAAGGAATCAAGCGATTGTATTGGCTACTGATGCCGGTAACGCTGACCTTATAGCTATGCTGAATAATACCAGTCGTGTAGCTGTATGGAAAATAATTTTTTATGCCGTTGCTTTTGGGATATTCCTGATTGATACGCTGTTTGATCTATTCCGCATTGAAACGGATGAAAAAATAAAAGAGCTAAAGCCCGGCACACTGGTATGGTTTGCGGAGAAAATAAAAACATTCCAGTTTGGCGATGACCTGGTAGGAGAAACGGATACTTATGATAATACATTATTGACCGCTGATGAAATAGAAGATGCGCAGGTAATAAAATATGCTGCCGCTATCGAACAGGAATTTAGTAACGGCAGGTTTGGAGTAAGGCTGAAAGTTGCCGGTGAAGATGCAGACGTAAGGGTGCAGCTCCCTGCTGATCAGTTGGCTGCTGCTGAAGAATTTTTATTGCATTTTAAACCGGGCGGCACATACGTTGAAATAACAACCGATGATGCGGATTTTCTGAAACTATCAGTACGGGCTTATTACAATCCGCTTGTATTGAATGGCACGGGCCAAAGGTTGGATGGCACTGATAATACTCCATTGCAAACAGCGATTGACAGCCATTTAAAGAATCTTCCTTTCAATGGCCGGTTTAACCTGACTGCGCTGGTAGATGCAATGCAGGCAGTAGAGGGAATAAGTGATCCACGGATATTATCAGCACAAACAAAGTATGCGGCGCTGGAATATACGGATGTAGTAGATGAACGCATACCGGATGCTGGCTATTTAAAAATTTATGATCCGGCTGATTTAACAATAGAATGGTTACCGAAGAGTGGCGTATAATAAATATGATATCAATGTTTACCGGCTGGCCGGATGGCTTACACCGGTGTGGCTTAGAAAGGAATCGTTTACGATACTGCTGAAAGCCTGCATGTATCCATTAGTTCTTATACATAACAATTTTATCCGGTACAGAGAAGCGAAGCTGTATGAACTCTTTATCAATTACCAAACCTGTTATTTAGAAATTTTTCTTAATGACCGGTTTGATAAAACAGAAAGAAGGATATACATAGATGATGCACAGAATCAGGATACGGTGTACCTGTACCTGCGTGATGAATTGAACCCGGTGAACCTGTACACAAGAAGTGAAGACAATGCAGTAGCGCTGTACACCCGTGGTGAAAGCAATGGTGACCTGCTGAATGATTTCATAGTGTATGTGCCGGTGGATGTGGTATTCCAGGAGCCGGAGTTGAGAGCAATGATAGCAAACAATTTAAGCGGCAAGCGCTATAAAATAGAACTGTTTTAAGCCCCGGCCCCCTCTAACTCCCCCGAAGGGGGAGAACAGCGCACAGGGCCAGCTTATTTGAAGTGAACTATAATTTTTTGAGATGAATAAACGAATTGACTTTACAAAATTGGGCGGCTATCCGCTGGCGCAGGAAGATATAGACTGGCTGCAACAAAGCTACCAGGGTGCATTCGCTGCTATGGCCGGGCTGATTGGTGACAAGGTGATCATTAGCGGCATGGTAGAGGCTGGCGGCAATGTAAGCGCAGGCTGGATAAGTATAAACAATGAACTGTTACCATTTACTGCCGGTGCTATTGGTACAGGTGAATTCATCATTGAAGAAACAAAAACCCCGCTTACTTTTTTTGATGGCGGTATAAAAGAAGTGATCATACAAAGGGTAGCCCGGTTTAGTGCCGGTGGCCCGTATGCCTATGCTGACCTGGTAAGAATAGGAACGCTGAAAGCATTCAAAGCCTTGTTTGATGCGCATGTGATTGCGTACAATGCGCATACGCATGCATGGGCAGCTATCACAGGCAAGCCTGCAGGTTATATAACCTATGTAGGTAGTCAGGCATTGGCAGATTTTGCTGTAGACCAGGTGTACAATATTGCTATACCTGACCAGGGCGCAGGAACATATATAGTAGCTGGCAGCATTCGTGGATTACAGGCAGATACATTTATGGACAACGATATCAGTTGGATTGTGAATTCAAAAACAGCGTTGTCATTCAAACTATCATTGAGAGAATATGCGCCGGTTGTGCAGCAATTGGTATTTGATTTCGCAATAATAAAATCACTGTAATGGCAATAAAGTCAGTAGCAGAATTAAAATCATTTTTTGAGACAGGCGATAAACCTACTCAACAGCAGTTCTATGACTGGCTTGAATCATTCATACACCAGACGGAAGGTATTGCTATTGCAAACGTGGCCGGGCTGGTAGCTGCACTGGTGGAAAAAGCGGATCAGGTGGCGCTGCAACTATTGATAGACCTGGTGAAGCCGATAAGATTGATACTTGAAGCGGATGGCAGTTATGAAATACCGGCTGGCAAACTGATGGAACGATTGATTATAACGCCAATCGCTGAAACAACGCTTAAAGTAGGGATAACACCGGCAGGTAATGAAGTGCTGGAAGAGGAAATACTTGATGCGGACAGTGATAAGATAGTTGACTATGTGATAGTGGCCAGGGCGGCGGGCAATCTTATTTATTTCACGGGCATAGTGGCGCAAACAACCGTGCTGATCTATACAAAAACATTAGAACATTCAAACGTTTAATATGAAACGAATACTTTTTTGCTTCGCTGTTTGCTTCGCTTTGCTCGCAATGACGGATGCGGTGACGGCTCAATCCAATGGTGATATCAGGCGCAGGAATATAACTGCAGACAGATCATTTAAGCTGAAACATTTAGTGGATAGTATTAAAAACGATACCACCAATATTCAGAATGATGATAACAGCCTGATAACGGCAAGCGCTATTTATGATTTTGTGGTAGGAAGAGTGAACAATGGTGGTGGCGGCGGCGGTTTTTTCTTTCCAAATCAAATGTCACCCGGCGCAACTACACATGATGCAGCAACTTTTGATTTTTCAGTTATTAATATAAGAGATGCTTTATTCCAATCAACCGGAGCGGACAATTTAGGCGGGGTGCATTTAGGTGCGAACAATACGACATCTGTACAAAGTGCTGTAATGGGGGTTACACCTACTGAATCTTTTATGCAAAATTCAAATGCCGGAGGGACAAGGTATATAAAGTACAGAGTAGCTAATGACAGTGCTTATATAATTTATACAGGTGCACCTGCATGGAAAAATATAGCAACAGACACAAGTATAAATAAGCCTTTGGTAAGAAATATGATTACTGGAGCTATTTCAGATGGATGGTGGAACATGGGTGGTAGTGGCGTCGATTCTAACAAAATAGAACGAATAACGCCGCCTCGGGTGAACGCCTTGTCTAGGAAAATGCCTTCTTACATTCTCACATCGAGTACTGCATTTAGTGGAAGCTATGCGTCGAGCAATGCCGCACTCTTTGGTTTATCTTCAGCCAGCGTCTCTCCATACCCTGCTAATTCCTGGCTGAGCAATAACCTCACTTCGCCTTATATCACATTACACACTCCCCGGATAGTAATGATAGGCAACAGTATCACCGAGGGTCACCCTAATACTCATGGCTGGTTGCATACGGGCGGAGCAAATTTTCCGGGTCAAATTTCTTATACACTTGAGAAATTAATTGGTATTCCTGTAATAAATCATGGCATTGCAAGTGAAACAGTAGAGCAATACCGTGGAAGGTGGCGTAGAGATGTATTGGGCGATTCAGCCGCAACCCGGTTGATCAGGAAGGCCGACTATGTTATTATTGGCGATGCAATAAATGACGTGTTTGGTAGCAGAACCTTTGAGCAAATAAAGGCGGATTACGAATACTTGGTTGCATCGGCCAGAGCTAACAATATTCCTGCAATCATTTTCACAACCTCTGGTCATAATAGCTATGCTTCGGGTAGCGATACTCGTTTTATTGAGGCTCAAAAAGTAAACGCCTGGCTAAAGGGTACCTATGGTGAGCAAGGGAAAGGAGGTGTCTTGATTTACGATTATTATAAGTTAGTCAAATCTGCGTCTAATGATTACAACCTTAATGCAGCATTGATGGAGGATGCTATTCATCCAACTAAGGCGGCTTACTATTTGGTGGCAAACGATCTTTATAAAAAGATAACCGAAACTGATTTCATTCCAACGCTGAAAAATTTAGTGATTCATTCGGCGTTCGATCTAACTAATCCACCTTCAGCAACCGGACGGCCGTTAAGTGTAACAGTTACCGGGTCAGGAGGGACTAGCTATACATACACATTAGATAATGTACCTGTAAATGTTGTTGGAATATCTAAGTCGTTCCCTGCTGATACTACATATAAGGTTGCGATAAATACTGTAGTTGCGCCATCAGAAGTTTCAGGAATGGCAACGCCGACAAAAGTAGCTATTACAGGACTTGCGATCACGGATGCGGAAGAGAAAGCTCAGTTGCCGGTAGATACCATGTTTCTTTCAAACAGGATAGACCTGAAGGCTGCAAAAGCACCGGATGATGCTGTATTTATAGTTGGTGGATTTACCATGCCAAACGATACTGACACGACTGCCTATATAATAGGTTCTTCGTCTTTTAGATCAAGGTTGTTTATTAACGGAAAAAGAGTTAGTCCATATTATTATTCAAAGCCAGTCGGGTCAGATGTATTGACTTTACAAAATGGCTACAGGTGGGCTGAGGGCGATACCGTCGTGCTGGAATTTTACAATCCATCAGCAGCCAGCATAACAATTGAGGTTGATCCATCCTCCTATGATGCTGATGCGCAGATTTATTTCGCAGCCGTTTCGGCAGCTGGTGGCACACTATCAGCTATAGAGAAAGATGCATTTTCAAACTATGTGGCGGGTTTAAAGACAGACGGAAATTGGTCCAAGCTAAAATTGTTATACCCCTTCATGGGTGGTAATGCTGCATCAAATGCTATCAATGCTAAGTCGCCAGGAACTTACAATATTACGTGGTCGGGAACAGTTACACATAGCGCTACAGGCGTTGATTTCGACGGAACAACAGGTTATGGGAACACGAATTTTGATGCAAGCAGCGGAATGTCTGATATCAATAGTTCGCATTTATCATTATATGTAATGGAGAACGTGCAGGCCGTCGGGCAATATGCAGATATTGGCTTCCTGAATGGAACTACCTCCGGATGGTTTACTCAAATAAAGCGTAATGATGGAACATTATACTTTGATTGCGGCACATCTGCATCGAGAGTGTCTGTAGCTGGTAACACTAATGCAATCGGCTACTATGTGGAAAGCAGAACATCCAGCACTCTATCGACTGTTTATAAAGACGGTTCCTCGTTTGGATCAAATAGTTCCGCAAATACTGCTACGCATGGGAACTTCAATATTAAAATGCTGGTAGGCGCATTGAATACAGCAACAGTGCCTGCTAATTATTCGGCCAGAAAGTTAGGATTTGTAACAATCGGAGACGGTCTTTCTTCGGGAGAAGCAGATAATATGGATAGCAGGTTTCAAACATTTAAAACGGCGGTTGGTAAATAACTAAAAAAAAAATTTCATGAAATATCTTTTAATTTTTCTTGTATCGATTCAGGCGGCATTTGGGCAGGATACTTCTTACCTGAGTAAAGGTGACACGGTTATTTGGATCAGAAAAGATACGGCGGTACTACTGTCTTACCCTGTATATACAAAAACGATCAAGCCGTTTAAGAAACCTAGTAGTTATTTAGTTCTGCCAATGTCCGAACCAATTATATTAACGGGTAAGAGCAATGTAGTTATCGAGGGCAAACGATTTGAAAATGTAGCCGGCGTAATGATAAATATATCCGGTTCCAGTAACGTGATTATCCGTAATTGTTTTTTCAATAAAGGAGGGGCAGAAGCTATAGCGATTTACAAGGGTACTAATATAAGGGTAGAAAATTGCCTATTCAATGGAATAACTACAGGAGTCTACGCTTCTACTTCTTCAACCGTTAAGGTTATTAATAATCAGTTTGTGAATGTAAGAGCACGAGCGGGTGGGAATGCCCGTGGACAGTTCGTACAATTCAATACTGTCAGTGGTGCAGGTAACGAAGTAAGTGGGAATAAAGGAGAGAATTTTGCTGGGGAAAGTGCACCTGAAGATTTAATCAGTATGTTCAAAACATACGGGACAGCAGCTTCACCTGTGCTTATTAAAAACAATATGTTCCGTGGTGGTGGGCCTTCACAATCAGGAGGCGGCATAGTAGCCGGTGACTATGACGGCGGTTATATAAGAATAGAAGGAAACACTTTGTTGAATCCAGGCCAATATGGTATTGCAATAGCAGGCGGTAGTAATCATGTTATAACAGGGAATAAAATATTCAGCAAGCAATTTGCGTGGAGCAATAATCCATTGTTTATCTGGGCTCAGGTTGGGAATATCAACTGTGCAAATAATACTATAAAGAATAACAGGGCTACCTGGACAAACAGATCTGGTATTATTAATGGTGGGTGGAATGCCGGTAATTGCTCTGGTACTGTTTGGGAATACCCAAAATCAATAACAGAAGCGGAATTGAATGTACCGGAACATTTAATCGACTTTGTAACGGTGCAAGAGTTGAAGGCAATGAGAGGTATTAATTAAATCAAAAAATAAAACAGTTATGAAAAAACAAACAAAAGGAATTTTATTGCTCATCGTTGGCCTGGTTATCTATCTCGCATATTGGTTAGTGTTATTGTACCCGGTACAGATCGCCTATTCAGGTACAAGAACCTATCCATCAATAGTACTGTGCCTGTTAGCGGCTATCGTTGTATCAGCCATCGCATGGACGCTGGTATACACCGGCACCGCCATGATAAAGGATAAAGCATTCGGCATCCGGCATACCGAGTTTTCTTTCAAACAATTATTCGCATCAACGGCATGGCGGGCCATGTTGATTATTCTGGCAGGTATTACTATCGGTGCAACTATTCACTGGAGGGGTGAGTTATGATTTTAGCTGTTGCCATACAAGTACTGTGTGTATTGTTTGCCTTTTTTAGTGGCAGGCATGATGTCCCTGCCATTAACAACTTCCGAAGATTTGGGAGTACTGATAAGGAGCAAAGGATGTTTCACAGTGCTAATACATTTATGAAAGGGATAGTGGCAGCAATGGCTGCTGCTATCCTTATCATCAATGCCTTCCATTGGAAGGCAACCGGGCTTTGTGTGCTTGCTTGCTTGTTTTGGATGTGGTTAATATTTGATACCACCATCAACCTGCTACGTGCCGGGAATTTCAAATGGCACTACCTGGGTGGTAGAAATGTTATTGATATATTTCTTTGGAAACATGGCGGCAAGATTGCCGGTAAAATAAAAGCTATTGCCTGTGTGGTAATAGCTGTAGGACTAAATTTTTTAATCAACTCAATCAACTGACATTATGAAAAAAGTATTCGTTCTCATTGCGTTTGTAACTATTGGCCTCAATGTATTTGCTCAAACAGCAGTAAAGGATAGTGTGCCGGTACTTACTGATAGTACCAGCTTTGTCAATTACCGTCACCTGGAGAAACTGAACAAGGATTTAAAAAGCATTCTTGTTCATCCGGAGTTTGCAAAGCTGAATAGCATAGATCAATATAACATAGCTGTAAAGCCTTTGCTTGATGCTATGATCGCAGCAGCGCAAAAAGAATGGGAGGCCAAAGAGAAAAAGAAACCTGTAAACAAAAAATAACAATTAAAAGCATGGCAGATCATAACGTACCCGGCGCTGGTGTCATCCCTGCAACCCTGACAATATTACTGGGCATATGGAGCAATGTTAGCGCCAGTGACCTGGCTGCGTTCATTTCTATATCGGTGGGCTGCTATACGTTGTTCATCAACTATCCGAAGTTTAAAAAGAGAGTGCAAAACATCATTGAATCATATAAAAAGAAAAAATGAAAAAGTTTTTTGAGAATGTAGGGAAAACAGAGATCAGGAACATCATTGCAATCATTACGGTGATTGGTTGTTTTGTTTTGCTGTACCTGCTACAGATAAAGGCGATCCCGCTTGAAAACAAAGATGTAATTAACATTGCCATAGGGTTTGTGTTCGGCGGGTTACTATCATCGGTTGGAGGGTATTATTTCGGCGGCAGCAAATCAGAAGTGGATAACAAAAAAACTGAGTAATGAAAAAAGACCCTGTATTCAGAATGTTGCTGGTGTACACGTTTTTCGCTGCATTGCTGATATTGTTTGCTTTTATGTGTTCATCATGCGAAGTGCTGAAGACTAAGCAGGATAAGAAGCAGGAAACAGCAGCGGAAACAAAAGAAGACAGTGGTAGCGTGAAGAAAACAAATAGCGCCAGCGTAACCGATTGGGAGTGGTGGCGAACTATTTTGAAGTATGCACAGCCTGTAAAAGGTGGCGATACGACTATTAATAATTTTATTACTGTACCACAGGGCCAACAGCAGCAGCCGCAGATTGTAATACTGGAAGGCGGTAAGGGTAAGGAACAAACGAACACACAGACTTACGATAGCACTTGGGATAAGCGCTTTGCCAGGATGGAACAAATAGTAACGGAAAGCACTAAGACCAAAGCAACGAAGCCTGCAACGCTGACACAGTTGATACTTTTAGCAATAGGTGCGATAGTGGTGTCAGTGTTCTTATCAAAATTAAAAATAGGATTCAAGTAAAATATATCTGATCCCTTTGAAGACAGTTTTCTCATAAGCAGTTGGTTTTTTGGTGCCCTGCTGTTTCTACAGCGGGGCTTTTTATTGTTAGGGGAATAAGCAACTAACTCAAACAATAAAAGACATGAAAATCAAAATGAAAACGCCTATCAGCTATTATGGCGGTAAACAGAAGCTGGCTAAGACAATCCTTTCTATTATTCCTGCTCACATTCTTTATTGTGAACCTTTCATTGGCGGCGGTGCGGTATTCTTTTCTAAACCGGCATCAAACGTAGAGGTATTGAATGATACCAATAAAGAGCTAATCAATTTTTACAGTGTAGTTCAAAACAAGTTTGTGGATGTAGAACGGATGATCCGGGCTACGCTGCACAGCAGGCGGCTGTATGAAGATGCCCGGACGGTTTATGCTAATCCGCATTTGTTTGATGAAGTAAAGCGGGCATGGGCTGTATGGGTATTGAGCAGCCAGACCTTTAGCAGTATGTTGGATGGTACGTGGGGTTATGATAAAAAAGACAACACAACTACCGCTAAAATCCATAACAAAAAGAGCTTATTCACCGAAGACCTGGCGATCAGGTTGCAAAATGTACAAATAGAGTGTGCTGATGCGCTGTATATTATTCAAAGCCGTGATACAGCAGATAGCTTCTTTTATGTTGATCCACCCTATTTCAACAGTAATTGCGGCCATTATGATGGATATTCAGCAGAAGACTTTGAGGCTCTTTTGCGGCTGTTGAGCGGTATTAAAGGCAAGTTCCTGTTAAGTAGCTATCCTTCTGATCTGCTGGCCAGCTATGCCGCTAAAAATGGCTGGCATTCCCGAAGCATTGAGCAGGCTGTAAGTGTGAATAAAGGTTATGGTAAGAAGAAAATAGAAGTGCTGACAGCTAACTATCAAATGTAAAAAAGGGCCCGGACGGGATGATCATGTTTGCCAACGTTCTCAACCAGAAGTGCGGCGAACCGCAAATCCTTGTCCGGGCTTTATCATCAGGAGAATAAGCCCGATACAGGCTTCTGGTTGTTGTTGAAAGTTGGCAGCGCAAATATAGTAAATTGCCCCTCTAAAGGGGCAATAAGTTCAGATTGGGGAAGTGGTAAAAAGTTTACAAAGCATTTTTCGGAGATGCACAAAGCATTTTTCCGGCTTTACAAGGTTAGGGGTGTCTGATTTTTACATCACAGAAAAGGCCCGGCCTTTCGAACCGGGTCTTCAACGGTTCCGTATTGAGGTGTTAGTAATTCTTTCTTGAAACTTCTTTGCCATTTTCATA
>JAKFDZ010000096.1:0-2180 GCA_036675925.1 Flavihumibacter sp.
CTCCCCCTTGTATAATCCCGATCCTGGCATGAGCAGTTTCATGAGCAAATCAGGTATATAAGATTCCACTGCTACTATATTCATTCTGCAAAAGACATATTCCGGCTTGGACAAAAAAAGTGCATATTTATCAGTGAAATTTGAAAAGCGGAAGCGCCTTGTACAGGGGCGACAGGCATAAGACGAGCCGGCGAGAAGGTTGGTCTTTACCTTCTTGACGGATTGGCTTATGACCCCGAGCCCCTAGGCGCTGAAGCTAGACAAAGAAATAACCTTCCACAATTGGAAGGTTAAGAATACCAAGGATTATCTTCATTTATTAAAATTCTTTCCATTTTTTTGCTCTTGCCAGTTTTTCTGTCAAGTTCCATGTAGACTCCACTAAGCTGGGTTCTACCCGCTTTAGGAACTTCAAATCTTACTGGCAGGCTTGTAAGGAATTTGGTAATGACCGCTTCCCTTTCCATACCAAGAATTCCATCATATGGACCTGTCATCCCTACATCCGTTAAATAGCCTGTGCCGCCTGGCAGGATACGGCTATCAGCGGTTTGAACATGTGTATGTGTGCCTACAACAGCTGAAACTCTTCCATCTAAGTACCAGCCCATTGCCTGCTTTTCGCTTGTTGCTTCTGCATGGAAATCCACAAAAATAAATGGTGTTCTCTCTTGTGCCATTTCCACTAATTCATCCGCCTTTTTAAAAGGACAATCTAAAGGCGGCATAAAAGTGCGCCCTTGTAAATTGATGACAGCTACTTCTACATCATTTACCTTAAAAAATCCTAATCCTTTACCAGGGGTACCTTCAGGGAAATTTGCCGGCCGTACCATATTCTTTGCCGATTCGATAAATTCAAAAATCTCCTTGTTATCCCAAGAGTGGTTTCCAAGGGTAACAGCCTGTGCGCCGGAACCCAAAAACTCCCGGTAAATCTTTTCTGTAATCCCTCTGCCTCCTGCAGCATTTTCACCATTAATTATCGTAAAATTAGGTCTATATTTTTCTTTAATTTTTGGCACATACTCTTTCACCATATCTCGGCCTGGCGAGCCTACAACATCTCCAATAAATAATAAGTTCATTTGTAATCCTTTCGTGTTGCATATATTTACTATAAATTGTATCACACTTTTATTTTATTTAACCGTTGGTCACCTCGCAAAAAAAATAAAGCGGTGCTAAAAGCACCGCTCTATTTTGCGTATTCCACAGCCCGTGTTTCACGGATGACTGTCACTTTAATATGTCCCGGATAATCAAGCTCTTCTTCGATTCGTTTCCGAATATCTCGAGCCAAACGATGTGCAGCTAAATCATCCACTGCATCAGGTCTTACAATAATCCGCACCTCACGACCAGCTTGAATAGCGAAGGATTTCTCAACACCTTCATAGGACTCAGAAATCTCTTCCAGCTTTTCTAAGCGGCGGATATAGTTTTCTAGAGTTTCACTACGTGCTCCAGGTCTTGCGGCTGATAATGCGTCAGCAGCAGCCACTAGAACGGATATGGTTGATGTTGGTTCCGTATCACCATGGTGAGAGGCAATACTGTTGATAACCACTGGGTGTTCCTTGTATTTAGTTGCAAGTTCAACCCCAATTTCAACATGACTTCCTTCCACCTCATGGTCAATTGCTTTTCCGATATCATGCAATAGCCCTGCACGACGTGCCAGCGTTTCATCCTCACCAAGTTCAGCTGCAAGTAAGCCAGATAGCTGAGCAACCTCCATTGAGTGCTTTAGGACATTTTGTCCATAACTCGTACGGAACTTTAAGCGTCCAAGGATTTTAATAAGATCCGGATGTAATCCATGAACACCGACTTCAAAGGTCGTTTGTTCACCCACTTCACGAATATACTCATCCACTTCACGACGTGATTTTTCTACCATTTCCTCAATACGTGCAGGATGGATACGTCCGTCTTGAACTAACTTTTCAAGCGCCAATCGAGCCGTTTCACGACGAATTGGGTCGAATCCTGATAGAATTACTGCCTCTGGGGTATCATCGATAATCAAATCAATTCCCGTAAGTGTTTCTAGTGTACGGATATTTCTTCCTTCACGGCCAATAATACGACCCTTCATTTCATCATTTGGAAGGTTGACTACAGATACAGTCGTTTCCGCTACATGGTCAGCAGCGCAACGCTGGATTGCTAGCGAT
>JAKFDZ010000097.1:0-2277 GCA_036675925.1 Flavihumibacter sp.
CTCCATGGGCCGGCGCAACAAGATGACCGGCGTCGCCGAGCAGTTCCAGTACATCCTGCGCGACGAATCCATGCACCTGAACTTCGGCATCGACGTGATCAACCAGATCAAGATCGAAAACCCACACCTGTGGGATGCCCAGATGAAGGAAGAAGCCACCCAGATGATCCTCCAGGGCACCCAACTGGAAATCGAATACGCCCGCGACACCATGCCGCGCGGCGTACTGGGCATGAACGCGGCGATGATGGAGGACTACCTCAAATTCATCGCCAACCGCCGCCTGACCCAGATCGGCCTGAAAGAGGAATACCCGGGCACCACCAACCCGTTCCCGTGGATGAGCGAGATCATGGACCTGAAGAAGGAGAAGAACTTCTTCGAGACGCGGGTGATCGAGTATCAGACGGGTGGGGCGTTGAGCTGGGATTGATGGCTCGCTGACATCAGAGTAGATTAACCCTACACCTGCCATGGATGTTGGGGTTGCAGCTTAAGAAAAGCCCCGCCTAGTGCGGGGCTTTTTCATTTAACCCTTAACCCTACATTGTTGGAAGCAATCACCATGGCAAAGAAAAAAGAGAACTCTACCGAGGATCAGGAAGCTCAAAAGGGCAAGCGCCGATCTCAGCTAAGTCAAACAGATGTACCAGGCTACTCGCTTGAGCACGCCCTCCGGATACCTAAAGCTTTGTACGAAAACTATGCTGGAAATCCCTCGACTCCGTTGCGGGTTGCATCAGCCATGAATGTCCAACCGGGCTCAGGCCCTTTTCGCTCACTATGCGGCGCATCAATTGCGTATCAACTCACCGAGGGTGGCTACAACGCGTCGGAAATAAAACTCACCCCTCTTGGCAAGCGAATAATTCGCCCAACATCCGAAGGTGACGACTTACTCGCAAAACGTGAAGCATTACTTAAGCCACGGGTTATCAGAGAATTCCTAACTCATTACAACAATAGTCCACTACCAAAAGACAATATTGCTCAGAACGTCCTAAACGACATGGGCGTACCGGCAGACCGAACAGCTGAAGTGCTATCACTAATAATTGAAAGCGCGGAATCTCTTGGCCTAATCACCGAAATCAAAGGCAAGCAATATGTTGACCTTGCAGGAGCGTCAAATGGTAATTTCGATGAAAAATCGGAAACTTTAAACTCTGAACAACCATATGAGACTCCTGCTGCCTCTCAAGGCAGTCAGCCACATATAGAAAACCCTAGAAATCCGACGGACACACTCGACAGCAATAAGCTACGCCGAGTCTTTATCACTCACGGGAAAAATAAGGAATTCGTAGAACCAATTAAGCAACTGCTTTCATTTGGAGAGATGGAGGCTGTCGTTTCGGTTGAAAAGCAATCTGTCTCACAACCCGTGCCAGAAAAAGTAATGAATGATATGAGAAGTTGCGGTGCCGCGATAATTCATGTTGAAAATGAAATGACACTTATTGACCCAGAAGCCAAAGAGCACATTGTCTTAAATCCAAATGTTTTGATAGAAATTGGCGCCGCCATGGCTCTATATAGAAAGCGTTTCATCCTGCTTGTGAAAGACGGTGTCAAACTTCCATCAAATCTCCAAGGTTTATATGAAGTTAGATATAAAGGTTCAAACCTAGACGGAACAGAAACCATTAGACTACTTCAAGCCATAAATGAAATGAAGAAAACGCCAGACCAGATATAACAAAGCAAGCAAGTAGTCCGGATAACCGCCGCCAACGGAGGATGCAAAGAGCGTCATCCACCCTACATAGGCATGCGCGAAAAGGGGACGTATTTATTTTTCCGCCGTGGCCACCACCGACTTTGTCCTTACGGCAAGTTACTTTCTCTCGTAAAGCGAGTAACCCGGATATCCATGGTGCAAAACGCTTCGCGGTTTTCCACGACGTGGACATCCACCCTACGCGTTAAATCTTCGAATCAATGAGGTCAGCGAGGTAGCCTGGGTTTTTCCTGTGGAGAACCCGACGAAGTCGGGCCGGATGCAAGGGGCAAGACCTTTTGCTTACTTTTGGCGGGGCCGGCGATCCGGGCGTTTGCCAAAAGCGAGCCGCCGTAAGGGCCGAACCGTTATCCAACACAGCACATAGAAACGATCAAACCCATGAGCGTTACAATGCCGCCAACGCCGATTTCCCCAATCAGGCCCACCCCGGAGCCAGCTTCTCGATGTTCACCCTTGTACACCTGGATACCCCACCGCCCGAGTCCCTGAAGAGCCAGGTGCTGCAGATGGTGGTGGACTACTTCAGCGATATC
>JAKFDZ010000098.1:0-1881 GCA_036675925.1 Flavihumibacter sp.
GCAAAATTAAATTGATCTGAAATGGCTTTTGCGAGAGATGTCTTACCTACACCAATCGGCCCTTCAACGGTTATAAAGGGAGTATACCCCATTGCATGTCCTCCTTCTCCAATTGCCTGCAATTTCTATGTTTAACCAGCAATATGCCGGAAGTACTAATTCAAAGTTCAATAAAGGCACAAATAATATATTATCATAATCTGACGCAGGAAGGGATATGGAAATTATAGAAGAAGAAATATAAATGTCGATTATATGAAAAAACTGCCGAATTTCGGCAGTTTATGGAGGAAATACTATTAACTTCTTTTAACCACATTGAAATTTTCAACAATTAACAGCCAATTTTGCGGAAATGCTAAGCCAAGCTTCCAATAACTCATACCGCGAATCTTTAACTCTTTAATCAAATTAAACTTTGCCTGAATGGAGCGGGCATCTTCAAACCAAACCTCATGCCGCTTGCCATCTTCAGCAGTATATCGGAAAAAAGGAGCTTGTGCCTTTGTATCATACTGAATCTGAACCTTGTATCTAGCTGCAAGTTCAATCGCTTGTTGTGGACTTACTGCTTTTGCTACAGTGCCTTGAACAAATGGAAGTGTCCAGTCGTATCCATACAGGTTCTGTCCCATCATAATTTTATTTGGGGGCATTTCCGTTATCGCATATTCTAACACTCTTCGAACCTGATCAATGGGGGAAACGGCCATGGCAGGACCGCCACTGTAGCCCCACTCGTAGGTCATAATAACAACAAAATCAACAATCTGACCGTGTGCCCGATAGTCATGGCCTTCATACCACTTTCCCTTTTGTGTAGCACTTGTTTTAGGGGCAAGGGCAGTTGATATTAACCAGCCTTCCCTTTGGAACCGTGCCTTTGCCTTTCGTAAAAATGCGTTATAGGCTTCACGGTCTGCGGGCCGTAAAAATTCAAAATCAAAATGAATATCTCGAAACCCGTATTTCTTTGCAGTCGCTACGATATTATTTAAGAATCTATCTTGAATCGGGATATCATTAAGTAAAATACGGCCTAATTCATCGCTAAATTGATCATTTTCTTGGTTAGTGATGACCATCATTAAAACATTTCGATTGGCTCTCGCAATGGCTGGAAAATTATTTAATAAGGGTTCCTTTAAAGATCCATCCCTTAGAGCTTGAAAGCTGAATGGGGCCAGGTAAGTTAAGTAGGGTGCTGCTTCCCGTGCGCTGCTTTCTAAGATTGGGGCTACAGATGTGCCACGGGGTTCAACATAGGCATTAAATTCTGCTCTTCTTTTCGGTGCCTGCGGGATATAAAGACGAAATCCAACATAGAGCTGCTGGTTTAATGAGATACGATTCACTGAGGCAATTTGTTGATAAGGTACACCTGTTTTTTGTCCAATAGACCATAGACTGTCTCCTGGCTGAACATAATAAAAACTGCCAACGATCGGAATCACCATCGCTTGACCGACGACAAGATTATTTGGATTAGGGATGTCATTTGCTTCAACAATATCATTAACTGTTGTGTTATAAGTTCTGGCAATGGTTGTTAAGGATTCATTACTTTTCACAACATGAATTTGCATATTCTTCCCCTCCTAAGCAAGAACGCTACATCTATTCTATGAGAGAAAGGATTGATTCATGATATAATGGAAAAAATATCAATCTTACGTGTTGAAATGATGAAGATAATGTAAGGCGGTAACCTTATGACCATTGAAGAATTTACTGATGAATACTATATGAAAGAAGCTATTAAGGAAGCAAAGAAGGCAGAAGATTTACGAGAGGTGCCAATTGGAGCGATCCTCGTTATCGATGGGAAAATTATTTCCCGTGCACATAACTTACGTGAAAGTAAACAAAGTGCGGTTGCTC
>JAKFDZ010000099.1:0-1996 GCA_036675925.1 Flavihumibacter sp.
GATCTTAAAAGTCGATTTGGTCTCCTGCTTTCTATAACTCACTTGTGCATCTAAAGTATGATAAGCTGGTACATCACCACTGGCAAAATCATTCTCATAAAAGAATTTGTCCTGCCATCTCCACGCTATATTAAAGCCTAAACGATTTTGATGACCAAAGCCGCTATTGCTTAAAGAAACATTTGTGCGATACTTTGGCGTGTTTAAAGATGTGAGGAATTTATCAGGTACATCACCCAACTCATCAGATGATACATTGGCAGATATGGAAAAATTCTTTGGTAACAAATATTCCAGGCCCAGTCCCCATCCTGATGCTTTTACGGTGCCGGGTGCATTGACTACAATAGAAAATCCTCTCTGGTCGGCAGTACCCGGGTTTTGTACCACATCTCTGCGGGAAAGAAAGTCCTTGTATTCGCTGAAATAATAGTAAGCGTCAATCAATAATTTTTGTTTCACCAATGTTTTATAGCCGATCTCATACGACTGAACACTCTCAGGTTTAAAAGCAACATAAGGTACTACCTCTAAGGTAGCAGGATCATACACGGGGTTATCGGTCATGTTGTATTTATCCCAAAGAAATTTTACACCTCCCAGCAGGCGGCCGGTTACTACATCAAGGTCTATCCATTGCTGTTGTGTAGAAGCAAACCGATAGGCAGTCTGGAAAGACAGCCGGATATTATGATCTTTGGCCGGCTTGAAAAGAGCTGTGAATCTTGGTGTAAGCTTTCTTTTCTCAAAGGTTTCGTTTTTGTCCCAGCGGCCGGAAGCAGTGAGTTTAAGCCGATCTTTTACTACTTCTTTGGCAACCTGTATATAAGCCCCAATTTCATCGATCCTGATGGGCTCGCCGGGCTTGTCGGCAAACAATGTGCCTTCGCTGTTCAGTACGTATTGTTTCCAGTTGGCGCCAACGATCACTTCTGCGAATTTAATCACATCGGTCAGGTTATATTGCCCTTCCACCATGTAAAGATCAGTGCGGTCAAGAAACAAACCACCTTGCGGAATTGGCTTTTTACGGGTTGCATCCCATAGTTTCTGGAAAGCTGCTGATCCTGCCGCAGGACGGCCCTGGTCGGCTACAGAACGGGCAATATTGTGAGCTTCTAATTCAGGACGACCAGCCATTTTTGCATTTACATAGGCAAAGCCATATTGCTGAAACCAGGCAGCATCTGCTTTCCAGGCATCATTAAACTTTACTGCATTAAAAGTAAGATTATGTGCCCCACCGGCATTTTCCTGTGTGGTATAGGCCCGAACGAACCAATTTTTATGATTCAATTCTAATTTGTACTGGCCCATTTTCAACTCCCGCAAAGAATAACGTTGACTTCCTGTGTACACAGTATTACCGGTACCCCAGTAGCCACTCAGGCTGGCTTCAATCGCATCGGTTAATTTATAATGCAAAGCACCCGAAAGTTTATACACCAAAGTGTTTGGATTAACCGCTTCTTTTTCTGTATAACCTGTCCGGGAAACCGGGATATTTGCAGGAAGTGAATTAATATAATCAGCCCAGAATGGAACAGCCTGTGCAATCGGATTCAGCACTCTTTGTTTTAAATTAATAGAAACCTCATCACCATATACGTTTACTCCATCATAGTTCGGGTCGGTTTCACGGGTACCAGCAACTACTTCACCCGTAGAACCGGAACGTTTGTAATTCCTATAGTCATCCGCCTGCCAGTCTTTGGCCTGGATCAATTCAGTACCAATTTTAAAAGCGAATTTTTTACCGATCTGTTTAGCCCAGCGAAGGCTCCAGTTATAATAGGGTGAAGCTGGTTGTTGCCGGCCATCGGTATGCATAATACCCTGTTTGATCTGGAAGCTTAACCCCTGGTATTTGAAGGGATTTTTTCCATTGATCAATAAAGTACCGTTCATACCACCAGGACCATATAAAGCTGAAGACGCTCCCGGTAGCAGCTCCATATTATCCACATCCAGTTCTGTCAAACCTATCACCATACCT
>JAKFDZ010000100.1:0-4438 GCA_036675925.1 Flavihumibacter sp.
CAAAGAGTAAAGGAGTTTGGCGTATGAACTTTTATCCTTATGAAGAAGACTCATTGCTATTTTCAAAGAAATCAGCACGAAATGTTTTTATCGTGTTAGTGATTGTATTCTTTTCTGTTTACATTGGCTCAGAACAATTTGGGTATTTTGATATGGCTTTGTACGGGTATTTATGGGCGACAATTCTGTGCTTTGTCCTCCTGACAATCAGAATTACCTCATGGACTTTACGTCCCCCAACTAGAAGGCTGTGGAAACAAGGAATTAAAATGATGTTTAGCGCAAAAGGGCTGGCCTTCGTCTTTAAGACTTTGTATACCAATATCGGAGAGCAAAGATTTATTAGAAATCGTTCCGTATATCGCTGGGCACAGCATATGTTCATTTCTTGGGGAGTCATCTTCTCATTTGCCATTACCTTTTCCCTTGTACTTAACTGGCTTCATTTTGAGTTAGTTGAACCTAAAACTTATGCAGCAGTGGTTTTTGGAATACCGTTATTTCGGATGGGTGTCGACTCACCTCTCGCAATAGCCATTTACCACGGTTTAAATTGGACAGGGATAGCTGTTATTATTGGCTGCGGTATGGCTCTGTATAGAAGAGTAACAGACGAAAAAAAGATTGTTGAGCAGTCAAAGGAATATGATTTCTTCCCACTCTTTCTACTAATAGCAATCTCAATAACTGGCTCCTTATTAACCGTGTCTGCGTTATGGATGGAGGGGGCTTTCTATTTAGGTATTGCGCTTGCTCACCAAATAACAGTCATCGTATTCCTTTTATATTTTCCTTTCAGTAAGTTCTGGCATTTACCACTTCGAATTTTAGCTGTGATGGTTCCGATGTACCATGCAATGGGAGAACAGAAACAATGTGCTAGATGCGGGATAGAATACGCGACGGCTACACAAATCAAAGATGTTCAACTAGCGTTAGAAAAAAGACATTTGTCTGTTCCGATTGATCACACAACACTTCACTTTTCAGACTTGTGTTCACAGTGTCGAAGAGTAAGCCACAGATTAGGAGCCTATGGTGCTAAAGTTCATTTCCGAAAAGCGAACCTTGTGTTAGAGAGCAATCAGAAAAACGGACTCCAATTGAAGAAGGGAGGAGATCAATAGATGGGTCATGCACAAAATAAAGACTACGCGCAAAGAGATTACGATGCGATTTTACGAGATGGCGAGGAACTGATTTCTACGCATTGCTGCTTCTGCGGGATGCAATGCGGGATGAATATTCGCGTCAACAAAGAAGATCAATCGGTCCTCGGTGTGGAGCCTAGATATGATTTTCCAATGAATGGGGGCAGGCTTTGTCCGAAGGGAGTAAGTGCTTACCGGCAGGCAGAGCATGTGGAACGCCTTAAGCACCCGCTTATTCGAAAAAATGGAAAGCTAGAACAAGCTACATGGGATGAAGCAATGGATTTGATTGTATCGAAAATCCAAGAAATTCAAGGCAAGTATGGAAAAGATGCCTTTGGAATTTATAGCGGCTCCTCGATGACAAATGAAAAATGTTACTTAATGGGTAAGTTCGCACGGATAGGACTTGGGACAAAAAATATTGATTACAATGGCCGCTATTGTATGTCATCGGCATCTGTCGGCTTCAACCAAAGTATCGGCATTGATAGGGGATCAACCAATCCTTGGTCTGACATAAAGTTTGCAGATGTATTGTTGATTGCAGGCTCTAACACAGCTGAGTGTCACCCGTTATCGATGCCATATATATGGGGTGCTAGAGACCGCGGAGCAAAATTAATTGTCGTCGACCCTAGACAAACGAAAACAGCACTTGTAGCAGATGTCCATCTAGATATTCGGCCAGGAACCGATGTGGCGATAGCGAATGGCTTACTGCATGTCATGATTGAAGAAGATTTAGTTGACCATGACTTTATTCAAAACCACACAACTGGTTATGAAGAATTAAAGGAACTAGTTAAGAAATATACACCTGCCCATGTTTCTGAGATTACAGGTGTTGCGGTTGACAAAATCATAACAGCTGCTCGACTATTCGGTCAGGCAAAAACCGGGATGACCATGTTCGCACGCGGGGTTGAGCAGCATGCAACAGGTACAGATTCCGTTTCAAACTATGTGAATCTTTGTTTAGTAACAGGGAAAATGGGTAAAAAGGGTTCTGGGGTTGCAACCTTCACAGGTCAGGGGAATGGCCAAGGCGGCAGGGAACACGGACAAAAAACAGACCAGCTGCCAGGATTTCGAAAAATCACCGACCCGAAAGCACGAGAATATATCTCTGGTGTGTGGGGTGTCGATGAATCAGAAATTCCAGGACCAGGATTATCGGCCTTTGAAATGCTTCAGGCACTAGGAAAAGAAATTAAGGGATTGTTATTAATCTGCAGCAATCCGATTGTCTCCTCCCCAACAGTGGGTGATGTGGGTGAGTATCTAAAGAGTTTAGACTTTTTTGTTTGCATGGACTTCTTTTTATCAGAATCGGCAGAGTTAGCGGATGTTGTTCTTCCTTCGACCGTTTGGATTGAAGACAATGGAACCATGACAAATGTTGAAGGACGGGTATTACGAGTGAAAGGTATTGATCGTACACCTGGTGAAACAAAACGGGACTGGAAGGTCATTTGTGAAATTGCAGAACGACTTGGCAGGGGGCAATACTTCCAATTTAATTCACCAGAGGATATCTTTAATGAGCTTCGGGTTGCAAGTAAAGGCGGGACCGCAGATTATTACGGAATCACCTATGAAAAGCTTGATAAAATGCAGGGGGTTTTCTGGCCTTGCCCAACAGAGGAATCGGAAGGGTTACCAAGATTATTTGAGGATTTGAAATTTAATTTCCCTGATGGAAAAGCAAGAATCCTAGCATTTGAACATAAAGGTCCAAATGAGAAAACGAGTAAAGAATACCCAATCATTTTATCGACTGGACGAGTTGTATTTCACTATTTAAGTGGGAATCAAACAAGGAGGATTGAGGCTCTGCGTAATTTATGTCCAGATCCATATGTGGAAATTCACCCTAACTTAGCGAAAAAATATAACATCGAACATGGAGAACCCGTAAAGGTATCTAGCCCAAGGGGAAGTATCGAACTCCCAGCAAGAGTTACAAAAATAACGAGAGAGGACATGGTATTCGTTCCCTATCACTGGGGTAAATCCTTGGCAATCAATCATTTGACAAACCCCGCATTAGAACCGAAATCGAAAATACCAGAATTCAAGGTTTGCGCAGTCAAATTAGAAAAGATTGCACAGCAGGCAGGTGAAAAGCTTGGCTAAGGTTTTATATATTGATTACGAAAGATGTATTGGCTGCCGAGCTTGTGTCATTGGATGTGAAGAATGCAGCGGGCATGACCATTTATCGAGGATGTTTGTGGATGAGTTAAATCCAGGGGAAACGGTGGCAGCCTCACCAACTCCCTGTATGCACTGTGTAACACCAGCATGCGCGGAATCATGTCCTGTGCAAGCCATTGCAATTGCAGATGATGGAACGGTATTATCTGCCTCATTAGAAAAATGCATTGGCTGTAAAAACTGTACATACGCTTGTCCATTTGGAATTCCAAGGGTGGATGATGTGAAAAAAGTAATGTACAAGTGTGATATGTGTTATGACCGGACTTCTAAAGGAAGACCGCCAATGTGTGCAAGTGTTTGTCCAACGGATACGATTCGTTTTGTGGATGAACATGAAATTAAAGCAGAACCACCTAAGGAAGTTCAGTTTAAGTGGGATTTCGGCGGTACAGTGATTGAAACAAGGACTGTTATTGGAATGCCGGATACGGAAACAAATAGATATGGATTCAGAGAAGGCGATGGTGTTCAATCATGAAGAAAATAGAGGGATTTCTTCGAAAGTTGTCTTTTAATATCAGAAGAGATAAAGAATTAGAATTAAATAGAAGAGGTTTTATCGCCTCTTCCCTATCATTAATGGGCATATTATTTGTAAGCTCAACCCCATTAATGGCATTATCAAAAAATCGCGAAGAAGAAGCCCATGATTCTGAGGTATTTATTGTAAATGAAAAAGATATCGCTGTTGGACAGAGTGTTTCATTCTATTATCCTGATGACAATGATTCTGCGATATTGGTAAGAATCTCTGAAAAGGAATATAGGGCATATAACAGTAAATGTACCCATCTAATGTGTCCCGTTTATTGGGAAAAGGATACTGGGAAGTTAACCTGCCCGTGTCATAATGGCTTCTTTAATGTAGAGGATGGGTCTGTTCTTGCAGGACCGCCGCCAAGGGCGCTTCCGTCCATTAAGTTGAAATTTAAAGGTAAAAAAATCTACGCTGTTGGAATCACTCAGGCTCAGCATTAGGAGGCGGGTTTTATGAAAATGGCATGGTGGGTTTTTATGAGTCTGCTGACCGTGCAAATTATCCTTATTCAATACATGGTAGAGGA
>JAKFDZ010000101.1:0-18194 GCA_036675925.1 Flavihumibacter sp.
CCAACCCTGGTTATTTCTGCACCATCATACACACCATTAATAATGGACGACCAGGAGTATGGATGAGCATTGCCAGCACTCATTCCAATTATGCCAATTTTTATCATAGTATTCTAAATTATTTAAGCCAGCCATTAACGCTCCAGGTATGTAAGTTTAAAAAATCAGGTTCAGGATACCTCATTTCCTGTAGTGTCGTTGTAGTTTGCACATCTAAACTTCCTTCATTGGCAGCCTGCAAGGTCTGGTATAAATATTCAAGGCGATCTATACCCACCAGGACTGCAGAAACTTCGTCAAAAGACAAAGCAAACCTGGTAGCCAGGGCTGGTAAACTGCTTAATGACTGACCGGGTAAGCTGGTAAATTGTCTTATATGGTCTTCCACTTTTTTCAACGGTGCAGATAAATTAATTCCCTTGTCGCTCAACAATCCTTTTAATAAAACGGAACGAATGATTATTCCAATTCCATTCTCAGCAGCCAATTCGAAATGGGCAAATTGCCGCTGGTCCAATAAATTAAATGGCAACTGAATGGTGTCCCAAACGCCTGCGTTAATAGCTATGCCGGTTTCTTCCGGCGTATAGGTAGAAACTCCCGTAGCCCTGATGATACCGGATTTCTTCAGCGCAGTGAATATTAGAGCGACATCCTCATTTTCCAGGATCGCTTTATCTGCCTGGTGAAGCATGAAAACGTCGAGATAATCTGTTTGCAATGCTATAAGACTTTCCGAAAGAGATCCCTGAATAATTTTTTTTAATTGATTATATCCCGGTATGCTTCCATCGTCATTATTAAACTTTTTGCACTTTGAATTTATAACCACCTCGTCTCTCCTGCCTGCAAAAGCTTTGCCCATTATATTTTCACTTTCCCCATACAAACGGGCCGTGTCAAAAAAATTAATACCGGCGTCCAATGCTTCATGCAACAATTCAATGGCTGCTTCCTGCTGTATCATATCTTCATCACTGTTGACACCGATACCATAGGGCATACCTATTTCAACACCACCGAATGCTATTTCAGATACAAGCAATCCTGTTTTTCCTAAAAGCTTTTTTTTCATAGCAAAACACGGCTATTGGTTTTCAAAGTAGGATTTGTTGGTACGTCCATTAGAAGATTGATGAAAGGCGTTTATTAGCTGCTCACAATAATTTTTCACTCCCACTACATCTGCTCCTATACTGATAAACTGGTAACCCATTGCGGTCAATTCATCCAGGTTGCCAGGGGCACCAACGGTCGCAGCAAATTTTCCATGTTTGTTTGCTGCTGCCGCCACCATTTTCCTTGCTTCTAATAAGCGGGGGTGATTCCATTCGCCGGGCGCCCCTATTCCCTGGCTAAAATCGCCGGGGCCAAAAAAAAGCATATCATAACCTTCAAGGGCAGCAATAGCGTCAAGATCTTTTAGTGGCTCGGGATCCTCTATCTGCAGAATTACAAACCGTTGTTTATTTGCATGCTGCATATAAGGTATCATATCATAGCGGGTATAACCACCATCAGCATTACCACCATCTATTGCACGTTTACCGATTGGATAAAAACGGGTCATTTCAATTACTTTTCTGGCATCCTCCAATCCCATAACATGCGGAACAAGAATGCCGCTTGCATCTAACTCAAGTGGCTTGATGTAATCGCTGTAACTCCCTCTCGACACCCTTACCATTACATCTACATCGTGAGCTTTGGCTGCCCAGATATGTGAAGCCACTACTGACCAATCCTGTGCCTGGTGTTCCCTGTCTATCCAAAGACAATCAAACCCCGACATAGCGGCAAGTTCAGAAACCTGGGCATCATTAAAGTTTATTTTCAGACAACTCGCCCTGTTGCCCGCTCTAAGATTTTTTAACACCTTACTTACTCTCATTTGAATTCTTATTTAAACATATAAAAAATGACTACTAGGCAAGTCTTGCAAAACCCGGTTGTGTCAAGCTTTGTCCTGCTTCTTTTTCTAAATTACCTGAATTAATCAGGATCTCCATTTCTGCAAAAGCACGATCCAGTGATTGAAGCAGGCTATCTATGTGGTGCTGCTCATGCGCCAACATCAGGTAAAATATAGAAGATACTAAAAAACCTTTCTCCTGCATTTTTCTAACATATAGTCTATGGGCAGCTTTTGCATTATCACCTAGTTGAAAAGTAATTGTTGGGGTCGAAGGCATGCCCCCGATTATAATATTGCATCCGGGATACTGTAAGGCCAACCCCTTTAATTTTTCCCGGAACGCTTTTCCTTTTTCCCAAACAACCCGGTGCACATCCTGCTCCTGCATTTTCTTTAACACGGCTAATGCTGCCGCAGTTCCTACACCGTCGGTCCAGTAACTGGAAGAGATAAAACTTGATTCGCCTTCACGCATGACATCATCACGCCCTATAATAGCTGCAAATGGAAAACCATTACTCATTGCTTTGGCATATACCACCATATCCGGATCAATGCCTATCCTGGAAAGTGCCCCGGGGAAACCATATCGCAAACCACTTGTTATTTCATCAACGATAAATATAGCTCCGGCTGCTTTGCATTTTTCATAAACCTTTTTTATAAAATTGTCTTGTGGCTCTTGCGATCGCATAGGCTCCATCACAATAGCCGCCAGTTTTCCATCCAGCTTTTGCAAGGCAAGGTCTAACGATGCCAGGTCGTTGTAACGGAAAGGCTGCGCTGTTCCTGCTAATTCACGGGGCACTCCTTTGGGATCTAATCCGGGAAGCAAATGCCCATCCAATGCATTTGTTTCGCCAATATTAGCGGCCAGGTACCAGTCATGCCAGCCATGGTAACCACAGAAAGCAATTCCACTTTTACCCGTTGCAGCCCTTGCTATACGAACAGCAATAGCCATAGCTTCTCCACCACTGCGAGCATATCGCACTTTATCCGCCCATGGATGAAGTTTTAATAAGAGCTCCGCCAATTCTACTTCTTGCGGATTTACCAATGAACAATACGTTCCAAGGGAAAGCCTTCGACTGACTGCGGCTGTAACATCCGGATCAGCATATCCTAATAGTACAGCACCTATACCACCAGCAAAATCAATATACCGGCGATCATTCATATCCCAAACTTCGCATCCCGAACACCTCGAAAAATAAGAAGGCCATGACTCAGGGTCAAACATCTCTGCACGTTTGGAAAGCAACCCCGTTCCGCCGGAAATAACCTTACGTGCATTTTGCCACATTTGCGGACCATTTGCGTGCTGTTGATCTGATTCTGAAAAAGGGATATGTGGTTTTAGCAAACGCAAAGCATTGTTAAGAAAAATGTCTTGTATATCGTTTTTTGTCAGACCCGCATCATCACACATTTCACGAAGACTCAACAACGATTCTATCCCCACCAGTGTCATTTCATTTTCAGTAGCAGGTTTAAAATCCGGATGTAATACTTCCGGATGAAGCCAGTAGAAATATGAACCTGTAGTAACACAGCGGCCACGCATTTCACTGACCGCGAAATCAGAGCCCCATAGTATACGGCGTGGCCCTAAATATTTTAATGCGGCTTTGAATGATTCTGTTTCGCATACAGCCGAAGTATCAACCACTATGTTGTCGATATCAGCAAGAAACTTTATACCACTGCGTGCATTTCTGTAATTAAAACTACGGGCTATATGCGCCAGCACCACTTTAGCTTTAGGATAAGTGCGGCAAAGCCGTTTTAGCTCCCGTTGATTATCTGTATCATCAATAGCTCCGTTGCGGACAATATGAAGCATTAAGATACCTTTGGTTTCATTTAATATTTCCCACATCCACTCCGGAGCATATTCCGTTACCGAAGCGTTCATAGTGTCCGGACGCTGCGCATAAATATGATATACTTTTAATCCACAAAACAAACCACTCTTTAAATCAGCAGCTACCTGAACAGGATCATCCTTCGGTGTCACCACTTTCAAAGCCCTGCTAAGTTTGGAAGCATTTAATTTTGTTTGTTCCTGCACCCAGGTATTCATTGCATCACGATCAGCGCTGCGGTGTGGCATTCCAAAGTAAAGCCCATGAATGGTTTTTACCGGCATATACTTTAACAAATGACTCCTATGCTCTTTACAACCTAATACGCCTGCCTTTATCAACCAGGCCCACGCATCAGGAGCGAAATGTGCCGGATGGTAAGGATGCGTATGAATATCATATATTTCGCCCGGGATAAAGCCTTCCAGTTTGGTTTTAACCAATTCCAAATCTCCATCCGTTAATAAATCGGTATACTTCATTGTTATTGCATTGCTATTTACATTTCCAATTGATCTTCAGCCCTGGGACGGATTTTATACAAGGCAGTAATACATAGCAGCATCACTAAGGCAGCCACCTGGAACATCGTACTCAAATTCACTTGTAAATCCCGCAAAGCACCTCCTGCATACAGGCCGATCCCGCCCACTATACATGCACAGGCATTTATAACTCCCATGCCCGTTGCCCGGTATTTTGTATCTACTATCTGGCATAAGATAGGCATCAGGTTAGCATCGGCGAATACACGGGTAAGTGAAAAAAACATAAAACTTATTATCGTAATGGTGAGAATAGTACTAAGCCCGGCTATGAAAATGAAAGGCGCCGCTATACCTAACCCAATAACAGGTACCATGATCCGGGCCCTGGGATTGGTACGGGAATACCTGTCAGCAAGATATCCGCCGAGTATAGCACCCACCAACGCCAGGGGGTGAATATAAGCGGTAGCATATATGCCTGCCTGCGTCTGGGATAGATCAAACTGCTCTTTATAAAAAGTAGGCAGCCATCCGATAGTCATCCAGGATACGATGGCAAGCAGGCTGTAGAATATCAGCAATAAAATAAAATTACGGTTAGTGAAAAGATCTTTCATTGCTTTGGCAAATCTTACTTTATTTTCCTTTGTATCAATAGGCACTGTAGCTAATTCAACCGGCCGGTCACGCAGGAAAAACAAAAGTAGTATTGCATGAAAAACACCCACTGCTCCGAAAACAGTAAATGCTAATGTCCAGTCGTAATGCTCAGCCATCCAGCCCCCGGCAAATCCCAGGCTTTGACCCACCATAACACCCGCCAGGTGAATACCTGTTGCTAATGAACGGGTAGAGCCGCGGTGGTAATCAACTATCAAAGCCAAAGCTGCGGGTAAATAACAGGCTTCGCTGATTCCCATCAATACCCTGGTCGCCAGTAATTCATTAAAAGTAGTGGCATGACCGGTGAGCCAGGTTACCACCGACCATACAAATAAGCTGATAATAATAATACGGCTACGGTTAAACCGGTCTGCCAGGTAGCCCATAAAAGGACTCAACAAACCATATGTCCATAAAAAAACAGATGTAAGAAGACCAAACTGCGCATCAGTCATGGGTATTTCATCGATGATTGAACTGCGCATGGTTGTAATCATCATCCGGTCGAGATAATTAAGGCAACCCACTACACAAAGTAATCCTAATATCAGCCATGCTCTTTTAGGTAATTTCGTCGTTAGCCCGGAAGCGATTGATGACATGGCAATGATTTAAATAAATACTACGAAATGAACAATAACCTATCCCCTCAAATATAATTTTCTCACACGATTAGCGATGCTACGATAATTTGCATTACTAACACTTTTTTTCAAAATATTATTTCCTGGCCGGGTAGCGGTACGCTATAATAAAAGATCTTGATATATTAAAGCTTGATAAATTTTTACAATCTATTGAGGATTTCATACATGAGGGTGAGTAGTGATGCAATAGAAGCAGTTCCGAAAACAGAAATTTTTTACATGTTATTTATAATATTCTTTTCTCTATCATCAGAGCTATTCTTCCCATGTCATTATTTTTCCCCTGTCCTCTGATTTAAGACATTGTGCTATCGTTTTCGCATCATATTTCAAATCATATTGCTTCAATACATCCTCGGGAACCCCATCCCAGGCATTGGGTGTATTTCCCATGTATTGCAAATCTTCTATTCCTATCTTACTGGTAAAAAAACCAGTAGCAGTAAGGTTTCGGACTGTATTAAAAAAAACAACGCCCGGTGTATTTTCACGACTTGCTTTTTCGGGATAGGCAATGAGATCAAGCAGTTCTATCCGCTGCTCTTTACCAAGGGTTATAAATGATTTATTAAACAACTTATACGATTTAACATCGAGCCATCTTAACCCGCCCCGCATCGGTATTTGCATTTTTGGCTGATCTTTCATAGTGAATTCAATAAACGCCGGTACCTCAGCATCGGATGCGCTGCCTGACTGACTATCGGCGGGAACAATCATATCACAAAGAATGGTAAGGGTTGCCATTTCATGAGCTGTAAAAAAATTTTCTGCCATCAGTTTGGCATTATGAGCGGCCTCCTCCGGCGTACGTCCATATACTTCGGCATCATTAGCAATGACATTGCTCTTTGCTTTGTCCTCATTTTTACACGCAGACAACAATGCTCCTGCACTTAGGGAACCAAGGGCGATAACTTTGAGGGATTTTCTCCTGTCCATTGTGTAATTTTTTTTCGGGTGATTTATATGTTCCGTTTTTTTAACTGATCAATGATGTATTCCGAAGTCCGCATAGACAGTGCGAGTATGGTCCAGGTTGGATTTTTATCTGCCTGAGAAACAAAAGGGCCGCCATCTACTACAAAGAGATTTTCGCAATCATGCGCCTGGCTAAATTTATTTAATACTGATCTCTTCGGATCATTTCCCATACGGGTGGTGCCCACTTCATGTATAATAGCACCGGGTTTGGCTAATCCAAAATTTTGCTCTTCACCAGGCTTCGTACCATTTGCAACCCCTCCCATTGTTTCAATGATTTCCTCAAATGTATCATGCATATGTTTTGCCTGCCTGGTCTCCTGCTCCGTCCATTTATAATTAAATTGCAAAACAGGTATTCCGTATTTATCAACCACATTCGGGTCGATCCGGCAATAATTACTTTCCAACGCAATACTTTCACCACGTCCTGCAAAGACCACCGTAGCCCCATAAAAACGACGATAGTCATCCTTTAATGATTCTCCATACCCGCCGGCTGTTTTCATTTTCCCGTCTTTGCCGGGATATTTTCCATTTGTTCCCTGCATGCCAAATCCAAATCCATACATAGGCATACCCATTCCTCCACCTAATTCTATATGATAGCCCCTGGCAAAATCAAGTTTTTTATTATCGATCCACCATGGAATATATAAATGCATGCCGCCTACACCATCTTCATTGTAACGCTTGCGATCCATCAACTTTGGTATAAAAGCACTACGGGCAGCCCCGGTTGAATCATGAAGATATTTTCCAACTACACCGCTTGAATTAGCCAGTCCATTGGGATGCCGGGGAGACCTGGAATTGAGCAGGATCCTCGCAGATTCGCAGGCACTTGCTGCCAATACAATCACTTTGGCGTTCACCCGATATTCCTTTAAATCTGTTTTATCGATATACAAAACACCGGATGCTTTTCCTTTTGGATCGGTGAGAACTTCACGAACCATTGCATTTGTATATACATCTACATGACCCGACTTTCGTGCTGGCTTTATCAATACAGAAGAAGATGAAAAATCACCATATACAGAACAACCACGATTACATTGATTACAGAAAAAACAGGCTCCACGTTCTTTATTGATGGGCCGCGTTAATATCGAAAGCCGGGAAGGAATAACAGGAATGTTCAAACTAGCGGCTGCCTTTTTGATCATCAATTCGTGTAAGCGGGGCTTTGGTGGCGGAAGGAAATATCCGTCTGGCTCATTATAAATTCCTTCCTTGGTTCCAAACACCCCAATCATTTTATCAACACGATCATAAAACGGCTTCACATCATCATAAGATACAGGCCAGTCATCACCGAGACCATCAATACTTTTTCTTTTAAAATCATTAGGACCAAAACGTAATGAAATTCTTCCCCAATGATTGGTTCTGCCACCAATCATTCTTGAACGATACCATTGAAATTCAGTTTCCTTACTTTTCGTATAGGGTTCTCCTTCTATCTCCCAGCCTCCATAAGACGCCGTAAACTCACCGATATCGCGAATAGTATTGGCGCCCCGTCTTGGTGATTGATAGGGCCATTTTAATTGCGTTTGCTGTGCAGGATTGGCAGGATCGTAATCAGGGCCCGCTTCAACCAGCGCTACTTTTATACCAGCATCTGATAAAATTTTCGCCGCCATTCCTCCGCCGGCTCCTGAACCTACTATAATAACATCGTATACTTCACTTTTCTCAATTATTTCAAATCCCATAAGTTGCCGGATGAACTGATTATTTAAAAATATTGTTTTGATTGAAAAAAACAGCGCTTAAAAATATCTTTAATGATTATCGCCAACTACCAAATTCCTTTATTTTAATAGTACTATTTTACCGTCATTGCACGGCTGAGAGTGATGGTTATTCAATCTTGTTTTGATTACTTCAAGTATTTCCCCTGCTTTAAAATTTCAGCCCATTTTCTATAACCGGCTATATTCAGGTGCACACCATCCCAGGTATATTTTCTTTTAAGTTTTCCTGAGGGGTCGGCAAATGCAGGATACAGATCTATTATAACTATCCGTTTATCATTCAACCCGATCTCTTTGATGGCTTTATTGATATGCTGAATACGGTGATCATTTTTATAGATCGCCGATTTTTTATTCAATATATCATGGGTAGGTAACAGCGTTTGTAAATAAAGTTTTGTGCGGGGTGATTCTTGTTTTATACGCCCGATAATTCTGTTGTAGTTCCATATAATAATACTATCAGGAATATTTTTAGCAAGATCATTAATACCGATTAATACAAATACTTTAGCGGGTTGCCCCTTGACAACTTCATCCAGTCTTTCCAATACACCAAACGTGATATCGCCTGGTATTCCCCTGTTCTTAACATGTGGTGATTTCAACAAGGCAGCCCATTCGCCCCAGAACGTGATGCTGTTGCCTAAGAAAACAATATCTTTTTTTGAATGAGGCAATGATCGAAACAATTCAACCCTGGAATTAAATATATCAGGTCTTACGGTACTATCCCATTGTATATGTTGGGAAGAAGGGATAATTTGCTCTTTGAACCAATCTACCGCCCTGTTAACTGCGCCTTTTGGTGTAGTATGTCCTTTAGGTTCGGGTAGCAGGTTCAGCTCAATACTTCCTGCTGCATTATTGTTTACGATTGCTTTGCTAAGGTCCCGTGCAAATTGAGTTAGCAGATCAGTACTTACCCGTTCATCTCTGTCTCCAATTACAATCCAGGTCTTTTTGCTGGTGAGTTGTGAAATTTTATTATTTAAATTAAATGATGGAAGCAAAACTTCTTCGGGTATTCCCTGGAACTCACGTAGTGCAGTTAGGTCAGTAACCGGCGCAAATGCCGCTACTGATCCGACACGGTTCTCAACAGCTGCAAACTGAAGAGCCAGGTAGCCACCCCTTGATGTGCCGCAAACAAAGATTTTATTTTCATCAGCGTAATTATGCCGAACTAAAAAATCCAGCACAGCTTTCATCCTGCTATTGTTTTCAGCAACAAAATCCTCTCGCCGTTGAGCTGCTGCTGCCCATCCCATCAATCCATCCCGCGAATTTTTTTTTTTTAATTTTCCGTGATAAGGCAAATCAAGCGATACGCAAAGCCATCCTTTTTCTTTTGCAAGCCGTGTACCACACTGCCTGAAATAATCATTACCCAATGTTTCGTCAATAGTGCTGGCCAGTATAAACAATACAGGGGCAGGGGCAATTTCTCCATTTCCCCCCCACAAACCGAACTCAAGTCCGCTGTCTGTTTTAAAATGACGTACCGAATCGGTAAACGATCCACCTATTTGCGAATGAACAGCAGGCTGTACAAATACAGTAAACAGTATTATAGCCGCAAAGCGGCTGAGTGTCTTAACAGGTAAAAGCATACTAGCCCTTTTTCCAGATAGAAGATGTTTCGGCAAGCATGATAAGAGATGCAGGTTCTCCATGCGATTGCTTTCTATTATGAATATAATTGCAAGCCGTATAAAAGAAGGACCATTTATTTTGATCATACACCAACTGTGTAGAAGGATAAATACCTAAAGAGTCGGGATCACCCGGCCATCCTCTTGCTATCCATGGACGATTGCGGTAAGGTCTTTCCCAATGTATACCGTCTTTCGAAAAACACCATTCTATATCCATCGTTTGATCCTTAACACGATAATGGCCCAGCATCCCAACTCTTCCTTTGGGTGTATAGGTAACATTTAAATAATAAAACTGCTGGTCTATCGGATCAAGTTCAAAATCCGGCTGTACTACTGTCTTGCGGCCATACCACTCCAACCCATCCTTGCTGATTAACCTGTCAATAACACGAACATAGCCAGCCAGGTTATCATTAGATGCCCAACGCGGATCTCCTTTTTCCAATGACTGCAAAGAGATAACATACATTTCAAACGATCCATCATCTAATTGATAAACCGAGGTTCCATCATTGCAAATCAATTCAGGAGTTGCAGCAGGTTCGTTTGCCGGACGGGGATTACGTTTTTTTACACTATCGGATTTTGCTTCCAGCTTCAAGCCCGCAGAAGTAGTGCCCACGAATTCAACGGCGCGGTCATGAAAATGATAGAGGCAGGGTGTATGCGGATCAATCACTTTATATCGTCTTCCATCTTCACTATCGGCTGCGAGATAACGTACAATACCACCTGAACCATGTACCCAGAAATATAGCCGGTGCCGCTCGTTTTTTAATTTGATGTGTACAGGTTGAACCGGCCTCCATCCTTCAGGAAGATTACCAATTGACAAATAAGCGTCAGCAGGTTCTCCCTCGCTAAGTTTGGCAAAATGTGTAACCATTTTTTCTCCGGGAATGCCTTCTGCTATTGCAATATTCGGCAAGTCGGGCTTAGGCGGATTGGCACAATACCATATTCTCCATCTTCCATTGTCCAAAGGTTCGGCAGGTGAGTTAAAGTTTTGAATAAACCGGTGGCCGGATGCATAATCAGGCTCTATCACTCTACCTTTCTTCACCCAGCTTTGCGGGCTGCAAGGTTTAGGAACCCTCCTGGTTTTATCTTCCGGAATGGATTGATTTGTATTTAAAGAAGTCAAGCCTGGTAAAGGAATAAGCCCTGCAGCAGCAGCTGCCGCTGTTTGTTTTAGAAATCTTCTTCTGTTATTATTTTCTTCCGCGTTCATATCCGATAATTTTTAGACCTGTTTATTTAACAATCAAAAATAAATTCACTAATCCTTTAGCGCATCCAATACTTCTTTCGGAGGTTTCCATCCATGAGATCTTTTTGTTTTTGTATTATATTCGCAGGTAATAATCGCAATATCCATCGAAGACGCTTTTTCCGGCGGAATATTAACCTGGACCTGGAGATAGCCATCCCCAACCCAGGATTCATATCCATTCACCCCGGGTGTTATCAAATGACCGTTCAATCGTATATCTTTTATTGTAGCATTTGCATAGGGAATTCTTAAACGAAGTCCTATTCCATTTTTTATGGGACCCGACTGCAATCCTTTTTTCTTTGATTTTTCAAAAGCCAGTTTTATTTCCGGGCCTTTTTTAATATAGGCTTCAATTTCTTTTGCATTAATGGCAGCATCCTGTTTCAAATTAGTAACAAAGGTTTCTAAATTATTATCCATCATTTCTACACCTTTTGTAGTGAACCCTACAACAAAGCTTTCTCTTCCTTCTGTTTCCGGATATATAATGCCGTGCGAAAAAGCAGCTTGTTTTTGCCATATTTCTTTTCTGCTTTCCCGTTGTTGTTTAGCAGTATTGCCCCAGGAAGTAACATAGCGGCCAATAAAAGCATGTACTTTATTTACCGGGTAGCCCTGCTTTTTTTCTCCAGGCCAAACCCTGTTACCAATCCTTATCATCCCCTTGGCCCGTGCAACACCACTGGCTTCCCAGGCTATTTCCAGGCAACCAACCAGGGTATGATATTTCAGATACGCGTATTGAGCAGAATAAAACTGCGGACGACCTCTCCAGGCTTGCGCCTCGGCTGCACCGGTGCCAGGTACCGATTGCATCTGCTGTGCATCGGCTTCGCCCCGATCTGATGGGAATCCTGCTTCCTTTCCGGCGGTGAGCATAGATTCAATAATACGCCAATCCCAGGGTCGAAGCACTGAATTAGAATAGGCCAACCCTGTTGATTCAAACATAATCTGACCCCGATAACTAAGATGTTTATTTTCTATCACCTGCGAATCACTGTACTCCTGCAAACCCGTTCCATGCATATCTAAGTTCACCTCCGGCTTATACTGATCCACCACCTTAAGAAAAGCCATTACTTCAGGAGCCGACTCTGCTTTTTTATATGTAAGCTTTTCAAAATCCCAGTTTGTTGCTCCCCCACCCGTATATGGATCTATGTTCTGCGAATTTCTGAACCGGTCAGTTATAAAATAACTATACGGGTTTATAATCGGAATAATCAGGACCACCTGTTTTTGCCGCGTTTCTATCGCTTCTTTATCATCACTCAAGATCCACTCCGCAAAGGCCAGTGTAGCAGTTGTACCCGACCTTTCTGGTCCGCCGTGTAAAGCTGTTACTAATGCCACTTGTTTATTATCATCTGAAATTTTTTTATTGGTTACTTTCAGCATAAAAATTCCTGTTCCTTCTGCAGTCTTTCCTATTTCTTCTACGGATAACCGGTCCTTGAATTTTTTTTTCCATAAATCCAGTGTCATCTTATACTCCTGGGCAGTTAACCGATGCAAAGGCTCTTGCCTCCATATCTGGGAGAACGCATTAGCAACGCTCCCGGTAAATAGAAGAAAAAAAAACAGCGCCTTTTCGATACTCTTGAATTTCAGCATTTCTATCGTTTAAAAGTGGAGTAGTATTTGGTAAGTACACCCGGGAATCTCAACACGAAATTTTGTTAGTGCCGGGCTTAACAGTCTCCTGTTACACGGCTCAATGATTACGGTTTTTTAGATTTTAATACCTGGAACAGCAGCGCTTTTTTTCATCTGCTACCTACAATTTCCTGATCTTAATATTCTTGAACCAGACACCACTGCCATGATCCTGTAAACAGATGTAGCCTTTTTTAGTCATACCATAACCTGGTGCATCTTTCCATTTGTTGGCGGCTTTACGTTGATACCAGTCGGGTGTCCATGCTTCAAACTCCACTACTTTTACACCGTTTAACCAATGCTCACGGTGTGTGCCATTCACTACAATTTTGGTTACATTAAATTCTCCAACCGGTTTCGTGGCGTGTGAAGTAGCATTGTGCATGGCATAATCAGATGCTGTTTTTTGCCACTCTTCTAATTTTGCAGGAAACCCTTCATCATCTATTAATTGATATTCCGGACCACTCAGAGAGGCATAAATATTGTCTTCTGTAACATGATACATAATGCCGCTATTGCCTGCTGGCGATATTTTCCACTCAATGGACAACTCGAAATTTTCATATTGCTCAGCCGTTATAATATCAGCCCGCAGATCACTTTTATCTGTTTTGCTTCCTTTACAATACAGTTCACCATTTTTGGCAGCCCAGCAATCAGCATTCTTGTCTTTAAACATCCGCCAGCCATTCAGGGTTTTACCATCAAACAACAACTGCCAGCCAGCTTTTTTTTCTGCCCTGGTCAATGTATTATCTTTTTGCTTTTTATAAAAAGAGAATAATAACAAACCGCTTACAAGCAGCATTGCAGGAAAAATTAATTTATTCCTCATCCTATGTTTTTTAGTATTTATTGATTTCATATTTCTGATAACCGGCCACCGAAACTCATAACCAGTAAACCGGTCTGATGACGGTTGAAACTTTAATAATATAAGAACCACCGACTACAAGAAACAAGCAAGCTGAAGCTATTTTGATATGTTTGATTTTTTTGCACCGTGACACTCAGTAACCTGAATTTTGTACAACTTTTGGCTCCAAACTTAAAGTGGCAATTGAAATAGGGAATAATAATAAATGTTTCTGACCGCTTCTTCCCTGAAGCGAAGGTATAATTTCAAATGCTTTATCAAATCGTACCAAATCCCACCATCTTTTGCCTTCAAAAGCCAACTCCAATAGTCTTTCCTTCAAAATTATATTGTCATTTTCTTCCTTACTGCCATTAGTAAAAATGTGATCGTTGTAATTGCCACCATAAGCTCTTTGTCTTACCTTGTTTATTTCTGCTGCAGGATCTTGCCCCAGACCATTTTTCGCTTCTGCTTTCATCAGTAATACATCAGCATACCGGTAAATGATAATATCGCTTACATATTCTCTTACTCCACCAGCTGTCACTATCCCGGTACCTTTCAGAACAGCTGCTGTGAAATAGGTCGAATCAGCACCCTGGTAGGAGTATATCTCATAGAATGACCCATCCCGCCGGGTATCATCTTTTGTAAACTGGTTGCGTATCAAAGCTGAAGGACTCCATACGCTATGACCCGAACCAGTTGGCCCGATAAAATCCCTTGTATATTGGGTAACGCCGCCCGGCATTAAGCCAGCAAACATATACATATCCCGGAAATAACTAAATACAGGAGTTGTCTCCAGGTCCTGGAACCGAATGACCATTATAGTCTCCTTATTGCCCTTGTTGGTATATTTAAATATATCAGTAAAAGCGGGCAACAGCGATACATCTGATTTCTCAACCTCATCACAGGCATTCAATGCCGTGGTAAAATCAGCCTGTCCGCCATTAAGTCTTTTTGCAGTCCACAAATATACGTCCGCCTTCAGTGCATTCGCGGCTGCCTTTGACCACATATATCTGCCCGCAGGGATATTGTTATCCGGGAAGGTCATTATTGCCTGCTCTATATCAGATTTAATCAATTCAAATATGGCTTCCTTTGAAGACCTTTCAATGTTTGTCGTTTCTGCATCGTATCCTTCTGTGGGTTCTGTACGCAAAGGCAGATCACCCCATGTTTTTACCATTACAAAGTAGGTAAAGGCCCGCATCGCGTAAGCCTGGGCTAAAATATTCTTCTTGGAATTTTCTGATGTGAAATTTATCTCAGGAACATACTTTAAAAGAAGGTTAGCCGTATTTATAATGGTATAGTATCCCTTCCATTCTAACCCCGAGGAATAGTTTCCGCTGGCAGCAAGATTATTCGGGTCCAGCGTATTCTGATAAAAGAGGTCGTAACCGCCGGTGCCGGCAATTCCAAAAGTCATTATTTCGCTTCTGCCTTCGCCCACCTGGTACGTCATTTTGTTCATGTTCCTGAAGTAGGAATACATACCATTAAGCACACCAGTCGCATCGTTTTCAGTTTTCCAGAATGAAGAATTCGTTATTACGCTTTTTGGTTCCACCTCTAAATCTTTTGTACATGATACCAACATGACTTGTACAAATAGCAGGGAACAAATCAAAATCCTATATATTGTTTTCATGATTTATCTGATTTATTATAATGAAATATTTACACCAAAAATTATATTCCGCGGTACCGGGTAACGACCAAATTCTTGTCCTCCATCCTCCGGATTCAGACCGGTGTATTTCGTAAAATAATGCAGGTTGTTACCAGTGACGTTAATACGTACATTGCTTAACTTTAATTTTCTAAGGAATTTTGCAGGTAAATTATAAGTTAAGGTGAGTTCTCTGACAGCCAGGTAATCTCCGGATTCGTAATATTCAGAATTTCCTCTCCTGATATTAAACTCAGTTGCATCCTGCCAATAATACCTCGGAACATTCGTAATATCTCCCTGCTTTTTCCAGGACTTGTCTGCCATTTTTTGCGTCATCACATTATCCCCATCAAGATTGATATCATAAAAGGCTCTGCCATAATTATAGACGGTATGCCCGGTAGTATAATCCAGGCGAATACTTAAAGCAAAGTTTTTATAATTAAAATAATTTGAAAAACCACCTGTCCATACGGGATAGATATTACCAACGTACACCATATCTCTTGAATCAATCACTCCATTATTATCTGTGTCCTGCCAGATAACATCGCCACCATGTTTTGTTTTATCTGCAGTGGGAGATACTAAATCACGCGGAGCTTTTGACGCTTCCTCATCAGTCGCATAAACACCGGTTTGTTTGTACACATAATAATCGCCAATTCTTCCACCTTCCTGTAAGCCGCCCAACCAGGCATAATCTCCTATTTTCGGATCCCATACATAACTTCCGCCAACTCTATTGTTTTTTATACCATTGACAGGAAGGCTTAGAATTTTGCTCTTTGTTTTTGCAGCATTAAACGATGCAGTCCACTGAAAAGGTGATGAAGCAGGTAACACCTGCACACTTAATTCAATTTCAAAACCTTTATTTTCCAGGCTTCCATAATTGGTCAGAATTCCGGTGAAGCCGGTAGAAGAGGGTAAGTTTAAGGTAGTGATTAAATTATCGGTAACCCTTCTATAAACATCAAATAAAACATTAACCCTATTATTTAAGACCCCGATATCAGCTCCGAAATTGAGCGTTTTAGATTGCTCCCACTGCAAATCCTTGTTGGGGATACCTGTGTTTTGAATAACTGGTGCCCCGGCATATTGACCGCCTACCGCATAAGTACCTTGAGCAGTAAAGTCACCCAGTTGACTGATATTACCATTTACTCCATAACTGGCTCTAAGTTTCAGGTTGGAGAAAACTTTTGGAACTGCCAGCCAAAAGTTTTCTTTATGAACATTCCAACCTATAGATAAACCGGGGAAAAAACCCCACTTATGACTTTCTCCTAAATTAGACGCTCCGTCATATCTCATATTAAGAGATAAAAGATATTTTTTCTTAAAATCGTAATTAAGCCTCGAAAAATATCCTAAGATGATCTGATCACTAAGTGTGCTGCTCATGCCAACAAACTGACCAACTGCATTGAGAGTTGGAATTAAATCAGTGGAAGCACCTTGCCCATTGGCAGAAAGATTGTAGTTGTTCCTTTTATAAAAAGAAAGCCCGGCTTTTGCATCCAGCGTATGATCTGATAAAAAGGATTTTGTATAGGAGAAAATTGCATCTGCCTGGGTTTGTATTGTTCTTGAATCAGCAGCTGAAGCTGCACGGGTAGAAACAATTCTTCCGGCTCCGTTTCCATAGGCTGGTTGAAATGAACGGGCATAACCCATGGTATTATTCATTGAAATTATAGGGTCAAATGAAAGCCCGGGTAAGATATCCCAATGAGCACCTGCAGACAACGTTAAATTATAAGTACTGTTTTCGGCATCCCTGTTCTTCATATGATAATCAGGATTTCCCTGGTTTATCCTGCCGGGTGCCAGCGTGCCATCTTCATACGCATACTTAGCTGTCGGGCGGGTAGCAGCTCCCCAAAAAGTATAGCTGTCTGATATCAGACGGTTGTCAACCGACTGCGCAAATAAAGTGCGGGCAAAAAAACTAAGTCTGTCATTCAATTTAATATCACCGTTCAAATTGAATGTAAGCATTTTGAAAAAAGTAGTAATGGCGGTTCCTTCGCTGCTTAGGTAACCTACACCTGCATTGAATGTTGCTTTATTTGTGCCACCGGAAATAGATATATGATTATTGTGTGACAACCCGGTTTGCATTGCCAGTGCCTGAAAATCTGTTTCTTTATAAATAATAGTCTTTGTTGGATCAACCGGATCAGGCATGCTGCTCCATCCCTCATTTAATTTATGCTTATTTTGTTCGGTGAGATACATGGTGGTGTAATCTGTATTTTTAGTCAGATCATTGCCTACACCATAACCAAGGGACTGATTAAGTCTTCCTAGATAAGTTGGTAATTTCTGACCAACTGCCACAGTACCCAATCTCCCAAGCGTAATATATTGTTCTGCTGAAGCCAGTTCAAAAAGCCTTGCTACATTAGAGACCGTCATATCATATGAATAGTCCACCCGGGTTTTTCCGGGCTTACCTGATTTGGTGGTAATGAGTACAACGCCGTTAGATCCACGGGCGCCATAAATAGCGGTAGAAGCCGCATCTTTCAATACCTGGATTGACTCAACGTCCTCAGCAGCAATATTGCTCATTGTTCTGATGACACCATCTACTATAATCAAAGGCGATGCACCATTAGGGTTGTTAATAGAAGTACCTCCCCGCACTATTACCCGTGGAGCGGCCCCAGGCTGCCCGGATGTTGTTTGAACTTTTACACCCGCCAT
>JAKFDZ010000102.1:0-2031 GCA_036675925.1 Flavihumibacter sp.
TAGTCCCCAATTCAGTTGGGAGTATCAAACAGGCAGCAGAAATTTCAGGCAGTCAGCTTACCAGGTGCTGGTAGCAGACTCTCCCGAACAGTTAGAAAAATTGCAGGGCAATGTATGGAACAGTGGTAAAGTAGTATCCGGAAAGTCATCCGGAATTTTATATAAAGGCACACCACTGCAAAGCCGGAAAAAATATTTCTGGAAAGTAAAAATATGGACAGCAGATAACAAAGAAGCTGTGTCTGCTGAAACAGCTCATTTTGAAATGGGCCTTTTACAACAAACTGACTGGAATGCCGACTGGGTAGGTTTTCCTTCGGGATGGATTGGCAAGGTCCACTATTTCAGAAGAGTGTTTTCTTTTGCAAAAGAAGTAGTGAAAGCAAGGGCTTATGTAGCCGGTATTGGTTACTACGAAATGGAAGTAAATGGAAAGAGAGTTGGCGACTATGTTCTTGATCCCGCTACAAGCGATTTTAGTAAAAGAGTTTATTATACCACCTATGATATAAAAAGTTTTTTGAATAAGGAGAATGTAATGGTTATTGCAGTGGCGCCGGGCTGGTATGGAATGCCCAAACTGAAAATGCAAATGGAGTTTATTTTCAGTGATGGTACGCAGGAAACAATATCATCAACATCCATCCGTAATGTAACATTAGGTCCCGTGGTTTCTGCAGGGATCCTGGATGGTGAAGCCTATGACGCAAGATTGGAAAAACCTGAATGGAACCTGCCGTCGGATACTATTATTAAAGGACTTCCCAATCAATTTTGGGGAGTAGCACCCGTAGTAGAACCACCCGGTGGTAAAATGGTAGCCCAGCAACTGGAACCTATTAAAGTACTTGAATCGTTTACACCCATTGCAATTTCAGAACCACAAACTGGTGTGTACGTACTCGATGCAGGACAAAATATGGCGGGATGGTTACACATAAAAGTAAAGGGAGAAAGAGGTCAGCAGATAACTATGCGGTTTGCCGAAACTTTATATGATAAAGGAACGGTGAACCAGGAAAACTTAAGAACAGCCGCTGCTACTGATACGTATATAATGAAGGGAAATGGGTATGAAGAATGGGAACCCCGTTTTACGTATCACGGTTTCCGGTATATACAAGTTGAAGGCTTGAAAGCAAAACCAAAGCTGGAAGACTTTGTCGTTAAAAAAGTTCGCTCAGCAGTAGAAGAAGCGGGTGTGTTCACCAGTAGTAATGATTTGCTCAACAGGATCAACCAAATGGTACAACGCACTGAGGCCAGTAACCTGCATAGTATTCCAACCGATTGCCCGCAGCGTGATGAAAGAATGGGTTGGCTCAATGATCTTACCGTAAGAATAGAACAAGCTGTTTACAATTTTAACCTGCATCGTTTTTATGCCAAGTATATCGATGATGTAACCGATACGCAGAATGAAAATGGTGAGATCACTGATACGGCTCCTTATAAAGTAGGTGGCAAGCCAGCCGATCCTGTTTCCGCAAGTTTTTTGCTGTTAGCATTAAAAAGTTATGAATATTACGGCAACACGCAAATCATTACAGATCATTATCCGCAAATGAAAGCCTGGGTAGATTTCCTGGTTAGCCGCAGTAAAGATGGTATTGTTGAATATAGTTATTATGGTGACTGGTCTCCACCCGCCGAGTTTGGTCAGCAGGGATATGGCTATGGTGCTATTTCCGTAAATACACCTGGTAATTTTATGTCTACCGGTTATTTATATTATTGCGCAAAGATGATGTCGAAAATGGCTGATGTATCAGGTAATGCCGCTGATAAAACAAAATATGATGCACTCGCAGCCAAAACGCTGACCGCATTCAATAATAAATTCTGGGATGAAAAAACAGGTGGTTATGCGAGCAATAATCAATCGTGTAATTCATTTGCATTATTCCTGGGCGCAGCCAGTAAAGAACGCATTCCAAGAGTAGTTGCGAACCTGGTGGAAAATGTAAAGAAGTATAACTATCATCTTACTACCGGTAATCTTTGTACCAAATACCTGCTGGAAGCATTAAC
>JAKFDZ010000103.1:0-4800 GCA_036675925.1 Flavihumibacter sp.
ATTTAATTCCGGTAAATCTAGATGCCACTTTCCGATATATCCCGTCTGATAGCCGTTTTCTTCCAGCACGTCACCAATACTAATTTCATCTGGGCTTAACATAACATCTGCCCCAACCTTACAGTTCGTATAAACCCCAGTGCTGCTTGGATACCTTCCGGTAAGCAAGGAGGCCCGATGAGGAGAACATAATGGGGAGCAAGTTACGGCATTAGAAAAGATCGTCCCTTCACGCACAAATGCGTCGATATTCGGTGTAATTACCTGATCCTCTCCTTCATACCCAACAGCCTGACGGCGCCATTGATCTGCAAAAATATAGATTAGATTCGGCCTTTGTTGCCTCTCCATGGTCTCTCTCCTTTTGTATTTATCGAATTGAATTCGAGCTATTCCCTTTTTTGCTAGGAATCATTTTTAATTTGGCGATGAATGATTTCCCGTAAGACTGCTGGACATTCACTTTCAACTTAATCGAAGGCTTCGTTTGTAACACTTGGATATTTTCGTCTGCGTCGAATACCTTAAAGGCTTTTCCATCAAAATCGACATCAATCCAGCCTTTGTTCTGCATCGTTGGGTCGGAAACGGCTAGCGTCAGCACGCCATCCTTCTCCTGCATGGTAATAGAAGCTTTTTGATATACCGTTAACGGACCTACCGTTTGCTTTTCATTCAGCCAGAAGTTAGCCCCGATAATATTTTCCTTAACATCATGAACCGCTTGGACGCCAGGATCATTTCGTAAAATCGTAATCCCCGGCTGTGCGGCATATTGGCTTGTTTGTTCCTGATTTAAGCCTGGCAGCAGGACATAGGCGTACGTTTCATTTGCAGGATTCACACCATGGTCAAACCACATCGTGACATAGGAACGTGTGATTGGATTCGACGGCCCGCCATAATTGATGTCCTTCCAAGATCCAGTCTGCTGTTCTTTTTTCACCCTGAGCGTTCTTCCTTCTGGAAAATAGTAACCTATATCAGATCCCGGTACATTCCCTTCAAGGAATACCCACTTGGCCTCAACCGTATGTTGTTGACCCTCGGTTAACTCCGGCTTTTCACCATTGATGAGGAGATTATTCGAGCGGTCTTCACGAATTTTTCGATTTTCAACAATACTTTCGATTGTTCGGTTATCATTGCTGCTTATTCCCGAGCCAAGAGCGACAATTTCGTTATCGAACATAAACCATGATTTTTTAGCGGTTAATGTACTATTCCAGGCCTTATAAGACATACCTGCTGTCCCAAACCGATTTAACGTGGAACCACCTGTCCAGGACTCACTTGAATTGTGCTCTCCACTTCCATCTGCTCGTTTCATTGTATCAATAGTTGTTCCCGGCATCCGATATGGGTCAACAGTCGGCCAGAAATCATCGCTGTATTGCGCGAGATCGGCATTATACAAATAGGTCATCCCTTCACCTGTGTACCAGCCTTTTCGATTTTCGTCATTCATATCCTCATAGTTTTGAATCCGGTTTGAATACATGCTGATTCCGAAAGTGTAACCCGGTTTTCTATGAACAACACGGTCCATTGAGGCAAATGTTTTATGGAAATCAAGTTCTCCCCTTGGGCTGATATCTTGATTTTCTAACAGGTTTTTAGCCAAAACCATATCACGGAAACTGCTTGCATTTGAAAAATAATCTAGTTGTGTATCTTCTTGAAGCCAATTTTTAGCCATACTTTTATATTTTTCTGCATATGGTTCTGGAGCAAATTGCGCCATTCGAATTACAGTCTTAATGATGCTGTGACCCGCTTGATGATCCTGCAGGAAATCACGTGAAATTGCTCTTCCCCTTACCATATCCATCAAGGCACCTTTGTACATAAATGGTTCAAATGCATCTTCAATCCAGTTATAAACATTCGATACCTTAGGGTCCGTTACACTCCAAGTTGAACCACTCAATAAATCCAGCATCTCCGTTAACCCCTCGATTAACACAATGCCATAAGAACCGGTGTAAGCAATATCCTCATGCTGCACAAACGAACCATCTTCATAAAAACCATCGCCTGACGCCACGTTTTCAAAGGTTTGACTTAGGGCGTCCCGGGCAGCAGCGATTTTCACCTCATCCTTCACGAGTACACCACGGACTCCGACAACCTTACTGACGTCAATTCTGTTGGCGCCGACGGCTTCCCGGAAGTTGTTCGGTGTAGTTGCTCCAGATTTCGTTGGATCCGGCTGAAAATGATCCACGACCTTCAAGTAGCGGTGGATCGTTTCTTGATCCAAATAATCATATAAAAGCACCATGATGCTGTTTAATTCATTCGGTACACCAATTTCCCAATTCCACCAATTGCTATACTGGGCAATCGATTCATTATATTGATTCTGATACAGCCACTCTAGTGCATCTTTGATATCCTTGAGTAATTGTGGATTTCGATAAAGCGTTGAATGTTCATTCGCAAACGTCTTAGCCATAGTGGTCAAGTTCCGATAATTTGATCGGATATCTGCTGAATTATCGGTGCTCGAGTATTCATGCCACAAGAAGGTTCGATTAGTATTTTTCACCATGTTTTTCCATAATGCCAGTGTTGTTTTGGTTTGATTGGTAACCATTTGTTTCATACGTTCATTAGAAGCATCGTATAAATCAAGACTGGTCATTTGGCTTTCCCACTTATAACGTAACACGTCATATTCATCCTGTTCCCAAGCCGAGACGGTTAGTTGAGTTACACTTTTTATGCTGCCATCCATTGTCTCAGCAGTGATGATGACGCTTCCTTCGGACTTGGCCTCTACCAGACCATTCTGTATGGAAGCTACACTTTCATTGGAAGAACGCCAAACCAACTTTTCCCTATCGGCATTTTCAGGCGAAACATTTGCTTGAAGTAAACGAACTTGCCCGGCTTCAAGCTGCATTTGTTTCGGTTGGATTTCAATCGCCTCAATGGCCGGCCGTCCAACCGCTTCATTTTTCAACACCTTGACCATGCTGCTGGCAGACAGTCGATTATCCGTGATTGCCATAATCACTGCCTCCCCTGCTCTCACTCCGGTAACCCTACCGTTATCCACTTTAGCAACCGACTCATCTGTGGAAAACCAAGAAATCGTTGAGCTTGCGTCGGCAGGCTCTAGTCTGACATTTATTTCAGCAGTCTCATTCTCTAGAATTGTTACTTCCTTATTTTCAATCTCAATCGAGGTTGCCGGATCAATTAATAGTAGGGAAACATCATCGAACATAGCCGTTCCAGTCCCGGTTTCAAAGAAAAGCTGTACCCGAATACTATCTACATTTGCTGGGAGCTCTACATCCATTTTGATCTCGGACCAATCATGGGTGCCCGTTAAGCGGGAGGAGTAAAGGAGTTCAAGTTGTTGCTTTCCCTCAAACGTTGTCACTCTCATTCGTGCTCCCTGTCCGCTGACAATATTATCTGTCTTTATCCAGGTACTTAGTTGATATGTTTTGCCACCTTTTACGGCTACATCTTGAGACACTGCAGCTCGGGCGTTCTGGGAAGCCTTAATTTTCAATCCATACTTACCTGTACGGCTTGCTTCCTCAGAAATTGAAACAACAGGACTTCCAGTTGGCTTCCACACGCTCCAACTGGCTGCGCCTAAGTGGTCCCATCCTGACGCAGCACCTTTGGTTTCTTCAAATCCTGCATTGACCAAACGATTAGCGTTATCATCAGCAAATATCAAAGGTGCATTTACAGTCAAAGAAATAATTAACGTTAAAATTATCAGGACAGATAATCCTTTTTTAGGTGTTTTGTTCATCATTTCACTCCCTATCATTTTATTCCAGTGTTGGCCACTCCTTTGATAAAATGGTCCTGGGCCAAGAAGTAAACAATGATGGTTGGTATAACTGCGGATACGGCCGCTGCCATTAATAGAGAATACTCCGTGTTATATTCGGTAATAAAATGCTGGATACCCAATTGCAAAGTATACAAATGGTCAGAAGTCAGATAGATTAATGGGCCTAAAAAGTCATTCCATGAATGCATGAATGAGAATATAACGAGTGTAGCAATCGCCGGTTTAGACAATGGCATAATAATCCGCCAATAAATGCCAAACTCAGTTAAACCATCAATTCTAGCTGCTTCTAATAACTCATCCGGAATCGATAAGAAAAACTGACGGAATAAGAAAACACCAAAGGGATTAAACGCCCCTAGAATAATAAGTGACCAATGAGAGTTCACCAGCCCAAGCTTGCTCATCAGCATAAATTGGGGAATCATCATTACCTGGTAAGGAATCATCATAGTAGCTACATAAATGAAAAATAATTTATTGCTTTCAGGAAATTTAATTTTCGCAAACGCATACCCCGCAAGGGAACTATTGATAATCACTAATATCGTAGTAATAACCGCAATCTTTAACGTATTCAAATAATAAAGATGAAACGGAACGGTTGTCCAAACGTCTTTGTAATTGTCCCACCGGAAGGTTTCTGGAATCCACTTTATCGGGAACCCAAAAATCTCTGTTTCTGCTTTTAATGACGCAGACAACATCCAAACAAATGGCAAAACCATGGCGAGTGAAACAAAAATTACAGCAAGGTACTTTACTATTTTTCCGATTGATATTTTTTTTCGGCTTTTGGCTTCAGCGGTGTATACAGATGCTTCCGTAGCAAGATTCATAACTTCCATCCTCCTTTCTCTTGATTTTTCATTAATAATTCACCCATTTTTTCTGTCCTCTAAATTGAATGATAGATATAACAAGAATGAGCAGGAATAATACATAAGCCATCGCTGAAGCATATCCATACTCAA
>JAKFDZ010000104.1:0-1713 GCA_036675925.1 Flavihumibacter sp.
TTTAGTATTTTAAAAATATCAATACCTTTTGCTACAGCCCTTGCGCATAGCTGGTTGATATGTCCCAACACAAGACTGTCCGGATGTTTATCATCACTGCAAAACATCATTTGATTAGGGTATTCATGCAACAGGTCGATCAAGGCCTCAAAATTTTTTGCGGCGCTTCCCTCACGGATAATGATCTTCATGCCGTTCTGCAATTTATCAAGCGCTTCTTCTTTTGTAAAACATTCATGATCGGTTGTGATACCCGCAGCAATATAATTCTTAGCATCTTCGCCTCTTAAACCCGGAGCATGTCCATCCACAGGTTTTAATAACTTGTGAGCCGAAGCAATTTTTTTCATCACTTCTTCATCTTCATGCAATACACCCGGAAAATTCATCATTTCACTCAGGTATTTTATCTCATCCCGTTGCAATAGTTTTTCTACATCAGCAGCATCCAGTGTGGCGCCGGCTGTTTCAAACACAGTAGCCGGCACACAGCTTGGCGCACCGAAATTAAATTTGAACGGAACCGTTTTTCCGTTTTCGATCATGAACTCAACGCCTTCCATTCCGCATACATTAGCTATCTCATGCGGATCGCTGACTGTGGCGACCGTACCATGTACAACTGCTAACCTTGCAAACTCTGAAGGAACCAGCATGGAGCTTTCGATGTGAACATGGCTGTCGATGAAACCGGGAAGGATATAGTTTGAAGTTTGAGGTTCGATGTTCGATGTTATCGAAACAATCTTTCCGTTATCAATAGTTATTTCTGCCGGATATATTTTTTGTTGGTGAATATCAACAAGATTGCCGGATATAGAGAAGGATGACATGGGATTATTTTTTAAGAAAATAAAGATAAAGTAAGTTGAATGAAGAGTTGTTTACGATAAGATTGTTTATGATGGTTCTGGAATATCCTCAAAGTTGAAAGGCCTCACTTAACCTCTCCAAAGCCCGCCCGGCCAAGCCGTTCGGACGGGGAGAGGAACAATGCACAGCCCTCGCTTTTCGGAGTGGCTGATAGAAAAATGCTCTTCGAAAATGGTGAATAGGAATATAAAGCTGATGTGGTAGTTATGAAGTTTGGCTTTGCAATGTAGTACCGTCCTTCTCCTGTCATTGCGACTGTGAGCAAAGCGAAACAGGAAGCAAGGAGAAGGATAAGAGGATGAGGCTGATATAGTAGTTATGAAGTTTGGATTTACAATGTAGCGCCATCCCTTCTCCGTCATTGCTGGCAAAGCGAATCAAGAAGAAAGGAAAGAGACGTCAGGCTTTGCTGAGTAGTGATCAGAACGTACAAGTGAGTGACACAACAGGCGATGATAGTAGCAACCAGCCCGGCTAATAAAAAATAAGGGAAGCTTTATATGACAATGTAAACGTCTATGGACTATTGACTGTAGACTATGGACTTTTCTCTCAGGCCGTTATCTTCTTTGTCCGTTCTTTCATAATGGCTATCACTTCTTCCTGGCTGCTGAACATATTGTTGATGTTGACAATATTGTCGGCCAGTTTATCGTAACGTTTGGTCATCAGCCATACAAATATGTGCAGGTAATGAATGCCATCAAACACCAGTATCTTTTGTTCGGCGAATTTGTCTTTGTTCTTCATGAACTCAACAGGTATCTCTGTGTAGTGTAAGGCAGGGCGAAGATGGTGTACGGCATGATAACCATCATTCCAGCACATCTGGTTGTATTT
>JAKFDZ010000105.1:0-8517 GCA_036675925.1 Flavihumibacter sp.
GCCGTGCCGGCCGGCGAAGATCGTGTTGAGCGACTGCGGCTTGATCGTCAGCATGACGACATCGGCTCCTCCTACCAGCACCAGGGGCTCACGCTGGGGAAGCACTTCAAGAGATAGGCAATAGGCAGGAGGCAATAGGCAATAGGGAAAAGAAGAAGTCTGGGGAGCGGGCAGTGAGTAGTGGGGAGGGGAGTGCCGGTCGGGCGGGAAGTGCTGGTGGGGTGGGAGGTGCTGGTGTGGGGGCAAGTTTTGGGGTGGGGGGAAGTGCTGGTGGGGGGAAGGGAGCCCTATGCAGGATGATTTTGCCGGGGGGGATGAAGATCGTGGATGAAAAGGGGAAACTGGTTGCTGGCGCGGAAAAGGGGGCGCGGGAGGTCGGTTTTATTGTTAAAAACGGAAAGAAATACCGGATTATCTGATTTTTTCGGCGATTTAGTCAAAAGGGAAACCGACCTTTATACAAATCACATAATCAGATAATAAAATATGGCTAGATCCCAGGATTCATTTAGTAAAAAAGAAAAAGAAAAGAAAAGACTCAAACAGCGGCAGGAAAAAGCCGAGAAAAGCGCTGAGCGCAAAGCCAACACATCAAAGGGCAAAAGCCTGGATGATATGATGGCCTATATCGATGAAAACGGAAATATCTCCAATTCTCCACCCGATCCCAATAAGAAGCGGGTTTACAATGCAGAAGATATCCAGATCGGTGTACCCAAACATGAAGATGTTGAGATCAATGGAGAAAGAACCGGCACGGTGGCTTTTTTCAATGACGCGAAGGGTTTTGGTTTCATCAAGGATTCAGAGACCGGTGAATCGGTTTTTGTTCACATCAACAACCTGAAAGCAAGAATCTCCGAGAACGATAAGGTAATGTTTGAGGTTGAAATGGGACAGAAAGGTCCCGTTGCCATCAACGTAAAAAAGGTATAGGGTGATATGAACCAAGCACTGGAGCAGCTGGGCCGCCAGTTAGCGGGAGAGTTGTATCATGATGTAGCGATGCGGACCCTTTACGCTACGGATGCCTCTGCTTACCGTGAGATGCCACTGGCCGTTGCCATTCCCAAAACTGAAGATGATATCCGGGCGCTCATTCAATTTGCCCGGCTCCACAAGACCTCTCTGATCCCCCGCACCGCCGGCACCTCGCTGGCAGGGCAGGTGGTTGGGAGCGGTATCGTAGTGGATGTTTCCAAATATTTCAACAAGATCCTGGAGCTTAACACTGCCGAAAACTGGGTGCGCGTGCAACCGGGTGTGGTGCGTGATGAGCTCAATATGTACCTGCATCCCCATGGGTTGTTTTTTGGTCCCGAGACCTCCACTGCCAACCGCGCGATGATCGGCGGCATGGTGGGAAATAATTCCTGTGGCTCCAACTCGGTTGTTTACCGTAGTACGCGTGAGCACCTGTTAGAAGTGAAGGCATTGCTGAGTGATGGGAGTGAAGCAGTTTTTGGTGCGATGAATATTGATGAGTTCCACCAGAAATGTGAAGGCGATGCTTTAGAAAATCGGATATACCGGACCGTGAGAACGCTGTTAAGCAATTACGATAACCAGGTAGAGATAAGAAAAGAGTTTCCCAGGAAATCAGTAGAACGCAGGAACACGGGATATGCCGTTGACATGCTTTTAGATACTGCCCCCTTTACGGCGGGAGAGGCTGATTTCAATTTCTGCCAGCTCATTGCCGGCTCGGAGGGCACCCTTGCCTTCCTCACAGAGATAAAATTAAATGTTGTACCCCTGCCTCCCAAAGAAGTGGGATTGCTATGTGTACATTTCAATAGTATAGATGAATCGCTGCATGCAAATCTTATTGCGTTAAAATACAATCCCAGTGCCAGTGAGCTGATCGACCATTATATACTGGACTGCACCAAAAATAACCGCGAGCAGATGAAGAACCGCTTCTTCGTGAAGGGTGATCCCGGCGCGATACTGGTGGTAGAATTTGCGCGACAATCGCGCGAGGAGGTTGTTGCCATCGCGGAGAAGGTGGAGCAGGAAATGCGTGCTGCGGGTTTAGGGTATCATTTCCCCCTATTATTCGGCGCTGATACCAAGAAGATCTGGACCCTGCGCAAAGCGGGACTGGGACTGCTCAGCAATCTGCCTGGTGATGATAAGGCGGTGCCGGTAATTGAGGATACGGCGGTGGATGTGCAGGACCTGCCCGCCTATATCAGGGATTTCAATGAGATATTGAAGAAGCATGGATTGTACTCGGTGCATTATGCGCATGCGGGTTCGGGTGAGTTGCATTTGCGGCCCATCATTAACCTGAAGACGAAAGAAGGAAACCGGTTGTTCAGGGTGATCGCGGAAGAGATCGCCACGCTGGTGAAAAAATACAATGGCTCGCTGAGTGGTGAGCATGGAGATGGAAGATTGAGGGGCGAGTTCATACGGCAGATGGTGGGTGAAAAGAATTACGGGTTGTTGAAAGAGATCAAGAAGAGCTGGGATCCGGAGAATATTTTCAATCCGAACAAGATCGTTGATACGCCACCGATGGATACGATGCTTCGTTATGAGCCGGGGCAGAAGACGCCGGCCTTCAAGACGGTGTTCCGTTATCATAACCAGGATGTATTGCAGCATGCGGAGCAGTGCAATGGATCGGGCGATTGCAGGAAGAGTCATTTATCGGGTGGAACCATGTGTCCATCGTATATGGCTACCCGAAATGAAAAAGATACGACGAGGGCGAGGGCGAATATATTAAGGGAGTTCCTGACGCATTCGGATAAGCCTAACCGTTTTGATCATGCGGAGATCAAGGAGGTGATGGATTTGTGTTTGAGTTGCAAGGCCTGCAAAAGTGAATGTCCCTCCAATGTGGATATGGCGAAGCTGAAGGCCGAGTTCCTGCAACAGTATTATGATGCCAATGGCGTGCCCATGCGATCGAGGCTGATAGCGAATTTCACGCGATCGGCTATGTTGGGTGCGTTGGTACCGCGGGTCTATAATTTCATCATGACCAATGGGCTGATCTCGGGCTGGGTGAAGCAGCTCTCGGGTTTTGCGGTGGCGCGATCTATGCCCACGCTGCATTCTTTTACGCTGCGGCGCTGGCATCGCAAGCATCTGCGCAACCGCGAGCTGGAGATCGATTTTGCCTCCACCATTAAGGAGGCTGCATTGGCCAACCAGGCGCCGGGCGGGATGACGTTTATGAAGGGGAGTCCCCATGCAGTTCACGAAATGGAGGCACAGCAAGGGCAGACGGCTGAGGAAACAGAGTTACGGCGAGAGCAGGGAGTTGAGGAGAAAGCTTATAGTACAGTGCAAAGCGCGTCAGTAAAAAATGATCTCCATAAAGGATCAGATGCGGCCTCGCTGATAGAGGCGGAGTCGCCAGATCATGCCACTGTTCCGGTTGATGCAACCACGGCCAATGACAGCACTACACCTGATGAAGCAACAACAGCCAATCCGGCCTCAACGGCGGGTGATCTTGCTGCTGCGAGCCAGACGGCTGCCAATCCGGGTACAGCGGCCGCCGCAAGTTCCCATGCAGGTGTAAGTTCCCATGCCGGAGCAAACTCCAATAACAGTATTTCTTCCACCGCCACACCATCGGGCGAACCGCGAAGAGTATATTTTTTCTGTGATGAGTTCACGAATTATAATGATACGGCGATAGGCATTAAGGCGATATTGTTGCTGGAGCGTTTAGGCTATGAGGTTATATTGCCAGCGCATGAAGAAAGCGGGAGGGCCTGGTTATCGAAAGGGTTGTTGCGGCATGCAAAGAAGATCGCCAATAAGAATGTGCGGATGCTGGAAGGGCTGGTAACGGAGGAAGCGCCGTTGATAGGTGTGGAACCATCTGCGATACTGACCTTCAGGGATGAGTATCCTGATTTGGTGGATGATGAATTGCTGGAGGCGTCGAAGCGATTATCGGCCAATTGCCTGTTGATAGATGAGTTCATTGCGCGCGAGATCGGCAAGGGAAATATCAGGTCGGAGTTATTCACCAAAGAGCCGCGCTCGGTGAAGTTGCATGGGCATTGCCAGCAGAAGTCGTTATCAACGGTAGCGGCCTCGGTGCAGTTGTTGGGCTTACCGGCGAACTATACAGTGGAGACCATTCCGTCGGGCTGCTGTGGCATGGCAGGAAGTTTCGGATATGAGAAAGAGCATTATGAAATATCGATGAAGGTAGGCGAGCTGGTATTATTGCCGGCGGTACGAAGTTCATCGGCCGATACCATCATAGCTGCGCCCGGCACCAGTTGCCGCCACCAGATCAAAGACGGCACGGGCAGGAAGGCATTACATCCTGTTGAGGTATTGTATGATGCGTTGTTGTGATAGAAGTGAATAATCTTAAAAGCAAATCAAATAATTGTGCGACTGCTCCACTAACGTTAGTGGGCAGTCGCTTTTTTTATACCGTGTTTTCACCCAATCTTTCCTGGATACGGCAGGCAAAAATGATGTGCAGAAATACCACTAACTGGTTATTGTTTAATTGGAAGCAGTTGTCTATTTTGGGCTGTGCTTTGAGCTTACCTGAATCCTTTTTTTAAGAAGAATGTGACCGGGGTGGCGAAGCAATGAAGGTATCTGATGTGTGAACAGGAAAATGTGTGTTATGGAGAAGGTACAGTTAAGGCCATTGGAGCAGGGTGGTTATTTATGTGTGGGTTTGTATTACCGTAAGAGTGAAACATTGAACCAGTTGGTTTGGGCGTTGGAGGGCGTGTTATGGAGTAAGGAGCATCGATGCAATTGCATTCCACTTTGCCGCCCATATTATGAGCAGCTCCTGGAGCAGATGGAGGGGAAGGCGCAGATCGACAGCAGTATCTTAAAGCGATTCATCCGCGACAAGATCGGCAGGATCCCCGAAGAGCCAATGCTGGTAACGAAGGACCTTGCCATTGCCGATGCAACAAGAGGTTTCATGCATCGGGAGGAGGAGGAGAAGGATGATGCCGGGGATGCAGCTGCTTTTCATAAGCATAAGGCAGAAAGCAATCCTAAAAGTGAAACAGGCCAGTTACCCCTGCGGCAGGGGAGACCTCTACAGGTTCATATCAATCCACATAACCAGGAGGAGCTCGCTAAATTCCAGCAATTACTAATATTGAAAGCTTATAGTGCCAACACCATCAGGACCTACATGAATGAGCTGCGGATCTTCATGAAATACCTGGGAGACCGGACGGTGCAGGAGGTGGATGAGGAGGGCATAAAGGCATATATGGTAGAGTTGTTAGAGAAGCAGGGATTAAGTGAACATACTGCGCATAGCCGACTGAATGCATTGAAGTTTTATTATGAACAGGTATTAGGCCGGGAGAAGTTTTTCTGGGAGATCCCGCGGCCACAGAAGCCTGACCAGTTACCGAATGTATTAGGAGAGGGAGAGTTAGAGCGGATGTTTTCGTCGGTAACCAATCTGAAACATAAGGCCTTACTATTTACTGCCTACAGTGCGGGATTGCGGGTAAGCGAGGTAGTTAGTTTACGACTTTCGGATATTGACAGTGGCCGGATGCAGATAAGAATTGAGCAGTCGAAGGGCAAGAAGGATCGTTATGTAGGGTTAAGTGTGTTATTGCTGGATGTATTAAGAGCCTACCTGCATCAATGCGATCCGCGGCCCCAGGTATATTTATATGAGGGCGACAAGCCCGGTCAGCCCTACTCGACGAGATCGGCGCAGATGATATTTCAAAGAGCGAAAGAGCGGGCCGGCATTCGCAAGGATGTCAGTTTTCATGTACTGCGGCATAGTTTTGCAACGCATTTATTAGAGAAGGGAATTGACATCAGGTATATCAAGGAATTGCTGGGCCATTTCAGCATCAAGACGACGGAGCGTTACCTGCATGTACGCCGGCGTGACCTGATGACGATGATCAATCCGCTGGATGAATTATTCAAGGGCAAGGAGTGGAAAGGCTAGCCCACCACTCTATGCATTGTCGCAATTTCGCAATCCAATTTGTGCAACATATTAATGCTTGAATCACCAAAATCTAAAAAGCGCAAACAGCGCTTTTCCTGCGCAAATGCAACAATTTCATTGCCATTAACAAAACACCTCAGCATCCTGGAAGAAAATATTATGTTTCACTTTAGTACAACATTTTAGTAACTTTGCATAGTGGACAAAGGCAGAAACGTCGGACCATTATTTTTTACAAGCGTTATTTTGAAGACTTTTTCATTAAACAGCGGGATAAGGTAAAAGATAAAATAATCTGGACATTCGATCTTATTGAAGAGATTGAAAAAGTTCCTGAAACGTATTTAAAGCATCTTGAGAATACTGAGGGACTTTATGAGATCAGGGTGCAGCAAGGCAGCGACATCTTTCGAATTTTCTGCTTTTTTGACCAGGGACAGCTTGTGGTGATTACAAGTGGATTTCAAAAGAAGTCACAAAAAACACCGAAGCAAGAAATTGAGAAAGCAGAGAAAATAAAGAGAGAGTATGAAAGCGAAAAAAAGTAACATCACTACCCTTGACCAGTTCAAGGATAAACAGTACGGTAAACGTGGAACTGCCAAACGTGAAAATCTTGAGGCCGGTTATGAAAACTTTAAAATCGGCGCGTTACTTCACGAAGCTAGACTTGAAAAAGGAATGACACAGGAAGAACTAGCTGAGAAAGTCGGTACGACAAAATCTTATATTTCAAAAATTGAAAACGATGTGAAGGAAGTTCGTATTTCGACGCTTCAAAAAATTGTTGAAATAGGTTTGGGTGGAACAATAAAGTTATCTATCAAACTTTGACGATAGTTACGTCAAGCCAGAAGAATGTGATTTTGTTCATTCGTGACAGTCCACCGCGTAGAAACTGAAAAAATGATGCCATGCGAGGGCAAAAACAGGTAATTCGTGCCATACGGGGGGTGCTATTCGTGCCACATTGCGGTACTATTCCCGTACTCTGGCAGGGGTTTCCATAGGGTTTTTCCAGGGTTTCTATAGGGTTTTTAAGGACTATCTCGGCATTATCTCGGCACTCTCACGGCAGTCGGGCAGGTTCAATCACCAATATACTGGAAGACTTTGCGGGGCCACATCTCGCGCGCGGTCATTTGGCTGTCCAGGATTGGTTGAAGCGGGTAGGCAGAAAATTGGGGATCATGCCGCAGACAGAAAAATAGTATTCAGTTTTTTTCTATAGGGGCGGCTGACCGGAATACTATGTTGATTGATAATTGCGCGCACTTTGTTTATGCCGGTCATCAGTGATGGATTAACAGCATAAGAACGGTGGCATTTAACGAGGGTGTTTTCGGGAGCGTCTTCAATCAATTCTTCGATGGAAGATCTTATGTTATAGGTTCCGTGTTCGGTAATGATATCACAGTAATGACCTTCTTTAAAGACATAAAGAATTTCACTATAAGCCACTTTGAATTTGGTGGACGCTTCGGTGACGGTAAAGAATTGTTTTTGCATAAAAAATGATTTAGAATAATTGAATATTGTTTGACAATAACAACAATACCCTGTGGCAGCAAGGAATCCAAATAAAATTCGCAGGAGGTAGAAATTAGTGCGCAGGAGGTATCAAAACGAGCGCGGGCTGTATTTTGCGAAAGCAAAAAAAGGGGGTAGTAAAAATGGAGCGAGCAAAAATGGGTGATTTTTACTGCTCCCTGGTTAAGGTTTTGGCTCCCTGTAACGGGTTTTAGGAAAGGGGGGAGATCAATGAATGCAACTAAAATAACACTGCTCCATCCAGACTTTTTCAAAACCAAAACCCGCAATTTTATTGCGCAAATCGCAATAACTTGGATTCGCATTTGCGAATAAAGCAAAAGATTACTCATTCGCCTAATGCACAAATACAAACGTTGTGTGCAATTGAGATCCTAAATGCAGATTCATAATATAATTATAGCATGCATAATGGTTAGTGGGTTGTCATCATGTTTCACAACAAAGAAAAATATCGTTAGCTGTGACAATTTCCGGACAGGTTATTTTAAGTATGAGATGTATAATAAATCAGGATTAGGACATTGGCGTCAGATCACAATTTTGATTAATAGAAATGATAGTACACAAACTGAAGTCAATAGTTCATTTCCAGGTGATACAACTGTATATAATATTAAATGGCATTCGGCCTGTACTTACGAACTGATTCTCAAAGAATCCAATGATAAATTTGTTACGGAATATCATAGAAATGCTCACCCGATTTATCATAAGATTGTGAAAGCATCTGATAATTATTACATCTACAAGTATAGAAGCAGAACTGATACAGTGTATTTATTTAGATAAGGTTGGAATAATTAATTTACTGCACACAACATTGGTATTGGCAAAAGCGGGCTGCCAACACTCAAATGAATAATATAGTTAACGAGTGCCCGCCTTCGCCAATCCCTTCACGTTAGTCGCAATTCTATCCAGATGTATCAGCAATACCAAGTAATAGAACTAACAAAAGATTTAAACGCTGTCCTTAAAAGAGGTATGCAAGGGACTATTCTTGAAGTTTGGGATGAGTGCAC
>JAKFDZ010000106.1:0-2487 GCA_036675925.1 Flavihumibacter sp.
TCAGTTTGCCTTAACCCCCACCCAATGCTTCCATTGAGTGCCCGTGAAACATAGATACTCATCACATTGCCGCTGCCATCCCGCACATACCAGGTTTGGGTGGTGCTGTCGGTGCCCTGAACCCACTTACTGATCCGGTTTCCCGCTGCATCATAGCTATAGCTGATCCGCGTGCCGTTGCTGCGGGTGATCTGTTGAATCTTCCCATATACCGTCCACTCGATGCTGCTGATGCCCTCCGCACTATCCGACAACAGATTGCCAATGGCGTCATAGCGGTAGTTATTGAGGGGCTGGTCATCGATGTCTTCGGCATAGGCCGCACCGGATACATTATCCCGGATATGGTTCAACTGGTTATGGAGCAACTGCCCGGTGGCGCTGTAGTTGTATGTATACTGCAAACTATCCATGGCCAGCTTTGTGGCCATGCCCTGGCGAAGGTATTGGAGGATATTGCCATTACCATCATAGGCAATACGTTCCTTATAGGCCTGCTGGGTGGTGAGCGGACTGGTCCATTGGTTGGAAGAGGGCGTGAACTGCTGGTAGCTATCCATGCCCGTGAGGCGGTTGAGCTGGTCATACTGGTAATTGTACAATTGCGCCGCCTCTTGCAGTTGAACTTTTGCCAGATTATAAATCACTCCCGGAATAAAAAAAACAGCTTCCGTGGAATTTCCAGTTGTTACCACATCGGCAGCGGATTAAAACAATATTTGCAAACCGCCGAGCCGACCGAAGGGAGGCGAAGGATTTTTTTTTACACACTACAAAACTTTTCTTGCAAGCCGCAACTGAACATACAAAAAGCCCGCCGTTTTTCTGCGGCAGGCAGCAAAGATTTGTTTGATTATTTCGTTTCGTGAAGGCACGAACTTAAGCGGAAATTATTTGACTGGTTCAACCTTCCACTTTTCTTCAAAATATTCCCCTGTTATTTCTACTGCTTCAAATGAATTTTTAAAATCATTAAAAGTTAAACTGTTGTCCACCCAATAACCATAATTATTTTTATAAGGCATTTTCACCACAACAACTTCATTAACTCCTAAGCCAATTTCTCGATTAGGAATGGTCTCTTTATCCTCAAATTCAAGAAGCCAATAGTTGACTATATTTATTTTATTATCATAGTCGGGATTTGCTTTCGGGATAATTATTCCAAGCAAAAAGCGAATACTTTTTTTAATAAGCCCTTCTTTTTTAATTACCCTACTAACATCTTTTATTTTAAGATATATCATATCAATAACCAATTGCTATTTTAATTTCCAAAAATGGAGGTGTCCTGGGTCTGCTGTTCTCCATGACTTAAAAGGAATCGTAGTTTTTCTAAAATCTTGGTTCAATTGCCGCAGAGTGATGCTTCCGATTTTGTTCGCATATTTTGGACTTGCTCCCCATCTTAAACCATACGTATGGAACTTACCTGCCTTTGAATAACTCTCACCAAGCCTAAACCATTGTTTTGTACCGCCAGTCGCCTTCCCTAATATATTCAACCCTTTAGGCAAAGGCATTAATAAAGTTTCTGGATAAACAGGTATCAAAGCTCCGCTTGTCGGCCCATCTGCATATCCTAAGCTATATCTAAATGAGTTAAAGAATTTCTTGGGGTCATCATACACTTTAGAGGAAATCCCCATGTTATTGTTGAAAGTGGTGGCCTCTGTCTTTGCAGCACCGTTTTCAGTCCATAATTCTGCATCAACGGTTACTTCTTTCCTATATGTGCCAAACAAAGAACTTACCGTTTTCCAGTTATCTTTATAATTGATTGTAACGTTATATTTATTTACACCAGTAGGATTAGGCATTTCATTGTAGTTCAGATACTCCTTGCTACCCGCACTCATGAAATCAACACTTCCGCTTCGTGTTTCCTTATCACTCGAATACCAAGTGTTGTAACCTTTATTCTTGTTATAGACAATACCTCTTGCAACTGTACCCTCAACAGCACTGCCATCTCTGTTATAACCAGCCCATGTATAGCCTGAAACTTCCCCTTGTTTATCTTTTGTTGGCTTCCATTCCAAGCCTTCCAATTCAACACCATCTATAACTCGATTTTCAGCAAAGGCATAAGGGCTATTCCAAGGATAATCATCGGAAAGTGGGTCAACACTAAAAAATCTGCCTAATCGCGGGTCTTCAACTCTGTATTCAAATGCAATTGCGCCACCCCAAAGCTCTTTGTCTGTTTCTTGACTTTGGAACCCATACCTGTACTCCCCGGTGTTGAAAGTTCTGCCCGCCAGCTGCATTCCGAAAGGCGCATAGTCACTTGCACTTACTATATCGGCTTCATAATAATCAATGGTTCCACCGCCTGCATCATGGCCTGTTTTCTTATCCGATACGGTGGCCAGCACATTGCCTAAATGATTGCTCAGTTCAAAGAACTTGTTGCCGCGCACCACACTGAACTGCGAGGGGATGCTGTAGCTGCTCACCACATCTACGGCCCGCTTCAGGATGCCC
>JAKFDZ010000107.1:0-1740 GCA_036675925.1 Flavihumibacter sp.
GAACCAAGGATTCTTACTGATTTGAATGAGCTTAATCGTGTGTTAGGCGGCGGAGTGGTAAAGGGATCGCTGGTATTAATCGGTGGTGATCCTGGTATTGGTAAATCAACTCTGTTGTTACAGGTATCATCCCAGCTTGCGAATAAAGGAAATCAGGTCTTATACATATCCGGTGAGGAATCTTTGAGGCAGACGAAGCTTCGTGCTGAAAGACTTGGGATAAAGTCTGAGAATCTCCTTGTCTATTCTGAGACCAATTTGGAAGAAATCAATCGAACCATAGAAAACACGAATCCAAGCTTTGTCATAATTGATTCTATTCAAACTGTTTTTCATCCGGAAGTAACTTCTGCACCCGGGAGTGTATCACAGGTTCGTGAGTGTACCTCTGAATTAATGAGAATAGGGAAAACAAAGGGTATTGCGATTTTTATTGTTGGCCATGTAACAAAAGAAGGTTCCATTGCCGGGCCAAGGCTGCTTGAGCATATGGTAGATACCGTACTCTACTTTGAAGGAGAAAGGCACCATACGTATCGGATTCTACGGGCAGTAAAGAATCGTTTTGGATCAACCAATGAAATGGGTATTTTTGAAATGAAAGAATTTGGACTAGATGAGGTGGCGAATCCCTCAGAAATCTTCCTCGAAGAGAGGTCTCAAGGTGCTGCAGGATCAACAGTGGTTGCCTCAATGGAAGGAACCCGTCCAGTACTTGTAGAAATTCAGGCTCTAATTTCTCCAACAAGCTTTGGAAATCCGAGGAGAATGGCAACAGGGATTGATCATAATCGAGTTCCTTTATTAATGGCAGTCTTAGAAAAACGAATGGGTTTGTTACTTCAAAATCAAGATGCTTATCTTAAGGTGGCAGGGGGAGTCAAGCTAGATGAACCAGCTATTGATTTAGCGATTGCCGTAAGTATTGCCTCAAGCTTCCGTGATAAACCAACAAGGGCAACAGATTGTATTATCGGAGAGGTGGGGTTAACAGGAGAGGTAAGACGGGTCTCTAGAATTGAACAGCGTGTGCAGGAAGCCGCGAAGCTGGGTTTTGAACGGGTCATTTTGCCTGCCAATAATCTAAGCGGCTGGCAAGGTCCGAAAGGTGTAGAACTCATCGGCGTGTCCACTGTAGCTGAAGCCTTAAAAGCAGCGTTGGGAGTGTAATACATGGATAATAGAAAGCTGGGTGAACAAACCGTAAGTGAAGTTTTACAGTTTCTTGCTCCTGGTACCCCTATTCGTGAAGGAATTGATAATGTATTAAGGGCGAATACAGGCGGGCTCATTGTTGTTGGTTACAATGATAAGGTCAAAGGTATCGTAGATGGCGGTTTTCAAATAAATTGTCCTTTTTCGCCAAGCTATCTTTATGAGTTAGCAAAAATGGACGGTGCAATCATCCTTAATGAACTAGGTAATACGATACTTATAGCGAATGCCCAACTGGTACCAGACTCTGAAATTTCTGCTTCGGAAACAGGGATGCGGCATCGAACTGCTGAAAGAGTGGCTAGGCAGACGAAGGCACTTGTCATAGCTATTTCTCAAAGGAGAAATGTGATAACCCTATATCAAGGAAATTTCCGTTATGCACTTAAAGATATATCTGTGATCTTAACGAAGGCGAATCAGGCCATTCAAATGCTCGAAAAGTATAAAGCAGTACTTGGGCGGAGTATTGCCAGTTTAAGTATCCTAGAGTTTGAAGAATCTGTTACCTTTAATGATTTTCTT
>JAKFDZ010000108.1:0-1584 GCA_036675925.1 Flavihumibacter sp.
ACTCATGCCGATCATGTCGGTAGAGAAAGGACCGTTATTGTTGATATCCGTTTTGTAATTGGGCATCAGGTCAAACTTTAAAAACCCCCAAAGATCTCCGGGTACTTTCTTCTTGAGATAACGCAATAATAATTCGTACCTGGCCGAATCATAGTTATCCGGTCTTTCGATGGGCACCATGTTACCTGGTTTTTTGCTCAGGCATATCCGGAAATTATAGGCCTGCACTTTTTTATCGCCACTGCCCTGCTCCTTAAGCGGCTCATTACTTACACCCCATACCAATCCACTGCTGCTGTCTCCGGGTATTTTATAAGGATCTATTCCATCGGGAAACTGGTGGCCCTTCAAGAGTTGAACGCCATTGTAGGTTTCGTTATAAACACTGTTGGCCTCTCTGCCTACCGTATAGGATATACCAGCTTTTGCCATCAGATCTCCTTCATAGGAACAATCAATGAATACTTTGGCTTTTACTTGTTTTGGTTTTCCGGATGCATCATTTACGGTTATTGAAATGATATTCCCGTTCTTCTTTTCCACTACTGAAAGCTGGTGTGCATACCATACATTCACCTTTGCTTCATTGATATATTGTTTCATGATATTCTCTGCCACATGTGGCTCGAAGATCCACTGTTCCAGCTTTCCATAATATTTACCAATGCGGCGATAAAAATCGAGTGACAAACCCGTGATCGTGTACTTATTGCCGATATCCGTATAACCCAATCCACCTGTAGTAAGCCCTCCCAGGTGCTGACCGGGCTCAATCAGTACTACTTTCTTATTCATTTTCGCAGCGGTGTAAGCTGCTACTACTCCGGCGGCATTACCACCATAAATACAAATGTCTGCTTCAATATCATTTGCCCTTGCCCGTTGTCCGGATACAGATAAGACTACGCATAAGAACACTGTTACCAATCTGAAGTAAATCATAACTTCTTTTGATTTAGAATAAAGCAATATTTATTTTGTTTACATCAGTACCCCGGGTTCTGGTCCAAAGTTGGATGCAGGGCGGTATTGCCATTGAACTCGCGGGGAGGGATCGGCCATAACAAATGTTTTTCGGCCATCGTCAATCCTTCTACTTCCTGGATGACCTGCTGAGCAATGCCTAACCGTTTCAGGTCAAACCAATGCTTGCCTTCTCCTACTGTTTCGTATCCTCTTTCCAGTACTACACGTTTTATAAAAGCATCAGTGTCCGGATAATCTGTTAGTTTGATATCGATAAGCGGATCAGCTGTTGCAGCGGGTTTACCATAAGCCCTGCGGCGAACCATATTCAGTTTTTCAACCGCATCGGCTGTGGGACCATTATTCACTCTTGCTTCTGCTTCTGCATAAAACAAGAGCAGGTCGGCATATCGGTAAAGCGGATAGTCATTGTTTCCGGACTGAACCGTTGCCTGCCGGTCACTGAATTTTTTACACAGTACAGTAGAAGGCTTTATATTGATGTTGGAAGCATACCAGGTGAACCCATAGCGCAGATCATTCCTATCCCAATCACGCAGAAACGGATTGAGGGAATCACTGTATATCGTAGCAAAACCACCCGGAGGAAAATTAGAG
>JAKFDZ010000109.1:0-108422 GCA_036675925.1 Flavihumibacter sp.
CGGCGGGATGCACTAATCAAATACCATTAACCATTAAACCTTATCCTATGAAAATTCAAATATAAGATGTTAATGGGGTAACATTGGTTGCATGGGTCATATTTTTTTGGGGTATAGCAGTCTTTTTTGACGGTAATCAACCGGCACTAAGTACTTTTCCTGAGTTGTGTGGTGTCTGGATGACACTTATCTGACATTTGGGGGCTTCCAGGGTAAGTCAGGGGAGAAAAAAGGACAGGATAGAAATCCCGTCCGAATAATATCCAATATCCTATGAAAAACCTATTTATTAGACTGCTTTTAGGGAAGGAACGTTGCAGCCTTGTTAAAATTTAATTTATGCCCGCAAAACCAATCACCAGCTGCCTTTGAAGCTTTTCTGGTAATCGGGGAAAGGTATTTTTTTATAGGCACCTTCTCCGAAATACTTCACAATCAGCTCAAAATCATTGGGTGCCAGGAAACCGGGGATCGCCTGGGGGGCTTCACCTGGGGCGGGTATAATGACGGTTGTTGGGTAAGAAAGCTGGCCATTGGTGAGAAAAAGGGCAAAATCGTTGGTTTTGTATTGGGGATTGAAGGCGAAACTGCGTCCACCCCAAACAAAAGGAGCTTTGCTCTCTGCATTTATCTTAGCCGAATAAAATTTATCCTTCAGGTAGCTTATCACTTTTTCATTCTTATAGGTGCGTTTGTCCATTACTTTACACCAGCCACACCAATCAGTATAAAGGTCTATCAGCACGGGCCGGGCTGATTCCTTAGCTGCCTTTTCAACCTCTTCCAGACTCATCCAGCGCATATCCTTATCCGTGGAAGATTTGGAAGATTGTGCCAAGGCTGCAACTGAAGTAAATAAGAATAACAGTACGGTGATAAACTTATGCATGATTAACTTTGTTGATATTCAAAAATAACACATCCGGATGCAAAAAATTGTTATAGCTGTAACAGGCGCCAGCGGTTCCATCTATGCCAGGTTATTACTCGATAAGCTGGTATTGATGAAGGACCAGTGGAAGACCCTCGCCTGCGTTATGACAGATAATGCCAGAACAGTTTGGCAAACTGAACTGGGCAATGACAGTTATAATAATTACAGCGACGTCCGGTTTTATGATAAAAAGGATTTCAATGCTCCTTTTGCCTCTGGTTCAGGTCAATTCAACACCATGATCATTGTTCCCTGTTCAGTGGGTACAATGGGCAGAATAGCTACCGGTATATCCAATGACCTGATTACCCGCGCAGCCGATGTAATATTAAAAGAACGAAGAAAACTGATATGTGTTGTACGCGAAACACCCTACAACCTTGTTCATATCCGTAATATGGAGACAATAACACTTGCGGGGGGAATCATATGCCCCGCTACGCCTTCATTTTATTCAAGGCCCACAACTGTAGAGGAAGTTGCTGCCACCGTGGTGGATAGAATCCTTGACCTGGCAGGACTAACTGTTAAGACTTACCGATGGGGATTGGAATAGCAGAGTTTTGATTAATTTGGTACTCTAAACATTTGCCAGTGTTCAGCTTTGAGTATAATTCCTATAATTACCGGCAGATCATGAATGACCTGGCGGCCGCAATGGGTACCTCATTGCAAAACTGTACACTTAAATACCCTCCCCATATTGCTGATGGATTTACCACCTGTGTTGAATTGCCAAGTGGCCTGCAGGCAGTAATATCTGATTATACCCTTCGTGACCAGTTCTTCCTGAAGAGACAGAAAATACCTGAAGAATATTATGTACTTCGTTATGAAGATATTCGCATCGAAGATGAGATGGTCTTAAAAATTGATGGTGAAGTTCTTAATACCCGCAATGAACAACATGCAGGAATTTATCTCACCAGTACCTTGTTTGATGTATCGTACCTCGGTAGAAAAGGCACTCATATCAAGGGAGTCAATATCATTTTTAATAAAGAATGGCTGGCAGAACATTTGAACATCAATGATCCCGAAGAAGTGCTGACAGCATATCTCAATATGCGCACAGGTAGTTATACTATTGAACCCATCGACAATGAATACCGCAGGTATTTTAACGAGATGATGCAATCAGATCCGGAGAGCCCGTTGTATATAGCAACTATTCAAAACAGGATATTGCTGTTGATAGAAAGATTTTTCACCAGGCTATATGAAAAATCAAAAACCCTGATGGCAAGTCCTAAAATTTCAAGGCACGATGTTCACCAGTTAATGCATGTAGAATCATTACTGACTCGTGATGTTAATAATCGCCCTCCCACTATTGACCAGCTGGCACAGGAAGCTGCGATGAGTTCGGCAAAACTTAAAAAGCTTTTCAAGGAAGTGTATGGAACCAGCATTTATGCTTATTACCAGCGCCAGCGGATGAGCATTGCAAGGGATATGCTTTTGAGTGGTGATTTTTCTGTGAAGGAAGTAGGATTAAAGATTGGTTATTCAAACCTCAGCAATTTTGCGGCTGCATTCAGGAAGGAATATAATCTTCTTCCTAGTGAAATAAGAGCATGATCCTTTCTATGCTAAAAATAAAAAAGGACCCTATGCGGGTCCTGCTATTAAAAGTAAATTTTAGGAATATCATTTATCGAAGATCAACTTCTTCAACACCCGGATATTTCTTCTTATCAAATACAAATTGTGCATCGGGTACAACTGCTTTACCATTCAGACTATTCACTGTGTATGTGTATTTGTTACCGTTCTTTTCAAGCACTTTTGTAGAATAGATGGTGTTAGTTCCTTTGTCTACATAAACATATACTTTATGAAAAGCCTTTGATTTATCCGTTGGGGTCATTTCAATCTCCTGGATAGTTTTTGCGCCGATCTTTTTTTCACCATTCATCTTGTAGAGAAAATCCTTATCATAGAAATTGGTGAATAGTTTCTGGGGAGTGAGTGTGTTTTGTCCAGGTTCAAATTTGGTAATAGTTACCTCATTAGCGGCTTTATCGTAGGTCCAGATATTGGTACCATCACAAAATATTTCCTGACCGGTGACACTAACCCTGTATTTGCCGCCTTTCATATAGACGGTTCCTTTCTTAACTCCCTGCACTTTTCCCTTACCATCTTCAACCTGCAGGGTAAAGCCCGATTGTACAGCATTAAAGGTCTTGAATTTGGCACTTACCCGGTCAAGGACGGTTTTGGCAGTGGGATCACTGCTGGTTTGGGCCATACTAATTGAAAACGAACCTATCAACAATGCCGCGAGGGCTAAAAATCTTTTCATGTGTTAGTTAATTAAAACGGGTGCAAATATATTCTTTCAGATGCAATGATTGGACCCCGGGTTGTAAGCAAAGCTTAATGAGGCAGTTCGCTTTAACAAAGCTTTCTAATGTTTAGCCGGTAGCTGGTCCATTTAAGGTTAAAGACGTTCTGAAAGGAACTGGTCAAGTTCTGATTCAGTTTTAATGATCACCTCCCTTGCTTTGCTTCCAAGGTTAGGGCCCACCACGCCGGCGGCTTCAAGCTGGTCCATCAGCCTTCCCGCCCGATTATAACCCAGTTTCATCCGTCGTTGCAGCAGTGAGGTTGATCCTACCTGGTTAGAAACGATCAAACGAGCTGCTTCCTCAAAAAGAGGGTCTTTATCGCCGAGGTCAAAATCCTTTCCTTCGAGGTCTTTTTCATCAACATATTCAGGAAGCAGAAAAGCCTGGGGGTAACCACGCTGGTCGCCGATGAATTCAGTAACTCCTTCCACCTCGGGTGTATCCACAAAGGCACATTGAAGGCGGGTGAGTTCTCCATTATAGGAGATCAGCATATCCCCCTTCCCTATCAGTTGTTCAGCACCACCTGCATCGAGGATGGTTCTGCTGTCAATTTTGGAAGAAACCTTGAAGGCGATACGTGCCGGGAAGTTGGCCTTGATGGTTCCGGTAATAATATTTACAGAAGGTCTTTGGGTAGCAATTATGAGGTGAATACCTACTGCACGGGCGAGCTGGGCAAGTCGGGCGATTGGCATTTCAACCTCTTTTCCCGCTGTCATTATAAGGTCAGCGAACTCATCTATCACGAGCACAATGAATGGAAGGAACTGGTGTCCTTTCTGCGGATTGAGTTTGCGCTTAACAAACTTCTCATTGTATTCCTTGATGTTGCGGGTACCGGCTTCTTTTAAGAGATCATATCGGTTATCCATCTCAATACAAAGTGCATTGAGGGTATTGATCACCTTTTTTGTATCAGTGATGATGGCCTCTTCTTCTCCGGGTAATTTGGCAAGGAAATGACGTTCTATGGTTCGATACAGGCTCAGTTCCACTTTCTTTGGATCCACCAGTACAAACTTCAGTTGTGAAGGATGTTTTTTGTAAAGAAGGGAAACAAGGATGGCGTTTAGTCCAACTGATTTACCCTGGCCGGTTGCCCCTGCCATCAACAGGTGGGGCATTGCAGCGAGGTCAACAATAAAATTCTCATTATCTATCTTCTTTCCGATAGCGATAGGCAGACTGAAATTGCTATTCTGGAATTTATCTGAGTTGAGCAGGGTCTTCATGCTCACAACAGTCTTCTTCACATTTGGCACTTCAATACCGATGGTGCCTTTTCCTGGGATAGGTGCAATGATACGGATACCGAGGGCAGCAAGGCTAAGGGCAATATCATCTTCAAGATTCTTGATCCTTGATATACGCACCCCTGCTGCCGGAACGATTTCATATAAGGTTACTGTTGGTCCAACAGTAGCACTAATCTTCTGGATATGGATATCATAGTTTTTCAGTGTTGTGATGATCTGGTTTTTATTGGTTTCCAGTTCGGCAGGGTCCTGCACTATTTTTTCACTACCATGGGTTTCCAGGAGATCCATGCCCGGATATTTATAGTCCCTGAGGTCGAGGGTAGGTTCATAAGGAGGAAGTTCCGGGATCTTTTCATTAAGTTCATCTTCAATTGCCCCCTCCGGAACTACTTTAATTTCAAGTTCAAGATCGGTAACGGGAACTGGTGGAACTGTTGGACGAACTGGAGGTGAAGGCATTTCAACATAGGCATGTATATCTTCCTCCATTTTCGGCTCTTTTTCTGAAACCGGTATTATTTCGTCTTCTTCAATTTGATCCTGCAATTCAAAATCGGGAGATTCTTTTTCTATAACCTCCAGTGGAATAGATGTTATGAGATCGGGTGGCGGAATAACAACGATGCCACCATCATTTTTTTTCAGTCCATTTTTCTTAGCCAGTTTTTCTTCAATAAAGAGGCGTGGTTCATCCTCTTCGTCCTTCACTAAGGGTAGATCAGGGGCAGGTTCGGAATTTTTTTTAAGTGGGATGGCAGGAATTTTTGGAACAGAAAATACCGGGTTGAATCTCCAGATGAAGTATGCAACCCCGCCTGCCAGTAATATAGCTGCGGTACCAATGGTACCGAGGAATTTTGTCATCCAGTCGCTCACCATGGTGCCCACTGCACCACCCCAGGGAAATGCGCTTCCGCCAAAGAAAAAGGCAAGGGCAACACTGAAATATATCAACCCAACCAAAACATATCTCATATTGCGGGTGAGGCGAAATATTTTCCGCTCAAAAAGCAGATTGGCCCCACTAACAAAAAAAAAGCTGCAGAGAAAATAGGATGCAATTCCGAATCCTTTGTAAAAGAAAAAATGTGATACCCAGGCGCCCAGGCGACCCAGTAGATTTGAAACCCTGATATTATCAGCAAACAGAAATTCACTCCCTCCTTTGAACACCTTATCCTGGTCTTCCTGCCAGGTAAAGAGATAGGAAGTGAAGGCAATGAATAAGAATATGGCCAGCAATAACAATATGGCACCGGTGATCTTCAGGGTGCGTTCGTCTTTAACCAGTGACTTCATTTCCACCTTCTCCTCCTTATCTTGCCGGAGGTCAACAGTATCGGGTAATGGTTTTTTCTTGGACTTCAGCTTATTTGCCATAAACACAAATATACATTGGCAGTAGGGTGCAAAAGAAATTGTATTTTGGGTTAGATTTTTAGATTAGCCCTACCGATGCAAATTCCCTTGTTGGTCCGATGCCTTATCCGGACAATTTACATTATTTCAGCTATTCTAACCGGTGACCTGCTGAAGGCGCAGGATATAGTGCCTGTAGGAGAAACTATCCATACCAGTAAGATCAAACTGTCGGTTCCCATTGAAGGAGAGAGCAGGATCTATATTGACAGCGCTAATGGTATGGGAAGTAATCAACTCACAGGCTTACCCATCAACCAAACCATTGACCGCAGCTTTGCGAGTAAGATACCCGCCAGAGATATCAATCGAAATTTTTACCTGCGTTTTCGTATTACAAATGATACAGATACCAGCACCAGGCTTTTTTTCCTTCCTGGGTTTTATTTCAGGGAGATCGTATTGTATAAAATGACGGATTCCGGGGGAGTATCAGATTCTATACCAGCCATATCGGGACCAGGAAATGAAAATAATTTTAATCCCATTGTTGGTGAAATAAAGCTCGATAGTGGTGAATCAGCAACTTTTATAGCACGCCTGAAGTTTATTAAAACTACTGTTAACAATCTCCGGCCGATGTTATCACAGGATTTTTATCTCCCTTCCCTGATCGCATCTATTCAAAATGAACGCAGGATAAGTGCGATTATAACTTATCTCATATGTGGCATTATGCTGATGATGATGATTTACTCATTAGCACAATTTTTTGCCAACCGAACCATGGAGTTTATCTATTATGCCGCGTATGGCACTTTACTTGGGATAATGTTTTTTTTAAAGGCTGCTCTGTACAAATATCCCACCGAAGAAAATTTCTTTTTTGAAAGCTATGCCGACTTTATGCTACAGGCAACTGCAACAATTTTTTATTTTCTTTTCCTTATCAAATTTGTGAACGCGCGGGAAGACTTCCCGGCACTTAATATCGTACTGAAAGCATTGCAATATATCACTATTGCTGGGATGGCATTATTTACCTATTTAAATTTTTTCACGGACAATTTCCCATTACAAAATCTTATTGAGAACCTTATTAAATATTCCTGGTCGTTCTGTACTGTTTTTGTGATCTCCTATTCAATCATTAACCGCCAGTCAATACTTCGCTACCTGGCAATTGGCCATTCTTTTCTATTTGTAGGTGGGCTACTTTCACTCTTCCTTATCAATAGTTCACAGCGTTTCACAGATGCCCGTTCAGCCCTTATCAACGACTCACTATTCTGGTATGAACTGGGAATACTTTTTGAGTTGGTCTTTTTCCTTGTGGCCCTTTCGGTGAAGAATAAGCAGGACATTTCAGCAAGGGCGAGGGAAAAAGAGCGATTACTGATGGAGTATGAAAAAACTGCTATTGAGAACAAGATGGCGGTTCTGGCGGCAAAACAGGAAGAACGAAATAGGATCTCCGCTGATATGCATGATGAACTGGGTTCTGGGGTAACTGCAATCCGATTGTTAAGTGAGTTGGCGAAGACAAAAATGAAAGATCCCATACTACCTGAAATTGATAAAATTTCCAATTCAGCCAGTGAACTTATCAGTAAGATGAATACCATCATCTGGACAATGAAAAGTTCAAACGATACGGTGGACAATATGATAGCTTATGTAAGATCATATGCATATGAATTTCTTGACAATGCAGATATAATCTGCAAGCTGGATTATCCTGATAATATACCTGCTATTGAAATGAGTGGTGAAAAGAGAAGAAATATCTTTTTGTGCATCAAGGAGTCACTCAACAATATCGTTAAACATGCAAATGCTACTGTGGTTACAATAAGTTTCAGGCTTGGCCCTCATCTTGTGATCCAGATCCATGACAATGGTGTTGGTGTAAATCCGGAAAAGATAAGGGAGTTCAGTAGTGGAATGACGAATATGCGTAAGCGAATGGAAAACATTGACGGCCATTTTGGGATCCGCAGCAATGATGGTACCACCATCACCTTAAGTGTTCCGCTTCAATAGTCCCCAGAAGAGAAATAACCAGCCTGCTACCAGGAATAATCCACCAATCGGGGTGATAAGACCTATACTGGATAGTCCAACTGTATCGGTGGCTTTAAGTAAAGTAAGAAGATAAAGCGATCCGCTGAAAAGAAGCATGCCCACGAGAAAACATTGTGCTGCTCTTTTCATAGGCAGTACAGGGTACTGGATAGACAATAGTCCTGTAGCCAATAATGCAAATACATGGTACATATGATATCGTACACCGGTTTCGAAAGTGGACACAGATTCAGGGGGTACGAGCGATTTAAGTCCATGAGCTCCGAATGCACCCAGTATAACTGCAAGAGCGCCGAGTATTGCTGCCGTTGAAAGGATGGATCTACTCATTTTCTACTGCCTCCTGAATTTGTTTTAGTGAAAGTGTTTCTTCAGGCAAGGACAAATGCGCCTGTTCATAATAAAGTTTCCGGTCATGCAGTTTTTTCATGATGAAGGCCTTCATGTCTTCATCGGGTATGTCGCTAAGCAAAGGGCGATGTTTTTTTTCTTTCAGCAAACGTTCAATCAACACATCAGCTGAGGTGTTCAGAAAGATTACCTTACCATTTGATTTCATGTAATCGATATTGCCGAAGAAACAGGGTGTGCCCCCTCCGCAGGAAATGATAAAGTTTTCGTGAGAAGCTGTGAGATCATGCAACATCTCTTTTTCGATTCCCCTGAAATATTCTTCGCCCTTTTCCATGAATATATCCGTAACAGGTTTATTTTCCTGCTGTACGATCATATCATCGAGATCAAAAAAGGGAAGCTTCATACTTTCAGAAAGTTTCCGGCCCCAAAATGATTTGCCGCTTCCCATAAATCCTATCAGGTAGATCTTCATAATAAATATTTGTTGCCAACCTTATCAGGTGAAGGCATTCATTCCGGTCACATCCATACCCGTGATCAGGAGGTGAATGTCGTGCGTACCTTCATAGGTTATCACGCTTTCAATATTCATCATATGCCTCATCACAGGGTATTCGCCTGTTATACCCATACCACCAAGCATCTGTCTTGCATCACGGCAAACATTATGCGCTACTTCACAGCCGTTTCTTTTTGCCATGCTAACCTGTGCGGGGGTTACTTTTCCCTCGTTCATCAGCACTGCAACACGCCAGTTCAATAACTGGGCCTTACTGATTTCAGTGATCATTTCAGCCAGTTTCTTTTGCTGAAGCTGGAAACCGCCGATAGGACGATCGAACTGAATTCTTTCTTTAGAATAACGCAGGGCGGTATCATAGCAATCCATTGCTGCACCAATTGTGCCCCAGGCGATTCCGAAACGCGCCTTTGTAAGGCAGCTAAGCGGACCGCGCATTGATTTTACATTCGGAAAGATATTTTCTTTAGGAACCTTCACATTATCAAAAACCAATTCACCTGTTGCAGATGCACGCAGGCTCCACTTGCCTTTGGTGGTTGGTGTGCTGAAACCTTCCATGCCACGTTCAACAACCATGCCCCTGATATTACCTTCTTCATCTTTTGCCCATACAACTGCAACCTGTGCGAAGGGCGCATTACTGATCCACATTTTTGAGCCGTTCAGGATAACATGGTCGCCAGCATCTTTGATATTGGTGAGCATACCAGCCGGATTACTTCCATGATCGGGTTCGGTAAGGCCAAAGCAACCCAACCATTCTCCACTGGCAAGTTTGGGAAGGAATTTCCGCCGTTGTTCTTCACTGCCAAATTCGTAGATAGGGTACATCACCAGCGAGCCCTGTACTGATGCTGTTGAGCGGACACCGCTATCGCCCCTTTCCAGTTCCTGCATCATGAGTCCATAGGAAATATAATCAAGTCCGCCTCCGCCATATTCAGCAGGGATGGTGGGACCAAATACGCCTAGCTCACCCATTTGTTTAACGATCTGCTGGGGAAATTCTGCTCGCTGGGCATAATCTTCGATGATGGGCGAGATCTCCTGCTTTACATAATTGCGTACCGCATCGCGTACCATCAGGTGTTCTTCTGTTAAGAGGTCGTCTAACTTTAAATAATCGGGGCTTTGAAATTGATCCTGGGCCATGGCATCTTGAATTTTGGAATTGCTAAAGTAGGAAAAAGCGGTCAAGTGGTACGAACTGGCATTTATAAATAGGATGCCATTTCGGTTTGGTATTGGGAGGCTATTGCGGCAGCTTCTGCAGCATAATCTTCCTTTTCAGAAGCATAGATGATAGCCCTGCTTGCATTAACGAGGAGGCCACAATCATGGTTCATTGCTTTCTCTGATATTTCTTTCAGGCTGCCACCCTGGGCTCCTACACCGGGAACCAGGAAAAAATGATCGGGAAGAATTTTGCGGATATTAGTAAAAGCATCAGCTTGCGTAGCGCCAATTACAAACATCAGGTTGGAAGGATCTCCCCATCCTGAAACGGTACGCAAAACTTTTTCGTAGAGGTATTCATCATTCATTTTCTGCAGTTCAAAATCCTTTGCCCCAATATTGGATGTTAATCCCAGCACGATGGTCCATTTATCTGAATACTCAAGGAAGGGCTTAACACTATCCGAGCCCATATAGGGTGCTACAGTAATAGCATCGAAAGGCAGTGATTCAAAAAAAGCTTTGGCATACTGTGAGCTGGTGTTACCGATATCACCTCTTTTAGCATCAGCGATCCTTAGGTGGGAATCACCAATATAATGAACGGTTTCTTCCATGGCGGCCCATCCCTTCAATCCCATTGCTTCATAGAATGCAGTATTGATCTTATAACTGATGCAATATTCACGGGTAGCATCAATGATTGCTTTATTGAAAGCAACAATAGCGTCGGAGCGTTTTTGGAGGTGAAGGGGAATCTTTGAGAGGTCGGTATCGAGGCCCACACAGAGGTAGGTTTTTTTTCTCTTTATCTGTTCAATAAGTTGAGCGCGGTTCATGGGGTGAAGGTAGTTAGGTTAAAGAGTTGAACGAAGAATTTCTGTAAAACGCCACACTTCTTCAAACTTATTATAGAGAGGAACGGGGGCAACCCTGATAACGTTGGGCTCACGCCAGTCGGCATATACGCCTTCCCTTGAAAGTTTCCCGAAGATCTCCTTTCCATTTTTGTGCATGAGCATTGAGACCTGGCAACCTTTTTCATTACCTGCGCGTGGGGTTATTACTTCAATCATTTCTGAGGAGGATGACTTATTAATATCGTCAAGTAAAAAAAGCAGGTAATCGCTAAGTAGTTGGCCTTTCTGGTAAAGTGCTGCAAAGCCTGCTTCCTCGAATATTTCGAGAGAAGCCCGCATAGAAGCCATCATTATGGGAGATGGAGTACTAAGCTGCCAGCCTTCGGCCGAGTGCGTAGGAACAAAACCTTTCTTCATCAGGAAGCGGGTTTCTTTTTCATAGCCCCACCATCCTGCAAAACGTTGAATGTGTTTATCGTTATGGTATCGTTCATGAATATACGCTGCACCCACGGCACCGGGGCCACCATTCAGGTATTTGTAAGAGCACCAGCAGGCGAAGTCAACATCCCATTGATGAAGATGGAGCATCACATTACCCGCGGCGTGGGCGAGGTCAAATCCTGCTTTGGCACCAACAGCGTGGGCGGCTTCTGTTATGGATGCAATGTCAAATAACTGGCCAGTGTAATAATTGATACCGCCCCATAATACAAGGGCAAGATCATTACCCGTTTGATTGATCGTTGATATTATATCATCGTGTCTTATGGTATGCTCACCTTCACGAGGGCCCACTTCAATAAGAATATCATCCGGATCCAATCCAAGCGCCTTAAGATGTGATTCAAACATATACTGATCAGAAGGAAATGCTTTTGCTTCACAGATGATCTTTTTCCGCCGGCCTTCCGGACGATAAAAACTCACCATCATCAGGTGCAGGTTAACCGTGAGTTGGTTCATCACCACGATCTCTTGCGGAAGTGTTCCAAGAATATCTGCCAGGGGCTTTACCAGGTGCCCATGATAATCGATCCAGGGGTCATCGCCCATAAAAAAACTTTCCACTCCATGACGGCTCCACTGTTGCATCACTTTGTCAATGTAGGAAGCTGTGCGTTTTGGTTGCAATCCAAGAGAATTACCAAGGAAATAGATCTGTTCCTTTCCGTCTTCAACGGGAATGATAAAAGATGATCTTGCCGCTGATAGCGGATCGGCTGCATCCAGGGTTCTGGCAAATTCGAGGGAATTATTCAAGGGCGATGATTTTAGGTTTATTGGTTATATGGTTCCGGTTCTTCCACCATCCACTGGTATGCTGGTTCCATTCACATAAGAAGCGGCAGGTGATGCAAGGAAAGCAACAACAGCAGCGATCTCACTGGCAGATCCAAAGCGTTTTGCCGGTACTTCGGCCGCCATGGCAGCGGATTGTTCCTCCACCGAAATACCTTTATTTGAAGCCAGCGTATTTGCAAGGCTCTCGAGCCTTGCAGTACTTGTAAAACCAGGCAATACATTGTTTACAGTTATTCCGAAACCACCCAGTTCATTGGCCATGGTCTTGGCCCAGGAAGCTACTGCGCCTCTGGTGGTATTAGATACGCCAAGATTATTCAGCGGGATCTTAACCGATGTGGAAATAATATTGATGATGCGTCCAAAACCTTCCAGTTTCATGGCTGGAACAACTGCCTGAACGAGGATCTGGTTGGCCACCAGGTGTTGCGTAAAGGCGGCAATAAACGCATCCGGCTCTGCATTTATGATAGGTCCGGCCGCTGGTCCGCCCGTATTATTAACCAATATGGTTATGTGCTTTTCAGAAACGATTTTCCGGATTGCATTGCGGATGGAATCAGGATCCGCAAAATCAGCTACAGCATAGGAATGTTGCTGGCTTTCTGAAGATGGTAGTTGAGCAACAATCTCCCGGAGTTTTTCTTCATTGCGGGCAAGCAGTATGCAATGAGCTCCAAGGGTAGCAAGTTCTATGGCAGATGCCAACCCAATACCCTGGGTACTGCCACATACCAGCGCTGTCTTACCTTTTAGTGAAAGATCCATATGGGATGATTTTACTCGTTAGCGAAAAGATCGGGATAATCGGTTATGATTCCATCTACCCCCATTGTTTTCAAGCGCTGGATAGTTTCCTTATCATTAACCGTCCAGGGAATAATTTTCATTCCCTTTTCATGACAAAAACTGATCAGCGATGGTGTTACCAGCAGGAAATACGGACTATAAATATCAGGCACAAATCCCAACTCGGCCAGTTGCTGATCGGGCGATTTATTATCAGTACCTTCTACAAGAGCGGCAGTTCGAATTCCTTTATATCGACTATTAACCTCTTTTAAAGTCCTGAAATCGAATGATTGGATAATAACGCGGTCACTAATTTTCTTCTCCTTAATCACTGCCATTAAAAGGTCAACAAATTCAGCGGGAGAAGGATGGAAAACGCCGTCGGTAGACGGATGTGATTTTGTTTCGATATTATAGAAAGGCAGGGGGCGTGCATTTTGTTTAGCATGCGCTTCGGCACTATCAATTACCACTGATAGCAAGGGTTTAGCAGCAGGAAGATTCTTCTGGCGGGGAAACCTTGGGTGTTGTTTTGAACCAACATCTATCATCTTCGTTTCCTCATAAGACATTTTGAAAATGTTATACTGCTTTTCATTATCCGCGGTGATGGGAACAATACCCGGGTGGGTACTGATATCATGATTAAAAAAAGGTTCATGCGATAAAATCACCTTATGGTCAGCGGTAATAACCACATCCATTTCAAGGGTGGTCACACCCAGGTCGAGCGCCAGCATCATAGCCGGAATCGTGTTCTCCGGCATCAATCCTCTTGCACCTCTGTGACCTTCCACATCAAAAGAAGGTAAAGGCGTTTTATGCATATTTGTTTTAGTTGCGCCACAACCAGAGAGGATTGTAATCAAAATTAAAAGCAAGAGTTTTGTGTGCATAGTTCAGGATTGTGAGAGCGAGGAAATTTTGTTGCTATGCAACTACTTCAACAACCCTTGTAGCTGCAAAATTAGCATTGCGCATGGCAATACTCCTTGCAGCAAGCCCTGCAAATTCTTCAAATGCTGCTTTTGAAACAGCATCATCGGTCATCATGATGGGCACGCCCTTGTCACCACCTTCCCGGATGCTTTGAACCAAAGGAATCTGGCCCAGGAAAGGAATATCATATTCTTCAGCAAGTCTTTTACCGCCTTCCTTTCCGAATATATAATATTTGTTTTCAGGGAGCTCGGCCGGGGTAAAATAACTCATGTTCTCAACGATACCAATGATAGGCACTTTTATCTGAGCCTGTCCAAACATGGCAATACCTTTTTTAGCATCAGCGAGCGCTACATCCTGGGGAGTGGTAACAACTACCACACCTGTTACAGGAACGGTTTGCATAAGCGTAAGGTGAATATCGCCGGTACCCGGAGGCATATCAATGACAAGGTAATCAAGTTCATCCCAGAATACATCGGTAACAAATTGCCTGATTGCGCTGCTGGCCATTGGTCCGCGCCACACAACAGCATTTTTCTCATCTACCAGCAGGCCTATGCTCATTAGTTTTATGCCATATCGTTCGAGGGGAACAATCAGACCTTTATCACCATTATCCATCATCTTTGGTCTTTCTCCGCGAACGCCAAACATGATGGGAACGGATGGACCATAAATATCTGCATCCATCAATCCAACTTTTGCACCGCCCTGTGATAAAGCAAGGGCAAGATTGGCAGAAACAGTACTTTTTCCCACTCCACCTTTGCCACTCACAACGGCAATGATATTTTTGACTTTAGGAAGTACTGCGCCGGTGTCTTTCCTTACAGAACTTGTATTGGCGGTAAAGTTCACGGTAACATTGGCCTCCTTGTTTACCAAGAGGCGGATTGCATTTATGGATGCATTTTTCATCAGGTCTTTCATAGGGCAGGCGGGCGTGGTGAGAACTATGGTGAAGCTCACATCATCGCCATTTACAGTAAGGTCTTTAACCATGTTCAATGTAACAATATCGCTACCGAGATCGGGCTCCTGAACATTCCTAAGTGCCTGTAATATTTGATCTTGCGTCATTATTGGACTTTTGTAGGGTAATTTTAGTGCAAAATTAACCAATGCAAGCCGTAAAATGTTGAGTCAGGTTTGCAAGAGTCTATATATTTGAAGCGATGAAGCGAATTATACCTTTTTTCATAATAAGTTTTTTTGTTATCTGTAGTAAGGCAAATGCGCAATTTGAACAGATCAAGGATTCTGTTGTGCAATTATATGGTGTTGTAATGACTGCCGACAGCCTGCAGGCAATTCCCTCAGTTAGTATCACTATTAAGGGGGGAAGAAGAGGAACTATAACAAACGATCAGGGTGTATTTTCTATAGTGGTGATGAAGGGTGACAAAGTAGAATTTACCAGCATAGGTTATAAACCAAAACTGGTTGAGGTGCCTCGTGATATAGAAGGAAACCAATACAGCATTGTGCAGCTAATGGTCACAGATACACAATATCTTCCTGCAACTATTATAAGACCGAGACCAACCCGCGAACAATTTGAACGTGATTTTGTGAATACGCAAATTCCGGATGATGATCTTGAAATTGCGCGTCGTAATACGGATGAACAAACCCGCAGGGCTTTGATGAATATTCTTCCTGCTGATGGCAGGGAGGCTGCCAACTACACATTACGGAAGCAGGCCCAACGATATTCTTATGCGGGTCAAACACCTCCTATCAACCTCATGAATCCGGTCGCCTGGGCAGAGTTTATCAGGGCCTGGAAACGAGGTGATTTTAAAAGCAAGAAGTAGCGCTAGTTTTGTTCCTTAAAAAATAATTATGTTTCATAAGATTGCTGTCATTGGTGCAGGTACTATGGGGAATGGTATTGCACATGTATTTGCCCAAAAAGGATTTGAGGTGAACCTGGTGGATGTTAATCAGGATCAGTTGGCCAAAGCGTTACAGACCATCAGTAAGAATATGGAACGCCAGGTTACTAAGGGGACGCTTTCTGCAGATGAAAAAAACAGTGCATATGGAAGGCTGCATACATATAATACGCTAAAGGAAGGCATACATGATGTTGCTCTTGTTGTGGAAGCGGCAACAGAAAACACGGAACTTAAGCTTAAGATATTTAAGGAGCTTGATGAGTTAGCTCCGAAAGAGGCAATCCTTGCAAGCAATACATCATCTATATCAATAACCCGAATAGCAAGTGCTACCAGCCGACCGGAGAAAGTGATAGGGATGCATTTTATGAATCCGGTTCCCCTTATGAAGCTTGTGGAGATCATCAATGGATATGCTACAGATGCTGGTGTTACGGATTCAATTGTTGCCCTCTCCAGGCAACTGGATAAAATACCCTGTGTTGTTAATGATTATCCAGGTTTCATTGCTAACAGGATCCTGATGCCAATGATAAATGAAGCTATTTACAGTTTATATGAAGGAGTAGCTGGTGTTGAAGAAATTGATACGGTTATGAAATTAGGAATGGCCCACCCGATGGGGCCGCTTCAACTGGCAGACTTTATTGGCCTGGATGTTTGTCATAGCATCCTCAAGGTGTTACAGGACGGTTTTGGGAATCCCAAATATGCACCCTGTCCCCTGCTTACCAATATGGTCACAGCAAAGAAACTAGGCATAAAAACCGGAGAAGGATTTTACTCTTACACGCCGGGTTCCAAAGAGCTTGTAGTAAGCGATCGCTTTAAGAACCAGAATCTTTTTTAGGAACGATTCTGTATGCACCCGAATCCACAATAATTCCTGTTGGTTTTTTTCTGGTACGAGTTGAATCGCGAGCAGAATTATTCAATGCGTTATTTTTTATGGTATCAGGTACAGGAATAAGCGTGCCTGCTTCTCTACCCGCTTCGGGTATTGGGGAGCCGGGAAAACCGGGTATGCTATCCACATTAATAAGCTGGGAAGAATCTGGTTGCAAAAGCGGATCCTGTATTATTAAAGGGCTGGAATCTTCTGATCCTCTCCTGTTCGTTATACCCTGACTGCTATCAGTAAGGAATGGAATGGTATTTCTATTCACGGTTGAATTGCCAATATCAACTTCTTCATAATTTTTAACTGGTTCATTAACGGGCATCGCTGTGGGGGATAGAATCTTGTTTCTGGACATTAAAATCAATATTACAGAACCCACTACTAACAGAAAGGACCAACCAACCCAGGAAAGGTCTGGTACAGTGGGAGAAACCGGACCTGGTTCGGGATCACCTCCAAAATCATCATCATCGGAAGACGGTGAATTGTCGAGTTCCTTTTCAATACGAAGCCAGATCGCATCCGCCATTTCGGGTAATGGTGGAAGTTGTTCCAGCTTTGCGGCTATTAATTGTTCATATGGTGTGGCCTGGCTCATTTAAAATTTTCATGAAGGATCTTTTGCTGCAGAAATTTCCGGGCTTCGCTCAGGTGCCATTTACTGGTGCCTTCGCTGATGGAGAGTTTCTCTGAGATCTCCCGGTGGTTATAACCATCAACGGCATACAGAACAAATACGGCGTGTGTTGCGGGAGGTAATTGCTGGATCATCGTCATCAGCTCTTTAGCATCCAGTTGCTCGATAGCTGCATTGTTGATATTGGGAGCAGCTACCGTTTCCATTTCAAGTTCTATTTCATCGCCGAATTTTTTTCTTGATTTAATATGATCAAGTCCCTCATTAATTACAATCCTTTTCAACCAGGTTTTAAAGCTACCCTTTGAGGGATCAAAAGTTTTAATGCTTCTGAAAACTTTCACGAAAGCATGACTGAGAATATCTGCGGCATCTGCTTCATCTCGCGAATAGCGTTGGGCAATAACCATGGCAAAGGCATAGTTCTGGCGATATAGCAGCTCCTGTGCTTTGCGGTTGTTTGCTATACAGCCGTCAATTATTGTTTCTATGGTCAGTTGATCGCTCAAGTAGATTATTGCTCCTGGTTGATGTCCTGCTTTCTTTTTAACATCAGCGCTGAAGATACGGCTGCTGTCACCATTTTGTAGGCGGGGTCCATATCATTCACCATCCATACCTGGTTGTCAAGGAGATCCACAACACCTATCACACCATTGTCAATTAGCAGTTCGTAACCTGCAAACAATGGCCCTCCCACTACTTTCACATCCTTCCCTTTTGGATTGGTATAATTACGAATCCTCAATGGCCTTATTTGTATGGTCATATCGCCGTTACTGGCATAACCATCCTCCTCTACATAAGGCTGGTCAAAAATTCCGCGTGCTGTATCACGTGCGGCATCGTAGCGGTGAACCATTACAAGCTGCCAGGGTTCAGGTTGGTTATCAGCAAGTAAAACTATGGCTGCAGAAAAAGCGTATTGCACATTCTTAGTGCGGGTTACATCCCCCAGAATTGGTAAGCCGGTTTTGTACACCAATTGTTTCTCGTTGAATTTTTCCATTGCAAAAACTGCAGCGCTATTTGCGCCTTCGCGAATAGTATACTGGAACTTATTTCTTTCATTAACGGACCTGTTGTCGGTCCCGATATTGAATACTTTTACGATCTGGTCTTCCAGTTTGAAACTGATACGGCTGTGCTGGAGAGCTGAAGAAAAATCCCATCCACGCTTTACGGAACTGGTGGTATAATTACCAAAAGACAACTGCTGGTTAATCATCCAGCCATTGAGGCCCGAAACTTTCATTGGTGTTGCGGCAGCACGGAGGTTGTCCGGTACAGAAACTTTGGCAGCAGTGCAGGAGATCAAAAATAGAAATGCCAGACTGCAAAGGAATAATAGTTGCTTTTTCATGATAATGTTTATTGTTGTAAAGAGTAAATCACTCATATAAACAATACCCTCCCATGGCACAAAACCGTTGGGTAAGTTAAGGAGCTTTTGCATTTCTTTAACAATTAACAATTAAATTAAATGCAGCTCATGGCATTAGCATTTGGTGGTTTCCACTGTATGCAGATCTTTTAAACGATAGAGCACCTCATCGAGACGGCTGATAGGTATGCCGATGGTAAAAAGACTGAACAATTGAATTTCCTGTGACAGGATGGTGCAATTATACTGTTTGATGATTGTCATTACATCATTCATGGTAGTATAATCAAACTGGAGCCTGTATTTCACTTCAATGGGCTTTTGCACGAAGGGGATCGTCTGCAATACTACTGTTGCAGTGGTTTTATAAGCGTTGATCAAACCAGGAACGCCTAATAATGATCCTCCAAAATAGCGGACTACCACAACCCCAACATTGGTTAGTTCTTTGCTATCGATCTGTCCAAGAATAGGCTTGCCCGCTGTACCGGAAGGCTCACCATCATCATTAACGCGGAAACTGTTGCCATCAATACCAATCCGGTAAGCAAAACAGTGATGGGTGGCTTTAGGGTGTTCTTTTTTGATAGCCTCCAATGCTTTCTTAAATTGATCAACTGAATTTACGGGGAAGGCATAACCAATGAATTTGGAACCCCTGTCGCGGAATTCAGCGGTACCATTTGAATCTATCGTAGTATAAAATGTTTTAGTATCCATGTTACCCAAAAGCAATTAAGGCGATGGCGCCCAATGAAACAATAATACCCAGCCAGTTGCTCCTGCTAAGTTTTTCTTTGAATAACAAGGCTGCTACAACGGTGGAAAATGCAACAATAGCCATATTGTTAACCGGTATTATGGCCGAACTATTCCCTTCAAATTTTTTCAACACATTCACCAGGCACCAGATAGAAAAATAATTAGGGATACCGATGGCTATTCCTGCCAATAAGGCTTTCCAGCTAAGGTATGTCTTCCCGGCAATCAGCTGCGAAACCATTATAAAAAAGCCTATAGCAGCAGCAGCGCCAAAGGCTGTTATCAGAAATTCATCATTATTATTACCATCCAGAAATCGCTGTTCCGTGTATTTTATTAGGCTATCCAATAAACCGCTACCAATAAATAATATTATTGGAAGCAAAGTTAACCCAAAGCCGGGCTTTGTGTTTTGATTTCGCCGGTTGACGAGATAAATAGCAGGGATACAGAGCAAAAGGCCCAAAATCCGAAGAAAACTGACTTTTTCCTGGTAAAGAAAAATGGATAAGATAAAAGGAATAACCAGCGATAATTTGTAAGCAACGGAGGCAACTGAAATACCGGAGCGCTGGGCAGTGTATCCGATAAGGTTAAAAAGTGAAATAAACATGCTCCCCATCAGGATCGTCCAGGGAAACCAATTTTCATGTATTAAAGATTGTTTGAATGGCGTATCTCCATTTACTATTGAGCCGGTTATAACGCAGGTGATATAATTAAATACAATTGCATGAAAAGTATTGATACCAAACCTTTCCACCAGTTTAAAGGAGAGGATAAGCCAGGAGCTAAGAATTATGCTACCTATGAGGAATAGCATGAGTGAATATCTTTTAAGTAAGTTTCACTTGTTTTAAGCAGGCCAACATTTAAAGATGGAGCGGGGTATCCATTTTCGATAACAAGTGATTTGTTGGTTATGATTCTTGCTTCATCCCAGGTACCGGCATCAAGAAATGACTGAATCAAAAGCCTTCCTCCTTCAACCAGTACTGACTGAATGCCGAGCGTATACAGGTGTTTATTGAGCTGGGAAATCAGGTGATCATTATTCTCTAATCTTATGTAAAGGAGATGATCTTTTGTCTCCTCCTTCTTTTCATTAAAAATTATAGTACGAGCAATATCACCTGGTTTCCAATTATCAGCCGAAAAGATAGCACTGCTATCAGGTACTTTGAGGTGCATATCCAATAAAATCCTTACAGGGTTGCTTCCATTCCACAAACGGGTTGTCAGAGATGGGTCATCAATAAGTGCTGTATTTGTTCCGACCATGATGGCAGATTCTTCACTTCGCCACCGATGAACCCTGCGTGCAGAAAATTCATTACTGATCTGCATAGGATGTTTTCCTGCCCCTGCAATACAATTATTTGCCGATTGGGCCCATTTCAGAATGATGAATGGACGCTGATAACGGTGGAATATAAAGAAGCGTCTGTTTATTGAATAACAAGCCTCTTCCAAAACGCCTGTTATCACCTCAACTCCTGCATTTTTTAACCGCGCAACACCCTTTCCACTAACTTTTTCGAAAGGATCAATTATTCCAATTACCACTTTAGGAATTTTGTTCGCGATCAACAGATCTGCACAAGGTGGAGTTTTACCATAATGGGCACAAGGTTCAAGAGACACATACATGGTACTTTTAGGAATGAGGTAGCGGTCTTCCTCCTTAACGGATGCAAGGCAATTTACCTCTGCATGCTCCCTGCCATACTGGCGATGAAATCCTTCACCAATTATCCTGTCGTCAAATACAAGCACAGCCCCAACCATGGGATTAGGAGCTACATTACCTAAACCCAGTTCAGCCAACTGCAGGCAACGAAGCATGTATTTTTCATGAATGTTCATATAGAATCAAACAAATATAGTACAAGGAGATATAGAAAATGATTAGCCAAGAGATGGATGAGGAAGAGCGGCCAGTGTTCGTTGGATCTCCATAAGCCTTGTGTACTTAAGGAAAGTATAATAGGCGGTCATACTTGCACAGATAAAACCTTCACGACCGTCTATTATTCCCAATCTCAAAATATAATTATACAGGAAGGTATATGTGGGTGAGAAAAACATTTTGAAAGCCGGGTACCTGCTTTTGTTAAAAGCATTCTTCTCGGCCCATAACCATGCATACCGTTGCATTTTATCACAATAATCCTGAATATCATGGATTGAATAATGAAGAACATAACCAGGAACAGTATGGACTTTCATTCTCGAAGAAAGAATAAGTCTTTCATGAACAACTGCCATATCGCAATTGATCATAGTTCGATTGAACAGCTTAATATGTTTCTCGTTTCCCCACTCTCCATAGTGAATAGGTCTATCTCCCAAGAAACTCCGGAAACGAAATTGATAAACTTTTGAATTATCTGTAAGGTCTAAATTGTTTAAAGCAAATCTGGCTTCGCTGTCAAGCGCTTCATCGGCATCCAGAATGAGTATCCAATCATGTTTTGCTTTCAGGGCTGCCGTCACCCTTGTTTTTCCATAACCTTCCCAGGGGCCGGAATAAAGATTGGCGTTATACTTCAAAGCCAGTTGAGGGGTATTATCTGTGCTGCCAGTATCATAAACCACCAAATCATCTGAAAGGGCTGAAACGCTTTTCAGAAGCATTTCAATTACATGCTCCTCGTTTTTGCAGATGACCACAATCGAGAAAACTGGCATACTTAAATATACGAAATATACCATGAATTATAAACTATAGAATGGAGTTCGTTTTTACCTGCTCGTGAAAAAGGAACTGTTGCAGGTATATGTATTCTGAACTGCAGTTTCAATGGCCAGTCGAAACTTACCAGCGGATAAGGATAGTGGTTGGTCAGAGTGTATCGTCATTTGACCATGCCCGGTAATTAGCTGCCCAATTTTTGTGTTTGTGGGAGTGATTGATGATAATTTCCCCTTATGATCGTATGATGCCAGATAAACAGGCAAATGCATATATGGTTGCTGTCCAATAAAAGGAAGAAGTGATTTATTAATGTTAATCGAACATTGTATTTCAACGGAATTGCCAATTCTCCTAATATTCGTTATAGTGAAATATATTCCGGAAAACGAATAGTAGTTTGCAATTACCTGAAGAATTGCTTTTCTATTATCCTGGCTATCAACAACACAAACGGTTTTACCAATAATACTGGCTTCACCAGGCCATAGATTATAACTATTTCTGTAATGATTGATGGTATTCAGGGAGAACGAATTTCTGCCGGAGTAAAACCAGTATTTGGAGGCCTGCTGGTATGAATCAATGAAAACAACAGGCTTGTCAGCGGCCGTTTTTTTTATCCTGGATGCGAATATTTTATTGTCATGTAATTCTTTCCGGCTCAGTTGGTTAACCCAACCATTGCCAGTGGTCATAGCAACCCTGTTAACAAAAATGAATATTAAGGAAAATGGCAGGGCAAGGAGTAGCAATCGTCGCAGAGCCCTGTGATTTTGCAGATATTGATGACTGAGTAGAATCATTGGTATGAAAGCAAGAACTGTCCAGTTTGATTCAACGCGAACAAAAAAACTCAGTGTAAAGAAAAATAAAAAAACACCGGCCATCAACCATTTTAGCGTTCTGTCGAAAACCTTTTCAGTATTTAGGTTTAAAGCAGCATACAATAGTAACCAGCCTGTAACAGGACCTGTCGTGATAAACTGTGATTGCAGAAATTGAAGGGTGAAAGAGGGCCGCCAGGCATCCCGGTGCCTTTCCTGTAAATGATGCATTATTCCTCCAAAATCATTTTCTGATAACCATAAAAAGTGAGGGATCATTAATAACAGGGTCATGACGATAACAAGCCATGTATGAAACCTAACAAATAGAACCGGGTTTGCAAGAAAGCAAAAAATCACTAAGAGTATTGCATGGTATTTGGAATAAAAAGCAAATGCCATTGCCAGTGTCAGAAGAAGCGCATTAATAACATCAATCTTATGGAGGTATCTCTTAAAAAATATTAAAAAGCAAATAGCTGAAAAAACAAATGGACTATCAGGTACTGCAAGATGACCTGAAAGCTGCAAGAGTGAGATGCCAGTGATTATCCCATAATATAAAAGCGGATCCTTTCTGTTTGTAAGAGTCTGCAGAAGAATCAGCGAAACTGTATTCAGCAGGAGGAAGAATAATCTGAGGCCAGTTTCATGGGGCATGATGGCATATCCTGCTCTGGAGAGCCATGAAACCATTGGAGGATGTTCAAAATATCCCCAATCGGGATACCTGCTATAAACCCAATACAATGCTTCATCATCAAGCAGTTCAGTATTGATTGATTGCCAAAAACCCAGCAGAAGCCATGCTGAAAAAAAAAGAATTTTATGATTGGAAGCGATCATTAACCGAAAATATACGCATTCGGTATGCATTCATCGCGGTTATTCCAAGTTTTTTGAGTAGGCGATAGTTGACGATAAGTCCCACCGGCGCACCAATGATAGGAATCAGCTGGGCCATCTTTGCAAGGTCAAGGTAGTCGCGATATTCCTGTTGGAAATTTCTCCAATCGAACTGGTGAATATCGTCGGGGAGGTGTTTCTTTTTTTCTTCCCAGTCTTCCATTTTCAGGTATACATTACGCCGATGTTCATGGCTTGAAAAGGCAAGTTCAAAAATATGAAGAAGGTAAACCCTTTCCTTGTAATCGTTGATATCAAACCCGTAAAGGGCCGCGATCTCAAATAGCAATTTGATCTTGATGGCAAGGAGAATTGGGAAATCCGCCAATCCCAGCAAAAGGCCTCCGGCCCCGGTAACCCCACCTTCTATGGCTGCTGTATTCCGGTAGAATTCAATTTTTTGCATTACAGCCATTTCCTTTGACATGAGTGAATCAAAGGGTTCGGGACTGTTGGTTGTATGCTTTGAACCAAACAGCACTCCACGGATCATTTGCTTGATGGTGGCGGTAATTGCCTGGTGTACTTTTTCGGGGATGATGGCATTAATACGCTTTTGCATCCTTTTGGAGATGCTATTAAGGAATGAAGGGCGCTTTAGCATTTTGTGCTGCCAGGCGGTTAATTCAGCGATTATTTGTTGCTGGTATACATCCATGCTTTTTATTTATATAATGCCTTCAGATCTTTCTCAAAAAGGGTGAAGGGATGATCATAAAATAATTTAAAATCAGGCTCACTGGGATGGCCTGGAAATGGGGCATAATAGTGCGTGGCACTGGTTGCATCATTTCGCCATACCAGCACGTATGCAAGTTTCAAGCCATTGGTTATAACTGTTCTCAATAGTACATCGGTGAACCATTTTGGGTTTGGAATAGATTCGAGACCAGTTTCTGTAAATGCAGCGAGTTTGCCTGCTTTTTGTGCATATTCCGAAACGATCCTGAGTTTTTTAATGCCTGAAAGCAGATCATATTTTCCATCCCTACCGAAATCACCGTAGTTGTCCATACCTACCAAGTCCACCCATTGGTCACCAGGGTATCTTTCCAGCAATTCCGCTTCGGTGTTGAATTTATTATCGGGAGAAAAGGCATAAATGAAATTGTGTACGCCAAGCGTATCTCTCAAATAACTTACTGTGAATTGCCATAATGTTATGAAATCCTCTTTTGTGCAATGCTTACTTCCCCACCAGAACCAATCACCGTCGAATTCATGATAGGGTCTGAAAATTACCGGCGCAAGGCTACCATCCTTCCCTTTAAGTGATTTGGCCATATCTGCTATTGTTGCCAGAATATCTTTATACTGCTGGTGATGCGAACCACCTGGAATGATCAATGGCACGGCGGGCAGGGAAACAGAATCCTTCCAATAAAATCCACCATCTGATGCCGGTTTGGAGAAATGCCAGGATATTGTACTTAATCCACCCCGGTTATAGGTATCAGTTATATTCTTAACCAGGTCTGCTTTGTTTTTCTCTATTTCATCTTTGGGTCTTCCAGACAAACCACTTATATCAACTCCAATGACAGCGGGGTGTGATCCTGTTACAGTCTTCACATCAGATCTGTCAGTATCCCCCTGCCAGCCATGTCCGTATTCAGTGGCATGCTGGTGACCAAAGAGTATAGAATTTTTTGAGAGCCTTAGTAGGTTTCCTGCAAGGGCCCTGGTTTCTTTGGTAGCAAGAGGATCTATCAGGGAGATTCTCTTTTGTGCGGATGTTGTGTGAGAAATTATAAGTAGTATCAGCAACAGTGCCGGGCAATATTTCATAATGCAGGTTAATACAGATAAAAATGATAACTTTTAGGAAATCTTAGACATGAAAAGTACACCATTTTTTGTGTTGGCTTTTTTAATAAGTTCATTTATTAATGCATTTGCCATTGAAGACCCCAAAACACTTTCCATAGGTTCAGCAGCGCCTTCCTTTAGCTTACCGGCTACTGACGGAAAATCATATACGCTGGAAAATTTTGAAAAGGCAAAGGTGCTTGTGATTGTATTCACCTGCAATCATTGTCCCACCGCACAAGCCTATGAAGACAGGCTGATAAAACTAACGGAAGATTATCGTGACAAGTCGGTTGCAGTAGTTGCTATTTCTCCAAATGATCCTAAAGCCATCAGGTTAAACGAACTTGACTATACTGATCTCAATGATAGTTTTGAGGAGATGAAGATCAGGGCAGCGCAGAAAAAATTCAACTTCCCATACTTATATGACGGTGAAACCCAGGCTGTATCAAAAGCTTATGGACCTGTGGCTACTCCTCATGTTTTTATTTTTGATGAGAAGAGAAAATTGCGCTACCAGGGACGGATCGATAATGTTGAAAAACCAACGAAAACGCCAACAAGTTTTGATACAAGGGATGCCATTGAGTCATTGATAAACAAGCGTGCACCTGCAGTGGAAACAACCAAAGTTTTCGGTTGTTCCATCAAGTGGTCAGAAAAAGAAAACTGGCTTGAAAAAGCAAAAGAAGAATGGGCCAAAGAGCCGGTAATGGTAAAGGACATTGATGTAAACGGTATCCGGGAATTATTGAAAAATGACAGTAAAAAGCTCCGGATGATCAATGTTTGGGCAACCTGGTGCGGACCCTGTGTCAGGGAATTTCCTGATTTCATAACTATACACCGAATGTACAGAGGGCGCGATTTTGAATTCATCAGTATCAGCGCTGATGATCCTTTGAAAAAGGATAAAGTGATAGAGTTCCTGAAAAAACAGCAGGCATCGGGAAGCAATTATCATTACACAGCTGAGGATAAATATCATCTCATAGAGGCCATCGATCCCAAATGGCCGGGTGCATTACCTTATACCCTCATCGTGGAACCGGGAGGAAAGATTGTATATGCCAAACAGGGCCCTATAGATCCAGCTGAGATCAAAAAAATCATCATTGATCATCCCTTGATAGGGCGATATTTTTAGCCTTCCTTTTTCATAGTACGTACTGCATGATCAACCGCTCTTGCTGTAAGTGCCATATAGGTAAGTGATGGATTCTGCGTAGACGTAGAGGTCATACATGCACCATCCGTAACATATACATTTTTACATTGGTGTAGCTGGTTCCATTCATTGAGAAGGGATGTTTTTGGATCACGGCCCATACGCACTCCACCCATTTCATGAATATCCAGTCCCGGCGCCTGTTTAGAATCCTGGGTTTTGATATTTGTAAAGCCTGCATCTGCAAACATTTCAGATACCTGCTCAAAATAATCCTTTAGCATATCCTCATCGTTATTATCATAGGCCATATCGATATGCATAAGAGGTATTCCCCATTCATCTTTTTTACTTGCATCAAGACTAACGCGGTTTGCTTCTTTGGGAATTGTTTCGCCCATAATATGTGAGTTCACCTGCCATGGTCCTGGTTCAGGGTTAAGAAGGGCAGATTTCAATTCATTGCCCCAACCATTTGCAGGCTGGTTTGAACGCCATGCTCCAAAACCGGCAGCATATCCTCTCAGGAAACCGGTTTCCTGTTTAAGAACATTCCTGAAGCGGGGTATGTATCCACTATTAGGTCTTCTTCCCTCGCTGTTCTTATCCTGAAAACCATCATACTCGGCATTAACTCTACCCCTGTAATTATGGAAAGCAACATATTTACCTAATAACCCATTATCATTTCCGAGTCCATTCGGAAATCTTGATGAAGTGGAGTTCAGGAGAATGAGGTTGGTATTAAGAGCTGCCGCGTTTACAAAAATGACTGAGGCAAAATATTCTGTGGCTTTTTTGGTAACGGTATCAATAACTCTTACACCAGTAGCCTTATTTGACTTTTCATCATAGATGATGGATTCAACAACCGAATTAGGTTGAAGCGTCATATTTCCGGTTTTCAGAGCCCAGGGTATGGTAGAGGAATTACTGCTGAAATAGCCTCCGAACGGACATCCGCGCTGGCAGAGATTTCTATTCTGACACTGAGCCCTTCCCTGGTCGAGATGAATTTGTTGGGGAGCGGTGATATGTGCTGCCCTGCCGATTATTATATGCCTGTCGTTGTACCGGGAAGCCACCTTTTCTTTAAAGTACTGCTCCACACAGTTGAGTTCCATGGGTGGAAGAAACTCGCCATCAGGTAAAGTTGCAATGCCGTCTTTATTACCAGAGATGCCGGCAAACTTTTCAACATAACTATACCATGGCGCAATGTCTTTATACCTGATAGGCCAATCCACTGCGAAGCCATCCCTTGCAGGGCCTTCGAAATCGTAATCGCTCCATCTCTGGGTCTGCCTTGCCCAAAGGAGAGATTTTCCTCCAACCTGGTATCCACGAATCCAATCAAAAGGTTTATCCTGCACATATGGGTGATCGTTATCCTTAACAAAAAAGTGCATCGCATCTTCCCGAAATGCATAACATTTACTAACAACCGGGTTGGCATCAATGATATCACTGGTCAACTGTCCGCGATGATCAAATTCCCAGGGCATCATATTGGTGGTTGGATAATCTTTCAGGTGCCTAACATCAGGGCCGCGTTCAAGTACGAGTGTTTTATACCCTTTTTCTGTAAATTCTTTTGCAGCCCATCCCCCGCTTATTCCGGAACCTATGACTATTGCATCATACGTGTTTTCTTTAACGCCTTTCAAATTCAGGTTTCCCATAATCAGGATTTTTTTGTTGAAGTGGTAACCGGTACGCAGCCATGGTATTTACCGGGAATAAGTTTATAAGGAACAAGATTTGTCATCACATATTCGGATTGTGTATAACCAAATATTACCAACCGCCTGAAAGGATCAAGAAATCCCGGAATCTCGTTGTTGTCAGACCTTTGGGAAACCGTTTTCAATAGGCTGAGCTTTCCGGCTTCCTCTTTTTCAGCCAGAACATCTGCTCCATTTTTTTTGAGATAATCCTGAAAAGCTTTCAGTCCTCTCACAAATTTCTCCTGTTCTTCTTTATTGAAACAATCATCAACCATTTTTAAGGCAAATAAATGTGCACCTAAATCAGCCGCACCGGGAGAATCACCGGGGGGAATAATTGCATTTGCCAGGGAAAAGAGCAGCTTTTCCTGATCGGGAGTAATTTGAATTTTTTTCAGTTGGATTGATAGCTGGTCCTGCTTGTAAACACAGGATGGAAGGAACGCTATACCCGCACCCATCCAGACCATATGCCTGATTAAGTCTCTTCGATTCATTTGGCTTGCAATTTTATGTTAACACCCATGCCGAAGAATAAATATACCATTATCGATAATTATTCTGTCATAATTTTACCAGCTAAAGCACTTCATTTGCCGGTTTCTGTTTACCTTATTACTCCCCCATTCACACAGCTTAATACTCCTTACCCGGCAACTGCATACCTGAAAGGTTTTTTAAATACAAAAGGTATCAGTTCATTTCAGTCTGACCTTGGGATTGAGGTAACCCTTGCGATATTTTCGTCAAATGGTCTGAGGCAGCTATTTGATATGATCGATCCTGAAAAACCGGATCTCTCAGAAAATGTAATCCGAATATTAGCCCTTAAGGAGGATTATATACAAACAATAGATAATGTAATGGCATTTTTGCAGGGCAAGAATCCGACACTGGCGCATTTAATCAGCAAGCGTGATTTCCTCCCTGAAGCAAGCAGGTTCGAGCAGCTTGAGGACCTGGTTTGGGCCTTTGGAAGCATGGGCACCCAGGATAAGGCAAAACACCTGGCCACCATGTACCTGGAAGATCTATCTGATCTTATCAGGGAGACGGTGGATGAACATTTTGGCTTTAGCCGGTATGCAGAGAAGCTGGCACGTTCAGCCAACAAATTTGATGAGCTATATAGCGCTTTACAAAAAAACTTCAGTTATATCGATCAATTGCTGATTTCCTGCCTTGAAGAGAAGATAAAGGAGTTAACACCAAAGATTGTGGCGATATCAGTACCCTTTCCCGGAAACCTTTATGCTGCATTACGATGTGGTCAATGGATCAAAAAAAATTATCCCGGGATCAAGGTATGCATGGGTGGTGGTTTTCCCAATACGGAACTCCGTTCACTTTCGGATGCAAGGGTGTTTGAATTCGTTGATTATATAACACTCGATGACGGTGAGGCACCAATTGAGCAGTTGATAAAAAATATAGAGAATAACACCCCTGTTGAATCACTAAAACGGACATTTCTCTTACAAGACGGTGTGGTAACATATATAAATAATGGAAGTTGTTCGGATTACAAACAAGGCCAGGTAGGCACGCCTGATTACAGCGATTTCCTGCTAAACAGTTATATCAATGCTATTGAGATTATCAATCCCATGCATAGCCTCTGGAGTGATGGCAGGTGGAACAAACTCACTATGGCTCATGGTTGTTATTGGGGTAAATGCACATTCTGCGACATCTCGCTGGATTATATCAAGCTTTATGAACCTTTGACTGCATCACTAATTTGTGACCGCATAGAAGAGATGATTGCACAGACGGGTACAAACGGATTCCATTTTGTTGATGAAGCTGCTCCCCCTGCACTTATGAGAGCATTAGCACTTGAAATACTACGTAGGAAACTTATCGTTAGCTGGTGGACCAATATCAGGTTTGAAAAAAGCTTTACGCGCGACCTTTGTTATTTACTCAAAGCATCCGGTTGCATCGGCGTGTCAGGGGGGCTGGAAGTAGCTTCCGACAGGTTACTCCAACTTATTCGTAAAGGAATCACTGTAGGCCAGGTAGCAAGGGTCAACAAGCATTTCACGGATGCCGGAATTATGGTACATGCTTACCTTATGTATGGCTTTCCTACCCAAACGGCACAGGAAACGATCGATTCGCTGGAAATGGTCAGGCAGTTTTTTGAGGCAGGAATTTTACAAAGTGCGTTCTGGCACCAGTTCACTATGACGGCCCATAGTCCGGTGGGATTAGAACCGGAAAAATTTAAAGTGAAGGCGCTGAAGGCGGCTGAAATAAGTTTTGCGGATAATGATGTTGAACATCTGGATCCAACCGGCGCTGATCATTCCAGTTTCGCCTATGGATTAAAAAAATCTTTATTGAATTACATGCATGGTGCGTGCATCGACTACCCATTACATCGCTGGTTTGATTTCAAGACCCCAAAACCTTCTGTGGCACCTGACCATATAGTCAAGGCCCTGGAGCAGGAAGAATTAATATCAAATAAACCTACTGCTAAAATAATATTCATTGGACATCAACCCCAGTTACATATAGTTACAAAAACAAAAAAGGGACAGTCGTGGGAAAATGCAGAATTGACCTTTCATAGCCGTAAGGGTACCCAAACCATAAGAATTGGAAAGGATGAAGGCATTTGGTTATCGGAATTATTACCGAAGCTTGCAATCTCCGAGTCAACTACCATGACCAGACAAGAAATCCGTGAACATTACGAAGCGGCCGGGTTACCTGATTTTGAACTATTCTGGGATAATAAACCAATGAACTCACTTTATAAAGCCGGTTTGCTTAGTTTGTAGAAGGCACTGCTTTGGCAGCCTGCTCTTTTAATTTTTCTTCCTTTCTAAGGTCACGTTGCTCCTGTCGTTTTTGTTTACGTATTTCTTTCTCCGCTTTTCGAACCTTGCGATTTTCGCGCTTTACTTTTCTTTCAGCCTTTTTAGCTTTTCTTTCGGCGCGCTCAATCTTTGACCGCTGCTTCTGGTATGCTTTTTCATCTGTTTGGGCATAGCCTGATAATCCAAGTAATAAAACAGACAAGAGAACAAAAAAGAACTTCCTGAACATGATTAAATAATTATGTTATAAGGTAATCATTTTTCAAGCAAACGAAGTGCTTTTGATAAATCATTTGAATCGGTCAATACACCAGCGAAAAGATCACCTTTCTTTTTCAGTCGGGCAGGCATGCTGCGAATCGTAAATGCGGCAGGCGACAAATTATGATTCACTTCTTTCCATTCCAGCGCTGCTGACACTTGTGCTCCTTTGATGGGCCGCAGGCTATAAACTGATGCTAATGTTTGACCCGATCTGTTCTGGAGAAAATCAATATAGATCTTATTGCCTCTTTTTTTTAATGAGCGAACAATACTGGTTGTATCTGGCAATTTTTCCTGAACCATACCTGCTATCAGTTTGGCAAAATTACGGACAGTTTCATAATCGTATTTGTTCTTAAGTGGTATGTAAACATGCAAACCGGATGCTCCTGAGGTTTTGCAATATGAAGTTAGCTTTGCACTTTCACATATTTCCTTAACAACCAGGGCCACATCTACAACTTCTTTAAAAGTATTTTTTTCCGAAGGATCAATATCAATGGATAGCCAGGTAGGATTATCTGGTTTCTGGGTTCTACTGTTCCATGGATTCATTTCTATACATCCGAGGTTTGCGAGGTAGAGCAGGGTCTTTTGATTATTGCAAACTATATAGTCGATCACCTTGTTGCTGCTTTCACTCTGTACCGGAAACACTTTTACGAATGAAGGTGCGTTTTCACCCGCGTCCTTATGATAAAATCCCTCATCCTTTATTCCATTTGGATTTCGTTTTAAAGACATAGGCCTGTCTTTGAGATGGGGGAGAATAAATTCAGCTACTGTTGCATAATAATTTATAAGATCACCCTTAGTATAACCTTCATCAGGCCAGAAGACCTTTTGTTGATTTGTGAGGGCAACTCCCTTATGTGTTTTTGTTTCCGGCTCTTCAGGTAGAATTTCTTCATTAAGATTCATTACAGGCTTATCGTCTCTCAGGCGAAGAAAAACCGGATGACGGAATATGTTTTCAGAGGTTAATTCTGTATAGCCTATATCAGCAACCAGTTTAGGTTTCACCCAGGTAACAACTCCATTCAAAGGAACTTTTTCTTTAAAAGGTGAAACATCAGTATGCAATTTTGCAAGTTTAGCTTTTATAGATTTCAGGAGGTTTGCATTAAATCCTGTTCCTACATGGCCACGGTATTGCCAGGCTTTACCTTTTTTACCAGCGAGAATAAGAGAGCCAAAATGTTCACGACTCCCTTTGGGTTCTGTAAAGCCCACAATTACCGCCTCACTACTCTGTACGTTCTTAATCTTTAGCCATTGTTTACTTCTGTAACCACGACTATAACTGCTATCTGATTTTTTTGCGATAACGCCTTCGAGCCCTTTTTCCCGGGCCAGTTCAAAAAATTCAATTCCCCTTTCTTCAACATGATCACAGTATTTAATTACCGGATCTTTTGGCAATAATTTTTTCAGGATTTTCTTCCGATCAATTAATGGCAGTTCTTCCATATTCTTTCCTGACAATGACAGAATATCAAAAACATAGAAGATCAGCGGTAAGGAGGTATTTGATTCATAGTTCTGTAATTTCTGAAAGTCGGGCAAATTATGCTCGTTCAATAAAACGATCTCCCCATCAAGTATACAATCATGCTTGATCTTTTGAAGGTGTTGCTGTATTGGTGGGAAACGTTTCTGAAGGTCAATCCCGTTTCTTGAATAAAGCCGATTGCCTTTACTTTTAATTTCAGCAATTGCTCTATAGCCATCCCATTTTAATTCAAAAATCCAATCCTTATCATCAAAAGGCATCTTCTCTATAGATGCCAGCATTGGCTTCACCGGTTCTTCTAACTTTACTCCTTTACCATGACGGATGCTGGCTACTGGGGCGGCTTCCTTAATGGGAGTGCTTTCTGCATCTTTATGCTTTATCAGAAGCCAGTTCTTTTCATCCTTCATCCTTACCAATACAAATTCACCCTTTAATTTTTTACCTTTCAACAATACTTTCAATTCACCTTTTTTCATTGCGAGTAGCGCTGCCTTTTCAGAAATGGGCTGGTGTTTGCCATCTACCGGCACAAACTTTCCATTATCCCATATCTCCACTTTACCAGCGCCGTAATTGCCTTTGGGAATTATTCCTTTGAAATCAATATAGTCGACTGGATGATCTTCCGTTTGAACGGCCAGTCTCTTATCTGCCGGATCAAGTGAGGGGCCTTTTGGAACGGCCCAGCTTTTCAATACTCCTCCCAGTTCAAGTCTGAAATCATAATGCAATCGAGTAGCCTGGTGTTTTTGAACCACGAAGCGAAAAGAGCTTTCGCCCAACTTCTTACCTGCTGGCTCTGAAGTTTGAGAGAAATCCCTCTTTTTCTTATAAGTTGCGAGACTCATGAAACTTTACGTTTGGAAGTTGATAAACTCGCTTTTAATTGCTCCATCAGATCTTTGGAGTTGGAATGTACCACTTTCATTTGCGGAACCTTCACTGCTTTCCCTTTTGATTTAGCCCTGATGAGTTTCATCAACTTGTCACTGTATTCATCTTTGAAGGAACTTATATCAAATTTTTTAGTAAGCTGGTCAACAAGGCTGAGTGCCATTTTCAATTCCGCGGCGGTGGCTTTTGTTGCAGGTATCTTTAATTCTTTTGAAGATCGCAACTCCTGTTCAAAACGGATGCGATTAAGAACGAGGGCATTATCCTGCGCTTTTATAACACAGAGGTGTTCACGGTTATGCATGACGAAACTTCCTATTGCTGCCTTACCTGATTTCTTAAGAGCATCTCTTAATAAGGCATATGCACGAACACCTGTTTTATCTGGTTCAAGGAAATAAGGCATCTCGAAATAATTGGGGTCGATCTCTGCAAGTTTCACGAATTGCGAGATGCCTATATGTTTTGTTTTCTCCGGACTGGCTTTTTCGAAATCTTCTTTATCAAGTACTACATATTTATCATTGAGCATGAATCCCCGAACGATATTCTCCCATACCACTTCCTTTCCGGTTTTTTCATTGACACGTTTAAATTTGATATTGGCATGATCCTTTTTGTCAAGCATATCAAAATCAAGATTGCTTTCTTCGACGGCGCTGTACATTTTGACCGGAATATTTACCAGGCCAAAGCCTAAGGACCCTGTCCAGATCGCTTTCATAACACAATTGTTTGAAGACTAATAATTTACGAATTTCTATAGTCTAATCAAAAAATTGTGCCATGTGACTATCAGTGAGAAACAGCTTTGAGGCCAACGATTGAGCCTATGAGGGTAATAATGAAAAAAAGCCGCCAGAAATCGGCAGGTTCTTTAAAGAAGATAATGCCAACAATTACGGTGCCTACAGCCCCAATTCCTGTCCACACGGCATAAGCAGTTCCGATTGGTAACACGGCGGTTACTTTAACTAAAAGAATCATACTGATTGCCAGGCAGAAAACAAAACCACCGTACCAGAAGGCAGCTTCATTACCGCTGGCTTCCCTGGCCTTTCCAAGGCATGCGGCGAACCCAACTTCAAAAAGTCCGGCAATAATGAGTAATAGCCAATTCATAATTAGTCGCGGCTATTCAGTTTTCCCAGTAAACGCAACATTTCAATATAAAGCCACACTATGGTAACCAGAAGTCCGAATGCAGCGAACCATTCCATGTACTTTGGAGCGCCTTTTGCAACTCCGTTTTCTATCATATCGAAATCGAGGATCAGGTTTAGTGCGGCAATTGCTACAACAAATAGAGAAAAACCAATGCCCATTAAGCTTCCTTCATGGAGGAATGCGATATTAATATTAAATAAACGAAGAACGAAAGCGATCAGGTAAAATATAGCAATGCCGGCAGTAGCTGTAAAGACGATGGATTTAAATTTCTGGGTGGCCTTAATTATTCCGGTACGATAGAGAATGAACATTGCCAGTACAGTACCGAATGTTAGGGCTACAGCCTGCATCACAATGCCGGGTGCTGTGGTGGCAAATGCATTACTGAAAGTTGCACTTAATCCTCCAACAAAAACACCTTGCAGAAGTCCATAAGGTGGGGCCAGATAGGGCCCAAGTTTTGGTTTGAAAGAAATAACGAGGGCAAGAATCAATCCTCCTATGGCCGCACCTATCATCCATGGGAATACATAAACGCCCTGGTTGAATGCATTCCAGGTAAAGACGGCAGAAGCCATCACCATAAAGAACAGGAATAGAAATTTATTCATTGTTCCTTTCTCAGTCATGGTATCAGAAAGATCACCTGTAAGTGACATATCGAATCTTTTCTCAGAAAGTGTGGGGTTGCCAGATTTAAATATTGCCATGAGATTCTTTTATGGCTCCAAATTAGCATAATCCGCCAATAATGCAAGTGCTTATCCGCATCTAGATGATATTGTTTACGTGCTGGCAGATATTTTGCATTTGGGGGAAGAAATATCTTATTATGAATGATTTTAAATGGGGTATAGTAGGAACAGGGGAAATCGCAAAGGCATTTGTTGCAGATATGAAACTTGTGAAAGACAGAAATCATAAAGTGGTGGCCGTGATGGGTACCTCTATGGAATCGGCTGGAAATTTTGCTAAAGAGCATCAGGCAGAGAGGGCGTATGAAAGCATACACGAAATGGTAAAGGAAGGTGGTATTGATGGGGTTTATATTGCAAGTCCCCACCCGTTTCATCATAAGGAGACCATAATATGCTTGGAGCATAAAATTCCCGTACTATGTGAAAAACCACTGGCCATGAATGCTGGCCAGGTCAGTGAAATAATTGAAGCATCGCGAAACAATGAAACCAGGGTTATGGAAGGAATGTGGATACGCTACTTACCATCAATCAAAAAAATGCTTGATCTGTATAATTCTGGTAAAATTGGTGATGCTATACATCTTAATGCCTCTATGAGTTATGTTGCGCCTAAGGACAAGGAAAACAGGTTTTATAACGAAAATCTTGGAGGCGGTTCATTAATGGACCTGGGAATATATCCAGTTTATCTGGCAACATTATTATTTGGAAAACCAGCATCCTTACAAGCATTTGCCAAACTTACAGATGATAATATTGATGAGTATTGCCAGTCTATTCTGCGCTTTCCTGACAATAAGTTTGCCTATTGTGAATCTTCTATTATTACTAAAACGGCAAATACGGCTGTGATTACAGGAACTAAAGGTCGAATTACGATACAGGAACAATGGAATGAAAAACCACCGGCTATAGTTATAGAATACAATGAGGGGGACCTAGAGACAGTTACTCTGGATTGGGAAGGTCGTGGATTTCAATACGAGATTGAAGCATTTACTAATTACATTTTCAATAAAGAAGATGGTCTGCTCCATTCAATAGATGATAGTCTTCAATTAATGCAGGTATTAGATGATATTCGGGATAAAAGCGGCATAGAATACCCATTTGACAAAGATGCATGATCTAGGAACCTGACAAAGCAACTGCATTAAGCCTTATAAGCAGTGTATCCTTTGAATAGAACAAAAGCTTGTTCTCCCGAATCTTCCAGCTTGTTACTTTAGAAATTGCTTCAAGGAAATCATTCTCAATATTCACTCCGATGCAAGCCTTGCGGGTCATAATGAGGGGAGAAAACTTAATGCTTTGGTCAGCGGCCAACTCAAAACTGCCACGCAGACTATTACAACCGGTATTTCCATTAACAGTACCAACTGTACCAGGCATAAATGACAGATAGGCCCCTTTGACAACGCTCGTATCAACCAATTTACCTTTCAGCTCGAACAGGTGCCACTGAAACTGATAAAGGGATTCACTTCCGGAAGAAACTATTTCATTCTCTTGTGTAGCACAAACATCAAGAACATTAAATTTCCCGAATTCGTTCAGATGGCGATCTGTAAAATACATTTTTCCTTCCCTCTCTTTCATTTCCCCATAACCTTCTATCATTTGGTTTCCTTTTTTAAGAAAGATCACCTCCCGAAAGGATGTCACCCCTTCAGAAAAAAATGTATACATAGCCAATAGGGTATCGCCCAACATCCGACCACTAATGGTTCCCTTACTTTTATCTTTACCATAAAAATTATACGAAAGAAATCCATTAACAGAATCACCCATGAGGGAATATTCTAATCTTACCGTATCGCGATTTGAAGCTTTCTTATAACAATAAGAGGAGGATAATGGAGCAGTTGAGATTGTTGAATCAATTAGGACCTGGTTATCATTTTTGGGTGTATTATTCTGGCAAGCGATCACTGACATTAACAGAAAGGCAAAAAGTAGCTTTTTCATTACATAAACTTTGATACGTTGAATCATTATACTCTCAAAAGAAGGTATCACCATCTGGAAGAATATTAGGATTAAAACATATCTCCCATAAATGACCGTCAGGATCTGAGAAGCTGGCAGTATATCCCCAACTTTCTTCTCTTGCTTCTTTTACAAGAATTGCGCCCGCTTTTAAGGCTGATGCAAGTAAAGTATTAACATCTTCCTGATTACCTGTGAAATGACTCAGAATAAAACCTGCCGACCGCACTTGTTCGTTAGGGTTGTTAGTGAGGAGCAGGAACTTTTCTCTTCTGTACAATACCAGCCCTATGCTATCTTCCATTTCAAACACAACATGATCATCTCCTTCCTTATACCCGGAAACAGGAAATCCGAGACCCTCTTTATAGAAATCGAATGACTTTTGCAGATCTGCGACCGCCAATGTTATAAAGTTAATTTTCGGGTTCATTTTAGAATATTAAGGCTATGGGATATATTGAAATTAAGAATATTAAATCTATAGCCATAACTAAAGTGCGGGAACAGTAATTTTGGCAATGAGCATTATGCAGGTCCGGCAAAATATTATAGAACAGCTTACACCGTTATATGGCAACCGGGAAGCTTTGTTAATTGCGGATATGCTACTTGAAAAAATCCTGGACTTACCTAAAAGGGCTTTAATAAATCCGAATACTGCGGACCTGATGCCGGAAAATCAAATTGTATTGAAAGCCATGCTATCCCAATTATTGAGGCACCGACCCATTCAATATGTGTTGGGGGAGGCCTGGTTTCAAAATATGCGATTTTATGTAGATGAGCGGGTATTGATACCCCGCCCCGAGACGGAAGAACTGGTAGAATGGGTGGTTCGGGAAGAAAAATCAGTATTCTCCACTACTATACTTGATATCGGGAGTGGAAGCGGCTGCATTCCATTAAGCATCGCAAAAAAATTACCTAATGCGGTTATTTATAGTTGTGATATAAGTATGGATGCGCTTGAAGTGGCAAGGAAAAATGCATCAAAGCTTGGGTTAAAGGTGAATTGGCATCATCTTGATTTCCTTCAGGAGGCTGAGTGGAAGAAATTGCCAAAGGCAGACGTACTGGTCAGCAATCCGCCTTATATACCACAAAGTGGAAGGTCAGGGATGGCCACCCACGTAGTTGATTACGAACCATCAATGGCCCTCTTTGTACCAGATGAGGATCCAATTGTATTTTATGAGGCAATTGCCCGGTTTGCCGGATTACATGCCAATCAGGGTGCCCGGATATATGTGGAAATCCACGAAGACTTAGCTGAAAATGTCAGGAGATGTTTCCTTCAATCTGGTTTAAAAAATATTGAAACAAGAGAGGATATGCAGGGTAAAGAAAGAATGATAAAAGCTATTTCTGGTCTATGACTATATAATCTGCTCTTGCTCCCAGGCTAACCAGGTGGGCGCTGATCTGGGTAACAAAATCTTTAGGACCGCAAACATAAAAATGACGGCCAAAATCCTGAATTATATCGATCAGCATTTTTTTGTCAATACGTCGTTCCATAAATCCGATAACGCCCTCTCTTGTAAATATCCTTATAAAATCATCGCCTAACATTTCCTCCAATTCTCTCTCCAGGAAAAGATCATCGGATGTTTTGTTTGACCAAACGAGCATGTTATTGGTCATAAGGTTCATTGTTCGTAATGCGCGGAAAATGGAAATAAATGGAGTAATTCCTGTGCCCCCTGCAATGAAAACGCCTGGACCTTTATACTGCAATACACCAAATGCATCCTGGATAATCAATTCGGCATCTGCATTGATCTTACCTAATTCACTGGTAACTCCTTTATGCTCCTCGTAAATTTTAATGGTAAATTCAAGGTAGGGCCAATCGCCCAGAGAGGTAAAAGTGAATGGTCGGAATTTATCTTTCCAATCGGGGTGATTGATAGCAATATAACAACCCTGACCTGGTTGAAAAAAATAGCCTGCAGGCTTTTCAACAATGAATCGTTTCACATCATGGTTGATATAATTGGCCTGTAAAACCTTAACGATATGGTGGGCCATAGAAGGAGGATTTTTATGTAGAGTAATTACTGGGCGCCGCTTTTATCGACGGCGAGAACTGAACGGGCCCCAAGTTCACGTGCTACCCGCATAACTGCCACTACATTTTCTATGGGAACGTTTTTATCAGCATTTATAACAACTGAAGGTTGGTCAGATTCTTTAGCTAGAATTGGCTGGAGGCTGGCTTTGAGTTCTTCAACAGTAACCTTCGTGGTACCAACAAAAAACTGGTTATTAGCATCAATTGATACCACCACTGTTTGTTTGGATTTGGTATCGCTTTTAGCTTTTGGCTGGGAAAGCTTAATCACGTTCGGGTTGGCCAGGGTAGAAACAATCAGGAAAAAGAGCAACAATATGAACAGGATATCATTCAGCGCCCCGGTATGCACTTCAGCATGGCCTCTTAGTCGTCTTTTTATATTCATTTCTTCGGTAATATTAATGAGCCTGACTACCTGGTTGGTTCCTGCAGGGTATCAATGAAATCGGCGCTGGCAACTTCCATTTTATTTACAGTCTTATCTACCTGCGCATTCAGGAAACTATGACCCACATAAGCGAGCAGTCCGATTATGAGTCCGGTTGCGGAAGTAATCATTTTTACATAAATACCGCTTGCAATCGTACTTAATGTATACTCCCCGGTTGAAGATATGCCATAGAATAACTGAACCATACCTACAATTGTTCCGAGAAATCCGAACATGGGCGCAATACCTGAAATCAGAGAAAGTACCGAGAGATTACGTTCCATTTTATACATCTCCAGGCGTCCAACATTCTCCATACTTTTTTCAATGGCATCGATGGGTTTTCCAATACGTTGAATGCCCTTATCAATAATTCGGGCAACGGGATTGGAAGTGTTTTTGGCCAGCGAACGTGCGGCAGCAACATTTCCACTAAGTATATGGTCCTTAATGATACTCATGAAATTTTCATCGATCTTACTTGCCTTATTGATGGCGATATAACGCTCAAAGAAAAAGTAAATGGCCAGCACCAATAAAAGGAATAATGGAATCATCAGCACTCCCCCCTGGAAAAGGAGATTGATCAGGTTTAATTCCTGCCCTGGTGTTCCAGCGGCTGCAGCTGCACTTGTACTATCGGCTAATCTTCTTGCTGTGTCGGTGATCTGTAATAGGAACAAATTCATCTATGGTTGTTTTCGGATTTGTCAAACGTGAAAATAAGGCTATTATTTGCTAAGGATTTCTAAAGATTATACACTTTTCCACATCAGGCACCCACTTGCTTCACCATCATGGCCTGGATTTGTTTCATAGTTTTTTCCATGCCTTCCGCACTTCCGTCTAGAAAAATCACGTTGCCTTTTCCATATTCAGCAAAGTTCTTAACTGCCTCTGTCCACATACTGAAGAGGATCACATTGGTATCGAGGTTAGCCTGGCGCATCCTGTCGGCAGCTTCACTCATACCCTTGGCCACTTCTTCCCGGAATAATGCAACTCCCTGTCCACGCAACCTGGCAGCCTCACGCTCAGCTTCAGCCGCTATCTTTATAGCATTACCTTCTGCCTCTGCATTCTTTGTTTTGGTGATTAACATGGCCTGGCCTTCATTTTCTGCAGCTGCTTTAAGGTTACTGGAAGCCACCACTTTGCTCATTGAATCCATGATAGCCTGGTCAAATGTTATATCATTGATCTGTAGATCAAGCAAGTGGTATCCCCATTCTTCGAGCAACTGATCTATCTGATCTTTCACATATTCAACAATTTCCTTTCTAAGACCGAGGATCTCTGCCTGCCTTTTAGTAGCCACAAAAGATCGGATCGTTCCTTCAATGGTGCGACTGAGAGCCTGCATAAGCTCACGTTCACTAATAAACTTAAAGGCTACCTTTTTTATAGTTTCATCCTGTTCATTCTGCACAGCAAAAAGAAGCATACTCTTGAAATAAACATTGGCCTGATCGGCAGTTACGGCCTGGAATTCAAGTTCAATTGATCTGTTCTGGATGGAAATTCGCTTGGAAATTACTTCCAGGAAAGGGATAATCAGACTAAGACCAGGATGAAGTACTCTCCTGTATTTTCCGAACATTGTAACTACTCCCACTGTTCCCTGGTTGACCGTTTTCAATCCCATGAATATGATCAATACCAGTAAAATGATCCACCAATTGGCCAAAATTAAATCCAGCATTTTTATGGTTTTTGGATTACAAGATAGTCAAGAATTGCTTAGCTACGCTGTTCCCACAACTCTACCAAATGAACAAGTGTATCTACACTACGTTGCATATCCTGCACACTTACAAATTCGTGCTTGCTATGAAGAGCCATTTCTCCTGTAAAAAGATTGGGGCATGGCAGTCCCATGAAAGAAAGCCTGGAGCCGTCGGTACCTCCCCGGATAGGTAGTTTAATTGGTTGAAGTCCGCTACGTATAATTGCCTCTTCAGCATAAGCAACAACCTGTGGGTGATGCTGCAAAACTTCCTTCATATTCCGGTATTGTTCGCGCACTTCATAGCTGCTGCTTGCACCAGGATGCATTTTAACTACTTCATCGGCCATATGTTGTAACATATATTCATATTCACCCAAGCGTGAAGTTTCAAAATCGCGGATAATAAATTGTACACTTGCCTTCTCGGCATTACCATTGATATGAACGGGGTGAACAAATCCTTCCAGGCCTTCAGTCACTTCCGGTGCCAACTTTTCTTTAGGTAGGTTAGCAAGAAAAATTCCTGCCAGTTTCAATGCGTTGATCATTTTCCCTTTTGCCGATCCCGGATGGGCACTGATTCCGTGAAAATGAATTGTCATGGCATCAGCTGAAAAATTCTCACTCTCCAGACTGCCGGCTTCACCTGCATCAAGTGTATACCCTACTGCTGCACCAAGCTTTTCCATATCCACATGTTCCACTCCCCTTCCCACTTCTTCATCGGGAGTAAACAATATTCGTATAGCTCCGTGCCTAACATCCGGGTGGGTTATAAGGTAATTGGCAAGGTCCATTATAACGGCTACACCTGCCTTATCATCAGCACCCAGTAAAGTGGTACCAGAGGCTGTTATAATATCATCTCCTATTTTTTCTTTAAGATATGGATGATCAGTAACCCTGATCACCTGCGATTCATCGTCAGGCAATATAATGTCTGCACCATTATAGTTTTTATGGAGGATGGGCTTCACGCCGGTTCCACTGCAGTCAGGTGCAGTATCCATATGAGCACAAAAGCATAATACAGGTACTACATTCTCAGTATTGGAAGGAATTGTCGCATAAACATATCCGTGTTCGTCCAAATGGGCATCACTAATACCTATTTCCAGCAATTCTTTTACCAGTACACGACCAAGGTCCTTTTGCTTTTCTGTACTGGGAAAAGTTGAACTATGCGGATCACTCTGGGTGTCGATGGTCACATAATTCATAAAGCGTTCCGTTACACTATATTTATAGGAATTGCTCATTAATGCTAATTTCGGGCAAATTACATTTTTGATGGCAAAGCCCGATACCAGATCACCGTTGGTGCCGCATCCAATTCTCCGGGTTACATTTTTTTTGGTTCTTTACCTAACTGCATTGCTTTCTGTAAGCTTACTCGATTTATCGTTATACACAAGGTACACAGCAATTTTCATTGCCACCATCATATTGGTTATAGTATTACGAGGGTTGGTGGACCGGAGAACCTTCTTAAGCCTGGGCTGGCATTGGAAAGGCAATGAAAGACATTTTTATACTGGTATTGCTCTGGCCATTGCTATGCTTGGTGGCGGCACCCTTATACTAGCGGCATTGGGTGAAATAGAATGGATGGACTATCAATTTATTGGTATCGATCTTGCCCTTGCCATAGGCCTGATGGTGATGGTGGCCATTTCAGAGGAATTGGTATTCAGAGGGTATATTCTTACTAACCTTCTAGAAAATATGAAACCCTTTTTAAGTCTTTTGATTTCTGCCGTTCTTTTTGCCATATTTCATTCAGGAAATCCCGGGGCCAATTGGTTAACTACTCTAAACATATTCCTTGCAGGTGTTTTACTGGGTCTGAACTTTATTTACACCAGAAACCTCTGGTTCGGGATAGCTTTTCATTTTGCATGGAATTTCCTGCAGGGCCCTGTACTTGGATATGAAGTAAGCGGACTGGAACTAAATTCTATGTTGATACATTCCAGTTCAGGCAATCAATTGCTAACCGGTGGCAACTTTGGATTTGAGGGATCACTGATCAATACTATTTTAAGCAGTATTGCTATTCTCACTCTTGGAACGGTTTACCATTTTCAAAAATCAACCAAGGGATAGTTTTTTTAGCCACGTTTATTCCGGCTGTTAATAAAGGCCTGTTCATTATTGATATCTTCTGCGAGGCTTTCAATGGTGCGGTCGGCAAATAAACTGATCAATTGATCTTTAATAGGCTTATACTCAAAGTGCATGGGGCATGGCTTAACTTCAGAGCATTGCTTTAATCCAAGAATGCAGGTCTGGAATTTACTATCCTCTCCCATAAGGTCAAGGATCACACGAACAGGCAAACGCTTGGCTTTTTCGGTCATAAAGAAGCCCCCATTGGGGCCACGAACAGAACTTACCAGGGTGTTTCCACGGGTAAGTTGCTGAATAATCTTGGCAGTAAATGATTGGGGTGAATCAATTGCCTTAGCAATTTCGGCTATGCCAAGCTTTTTATCCGCCGTACTCTTTTGAGCAATATATATAGTAGCCCTGAGGGCATATTCAGTGGTCTTGGAAAACATTGACCTGATTTTATCCAAATGTATGCATTAGTGGCAGAAAATAGTAGATATTTAAGGATACTTTTGTCCTTTATTATTATTTTTGCAGAATAATTCTATCTATGAGCCTATTACAAAAGAATCTCTCACCCCTGGTATATTCATGCAGTGGATGTTCCAGTGCAGCTCAAATGAGCAACTGGCTTGCCTTACAATTAGATCGTCAGCAACTTGCAGAAATGTCATGCATAGCAGGTGTTGGGGGAAATGTGAAAAAACTTGTTCGACTGGCGGCATCAGGAAGAAATATAATTGCAATAGATGGTTGTCCGCTTGCCTGTGCAAAGGCATGCCTTGCCAATCACAATATAAGCGCCGATCTGCATCTTGATTTAAGTGATTTTGGCATCCGTAAAAATCAGCATGAAGATTTTGATTATGCTGAAGCACGTGAACTCCTGGAGATAATCAAAGAAAAATATTTTGATGAAAAAAATACTGTCGAGAACACCCTCACAATCTGAGACCATAAAGACAGAAGTAGTTTGTCCCAATGATACAAATCCAATGGGTATACTTCAGGGGGGCAGACTAGTTGAATGGATGGATATAGCTGCTGCAGTGTGTGCGCAAACACATGCAGGTAAGATATGTGTTACTGCATCTATTGATGAAGTAGCATTTCGCCATCCTGCTAAGATTGGGGATATTCTGATAATTAATGCAAGAATTACAAGAGCATTTAGTAGTTCAATGGAGGTGTTGGTGGATGCATTCGCAAGAAAAGTTACCGGCACCACAAAAATTCTTATCAGCGAGGCGTATTTCACTTTTGTTGCGCTGGATGATATGGGTCATCCTGCTCCCGTAATACCCGTGAGACCTGTAACGGTGCAGCAAAAGAAAGATTATGAAGAAGCGATCATCCGAAAATCTGCAAAAGCAAAAAGACGATTATGAATAAGGGAATCATTGATTTTATGGCAAACCAAACCTGTGTAAGTATCTGTTGCATAGATCAGCATGGGAAGCCGTATTGCTTCAGTTGTTATTATGCAATAAACGTGGTGGATGTATACCTGTATTTTAAATCTTCTACTGATACCTATCATGGTATTTCAATACAGAACAATCCCTTAGTGTCAGGAACTATATTGCCAGATAAATTGAATAAACTAATAACAAAGGGAATACAATTTACGGGAACTGTAATATCAGCAGATGAGAGCACCGCTATAACTACGAGTTCATCATACCACAAAAAATACCCAGTGGGACTATTAATACCTGGCCATGTTTATATTGTTAGAATCGAAACAATAAAAATGACCGACAGCAGCCTTGGCTTTGGCAAAAAACTAGCCTGGAAAAGGGCGGAAGAAATATCTCTACATTAAGTCAATAAAGCAGGAACCCCGAAAAATTTCGGGGTTTCTGCTTTATTGAAATTTATACCGGATCATAAAATCAGGGCATAATAATTCTTGAAGGAGTACCGATTATTTCAACCAGTTCAATATCAAAAGTGAGGTCTTCTCCGGCAAGGGGATGATTTGCATCAAGCAAAATCACTTCTTCCCTGATTTCTGTAATCACTACCGGAACAACCTGTCCCTGACTATTGTTGAGGTTAAGGCGCATACCAGCTTCAAGGGGCATATCCTCAGGAACCTGTTCGCGCGGGAACTCAATGAGCATTTCCGGATTTTTCGGCCCATATGCATCATCAACAGGAATCTGCACTGTTTTCTTCTCACCAATAACCATACCCATCACCCCGTTGTCGAAGCCGGCAATCACCTGGCCACTACCCACCTGAAACTCCAACGGATCACGACCCTCTGAACTATCAAAAGTAGTTCCATCAGTCAGGCGGCCATGGTAATGAACCTTAACGGTATCGCCGGATTGTACTTGTTGCATAAAAGATTTTTTTAAATTGTTCAAATCAGGCAGCAAGTTAAGGGAAAACTGGCAGATAGCGACTCGTTGCTGAAGGCTTATATTTGGAACATGAAACAGCGTTTATTTACCTGCCTCTGGGCATTAATCCTATTGACTTCTGCCTGCGCTCAGAAATCGACTTCCCATAATAAAAGCGCAGAAGAAACAGAGCCTGTCATTAATCCCAAAAACAGAATACAACCTGGAGCAGAGAACTTTAAAGCCTATCTCCCACTGCTTTCCGGGAAAAGGGTTGCGCTATTTGCCAACCAGACAACTGTTGTTAATGACAATAAACACCTGGTAGATGAATTACGAAACATGGGGGTGAATATTGTTAAAATATTTGCGCCTGAACATGGATTCCGCGGCACGGCAGATGCCGGGGAAAAGGTGGACAATTCCATCGATAAGAAGACAGGCATTCAGGTAATCTCCCTGTATGGGAAAAAGCGGAAGCCAAGTGAAGAAGACATGAAAGATATTGATATCCTTTTATTTGATATCCAGGATATAGGTGTTCGGTTTTATACCTATATCTCTTCCCTGGAAGAATTTATGGAAAGTGCAGTTCAATTCAATAAACCATTAGTTGTATTGGACAGGCCAAATCCGAACGGGTTCTATATAGATGGTCCGGTTCTTGAGAAACCATTCCGTTCATTTGTTGGAATGCAGGCTGTACCAATCGTATATGGGATGACGATAGGAGAATATGCGAAAATGCTGGCAGGCGAAAACTGGCTCGGTAGTGAATTTCCTGCTAATAAGCTCCGGCTTACTGTAATACCCTGTATCAACTATACACACAGCAGCAGATATGTATTACCGGTAAAGCCTTCACCAAACTTACCCGATATGGCCAGTATCTACTGGTATCCCTCAACCTGTTTGTTTGAAGGGACGGTTCTGAGCGAAGGAAGGGGTACAGATAAACCATTCCAGGTTTTTGGCCATCCCGACCTCCCAAAAAACCTTTATAGTTTTACGCCTGTTTCACGTGAGGGCGCGAAGGATCCGAAACATAAGGATAAATTATGTTTTGGTTGGAATATTTCGGGAACGCCGGAAAAAGTGCTGGAAACCGTAAATAATCAGATCCATCTTGAATATTTACTCGAGGCATATGAACTTTTCCCGGAGAAGAATAAGTTTTTTATTGGAAAGGAAGGGGCCAAACCTACGGAGTACTTCTTTAATAAATTATCAGGCAATGCAACCTTGATGGAACAGGTAAAGCAACAGTTAACCGTGGCTGAGATCAGGCGTTCGTGGGAACCTGGGCTGAAGGAATTTAAAAATATCAGGAAAAAGTACCTGCTTTATGAAGAGTAATCAGACAACTCAAAAAAAGGACTATCATGATCTTCGAATCATTTTCATGGGTACTCCTGAATTTGCTGTTGCTTCCTTAGACGCATTGGTATTGGCGGGATGTAATGTTGTGGCAGTTGTAACAGCGCCTGATAAGCCTGCAGGCAGGGGAATGCAGTTGCAGGAACCGGCAGTAAAAAAATATGCGAAATCGAAAGATATTCCTGTATTGCAGCCCGAAAAATTACGTTCACCCGAATTCATTGATATTCTCCGCCAGTTGAAAGCCGACCTGCAAGTAGTTGTGGCTTTCCGGATGCTTCCCGAAATAGTCTGGAATATGCCCCCCATGGGAACAGTGAATGTTCACGGTTCTTTATTACCCCAATACCGTGGTGCCGCGCCTATTAACTGGGCTATAATCAATGGAGAAAAGATCACTGGAATTACCACATTCAAACTCCAGCATGAAATTGATACCGGCAATATACTGCTCCAGGAAAAATTAGCGATCAATGAGGACGATAACGCCGGAACTGTTCATGATCGGATGAAAGAACTGGGCGCCCAATTGTTGGTGGAAACAGTTATTGGCCTTGCTAGTGGCGAGTTGAAAGAACAACCGCAGGCAGACCAGACCGGGGTTGATATATCCTTGCATCATGCACCCAGGATATTTACCGAAACCTGCAGGATCAACTGGAAGCAATCAATTGAAAATTGCCATAATCTCATACGCGGACTATCACCCTATCCGGGAGCATTTACAGAAATGGAAGGGAAGACACTTAAAATTTTTGGCGCAACAAAAGAATTCACGCATCCACTTGGGCTTCCGGGGAGTTTTGAAACGGACAAGAAAACCTATCTTAAATTCGCCGGCACAGACGGATACCTGCACCTTACCGATATCCAGTTGCAAGGAAAAAAACGACTTCCAATAGGTGATTTTTTAAGAGGATACCGATTCATGGACAATGTATAATTCTATATGATCAGTTACAATACCAAAGACTGGCTTTCAGTCCTTTTCAATTTTCATAAAGCAGATACATTCAGGAAGTTATTCCCCATGATGATCGTCATCAGCCTCTATTCATGGGGAGTGGCCTATATTGAAGTAGAAATATTAAAGCTCTCACAGAACAGCACGGTAAAGAATGTATCTATCATGCACAATTTGTTGGGGTTTGCAATTTCGATGCTTTTGGTATTTCGAACTAATACGGCCTATGATCGTTGGTGGGAGGGGCGAAAGCTTTGGGGGTCATTAACCAACAATTCCCGAAATCTTGCCATCAAACTGAATGCAATTCTGGGAGTAGAAGACAATATTAATCGCAACTTTTTCAGGAAGTCTATCCCTCTCTATGCAAGTATGTTGCGCGATCACCTCCGGTCAGAAAAAACAAGGCTAGCGCTTGATGAGATTGATCATCCTGAACTCGAAATTGATCAAAGCCGCCACCTGCCCAATCAGGTTGCATCACTCATGCTTAAACGAACACATGATCTATATCGAAATAAACAGATCAGTGGCGATCAACTAATAACGCTGAACAATGAACTTGCTTCCTTTACAGATATTTGTGGGGCATGTGAAAGAATAAAAAATACACCTATCCCCTATTCATATAGTGTATTCATTAAAAAATTCATTTTCATCTATGTGATCACCCTGCCAATAGGATTCGTGTTCAATCTGGGGTATCTTGTAATTCCGGTAGTAGTTTTCGTCTTTTATGTATTGGCAAGTCTGGAGTTGATCGCAGAAGAAATAGAAGATCCATTTGGTGGTGATGCCAACGATGTTCCTACTGAAAAGCTATCACAGAATATTAAGCTGCACGTAAATGAAATCTTTTCCTAAACAATGAATTACTTAAAGCCTTTCAGGTGGTCCTTAATTTTAGTTTTTACATTCTCACTCGCGGTGGGCTGCACCAGTACCCGAAAAACCACTGTTAACCATAACACCATCCCCACATCCAGGTCATTACCACCCCTGATGGAATCAGTGTTGAACATTCCGGTTAAAGTAGTGATCACCCCTTTCCTCAAACAGGCTGAAAGTATTGCCCCAAAAGAGATAAGGTCAGATGGCTGGCCAGAATATATGCTGAGTAGCTGCGATTTCAGGTATAAGTACAGGTTTGTACGCTCCACCTTTCAATTTAGCTGTATCAACAACAGGATATCAGTTGCCTTGAACGGCAATTACCAGATCGCAGGAAGTAAAACCGTTTGCGTAATGGGACAATCTGTTTCACCATGGATAAATGGGAGTTGTGGATTTGGTAATGAACCAATGCGCAAAGTGAATATCAACCTGATATCTGATCTCCGGTTCACGCCAGATTACAGGCTTCAGAGCACCACCAGAACAGAGAAGGTCATTCCCATTGATAAGTGTCTTGTAACAATATTCAATAACGACGTTACAACGGAGGTCATGGATAGTATTGCCGCTTCGGTGAATCTGTTCGGCACCAATATTGACAAGGTTGTAAAGGAGATGAATTTCAGCAATTACCTGGTACCCATTGGAGAAAAAGCCGGAAAGAAAATTCCGCTTGGAACTTATGGTTTTATGAAATTAAATGCCAGTGCCGTCAGAATGGGACCAATAAACTTTTCTGCCGACACTTTGAGATTTACCGCTGGCATATCCTGTTATCCGGAAATTAGTTCAGACAGTATAAATCATAATGTTACGATGCATTTACCTCCCTTAACCAACAATACAACTGGTGATGGTTTTGCACTCACTTCAAATGCCATCTACGATTACCAAACTATTGACAGTTTATTGACGCGTACCTTAAAGGACAGGTCATTTGATGTTAAGGGAGAAAAAATCCGGATTGAAAAGGTACAGGTAAAGGGTCTGGAAGGCTATATGGTGGAATTCAAAATAACTTTCACCGGAACAAAAAGAGGTACACTGTTTCTAAAGGGCACACCAGATCTTGATGTGAACACGCAGCAACTCTCCGTGCCCGATCTTGAATATGACCTTAATTCTTCCAGTATTGTACTTGTGCTTGGTAAGACCTTTTTCAACCGCCAGATCCTTGAAAATTTGAGGAAGCAGGCAAAAATCAATGTGAAAGAGTTATACTTAAAAAACAAACAGAAAATAGACGACCAATTCAACAGGGAGATTACAGCAGGCATAAGACTGAAAGGGAACACCAGTGAGCTCAGGCTAAATGGACTTGTCATAAACCGCGACAATGTGCAGGTACAGGCCACTGTTGCAGGAAATGTAAATCTATTAATCAGCAATATACCCGGGCGTTGATCATGATACGGGAAACCATAAAGGGGTTGGATCATCCCAATTACCATTATAATTTATAAACAATTCCTCGCCAGCAACAATGTTGCGAACAGCTGTGACCTTAATCAGGTTGTAATCATAATCCATTTCATATTCACAATTACTATTGAAGGAATGGTTATAAAGGGGAATATATCCCAATGCCATACAACATTGGTCAAGATCTGGACCCCATTCAAAAATATAATCGTGCAAAATAGTCTGGTCGAGTAAAGCCCTGTCTGCTGTTGACATTACGATAACCGGACTCTGTTCCACCACTGTACCAGCTGCGATGTTTTCGGAGGAAAACACACCCCGGCCCATCGAAGAGGTTGGCGCAACAAATAAGGAAGGCAAAATCATGATGCAATTTAAACTGTAAATTTGATGCATGACCGAAGAATTGGAAACTCCACCATCGCTCAATGAGCAATTTGAAAGCCTCATCCACCTTGAGGACAAATTGCGCATCCGGGAATTTCTTAACAACCAGAATATCAGTGATGTTGCGGAACTGGTTGATGAATACGATGAGTTTGCCAGTCAGATCATTGGCAACATGAGTACACATCGTGCTGCCAGTGTATTTAAAATCCTTGATTTTTCCGTTCAGAAGGATGTGATCCAGGAACTTCCTCCTTTAAAATCTGCAGAGCTTCTGAATGAGCTCCCGGCCGATGACAGAACTGCCTTCCTGGAAGAGTTACCAAGCGAGGTAGTAAAAGAGTTGATTAAAACACTTGATCCGGAGGAACGCCGTATAACGCTCTCCCTGCTTGGATATCCTGAAGGAAGTGTGGGGAGGCTGATGACTCCTGATTATATTGCTGTGAACAGTGACTGGACAATGGCTGAGGTACTTGAGCATATCCGTGATGTAGGACGTGATTCCGAAACAATTGATGTTATCTATGTGGTGAATGATAAGGGAGAATTTGTGGATGATATGCGGATCAGGGAAGTAATTCTGACTAATCCTGAAAAAGTTGTAAGTGAAGTGATCGACTACCGCTTCATTGCTCTGAATGTAAATGACGACCAGGAGGTTGCAAACCAGATATTCAGAATGAATAACAGAGTGGCCTTACCGGTTGTAGATGATCAAAATATTTTGTTGGGTATTGTGACCATAGATGATGTGTTATGGGTTGCAAATGAAGAATTCAGTGAAGACATACAACGAATTGGTGGCACCGAGGCATTGGATGAGCCTTATCTTGAAATGCCGATATTAAAACTCTTCAAGAAACGAGTTGTTTGGATGGTTGTGCTGTTTATTGGTGAGATGCTCACCGCTACGGCAATGGGTTATTTTGAAGATGAAATTGCAAAGGCCGTTGTGTTGGCGCTTTTTGTACCACTAATAATATCAAGTGGTGGTAATAGCGGTTCACAGGCTTCCACACTTATTATTCAGGCTATGGCTGTGGGAGAAATTACTATTAGTGACTGGTGGAGAGTTTTAAGACGGGAAATAATTTCCGGTATACTATTAGGATCAGTATTGGGAATCATAGGATTTTTCAGGGTAGTGTTATGGTCGCAATTTTTCCCTGATGTTTATGGTCCGCATTATTTAATGCTTGGCGCTGCTGTTGGTGTTTCGCTGATGGGTGTAATCCTCTGGGGAACATTAAGTGGGTCGATGCTACCAATATTTCTTAAGCGCGCGGGAGCTGATCCTGCGGTATCGTCAGCCCCATTTGTGGCAACATTGGTAGATGTAACGGGATTGATAATTTATTTCTCCGTGGCATACTTCTTTCTCCGGGGGCTTATGCTATAAGTCTGGAGTATATCACCAGAGCTCTCCTAAAGGCTTACGCAATCGATTGCTTAAATTATTTTGCCTAAGTTTGCCAATTATTTAAGTACCCTTCTATTACTAAAGAAATATTGAATTTATGTGTGGAATTGTTGCATATATCGGACATCGCGAGGCTTACCCGGTTATTTTGAAAGGCTTGAAGAGATTGGAATACCGGGGTTATGACAGCGCGGGAGTAGCATTATTAAATGGTGGTCTTAAAGTATATAAGAAACAGGGTAAAGTAGCTGATCTGGAAGAAACCCTGGTTGGAAAAGATCTTCATTCGAATATTGGTATTGGCCATACCCGCTGGGCCACGCATGGTGAACCCTGCGACAGAAATGCGCATCCGCATTTGTCGGGTAATGGTAAATTATCTATGATTCATAATGGGATCATAGAGAACTATGTGCAGATCAAAAAAGAACTCGTAAATAAAGGATATGAATTCATCAGTGATACTGATACAGAAGTATTGCTCAAATTCATAGAAGATATCCATCTGAATAATGAGGGCAGTCTTGAAGAGGCTGTTCGAATTGCCCTGAAAAGAGTAGTTGGCGCATATGTGATCGTGTTACTTGATGCTGATAATCCAGATACTTTGATAGCTGCGCGCAAAGGATCTCCTCTCGTAATAGGAATTGGAAAAGGAGAACATTTCCTTGCATCCGATGCATCACCAATAATTGAATACACCAAAGAAGTTGTGTATGTAAACGATTACGAAGTTGCTATCATCAAAAAAGACGAACTCATACTCAAGAATCTGGGTAATGAAAAGTTAACTCCATTTATCACCAAACTCGATCTTGAATTGGCAGCCATTGAGAAAGGAGGCTATGACCATTTCATGTTGAAAGAGATATTTGAGCAACCAAGTACCATATTTGATTGTTTGCGAGGACGCCTGGATGCCCACAATGGAACGATAACAATGAGTGGCATTCAACAATATGCTGACCAGCTTGTTAATGCAAACCGGATAATTATCATTGCATGTGGAACAAGCTGGCATGCCGGATTGGTAGCTGAATATATTTTTGAAGAGGTGACCCGGATACCAGTTGAAGTAGAATATGCTTCAGAGTTTCGATACCGGAATCCAATTGTAAACAAAGGTGATGTAATCATAGCAATTTCTCAAAGTGGTGAAACAGCAGACACCCTGGTTGCAATTGAAAGCGCTAAGTCGAATGGAGCTATCATTCTTGGTGTAGTGAATGTGGTGGGATCCTCAATTGCCCGCACATCACATGGTGGTGCATATACACATGCCGGTCCTGAAATTGGGGTAGCAAGTACCAAGGCCTTCACAGGGCAACTTGCGGTGCTAACCATGATGGCGCTGAAGATCGGCTTGATGAAAGGAACACTTAGTGAGAAACGATTCATTCATTTGCTGAATGAGCTTAATGATGTTCCCGAAAAGGTTTCCGCAGCATTATTGCAGCATGAAAAGATCCGGGCGATTGCCCTTAAATACCAGGATGCTAAAGATGCATTGTATTTAGGTAGGGGTTATAACTTCCCGATCGCTCTGGAAGGTGCTCTAAAGCTCAAAGAGATCTCTTACATCCATGCGGAAGGATATCCTGCCGCCGAAATGAAGCATGGCCCAATTGCCCTAGTTGATGAAAGCCTCCCGGTTGTTTTTGTAGCCACAAAGGATAGTTTCCATGAAAAGGTATTGAGTAATATGCAGGAGATCAAGGCACGCAAGGGTAAGGTGATTGCCGTGGTAAGTGAAGGAGATGATGCTGCTGATGCTTTGGCCGATGACACAATTATTGTGCCTTATGCAGATGAGCTAATCGCGCCAATGATCAATGTTATACCCATGCAATTACTGGCATATTATATTGGTGTCGCAAAAGGATTTGATGTAGACAAACCGCGTAACCTGGCTAAAAGTGTAACCGTGGAATAAGCTCCATCTACCCAACATCTTTTTATGAACATCATCAGAAAAAGCCCCATACAGACCCTAGGTTATGGCTTTATTGAGCCACAGTTCCAACCATCGGGAAAGGATGAATATTACCTGCGAAACAGGCAGAATAACAGCGGAATCAATTACCGCCAACTCAATGCCTACGAAATTGAAGTACTTGTAAGGAACCGTAACCAGAGTGACGACTGGAACAAAATACTTGTGTCTGATGCATTCAACCCGGAGCTCGTTAAGAATTGTAAATTTTTCGGCCTTGTAAGAATTGGTAAACTGGAACCCTATTGCCTTGAATTTAAAAATCTCCGCATGCCTGTTGGGTTGTACAATAGTACTATTACCAGCAGTGATTTTGGTGATAACGTGGTTGTGGATAATGTGAATTACCTATCTCATTACATCATTGGAAATGAGGTAATGCTTGTTAACATCAATGAGCTCGCGACAACAAGCCATGCAAAATTCGGGAATGGTATATTAAAGGATGGGGAGGATGAAAAAACAAGAATATGGCTGGAAGTTTGTAATGAAAATGGGGGTAGAAGTATTCTACCTTTTGATGGAATGCTACCCGGTGATGCCTATCTATGGAGCCGGCACAGGCAGGATGAAATACTGCAGAAACAATTTGTTGCTTTTACATCAAAGCGATATGATTCACTCAGAGGATATTACGGGATGGTTGGTGACCGGACAGTGATAAAGAATAGCCGGATCATCAAAGACACCATGATTGGGACAGATGCATACATAAAGGGAGCAAATAAAATAAAAAATATCACGCTCAATTCTACCCCCGAGGCCCGCACCCAGGTTGGTGAGGGGTGTGAATTGGTGAATGGCATAATTGGGGTAGGGTGCAGGATATTCTACGGAGTAAAAGCGGTTCGATTTGTAATGGCAAGCCATTCCCAGTTAAAATATGGAGCAAGACTTATCAACTCATACCTGGGAAATAATGCCACTATATCTTGTTGCGAAGTTTTGAATTCTCTTATATTTCCGGCGCATGAACAGCACCATAATAACTCTTTTTTATGTGCTGCATTAATAATGGGACAAAGCAATATGGCTGCCGGGGCTACAATCGGATCCAATCACAATTCCAGGGCTGCTGATGGAGAACTTATAGCCGGGCGCGGTTTCTGGCCAGGCCTCTGTGTGAGTCTTAAGCACAATTCAAAATTTGCTGCATTTACAATTATTGCGAAAGGAGACTTTCCCGCCGAACTCAATATTGAACTTCCATTCTCCCTTGTTAGCAATGATGTATCAAACGACAGGCTATTGGTTATTCCGGGATATTGGTTTCAATACAATCTCTATGCACTTGCCCGGAACAGTTGGAAATATGTAGCCCGCGACCAGCGTACCGACAAAACGCAAGAAATTGAATATGATTTTCTGGCACCTGATAGCGCAAATGATATCTGGAAGGCATTAGGCATACTAGAAAATATTACCGGCTTTGCCTGGTTCCGCAAAAATGGCAAAACCGGTTCGGAATCTTCCATGCGAAAAAAAGGGAAATCACTCCTTACAGAAAGATCTGAGGAACTGGATGATCTTGAGATCATTCTTCCTAATGCTGAAAATAGCACCAGGCAGGTTATGGTAAAGAAGGCAGCAATGGCCTATCAGTGGTATAAAGCATTCCTTGATTATTATGCAGCAAGAGAAATTATAGGTGCATTTGAAGCTAAGCCATTAAGTACCTTCAACAGGATGGTTGCAAAACTTCCTGCTGCCGGGAAAATAAATGAATGGGAAAATATTGGGGGACAACTCATTCCTGTAGAAATCGTAAACCAATGTCTGCAGCAAATCAGGAAGGGAGCTATTAATAGTTGGGAAAGCCTTCATGATTTCTACAAACAGGAAAGCGTAAATTATCCAGCGAAAAAACTGGCACACGCCATTTCCCTGTACAAACAAATGCATGGCGTTGAATTGAATTCGGACCCAAATGAGGTAAGAGCACTACTACAGCATAGCATACTATTTCGCAAAGAAATTTCTGATAAGATTTATGCCACCAGAGCAAAGGATTATAACAACCCCTTTCGCCAAATGGTATATGACAATAAAGAGGAATTGGATGCTGTAATTGGAAAACTGGAAGAAAATAGTTTCATACTTGAAGACAGGCTTCATCTGAATTCATACAGGAAAACTGTAAATAATTTATTGAAGAAATAACTGATTTACAAGCAGGACAGTTCCGTTACTGATTACCCGAGTTATGTAAATTCCCGCAGGTAGTTTCCGCGTTAGGTGATGTTTATAGTTTCCACCAGGAAGCTTTATCCATTCCCTTAACACAGGCTGACCGCTTATATTGAAAAATTCGAGCGTTAATGATTGTTGACCCCGGCTATTAAATTGCAAACAATTCAGGGAAGGATTATAAGATAAAGTAACCACCTGGTTGTTTGCGTAAACTGTACCAAACTGCATGGTTTTACCATAGCTAAACTGGCCATTATTATCTATGGACTTTATCCTGCAGTAGCCACTCTCCCACTCCATCGGCAAATACAGTTGATAATTATTCTGGTCCTTATATGATGGTATAGTGCCTACGCTTTGGAATACGTTACCATCATGAGACAATTCGACTTCAAACCATGAATTATCAGTGGATATTCCGGTCTCCCATCTGCAGATCCACTTTGAATTAATTTGTTCCATCCATTGCCTGTTTATTTTAATAGGCAGGGTGTTCATTCCAGGCAAAAAGCTGGCAAGGGTCAGGAATTGAACAGTCCCTTTATCAAAAACTTCACTTGTTACAGAACCAGATAAAAAGGCCTGGCCAGATGTAGCAGTATTACCTAAACTAAACCAGTTACCTCCATCTGAACCTGCCACCCGAAGGCTTTCGAGATCTGACACTCCACCGCTATATACTTCATCATAAGAAAGTTCTACCGAGGCAGTTGATCCGGAACCCCCACTGACCTCCCAGTATTCTACCTGTGAAATATGATCCAGGCCATCCCCCATTAGTGATGATATCGTGTAGGGGTCTGCACGGAAATACCGAACCCGAAAATCACCGTTTCCTGCTTTTATAATGATCCATCTTTGCTGGCCATTAGAACCTGTAGGAAAACGAAAATCCTGTGCTTCAAGGCTTCTTTTAAGGATAGACCCATCAATGTATGATCCAAGGTTCAGGCTGTCTGACCGAAAATAGCCTGTACGTTCCAGGATCAGTTGAGCGGAAGCATCAATTTGAATTATGCCGTTTATAAGGTGAACTTCGAAAGGCAGTGCAGGTAAAGCATTTATAAAAATTGAATTGTTATTCATGAAAGCCAGCCGAATACTGTCCTTTATTGTACCCCCTGCCTGTATGAGCTGAGGATCCACACCATTCAATAATATAGTGCCGGTACTTCCGGAAAGATTTGATTCAAAAATGATAGCATTTTGCTGTCGCCAATTTCCTTTAAGCGCAAGTACGCAAGATCGGGTACTGGTGGCCATATTAAAGCCGGCATGATCTATATGAAGATCTCCTGCAACGCTAATTGTATCTGAAAAATTTATGGCAAATGATACGCCGGGTTCAATTTCCAGGTTGCCTCTTATTCTTAAGGGATTTGTTCCTGAAGAAGAATAGGAAGTAGTATCATTAGGTGCTGCTGCTGCTGATAATTGTAATGTACCATACACTCTGTTGCTCAATGATATAGTTGAAGCGGCATCCGTATTCTCAAACCTGAAAATCCCCCGTTCGGTTCCGGTGGCCCGGCTAATCTGCTGAACAATGTCTGCATGCCCTGTTCTGGTTCGGTGAACATATCTACCACCATTATCAATTCTGATAGAATCATTTATTCTAATTGAATATCCACTGCTGCTGTTACTTGCATTTATAAAATTTCCCCCTGATCCAATTAATAAAGTATATCCATTTCCAGTAGTTGTAAAAGCACGCGGATCAAGACTTCCTGAGCTGCTTGTGAGAATATTGCTTGGAGGTAAAAAAACTGTGATGCTATTGCCCGCATCAGCAATTATTTGTAAGGAGCGGATAGACACTGCATAGTCAGGAAGCTGGATAGTGTATGAACCGGGAATAAGACTGTTATCCAGCACCACATCATCTGTTGGGGAAGGCACCAGGCCTGATTCCCAATTAATTGGGTCAACCCAGCTACCATTACCGGCAACACCTGACCACCTGATTTGTGCCACTGCCTCCGCCGAAAGCAGTAATAGCAAAACCCAAAAACTCATTCTCATAACACACTATTTTGCTTGGGTGCAAAATAGATGGAAACGGCAGAGCTTGCAATAGTAACAAACAGATAGGGTTAAAAAACGGTATTTGGTTTACGGTGCCGATACTGTGCCAATAGTACGCGCAGGGTAGGTACAACCTTACTCCGGGTCCCTATCTGGTCCCTATCTGGTCCCTATTTTTAGCTTTATCGGGGGAAAAGTTGAGGCCGTTTCCAGTTTTATGAAAACTGAAAACGGCCTCATTCAATACTATTCCGGAAGAATTATTTCTTCAGGCTATCAACTTTTGCATTGATAGTATCAACAGCAGCACTAACAGTTGAGTCAATTGCAGCAGAAGCTGAATTTACAGTAGCAGCAGCAGAATCAAGAGTTGCATTGATTGCAGAAGAATCAGTGATAGTAACTTCAGTTGTTTCAGCAGCATCATTACAAGCAGCGAAAGCAGCGGCGATAGCCAGAACAGCAAATACCTTTTTCATTTTCTTTGACGTTTTTGTGTTTTATAAAACAGGCGCAAAATTACCTGTTTCCCCCACACTTACAAGTTTCAGGCCATTTTTATTATTTTTTCCTGAAAAATATTCTGACTGGCACACCGGTAAAATTGAAACTTTCCCGAAGCTTGTTTTCCAGGTAGTTACGATAAGGAGCCTTAATGTCATCAGGGTAATTACAGAAAAAAGCAAACGATGGAACCACTGTCGGAAGCTGGGTAGCGTACTTAATACTAACCGGGTTACCTCTTACCACAGGAGCATGATAAGCGGCCACGGCTTTAAGCATAACATCATTTAACTGTGATGTCGGAACTTTCCGTTTACGATTCTCCACTACATCGAGGGCAATTTCAATAGCTTTAAAAATCCTTGTTTTCTCTTTCGCTGAAATAAAAAGCACAGGTACATCTGTAAAGGGAGCGAGTCTTTCTTTGAGTTGCTTTTCATAATCACGGGCCGTGTTCGTTTCTTTTGCCACCAGGTCCCATTTGTTCACAAGTAAAACGATTCCTTTTCCTTTCCTAGCTGCGAGGCTGAAAATACTAAGGTCCTGTGCGGAAATTCCTTTTTCAGCATCCAGTACAAGCATGCATACATCTGCTTCATCAAGGGCTTTGATAGCGCGTATTACAGAATAGAATTCAAGGTCTTCATGTACTTTTTGCTTCTTTCGTATTCCTGCAGTGTCAATAAGAATAAACTCTTTCTGGAATAGATTATAATGCGTGTGAATAGTATCACGGGTAGTACCAGCGATCTCACTAACAATGGTTCTTTCCTGACCCACCAAAGCATTCAGGAGGCTGCTCTTGCCCACGTTTGGTTGTCCAATAATAGCAAATTTAGGAACACCATCTCCTTCGCTTTCCGCATAACGGTCTTCGGGGATCCGTTCGGTTATCGCATCCAGGATTTCACCGGATCCGCTACCGCTTATAGCTGATATAAAGAAAATATCCTCAAAGCCCATACTATAAAACTCTGTGGCTTCAAGCTGCCTTTGCGGATTATCAACTTTATTCACAGCAAGGTATACAGGTTTGGTAGTTCTTCTTAGAACATCAGCCATTGACTCATCGAGGTCAGTGATTCCTGTAGCAACATCTGTAACAAAGATCAGCGCATCAGCTTCATCAAGTGCAATAAGTACCTGTTTCTTTATCTCCCGCTCAAAAACATCCTGGCTACGGGGCACGAAGCCCCCGGTATCAATTACGTTAAATGTCTTACCATTCCATTCCGCAATGCCATACTGACGATCGCGCGTTACCCCGCTTACATCATCCACAATGGCCTTTCTTTGTTCCAGCAAACGATTAAAAAAAGTACTTTTCCCAACGTTTGGTCTTCCCACAATTGCAACTGTATATCCAGCCATATCAATATTTTTTTTGTTTGATGCCTCATTTGAATTTTATTCTCTCTTCTAATTGTATCCGTACTCCCTAAGGTATAGTTCATTATCCCTCCACTTGGGACGCACTTTTACAAATAGCTCGAGGAACACCTTTTGACCAAGAAATTTTTCAATTTCCTGCCTTGACCTGGTACCAAGATCTTTAATACCCTTTCCTTTTTCGCCTAATATGATCCCTTTCTGTGTATCACGCTGAACGATAATATCGGCCTGGATCTTAATAAGGGTAGATTTCTCTTTAAACTCCTGTACCAGTACAGCGGTATGGTAAGGAATCTCATCCTGGTAAAGTTGGTAGATCTGTTCGCGAATTAGTTCGCCAACAAAAAATCGGGTGGGCAGGTCAGTAAGATTTTCTTCATCAAAAAAAGGTTCACCCTCGGGAAGAAAGCATAGAATTTTCTGAAGCAACTCCTCCACCCCTGTTTTATGAAGGGCTGAAACGGTAACTATTTCTTTTACATAAGGTTTACCTGAAAAGAATTGACGTGCTTCTTCCACCCTTGCCGGCGATAACCCTTCTATTTTGTTAAGCACCAGTAATGCTGGCACCCTTAATCTCAATGCCGAGAATATGGCATCGCTTTCGGCCCAGTCGTCATATATGTCTACCATCAGCAAAGCCAGATCTGCATCCTCCAATGCACTCTTCACAGCATGCATCATTTTCTGATGGAGTTTATATTTGGGCTCTATGATACCTGGGGTATCAGAAAAGATAACCTGGTAACCAGGCTCAGATAGTATTCCTTTAATACGGTGACGTGTTGTCTGTACTTTAGGGGAAACAATAGCGAGTTTTTCGCCCATGAAGGCATTGAGCAATGTGCTCTTTCCTGCATTTGGTTTACCGAAGATATTTACGAATCCTACTTTCATCTTTAGCTATTTCGGGCAATAGAATAAACGCTAAAGAATACAGAGGAGGTAATCAGATTCGCTGCGTGGCTGCTATTGCCGCAAGGGAATAAAGGTTGCAAAGGTAGTCAAATGCAGGTTAAATGCCAAACGAATGAAATTTCCGGGCCTGTTTAATATATTTGAATAGGTAAATCATCCTCATTTGTACCATCTGCTAGTCTGCTTATTGATAATTTTGGCACCGGTATCGGTTGCCAACGCCCAACTGCAGCAATATCTTTTTTCCCACATTGGACCAAATAATGGCCTTGCTTCTGAACATGTGCTGTCGGTTCAACAAGACCGTAAAGGATTTATCTGGATCTCCACCTTTAACGGGCTCCAAAGGTATGACGGTCAGCGATTCCTCGGTATCCGGCGAGGGTCAAATGGCGTGCCACTCCCCGAAGGCATGATCCATAACCTATTGCTGGATAAAAATGATCGGTTATGGATGATAATGGATGGTATGAAGGTGGGATACCTCAACACATTAGACTTCTCGTTTCATAATGTCACTATTGATTACCCCAAAGAAAAGCGTGAAAAAGCCGGTGGCGGGCTGTATGTAGATGCGGATGGGGATGTATTATTAGTTCTGACAGCTAATGCACTTTTCAAATATGACGAATCAAGGGCAACATTTTCTTCCTCGAAGAATAACATAGCACTTCCTGGAAATTGGAAGCCTTACTATTTATGGCAGGATGGTCAAAGAAATTATTGGATTGGCACTGACTCCGGACTAGTAAAATATAACCCACGCAACAAAAGCATATCATTCAGAAACAACAATGCAGATGGCGACAGTGTGATCGAAGCTTTTGCAGACCTACGCCAGGTGGTGTTTGCCTACCGCGACCCTTTAAATACTTTCTGGGGTATATCCTGGCCGGCATCCAAACTAACTATTCGCAGCTATGATCCGGCAACCAACAGGAAAAACGACTGGGATCAGATTATTGGAAAAGCCCTCTCCAATAAATATTATGCACCGAGAGGAGTGCATGCCACCCGGGATGGTAATATCTGGATATGGGGCCATAACCTGTTCGGAAAGGTAATGCCGGAAACCAAAAACATTGAGATAATACGAAATGATATACCAGGAGAATTCAGTATACGGTATGATAATATCTCCATGATATTTGAGGACAGGGAAAGTAATATATGGATATCCTCAGATAAGGGTTTATTCCGTTTCAATCCTGCAGCCCAAAAATTCCAAGTACTAAGAAACAGAAGACCAGGTAATGATTCCATTTACACACCTGATGTAACCGACGTACTGCAGACAAGAAATGGAAATATACTTGTAAGTACCTGGGGGTCGGGAGTATTTTCTTATGACAGCAACCTGAATCCGATCAAAACGGCCATTTCAAGCCAGGGAGAAAAAGCAGGGGAAGGGTTAACCTGGTGTATACATGAGCGTAAAAACGGTGATGTTGTAAGAGGCAACCAGGACGGTTATATTTTCATTTACCGGGCAGCGAGCAATACTACTGAAAAAATCCGTCCTGCTGTTTTTGAAAATAGTACTGTCAGGCAGGTTGTTGAGGACAAAACTGGAAAACTTTGGTTTGGAACACAAAGAGGATACATTGTGAAGTGGGATCCGGACACCGATTCCTGGACCCTGGTTCAGAAGCTCCAAAGCACTATAGCACGTTTGCTGGTTGATAGCCTTGGAAATATTTGGGCATCTACTTCATCCAATGGAGTATACCATATCAATGCTAAAAATAGTAAGGTGGTAAAACGATACACTGGTGACGATGAGCCGGGAAAGGCATTAAGGTCAAACTCGAGTTCTGACATATTGCAGTATGATGATAGCACCATGGTAATAGCTGCAAATGGATTAAATTTTGTGAACCTGCATTCAGGCGATATCAGGCATTTCAGTTTTGAGAATGGATTACCCACCAATGATATTGGCAACCTGGCTAAAGATAAAAAGGGGTTTATATGGATATCCTCAGGTCTTGGTATCCTTAACCACCAACCCAAAAAATCAAAGGTCAGTTCATACAATGCAACCGATGGCGTGCATACAAATAGCTTCAGCACGGCTTCAGTAACCTCATTTTATGATGGTCGGATTGCAATAGGAACCTCCCATGATGTAATCATATTTGATCCCGCCGAGGTGAGATTTGATAATTACATTCCGCCAAAAGTTGAAATCAGTGGGATATCTGTAATGAATAAATATCTTCCAACAGATTCCATAGAGAAAGAAAAAGTACTTACACTAAGACATGATCAGAATTCTATACTGGTAGAATTTACAACGCTGACATATCAAAATCTTTACGGCATTTATTATAAACTGGAAGGACTGGAAGATGAATGGAATGAGACGGGGGTTGTTAAACAGGCAGTATATAGTTACTTACCGGCAGGCAATTATGAACTCAAGATTGCCACTTATGATCTTGAGGGGAAACCCGGACAAATCACTAGTTTACCAATAGTGGTAAAAGCGCCCTTCTGGCGTTCAACCTGGTTTTATTCTCTGCTGGCACTATCACTTGCAGGAGGATTATACTGGCTCGACAGGCAGAGGCAGGTGAGGGTCAAAAGTGAGTGGCAGATGAGAAGTGCAATAGCTGGCAACCTGCATGAGGATGTAAACAGCACGCTACAAAATATCAATGTGCTAAGTGAAATTGCAGGTATGAAAGCCAGTACGGATCCTGAAAAATCCAAGGAATTCATTTACGATATCCAGCAAAAAAGCAGGAATATGGTAATAGCTATGAATGACGTTCTTTGGAGCATTGATCCTGCTAATGACAGCATGCCTAAAACAATAGAAAGGATACATGAGGTTGCACACGCTATGCGAAGCAGACATGGTGCAACGGTTCTGGTGAATATTGAAAAAAATGTATCGGAACTCAATTTCAATATGAAGTTCCGTCATGAGTTCATTATTATCTATAAGCTTGCGATCGTAAGCCTGGTGGAGCTTTCCCATGCAAAACTGACAAGAATAAATCTGGATTTCGAGAAAGGCCTTCTCCTTTTATCGTTAAATGCGCCGGGAACAAACATGGAACGAAAAGATCATTTACTCAATAAAAATATAGCAGAAATGGAAGCAAGAGCACGAACTATCAGTGCATTGTTAACAATAAAAGATGACAATAGCGGATCCACGATCACAATAAAAGTAAGAATAGAAAAAAATGGCTCTAAGAAAATATAGTAAAGCTGAGCCCCTGATATTCCTTTGGCTGATGCTACCATTTGTGATTGGTATAAATGCAATCATATTTGGAAGTTGTGTATTTACCAGTTTCCGGATATTCTTCAGCAGTTTTACTCTTTCTGCCTGCTTTCTCTTCTTCTCCTACTTATGTTTCAGGGGAGTTGCTTTTCTAATTAGAGACCGGTTTCCTTCAAATGGAGATCTATTCAGACGTATTGCTGTTATGCTTCCGGTTTTCATGTTTATGAATATACTTATGATCACTGGATTGTATGCTTTACATAATATATTTCCCGTTGTGAGCTGCGCGTTGATCGTTTCTAATGTTTGGTGGGCATTTCTGTTTGCAACAATTTCAAGTACGGTAATAACACTATTGAACGAAGCAGTGGTGAACTGGAATAGTTGGAAAAGATCCATCACAGAAACCGAACAATTGAAAAATGCATATAAGAAAACAAAATTACTCGGGTTAAAAGGCCAGGTTAATCCACATTTTCTTTTCAATTGCTTCAATTCACTTTCCAGTCTTATAAGTGAAAATGAAGATGCTGCAGAAAAATTCCTGAATGAGATGACCAAGGTGCATCGTTATATGTTAAGAAGCGATGAAGAACTACTGGTAACTCTTGAGGAAGAATTAAAGTTTGCATCATCCTACCTATACCTTATAAAAGCCAGATTTGGGAATGCCATTTCAGCGAACATTGAAATACCCGCATCCAGGCGCAAGTATCATTTGCCCCCTCTAAGCCTTCATGTTATACTTGAAAACATTATATATTCTAATTCTGCAAGCAACGAAGCCCCACTGAAAATTGATATACTCACCACTGATGAAAATTATCTAACCATTACTAACTCCGTACATCCAAGAATAAGAAAGGACATTATTGATTATGAAGAAGGGCTAGATAATCTCCTCAATAAATACCGGTTACTGGAGGAAAACAAAGTGGTTATATCAGAAAATGAGCATCAGAGAATAATTTCTCTGCCATTGATTCAAGAAAAGGAGATAATATTATGAAGTTCTATCGCCCCCCTTCCGTTCAGTGGTATGGCTTCCTTTTATCGATGCCGGTGATTTGCGTGATTTTATCAATGGTATTATATGATGAAAGATTTTATAAGGATCCGCTTACCTGGTTTATTGCACCACCTTTGATTTTCTTACTTGGTATGGGTTCATGGTATTTGCATTACCAGTATGACCATTTCATCAGATCAAGATACCCGGAACTCAACCAGACAAAATCAAGAGTGATGTATAAATTACTCACCAACCTGCTGGTAATGACTCCATCGATCCTTTTGATACTGTTGATCTTCCATCAATTTGAGATCCTCGGATACAGATACGATCCACAGGATTTAAAAGGTTTTTTGCTTGTTGGATTGTGCATCAATATAATATTCGAGACTTTATGGGAAGTTATCTATACCATAGATAAATACAAGGAAAGTCTCGCAGAACAGGAATTACTTGAACAAATGAGTTTGGGGCAGGAATTCGAAAATCTTAAGAGCCAGGTTAATCCTCATTTTCTTTTTAATTGTTTTAATACGCTGTCGGGTTTAATATCTGAAGACAAAAAAAAGGCCGAGCAATTTCTAAATGAATTGAGCAAGGTGTATCGCTATTTATTAAGAAATAATGAAAATGCATCCACGCTTGAATCAGAGTTGGCATTCATTGAGAGTTATTGCCAGTTATTGAAAACACGCCATGGGGACGGTCTCCAGATCAACTTTGAGATCGACAGGAAGTATTATCCCTATACTTTACCTGCAAATAGTTTACAGCTGGTGGTTGAGAATGCTGTGAAGCATAATATTATCAGTAAGGAACAACCTTTGGTTTTGGAGATTTTTACAACCACAGCAAAACAATTGGTGATCAACAATAATCTCCAGCGTAAGCAAAAAATGGAAACTTCTACGAAAATTGGTCTTCAGAACATTCGATCTAAGTATAAATTGCTTCGGCACGATGGTTTCCAGGTAATTGAAGGGCAAAAGAATTTTATGGTAGTTCTACCCCTGGTTTGGGAGGGAGTATAAAAAAAAGCAGCTGATTTAAAGCTGCTTTTTCTTTGTTGCGAAGGGAGGGATCGAACCTCCGACCTTCGGGTTATGAGCCCGACGAGCTACCGCTGCTCTACTTCGCGATTTGGATTGCAAATGTACAGCGCAATAGCTTTCCTGCCAAATAATATTGAAATATATTTTTTGTTAAAGCTTATGCAATTCATTTCTGTATTAGTCGATCTCGGACTATGTTAGTCCTTCTTAGTAACTTTTGCGTTTCCGCTTGATCTCATATTGCGGATAACGCCAGTACCTTTAAAATCGACCTTGCTCACTCCATCTGCACTCACGGTGAGTTCTTTATTAACAGTGATCTCCATTTTTGAAGCACCACCTGCGTCAACTTCACAAAAATCAGTAATGAGACCATAAGAATTGAACTTACTAGCTCCATCCAGTTTTACTGACAATGAGCCTGCCCTGCCTTTTATCCTGCTATCACTTGCGCCATCAAGTACCATTTCTAATTCGCTAACATTCAGTTCTCCGTTGATATCGCTTGCCCCGTCCATTTTAATGCTCATTTTCTCACCTTTAATTACTCCCATCAACTCTACGTCACAGGCCCCGTCAGCATTTATCATTTCCAGTTGCCGAACAGAAACATATGCTTTTAGTTTCTGGTTCCCAGTCCATTTCCATCCATTCCCATTAAATCCAATCTTCAGAATACCATTTTCCACCTTTGTGATTATCCGATCTCGTTGATTTGCGCTGGAAGCACTTACGGCAACGGCATCTTCATCTCCCTGGGTAATATATACATCAAAATTAGTATCCGCTTTTATGCCCTTGAAGCTACTTACTGTACGAATCTGGGCATTAGGATCATTTATGATGAATTTCTGTGCTTTCACCGCCAATGAGGCAAATGTTACCAGCAGCGAAAGAAATAATGTTTTCATGATAGTATTTTAGGCTTAATTAACTTTTAGATTTTACACTTCCACCACTTGAAGTACTCACTTTCCTGATAGTTCCAGTTCCTTTGTAGTTTACCAATCCGCCGCTACTAGCCTCCGCATTGAGTTCTTTTGAAACATTCACATGAATAAGGGCTCCACTGCTTGCATCAGCTGAACAATTCAAACTGGATATATCATATCCTTTAAAAATTGCACCGCTACTGGCTTCAACACTAAGTTGCTCAACAGTACCCTTTAATTCTGTAATAGCTCCGCTACTGTTATCTGAGCTAATACTTTTAGCCTTAAATTCTGCATTGATTATTGCTCCCGAACTTGCATCAAGCTCAAGTTTATCAACAGTAATGGCGCTTCCCGTTTTTACCATTGAGCCGGAAGATGCGCTCAAACTTTCTAATTCACGGAGAGAAACATAGGCCTTGAATTTTACATTCCTGCGCCATTTCCAGTCCAGCCCCTTATTATCTATCCCTATTTTAAGTACGCCATTTTCAACCACGGTAGTTATCCGATCGGTATATTCGGGATTACTGCTACTCACCGCAACTGCATCTTTATCACCCTGTTGCAATAATAATTCGATGCCTGCCGACACCTTTACTCCCTTAAAACCACTCACATTTCTTGTGCGGGCATTACTATCCTTAACAGTAGTTGTTTGCGCCCAAGCACCTGCTGCAGCCATAACCATGAAAGCCATCAATATTATCTTCTTCATAAAAAGGTATTTTGAGTGAGACGGACCACAATTCCAAAAAGTTACAGGTCATTTAAAAAAAATGACCTTAATTTCGCCTCGGTTACTATCGTAATCAACAGATTCCTCGGGGTGCTCCCGGCTGAGTAATACTTGCCGGATGCTGAGATAATACCCGTAGAACCTGGACAGGGTAATGCCTGCGCAGGGAAGGTGGTTCAAATCTATTCATTCCTCCTTTTGCTTTCGCAGCATTTCTCTCAAATCATTTTTTCAAACTAATTATTTCAAATGAAAAAATTGCTTTTGGGGATTTGCGCTTTATTGTCAGTTCTCCCCTTGCTGGCCCAACAACGCCGGCTTACAGTTATTGATGCACAGAGTAAACAACCTCTTACAGGGGTAACAATTGAATTACCGAACGGCAATACCGTGATGACGGATGTTGATGGTAATGCAATAATTCCCACAAATTCAACTTTCGCAGTGCATAGTAGTATTGGTTACCGTAATACTAAAATTACCATTGGTAATGATGTTGATACGGTTTTAATGGAAAGGCACAATCTATTTTTACAGCCTGTTGAGGTAAGGGCGGTGAGGGCCGGAGACAGAAGTCCATTTGCCCACACTAACATTTCCGGAAGAGAACTTTCAAAGCAGAATCTGGGGCAGGACCTCCCTTTTTTATTAAACCAGACCCCTTCTGTGGTGGTAAGTTCAGATGCAGGAAATGGAGTGGGATATACGGGTATCAGGATCAGGGGGAGCGATGCCACACGCATCAATATGACTCTCAATGGAATTCCTTATAATGATGCCGAGAGCCAGGGGTTGTTTCTGGTGAACCTGCCTGATTTTGCTTCCTCAGTGAGCAGCATTCAAATTCAGCGGGGTGTGGGAACATCCAGTAATGGAGCAGGGGCATTTGGTGCCAGTATAAATATAAGCACCAATGAATTCAATGAAGAAGCCTATGCTGAAATTAATAATAGTTATGGGTCGTTCAATACGTGGAAAAATACTGTTAAGGCGGGCAGTGGACTAATAAGTGATCATTTCACCATTGACGCACGCCTTTCACGAATAACAAGTGATGGCTATATTGACAGGGCAAGCTCGAACCTTTCATCCTTTTATGTTTCAGGAGCTTATCTTAACGACAAGTCGAGTATTCGTTTCAATGTGTTTTCAGGTAAAGAAAAAACCTATCAGGCCTGGAATGGCCTTCCACAGGCAGAGGCCAAAACCAACCGCACCTTCAATAGTGCAGGCACTGAAAAGCCGGGAGAACCTTATGACAATGAAACAGACAATTACCAACAGGATCATTATCAACTATTCTTTAACCATGCTTTTTCAGAAAAGTTATCCCTCAACCTCGCAACTTTTCTTACGCGCGGGAGAGGATACTACGAACAATATAAAGCGGAAGAATCATACAATGATTATGGTTTAGAGAATCCGGTTGTAGGCGGAATAGAACTGGAAACAACAGACCTGGTACGTCAACTTTGGCTCGACAATCATTTCTATGGAGCAACTTATTCTCTGCAGTACAAACATAAATTAACCCAACTTACTTTCGGCGGTGCTTATACGAAGTACGATGGCAACCATTTCGGCAAAGTGATTTGGGCAACTAATGCAATAAGTAAAGATCATAGGTGGTATGACAATGATGCCTTGAAAAAGGATTTTAATTTTTTTGGGAAATGGCAGCAAAAACTTGGAACAAACTGGCTTAGCTTTCTGGACTTGCAATACCGCAATGTGAGTTATAATATAACCGGTTTTCGCAACAATCCGGGAATAACCACTGCCACTAAATATAATTTCTTCAATCCGAAAGCCGGGATAAGTTATTCCAGAAATAAGTGGAATGTTTTTGCCTCCTATTCTGTTGGCAACAAGGAGCCAAACCGTGACGACTTTGAAGCGGGTGAAGAACAACAACCTCAAAGAGAACAACTACATGATATTGAAGTTGGACTTGAACGAAAGAATGGCAATCATTCATTTGGTGCTAATCTATATTATATGATTTACAGGAACCAATTGGTACTTACCGGAAAAATAAATGATGTGGGTGCCTACACGAGATCCAATATTGATCGAAGCTATAGGGTTGGAATTGAACTACAGGGCGCCACAAGACCCGCCAGCTGGCTCCAATTGATTGGCAATCTTACTTTGAGTGAAAACAAAGTGATCGGATTCACTGAGTATATTGATGATTATGATGAGGGTATACAAAAGGTAAATTCTTATGATAAAACAGATATATCTTTTTCTCCAGGAGTCATAGGAACAGCAACTGCTTTAGTTACTCCGTTTAAAAATGCAGAATTAGCAATAATCGGGAAATATGTGGGCAAACAATTTCTTGATAATACTTCATCAGCAGATCGAAGTCTGGCGGCATTTTACACACAGGATTTACGTTTCCGGTATACTATAAAAGGAAAGATCCTGGATGAGCTGGGATTGGTGCTGCAGGTGAATAATGTGTTCAATAAACTATACGAACCAAACGGTTATACCTTCAGCTATATTTACGACAAAACCTTATATACGGAAAACTACGTTTATCCAATGGCGGGAATAAACTGGATGGCGGGAGTAAATATTCGATTGTAACAATTACGAAGTAGAATTACCGGTATATCTCCTATATGTAAAAATCATCTTTGGCATCATTTAGGATTAGAGTTAGATACTTTAATCCGTACCTGATGAAAAAAACCATCGCCCTGAACGTCGCCATTATTTTGATCTTTTACCTGGTCTTTTTATTTGCCGGCGGCAGGTAACAAAAAAAAGCGTGAGGATTCATATCTCTCACGCTTTTGTTTTATAATTTCTAACCTAATTACTTTCCGGAAAACTTATCCTGCCATTCAAGCATCCCACCAGCAAGATTTTTTGTATTGGTGAAACCCATTGTTTCCAGAAAGAGGCAGGCCGTCATACTTCTTTTACCACTTCTGCAATGGATTATGAGTTCTTCGTTCTTCAGGTCTTCTAATTCATCAATTTGCATTGACTGGATCTTTCCCAAAGGGATAAGCTTTGCTCCAATATTGAACTCTGCATATTCTTCGGGTTCACGCACATCAATGATGTTCAGCTTCTCCCCTGCATCCATACGGCTTTTTAGCTCCTCAACAGTAATAATGTCCATAATCAGAAATTTACGGGTTTTGATTAATAGTTGTTATCAACAGCAGGTGCTACCCGGGTTGTGGTATCACGCTGAGGTTTTTGGGTACTTAACCAGACATCAATCATTTGTCCAGGCCTGATCCTGTTCACTCTCCGGTCGGGAGTATTACGTTCGGGGCTTTGACGGTAAATAAATGCATTGACAGTATCCTTAACATCATCATCCAGAACCCTTGCCCCAAAACTAATTCCACTTGCATTCAAAATTTCTTTTGCATCTGCATAAGTCATTCCAAAAAGGTCAGGAACACCCATATCAATATTCGATAATCCGCTACCCAGAACAAGATTGATTGGAGTACCCATAGGTAAGCGGGTTCCAGGCTTTATCTCTTCTTTATTTTTTAATTGGGTAAGAACAGAGTTCTTGGCAAAATCAGGCTTGTAAGTAGTGTCACCCATTTTTAGTCCAAACTGCTTTAAAACTATGGCTGCATTTCGCACACTCATCCCGACCAGGTTGGGCATCACTACATCAGGTGGAACTGTTCTATTAACCGTTAAGTAGACAGTTCTGTTCTTTTTTACTTTTGCCTCTGGTTCAGGAAACTGTTTCACTACTGCCCTGGCCTGAATGGTATCGCGGTAAACGGAATCCTGGATCACCACTTCAAAGCCTATAGATTCTAATTGTTCCCTTGCTTCCTCAAAAGATTTACCTGTAACAGATGGTACATTTACCTCCTCTCCATGCCTGGTGAAAAAATCAAGCGAGTTAAAGAATAAGAGAATCAATCCTGCCACGATTAATATGGCTATCAACAGATTCAGCCAAATAGATTTTTTTGAGAGTGATGCAAACACAGGCTACTTTTTAAAATAAGAAATGGATTTCAAAGAAAATAAAAATTATTTACCCGTCAAGGCTTCATCCAGGAGCGCTGAGTAAAAATCACGCAACGTCCAGCCCATAGCATTAACCTGTTGAGGAACGATGCTGGCTTCACTTTGTCCGGGAACAGTATTGATCTCCAGGAGGAAAGGTTGCCCGATTGCTTCATTATAAATGAAATCAATGCGTATTACACCGCTGCAATTAAAAACCTGGTAAACTTTTGCTGCAGTTTGACGTACTTTCTCGGCAATATCATCGCTTACAACTGCAGGGGTGATTTCTTCACTTAATCCCTCATACTTTGCTTCAAAATCAAAAAATTCCTTTTTGGTAATTACCTCTGTAAAAGGCAGCGTAACTATATCCCCTTTATGCCGGAAAACACCAATTGTAAACTCCCTTCCTTCAATAAACTCCTCCACAAGCACCTGGTCGTCTTCGAGAAAAGCTTTCTCAAGAGCTTCAGGAAGATCTTCTGCCTTATTAACTTTACTCATTCCAATACTGCTACCACCATTGTTAGGTTTGACAAAGACCGGGAGGTTCAACTGGGCAGCAATCGAAACGGCGGAGGCATGGCGGTTACTAAACAGGTGCAATGACCTTGCAACGTGAATACCTGCAAAAGCTGCAACTGCAACAGTGTACCTTTTATTAAAAGTAAGGGCGGAACTTGCAGCATCACATGTTGTATAAGGCAGACCGATCATGTCAAAATAGCCCTGTAATTTCCCATCTTCTCCCGGGGTTCCGTGGATGCCAATAAATACTCCATCAAACACCACCTTTTGATTATGGAAATTTAAGCTGAAATCATTCCGATCAACCTGTATGTCGTCGCCATTAGCGGCGGTATGCCACCATCCATCTTTCCGGATATCAATCTTGTAAACTTCAAATCTGTCCGTATCAATATTCTTTTCGATGGTAATAGCTGATTTGTAGGAGATCTCTGCCTCAGCGGAATATCCACCGGTAAGGAAGGCGATGACTGGTCTCTCGCTCATTTATTTATCAATTGGTTTTTAACAAAAAGGTGAAGGATCTTATCCTTCACCCGTTACACGATGGGAAATATCACCCACCTATACGAAGTAGCTTTCGCTACAATTAAACTGTGTTCCTGTAAGATACATTTTCCCGTTGAAAATCTGAAATTTTAAAGATGCAACCTTTCTTTTTTAGCGAGGAGTTCATCCACTGTTTCCCGATACATTTCGTCCGGAACACAACAGTCTACCGGGCAAACAGCAGCACACTGGGGTTCCTCATGAAATCCCTGGCATTCTGTGCATTTATTGGGCACGATATAATAAGTGTCAACACTTATTGGGTTATTGCGCTGATCTGCGTCTAAAACGGTACCATCCATTAAAGCAAAACTGCCTTTTACGGATGTTCCATCGCTGAGCGCCCATTCAACGCCACCCTCATAAATAGCATTATTCGGACATTCGGGTTCACAGGCACCACAGTTGATACATTCTTCTGTTATTTTGATAGCCATGAGTAGAAATTTTTAGTGGGTTGTATAAGTTAACTTTGCACGCAAATTAAGAGGTACATGTTGAATTTACAACACAGGATCGATTTATTGGTAGAATTGGGTAAATATATCAAGGCCGATGGGCCGGAATGGCAGGATATTAAACAAAAAGCATCCCTGACCAATGCGTGGTTTACGAAAGAATTTGTTGACATATCGGCTACTAATATTGCAAATAATTTCCTCTCCCGGGTCAAACTGGACGAGGTTGCTTCTAAATACGAGCTTCCCAATCTTCAGAAATCCCCCAAAACAGTTGGGATTGTTATGGCAGGCAATATTCCTATGGTAGGTTTCCATGATTGGTTATGTGTTTTCATGAGTGGACATAGCGCCATGATCAAGTTAAGCTCAAAAGACAATATCCTTTTGGAACATCTTATAAAAAAACTTTATGAGTGGGAGGATAAAGTTAAGCAGAATACATTCTTTGGTGAATTGCTCAAAGGATGTGATGCCTACCTGGCCACCGGAAGTGACAATACTTCCAGGTACTTTGACTATTATTTTTCCAAATACCCACATATAATTCGCCGTAATCGAACTTCAGCAGCAATTCTGGATGGCAGTGAGACAATTGAGGAACTCAACCTCCTTTCAGATGATATTAACATGTACTTTGGATTAGGCTGCCGAAATGTTACCAAACTTTACCTGCCACATAATTACGATTTCATCCCTCTCTTAGGCGCCATGAATAAGTACCTGTATTTTTTTGAACACAATAAATACAAGAATAATTACGATTACCAGCTGGCCATTCAATTGCTCAATAATAAATACTACATGACCAATGGTTCTATATTACTTGTTGAAGCAAGTTCCTTATACTCCCCTATCAGCCAACTGCATTATGAGCATTATGAAAATAGAGAACTGGTTCTGGAAAACTTAAAGAGTAACCCTTCTGTCCAATGCCTGGTAGGACATGGGCTTACCCCTTTTGGAACTGCTCAATGCCCTGGCTGGGAAGATTATGCCGACGGTGTTAACACAATGGCATTTTTGGTAACTTTATGAGTGTCATCTACGAAGGTCTTAGTAAAACTATTGTTAAACTGGATTACGATGCAACTGAAACCTTGTCACCTTCGTTATTTTGTAGTGCGTCAGGCATATTGTTTGACCATCAAGTTAAAAAATTAAGGATCATCATATGAAATTGCAGCAAATTTTACCGGTTATCCTGATCAGTGCAGCCACATCAATAGGAAGTATGTATGCCTACAATAAATATGTAAGCAAAGAAGCATATACCTATATAGGCTCAGACAGCAATCGTGTTCCTGTCAATTATGCAGGTTTTTTTGACGGCATTAATGGTAGTCCCACAGACTTTAGTGATGCAGCAGCCAGTGCTATACCCGCAACAGTTCACATTAAAACAAAGAGTACTCGTACTGCCAGCAATAATCTTCCCAAACGTAGTCCCTTATTCGATCTTTTCGGATTCGACTGGGATGAAGGCATGGCGCCCCGTTCATTACCACAAATGGCTTCCGGTTCAGGCGCCATAATAAGTGATGATGGTTACATCGTAACAAATAACCATGTGGTAGACGGAGCTGATGATATTACGGTAACTATGAGTGATAAGAAATCCTACAAGGCCAAACTTGTGGCATCTGATCCCAGTAGTGATCTTGCATTGATCAAGATAGACGCGAAGGGGCTGCCATTCCTGATGTATGGCAATTCGGATGAAGTGAGAGTAGGTCAGTGGGTTTTGGCAATAGGATATCCCCTGAATCTGGAAACAACTGTTACTGCTGGTATCGTAAGTGCGAAAAGCCGGACTCTTGAAATTAACCGCAGGCAGAGCCGCACTCCTATTGAGTCATTCATACAAACAGATGCGGCAGTAAACCCCGGTAATAGTGGCGGACCGCTCATTAATACTGCCGGGCAACTTATAGGAATAAATTCTGCCATTGCATCTCCAACAGGATCTTATGCAGGCTATTCTTTTACCATTCCGGTTAATATGGTTAAGAAGATCGTAGCTGATCTTATGAAATTTGGAACCGTTCAGCGTGCTTATCTTGGTATTAACTATGCTCCTGATAATTTAAGTGAGGAAGTGAAGACCCAGGAGGGGATTAAATCTGGCGAAGGAGTTTTTGTGATGGATGTTACAAAAGATGGAGCCGCAGCAGCATCAGGAATAAAAAAAGGCGATTTTATTACACGCATTAATAATGTGCCTGTAAGATCGGGAGCAGAGATGGTGGGGCAGATCGCTACCTATAGGCCTGGTGATAAGGTAAAGATCGGCTTCCGCAGAGATGGAAAAGAAATGATAAGCGATGTTATCTTAAGGAATAGCAGCGGAACCACGGATGTAGTCAAGACAAGTGTTTTAGATAAGCTAGGCGCAGATATGGCAACCATAGATGCAAAACTTGCAAAAGAGATGGGGATCAAGGGTGGGGTGATCGTGAAATCGATTGATGAGAATGGCGCCTTTTCCAAAACAAGAATGGAAGAAGGTTTTGTGATCCTCAAAGTGAATGGAAAAGAAGTGAATACTGTAGATGACTTTCGTTTAGAAATGGAAAAGGCGGGAATATCTGTTACCCTGGATGGAATGTATCCCGGATATGAGGGTGTTTTCAGATACCCAATGAAGTTAGATTAACAATAGAAAAACCAATAAAAAAAGCTACCTGAAAAATCAGGTAGCTTTTTAGTTTTGTTGAACCGAATTATTTAACAAAAACCAGGTATTGCCACCCCTTGAGGTTAATGGTTGGTTCAGCGTTAAAGTCATGGAGATGTCCACTAAATGCATTTGCGAATTCACCACTAACATCTTCCCTATTAAACGAAATAGCAGATGTATCGGAAGCAGACAAATTAAGTATAACCAGCACTTCTCTGTTCCCGTTTTTTCTTATAAAGGAGAATAATCCTTCATTGCTACCAGTATAGATTCTTCGGGTGATTGCTTCTTTATCACCTGCTCTTAATGCCGGATTTGTCTTACGTAAATTCAGTAACACTTTATAAAATTCATGTAACTGGTAAGAGCCGTTCCATTCAATAGTATCCTTATCGAAAAATTTTAGTCTCTTTTTATTTGGCAACTCCTGTCCACTGTATATCATAGGAATTCCGTTCCAGGTAGCTCCGAAAACAGCAAATGCCAATGCTGCCTCTCCATATTTTTCATACTCAGTTCCGTTCCAGCTGTTCTCATCATGGTTTGTTGTGAAGTACATTCTAACTGCAGCTGGAACAAAATGTTGTTCATACTTATGAAGAAGTTGGTCCAGCCCATTAATATCAGTATTACCCTTACAAAAGTCGGCCGTTTTATGCATCCATTCCCAGGTATAGGTTGCATCAAATGCTTCATGATAATTAGCTTCTTCACACTCTGCTAGCCAAAACAGCTTCCGCTCCTTGTCTAATTCTGCGCGGGCTTCTTTCCAGAAATCCAGCGGAACCAGCATTGCCATATCACATCGAAAGCCATCAATACCAGTTTCCCTAACCCAAAACCGCATAGCTTCGATGAGTGCCAGGCGCATATCCCGGTTATTAAAATCAAGATCTATAACGTCATCCCATCCGTTTGAGTCAAAAAAATGGCCGTGTTCATTGATTTTGAAAAAATCCGGATTGGTCTTCGTCCAGCTATGCCCCCAACCTGTATGGTTAGCGACCCAATCAATAATAACTTTTAATCCAAGTTCATGGGCTACCGCCACCATTTTCCGGAAGTCGTCAATGGAACCATACTCTGGATTGGTAGAGGTAAAATCGCAACAAGCATAGTAACTCCCGAGGCTTCCCTTTCTTTGTTCAGTTGCGATTGGAGTTATGGGCATGAACCACAAAACTTCAACACCCATATCTTTCAATCTGGGCATTTCCCGGCTAAAGGCTTCGAAGGTGCCTTCCTTTGTATATTGACGGAGGTTGACCTCGTAAACATTTGTAGAACGGACCCAATCGAGTGCTTCGAAAACAACATTACTCATCATTATATAGGTTTTTGAAAGTTGAGTAGAGTGAAAATAAGATAAAAAATCACAAAGGCACTGCATGATCAAACCAACTAACTTTGCAACTGTTTAACTGAAAAGATCACCAATCGAGAAGTAATGAAGCAATTTGATGTGCCTGTTAAATACCGTAGTCCTTTGATAACTGCCGTGAAGGAGAAAAGAAAGTTGGAAGACCGGTTAAAAAAGGATTTCACTCCAACAGAACTTGACCTGGGAAATTTAAAGGTTTTTCTTGCACGTCATTTCGGCTTTTGTTATGGGGTAGAAAATGCCATTGAGATTGCTTTCAGAACGGTAGATGAAAATCCCGGAAAGCGAATATTTCTGTTAAGTGAAATGATCCACAATCCACAGGTAAATGCAGATTTACAAAAGCATGGAGTTCAATTTCTTCAGGACACTTACGGCAAACAAATCATTCCATTCGATGAGATAAATGCAAATGACATTGTTCTGATTCCGGCATTTGGCACCACACTGGCAATTGAAAAGATGCTTCGCGACAAGGGCATACAAACTGAAAAATACAATACAACCTGTCCTTTCGTTGAAAAGGTTTGGAATCGAAGTGAGCAGATCGCCTCAAAAGGATATAGTATTATAATACATGGAAAGCCCATGCATGAAGAAACCCGTGCGACATTTTCACATGCTGCTGCCAATGCGCCCGCGGTTATATTAAATGACTTACACGACGCAGAAATCCTGGGAGGATTCATCAAGGGGGAATTACCGACTGATTCATTTTATGAAATTTTCAGGGGGCGTTATACTGAAGGCTTTGATGTAAAGAAAGATCTTGGAAGATTTGGCGTGGTTAATCAGACTACGCAACTTGCCAGTGATACCCAGGAAATTGCGGAATATTTAAAAAAGCTGGTAATGGAACATTATCAGTTAGATTCTACCACCATTAATCAAAGATTTGCTGACACCCGTGACACCCTATGTTATGCAACAAATGACAATCAAACAGCAGTTTCAGGAATGCTTGAAACGACTGCTGATCTTGCCATAGTTGTGGGCGGATATAATTCATCCAATACAACCCACCTGGTTGAGCTATGCGAAAAGAAGTTACCGACCTATTTTATAAATAACCCGGATAAATTAATTTCTCCAAACGAGATCCAACATTTTGATTTTCATACAAAAACGGAATTAGTTTCGACCGATTATTTACCAACTGTTCGCCCGGTTAGGATATTAATTACCAGTGGGGCCTCTTGTCCGGATGCTATTGTAGAAGAAGTTATTCGAAAATTGGCGGTTTTTACCGATTCCCTTGATGGAGTTGAAAGATATCTTCACTCGATTAACCATTAAAGGCTGAAAATGGGTGTTTTCACCCTTTTAAATGAATTTGGCAGGTATTAATTTGTGTCAAATTCAAGGGCATGGAACTATACCAAAAATTCCAGGTGGTTCAATTCATTGTGATCTTGTCAACTTGTTTAGTTGGATTACGACTATTATGGGAAGGGAAATCACCCGAAAAAACCTACATACTTCCTTTTTGTATAATTGATTTAGTTGTTACTGGGATTATAGTGATAAATCATTTAATTGGCCGTTATCCAAATTATTTTCAAATTATAATTATTATTTTTTCATGGTGTGAAATCTTTTTTATATCCCAATACATTTCATCTGTAATTGGCAGAAAAAAAAATACACTTAGAATTGTAGCAATTTGCCTCCTGACACCTATCTGTTCATATATACTTCTGCACGATTACACATTATTTCCAATGCTAATTACTGGAATATACTTATCATACAATTGCTACTTGTATTTAGAATATTTAATTACTCAAAAGAACAATGTCAATGTAAGTACAACACCACATTATTGGATAATATTGGGAACTATTGTCTGCTATACCGCATCAATACCGTATTGGATAAGTGAGATCTTATTCAAATTAAGCAATATTGAAGAACTCAATTACGAATTATCGCAGATTCTATTTACCATTTTTGTGATTTTAAATATCTGCTTGCATTTAATATTCATTAAAGCATTTATATGCAAATATCAACAACACAAATTATTACTTGGACAATTTCAGTCTCAGTAGTGAGTTTAATAATTGTACTACTTTTTGTATATCGCTTAATAATCCTACACATCAAAAATAAGTCTGAAATGACTGAGTTAATTGGAGATTTAATTATTGAAAAGGATAAACAAGTTTTAATTTCCAAAATTAAAACTCAAGAAGACACTATGGATAAAATCTCTAAAGAAATTCATGATAACATTAACCAGGTATTAGCCTTATCAAAATTAAACTTAGATATTGCAATAATGGAAAATAATCAAATAAATACTAATCTTAAACTATCCCAAGATTTCTTAATTCGAGGCATCGTGGAATTAAACAATATTTCAAAAGGTTTAGGTGCAGATTTTATTAAGGAGACTGGTTTACTGCGAAGTATTGAGATTGAATGCGAGAGAATAAATTTAATGAATAGAACTCAAATTTACGTTTATACAGATGGTGATTTTGTACGGCCTGGTGAGGAAGTCGAAATTGTTCTTTATAGGATTTTTCAAGAAGTAATAAAAAATGCAATGTTACACGGTAAGGCATCTGAGGTTGAAATTAAAATTAAATGTAGCGGCCATCTTATTGAATGTTCCTTTAAGGATAATGGAATTGGATTTGAGTTAGATAATTATAATTCACCAAACAATCTACATTCCGGATTAAAAAACATAAAAAAAAGAATTTCTGCGTTAGATGGAGATTTGGAAATCAATTCAATTTTAGGAAGTGGTACAAACATTGTTGTTAAGGTGCCAACTAAAATTCTATAATATTTTACTAATCAATAATCTTATTTCTCATTCCATACATAATTAATCCAGCAATAGTTTTGGCCCCTACCTTGGACTTCATATTCTGACGAATTGTTTCAATGGTCCTTGGGCTTAAAAATACTTCCTTTGATATCTCTTCAGTTGTTTTGTCTTCTGCCAAAAGTTTTAAAATTCGAACCTCTTTCTCTGAAAATTTTATAGGATTTGGATAAAATTGTCTTACTGCTTTTTTAGTTTGAAGCTTTGATAATACTGCTTTATTTACTAAGTCATTAAAATAGAAATCTTCATTCATACAAGCTAAAATTGCTTGATATATCTCTTCGGGATCGGTGGTTTTTGTCAAATATGCATTTGCACCTAGTTCCATCATCTTACTGATCATTTCCTGATCATCATACATCGTAAGAACAATAATTCTCACATCATCATACTCTTTACGTAATAAACCAATCGCATTTACACCATCCATTTCTGGCATCCTAATATCCATTAATAAGACATCAGGCTTTTTTAACTGCATCTTGTGCATAAGATCCTTCCCATCTTCTGCTTCCCATAATATTTTGAGATAATCTTTGTCTTTAAGGGCCATACGAATACCGTCCCTAAAAATCTTATGGTCATCTGCAATACTAATCTTGATACTTAACTCAGTACTCATAGGTATAGGCAGTTTTTAGGATCTTGTTTTGGTTCATTTAACGCTAAATAGGGACAATCTCGTATTTCCACGCGAAAATTTCGCTTTTCCGGAAAACAAATAAATAGCATCAATAAGAGTGGGCTGGGAAAATTACTACCGTAAAACTAACCTGCTAAATTCGTATTAAGGAATAAGTTAGAGCTACAAATACATATCATTTATACCCAGAAACCACAATAAAAAAAAATAATCTACCCTGATTTTCAATTTCATCGACCGTATTTTTACTATATTTATATAGCATTTTTACTAAATTTTAGTTCGTATGTTTACTATATAAATCTTCGTAAATGCACTACGGTATTGAATTTTAGTCAATTTATAACATTTTCTCGATGATAACCCCTATTGATACTGGTTTTTTTTTGCGGGTTATTCACATTCTGAAAACCAAACCCTTCTTACTAAAACTTACTATTATGACTCAAAATGAAATTTTGACCGCCAACCTGGCAGCTGTTGGAGAAGACATTGGCCAAGAGCTGGGCGCCAAAATGGTTAAGGATTTCCAGGATAACAATCCAAATGAAACTGAGTGGTTTTATGCTGGTCGTAACATTTTAGACAAAATTCTTTCTCAACCTGGTTGCGTAGGAATTAGATTGTACAATGCTATTGATGAAAATGGCAATAAAACCCTGGTATTTGTTGGGATTGATGCACAGGAAAATATTATTGTTGAATACACTACTATTTCTGCGGAAGGTCAATTAACCAAAGAAAAGGGTATTGTGGCCGATCGAATTAATAGACCTGGTACCAAAGAAACTGGTATTACTCTTGATTGGTGGGCTTAATTAGTCAATTGTATTTTATTAACTCATTGGTATTACTATATTTGGGATATCAATCCCATGAATAGTATTCTATTTTACGGAACATATTTAACAAGTTTTATACCCTTACTGGTATTTGTTATTTTCTTTAAAAGAAATAATAATCAACCAGTAAGGGTTATTGCTTTATACCAGTTTTATTCAATTCTTAATGACATCCTTATAACTTTTGTTAAAAACAAGCAAAATTCAAACAGTCTTCATGTTGAATCTATTCTCTCCTCATTATTTACAACTGTAGAATTCTTATTCTTCAGTGCATTTTTCCTACTCATAATTAAAAATAAATCCAATAGAAAGGCTATCTATTTTGGAATATCAATCTTTCTGATAGTTTCTCTTATTGATTTCTTCTTTTTATTTAAGGGAACTCAAAATCAGAACATATTTAGCACAATTCCCATTAGCATCAGTGCAATTACATTAATAATATTCAGTATTTTATATTTATTTGAGCAGATTCAAAATCCAGAAGTTTCGTTCATTTACAGTAAATCGAATTTTTGGATAGTAGTAGGTATAATGCTCTATTTTGCTGGAACCTTCTTTTTATTCCTTCAATTTTCAGAGCTTTCTTCACAAGAACAATACAGCTATTGGATTATTAATTGGGTATGCATTATCTTAAAAAACATTCTATTCTCCATTGCATTTTATTTACCAAAAGAAAACCCCTACAATATTGAAAATGAAATAAAAACAGAATTTTCCTTATTCAAAGAACTCGACTAAATAACCCAAACCCTAGCCCATAAAATGTTTTTTTTACAGGTAAGCAACCAAAATGCCAATGTTTCGATAGTGCTGTTTTTTGGCACAATTGGGATGCTGGCACTGACGATCGGATTGATCGTCTTTATCATTTTCCACCAAAGGAAGGTGATCAGGTACCAGATGACCCTGCAAAAAATGGAGCATGAACAGCAGAAAATGCTCTTAAATGCATCTATAAGGCTTCAGGAAGAAGAAAGACAAAGAATTGCCGCCGATTTACATGACGATGCCGGTCCACTCCTGGCAACTGCCAGGCTGTACCTCAATGAAAATCTCGTCAATCTCGATAAAACAACCCAATTACAAAGTATTTATAATGCCAAACAGATCATTGATGACACTATTCAACTGATCAGGAACATTTCTCATAGCCTGATGCCACCTACCCTTAAAAACTTTGGACTTGAATCGGCTGTAAATGATCTCTTTCAAAAAATAAGCGGATCCGGATCTATCAATGCCAGTTGTCGTTTCCATGATTACCGGGAACGCCTCGCAACAGATAACGAGCTGATTGTATTCAGAGTTATACAGGAGCTAATTAATAACATTCTCAAGCATAGTAACGCCAGCTTCATTCATTTGACACAGAATATGAATGGAAACAAGTTCTATATCCGCATGCATCATGATGGAAAAGGAATAACCCAGGCTGATTTCGAACGTATGAATTATAGTTCTGCCGGACTTGGACTTAAAAATATTCAAAGCAGGTTAAAAGTATTACAGGGTCGGATATTCTTTGAAAAGGATCCATCCCAAACCTATTACAAAGTAACTATTGAACTCAACAAGGAGGATAATTCCTTGCAGCCTTAACCGGGAATCTGTACTTTTAGGAGCCGAACTGCACGATACCTATGAGAGTAATCAAAGTAGCAATTGCTGATGACCACAAAATTTTCCGGAAAGGTGTAATACTCTCACTCCGCACTTTTACCAATATTAAATTCGTTCAGGAAGCAGAAAATGGCCAGGAACTTATTGAAGGACTTGCAAAATCGGAACCCGATGTGATCTTAATGGATCTGCGTATGCCTCAAAAAGATGGAATTGAAAGCACAAAATATATTGCTAAACAATTCCCCCACATCCATATTGTTGTTCTAACCATGTTCGAAGATGAACGTTTCGTAAGCCACCTCATGGAAATTGGAGCAAATGGTTACTTGCTCAAAAGTGCTGATCCGTCAGAAATCAGGAGAGCTATCATGGAAGTTGCTGAAAAAGGGTATTATTTAAACAACTTCGTAAACCGCATACTTCTTAAAAAATCGCATTCCAAACAAAAGGTAGTTCCATCGCTTAGTAGTGAAATTACCCTTACAGAAAGGGAGAGAGATGTAATCAAATATATCTGCATGGAGTTTACCGCGCAGGAAATTGCTCAGAAAATGGAAGTTAGTCCTCGTACAGTAGAAGCAATCAAGGACCGTTTAATGGAAAAATTCGGGACAAAAAATACTGCAGGACTAGTCTTCTACGCGGTAAAGAACAACCTGATCGATTAGAGTGCCATTTCCAGCACGTTCTCATCTATGATGAGCCTTCCTGCTGTCTTAGCTTTTATCTCTTCAACAGATACGCCTGGAGCCCTTTCTATTAATTTAAAGCCATCTGGAGTAATGTCAAGCACTGCAAGCTCAGTTACTACTTTTTTAACACAACCAACTCCTGTTAAAGGAAGAGAACATGATGGAAGCAGCTTTGATTCTCCTTTCGGATTTGTATGCATCATAGCAACAATAATATTCCTTGCGCTGGCCACGAGATCCATCGCGCCTCCCATACCTTTCACCATCTTTCCCGGGATCTTCCAATTGGCAATATCACCTGAATCACTCACTTCCATTGCACCCAATACCGTCAAATCAACCTTGCCGGCCCGAATCATTCCAAAGCTTTCTGCGCTATCAAAAAAGGCTCCACCCGGTAAAATAGTAACCGTTTCCTTTCCAGCATTAATAAGATCAGCATCTATTTCTTCCTCTTTTGGATATGGCCCCATACCCAGCATACCATTCTCGCTTTGCAACATAATATGCATTCCTTCGGGTATATAATTTGCTACCAGGGTTGGAATACCGATCCCAAGATTTACATACATCCCATCCCTCAATTCTTGCGCAATCCGCCGGGCTATTCCGAATTTATCCAAGGCCATAATTTAGTTGTTTAGTATATACTGAAAATATGGAGTCTTCTTTTTCTGTTCGAGGGTTGACCGAAAGAATTCCCCTAATAATGGATTGATATCTTCAAGAGCTTTAAAATTTTTCTCCACTGCTTCTACAGCTTTGGACACACCAGCAGCATCATAACCATAATAAGATAATGCGTTTTCCTCCTGGTGCTGCCTGTCCTCGTTAAAATCCATAATATCATCCAGGAGCAGAAAAGATGGCACTAACAAGTACCAATACTCTATAACTTTTTTTATCAGTTCTGCCGGAGCTGGATTAACACAGAGCAAATAAAGTAAAGCATCTCCCCTGTTCAATGCACTGTTTTCCAAACCAAGATTAGCGGTAGCTTTCAGAGGTTCCCCTTTAAAATATTCCCTGAGGTCATCCAGTAGCCACTTATGCTTAGCCAGAGGCTCAATCATAGAGTGAATTGCAGCAATCTGGTCCGTAAAATTTATTTCACCGAATTCAAACTTGGCAGCATAATCCAGTATTCTTTCCATAATAATGACATAGGAGGAGTCCAGGATATCATCTTTAGCAATTCCAGCTCTTAACTGAAGATCGAAAAAAAGAGGTATGAAGAGGTAGCCGGTTCCCCTTGCTACGTAGAGATATCTTCCTTTCCAGTAACGGTTATCTTTTGGCACATTACGATCAACAAAAAACGCTGCGATTTCAGGATCAACTCCCATTCCCCCGATAAGCTGTTGTTTACTGGTAAACATATTTCAAGGATATATTATTCAGGTCTGTTCAATTGCACTGTCTTTTTCTCAATACGCTTTTCATATCCGGAAGCCTGGAAAATACGATGTACATATATTCCTGGCACATGAATCATATCAGGATCCAGTTCACCAGGTTCCACCAGTTCTTCCACCTCTGCTATCGTTATTCTCCCAGCCTTAGCCATGGAAGTTGAAAAATTGCGGGTGGTCTTTCTAAAAAGAAGATTTCCAAAACGATCGCCTTTCCAGGCTTTGACAATTGCAAAATCAGCATACAATGCTTCTTCCATAAGGTAATGTTTACCATTGAAAACCCTTATCTCTTTTCCTTCAGCAATTTCAGTTCCATAACCTGCCGGTGTAAAGAATGCAGGAATCCCCATACCCGCCATTTGAATTCTTGTAGCCAATGTGCCTTGTGGGATAAGGTCGACCTCTAACTCTCCATTTAATAACTGTCGCTCAAATTCAGCGTTTTCACCCACATAAGAGCTCATCATCTTTTTTATCTGTCGGGTCTTTAATAATAATCCCAGACCAAAGTCATCTACACCTGCATTATTTGAAATACATGTTAAACCAGTTATACCCTTTTCTACCAGGGCATTAATACAAGATTCAGGTATACCACAAAGGCCGAATCCTCCCAACATAATTGTAGCATTATCCTGAATGTCATCAATTGCCTCAGTTGCAGAAAAAAATACTTTATTCATAAGACTTAATTCAATTCAATTGCCCTGGCAGCAGAATCCGGAAGAGATTTTGATGGATTCATGATTTGAAGGCGCCGCCTGGTGGCAAGTGCTTCCACTGAATCAAATACAACTTTTAACTCATCGGGATGACCAAGATAATATTTATAACTTTCGGAGAACGTTTTGAAATCTATTTTATGAAGTCGGAAAACCTGGTCATACTTTTCAGATCTGTTTACACTCAAATCGTAAGTTGTATCCTTCCCTTTCAACTGCATTGTGAATTCATCCGTCAGCATAAGATCATACACTATTGGCACGATCTGTTTATTTGATAAAACCACCTGCTCTTCTCTTTTTTCCTTACAGGCGTTCAATGAGATAATGGTTAGTATAAAAAAAACAAAAGCATTCCTCATTTCAATTCCTGTTTGTATGTATTGGCATTGGTAATATCAAGTCTTGATAATATATCAAGGGCTGCCGATTTTTCATCTGGGGGAGATTTACGAAACATCTTTGCTAATTCGGTTGTTCTTCCCTGAAAGAAAAAGGGAATGATCATTGAATTTGGAATATCACTATTTAAAGTATTCAATTGCTGTAAAGAAGTCAACACTGCTTTCCTGGCCTCAAATTCCTTTTCATAAAATTGGTCAAGACCCAACCGAAAATATCCATAAATGGCATCATGCACCATTGTATACCTATTTCCTGTTAGATTTTCCATTAACCAATACCTGTTTCTTTGTCCATCAAAAGCCTTCCACCCAATTATATCCCGACTATCAGGTGCATTATTAACGATGTTCTGAGCTTTAACGAAATACTGATCTCCTCCTCTTAAGGCAAACGAATCTCCATCCATCCCCAAAATTATATTTGCATAGAAAGCAAGTACTGCTGTAAGATTGGAAACCAGCGGGTCATTACCGCTTACTCTGTTCTCATTGAATTCAAGTTGTTGAAACTCCACATACCTGAACAGTAGATTTTCATCAATAAAATTAACCAGTGGAGAAACGTAAGCAGCATTATACACGGGACGAGCAGCCTGTATAGTTAGTGTTGCCTGAAAAACGTTTCCATCTCTTGCATCCAGAATATTAATGAGAAAATTACAAGCGATCTTTTCATTCTGCTGATAGGTATCCCGCGACCATTTTCTATTATTAAGGAAATTATTTAATGCATTTTGTAAGGTTGTAAATATTTTTCTATCCACCTGGCTACTTACCTGGTTGGCCATTACCACCACTTTTGCCTGTAACTCCTGGGCCTTTACAGACCTCAGCGAGAACATGCAAACAATTATTATAATTAGTTTCTTAGATCCCATTTTTCTCTATTATAAGATCAACAATATCACTTGCTACTTCCGCCTTCGATTTTTGAGGGTAGGACCATTCCCCCCCTTCTTTGTCAAAAATTGTCACCTTATTTGTGTCATAACCAAAACCCGCACCGGCATCATTCAGGGAGTTCAGGACAATCATGTCTGCGTTCTTGGATTTGAGCTTTCCCAATGCGTGTTGTTTCTCATTATTTGTTTCTAATGCAAAACCTACCAGATACTGCCCATCCCTTTTTTGCTTTCCAAGCTCTTTAAGAATATCCCGTGTCTTCTTTAGCTGTATGGTCATCTCCCCATTCTCCTTTTTTATCTTTTCAACTGCAGTTTCCACGGGCGTGTAATCTGCAACGGCTGCGGCCATAATTGCGATATCGGAACCAGAAAACAAACCCATACATGCCTGGTACATTTCTTCAGCTGTCTTTACTTTTGTAACATTTATTCCACCTAATTCGGGAATTTCAACACCGGGCCCCATAACAAGGTTGACATTTGCTCCACGTGATGCCAACTCGGATGCCAGCGCAATTCCCATTTTACCAGAAGAATGATTTCCAATAAACCTTACCGGGTCAATAGGCTCGAAAGTTGGACCTGCAGATACAAGTACCTTTTTCCCCCATAAGGAATTGCTTTCCTTTTTACGTACGTGGGAAGACTGATCAAAATACTTGTTTATCAGTGCCAATATCTCTTCCGGCTCCGACATTCTTCCCATCCCAAAGAGACCACTTGCCAATTCGCCTTTTTCAGCGGGAATGATTTTATTCCCATATTCTTGCAGAAGGGATAGATTTCGTTTTGTAGTTGGGTGATTCCACATATCATCATCCATAGCTGGAGCAACCCAAACCGGACATGTAGCTGAAAGATAAACAGCTAAAAGCAGGTTATCACATAAGCCACCTGCCATTTTTGCAAGGGTATTACAACTTAATGGAGCAATAAGCATCAGATCAGCCCATCTCCCCAACATAACATGATTTGCCCAGGCATTCTCATCAAACATTTCAATGCCAACAGGATTTTTGGAAAGGGTTGATAAGGTGAGGGGTGTAACAAAATCGCAGGCAGCAGGGGTCATTACTACTTTCACTTCTGCACCACTCCTGATAAGAAGGCGTAAAAGGGTAATGGATTTGTAAGCAGCAATACTGCCTGAAATGCCCAGCAGAATTTTCTTTCCGTGCAACATGAATTAAAATTAGCGTTTTTCCCTCAGGAGCTAAAAAAAGAAGGTGCCTGACAATTAAATATCAGGCACCATTGAAATTTTGTTGGATAAGTTAATGGGATCAGCTGAATAGCTTATCCTCATTTTTCCTATAATAAATTTTCTCCTCCATGAATTCCTGTGTAGCGAGGAGTGCAGGGTTAGGCATACGCTCATAAGCCCTTGATATCTCAATCTGTTCCTTATTTTCATGGATCTCTTCGAGACTATCAGTATGTGTTGCGAACTCCTCCAGTTTATTATGAAGTTCTTCTTTTAATGCAATGTTTATCTGATTTGCCCTCTTAGCAATAACAGCAATTGACTCATACAGGTTACCAGTTTTGCCCTTGATTTCTAACAGGTTCTTTGCCTCGGCTACATTACTGGTGTTGGAACTAAGCTGACGTCTTAACTTGCTCATTTTTGATTGCTTTAATATTGTTTTGCGATAAATTTAGGTAATTTTCAACATCCTTCCGATGTTCACTTTCCGGGAACCGATCGTTGAACTCATTGCATTCTTCTACAACCTTTTCAAAACGTTCGGCTTTTTTCTCATCAATACTCAATGTAGCATACTCAAAATAAGAGCGTATTACATTTAGTTTATATGAATCGCTCTTATCAGAATCCGGATAATTGTCCATCAGGTTGGCGAAGGCGATTGCTGCAGCCTTAAACTGGCCAAGGTTGTAATACAATTCAGCACTTTTCAATTCCTTGGTTTCAAGCTTAACCCTTAGCTTATCAATAATTTCACTTGCTTCCTTATTTCTTTCAGAGCCCGGGTGCGTGTTAATGAAGGCCTGCATAAGCCCGATGGCTTTTTGGGAATTAGTTTGATCTAATTCAACTTTAGGGGATTGCCTATAATAAGTATAAGCACGCATATATTCCATTTCCTCTGCACGCTTACTGGTCGGAAATACCTCGGTAAAGCCTTTAAAGAGATTCTCGGCATTAAGGTAATCCCTCATATAATAAGCGCAATAGGCAAATTTGTAATACACATCTTCAAACTTCTCATTGCCCTTTAATAAGGGAAACAGCTCCTCGTAAAGCTGCTGGGCAAGATGATATTTTTTCTTAGCATAATACTGATCGGCCATCCGAAGTTTATAATCATAGTCGGTGCTTTTCTGCACTTTTGCAAATTTAGAACAACCGAATCCGGAAAGGGCAATAACTAATACTAATAGGAATACTCTCATAAAGGGCCTGCAAAGTTAACTGATTTTCCAAATATAAAAAAACCCCGCCGAAGCGGGGCTTAATTATCTCAAAATTAACCTTTTATCCTTTCCTTCTCAGGTTCGGGTGAGGTGCAGGCACCGCATTTGGTCCTTCTTCTGTTGTACCATCACGCAGATCAACAGTATTCGCATCTCCCCCACCTTCGCCATATTTGAAGATGAAACGGTCTGCACTAATACCTTCTTTCTCTACGAAATAGTTAATCACAGCATTTACACGATCCCAGCTTAGCTGCTGTGCAGACTTGCTTGACTCACCATATCCGATCACCGCAATCTTACAATTCGGGTTGTTCCTGATCTTCTCAGCAACACTTGCAAGTACTGCTTTAGCGTCATTATTCAGTGTAACAGTACGTCCTGTGAAACTAATGCTTGGAAGATCACCTATGTTACAAGCTGATTTCGGTGCAAAACCACCTTCACGCAGTTCCTTACAACAAGCAGGCTCCGGACACTTACCAATACCATCAGCATCAACAGGCTGACATTGTGTTGGCGTAATAAGTTCCTTATCCTTAAAGTCAGGTACACCATCGCCATCTGTATCCTTACTTACACCATGACTGTCAACAGGCGCCCCTTGTGGAGTATTTGGCTCAAGATCAAACTGGTCAGTTACTCCATCCCCATCAGCATCATCAAGAATTGGCTTTGGAAGTTTCATATGCTTTGGAGCATTGAGTTCCTGATATGCGTAATCCAGAGGATTCAACCAATATAAAGGCTCAGTACGTTTGCTACCCAGGTTCATATTGATACCGAGGGAAAGCATATTATATGTATCGTAATCCCGGGTTAAAACCGCATCGCCTGCGGCTGATTCCTGCCAACGCTGACCATCGAGAAGATCATCCTTGGTCATAGTAATTTTTTCCTCCAGTGCAATATTGAAGCGCTCGTTCAGTTTGTAAGCAACTCCGAATCCCACATTATAAACAGGACGGAAAGTTTTGCCACCAATTTTTGCACGGGCATCATCGTATCCCTCTGCATCTGTTTCGTAACTGTCATCCATCAGGTCACGGAGTGCTTTCTTTGTATCCTTACGATCTTTGTAAACACCTCCATCGATACTACTAAAGTCATATTTGGTATCCCCATTGAGAGCGTTCACTTTAGTATCGTAGATCATTCCACCAAAACCTGCAATAGCATATAGGTTCAGGTTAGATTTTGCCTTATGAAAGCGAATGTTAGTCAAGGTAAAGATACCCTGCAGGGTCAGATCCTGAATATTCGTTTTGTAGTTATAATAGATCTGCTCGCCTCCGGTGAGTTGCCCGTCAGAGCCTCTCCTCCGGGGAAGATATCCATTGTCTGTCCATGCATTATTCTTCTGGTAATTGGTAGCAGGAGACCAATGAAGCCCTTTACCAATTCCATAATTATACTCCAATCTCATTGAAAGAACATAACCAAGCGCCTTTCTTACATGGGCACCAAAGCCAAGCTGTGGCCATACTGCTGGCACATCTCCACTAACACCAAACGCACCTACCTTCAAACCTACTTCCCACTGGTTACGTGGTTTTGCAGGGAAAGGATAGGTGTTGTTCATGAACTCATTGTGCTGGGGTAAACTTTTACGGGGGATAAGAGAAGAGTCTTGCACATCATAACTCGTTCCAATCTGGGCAAACGAGCTAGACGCAAACATGCACAATAATCCAAGAAGTGCAGTGTATTTTTTGCTTGACATAATCGAATTTTATAAGTAATGGTTAAAGAATTGACAGGATACGTTCATCCAAAATAAGCACAAAAATATCAATTGGCACGTAAATACCAAATATTTTCAATATCTAAAATTGATTTAACCTCAACAGAATCAATAATTAGACCATCCTAAACTTAGGTTTGCTGCTTGGAAATGGAAGGCATTGTAGTAATTTGGCCGGGTTATATCCAAGCATGAAATTATCACAATCAGTAATAAACGCAGAACTGGAACTGTTCGAAAGCCGATTTAAGGACGCTGTCAAGAGTAAGGTTCCAATGCTGGACCGGATTACAAGCTTTATTGTAAAGCGGAAAGGAAAACAACTCAGGCCAATGTTCGTATTACTCACGGCTAAGCTCTGCGGCGGCATTACTGAAACAACTTACCGTGCAGCTTCCCTGGTTGAATTGCTCCATACTGCCACACTTGTACATGATGATGTGGTTGATGAATCTATGGAGCGCCGGGGCTTTTTCTCTACATATGCGCTGTGGAAAGCTAAAGTTTCTGTTCTCATAGGGGATTATCTTTTGGCTAAGGGACTTTTGCTTTCCCTGGATAATAATGATTTCAGGGTATTGCAGCTTTTATCAGAAGCAGTAAGGAGAATGAGCGAAGGTGAATTACTGCAAATAGAAAAGTCCCGGACCTTAAATCTGGAGGAGGCGGTTTACTTTGAGATAATAAGTAATAAAACTGCTTCTCTGCTGGCTTCTGCCTGTGCGGCTGGAGCATTTTCAGCAAAAGGGGATGAAGCACATGCAGAAACAATGCGAAATTTTGGCGAGAAGGTAGGCATAGCCTTTCAAATAAAGGATGACCTTTTCGACTATGGAACTGCAGATGTAGGCAAACCTACCGGAAACGATATAAAGGAAAAGAAACTTACCTTACCTTTAATTTATACACTCAACCAGGTTGATAAAAGCACCCGCCGTCGAATAATAAATGTCATTAAAAATGACAACAAAAACCCCAAAAAAGTTCGTGAGATCATAGGAATGGTGACTGACGCCGGCGGAATCCGGTACGCGACTGAAAAAATGAATACTTACCGGGATGAAGCTATGGCACTGTTGCACCAATTCCCGGAAAACGAAACAAGGAACGCATTAGAGGACCTTGTACGGTTCACTACCGACCGAAAATTCTAAAACACGGGCATGGAGAAGAGATGGAAATTGTTGGAAGCGAATCCAACCCTCGTTAACGACCTTCAGGATAAACTAGGGATACACAGCATTATTTGCAAATTACTGGTTCAAAGGGGAATTAATGATTTCAATTCGGCAAAAGCTTTTTTCAGGCCGGAACTTTCCCATTTATATGACCCATTCCTCATGAAGGATATGCAAAAAGCAGTGGATAGGATCATTGCTGCCATGCAAAATAGGGAACGTATTATGGTTTATGGAGATTATGATGTGGATGGCACTACGGCCGTCGCTTCCGTATTCCAGTTTCTTCAGCAGGTCTATGAATCGGACAGAGTCGATTATTATATCCCACACCGCTATAAAGAAGGTTATGGCGTCTCAAAAAAAGGAATTGATCATGCTCATGCCAATGGCACATCCCTGATCATCTCACTGGATTGCGGAATAAAATCAACTGACCTTATCAGTTATGCATTGGACCTGGGAATCGAATTCATTATTTGCGACCATCACATGCCCGACCCAATTTTACCACCCGCAATAGCAATACTGAATCCCAAACAAAGTGATTGCCCTTATCCTTATAAAGAACTTTGTGGTGCAGGGGTGGGTTTTAAATTGATCAGCGCCCTCTGCCAGCAACTCGGCATGAGTGATGAATATTACCTTCGTTACCTCGACCTGGTTGTTACAGCCATTGCTGCAGACATAGTTCCGATTACGGGAGAGAACAGAGTGCTGGCCCATTTCGGTCTTAAACGTGTAAATGAAAATCCATCGCCCGGAATAAAAGCACTCATTGATCTTGCCAAACTCGGTGACCAACAGTTGCAGATTAATAATTTGATTTTTGTAATAGCCCCAAGGGTAAATGCTGCGGGGAGAATGGATGATGCCAAGCTAGCAGTACAACTTTTTATCGAAAGAGACCAGGCAAAAGCAACTGCTTTCGCAAATATGCTTCATTCGCATAATGACGACCGTAAGGAAGCGGATCTGTCCATTACTGTTGAAGCACTGGAGATGATAGAGAAGGATCTCCGCACATCAGAAAGAAGGTCCACATTTGTTTTCCAGCCACACTGGCACAAGGGTGTGGTTGGAATAGTTGCATCACGCCTTATCGATCGCTATTATCGCCCTACAGTTGTACTTACACAAAGTGGTGACGTTGTTGCAGGGAGTGCCAGAAGTGTTGCTGGGTTTAATTTATATGAAGCAATACATGCTTGCCGCGATCACCTGATCGGATATGGAGGTCACTTTGCAGCTGCGGGCATGACCCTGCATCCTGAACAGGTCAATGCTTTTTGCGAGAAATTCGAAGAAGTAGTAGCCGCGTCTATAAGCATAGAACAGCTGGTGCCTGAAATGATAATTGATGCAGAAGTGAAATTTTCAGATTTAAAGCCCTCGTTCTACAATATTATTCGCCAAATGGAACCTTTCGGTCCGGATAATACCAAACCACTATGGCTGGCAAAAAATGTCAGGAACAACGGATGGTCTAAAGTAGTTAAAGATCAACATATTAAATTCAGTGTCAGTCAGGGTAATATTATGTTTAATGGAATAGGATTTGGCATGGCTCCAAAATTTTCACTCCTGGCTGGAAGCGATTTTGTTGACATTGTTTTTGCCCTTGAAGAAAATGAATGGAATGGGAACAAACATCTTCAATTGAGGGTATACGATATGAGAAAGGCAGAAAATCAGTGAAGCCACCCTTAGGGTGGCTTCATCAAAATATTCAACTTAAAGTATCAGTTTATCATACTTTAGTGCCGGCCACTTCTTTCTTTGCCATCAAATCAACGCTACGTTCAATAAAAGTTGTCAATGCCGCACCTTTTAGTAATCCTTGTGATAACAATGCCAGATCAGCAAGATTACGAACCAATTTTTCTTGAGTACCGGCATCATTCTGTGAAAGGATCTGTTGATAAATAGAATGGTTGCCATTTATTGTCAGAGTCACTTCATCCGGCATATTAGCGTAAAAACTGCCCATGGGACCACTTACTGCTGCCATATCTTTCATTCGTCGCATAAATTCAGGCCTTGTTGCTACCACAGGTGCCGCTTCGGGACTTAAGCCTTTTACCTCAACAGTAAGATGTAATCCAGCAGGTTGCTGCTCAAAAAGTTTGCGCAACTGTTCTTCCTGCTCCTTATTCAAAATTGAATCACTACTCTCCTGCTTATCAACCAGGTTTTCTGCAATATCAGCATCAACTCTAACAAAATGGACATCACTCCATTTCATTTCCATTTGATTAATGAATGCTGCATCCACAATTGTCTCCAGCTTAACGACCTTATAACCCTTGTTTGTTGCTCCTTTAATGAAAGTATCCTGTTGAACATTATCTGTGGCATAAAGTATCACGTGCTTTCCTTCCTTATTTTTCTGCAACGCAGACGTTGAAGCCTTGTACTCTTCCAATGTATAAAAATGATTGTCAGTTGCATCCTGCATCACATGAAATTTTTCCGCCTTCTCAAGGAACTTATCATCAGTCATCATTCCATATTTCACAAATAAGCCCAAACTTTCCCATTTCTCCTCGAATTCCTTTCTGTCCTTATTAAAGATTTCCTCAAGCTTATCAGCAACTTTCTTGGTGATATGGTTATTAATCTTCCTCACATTAGGGTCTCCCTGCAAATAACTTCTGCTAACATTCAGTGGAATATCCGGGCTATCAATTACTCCCTGCAGCAACATCAAAAATTCAGGAACGATATCCTTTACTTCGTCTGTTACAAATACCTGGTTACTGTATAGCTGAATTTTATCTTTCTGGATTTCGAAACTCTGTTTAATTCGGGGGAAATAAAGTATACCCGTAAGGTTAAATGGATAATCAACATTAAGGTGGATCCAAAATAGTGGAGCTTCGTTGTATGGATATAGCTCTTTATAAAAATTCTGGTAGTCTTCTGTAGACAGTTCGGAGGGTTTGCGGGTCCAGGCCGGAGCAGGATTGTTTATCTGCTCACCTTCAAAGAAAATTGGCACGGGAAGGAAGCGGCAGAATCGGTTCAGCACGCTTTTAATTCTTTCTGCTTCAAGAAACTCTTTACTCTCCTCATTTATAAAAAGCACAATATCCGTTCCCCGCTCATTTTTTGTTGTTTCTTCCAACTGGTATTCTGGACTTCCATCACATTCCCATTTAACAGCCGGCGAATCCTTAAAGCTTTTTGTAATGATCTCCACTTTGTCACTTACCATAAAGGACGAATAAAAGCCCAGTCCAAAATGGCCGATAATGTTATTCTCGTTCTGCCCTTTGTATTTATTAAGAAATTCCTCGGCTCCCGAAAAAGCTACCTGGTTGATATATTTGTCAACTTCCTCCGAAGTCATGCCTACGCCCTTATCTGAGATCGTCAAAGTTTTGGCAGTCGCATCGAGGGTAACCGTAATTGAAAGGTCACCTATCTCCCCTTTTGCTTCTCCTATTGAAGAAAGCGTCTTTAATTTTTGGGTGGCATCTACTGCATTACTTATAAGCTCCCTCAGGAATATATCATGTTCGCTGTAAAGGAATTTTTTAATAATGGGGAAAATATTCTCCGTTTGTACTCTGATACTACCTTTTTGCATATTGTCGATTTTACCTGTTAATGGTATTACCCGGGCATCAAATGAAGTGCCATAGGCCTGCATCCATCAAAAAACAGCAATTTTGTCAGAATCCATTGATTTTTAGCTGACATTAGATGGAAGCACATTAGATTCGGCATAATATTTTCAATTCATAAGCATCAGATAATCAATTGAAAGTAGTAAAACTTTATCCGGGACGCCTGCCCCGATGGGTTAGATGGGTGTTGTGGAGCTTGTTAGCTTTGTTCCTGGTCATTTTGACCGGGCTTCTTGCTTTACAAACAAATCCCGTTCAGCAATATCTGCAGATCAAAACCGAAAAATTCCTGGAAAAAAAGCTGGGTACGAATGTGAACATTGGGAAACTTCGACTCACCGGTTTTTCCCAACTGACCCTTGAGTCATTCACCATTTTCGATCAGCAGGAGAACTTATTCGCATTTAGTGATACATTAAGAATTCGGTTCCAACTTGCTCCTATCTTTCAAAATAAGTTGGTTATCAATAATATTGATTGGCAAAAGGTTTTGATAAATGTCTATTCTTTGCCAGACGATAAATTAAGTTACCAGTTCATCATTGACAGTCTGGCTCAAAAGCCCAACAATAATGTTGCCGCTAAATCTGACAGCAGTTCTTCAACTTCTCTTCAGTTCAGAGTGGGAAGGTTAAAGCTCAATGACCTTAAGCTAAGTTACTTTGATACAAAAGGCGGACTAGCATCGGTTATAAGTTTAGGTGATCTCCTGGTCATTACTGACAGGATTGATCCCGGTGCTGGCATTTATGATATGCGGGAAGTAAAAATTGGCAGACTAAACGGGTTTTATACCAAAAAACATATCACACAGAAAGCTTTGCTCCACCCTGTGGATTCTGTTGCAGCCACCCTCCACTTAAATGCAAAATCACTACTAATCTCGCAATCAAGTTTTCAATATAATGACGAAAGCAATGGTATAAAAACAGGATGGAATTTGCCCCGAGCATCGTTCCGATTATTCTCTTTTGATCTAAAACGGCAGGTTATAAATGCTGGTTTTGTCGATTTAAACAATCCATCGGGCTATGTTCACAGGGATGCAAGGAAAGATTCCGTAAGTACTGCTTCAGGTGCTTCCTGGATAGTGTTATCTCCCTTACTGGAGATGAGGGGAGGTAAATTTAATTTTGTTGATGTACAAGGGAAACCTTCAGGTTATACTAATGCATTTGAACCATCAAACTTTTATTTTAGTCCACTCAACGCAATCATCCGCAACTTAACCTATACAGACACGCTGATTACAGGTAAGATTAAGAAGCTTGAACTTATTGAGAAATCAGGATTTACTATCAGGAGGGCTAACGGAGATTTTTCATATAGCGATTCGGAGATATGGTTAAATAATCTTTTCCTTGAAACCAAGGGCAGCCGAATAGCGAAAATGGTTCAGCTAACTGTGCCCTCCTGGAGCAACAAAAACTATGCGCCCTCGGGTTTTGGTATAAGGGCAAATTTGCTTTCCACAAAGTTGCAATTATCTGAACTACTTTACTTTGTTCCGGAATTCCGGAATGATCGTCGCTATCGAAAAATTTGGGATAAAACGGTTGTAGTGAATGGTCAGATTAATGGTACGCTCGATAATCTTTACTTAAACGGTTTTTCCTATTCAGATAATGTTGGAAACCGTTTATCGGCCAGTGGAAGGGTAAAAAATCTGCAGCAACCAGATTTGCTTTTTGCGGATCTTAATGGCTTAAATATTTCAACGGGTAACAATGCATTGCGTGCATGGCTGCCGGATAAAAGTATTCCTTCTAATGTTTCCCTTCCTGCAGTGATAAATATAAGCGGACGTTTTGCGGGTGGTTTAAATGACGCTGACGCATCATTAAACATTAATACGAGCTATGGTTATGCTGTTTTTAGGGGCAATCTTAAAAACTATACTGACACTACCAATAGTAGTTATGATATATTAATTAGCTCACTAAATATGGATATTGGGCAATTGATTGGAGATACCTCACTAGGACGTATAATCGCCAATGGAAAGATTAGAGGAAAAGGATACAATATTGAAAAACTCACAGCAAATGGATCAGTTTTCGTTAAAAGTGGATATTACAAGGGCCATAATTATCAGAATATTACAGTTGATGCAATGCTGGATCGTGGCAATTATTCTGCACAAGTTCAAAGCGATGACCCATCCCTTACAGCAAGCTTCAACCTTTCAGGAAATATCAATGATGGGGCGCCTACCATAAACGGGAAAATGAAGGTGGACCGTGTTGATGTTCAGGCTTTAGGTTTTAGCAAAACGCCGTTATTGCTTAAGGGTGATTTTGAAATAGATCTTCGAAATACGAAACCACGACAGTTGGAGGGAGAATTTTTTGCCACTCAACTCCAGGTTTCCGATAGCAGGGAAGTTTATACTCTTGATAGTATTCGCGTTACAGCAAATGCCGAAAATAATATCCAGGATATCAGGTTTGAAAGCCCGTTTGGTTGGGCTACTGCAATTGGTAATTATGATTATACAAATGTATTCTCGGTAATAAACAAAATCCTTTACAAGCATATTCTCCCACTGGAAGCACATAAGGCTGATACGGTTAAAACCCAACAGCAAATGGAATTAAATGCTTCAATCACATGGCCAAGAAATCTTGCAAAGATGCTCCCCCTACTGGAAATGAAAAAACCATTAGCAATAAGGGCGAAGCTTGATACAGATAGCAGCCTCCTGATGGTAAATGCAACGCAGGCCTTCTTCCGATATGGTGAAATGGCTGTAGACAGCACCGAAATCAACTTTGTGACCAATATAGATTCGGTACATATGTTTGCCGGAATAGCCAGTCTCGAACATCCAACAATTCCTCTAAGAAAAACAAAGTTCGAAGGTGGTGGCACAAACGGTACGATAAATTGGGGGCTTAATCTGGATGATCGTAATGGAGCCAAAAAATACCAGATCGGTGGAGATATAGCTTTTCTTTCCAAAAAAGATTTCGATATTCATTTTGCTCCTGAAATATTTCTAAATAAAACAAGGTTCGGCACAGGAACTCCAAATTTTGTCTCGATTAGAAATAATCGTTTAGCTACCGCTGATCTCCAACTTGTTTCAGATTCGCAGAAGTTAGTAGTCTCTACTGTTGCATCAACCGAAAATGGTATTCCTCCCATTGAGTTAAGTTTTGATGAATTCAGGCTTTCCACCTTCAGCGGTTTATTGGAACGGGATACGGCACTTGTTTCCGGATTTTTAAATGGTAAGGTCCGTTTGTCTAACCTGGCAAATTCCGTGATCGCCGATGGTGAAGTGAAAATTGACAGCCTGAAGATTAAAAACCATATGATGGGTGTTTTAAATGCCCGGATTTCCACACCTACCCATGGCGAATATGGAATAGATGCAAACCTGGTTGGAAACCAAAATGATGTAGTAATAAATGCTAGGTACGGAAAGGAAATTGATGCAACAGTCTTAATGAATAGCCTTAACCTGGCATCCGCCGAGGCATTCACCATGGGTGAGGTTACAGCTATGTCTGGTATTACCACTGGTGAATTAAAAATTAATGGTCCCATTATGACCCCTCAGGTGCGGGGCACACTAAAATTCATGCAGGCAAAAGCAACGGTAAGTTTTTTAAATGCACCTGTTACTATCGATAATGAAGAAATCTTTTTTAACGAGCTCGGTGTTGGTTTCCAGGAGTTCACTTTGAAGGACAGTCTGGGTGGTATAGTCAATATAAACGGTTATGTGCTAACTAAAGATTATTCTGATTTTGAATTTGATCTGGATGTGGATGCAGCAAACTTTATGGCACTAGGCCCTAAGGCAAACAACGAACAGATCTTTTATGGCCCGGCCTTCATAGATAGCAGAATCAGGATCACGGGAAATATGGACCTCCCCCAGGTTGACATGAATGTGAAATTGCGGGACAAGTCTGAAGTTACCTTTGTCATACCTGAAGAAGAGCCAGGTATTGCTAATCGGGAAGGTGTAATAGTATTTGTGGATAAAGACAATATCGTTGACTCTTCCCTGATAACTGTAAAAGATACAATAACGCTTGCGCCAGCAAGGCTTAAAGGATTTGAGTTCTCAGGCAATATTGAGATTACCCCTGCCTCAACACTCAGATTGGTAATTGATAAGTTTAATGGAGATTTTATTGAAGCGAAGGGTAATACCAGCCTGAACCTCACTATTGACCAGGGAAATCATATTACAATGACAGGGAGGTACGAAATTGAGTCAGGTAAGTATGAAATGAGTTTAAACCAGCTCATTAAAAGGAGCTTCTCTATTGAGAAAGGTAGCAGCATAACGTGGAACGGCGACCTGCTGCGGGCAACAATTGATATAACTGCAAAACACACAGTAAATGCCCCTGCTATTGACCTTGTAGAAGACCAACTCACAAGTACTACGGCCAACCGAATGCAGTACAAACAAAGAATTCCAGTTGAGATATATCTGAATATAAAAGAGGAACTTCTAAAACCTTCTTTAAGCTTCAGGCTCGATATGCCTGAAAAAGACCGTAATATTTTCAATGGAAGTGTGTATACACGCCTGAAACAGATCAACAATATTCCATCAGAAATTAATAAGCAGGTGATGGGTTTACTGGTCCTCCAAACTTTTATATCTGATAATCCCCTTGCAGTTTTTAACGACAGGTCCGATGGTGGTGTTGCCTTTGCTGCAAAACAAAGTATAAGCAAAATTTTATCTCAACAGATTAATAACCTGGCAGATAATATGATCAAGGGAATTGATCTGAATTTTGATGTCCAAACCCGCGAAGATTATGTAACGGGTGCAAGGCAGGAATCAACAAGCTTAAGTGTTTCAGCAGGCAAAAGTTTGCTTAACGACAGGCTTTATATTTCAATCGGTTCTAACGTAGGAATACTTGGTAACAATCCTCAGGCAGCCAGCGCATTAATTGGAGATGTGATAATTGATTATAAGATAAGTCGGGATGGACGATATAAACTAAGGGCATACCAGATCAATAAAACAGATGTGATCCTTGAAGGTCAGATCATAGAAACTGGGCTATCAATTATGATGGTTATGGACTATAACCGCTTCAGTGAGGTGTTCAGGAAAACAAAAAAATTACAGGAAACAGCCAATAGAAAATGAGATTAACACTAACTATACTAGTGATTTCGGCTATAGCCTTCTGCAGTTGCAGTACTGTACGTAGTGTTCCTGATGGTGACCGTCTTTATAAAGGGAGCAAACTGGTGTGGGAAACCAAACGCCCCTCCGATTATCGGATCCTTGAAGCAGGACTAAATGATAAAATTCGCCCTATCCCCAATAAAAGATTCCTTGGAATGCCAATCCGCCTCTGGTTTTACAACATGGGAAGTAAGCCAAAAGGTAAAGGTTTGAATTATTTATTAAGGGAAAAATGGGGAGAGCCACCTGTACTACTAAGTAAGGCACAGCCGGCTTATACTTCTGAAATACTTGAATATTACCTTGAAGACAATGGATTTTTCCAGGCAGGTGTTTCGCATGAAATAAAATTTCCTGCTAAAAAGAAAGCAATTATTGAATATAAAATAGATCACGGTCCGCGTTACGTTATCCGCTCAGTTTCTTACGAATTGGACAGCAGTCAACTTGGAATTGCCATTCGTGCAACAACTGGCGCTAGCCTTTTGAAACCAGGCGATCATTATAGTCTTCAGATCATAAAAGCGGAAAGGGAAAGAATCAATTCATTGGTAAAGGAAAAGGGATTTTATTATTTCATGGCCGATCATTTACTAGTTGAAGTTGACACAACACAAAAGCAACAGGTTGATCTCTATGTTACCATTAAAGCGAATATTCCTGAATCTGCCACCCGCCCACATCGAATGAAGAATGTTATTTTATACCCTTCATACACTTTAGTAAAAGACAGCATCAATTCAGTTGTTGAACCAATTGATATGGGTAATTACAAGGTGGCAGATCCCGACAGTTTATTTTTACCAAAAGTATTTGAGAAATTAGTTTTTCTGAGAGAAGATAGCCTCTATCGATTAAGAGCTCACAATTTTACACTTCAAAGATTGATGAGCCTTGGAACTTTCAAATTCCTCAAAACAGACATCACAAGTAATCTTGACAGTTCAATACTGGATGCAAGGATATATATGACTCCCTATCCAAAATTCGGTCTGCAACTGGAATTATCAGGCAATAGCAAATCAAATAATTTTGTAGGATCCCAGGTTAAACTCACAACGCTTAACCGTAACTGGATGAAGAGAGCTAATCGTCTTGAGTTTAATCTTGCTGCTGGATTTGAATGGCAGGTTGGTGCAAATACAACCAATCAGGTGAACACAAATGGTTATAGTATAGACGGAGAAATGGTTATGAGTCTTCCGGGCTTTGTGATACCATTTTTTAAGATAAATCCCAGATCTGCTTTTATACCACGGACAAGGATAACCGCAGGTTACGAGCTCTTAAGCCGGCCCAAACTTTACAACCTGAATTCTATAACACTTCAAATGGGCTATACCTGGAGGCAAAGCAGGTTTATAGAACATCACCTTATTCCTTTTTCATTTTCCTTTGTTCAGCCGGGAAATACCACACCAGAATTTGAGCAGATCCTAATAAATGATCCGGCCTTGCGGCAATCCATAGAAAAGCAATTTATCGTGGGAAGCCAGTATACCTATACAAAAAATACTCAGCCCACGGGGAAAAGAAGTACATACTATCTTTTGGGTAATGTAGATATGGCCGGTAATCTACTGGGACTATTGGTGCATAGTGAACCAAATCGGAACAAACAATTACTTAATAACAGTTTTTCACAATATGTCAGACTTTCGGGTGAAGCGAGGCAATATCAGAAACTTACACCTGTCATTACATGGGCTAACCGAATTTACATGGGATATGGGTATTCATACGGCAACAGCAACTCACTCCCATTTGTAAAGCAATACTTTATAGGAGGAAGTAATAGTGTAAGAGCATTCCGGGCACGGACTCTTGGTCCGGGAAGTTACCAGAGTCCGCTTAGTTCTTATATTGCCAACGAGGCAGGGGATATAAAATTGGAAGTAAATACTGAATTAAGGATGAAGTTCCTGAAACTTGTTGAAGGTGCTATTTTCGCAGACGCAGGTAATATCTGGCTGCAACGCGAAAATCCGGAAAAGCCAGGAGGTAAATTTGAACTGGGTAATATGTTGAGTGAACTTGGTGTTGGAGCGGGTGTAGGTGTTAGAATTGATGCCTCGATACTTATTTTACGTTTTGACATAGCATTCCCTTTACGAAAGCCATGGCTGGAAAAAGGAGATCGTTGGGTTGTAGATAGAATAAATCCTGGTATTCCTGAGTGGCGAAGGGAAAATATGGTATTGAATATAGCTATTGGATATCCTTTCTGATTAGCAATTAGCACTGACTCTTATCGCAAAAAAAGGTCATGTTTTCTAGGCAATTTGCATGTTAATACCTACCTTTGCACCCCAATTAATTTATTTAATCACAAATCAGATCATGAACAATTACGAATTGATGGTGATTTTTACCCCTGTTCTGAGCGAAGAGGACTACAAAGCAGCTCAGAAAAAATTCAGTGACCTGGTTACCAGCAATGGTGGCGAGGTGGTGAATTCCAATCCATGGGGATTAAAATCACTGGCGTATCCCATCCAGAAGAAAACCACTGGTTTATACTGGGTTATGGAGTACAAAGCGCCATCCGACTTCAATGAGAAGCTGAAAATCCAGCTTCTGCGTGACGACAATGTCCTGCGTCACATGTTCACTGTACTCGACAAATACGCCGTGGAGTACAATGCTAAAAGAAAAAGTGGCGTACCAACCGGAACCGAAAAAGTGGAGGCTTAATCATGGCAAAGAATGAAATTAAGTACCTGACCGCGATCAAGACTGAAAAGCGCGCAAAGAAATTCTGTCGCTTCAAGAAGTACGGTATCAAGTATGTTGACTACAAAGACGGAGAATTTTTGAAGAAATTTCTGAATGAACAGGGTAAAATGTTACCACGTCGTTTAACCGGGAACAGTTTGAAATTCCAGCGAAAAGTATCGGAAGCCGTTAAAAAGGCTCGTCAAATGGCTATCCTGCCATATGTTACCGATCTTTTGAAATAGAAAATATAAAGTAACCACTCCCTAACCCCGTATTAAGCGGGAGACAGCGATAAATCGCTGGGCGCCTGGGAACTTAAAAAAAACAAAATGCAAGTAATTCTCATTCAAGACGTAGATAACCTTGGAGGTGCCAATGAATTGGTAGCTGTAAAGAATGGTTATGCCCGTAACTATCTCATACCCAAGAAATTGGCTATTGAAGCTTCACCTTCTAACCTTAAGCAGATGCAAGAAAAGCTCAAGGTTAAAAAGAAGAAAGAAGATAAGATGCTGGCAGAAATCAATCTCGTGATTGCTAAGCTTCAGGAGGGTCCTTTGAAACTGGGTGCCAAAACTGGTACTAGTGGAAAGATCTTTGGAAGTGTAACATCACTGCAGATATCAAGAGCTATCCGCGAGCAAAAGGGTTATGAAATTGACCGTAAAAAGATATCCATTGCTGATGAAGTAAAGGAATTGGGTCAATACAAGGCAACCATTGATTTCGGTAATGGTAAATCTACAGAGTTAGACTTTGAAGTTGTAGCTGAGTAAGCACTACGTAAAAGAATATATCTGGGGCCAAAATAAGGAAGGGACGTAAATTATGTCCAACATCTTATTTTGGCCCTTTTTTTATATTATTTGTATTTGTATGTTTCAAAACTATTTTATTACCTTCGTTACGGTTCCTTAATGATCTTTACAGTAGCGCATGCTTCCCAGAGCGTTTCCAAGTAAATGTATATCTGGTTTCTTGTTTCACTGTGCTTCATTATGGGTTTATTTATTGGTTCAAAAAAATTTAGAAAATGAACATTTACGTTGGCAACCTCAGTTGGGATCTGACTGAGCAGGATCTCTTGGAAATGTTTGCCCCTTATGGCGAAGTAGTTTCCGCAAAAATCGTAACAGACAAATTCAACAACAACCGTTCAAAAGGTTTTGGTTTTGTTGAAATGTCAGATGCAGAAGCTGGTAACGCAGCGATCGCAGCATTACACGGCACCGAAGTACAAGGTCGTAGCATCGTCGTGAACGAATCACAACCTCGCGAAGGCGGTGGTGGTGGTGGATTCAAGAAGAAGAGCTTCGGCGGTGGCGGCGGCGGCGGAAGTCGTGGTGGCTATGGCGGTGGCGGTGGAAACCGTAGCGGTGGCGGTGGTTATGGCGGCGGTGGAAACCGTGGCGGTAGCGGCGGCGGCTATGGCGGTGGAAGCCGTGGTGGTTACGGTGGTGGCGGTCGTGATTATTAATCATTGGCACATTCAACCAAAAAATACGGGTCTGGCATTATGCCAGACCTTTTTTTATGGCCTCAGTATAAAAAAAGAAACTTACCCTTATCAATGCTACAATCAAAACGGGATGCAAAAATCAATTCACCGTCTAGTTGAGCAGGTTGCAGCGTATCAGTTTGTACTGCCAACTCCTTAAGCTGCTCGTGATTTACAAAAGGAAGTGATATATGTTTACCGGTACGTACCAGTGGTAATACCTTTAACCTATGAGCAATATTTAAAGGCTCACATGTTACCAGGTCAAGCACTCCGTCATCAGGTTCAGCCATTGGTGAAACCAGGAATCCTCCTCCCGTTCTTGATGAATTGCTAAGTAACAATAATAGCAACTTTCCGAATACAGGTTTACCTCCATTTTTTGTAATGGAATATACTGGTTCCTGAAATGAAAATATTATCCTGATTATGGCAAGATAATATCCGATCGAACTACCCAACCAGCGGATAGTTTGCATCATACTTAAAACTCTTCCATCAAAACCAATACCCAATGTATTCAGAAAATATTTACCATTACAAATCCCTGCATCTAAAGCGCGTGGCTCAGCACCAAGAACCTTCAGTACCTGCTCTGAGGTGCTGCAACCGCCATAGAGTTTCCAGGCAAAATCATTACCTGTGCCGCCTTTAAACAATGCCAGCGGAATATTTTTACAGTCATAATTGTTTACAAAATAATTCAGGGTTCCATCTCCTCCTATAAGCCATATTTGGTTGTAGTCTGAATAGTGTTGTGGCCATGAATTAATGAAAGCGGCATAGGGAATTTCTTTATTTATGAGGATTTTTTCAATAGTTGCCAGTATTGATTTTGATTTTCTCCTTCCTGCGTATGGGTTTAATAATATGGCAATCATGCAGTCAACAAATTACTGGATTGAGCTAATAGTTTATCCAAATATTATTGAAACTGTTTATTATAATGGGAAGGATGAGATGAGATAGGGAATAAGCAAAAAAAAGCCCCAACAATTATTTGTTGGGGCTTTAATAAATATGGCACCTACCTACTCTCCCGCCTGGTATAGCAGTACCATCGGCCATGAGGGGCTTAACTTCTCTGTTCGGTATGGGAAGAGGTGAACACCCTCGGCATAAGCACCATAAT
>JAKFDZ010000110.1:0-107900 GCA_036675925.1 Flavihumibacter sp.
AGATGGACTATCCATTGCAACTTTTTACCGCAGACTTAACCTTGCATTGAACGGAGAATACAAAATCAAAGACTGGTTGAAATCGGAGAGTGGTTTGCAGTTTGCGAAAGCCAACTGGAGAGACCAGAGCCTGCAGAATGGTGAAAGCAATTTTTGGGGAAGAATGTTATCGGCTCCTCCAACATTGCGTGGCACTAATATGAATGGCGAACTATTGCTTGGTCGTGATGCAAGTGATGGTAACCCGGCAGTAAATATTGATAAATACAAACGCAATAATCAAACGGACAAATTTACTCTCAACCAGGCGTTTACGGTCAACTTTACCCGTGATCTCTATGCACGTATCGGCGGTATCCTGATGTATGATGAGGGACTCTATGAAGCCTTCAATAAGGATTTTCGTACGGGCTTGTTGAGCTATACCAATCCTAATACAGGTTGGAACAGAACCCGTTCAAGCTCCAATAGTTTTGACCGCACAACACGTCAAACCTATAATGCGATCCTGAATTATACATCCAGCTTTTCGGATATGCACAATATTGCTGCCATGGCTGGATTTGAGTATTTCAACCTCTATGGTACCGGTTTTTCAGCAAGTGGAAGTCTTGCGCCCACAGATGATTTCCAGGATTTAGGTCTGACACTTAATAATGCTACCACTCAAACAAGGAGCACTGATTCATATCATTTCAGGGAGCGTATCATGTCAGGATTTGGAAGGATCAATTATGATTATGATGGGAAGTACCTGGCAACATTTACGATCAGGCGTGATGGTTATAGCCGTTTGCTGGGCGACAACCAGTATGGAACATTTCCTGGAGTATCAGTGGGCTGGATGGCGCATCGTGAGAACTTTATGGCCGCAACAGATAATTGGCTTTCATTCCTGAAACTCCGTGCCAGCTGGGGAATGAATGGAAATATCGGAATCGGCACCAGCAATGGTATAGGGCTATATGAACTCCAAGGCTCATATGGTTCACAAACTGCTTATAACGGAGTTATTGGTTTTTTGCAAACCGGAATTGCAAATCCAGATCTGCGTTGGGAAAAATCAAGTACAATTGAAGTAGGTGCTGATATGGGCTTTCTCAATAATAAGCTTAATGCATCAGTTGCTTATTACAACAGACTTACAACGGATAAGCTGGCCTATGTGGGCCTGCCCGTTTCTTCAGGCCTAAGCCAGCTGCGTACTAATAATGGAAGCATACGCAATCGTGGAGTTGAACTGGAAGCTTCTTATAAATTGGTAAAGGGTAAAAACCTTTCCTGGAGCATAGGTGCCAATGCAGCATGGAACAAAAATACCATTGAAAAACTTCCCTTTAACGGCAATGAAAACAACCGTCAGGGTGGAGAGCAGATATACGACCCTAAAACAGGACGTGTTATTTGGGTGGGAGGACTCCAGGAAGGACAGGAATTCGGAGAAATTTTCGGATATGTCAGCGATGGAATTATCCGTAATCAGAAAGACCTGGATGCTTATAATGTTATTGACCTTGCGGCAGGATATGTTCAGTATGGTGGAGCCGCTGGAAGAAGAGTAGCCAGTGCAAAACTGATCAGTGAATTGGGACTTACCAATCATATTTCTGCCAAGTTGGGCGATATGATGTGGAGGGATATAGATAAAAATGATACCATTGATTACCGCGACAAAGTTTCTCTGGGCAGGGTAATTCCACGCTGGACTGGTGGTGTTAATACAACAGTTTCATGGAAAGGTCTTTCATTGTTTGCCAGGGTCGACTTCGGTCTGGGACATATTCAGCAGGATTTTATGCAAATGTGGGCTCTGGGAAGCTTTCAGGGTGAATTCAATGCCACTGATATTGTAAAGGATACCTGGACACCTGAAAATCCTGATGCAAAATATCCCCGATATACCTGGGCCGATCAATTGAATACCAAGAATTTTGATCGTCCGAGTGATATGTTCTGGGTCAATTCAGGATACCTCGCTTTACGGGAATTGTCGCTCAGCTATTCAGTTCCATCCACATTATTGAAAAGGGCAAGGATAGAAGGACTCACCCTAACAGTAACAGGGCAGAACCTTGGTTATCTTTCAAATGATCTCCTGAATTTGCCTGAGCGTACAGGATCGCAAAACAGTGCATATACCATTCCAACCTCACTGATTTTCGGAGCAAACCTAACTTTCTAAATCTCCGAAATACTAAAATTTTTGATCATGAATAAGATTAAACATATAATATGGATGTCAATGATTGCCATCGTTGCATTCTCTTCCTGCAAAAAGACTTTGGAACTCGCCCCTGAAGATTATTTTGGGGATGGAAACTTCTGGCAGAACGAATCACAGGTCTCCAATTTCATGGTGGGATTACATAATCAGTTCCGCAATAACCAGTTCATGTTTTTGCGCCTTGGTGAAATGCGTGGAGGAAGTTTCAGCAATATAGATGTACAGAATACATCACTCAATGAACTGCAGATAATTGAACAAAGGCTTGATGAAAACTCAGCCGGTGTAGGTAACTGGGGAGGATTTTATAATCCAATTCTTCAATTGAACCTCTTTATCCAGAAGGTAAATGAAGTTGGTTTCCTGACGGAGGATAGAAAAAATTTCCTGCTTGGTCAGGCACACGCCATGCGTGCATATTACTATTTTCAGTTGCTGCGTACATATGGTGGTGTTCCTATCTGGCTGGAGCCTGAAGTATTGAATGGTAATACAGACCAGGTTACCTTGCGTCGCGCAAGGTCAACGGAGGCAGAAGTACTTGCTGTAATAAAGAATGATGTCAATAAATCGATAGAATTATTTGGAGCGGCACCAACTACTGATAAAACAATGTGGAGTCCTAATGCGGCGCTGATGTTGAAAGGAGATGTATATCTCTGGTCGGCAAAAGTATATGGTACCACAGCTGATCTGGCCGATGCAAAAATGGCACTAACGTCAATCAGTGGTCCTGCACTTGAAAATAATTTCAAGGATGTTTTTGCTTACAATAAGAAAAGCAACAATGAGATTATCTTCACTCTAAGGTACAGGGTAGGGGAAGTGGAGATGCCAGGAGTATCGTCATTCACTTATTCAACTTTCAATTTCGATGGTCAGCATTACAAGGATTCAACTGTTAGTGCAGGAGAAGGTAATTTCCTGGTGGATCCATTGATTATTGCAGCCACCAATTCTCAGCAGATCATCCAGCGCTACCGTTATAAGTTCGAATTATATCAGTCGTATAATATTGCCGATAAAAGAAGAGATGCTACTTTTTATGATTACTATAAAGTAAACACATCAACTGAACCATATACTGTAACTGTTCGGAATACCGCATTGGTGAAATTCCTGGGTACCATCGATGCAAACAAAAGATACTTTGCAGATGATTGGCCGGTATATCGCGAGGCCGACAGGTTGTTAATGCTTGCTGAGATCGTAAATGCTGAGGGAGGAGATCCTACTGAGTACATACAGCCAGTACGCAACAGGGCTTTTGGTGGACTGGCAAATGATCCTGCTCCTTTTGTTAATGGAAGCAAAGATGCCAATGAGATTGCCATCTTTGAAGAGCGTAGTAAAGAGTTTGTCTTTGAAGGAAAGCGTTGGTATGATCTCCGCCGCATGCAGGTTGGGGGCGAACCAATGGTATTCATCAGTACGAACCATCCTTACGGTGTACTAGATAAAGCTACACAGGCACATATGGTTTTATGGCCCATTCCACCCAGTATCTGGACAAACGATCCTCTCGTTAACCAGACTCCGGGATATGAGACAGCAAAACCCCAATAATACTTCGGCTGCTGGTAACAGCCAGGTTGGTTCATAATGCTTCTTTATTATTATGCCGGAAGTATTCCTGCTTCCGGCTTTTTTATGGATTTTTATTATATATAGCAACAAACGAAATTATAAACCTGTTTTATGCACAACAATCATTTAAAAGGTTTGATTGCAGCTCCATTCACTCCAATGGATGCTAATGGCGATCTGAACCTATCCATTATACCTTCCTATTATTCCTTTCTGAAGCATAATGGCATAACGGGCGCCTTTATTTGCGGCTCCACCGGCGAGGGAGTATCACTGTCACTATCTGAAAAAAAAGCGGTTGCAGAAGCATGGGCAAAATGTACAAGTTCTGATCCGGATTTTACAGTGATGCCCTTATTGGGAGGAACATGCCTTTCAGATAGTATTGAACTGGCCCTTCATGCAAAGGAAATCGGGCTGGATGCCATATCCTTCACAGCGCCATTTTATTTTAAACCTTCAGGTATTGACATGCTGGCAGAATGCTGTCGAATTATAGCATCTGCTGTTCCGGATATGCCTTTTTATTATTATCATATCCCTGTACTCACAGGAGTTAACTTCCCAATGATCGATCTCCTTCAAAAGGTGGATGGACTGATTCCGAACTTTGCAGGTATTAAATATACACATGAAGATTTCATGGATTTTCTCTCCTGTCTGCGCTTTAAGGGAGGAAAATATGATATGCTCTGGGGGCGTGATGAGAACATGCTCGCGGCGCTTTCGCTGGGAGCAAAAGGGGCCGTAGGAAGCACATTCAATTATGCCGCACCGTTATACTATGATCTGATTGGGGCCTATGAAAACAATCAGCATGAAACTGCCCGATCACTTCAACAAAAATCCATTGACATGATAAGGCTTTTAGGAAAATATGGAGGGATAGCAACGGGTAAGGCATTCATGAAAATGGTTGGATTAAACTGCGGAGAATTCAGGTTACCGGTAAAAAATATGGACAGCACAGCATTTCCGCTGTTTGAAAAAGATGTAAATGAATTAGGTTTCGCAGCGTATTGTTCCCAACAACCAGCTGCTATTAATGCATGACGCAATGAATGGAAAAATAATTTCCCTTATAGCTATTATTATGTTGTCATATACCACTTCCTGCAAACACAGTGAGCAGGAGATTTCCATTTCATGGAAAATTGCTGCAGCTTTACCTGCAGATAGCGGAAAAGCTGAAGCGATGGGCCTGGCCGGACCTCTTGCAGGAATACATAATGACCATCTCGTGATTGCCGGGGGAGCTAATTTTCCATCTGGATTACCATGGGAGGGGGGTAAGAAAGAATATCATAAGTCCATTTATATATATGGTCATGGGCAGCAGGGAGAATTAATCCTCATAAACACAGACTCACTTTCTTATCCGGTTGCCTATGGAGCTAATTGTGCATCACCCGGTGGAATCATTTATGCCGGGGGAGAAACACCCGACGGACCCACCAATTTAGTCTGGAAGATTCAATACATTCCCGATAATAAATCGATCAGAATAGATCAACTACCTGCTTTGCCTGTTCCGGTTGCTAATGCTGCTGCTACATCCATTGGCTCCTATATTTACCTGGCTGGTGGAGAAACAATCGATTCCGTTTCAAATAAATTTCTAAGACTTGACCTTGAGAATCTATCGAAAGGTTGGGAGCAAATGCCGGAACTCCCTATCCGGGTTTCTCATGCTATTCTAATAAATCAGATGGAGAAAGATAAAACCAATATCTATCTTATTGGCGGGAGGAAAAGAATTGTAGGGGGAGTAAGTGAGATCTACCCAACCTTGTTTGCTTTCGATATCCCAAAAAATACATGGATTAAAAAAGCCTCGATGCCTTATGCTATGGCAGCGGGTACAGGCCTTGCTATTGGCAGTCAGGATATTTTCCTTTTTGGGGGAGATACAGGAGATACGTTTACAAAAGTTGAGGGACTGATCGCTGAAATAGCAAAGGAAGAGAATACAGTTCATAAGCAAGAACTGATGGATAAAAAGAATTTATTGCAGGCTGGTCATCCAGGCTTCAGCCGCGAAATTCTTCGGTATAATACAGCGAATAATGAATGGGTAAGAACTGATTCAATTCCTTTCAACACACCTGTTACAACAACAGCATTGAAATGGAATGATGAGATAATCATACCCAGCGGAGAAATCAAAGCGGGTATACGCAGCCCGAATATTTTATCGGGTAAAACATTTATAAAATAACTATTGGCATGCACTCCAAAAAATATCCATGGATCCTTGTTGGACTATTATGGGTGGTGGCTCTTCTGAATTATATGGACAGGCAAATGCTTTCCACTATGAAGCCATCCATGCAGGCGGATATAGTTGAGCTTCAATCGGCTGAAAATTTTGGCATTCTTATGGCCATCTTTCTTTGGATCTACGGACTCATGAGTCCCGTTTCAGGAATCATTGCCGACAAGTACAATCGAAAATGGTTAATAATTGGAAGCCTCTTTGTGTGGTCGGGCGTAACTTTTGCCATGGGCTATGCCACCAGTTTCAACCAATTATACTGGCTGAGAGCTGTAATGGGAGTGAGTGAAGCGCTGTATATCCCTGCTGGCTTGTCCTTAATTGCTGATTTCCACTCAGACAAAACTAGGTCACTTGCGATCGGCATTCATATGACAGGACTTTATATGGGACAGGCTCTTGGGGGATTTGGGGCAACTATCGCCGATACCTTTTCCTGGCAGCATACATTTCAAAGTTTTGGTTTGGTGGGGATATTATATTCATTCGTGTTGATCCTATTTCTGCGAGAGAAAAAAACTGCAGACCAAGATCCAACCATAATCATAAAACCTGCTGTTAACAAAGATTCTATTTTCAAAGGGATGGGGATCCTACTGACTAATATATCCTTCTGGATCATCCTATTTTATTTTGCTATCCCGAGCCTTCCGGGTTGGGCAACCAAAAACTGGCTGCCAACATTGTTTGCACAGAACCTGAATATTGAAATGGCGCAGGCCGGTCCCATTGCCACAATTACGATTGCTGCTTCTTCTTTCATCGGGGTAATATTCGGAGGTATACTTTCCGACAAATGGGTACAGAAAAATATACGCGGTCGTATCTATACGAGTGCAATAGGTCTTGGGTTAACCATCCCGGCTTTATTGTTCCTGGGCTTTGGTCACTCACTGTTCCACATCATTGGTGCAGCGTTCTGTTTCGGATTTGGTTTTGGAATGTTCGATGCTAATAATATGCCTATACTCTGCCAGTTTGTTTCTTCGAAGTACAGAGCAACAGCTTATGGTTTAATGAATATGACCGGCGTATTCTTTGGCGCGTGGATAACTGATTTGCTTGGCAAATCAACAGACGCGGGTAATCTTGGAAAAGGTTTTGCCATGCTTGGGGTAATTGTACTGGTTGTTCTGATGATCCAGTTATATTTCCTCAGGCCAAAAGTGAATAACTACGATGAACTATCTACTGATTAATATAATATTTTTCAACGATGTCATACTCTAAACAGAAGTTAATAGAACTGAAGGATTTTTATTCGCGCCAATTGCTGGATGATACGGTACCTTTTTGGTTTCCCCGATCCTATGATCTTGAGCATAGTGGATTTCTATTGATGCGCGATCATGACGGCAGTTTGATAGATGATGATAAAGCGGTTTGGATTCAGGGACGTGCCACCTGGCTTCTTTCTACACTATACAATACTGTTGAGAAAAAACAGGAATGGTTAGATGGGGCAAAACTGGGTTATGAATTCCTTGTAAAGCGTTGCTTCGATACGGATGGCCAGATGTTCTTCCATACTACGAGAGATGGAAGACCTATTCGTAAACGTCGATATTTTTTTTCAGAAACATTCGCAGTAATTGCCATGGCCGCTTATTCGCTTGCCAGCGGTGACCAGGAAGCGGCAAATAAATCCAGATTCCTATTCGGAAAGTGTATTGAATATGCAACCACCAAGGGCCTGCTGCAGCCTAAATATTTTGATACCCGCCCTTCCATTGGAATCGGTGTACCGATGATCATGATGAATACTGCTCAGCAACTTCGGGAGACGATTGGGGATGATCGTTGTGATGAATGGATTAGTACCTGGATAGGTCAGATAGAAGATAAATTTGTAAAGGATGATATAAAATGTGTGATGGAACAGGTTGCACCTGATGGCAGTATTATTGACCACATTGATGGCCGAACACTTAATCCAGGGCATGCTATTGAAGGGGCGTGGTTCATACTTTATGAAGCCCGAAAGCGCAATAATGATCCTCATCTTATTTCACTCGGTTGCCGTATGTTAGATTACATGTGGGAGAGGGGATGGGATAAAGAATATGGTGGGATATTTTATTTCAGGGATGTTTATAATAAACCTGTACAGGAATACTGGCAGGACATGAAATTCTGGTGGCCACATAATGAAACAATCATCGCTACATTACTTACTTTCCTGATGACAGGCGATTCTAAATACGCTGAATGGCATAAGATGGTGCATGATTATTCCTATAATAAATTTCATGACAGGGAAAACGGAGAATGGTTTGGATACTTGCATAGAAATGGAACAATTGCCCAAACAGCAAAAGGGAATCTTTTTAAAGGTCCTTTTCACCTACCCCGACAAGAATGGATTTGCACTCAGATACTCAATGAACACCTCCAGCAATTATGATAAAGTTTTTATTCTTTTTATTGCTGACACCATTTATCTCCTTTTCACAATTACAGATTGATGAATTCTTTTCTGATAATATGGTATTGCAAAGGAACCATTCAATTAATTTCAGGGGACGGGCGTTGCCGGGTAAAAGAGTCACCATTAAATTCCTGAATAAAGAACAGACGACCCTAACTGGTATTGACTCTACCTGGGTGATTGAATTCCCTCCACAAAAAGCAAGCACTTTACCTTCAATGGTCATAATCCGATCAGAAAATGACAGTATCTATTTAAACAATCTACTCATTGGTGATCTATGGCTATGTACTGGTCAATCAAATATGGAATGGCCATTTTCAAAGGACAAGTTCTATAGGGAGGAAATAAATATAACAGATCAACCTCTTATAAGATTATACAATCCTGTATATGCAGGGAAAGGAATTTATGGAATTTCGTTTTCAGATTCCATAATGAAAAAGATGAATACGGAAGATTTCTATCAGGGTAATTGGGAACAATGCGATAGCAATACAGTAAAGAATATGAGTGCTATCGGATATTACTTTGCAAAAGAACTTACAAGAAAAGAAAGCATCCCTATCGGGCTCATTAATCTGGCCATAGGAGGCGCACCTCTGGAAACTTTTATCAGTAGAAAAGCATTGTCTTCAGATTCATTGTTTAGCAGGAAGATCGAAGGCAATTGGTTATATAACCATGAATTACCAGCATGGTCAAGGGAACGCGGCTTTCAGAATATTACTGTTGAAAAAGCGAATGTACAACCAGATGGTCCAAACCACCCTTATAAACCTGGATTTGCTTATGAGGCGGGTATTTTACCGATAAAGCACTATCCTATAGCAGGCGTTATCCTATACCAGGGTGAAACAAATTCATTGGAAATGACGCGGGTTCTTGAATACCGGAGCCTGATGAACCTTATGATCAATGATTATCGAAATACATTTAATCAGCCTGCCTTGCCATTTTACTGGGTACAGCTATCTTCTATAGATACCACTAATTACCGATCAACCTACTGGCCTTTGTTCCGTGATGAACAACGTAAGTTATCCGACGAAGTGAAGTATGGAGGCATGGCAGTAAGCAGTGATATCGGAGCACGAAATGATGTGCATCCAAGAGATAAGAAAACGGTAGGGGAGAGGCTTTCAAAGCTGGCATTACACTTTCATTATGGGAATAGGGATATTGAATATTCAGGTCCAAAACCCACGCTTGTGAAGTACAAGAAAGGTAACGTCATTCTGCGATTCAAACATGCGTTAAAAGGCCTTCAAACTTCTGATGGAAATGGCCTACGTGGTTTTTCTGTGGATGGCATCACTGATGTTAAGGCCTTTATTATTAAAAAGAAAATCATCGTCAGCGTTAACTTCAAACCTGAATATATCTATTATGGATGGAAACCATTTAGTGACGGCAATCTCGTGAATAGCGAAAAGCTTCCTGCATCAACATTTAAAGTAAAAATAAAATAATCATGGTTAAGGTTATCTTCTTAATATTTATCGTTTTGTTCTCCCATCAGTCTTTTGCACAAGATAAAGCAGTCCCTGTTTTTGTATCCGGAAATGAGGGACATAAGAGTTATCGTATCCCCGCAATTATAAAACTTCCTGACGGCAGTTTACTTGCGTTTGCCGAGGGGCGGGTAAACAATGCGGGAGATTTTGGCGATATCAATATTGTATTAAAGAAAAGTACTGATAAAGGAAAAAGCTGGAGCGCTCTTCAGACTGTTGTGGACTACGATAAGATGCAGGCAGGCAATCCCGCACCTGTAGTTGACCTTTATGATCCTGCTTTCCCAGGAGGCAGAATTTTCTTGTTTTACAATACGGGCAATAACCATGAAGGGGAGGTAAGAAAAGGTAATGGACTTAGGGAGGTATGGTACAAGACTTCAACGGATGGCGGTCTAACGTGGTCAGAGCCTGTTAACATCACTGTTCAGACACATCGCCCCAAGCAGCCACAATTGAATCCATCATATAATTTTTCAGAAGATTGGAGAAGTTATGCAAATACACCCGGACACGCTATGCAATTTGGTTCAGGAAAGTACAAAGGAAGGATTTTTGTGGCAGCAAATCATTCCGCGGGAGATCCGCTACCAAAAGCGGAGGATTATAAGGCACACGGTTTCTTCACAGATGATCATGGCAGCGGTTTCCGGCTATCCCAAACAGTGAGTACGCCGGGAGGAAATGAATCTATGGCAACCGAAATGTCTGGCGACAAACTAATGATGAACTCGCGAAATCAGCAGGGTGATATCCGTGCACGTATTGTTAGTATAAGCAGCAATGGTGGTGAAAGCTGGGATACTACTTATTTTGATACCAATCTTCCAGATCCGGTTAATCAGGGAAGCATCCTCACTGTTGGTAAAAAGAAAGGAAAGAATATCATAGCATTTTGCAACGCAGCCGACACCAGAAGAAGGGATAATCTAACATTACGGATCAGTTATAATGATGGACTTCAATATTCAAAAAGTATTGTTGTAGATAAGAGTAACAATGATAAACAAAGAGATTTTACAGCCTATTCCGACCTTGTTAAATTATCGAGAAAGAAGATCGGTGTGCTTTATGAAAAAGAAAATTATTCCAGGATTGTATTTAAGCTTATAAAGTGGTGACCCGATAAATTAAATACAAAAAATTATTGGTTAAAAAGGATTATCATATTTACAATATATACAATCAAAATCAATGCTGCATCCCATGCCAGAAAGTATCGTTTTCCTTTGATCCGATAAGTAAGACCGATTACCACGATCGCTGACATAATAATAACGGATAAAACGGAACTGATGTGCGAATCGGACGCATCTTTGAGAAGAAGACCCTTGGTGTAAAAGATATCGTCGATTGCAAGGATGAAAATATTAAAGAGATTTGATCCGAGTAAATTCCCAACGGCAAGATCTATTGCCCCCATTCGTACGCTCGCGATAGAGACTGCAACCTCTGGTAGAGATGTTGATATAGCAAGGAATACTGTGCCCACAAAAGATTCCTTCAATCCAGTTAATGTGGAGATTTTTTCTGCAAACCATGGTAATGCGAGAGCAGTTACCACAATAATCACTGCATAAAAAACATATGCTTTCCAGGCCTGATTTAAAGATAAACCATGTTCTATAGTTTTGGGTGGATCAGGTCCTATCAAATCCTGCTTCTTCTGTTCAAAGAGGTAGATAATTCGCATGGATGATAAATAAATCGTCGTGAAAAGCAGGCTGGATATACCTATCCAACTTGATAGTCTGTATTCATTTGGTAAGAACAGAGCGAAGCCAACCATGGATACCAGAATAATCCCGAGGGCTGCTGCAAGTATATGCGAGGCAGAAGCAATACTGAAGATTGGTTTATGGTCAGGAACAAATGCATCCATTGCGGCCAGGATAAGGAGATTAAACGCGCAGCTACCTAATATATCACCTACGGCCAGATCTGGGGCCTGAACTATTGCAGATGAACTAATACCAACCATTAATTCAGGTAATGAGGTAACAGATGCCATTAAAATCAGCCCAACCCACGCCTTTCCCCATCCTGTAATTTCAGCGATTTTATCACCGTACCAGGATAGTTTTCTTCCCGCAAAAAAAATAATTATACAACAAACAAAGAATCCGCCAAAAGCGAGTAAATAATCCATCAAAGAACATTTTTATTCTTACCAGCATCAACTCCTTTCAAAAATTTAATTAAACCGTTGATATAAGTTTCCTGATCATCATACATACTCATATGGCTACCGTTAGGGCAGTAAAGATATGTGCCGTTCTGAACCTGGCCGGCCATCCATTTCATGTGCTCGGGATCCATTGTATCATGCTTTGCGCCTATCGTCATAACAGGTATAGTTAGCCGGGAAAGGTCTGCCTTACGATCCCATTTCTCTAACTTTCCTGCTATGCCAAATTCACTTGGCCCCTGCATGGTTACGTAAAGTGATTGATTGATTTTACCTAAGGATCTTGTCATAGGTTCAGGCCACTTATCCATCGGTAGCCGGCAAACATGTTTTGCATAGAAATTTGGCATCAGCAATTCCATATAGCGAGGGTTTGCAAAATCACTCCGCGATTCAATTGCCCTAATGCTATCCAGTACTTTCGGATCCATTTGAGCTGCAAGCACTTCATCGGCATACTTACCATAATCGGGACAGCTTGACATCATATTGGAAATTATCAGTCCCTTTAATTGATCCTGATATTTCAATGCATATTCCATTGCAAGAATTCCACCCCAACTATGACCAAGTAAATAAAAATTATCCTTATTCAGATCAAGCGCTTTACGAACTTGTTCTACTTCTTCAACATAACGTGCAAGGTCCCACATAGCCGTATCATTGGGATTGTCAGAATTTCCGCAGCCCAATTGATCATAATAAATGAACTCGATCTGCTCCGCTGGAAGATAACTCTCCAAACACTCAAAATACTCGTGGGTTGCACCCGGACCTCCATTCAATAATAATAACCTGATCCTGGGATTATTCCCAAAACGCTTCGTCCATACATTGAAACGGCCTTTTGGGGTTTCGATCGGAATAATTTTTACACCACCTGTTCTTACGCCTTCTTCGCTGGATAAAAAATAGTTCTTATTGTCTGTTTCTTCAGGTGCCTGACTTTCGTTGGTTTGGCATGAGACTGAAAAAAGGCTCAGGATCATTAAACTTGTTAGGACCTTGGGAAAGGATAGTTTCATATAAATGTTATTTGTTTTCTAATGCCTTAAAAGCCTTACCGATATTTTCAACTATATCACTTGCCAGCACAGATTCCATCCCATGAATATCGCTTGCAAGTTCACCAGCAAGTCCGTGGAGATAAACTCCCAGCAGGGCTGCTTGTTCCGGTGCATAACCTCTAGAAAGTAATCCGGTAATCATTCCCGTTAGTACATCGCCGCTTCCCCCTTTTGCCATGGAGGCATTTCCGCTTGTATTAAACCACGCGCGCCCTCCTGGCATGGCAATCAGTGTCCTGTGACCTTTCAGTATTATTATAAGCTGATACTTTTTAGCTAATCTTCTGGCAGTGGCTATACGTGCAAAATCGGAATCATGTAATCCTGTAATCCGATCAAATTCTTTTGGATGAGGTGTAAGAATTGAAAATGGTTGAAGCATGTTTAACCATTCTGCATTCTTAGAAAGAATATTCAGAGCATCGGCATCTATCACCATAGGTTTTGTAGATGCCTTTAAAATTTCATGCAGATGTTTAGCACTTGACTCACCAATACCAATTCCCGGGCCAGCACCAATAATAGTATACATATCGAGGGAGGGTAGGGGAAAAGAAGCATCGGTTTTGGAAGCAACAATGGCCATCGACTCTGGCAGGGCTGTTTGTATGATTGCCAATCCATCCTGTGGCACCATACAGGTTAAGAGAGCTGCGCCAGTTCGGAGACATGCTTTAGCCGCAAGTATAGCAGCACCCATTTTACCTTCTGAGCCTGCAAACAATAAGGCGTGACCGAAATTTCCTTTATGTGCAAAAGGTGGTCGGGGCCTGATTATCCCAGATGCGATAACATTGTCCATCAACTCATACTCGGGTGTTATTGTTGATAAATATTCATTTGCCAGACCAATATCCAAAATGAAAAGTTTTCCAAAAAAAGAAGCATTTTCTGCAACGAGGAAGGCAGGTTTAAAGCACTGAAAACTAAGTGTTACAGTTGCATGAATACAAGTGTTAGGAATGGTGGCAATATCACAAAACATACCGCTTGGCAGATCAATACTGATAACAATATTCTTTGAGGCATTGATATGCTGAATGATGGCGGCCAATAAACCATCTGCAGCGCGATTGATTCCCGTACCAAGTAAGGCATCAACAACAATGGTTTCATCAGGAATTTCCGGAAGATTGGTGCCGGGCTGAAGGAAGTGTATATTAACTGGTAGGGCATGGAGCCTTTGTAAGTTTTGCTGGAAATCATGTGTGCCCAAATGCCCAAACTCAAGGATATAAATTTCAACCTGGCAACCCTTTTCATGTAAAAGTCGACCTATGGCAAGTCCATCACCTCCATTATTGCCTTTACCACAGTAAACAGCAAATTGATGATTTAATAGCCCATTGGATTCAATCCATTCAACGCACTTTAAAGAGGCTCTTTCCATCAGATCAATGGAAGCAATTGATTCATTGTCCATGGTGAAATTATCCCAACCATGAATTTGTTCGGCTGATAACACTACCATACCGAAATGTACAAAAAAGAATGTAGTGAATTGTTTGCTTTAATTGGAGCCGCCGCCAACCATTGTCTCGTTGTTCTCCGTTTCCTTATCCTGAAAGCGATTATTGCTTTGGCGGTAATCTCCAAAAAGGTCACAGAGTTGCTTTGCCTTGTAAATTCCTCTATTGAATTTATTACCAAGAACAATTATAGTTGCATTTTCTTCAGGAAGCCTTATAAAAACAGTGTTGTTACCATGCCACCAACCATTATGATAAACGATTTTCTTTCCATTTTCCACTTCGGTTAAACGCCAGCCAAGACCATAATTACGTGTTCCTGCCTTTTCATAACTGTATCCCGAAAATGCAGCCAATAGTGTTGAATCTTTGAAAAGCTTATTGTTATAAAGCGCCTGGTCCCATTTAAGCATGTCGCGAACAGTACTGTAAATATTCTTATCACCATAAACCAGATCCATGAACTCAAGGCCATATTTCCGGTTATTCCATTCGAAAGAGGGGAGAGAACGATCAAAATCCACTTCGCGAAACACATAAGTGTCGTTCATTTGGAGTGGGCGGAAAAATGTTTCAGTCAGGTAATCATGATATGTTTGACCTGATACCTTTTCTATGATAAGAGCAAGCAGTGCATAGTTTGTATTACAATAACTAAAGCGCTTGCCAGTTGGAAATTGTAATCCTGGCTTAAGGGTGTAGAGGGTAGTAAGAACATCCAGATTGGTTGCCAGCTTTTTCTTATCCCACTTATAAACATCGAGGTAATTGGTATAGTTGGGAAGACCGCTTCGATGGTTCAGCAACATCTTGACAGTGGTGCCGGGGTAAGGAAATTCAGCAAAAAATGTTGAGAGATCTGCATCCAGTGAAAGTTTGCCCTCTTCCCAGAGTTTAAGGACCGCCATTGCAGTGAAGGTTTTTGACACTGAAGCGAGGTGAAAGGCATCAGTTGAGGACAGTTCACTGTCTTTCTGCAAGGGATCGCGATAACCTTTGTATCCTTCAGAAATAATCTCACCATCCTTTGCAACCAGCCAGGAACCATTAAACCCTCTTGAACCTAAATTCCGGTTAAAAAACGTATTAATGGCAGATTCGTATTTAATAGCCGTCATTTTATCGGCATACCCAACCTGAAAAACTTCTAAAGGGGGCTGGGTTGCAGCATCACTGGCAATTTTTTTGCCAGCTTGTTCACGGCAGCCATATAGTACTGCACTTAGCAGAATCAATTGTACTAATCTGTTTTTCAATACATTGTTTTTTATCTGGTAAGGATCTGGATTTGACAAATATAACGCATTGGGATAGGCAAATCTTATGCCGCAAGGTATTTTCCTGCAAGGAATTATGGGCTAAATCAGGGATATTTGTACATAGCAAGCAAAAAATATGGAACCAACAACCAGTTATCCAAAAGACAAAATCAACATTTTATTCCTCGAAAACATTAGCGACAAAGCAGTTAAAAATTTTCAACAGAAGGGATACGCCTCGGTAAGAAAGCTAACAGGCGCTTTATCAGAAGCCGATCTTATACGCGAAATCAAAGACATCCATTTATTGGGTATCCGCTCCAAGACTATCGTAACAGAAAAAGTGCTTGAAGCTGCAACCAAGTTGCAGGCAATTGGTGCTTTTTGCATCGGTACAAACCAGATCGATCTAAAGGCTGCTACTAAAAAAGGAATCGCTGTGTTCAATGCACCCTATTCAAATACCAGATCAGTAGCTGAACTCGTGATCGGACTTTCAATTATGCTGATACGCCGTATACCAGATAAAAATAAATCAGCTCATGAAGGGATTTGGATGAAAGATGCTAAAGGAAGCTATGAATTAAGAGGTAAAACATTGGGAATCATTGGCTACGGAAATATTGGCACCCAGGTAAGCATTATGGCAGAAGCAATGGGGATGAAGGTTAAGTATTATGATATTTTGACTAAACTTCCCCTGGGAAATGCTATCCCCTGCAAATCTCTTAAGGAACTGGTATCTGAATCTGATATAATAACCCTGCATGTGCCAGATACGAACCAGACAAAAAACATGATCAACAAATCTATCCTGAAATATTTCAAAAAGGGCAGCATTTTACTGAACTATGCAAGGGGGGAAGTAGTAGATCTGGATGCCCTCCGCAAATATTTGGTGGAAGGACAATTAAGTGGAGCCGCGATTGACGTTTTTCCGTGGGAACCAGAAAAAAACGGGGAGAGATTTCAAAGTCCTCTTCAGGATCTACCCAATGTTATCTTAACCCCTCATATCGGTGGGTCAACCGAAGAGGCGCAGCAAAATATTGGGGAAGATGTTAGCATGAAGTTATTCCAGTATCTGGAAATGGGAAATAGTTACGGCTCATTGACTGTGCCGGAGCTTAGTCTTCCGCCGCAGGAATCAACTCACCGTATTTTGCATATTCACCGAAATGTGCCCGGGGTACTTTCTGCAATAAACACTGAATTATCGAGGCATAAGATCAATATTGTGGGTCAGTATCTCAAAACGAATGAAGAGATCGGGTATGTAGTGCTGGACGTCGACAAAAAATTATCAAGCCAGGCTCAAAAATTATTGAAAGATGTAAAGGATACTATTAAAGTACGCCTCCTTTATTAAGATTCCGGCAAATTCCATATACGGCCTGCATTTTGCGCTAACCGTGAAATGTTTCTAAAACACATAAAATGAAAGTGGTAATAGCAGGAGCGGGATTCGGTGGACTCCGTTTAGCAAGGGAATTAAATAACAAAAATGGGTTCGAGGTAACATTGGTTGACAGGTTTAATTATCACCAGTTCCAACCATTGTTTTACCAGGTTGCCACGGCCGGGCTGGATGCCAGCAATATTTCCTTTCCCTTAAGGAAGGTATTTCACAATAGTAAGAATGTTCGGATAAGATTTGCCAACATAGAAAGGATTGATACTGAAGCCAAAGCTGTCATCACAGATTCAGGTCCAATCCCATATGACACCCTGGTTATTGCCACGGGGGCAGGTACCAATTTCTTTGGAAACAAAGAAATTGAAATCCATGCTTTCTCAATGAAATCAACCGTTGAAGCTCTTCAAATAAGACATCGGTTGATGGAGAACCTGGAAGCGGCGGTTACCGAAAATGACCCGGATGAACTTCAAAGACTATTAAATGTGGTTGTGGTAGGTGGCGGGGCAACAGGTGTAGAAGTTTCTGGTGCAATTGCTGAAATGAAAAATTATGTACTTCCTAAAGATTATCCGGAATTGGATTTCGGCAATATGAACATTTATCTTGTAGAGGGCTCAGGCAAAGTGCTTTCAACAATGAGTTCAGAGAGTTCAGAGCAGGCGGCTAAATACCTTTCTAAATTAGGCGTAACATTATTACTTAATACACAGGTTGCAGGTTATGACGGAAGAAATCTGAGTAGTAAGGATGGAAATTCAATACCCACGGCTACAGTTATATGGGCTGCGGGGATTCGGGGGCATATACCTGCCGGCTTGGAAAATGTACCACCTCAGCGAGGGAACCGGTTACCTGTTGATATATATAATAGGATCAATGGATTGGAGAATGTTTTTGCAGTAGGTGATATTGCTTTAATGCCTACGGAAAACTACCCAAATGGGCATCCCCAGGTTGCACCAGTTGCTATGCAACAAGCTGACAACATTGCTTATAACCTGAACCTTATATTACAAGGAAAAGGGGATCTGAAATCTTTTGAATATAAAGACAAGGGATCCATGGCTACTGTTGGAAGAAATCTGGCAGTTGTTGATATTCCAAAGCCTAAATTACATTTTGGAGGTTTCCTTGCCTGGTTAGTTTGGATGGCCCTGCACCTGATGTTGATACTGGGGGTTAAAAACCGGCTATTTGTATTTATCAACTGGTTATACAATTATATGACCTATGACCAGTCGCTCCGCCTTATTTTTAGAGAGTTCCATAAAGAGCCTGCGGAAGCTTAATAGAAGAGTAATCGCCTTCATCAAGGATAATACTATTTAACATAATATAAATTATAGTCAACTTGGAGTACAGAAATTAACTCATTAAATAATGCACATCCTGCGGAAAATGCATTCTCCAATAAAAAAAGAAAACCTATACTCTAAGTGTTATAAAACCATTGAAGTATTCAATAAATACATATGGATCAGTGACTTAACAAAAAAGCCGTCTCGTATGAGACGGCTTCTGTTTTATGAGAAAGTATTAGTGGACTTTGTCAACATTATTAAATTTCTCTTCATAGATCTTTACCTTATCCTTATTCCCCTTATTGTCATAAATAGTTATCAGGAGATCATAGGCATCTTTGAGATAGCCCTTATCATCCATTTTTAATTTGCCCTGTGAGCCCAACAATTCATCTACTTTTTCAAAATGTGGCACTGCAGCATCGAATTTTTGAGCGATCAATCCACGAAGCTCTTCCTTTTTCTTAAGTTCTTCTGGCTTGAGTTTACCACCTGCCGGAGGACGAATAGCTTTATTTTGATTGTTATAATCAACCCCCTGGTTATACTGAATTTGTCCAAGTACTAAATATGCAGCAGCATAATCAGGTTTCAATTCAATAACTTTTTCCAGGTTTTCCTTTGCTTGCGCTATCAGCTGATCGGCGTCTGCAGGGCGTTGAGCCACATCCGGCTTGTAGCCTTCCTGGTATAACTCAACGGCATAATTATACCGGATTGAAGTATTGTTAGGATCAGCGGCTAAAACTGTTCTGTATTTTTCAAATAGTACTTTTTTGTCACCATTATCGCGGGCCATATCCAGGTCAAAGGCAGCCCAGAATGGATCCGTTGGGTAAATGGATTTACCCAATTCAAGATATTTACTTGCAGCAGCAGGATCTTTTTTCTGATTATAATGATGATCTACCAACCATTTGTATATTTCTACCATACCTTCTCCGCTAACCTTCGATTCGGCAAGTTTACCATAATAGAGGGCCGCGTCGTCGCGCTTACCAGACTTTTCTGCACTAATTCCGGCATAAAGCACAACCGTTGTATCGAGGGCAACGTTGCTCCATTTTTTTTCAGCCATATACTCACTTACCGCCAGGCAATTCTTGAAATTGCCATATGCGGGCTCAAAGCGATTGGCATTATAGTCTTCTGCTCCCGCCTTAAAATAACCCTGGTACATATCCATCAGAGGTTTGTAATTATCCAGTTGCAGCAATACTACTTCCCCTTTTTCATCAGAAGCTACATACTGCTTCAGTGTTTCAAATGCTGTCCAACGTGCATCCGGATTGCTCGCCGCTAAAGCCGGGTCCTGAGCAATCTCGTTATAGATCTTGGCCTTTGTATACAATGCTTCCGAATTCTTGGCATTTTTTTCATTTGCCAGGAACTGTTCAATCTGGGTTTTTGCTTCAGTATAATTTTTCTTCTTAACCTGGTCCTTTATCTTTTCCAGGTTCTGCGCTGATGCACCCAGAATGGCACTTGCAAGCAACGTCGTAAGTAGGAATCTTTTCATCAGACTATTTTTATGTTTGAAGGTTTTAAAAATAATTAATTGTTTTGAGGATCTTCTTCACCGGTATTCTCCGCGTCATTAGATGGATTTCCTGCCTGATTGGTTGTGTCAGTGCTTCCTTCAACAAAAGCATTCACATTTCCTTCACTTTCTAGTGCCGGAACATCTTCCACCTCGTCAAGCTTAGTAATTGCCGCAATTTCATCCGCTCCCTGGAGACTAATAAGTTTTACACCCTGGGTGGCTCTTCCTGCTGCACGTATATCTGCAATGGAGGTCCTGATCGTCAATCCACTTTTACAAGTAATCATCAGATCCTCTTTCTCAGTTACATCCAAAATACCCACCAGCGGGCCGGTCTTATCGGTGACATTGATTGTTTTGACACCTTTACCGCCTCGATTTGTAATTCTGTATTCATCAATCTCAGTACGCTTACCAAACCCTTTTTCACTTACCACGAGGACAGTTTTTTCAATATCGTCCTTTTTGACACAAATCATACCAATAACTTCATCATTTTTTTCATCCACTTCGATACCGGTAACACCAATTGCTCCACGGCCTGTTGGACGCACCTTGGATTCCGGGAATCGGATCGCTCTACCGCTTTTAACCGCCATCATGATCTCACTGCTCCCATCGGTCATGCGGGCATCAAGCAACTGGTCACCCTCCACAATGGTGATAGCATTTACGCCAGTTTGACGCGGCCTGCTAAAATCTTCAAGGAGGGTCTTTTTAATAATGCCCTGCTTTGTACAAAGTACAATATAATGACTCTGGACAAAATCCTTATCATCCAGGTTAGCCACATCAATAATTGCCCGAACCTTGTCATCCGGGGGCAGCTGCATTAGATTCTGAATGGCACGGCCTTTACTATTCTTCTCTCCTTCAGGCACTTCATAAACCTTCATCCAATGACATCTTCCCTTCTCCGTAAAGAATATCAAACTATGATGTGTTGATGCAACCAAAATATGCTCAATAAAATCCTCGTCCCTTGTTTTGCCTCCAATTGCCCCCCTGCCTCCGCGGCGTTGTTGACGGTATTCGGTGGCGGAGGTTCTTTTGATATAACCGAGATGGGAAATCGTAATAACTACATCTTCTTCAGCAATGAAATCAAGGATATTCATTTCATCTGCCAGGTATGTAATCTCTGATTTACGAGGAGTTGCAAACTTTTCCTTAACCTCAAGTAGTTCCGTTTTTATAACATCATAACGCATTCCTTCATTCGAAAGCAATTCCTGCAGATGCGTAATAAGTTTCATCAGTTCATCATATTCTTCCCGGATCTTGTCGCGCTCCATACCAGTAAGCCTCTGTAATCTCAATTCAAGGATTGCTTTAGCTTGTATTTCATCCAGCCCCCATCCGGCATTTACCAGGTTTTCTTTGGCAATGTCGGGAGTTGCAGAACTTCTTATCAGTGCTATTACTTCATCCAGATGATCAAGAGCAATCAGGTAACCAAGCAATAAATGAGCTCGTTTCTGGGCCTCTTTCAGTTCAAATTTTGTACGCCGAACGACCACTTCATGCCTGAATTCAACAAATTCATGGATCAGTTCCTTTAGGTTAAGTGTCTTGGGACGACCTTTTACCAATGCCACATTATTAATACCAAATGAAGTTTGCAGTTCAGTGAATTTGAACAACATATTTATAACCACGTTGGCTACTGCATCTCTTTTCAGGTCAATAACGATACGCGTACCTTCTTTCTGGTTTGATTCGTTGTTTACATGCGCAATGCCTTCAATTACTTTTCCAACAACCAGCTGTCCGATCTTATCACAAAGTGCATCCCGGTTCACCTGGTAAGGAACTTCAGTGATTATTATCTGCTCACGCCCGCTAGGCTTAGTATCAACATGCATTTTGCCTCGCAGCACTACCCTCCCTCTGCCTGTGAGGAGTCCCTGCCTTACCCCATCCATTCCCCAAATTGTTCCACCGGTAGGAAAATCCGGAGCTTTTACATATTTAATCAGATCTTCTGCAGTGAGCTCACGATTATCAATATATGCAATACAACCATCAACAACTTCACCCAGGTTATGCGGCATCATATTAGTAGCCATCCCTACGGCAATACCAGTTGAACCATTCACCAACAACTGTGGAATGCGGGTTGGTAAAACCGTTGGTTCCTGGAGTGAGTCATCAAAGTTTAACTGGAAGTCAACGGTATCTTTCTCAATATCCTGAAGCATCGCTTCCCCGATCCGTTGCATCCTAACCTCAGTATATCGCATTGCGGCCGGGCCATCACCGTCCTGGCTACCAAAGTTTCCCTGGCCATCAACCAGTGTGTGACGCATACTCCACTCCTGTGCCATCCTCACAATGGCATCATATACAGAAGAATCTCCGTGTGGATGGTACTTACCCAATACTTCTCCGACAATACGCGCTGATTTTTTAAAGGGCTTATTGAAAGACATACCCAGATCGTTCATCGCAAAAAGAATACGGCGGTGAACCGGCTTCAGTCCATCCCTAACATCGGGAAGTGCGCGACCAACGATAACCGACATCGAATAATCGATATAGGCCGTTTTCATCTGTTCCTCAATATTGATCTGGACGATGCGGTTGGAGTCGTTTGTTTCCAGTGGCGTCAGATTTTCTTCCATGCTTAATATTTAACCGCCGGTGCGGTATTTGATTATTGTGAAAATAGCTTCCCAAAAGGTTGGCAAATCTACCATTTTTAAGCCTTAAAACCTTAACAAAATGACCATTTTAAACCCATTTTTTCCACCTTCGGTACCAAGGCTTTTTTGTACATTTATAGTCCGGGATATTTTACAGTCTTGCCTGATTTATAACTACAAAAATGATGGGTATGCAACAGTATAGATTGTTGCGAAATAACATTGAATCCGGACCATATTCTTTTGAAGAGTTGGTCCGGTTGCAACTTAAAGCCTACGACCTTGTTTGGTCAGAAGGGAAAAGTGCATCTTGGAAATACCCCTGTGAATTTGAAGAACTTGTGGCTTACGCACCAGTAGCTGAAGATGACCTGTATAGTACTGTTCATCACCATGAAAATTCGTCCTGGCCCAGGTCACAATTGGGAACATATACTCGAAAATATGTATCTGTCATTCTTCCAGCCAGGGAAATAACATCCGCCGTTACAGATGAAGGCGTGTTTTCAGCCAATGTGACAGAGAGCCTCGAAAGTCAATTAAGCCATCAGAATCATTCAGAAAAGCAGGGAAACCGAATATACATTGCCGGTGCACTTATACTACTTCTATCTTTTGGAATCTACTTCGGCACCTCCGGAAAACGATCACAACAAAAAAACATTGAGAGCCGGGACAATATAGTTCCCGAGATGGCTTCCATGGTTTCAAATATACCGGGAAATAATAATGATGATAAAAACCTATCAATAATTCCACCTAACCCGGTTCTTGAATTTGCTTCCCTTAAGAGGCATCTGACAATAGTGAGATCAAATTACTCAGTTGGCCTTTTTGGAGGGATATCAGGCCTCAAACTTTCTGTTACCAATACCAGCGCTAAACCTCTGCAAGATGTAGTGGTGGCAATTGATTTTATCCAGAAGAACCAGGTGATCCACCATACCGAAAACCTTTTAATTGGATCAGTACAACCTTCCCAGACGATCACAATAGCTGTCCCTGAAAGCAAATATGGCGTTGCAATCCGCACCCGCATCATCGGTATCAATGGGCTTGGCACGGTCATTGAATACTAGCGTTTTTCCTCCATCCCTTACCGTTAGCATTTAAAAATCAGGGAAATCATGACCAAATCAACATGGGTACTATTGGGTACCATTGCAGCAGTCACTACACTTGAAGCAGCAAAAGAGAGAACAGTATGTAATATCAAAGGCCAGGTTGTACCAGCTATGGCTTTACGCAATGTGTGGTTAATTAATGGGAAAGACACAATTCAATCCCGCCACATTGGGAGCAGTTTTAATCTATCTGTAAAGCCTGGAAAATATACACTTTTAATTGATGCCGTAGCTCCTTATAAAGATCATCAGTTTGCAGACATACAGATAAATAATAATAACACTATGGAACTGGGTAACATTAAGTTAATTCAGTAATTTCTCATTATATAAAACCATACATATGCCAATCGTAAAAGTGATCGAAGTTATCGCCTCTTCGGAAAAAAGCATCGATGATGCTATACAGAATGCTGTAGCTGAGGCTTCTAAGACTATTCGGAACATTGATTCTGTATATGTAAAAGACATTAAGGTTCATGTGAAAGATGGAAAAGTTTCCAGCTATGGACTTATATGTAAGATCTCATTCCGTTTGGAGTCATAATTAATTTAAAAGTCCCGCATGGCGGGACTTTTACTTATATAAAGTACATGTATTATCGGTTTCTATTGTTGAATAATGTATAAAAAATACTTAACTGAATAACACTATTCTTAACATCTGGCTTCACTCCTTCAAATTCGAAGTCCGCAATTTTTGAAAGTCCCATATTATACCTGGCCCCAATACCAAGGCCGCTTTTTCCGTGAAAACCTAATCCAACCGCGGCGGAAACATCTGAATTTTTAATTAAATCCTCCGAAGTCTCTCCTCCCAGATCTTCAGATAGTTTTATACCAATCTGTGGACCAGCTTCCACAAAAAATCCTCCATTGAAGCGATATTTCAACATAACGGGGATATTAAGGTAATTCACTTTCCAATCCTGTTCATCACCGGCATCTTCAAACTTGGTTCCCTGAGTTGAAAAAAGCACTTCGGGCTGAAGAGATAAATTATCACCGAACATGAGATTAATAAAGGCTCCAAGGTGAAAGCCTACCAGGGCATTACTCTCAATGTCATCTCCGGTATAATTGCTAATATTCACCCCGCCCTTTGCACCCAATTGAAATTTCTGAGCATTCGAGGTCATCGCGAAACCCAGAAAAAGTAGCATTAATAACTTTTTCATAAATGACAGTTTGATTTAGTTTCTCAAAAATAAAGAGAAACCATTACATAACTGTTATTTCTTTAATACTTAATACCTGATAATTCATATCCCTATATACTAATATGTATTTGCCGGCTTTCAAATAGAGATAGTAATATCCATCAATATCTGCGCTTACAGTCTGGTCGGCTGGAATCAGAAAAGGTAGGGATGCAGCTGAATATTCATTGCTGTAATAACCTTGCACCATGAACATATTTCTTAAAGTAGGGCGGATAGCAAATTCTTTCCTGCTATTATTCATCCGTATCCATGAAGGTCTATTCCTTATGGAGCCGGTGCGAGGATGAATAACCTGCAGATCATAATGATCATTGTCCAGTAATGAAACGGGATTATCTTTCCTGAATGCTATCATTGCTTCCTTTAGCTGGATCCGATCAGCTAACTTTTCATAGAAATACCTTCCATATTCGAAATTACTTCCTTCAGTTAATTCAGTTTGATCAATCGTTAACGGGTCATGGCCGGTAAAGCGTTTCAGTTGGTAGGCCATCGGCCAGTTCTGTTCGCCAAGATTTTTTTCACTGGCGGAAGTGATCCCTGATAAAACAAGTATCCTTGCAGAACTATCTTTCCGGATAATATCGGCAATTTTCTGTGCCTCCATGGCTGCCCTTCCTGTAGGTGTATATTTTCCCGGGGTTTGATCTTCATAAGGTATTACTTTAAACCCCAGGCCCATAGCCATTCGGATAAGTTCTCCTGAAATGGGTTCGGCTGCTTTCCATCCATTGAGCATACTGATTTTCGATATAGCTTCTCCTCTCCCATTTCCGATTATTTCTATTGCCAGGTATCGGAATCCCTGTTGATATAATGAATCTAAGAGGCTTGCGACAAAGACCCGGTGCTGAGGCTTATAGGGTACTTCATTTATCATCACAATCTTCTCGCGTCCGGTTCTGGATAAGATATACCGGGCAGCATTATCAAAACTTACCGCCTTCATTGTATCCACATATATATCCGCATCCCTGTAAGCCTCCAGGGGCATTGAATCATATCCCATTTGTTCATACCGCAAGCTCATTTTATATTCATTGATAAATGCCATATCCAGAGCTGCCTGAAAAGGATTTTGCCTGTTGAGGGAGTCGGCCTTAATAAGCCTGGCAACCACTGGCGCCAGATAATTAATGCCTTTAGAACTAAACAAAGAGTGTCCGAAACTATCTAGGGATGCTGTGTCTGCAGGATTTATTGCAAAGGATTTGAGTGCTTTAAGAGAGGCAGGCAGATCTTGTGCAGAAAGTATAAAAGAATGAAAAATTGTGAGGATCAATGCGGACATGTACCGTTTCATGTTGCAAATAGAACTTATAAATAGCAGTGTGGCTGTTAGGAAAAAATTAAAACTCTCCGTTTCTGAGTTTTTCAGCGAGCATTGGCATTCCTTCTGAAGCCGGCGCCTCAATTTTTACCAGATGGTGAATTGTACCCGATGAGGGTATCTTTTTATCGACAATAAATTTCGGACAGTCATAAGGGGCAAAATCTACCAAACCCGCAGCAGGATAAACAAGTAGTGAAGTTCCGACAACAATAAATATATCAGCGCTTCTTACAAGCGGTACAGCCTCTCCTATTGCCGGAACGGGCTCTTCAAACCAAACTATATCAGGACGCCATGCATAGCCATCAGGAGCAAGCGCTCCAAATTCCATATCGGTAGAAACACGGCTTACAAGGAATGGATCATGTTCGCTTCTCATGCTCAGGATCTCCCCATGCAGGTGCAATACTTTTTTTGATCCCGCCCTTTCGTGAAGGTCATCTATATTTTGTGTGATAATATGTACATCAAAATCATTCTGAAGATCGGCAAGTGCATTATGTGCTGCATTGGGAACTGCTTCAAGAACATTTCGCCGGCGCATATTATAAAATTCAAGCACCAGTTTTGGATCACGCCTCCATGCCCTGGGTGTTGCCACCTCTTCAATATCATAGCCCTCCCAGAGTCCATCACTATCCCGAAAGGTTTTCAATCCGCTCTCGGCACTTATGCCGGCACCAGTCAGAACAATGATCTTCTTCATACTTATTTTTTCTCGTTAGCCAATTCCATCACTGTTTCCCATTCTTCCTCAGTTACCGGCTGAACACTAAGGCGACTTAATTTCACCAGCGCCATGGAAGCTAATCTGGGATCCGATTTTATGATTGTAAGTGGAACAGTTTTCTTTAACCGTTTTACCGGCTTCAGATCAACCACAACCCAGGCCTCATCAGCTGTTGTAGGATCCTGGTAAGCTTCTTTAACCACCTGTGCAATGCCGATAATTTCAACGCCTTCATTACTATGATAAAAAAGGACCTTTTCTCCTTTCTTCATTAAGCGTAAATTATTGCGCGCTGCATAATTCCGGACACCATCCCAATGGGTTATTTTATCCTTTACAAATTGATCCCAGCTGTATTTAAACGGTTCGGATTTCACTAACCAATAAGACATATATGCAGATTTAGGTACAGGTTGAATTTAAAAAGCTTTGGTTATAGCTGGTAAAAATAACAAATCATGCAATCTAAAGTTTTATGCCCTGCGTATCTCCATAAATAAATCAATCAATAAAATAAAATCATTTTTATGAGAACGATCCGTCTTAGCGCATGTATGCTTGCAGCAGTATTTCTCACGAATGTTACACATGCTCAGACCATGGCAAAAGAAAAGACCGTGATGGTAGGTGGAGCCCCTATGTATCCATCAAAAAACATTATTGAAAATGCAGTGAACTCAAAAGACCATACAACACTTGTTGCAGCTGTAAAGGCAGCGGGTCTGGTTGAGACACTTCAAAGCGCTGGCCCGTTTACCGTATTCGCCCCTACCAACAAGGCATTCGAAAAATTGCCAAAAGGAACAGTTGATATGCTTTTGTTACCCGAGAACAAGGGAATGCTGGCAGGTGTACTCACCTATCATGTTGTTCAAGGTCGTATCAATGCTGATGACCTGTTAAAGATGATCAAAGAAGGAAATGGTATGGCAACCCTTACTACTGTTAATGGCGGCACCCTAACAGCTATGGTTAAGGGAAACAAGGTTATGCTTAAAGATGGTATGGGCGGAATCTCTACAGTAAGTATTGCAGATGTGAACCAAAGCAACGGCGTTATTCATGTAATTGATGCGGTTGCTTTACCAAAAGGCAAATAATTACCATTCCCCTCCCTACCATCCACTGGCGAGTACATCGGCAATATGCATGGTAGTGAGGGGAATATTATTCTCCCTTATATATCCGTCAAGGTGCATCAGGCAGGAAAGATCTGTTGATATAATTGCACTTGCACCTGTTTGTAATGCATTGTTCACTTTTTGGTCGGCCATACTGATGGAGATGGGTTCATATTTAATGGCGAAGGTGCCACCAAACCCACAACATGTTTCAACATCCTGCATCTCTATTAATTCTAATCCAGCAACATTAGCAAGCAATTTTCTAGGTTCCTCCTTGATTTTGCATTCGCGCAATGCGGCACAGGAATCATGGTAAGTAGCCTTTAGTGAAAGGCTTGCGCCTAGTTTTTCCACTTTGAGGACATTAACAAGGAATTCGGAGAATTCGTATGTACGTAACCGTATGTCTTTTACTTCATTATGTATAGAGGCATTATCAAAAATCTTCGGATAATAATTCCTGATAAATCCAGCGCAGGAGGCGCTGGGAGAAACAATATAATCATCACCACCCTTCATTTCGTTCACTAATTTCTCACACACAACTTTGCTCTCATCCCAGAAACCAGCATTGAAGGCCGGCTGTCCGCAACATGTCTGCTCTTCATTATAACTAACAGTACAGCCCAATTTTTCAAGCACTTTCACCATATTGAAAGCTGTTTCCGGAAACAATTGGTCAACAAAACAAGGTATAAAAAGCTGTACGTTCAAAGTCTTATTTTTTAAAACTGCGCTGCAAGGCAATCATTTTTAGAGCAGTGAGTGCAGCTTCTTCTCCCTTATGGCCATGAATACCACCAACTCGTTCAAGTGCCTGCTCATTTGTATTTACTGTTAAAACGCCAAAAATAACGGGTACGGGCAGGGTAAGGTTAAGCTGTACAACGCTGTCAGTAACCGCTTTACAAACAAACTCAAAATGTGGTGTATCCCCTTTGATTACACAGCCCAGTGCAATAAACGCATGGGGTCTGTCATCCCAATATTTTTTCGCCTCCCAGTAACTACGAATACCAAAACCTATTTCAACGGCACCGGGAACAATAATCGTTTCAACACGAGAGATCTCATTAGATGTAAAAACCCTCCTGCAACCTGCCTCAAGTTCTCCGGTTATAGTTGCATTCCAATCGGTTTTCACTATAACGATACAGGCATCCTTCGGAAGGATGCCTGCCTCTATCTTTAATAGATCTGTACTGCCTGTACTAGCCATACTGATTCTAATTTTTAATTCGTTTCGCCCAATCTTGCAAGGTATTTATCGATTTCAAAACCTCTTTCAGTGCGCGGATATTTTTCCTTGATGGACTTGTATGCATCAAGGGCTTCTTTATTCTTCCCAAGGCTCTCATATAAATATCCAGCCCTGAAAAGGTATTCTGCAGCATTGAACTCATCTTTTTCGAAGGCATTTGCAGCCTCAATATAAAGTGATGCAGCTTCTTCTTTCTTACCTTGTTCTGCATAGGCATCAGCCAGCAGGCTTTTTGCCCTTGCATTTACCTGCACAGAATTAGTAGAGAAATCCTTTAGCCATTTTTCGGCATTCTTAAAATCACCCAGTTTAAGGTAACTGGCACCGGCATAGAATTTTGAAAGATTAGCAGCAGGAGTTCCACTGTACCTGTCTATGATCTTCAGGAATCCCGGATTAACAGCATCGCCATTTAATGCAAGTTGCAGGGAGTCCATCCTGAAATAATTCTCTGCACGGAAAATTGCCTCATCTGATTTTTGTAGCTTAGGCCCGGCTATAAAATATTTATAGGCAGCAACTCCACCAGCAACAATGATCACTGCTGCCAGTCCCACAATAATATTCCGGCTATTTTTCTGCCAGAAACCGGTTATACGATCTTCCGCTTCAATTGTTCTTGTGTTTTCTACAGGGGTATTCTTAGTTTCAGCCATGATGGTTTGTTATGAAAATTAGTCAACAATAAATGGATAGTTCTGATCTACATAAATGTCTTTTAGCACTTCACTGTCGTCGGGCCAGGAACTTTCTTCTGCGAAAGTCACAGACTCCTCTACTTGTGCTTCCACCCGCTTATTGATGGCGTCAATCTCTTCCTGGGTTGCAAATTTATTATCAAGGATTGATTTCAATACCTGCTCGATAGGATCACGTTGCTTGTATTCGTCAACTTCATCTTTAGTACGATACTTCTGGGGATCTGAAATCGAGTGCCCCTTATAACGGTAAGTTTTGATCTCAATAAGGGTTGGTCCGTCTCCCTCACGGGCACGCTTAACTGCACGTGCGATACTTTCATGAACTGCTTCTGCACTCATTCCATCAATGGAATCAGCAGGCATTTCATAGGCATCGGCAAGTTTATATATATCCACAACATTGGAAGTTCTTTCTACAGAAGTTCCCATTGCGTAATTGTTATTCTCGCAGATAAAGATAACCGGGAGTTTCCAAAGCATCGCAAGGTTAAAGGTCTCGTGAAGCATACCCTGGCGTGCGGCACCATCTCCAAAGAATGTAAGACAAACAGCATCTGTTCCCTTATATTTTTCAGCGAAAGCTATTCCTGCCCCGGTACCAATTTGTGCACCAACGATACCATGACCACCAAAAAAGCGCTCTTCCTTTCCGAAGAAGTGCATACTTCCTCCCTTTCCTTTGGCGCATCCGGTTGCCTTTCCGTACAATTCTGCCATACAGGCTTTAGCACTTATACCCTTAGCAAGTGCCAATCCATGATCGCGATAAGCAGTGATGAATGCATCTTCCGGTTTGGTTGCGGTCATACAGCCTGCGGCAATGGCTTCCTGCCCTACATAGGCATGGAAAAATCCACGGATCTTGCCTTCCATTTTGTATTTCTCTTCAGCCTTAAGTTCAAACTGGCGGATAAGCTGCATCAGCTCATACCAGTAGAGATAGGTCTCCTTTGAAAATTTTGTTGCCACTTGTTTAGTTTTGAGACGGGCAAAGATAAGGGAATTGGGAATTAATTGATGATAGTTGACAGATGATTACCGATTGCAGTATGGAAGCCGGTAATTATCTTGCAAGCGCTTTGTTTTCAATAGAATCCATATCAATATACCAGTTCAGAAACTACCTGCAAAAATCCTGGTCCTTCAGCGATCGGATCGTGGGAATCACGGGGCGTAACGGCAGCGGCAAGACCAACTTACTGGATGCTATCTATTTCCTGTGCTTTACTAAAAGTTATTTTCAACGCTCTGATGCCCTGCTCGTACACCATGGAGCCCATGGATTCAGGTTGGAGGGCAGGTTTGATCGCGAAGGGAATCCATTCCAGATTACAGCTGTTTTAAGGGAGACAGGAAAAAAAGAATTCAGGGTAAATGAACAGCCCTGTGAAAAAATGGCCGACCATATTGGGAATTTTCCAGCGGTCATGATTGCACCCGACGACGTTCAGATCATTACCAACGGTAGTGAGGAAAGAAGACGATTTATGGATGCGCTCTTCAGCCAGGTAGATCATCAATACCTCCTGCAACTGATGCAATACAATAAATTACTGCAGCAACGAAACAGCCTTTTAAAGCAAATAGCTGAGACCCGACAGCAACAGTTCGACCTGCTGGAAATAATTGACCAGCAGATGGCCATTCCCGCAGCCTATGTTCATACAAAACGAAAAGAGCTCCTTAAGGATCTGCTTGAACTGGTACGTAACAGGTATTGCAGTATAGCGGGGGAAAATTATGATTTGCGACTCTTCTATGAAAGTCCATTACTCCAGATAGAATTTCCTGAATTATTGCAACAAAACAGGAACCGCGATATTTATTCCCAAAGAACACATGCAGGCATTCACCGCGATGATATTGGTATCATTCTGGGCGACAAGCCTTTCCGGCAAACAGCCTCACAGGGACAGAGAAAAAGCCTTTTGTTTGCTTTTAAGCTTGCAGAATTCAATATGCTTAAACAATACAAAGGATTCTCGCCATTGCTTTTGCTCGATGATGTATTTGAGAAACTGGATGAAAAAAGAATGCTTAACTTATTGCAGGAGGTTTGCATTCAAAATGATGGGCAGGTGTTTGTTACGGACACCCACCAGGGAAGGATCGCAGGGATTTTTCAACAACTAGGTGTGTCCTACCAGGAAATCGAAACCCAGAAGGAATAAAGTAAAAAATACGGTCAGGGATAGGGGGAGTCATAGGGGGTGGGGTACGGATCACCGGTCTGCATTGGATGGATATAAAAACGGGACATTTAACGCGATCCTAAAAATAGGAAATCTTCAAATTATACGGTTATAGGTTTCAAAGGTGGATTCAAGGCCATAGGGGCGGGTACGGAATACTTGTGAAAAGGATTGGATCTAAAAACGGGACCAGATATTCATGTGTGTGTGTTTACAGCCCTTATGTTCAGGTACGCCATTAAGAAGTGCAAATATAAAGTTTGGTTGCATCAACAACCAACACATTGTGTCCATTTAACATATTATAGCCAAAACGGGTAATTGTCTTGCCTTTCGGGGTCAGAAATGATAATATTTCAGCACACCACCTATCTTTGAATTATGGGAGAATATTCATTGGGGGATGCAATCCAGCAATTTCTTAAAAAAAGCAGGCTTAAAGGGTCTATCCAGGCGCTTCAGATAGAAGATGTTTGGGAATCCATAATGGGTAAAACCGTTGCCCGGTATACAGAAAGTATCAAGATCTATGGTGATAAATTATATATCAAAACTACCGTAGCCCCCCTGAAGCAGGAACTTATGTACCAGAAAGAAAATATTATCCAGCGGGTGAACCAGGCCCTGGGCGAAAAAACAATTAAAGAAGTTATCATCCAGTAATTTAATAGCTACAATCTCGCTCTCGGATCAACCCAACCATAAAGCATATCCGCTAAAAAATTAACTACTACAAAAAAACAGGCTGAAACAAGCACCGCACCCATAACAACCGGGAAATCAAGTTTTTCAAGGGCATCAACAGTTAGCTTTCCCAATCCCTTCCAACCAAAAATATATTCCACGAAGAAAGCGCCAGCCAGCAATTCTGCAAACCATCCTGTAATAGCAGTAATAACCGGGTTCAGTGCATTCCGAAGTGCATGTTTCCATATAACGATCCTTTTAGGCAATCCTTTTGCAACTGCGGTTCTTATATAATCTTGTTCCATTACATCAAGAAGGGATGCGCGTGTCAGTTGCGCAATTATCGCCAGGGGCCTGATGCCAAGGGTTATTGCGGGAAGAATAAGATTTGCAGGTGTGAGATATGGCCTTCCCGTGCTGGTGTCAAGGTCAAACCAGGAACCTGTCATATGCAGACCTGTATATTCGTTCAATACAAATCCAAAAAGGTATGCGATAGCAATTGCCATAAAAAATGAAGGTGCCGAAATACCCAGTATACTGGTAAAAATTGCGCCGGCATCTATCCATGTACCTTTGTAGATAGCTGCAATTACACCCAGCGTTATGCCAACTATAGTTGCTAATAACATAGCCGCCATGGCAAGCATTATGGTCCCCGGCAACGCTTCCATAATTACTTCACCTACTTCTCTCCTGCTCTGGTACGATTTACGGAGATAGGGGATTTTAATACCGATTTTTGTTTGTCCACCAACAAAATAACCCCGGAGTTCTTTGTTCTTAATATCAGTTGCAGAATGAATAGCAATGGGCGAAATATCATTAAGGTATAATACCAATTGTTTCCATTTGGGTTTATCGAGATGAAGGTCGCGTCGTATGTTCTCACGCGTTGATGCATCACCTGTTTGTCCCATCACCAGGCGAGATGGATCACCAAATCCCTGGAACAGTACAAACACTAGTATTACTACACCAAGTAATACAAGGAAGCTATAAAGGAGTTTATTGAAGAATCGCAATGGATATATAAATAGTTCCTGTTGATTTACATTTTCTGCATTTGCAGGATGGCCTTATCCGAATCCGGTAATGACCATTTATCAACTATAACCCCCTGGTTTATCAGGTAAATTGTTGACGGATGGCGGGCTGCTGTTTTCACCGCAACTGCATCGGAGCGAAGAACCAGAACTCCATCCAGAACTGACCCTAACGATCCAATAACCTGTTCTGCGGCTGGAGTAATAATAAACAAGGGCATATTTTTGGCAACTGCGATCTCCTTCATTTGCCGGATTGTTTCCGTGAGAGATTCCCTGTCACCATCCCTCACTTCTTTAATAAATAACCACTGCTTTATACCAGGTTCGGCAAGCAGTGCCTGTGTAGTATCATTTCCAGAAGGGGCCAGTAATACAAAATCTTTAATAGGGGGTTCTGCATTACCCTTACGGATCACCTTATCATATCGTTTTACAAAACTGTAGGTTGATTCATCAAAATCGGCGGGGAATTTATCAGCAGTAAACTCCAACTCCTTTCCATCTTTTTTATAAACAAAACTAATGACAGTGCTGTCTGGAATAGAGCCGGCGGGGATCTTCATTTGTTCCGCAATCTGTTTGCCTTTCTTATAAGGCAAACAATCAACTACCGGAAGGTGTCTTAGTACATACCATTGAAAGCCAAAACTGAAAAGAGTTGTAAGTCCAAGCAGTAGAACGCTTCTTCGGGTATCCATGGAAGTTTGTATCCTGTTTCTGTTGACAAATAACAGGGCTATAAGTGCCAGCAGGAGCAGGTCCTTCATAAATGATTGGGCTGCCGTAAGCGGTAGACAATCGCCAAAGCATCCACAACTTTTGATCTTCCCGGAAAAAAGTGCATATGCGGTAAGAAAGGTGAAAAAAACAATCAGTAAAAGCAGTAACCAGCTGAATAATCTCATTTGCCAGCCAATGATAACAGCAACGCCTGCAATGATTTCAAATGCGATCATGAGTATGGAAAATGCAAGCGTGAAATCATTTAATCCATGCAATCCCCATACTTCAAAAAATTCCTGCATTTTATAACTTAGTCCAAGGGGGTCATTGGCTTTTACAAGTCCGGAGAAAATGAAAAGTATCCCTACGATATACCTGCTCAGTGTCAGAATTGTTTTCATGTTTTGGTGTAATAATTATTGGAAATTGATCAGTCAATGTTTTCCTTCATCCATAAGGATAAGTGCGAAAGCAGCATAATTAAAGATATCAAGATAGTTGGCATCTATACCTTCACTAACAAGTGTTTGGCCATCATTGGCAAGAATCTGCTTGATCCGAAGAAGTTTTGCGAGTATAAGGTCAGTAAAACTCTCCTGGCTCATGTCGCGCCATGCTTCCCCATAATCATGATTCTTTTGTTCCATCAGGTCTTTGGCGCGTTTAACCTGAATATCATACCATTTAGTGGTTTCTTCCACGCTAAGGTCATCCCCTATTGAGTTATCCATTTCAAGTTGTATGAGGCCTATCACTGCATAATTCAGTATCCCCATAAATTCTGATTGAATACTATCCCCTATAAGTTGCTTTTTATTTTCCTGGATAGTTCTGATTCGTTTCGCCTTAATGAAGATCTGGTCAACGATCGAGATGGGTCGATACACCCGCCAGGAGGTTCCGTAATCGCGGGTCTTATGTAAGAATATATCGCGGCAGCTTTGTATAACTTTTTCGTATTGGGTATTAGTACCTGACATAGTTGTTTGAAAAATAATCATCTTTATTCTTCAAAAGTAAGGATTCACTACCATGTTCACGCTCAATTGTAAAGGCCGGCTTCTTGTTATCAGTAAACCCATTGTAATGGGTATCATCAATATCACTCCCGATTCATTTTTCGCTGGCAGCAGGAAACAGCAGTTGGATGATGTACTCAAACAGGCAGATAAAATGATTAACGAAGGCGCTTCCATATTAGATATAGGAGCTCAGAGCACCACGCCAAACAGTGAATGGATTGATGCATCCACAGAATGGAACCGTCTCAGTAACATACTTCCTGAACTAACAAAAAATTTCCCGGATACATTTTTTTCCATTGACAGCTTTCATCATGAGGTGGCCAGAAATGCAGTTAATGAAGGAGTGAGTATTGTAAATGATGTGAGTGGTGGTTTGTTGGATGCCGATATGATTCCAACGGTGGCGTCACTGGACGTTCCTTATATCTGTATGCATATGAAGGGGAGACCGCAAACTATGCAGATGATGGCATCATATGAAAACATTACACTTGAACTGATCGATTATTTTATTGAAAGGATCAGGGTATGCCAGGATGCCGGAATTAAGGATCTTATAATTGATCCGGGATTTGGATTTGCAAAGAACATTTCTCAGAATTTCGAACTGATGCGCAGGTTGCAGCTATTGGAGGTTCTTTCCTGCCCTATTCTGGTGGGTATTTCGCGCAAATCCACTATTTATAAAACTCTCGGCATCACCCCGGCAGAAGCATTAAACGGCACCACTGTTATGAACACCATAGCGTTAATGCAGGGTGCTTCTATTTTGCGGGTGCATGATGTGAAAGAGGCCATGGAAGCTATTAAACTTGTACAAGCGCTGGGGGTTGATTAGAATTACGGTACCGTTACGATCCCGTCACTCATATGAGTATCCTTAGGCATTCACAAGGATATAGTTATGCCTTCCCTTAGCTATAACCTAACAGGCATTCTATATCACGCAAGGAAGGGAGTACCTTACTCCGGGTCCCTATCTGGTCCCTATCTGGTCCCTATTTTCAGGACTTTGCCTCTAAAAAAAACCGCCTCAATTCTGAGGCGGTTTTTTTTAGAATTCTTCAATAACAGAAGAAACGGGTGTAAATATTTTAATGGTTATGACCATCGTCCTTGCTATGACCCTGTGGCATATTCTCCACCGGAGGCATCATGGGGTTCTGCTTGGGAGCAGGTGCCTGGTTGGCGATATCTACCATTTCAACGTCAAAAATAAGTGCTTCATTTGGTTGTCCACCCGGACCCGGGCGCATTCCATATGCCAGGAAGCCTGGAATATAAAGTGTTCCTTTTCCACCCTTACCAAACAGTTTCAGACCTTCATCCCATCCCGGGATAACCCTGCCCTGGCCAAGTACAAATCCGATCGGCTCCTTTTCAGGCTCCATTGTAGATTCAAACTCTTTACCGGTAGAGAGGATCTTACCGCGGTATTTTACAGAAACGAACTTTCCGGAATCAGCCATCGGGGCAGTACCGGCATTCTCAACCACTACATAAGTACCCAGACCAGTTTTAGTTGCATTGATATTATTCTTTTTGAGATACTCATCAAGAATTGCTTTATCACGCCCCTCCTGCCCTTTTGCTTCTGCATCCTGTTGTTCCTGCACCTGCTGTTCATTGTCATAAACATCAACTACACGAAAACTCAGGTACATCTTATCCCCCTTTTTCATAAATGGAGGCATTCCAGGATTTTTCACCAGAAGTGTATCCACTTCCTGAACCACTACCACGCTGTCTCCCTTATGCACAAACCGGAATACCTCGGCTGGATTGTAAACGGGTCCGATACTGTCAACACGGGCAAAAGCCGGCATCCCACCCTGGGAAGTTCCTATGATGGAATCATTAAGCTTCTGTGTATAATGAACCTTCAGAAACTGACCGATTTTCACCTGCGGGCCACTGCCTTTTTCAACGATCTTATACGTTATGCCGCTTGCTGTTTTACTGTAGTCGGCACTACCACAGGCTGCCATCATAAGGGCCGCAATTGCTGTTGTAAATAAAGAGGTCTTTGTCATTTGTTATGTCAGTTGAAATTCTGATGCGTTTTCTTTTAATACTTTTTTAAAGGTCCGGACTGTTTCATCGAGAGGGGCACTGCTCCTGCCACCGGCTGCATTGAAATGGCCTCCTCCTTCAAAAAAGCGCCGGGCAAAGGTATTGACATCTACATTACCCTTGCTCCGGAAACTCCACTTTCTTTCCTCATCCCTGTCAATTACGATAGCTGCCATCCGGATCCCCTGAATACTGAGGGGATAATTCACCAGTCCCTCTGTATCTCCAGTACGAATATCGTACCGAAGAAGGTCTGATTTCGGAACATAAATCAATGCCGTATTATATTCATAGGAGATCTCCATTCTGTTTGTGAGCACATGACCGATAAACCGAAGCCTGTTCTCCATGAAATTATCGTAGATATTTTCATGGACTTTTGTATGCTGTAAACCTGTTTCCTTCAACTCGGCCACCATGCGGTGAACATTGGCAGTTGCTGCCGGAAACCGGAATGAACCCGTGTCACCGATTAGTCCAGCATAAAGACATTCCGCAATTTCCAGATTGATCCGTTCAGGATGACCGCTTTCCACAATAAAATCAAATACCATTTCGCAGGTGCTGCTCTTGCTGGTATCGCTGGCACCAAAATGGAAACTCTCTATAGCCGGCTGCTGGTGATGGTCTATCAGAATTTTTGTGGCAGTAGCTTTTTCAATAATAGGTGCCAGGTTTTTGGTACGTGCCAGCATATTGAAATCGAGACAGAATATCCAATCCGCTGCCATAATAATAGACTCCGATTTTTCACGGGTTATCTCAAAGTTCAGAACCTTATCTGAACCAGGCATCCAGTCAAGAAAAGCGGCCCAGTTTGTTGGGGAGATGACAGTGACCTCATGTCCAAACTGTTTCAGGAAATGATAAAGCGCAAGGGAGGAACCCATGGCATCAGGATCAGGCTTCTGGTGGGTAGTGACAACTACCTTGCGTACAGTTGCCAGTTGGGAAAAAATATGGTGTATTGGCTGCATAAAGCGGGGCAAATGTACTGAAATTTGGCTACCTTTGCGCCCCAAATAGCAAGTTATATATGAGCAACAGAACATTTACAATGATCAAGCCCGATGCCATGAAGAACGGTCATGCCGGTGCCATTCTTGATCGTTTTATCAAGGAAGGATTTCGCATTGTGGCGATGAAAATGACCAAGCTTAGTGAAGAAAAAGCAGGTGAATTCTATGCTATTCACAAAGAAAGACCATTCTTCGGCGAACTCGTTGAGTTCATGAGCAGCGGTGTGGTTGTTGCAGCCATCCTTGAAAAAGACAATGCTGTAGCAGATTTCAGAACGCTTATCGGTGCTACTGATCCTGCTAAGGCAGAAGCCGGAACTATCAGGCAACTCTTTGCAACATCTGTTGGAGAGAATGCCGTTCATGGCAGCGACAGCGATGAGAATGCAGCAATTGAAGGCAGCTTCTTTTTCAGCGGTCTGGAGAAATTCTAATAAAAAAAGATCCGGTAAACTATGATCTGTAAACGCCAGGCGTTCAGGATCATGGTTTACCGGATTCATCTTTAAGACCGATTCGTTTCTTTATAATGTTTGTGCTACAGAATGACGCATCGGTCTTAAGGTATAACCGGCTTTTCGTAAAAGATTAATTACTCCTTCATTTCCCGGAAGGTGGGCTGCTCCAACCGCAAATAAAATCGTTCCATTTTTCATTGCCTTTTCCATTTCAGGGATCCATTTCTTATTCCGGCCGTATAAAAATAGCTCCATATAAGATCCCAATCCCCCCTCCTCCATCATTGTAAGCTTTTCAATTGCATCGAGATCCTGGCTACGATATACTTCAAGCATCTTTGCTGTAACAGTATCCTCCTTACCACTGCTGTCAATTGCCTGCAACAACTCACGCGCCTGCTGCGAATAAGGAATACTGTCGAAAATGCTGGCCTGAAACTCTATTGTCTCCAATCCTGATATCTCTTTCTTTTGCTTTTTAACTGCTTTCATGATCACCTCTTCCATGCCATTCTTTGTTTCGCAGGGCATTTTTGATTCACTGAGCATTGCCGCAATAAAATAGGGTTTAAACCGCTCCATCATAGATAATGGGAGTATTGACCTGTTAGCGGCGAAATAATCCTTTACCCGCTTATATTCTTCTTCAGTCATCAGGTCTTTCAAACGGGTTTCGTCCTTCATCCTGATGTACTTGAAAATGCCCATCATCTCTCCCATATTATCCATATCGATCTCAAAAAAAACACGGGAAGACTTATCGATCGCATGCTGCAGACTATCACTCAATCCTGCATCCCGGGCACAGAGGATATGCATGGTGCCGAACAAATAGGAAGGGGTCTGCATCCCGTTGCCACTGATCTCCCATAACAGGGATGATGTTTTAGGTGCAGCGGGTGAATGCTGTGCATTAAGTGAAAAACCTGATAGAAATATTGCTATTACGGCTATGTATAAACGCATGTTGTTTTACTAATAAACGTTACGGGGACAATCGAGTTGCTTTCCTCCTTTGGAGCGATTGAAAAGCGAACCACCTCCACCACTTCCTGTTCCCAACCTGAAACCGATCGTTATGCCCTGGAAATAATACCAGTCTTTTATATCTTCTCCGCCTCTAACGGTTCCTTCAACAGGATAAACAGGATTGCCATCTTTTAGTTCGCCACTCCTGTAAGCCAGTTCAACAGCTTTAGGGCCTCTTTCTGCCAAAAGTACCGCCTGGTCAACATATCGCCTGCTGAGGTCATCGAGGTAATCAGTGAATGTTTTTCTTAATCCGATCTCATACCCAAGTGTCACCTGTTCGTTTACCCTGAATCTTAGTCCCGCACCAAATGGAAGTGTGAGCTGTACTCTTTTATAAGGCTTGAGATCGGGATATGCGCTAAGCCCCTGCCCTTCTGTACTTAATGGCTGGAGATAATGCTTTTGTCCAAGCGTGTCATATGTATAGGGATCAAATCCAAAAACGCCAAGACCTGCAAATACAAATGGAGTGAATCTTTTTTCATCCAGATCAAACAATCTGAATTCCGCCATCAGGTTCCCTTCCAGTAACCTCGAATTGAAACTCAGGTTTCGAAGCCTGAGATCTTCCTGTTTATTTAGCTTGTCATCACCGCTTATTCTCCCATAAACGAGTCCGCTTCTGATAGAAACATGACCATTCACATCATATTGAACACCGAGTCCAAATGCACCGTGCGATTGGTTTGTAGTGAGCCTTTTTTCCTGGAAGTCGCCCTGGTAATTGGAAAGTCCACCAAATCCGGTGATATGCCAGCGCTGGGCTATTACCGTAAGTGGAAACAACGCAACCAACAGCACAATGATTTTCCTCATTTTAATAAATTGTAATGGATCCTACGCAAGAATTAAACCAAACAATTGGCAGGATATCCTTTAAACAAAAATCCCCTTTTTTAAGGGGATTTCATAACTGCTTATTTGTAACCGAGTATTTTTAACATACTCTGTGCCGTCTGCTCCTTGGCATAAACCCAATCTACCAGTTTTCCGTTCTTATCGTGCCCAACAATGATATGTTTGGGCGATGGAATCATGCAATGCTTGATGCCACCATAACCGCTGATCTGGTCCTGGTAGGCACCTGTATGGAAGAATCCCAGGTATAAAGGTTCTGTTCCTCCCCCATTTACCTTCGGGAGGAATACTTCATTAATATGTTCCTCTGAATCGTAATAATCATGGCTGTCGCAGGTTATCCCTCCTAAAACAACCCGTTGGTATTCCTCATCCCACTTATTAATGGGCAACAGGAGAAATCGTTCACCAATACCCCAGGTATCGGGAAGTGTAGTAATAAAAGAGGAATCGATCATATACCAGATCTCGCGCTCATTCTGGGTTTTTTGGGCAATCACTGAATAGATATGCGCCATGCTCTCCCCTACCGTATAGGAGCCGAACTCGGTATAAATATTCGGCAGGGGAACCTTGGCCTTTTTACAGGCACTCTTGATATTGCCGACAATTTCATTGATCATGAACTGGTAGTCATAATCAAATCCAAGAGAATGCTTGATTGGAAATCCACCTCCAATGTTAATACTATCCAGTTCTGGGCATATTTTTTTCAACTGGCAATAAAGGTTGATGACCTTATTTAATTCAGACCAGTAATAGATATCATCTTTAATTCCCTTGTTCAGGAAAATATGGAGCATCTTAAGCTGGAACTTATTTTCATATCCTTCAATCTGGTCAACATAAAACTCCAGGATATCTTTTGCGCGTATGCCTAATCGTGAGGTATAAAACGGGAAGGAAGGTTCTTCTTCTGCTGCTACCCTTATCCCCAGCTTGAAAGGGGCGCGAACCGTTTTTCTGTAATCATCCAGTTCATTCACATTATCAAGTACTGGTATTACATTTTTGAAGCCTGAATTTATCAGGCCTGCGATCCGCTTAGTGTAAGGTTTTTGCTTGAAACCATTACAGATGATAAAAGTTTCCTTATTGATCTTCTTCTTTGCATAGAGTTTTTTAATGATCTCGATATCATATGCATAAGAAGTTTCCAGGTGTATATTATGTTTCAGCGCTTCTTCCACAACGAAAGAGAAATGAGAACTCTTTGTGCAATAACAATAATAATATTCGCCCTCGTATTTGTGCTTCTTGAAAGCATTAGCAAACATCTGCTTGGCCTTATTGATCTGCATGCCGATCTTAGGCAGATAGGTCAGCTTCATGGGCGTTCCATACTTGTCTATCAGCGCTTTTATATCGAGGCCATTATATTGCAGGTATTTGTCTTTTACCTCAAATCCTTCCTGGGGAAAATTGAAGGTTTGGTCTACCAGGTCGTAGTAGGTATTGTTCATCTAGTTGTACACGTGGTTAGTTGGGTGATTTATTAATAGCTTACAAACCTATATAAAATGCAGAATTATTCGCCAACAAAATTTCAGGGCTATAATCGTGCTTCGAGCGGATAGTTAGAAGCATAAAAAAACCGGCTCCCTGTTGGAAGCCGGTAATATGAGTTGATGCTTCGATCATCTGCTTATTTTACAGAAGCAATCAGCGCCTTGAAAGACTCCGGATTGTTCATGGCGAGGTCGGCCAGAACTTTACGATCAAGACCAATTCCTTTTTCATTCAGCTTGTGGATGAAAACAGAATAAGTAAGGCCTTCTTCACGAACTGCTGCGTTGATACGTGCGATCCAGAGAGCACGGTATTCGCGCTTCTTAAGTTTACGACCAACATAGCTGTAGGTCATACCCTTTTCAACAATATTCTTGGCAACTGTATATACATTCTTACGCTTGCCATAATATCCTTTGGCTTGCTTGAGTATCCTTTTTCTGCGTGCCCTTGAGGCAACGGCGTTTACTGAACGTGGCATATGCTAAATAGTTTTAAGTTGTGATTAAATGATTTACCCCTTAAGACCCAGGAGGCGTTGAACGAAATCCATGTTTGGTTTTGATACAACACCTGCTTTACGCATGCCGCGCTTACGCTTGGTTGACTTTTTGGTGAGAATGTGACGTTTGAACGCTTTCTGATGGGTGATCTTTCCTGAAGCGGTCACCTTAAAGCGCTTCTTGGCGCTTGAATTGGTTTTTACCTTTGGCATCTTGATAACTGAAATAGTTACGCCCTGCTGGCGCCCCGCACAGGCAGGGACTTATGGAGCCATTTGGGCAATGTCACCATCTTTCGATGGCACCCTTTTGGGAGCGCAAAGGTATATCAGTTTCCTGAAATAACCAACCGTATGGTCTTTATTTCTTTTCCGTTCTGGGCGCGAAGATAATAGATACCTGGCGCCAGTTGCGCACCTGCCTGGTGTAAAGGTACCACCTGAACGCTTGCCGCAATATCCAGTTTCCTTCTCCAAATGGTGCGCCCAGCCACATCTACCAGGGCCATATGCAGGGTTTCGCCTACAAGGTTCTCCACCAGCAGAAGCATTTCAGCGGCGGGGGAAGGATTGGGATAAACCCTAAGCCTCATGCCTTCACCAAAGTTCACCGAACTGATGTTGGAATACCTGACCTGGCCATTTTCAAAAACGATCTTCAGCCGGTACTGGTAACTGCCTGGAGAAATTACCCCCGCATCCGTGAAACTATAATTGCCATTGGGTTGGGTTTGTATGGTGGTTATGGTTTGGAAACCACTACTGCTGCCGGTTCCGTTTGCCCTTTCAATTTCAAACCGAAGAATGCCCGGGTTTGCAGTCGCATCCCATTGAAGCAGAGATGAAATTGGCTCCTGTCTTCCCGTTGCCTGAAGTACCACGGTTGATAGGGTATTATTTATCCCGAAATAGAACTCACCATAAACTCCCGATGGAATCTCTGCATAATATCCTTTTTCATAGGGAATGAGTTCAAACTGGTCAGCAGTCCAAACTGTTTCAAATCCCGGAAGGTTATCTGAGGTTCTCTCATTTAGTGTGGATGGAGGTCCAGTATACCGGAATACGGACAAATCATAGGCGCTTCTCTTTATTGCACAGGTATCACAAGGGTTTTCGTCCAGCCATTGCCTTACCGCATCATCGGTAATGAATAGCCTTATTTTACCTGGTGTCGTATTGTTAGATCCTGAAAACACCCAGCGTTGTTTAAGAACCGGATTTCCCTGGAACAAATCACCCTCACCTGCTGCATGGTAATTAAAACGGAATGCCTGCTCCCCTTCTGCAGATTGAGCGGCAGAAAGAATGACACCATTTCTTAGTACCGGGGTCCACTGCAACGGTTTCGACCTCCCTTCAAAACTGAAGTTGGTGAGTCCAGCGTCAACAGGATGATCCAAATCAAAAATATGTACCTCATCCAGCAATAATCCACCCGGAACAATTGGTGTGGCGGTGCTAAGATCTGAACGCTCCAGGGAAAGAATCCTGAATTGAAGGATCGCCCAGCCGGTGGGCAATGCCATAGAAACCACCTGCCAGTAATCATTACCACAATCTTTCCATGCCTGCTGTTGCGCAGTATACCAGTTGGTGGATTGTTGAACGGGGGCTATATATCGTTGCCAGGTTCGACCGGTATCAGCAGAAAATTCCAGGAACACAGAATCCTTACCATCACAAAGCTGCTTATTAACACTCATGGAAAGATGTGGCGCCCGCAATTGGCGAAGATCGAAAAGCGGACTTACCAGGTATCCCGATGCTACCACAAAAGCCACTCCTGAAGAGTTTTCCAGCCGGCGAGTACCCCAGAATCCATTTCCATTGGCAGCTTTAAAAGGTTGAACAGTTTCCTGCAGATTTTCTGCAAGATCATACATATAGGTAGAACCCCATCCCTGTTTGCCATTTTCGAAACCCTGCAGGTAGGGGAACTGGTTCATTAACTTCGCGTAGGCCAGTGGTGCGAAGAGAGTATCATCCTGTTGGTTTATATCACCCACGGCTGTAACAAAAGCATACACACCGGAAACTGCTGAAGGCCAGTCCTTGACTGAAACCGTGAATTCAGCACGGGCGGTATCATTTGCAGCAATACTACCGAAGCTACTGGACTGGCGTTTACCATCAGGGGATATTACTCCAATGATGAAAGTTCCTGTTCCCACTGAGCGAAGATTTAGGGCGCTGACCCTGAACCGCAAACTATCACCATCAGTAACCTTATTTTTAATATAGTAAAGGTCAATTAGTGCCATGTCGGCATTTGCCTTGAAAAGTTGAATTGATCGCAGGAGCTGCAGGCTATCTTCATAATTCGTTTTGGTGATCCTGAGCCTTAGCTGAAAACTGCTGGAAAATTGCTGGCTACCCTTTTCGAGTACCCGGGTAATATTCATGTGTTCAAGACTGTTCACGTATGTGACCGGGTCAGTTTGAGGCAAAACCAGCCATGCTGATGTGTCGGAACCCCTGACAGACAGTTGAAGCCTCATTTTACCTGACTCGGGAATATCCAGCGTCAGTCTTATATCATCTGAAAGTTGGTACGCTGCCATATTAAAGGTGGAGGTCAACTCCATTTCCTGGTTATGCACCTTGCTGGAAGCAGTGAAGGGAATACCTGTTGCTCTGCTATGTAACTTTATGATGGCTGAGGAAGTTGAATAATCTATCTGTGGTGCCCCAAAAATCCCGATTATGCCTGGTTTTAAATAAGTACTGTCTTTCAAACCACTAAAATCAAGCGATAATGGCAAGATCACCGGTTCATTAGGAAGATAACGCCATAAATTGGCGAGGGTATTATTGGTAGGTTCCGGATCATTAATTGACCTTATATTATACTCAAGCTGTTTTTCTTCACCGATCTCTGCCTGGAGGATTATTGCCGTTTTCCATGAAAAAACTTCTCCCGGGTTAAAATTTCTTATAAGCGTATCTGAACCAAGAAGATTTCCATCCTGGTTTACAGAAAGGAAAACCGTATCGCTGATTGATGAATTACCCATATTTCGGAGGTGGATAATAACCGTGTCAATCCCATTTCTATCAGTACTGGTGGCGAAGCGCTGAACGGAAGGATTAAGGACAGATGTTATAGCCAGGTCTCCGGAAAGACCAGCAGGAGGGCAAACGGTGGCGGGTGTTTTAATAAGCTTTGCCAGGCTCCGCTCGCCGGGAATCCCGTTCAACAAGGGTTGCAGGGTGATCCAGTAGTTGGGGCCCGACTTTAGTCCGGTTATGACAAAAAAGGTATCGGCAGTAGTTGCAACTACCTTATAGCCACCATCATCGTATTGTAAAACCTGAACTGAATCAATACCAGGTGCCGGCTTCCAGCGTGCAGTAATGGTTGAGGCGCAGGTACTTGTAAGTGAAAAATTATAATCGGGCAGAATTGTGAAGGCATCCGAAATGATTTCTTCCCCTGTAATATTATTCCGGAGCCTGATCCTCGCGTTGGTAGTACTAATTGAAGGTACGGTCCAATCCTTCCTGTTTGCATGAGCAGATCCACTATTTATATCAGTCCAGCTCAGGCCGCCATCCGCTGAAAAACTTGCCGTGATGGATGAAGCCGGGGCATTTCCCGCCCAGATAATACCTTTTTGCTGGGCAGGCTTCCATTTTTCGCCCCCGGCAGGTTGCAATAGACGCAAACCTGTTTCTTCCCAATTATATACGATCCTGAACGACTGCGGACCAGCCGGAACCTTAAAACCTTTTACCAATATAGTATAGATACCCGGCGCTGCATTTTCGACAACTACCTGCTCTATATTGTTGATATGATCTTTCCCGGCGATGGCGGGAGCATTAACTCCAGCAGCACTGGTATCAAGGATCATCGGAAAGACCTCTAATCCTTCGGGGGATATAACACTGATATCCAAATCATTAACCAAATTCTTAAACGTATAAAGAGAAGATGGCTTGTCGTGCCAGTATAACATGATTTTCAGGTCTTTCACCTGTGCAGGGAGGTTAATTTCGAACCTGGTTTCCCCACCATTGTCAATTGTACCAGACAAATATGTTTTAGCATTTACAACTTCAATGGCTTTGCGGGCATTGAGAAAACCGAATCCATTGGTGAAATCAACTCCTTTATTTCCGATATCTGTTGCGGTATTACAAACAATAGCTTTCATCAGATCACCCGGCGGATCAACATTCCCATTGAGCTGACGGTAACGTTCGTAGAGTAACCCAAGAACACCCGTCACCTGGGGGGCCGACATACTGGTTCCGTAATCAATAGCATAAGTATTGTTTGTAGCAGTTGATCTGGTACCATCCCCTATGGCGGTTATCTCCGGCTTAAGTCGGCCGTCGAGGGTCGGGCCTTTGGACCAGCGGAAGAGATTGGCATCCTTATTTGTGGCGCCAACAGTTATTACATTCTTGGCAGCCTGGAAGGCATTGTCAATGGTTCTAAACCCCGTAGGGAAGTCACCGCATTTCAATCCTCCTTCATTTCCAGCGGCAAATACATGTACGAGGTTGGGAAGGTCAAGTAATTGCTGATCGCCCTGAACACAATATCCTGTATATAATCCTGAATAGGGAAGGCATTGGCTGCCAGCGCCATAGGAGTTGTTGGTAACCACCATCCCCTTTTGGTAATATTCGGGCGAGCGATCGATAATTGTATTGAAATAATCTACGATAAGAGTGGATTGCCAGGCGTTCCCTTTCATAGCCGGGTCAAGTATGCCTGCCCCGCCCATAGTTCCGGCAACATGGGTTGCATGAGATGCCCCGTTATAGGATTGTCCCTCCTCATTATATCGGTGGTCAATATGATAAATCCTTCCATTATCTCCTATACCCAGCACTACACCTTTCCCACTAATGGCAGGCATACCCTCAAATCCTGTATGCAGCTGGTCCGACTGCTGGATATCAGTTGCTTCACTATTAAGGATACCAAGTGCTGGGGCTTCCATCACATAGAGTAAAAAAGACTGATCGAGCAGATGATTGAGCACTCTGCCGGTAAGTCTGCATTCCGCAAGGTCTGGCGTTAGAAATTTTATTACCTGTCCATCCGCTCCAAAGGTTGAAATAGAATTTTCCAGAAGATTCCTCCCTTCAGTGCTATCAGCTCCCGGGATCAATTTAAGATGGTAATTCCGGGAAGGGGCCGCAGAAACATCCCTTCTGTTATTTGCATCTAAACCATATATACCCGATTTCAGCGATCTGTTCATGGGAACCAATGCCTGGATGCCCTTTGCGCCAAGATCACTGGCAGAAAACGATCCCCTGATACCTGCGAGGAAACTGTTTTCAGGAATATAATCATAGAGTTCTATACCCTGCCTGCGAAGTTCCGCCTGCTTGCGGGCACCTGGAAGTTCTTTAAACTGAATAATTGCCCAGGTTTTTCCGCCTGCTATTGATGCACGGAGTGTGGGATCCAATGGATCAATGGAACGCAGTACCAGGCTTTTGGCCGGCAGACCGTTTTTTAAACGGATAGGGCTGGATTCGGTTACCTGAGTTCGGGCGTTTAGGGCCAATACTAAAATGGTACAGAATATCAATCCCCTCAAAATCACAGGTGCTATGCTCATAAAATCAGGAATCAGACTCAATATAAACAACCGGGGGTAGATTCTATTATGCAGAAGCCCAGAAATAATAAAAAAACCCGCATTGATGCGGGTTCCCCAATTGATTTTGACAATTATACTATTTGGAAAGGGATCAATCTCCTGAATCCTTTTTCTTCTTCTGGCTTTTAGGTGCCCAGATGGCAAGCATCCGCTTACCTTCCATTTTTGGCATCCCTTCCAAAACCCCAAAATCTGTAAGGCGTTCTGCAAATTTCAGGAGGAGCAGTTCACCCCTGTCTTTAAATTGGATGGCCCTACCGCGGAACTGAACATAGGCTTTCACCTTATTTCCTTCTTTCAGGAATTCCTCCGCATGTTTTGCTTTAAAGTTAAAATCATGGTCGTCGGTGTTAGGTGTAAACCTGATCTCTTTCACTTCAGACTGCTTGGCTTTCGCCTTCATCTCCTTATCTTTCTTCTTCTTCTCGTAGAGGAATTTATTATAATCGATGATCCTGCAAACCGGCGGATCGGCGTTTGGCGAGATCTCCACCAGGTCGAGCCCCTGGTCCTGTGCCATGCGCTGTGCTTCCTGGATGGAATAAACGCCTACCTCTACATTGTCGCCAACCAATCGTACCGATGGTACCCGAATCATTTGGTTAGTCCTGTGTTCCTGTTGCTGTTCTTTTTTGAACCTTGGATTGAAAGCCCCTCTGGGTGGTCTGGGTGGAAATGCCATTTAGTTATTTTGATTAAACAATTACGACCCGAAAATATTAATTTTTTTATTCACTACTGCTGCGATCTGAAATCTCCCGTGAAATCACCTGGATAAATTCCTCCACAGGCATAACACCGGCATCTCCTTTGCCCTGGCGGCGAACGGCAATCTTGCCCTCATTCATCTCTTTTTCGCCTACCACAAGCATATAAGGAACCCTCAGCAGCTCGGTATCCCGGATCTTCTTACCGATTTTTTCATTCCTGTCATCAATTGATACTCTAACCCCTGCTTTCCGTAGCTGTTTCTTCACTCCCTCTGCATAATCCATGAATTTATCGCTAATGGGCAGGATCTTCACCTGCTGTGGTGCCAGCCATACCGGCAGTTTACCCGCATAATGTTCAAGCAAAAATCCTATGAAACGCTCATGGGTTCCTAAAGGCGCCCGGTGAATGATCAGTGGAGTGTCATGCTGGTTGTCGGCGGTGGTATATTCAAGCTTGAAACTGCGGCCCTGTGAAAAATCCACCTGGTTGGTGGCAAGCGTGAATTCCCTTCCTATTACACTATATATCTGTACATCAATTTTTGGACCATAGAAAGCGGCCTCATCCTGTACTTCCACAAATGGAATATTTGAATCTATCAGCACCTGACGAACCATGGCTTCTGTTTCTTTCCACAGCTCAGGTTCATCCACATATTTCTTACCAAGCTTTTCAGGTGAATGCAAGCTTAGGCGCATCACATATTTATCTATCCCAAATATTTTGAAATACTTTAAGTACATCTCGTTCACAGAGCGGAACTCCTGCTCAAACTGTTCCTTTGTACAATAGATATGGGCATCATTCATATGAAGGCAGCGAACGCGCATAAGACCAAATAATTCACCGCTCTGCTCATAACGGTAAACAGTACCGTATTCTGCAATGCGATAAGGCAGGTCGCGATAGCTCTTGGGCTCTGCAGCAAAAATCTTATGGTGATGCGGACAGTTCATTGCGCGTAGGTAATACTTCTCTCCTTCCAGTTCCATGGGAGGGTACATACTATCGGCATAATAAGGAAGGTGCCCGCTGGTCAGGTACATACTTTCCTTGGCAATATGAGGAGTAACAACACGATGGTAACCTGCTTCCTCTTCAGTTTCCTTTGCGAGTTTTTCGAGTTCCTCAATGATAATAGTTCCATTGGGCATCCACATGATCAAACCCTGGCCTACATCATCATCCATGGTATAAATGCTGAGCTCTTTTCCAATCTTTCTGTGATCACGTTTCTTAGCTTCCTCAAGTAAAGCGAGGTATTCGTCCAGTTCCTTTTGTGAGGGAAAACTTACGCCATAAACACGGGTAAGCATCTTGTTTTTTTCATCGCCTTTCCAGTAAGCACCTGCGATGCTGGTGAGCTTGAAAGCCTTGATTAGCCCGGTATGGGGGATATGCGGTCCGCGGCACAGATCAGTGAAATTACCCTGAGAATAGAAACTGATGGTTCCATCTTCCAGGTTCTGCAGGAGATCCAGTTTGTACTCATCGCCCTTTTCGGCAAAATAAGAAATAGCTTCTGCCTTGGGAACTTCGCGGCGAACAAAGGCATTATTCTGCTTGGCCAGTTCTGCCATCTTCACCTCCAGCTTTCTGAGATCTTCTTCGGAAATGCTTTTATCACCAAGGTCTATATCATAATAAAATCCGTTATCAACCGGCGGACCAACCCAGAATTTTACCCCGGGGAACATCGCTTCAATGGCTTCTGCCATGAGGTGTGCAGTAGAATGCCAGAAGGTAGATTTAGCATCCTTTTCCTCCCATCCCAGTAATTTCAACGCTGCATCTTCATAAATAGGACGGCTTAGGTCCCACACCTGCCCGTTAACCGATGCTGCAAGTATTTTACGGGCCAATCCTTCACTAATACTTTTTGCGATGTCGAGGGCAGAGGTACCGGGTTCATATTCACGCTGCGCGCCATCCGGAAAGCTGATCTTTATCATTTGTTTCTATAGTATTTCTGCTTCCCCCTTTATACAAACAAGGCAGGAAGGGTTGCAAATTTAACGAACAATTGCCAGATTAACTCGTTGAACGGTACGAAATTGCCATTCCTTTTTAGTTAACTTGAATATATAACTTGCATTCATGAGGCGCATCATCCTGCTACTTCTTTTATTTTCCGGAACAGCCCTGCAGGCGCAGGATCTGACCGGTATATGGCGGGGTCATTTCCGTTCCAATAACCGCATGTTGCAACTCATGAATATTGATGACCGTTATAAATTCGAGATCCAGCTCGACCAGCGGGGAAAAGCATTTAAAGGAGTTACCTATTCTTACAAGACAACCGAATTCTATGGTAAGGCTGTTGCCAAGGGCACTATTCATACCGGCACGCAGAAAGTATTACTGGAAGAACTGAAGATCGTGGAGGTAAGAATGATGCAGGGCAATGATGCCTGTGTGATGACCTGCTTTCTTCAATATTCCAGAAATGGCAGAGAGGAATTTATGGAAGGAACTTATGTAAGCATGAACACGCGCGACTCATCCGATTGTGGGAGAGGCACTGTTTTCCTGCGCAAGGTTATCAGTTCCGATTTTTATAAGGAGCCTTTCCTTGTTCAGCGCGAGAAGGAAAAAAAGCAACCTGTTACCCCGCCAAAACCACAGCCACCAGTTGTTACAGAGAAAGACGCTGATATAGCTAAATCCAATAAAAAAATTGTAACACCAGCCCCGAAAGTTGAAGAGAAGGAGCCTGAATTGCCACAGCGTCCTATAGAACCCAAGGCTCCGCCGTCTAACCAGGCGGGTGCGGATAAAAAAAGAACAGATCCACAAGTAATTCCACCAGTGTTGAAAACAAGAGAGAATGAACTGGTAAAGACGTTTAAAGTGCGTACCAGGGAAGTGATCGTAAACCTGTATGATAATGGCACAATTGATAAAGACACTGTTTCCGTTTACCTGAACAAAGAGTTGGTGGTATCAAGGAAAATGCTTTCCCTCTCTCCCATTACGCTGCGCATAACCCTGGATGATAATGAATATCATGAACTGGTAATGGTAGCCGAAAACCTTGGTGAGATCCCTCCAAATACTTCTTTGATGGTTGTGAAAGCGGGTAACCAGCAATTTGAAGTAAGGATCACGTCAACAGAACAAAAAAATGCAGTGGTGCGCTTCCGGTATGAAGCAGGTAATTAGATGGCTGCCTTTCATATTCCCTTGTTTGCCGTTCACAAAATTCTATCGCTCAATTCATGCGATGGCTTAAATTGAACTACCAATACAACCCATGAGGCTCTTTCTGACTTCCCTATTGTTGATATTACTGCAGGCTGCATCTGCACAGGACCTGAACGGCATCTGGCGTGGAACACTTACCCAGGAAGCAGGGGGTTGTTTCCCGGTGTATAACCTTGAGATCCAGATCGGCCAGCAAGGGAATACGCTGATGGGAAACTCATTTGATTATTATGACCGCAACCGTTTTGTGAAACATCATTTCAATGGACGTTATAATAGCCAGACCAAAAGAATGGTGCTTATTGAAGACAAAATAATGGAGGTAAATATTCCATCCGATTGCGTTGCCTGTTCAAAAACCTATGATCTTACCTGGTCTTCTTCGGGTAATAAAGAAACCCTTACTGGTGAATGGAAAGGATATGAAAGTGATAGCAGAAAGGCTTGCCCACCCGGCAGGATCACGCTATACCGGGTATCTACAACCGATTTCCCCATCGATATCGACCAGCCGGAAGAACTTGCCAAACTTCAGCAATCGCTGAAGCTGCAGGAGCGTACCACGGAGGTGGTCAGCACCCTTGAGCTTGAAACGCCAAATATAAAAATCGATCTGTACGATAATGCAGAGATAGATAATGATACAGTCACCATCTTCCTGAATAATAAATTGCTGTTATTGAAGCAGCGGCTCACCAACAAGCCCTTAACGCTCGAGCTTAAGGCCTTCCCTGATACCGATTATGAGCTGGTGATGTATGCGGATAATCTTGGAAGTATCCCTCCCAATACGGCGCTAATGGTAGTAACCGCCGGCCGCAATAAATATGAAGTGCGCCTTTCGGCATCTGACAAGAAAAATGCTGCGGTGCGATTTCGATTGAAATAGGTGTCTGACTGCGTCAGACACCTAAAACCTGAAGTTCCAGGTTACACTGGGGATGATAGGGAAAAGGCTCACCTGCCTGGCTTCCACCTTCAGGCTGCCGTCATAGGCACTTCCCGTTTGATCGTAGTAAATGAAATAGGGATTCAACCTGCTGTATACATTGTAAATACTGAAAACCCAACTACCCTTTATGCGGCGTGGATTTTTGGGAACAGGTGTATAGGTGGCAGCAAAATCAATGCGATGATAAGATGGCAGACGATATTTGTTAATGCGGCTATACTCCTGCGTTAGTGTTCCATTCACTATGTAGAAACGCTCAGGAAGCGAGGTGGCATTTCCGGTTCCATATACAAATACTGCAGAGAGCTTCCATTTTTTATTTAATTCATAGGCACTCACCACCGAAAGATCATGACGACGGTCATATCGCGCCGGATACTTCATGCCTTCATTGAGATCGGGGAATTTCCGCCAGGTCCAGCTCAGCGTATAACCGACCCATCCGGTGAGCCTACCGGTATTTTTGCGAACAAAGAATTCACTTCCATAACTCCAGCCTTCCCCGAATACAAATTCTTCTTCCGGATCAGTAAGTCCGGGAGTATAGCCCTCCCGGTATTCGATCTGGTTATCCATTTTCTTATAATATATTTCTACCGATGTCTCATACTTATTGTTGCTGAAATTCCGGAAATAGCCAGCCGCATATTGCCAGCTAAGCTGAGGCTTCACATTTAATGTACTGGGAACCCAAAGATCTGTGGGAAGAGTAGATCCGGCATTGCTCACGAGATGTATATACTGGTTGTTCCGGCTAACAGATGCTTTAAGGGAACTCCAATCATTAATGCTGTACCGCATGGTGAACCTTGGCTCCAGTCCACCATAATACTTTACGGTTGACCCTCGCCGGTATGCAGTACTGTCGGTCTTATTGCCATCGGCATCGCGGGTATAGGCAGTGAACGGCCCGGTCTGTGCAAAGGAGCTGTAACGAATGCCGGTATTCAATTGCCATTTCTCTCCCAGTTCCCAGTCGTGCTGAAGATATACACCTGATTCTATGGCATATTTGCGGGATGCATTATTGGGGGTGAAATCAACTGAATCGGACCGGCCACTGAAGAGGTTGGGCTTAAAGGTGTGATGGGTGATTTGTGCTCCCCATTTGAGTTTGTGCGCGGGAGCGGGATAATAATCCATGTCAAACTTTGCTGTCAAATCGCGGATACCCGAGCGCAGGTTGAAAGAGAGATTATTCTGTTCGCCGTTAAAAGCGAAATTGTAGTTGTTGAAAACGAGGGTTGCATTGGAGAATAATTTCCGGTGGAATACATGGTTCCAGCGAAGTGTAGCGGTAGCATTACCCCATGGAATATTAGCACTGAAAGATCGCTGGTTATTTTTAAAATCAAAGACATCCCTCCCAAAATAGCCACTGAGATAAAGACGATCGCGATCGGAGAATTTATAATTGACCTTGGTATTGAGATCATAGAAATAGTAACCTGATCCATAGAAGGAACTGCTTTTAGGAACAAATGGTTTCACCAGCGCATCTATATAGGTACGACGGGCGGAGATGATAAAAGATGCCTTGTCTTTTTGCAATGGCCCCTGAATTGAAAAGCGTGATGCAATGAGGCCGATGCCTCCCTCCCCTTCAAGTTGTTTCATGTTTCCGTCCTTCATGGCAATATCAAGAACAGATGAAAGTCGGCCGCCATACTGCGCAGGCATACCACCTTTTATCAGCGAAACATTCTTTATGGCATCCGAATTGAAAACAGAGAAGAAACCAAAGAGGTGGCCGGTATTATAAACCACGGCGTCATCAATCATTATGAGGTTCTGATCGGGTCCACCCCCCCGAACATAAAAGCCGGCATTACCTTCTCCTGCATTGCGTACCCCTGGAAGCAGTTGAAGCGTTTTCAGGATATCTGTTTCCCCAAGCAAAACGGGCAATGATTTCACCTGGCTCATGGCAAGATCGATTTTGCCCATCTGTGCCTGCGTAACGTTCCCATCCTTGCGTTTGGCATATACTACTACCTCTTCCTGTGTGGTTCCACGGGGTGATAACAAAAAGTTATTGGAGAGATCACGGTCAAGTGTAAACGATATACGCGATGATTCATAGCCGGCATAACTGCAACTGAGTTCATAGCTGCCCGCTTCCAGTGTGATGGAATAATATCCATAGGTATTGCTGACAACTCCCCGGCCTTTACCATTGATAACGATGGAGGCCCCGATAAGGCTTTCCCCGGAAAGGGATTCGCGTACATAGCCGCTGAGGGTGAACTTCCTGCTGCCTGTATTTCCCTGGCCGAAAGCCACCGGACTCGCCAAAAGCAACAATAGCAGGAAAAAAATCGAAAATCGGGGCATCGGAACGATAAAGTTTATGTTAAGACGGGTGCAAGTTAACAGGAATGAACAAAAACCACCCTCTTTGGTTCGTTACCATCCGGTAAAATCGAAGGCTTTTCTGTAATTTTGCGCCCCATGTTAGTAGGATTACAAAATGTTACGTTTGAGTTTGGTGCCCGGGTGATCGTATCTGATGCCACCTGGCATATTCAACCGGGAGAGCGTATCGGCCTGATCGGGTACAATGGAACCGGTAAGTCGACCCTCCTGAAAGTACTTGTAGGTGAATTACTGCCATCCGCCGGATCAGTGGAACGGGGCCGCGGTACCACCATCGGATACCTGCACCAGGACCTCCTGAGTTTTGACACCAACAATTCCATACTTGAGGTTGCCCTCAGCGCTTTTGAGAAAGTGCAGCAACTGGAGAAGGATATTGAACGGCTCGGAAAGGAATTGGAAGCAACCGGCGATGAGAAAATTCTGCATGAATATTCCGACGCCCTGCATGAACTGGAAGTGCTGGGGGGATATGATATCCACCACCGTACGGAAGAAGTTCTCCATGGACTTGGATTTCCGCAGGAGCACCTTGACCGTCCTTACCGCGAATTCAGCGGGGGATGGCGCATGCGTGTTCTGCTGGCAAAAATGATCCTGCAGGCACCTGATCTGTTGTTACTCGATGAACCGACCAACCACCTCGACCTTCCATCCATCGAATGGCTTGAAAAATACCTCTTGCATTATAAAGGTTCGGTGGTTATTGTGAGTCACGATAAATTCTTCCTGAACCGCATGGTCACCAAGGTGGTGGAGGTATACCAGAAGCAATTGCATTTCTACCAGGGCAATTATGAGTTCTATGAAACGGAGAAAGCCATGCGTGTTGAACTGCAGCAGCGGGCTTTTGAAAACCAGCAGGAATATATACGCCAACAGGAAAGATTCATAGAGCGCTTCCGTGCGAAGGCAACCAAGGCTGCCCAGGCCCAAAGTGCCATGAAACGACTCGACAAGATCGATCGTATAGAAGAAGTGGAAATAGAACGTCCAAACATAAAGATCAATTTCAGGATAGATAAAATACCTGGACGGGTATTAGTGGAACTAAAACATATCACCAAAAAATATGGCGATAATATAATTGTTGAAAATGCCTCGGCTGAAATTGACCGGGGAGATAAGATCGCGCTGATCGGTGCAAACGGAAAAGGGAAATCTACACTCCTTAGAATCATTGCTGGTGTGGAAACATTTGAAGGAGACCGTAAATGGGGGCATAATGTTGAAGAGAGTTTTTATGCCCAGCACCAGCTTGAATCACTCGACCTGAACAATACGCTGATTGAAGAGATGAAGACCTGCGGAAGTCAGAAAACCGAGCAGGAGCTGCGCACATTATTGGGATGTTTTCTTTTCAGTGGTGATGATACAGATAAGAAGATCAAGGTACTCAGCGGTGGTGAAAAAGCCCGGGTTGCACTTGCGAAAACCATCGTGAGCAAAGCAAATTTCCTGATGCTGGATGAGCCGACCAACCACCTCGATATCCATTCGGTGGAGTTATTGGTGGAGGCCCTCAACCGTTATGAAGGCAGCCTGATCATGGTTAGTCACGACCGTTACTTTATATCCAAAGCTGCTAATAAGATATGGGAGATCGAAGATCATAAGATCAAAGAGTTTAAAGGAAGCTATCATGAGTGGATCGAATGGAAAGAACGGATGGCAAAACATGCTGCGGCAGCAGCGGTTGCCGCGGTTGTAGCTGATAAGCAGGGGCCAGTTGCGGCGCCCACAGCAAAAGTTGTTGAAGACGTGAAGCCTGCTGCAACTAAACCAACCAACAACCAACCGATCAATAAGGAGCTACGCAAGGAATTGCAACGCCTGCAGAAACAATTTAACCAGTTGGAAGAGCGCATCGCTAAAGCCAAGGAGAAAAAGAATGAACTGGAGCTTGCCTTATCTGACCCGGCAACCTATTCTGACAGAAGTAAATTTGCCGCTGCAGAAACAGCCTATAAACAACAGGTGGCCCTACTAGATAATCTTAACAAAGAATACGAGACCACCTTCGAAAAGATCATGGAAATGGAAACGGAAATGGATTAACTTCATCGGGCATATGACCCGGACATTTTTCTGCCGTTACCTTATCATTTCCATGCTGCTCCTTTCAGTAATGAATGCAGGAGCACAGCAGTCCGCCCGACCTAAAATTGGCCTGGCGCTCAGTGGTGGTGGTGCCAAGGGTCTCGCCCATATTGGTGTTCTCAAAGCTATAGATTCTGCCGGCCTGCAGATCGACTATGTTACCGGCACTTCCATGGGTGCAATCATTGGCAGCCTTTATGCCATCGGCTATGATGCTGACACCATTCTCACTATTGCACGCAGTATAAACTGGAACAGGCTACTCAGTAACCGGTCCTCCCTCAATGCCTTCATCATGGAGGAGAAAAACGAGTACGGGAGGTATGCCGTAGAGTTACCCATGCAAGAAGGAAAGTTCCGGCTACCTTCCGGCGTTCTTGAATCAGAAGAGCTCTGGCTGAAATTCAATGAACTCTATTTCCCTGCCTATGGTATACGGAATTTCGATGGACTAAACCGGCCCTTTAAATGCATAGCTACCGACCTGGCTACTGGTGAAGCCATCGTCTTAGACAAAGGTGATCTTATAAGTGCAGTGCGGGCAAGTATGGCCATCCCTTCTGTATTTACAGCAGTTGTCATAGATAACAAAAAGCTGGTGGATGGCGGATTGGTTCGCAATTTCCCTGTTAGTGATGTGAAGCAAATGGGAGCTGATATTATAGTTGGGAGCGATGTGAGTAGTGAACTTTTATCGGCCGATAAGCTTACCTCCCCGCTTCAGATCCTCACCCAGATAGCCTTTTTTAAAGAAGCTGCTTCCAGCAAACAGGAAATAGCACTCTGCGATTATTTTGTTGATCATCCCATTGAAAAATATTCAAGCGGAAGTTTTGGAAGCAGTGATTCCCTGATAGCAATTGGACTCGAAACCGGCCTTGCCTTCTACCCTATCTTCAAGAAGCTGGCCGATTCACTGAATGCTATTTATGGTGTGCCAGAGAAAGTAAGTTGTCCTTCAGTTCCTGAAAGAATCCGTATTCGTCAAATTATCAGCGATAGCTTAAAATACATAAGCATGCCATTTCTGCGGAGGATGCTGGGACTAAAAGAAGGACAGGAATATACCGTTAAAGAATTAGAGGCATCAATCCGCCAGGCATTCGGAACCCGTTATTTCAATAAACTCTATTACCAGCTTGAACCCGTGAGTGAAGGGGTGGCTGATATCCGCCTGATTGCGGAGGAGAATGTTCCGATCACTGCAAAACTGGCGGTAAATTATAGTTCTCTTACCAATATCATGCTTATAGCTAATATAACGGTACGCGATTTCATCGGAAAACAAAGTAAAAGCCTGATTGCCGCGGGTATCTCTGAAAACCCGCGATTAAGGCTTGAGCATACACAGATCTGGGGTGGTAAAAAATTACCCCTGGCCTGGATCAGTGAATATTACCTGGAGCGACAGGAAGTAACCCAATTCGAAGATTATAAGGCCCTCGGTGTTTACCGCCTTTTCAGCCAATATGTTGACACAAGACTCCAGGTGGCTTACAAAAGAAGGCAGTTGTATGCAGCAGGTATACATCTTGAAAAAGTATCCGTGAAGCCACAAACACAGTCGCGTATTTCTATTGATGGCCGCAATACTTACCTGCAGGCATATATGCGATATGAATACAATTCACATGACCGGCTGTTCCTTCCGCGGCGAGGTACGTATTTCCTATTTGAACCCAGCTATATATTTTCACAGAACCTGAATGTTACTTTTAACTCATCCGGTGACCCAATTGAGAATCCGGATTCCCTGGGTATTGGCTACGAACCTTTTTTCCGCGCTAAAATGCAGGTACAAAAAGTACTGCCGGTGGGTACCAAGAATTTTATTACCCTCCAGTCTGAGGCTGCAGCCAACTTCAATACAAGCCAGTTCGTTTTCCATGATTTCATTGTGGGTGGTATGCAGCCCATGATGCGTAACCAGGTTACCATGGCGGGTATACAGGATGCTTCGCTTTTTGTAAACAGCCTGATTAAGGGATCCATCAACTGGCGTTACCAGTTCAGTGGCAGCGTATATACCGCATCCAGCTATAGCCTTATGTATCACTCATTCCTGAAAGACCAGCTTGCTCCCGTAGAAGGAAAGCTATTGAGCGGGTATGCATTAACGTTGGGTATCGACTCCCCGATAGGTCCTCTTGAATTCAGTTTCATTTACAGCGACCAGAGCCGCCGGCTGAAAAACTATGTGAATATGGGATTCCGCTTCTCCAGGGGAATGTTTTAAGAGGATGAATCGGGTCTCGACTTAATAAAATCACTTACAAGATAACTGATAAGCTTACCTGTAGTTTCACTCTTACGGCCATCACTTAATTGTGAGGCACCTTCGCAAATATGCAGGTATGCTGCTTTGGTATCAGTTGCAGCAAAGCTGATATACTGTCTTGCATGAAGCGGTGTTAATCCCGAGGGCGTAGTGGCAGAACTAAGACTTTCTTCTATTGCATCCAGATCAAGTTCAATACCGCAATAAGAATCTTCCGTAAATCCTGTTGCATGAGCAACCGCCTGGATAAAATTCCTTTTATCAAAAAGAAAGATATCCTCATAAGTGATCATATCAAGGAATGGATTGTTCACAAAATCGAGCCAAACATTCTGCTGGATATAATTTTCATGCACGCCAACCACACAATATTTCTGCAGGTAACCATCTTCTTCAGCATAGCGGAAACCGTTACCGGAATGCCTGCCTTCAGAAGGGCGGAAATCTGTATGGGCATCGAGGTTTATTGCATTTATTTGTGCCAGTGGTATAAGCCCCAGTTTGAATAATCCCTTTGCAGCGCCTTTGATCAGGGGATATGCATTATTATGGCCACCGCCAATTGCAATGGGTATCATACCAGCAGCGGTGATCGTTTTGGTAAGATTTTCCACCTCCTCATCAATCTGCACCACGGCATGGCGATAAGCTTCGATCTTTTCTTCCTCGCTGTGGGCATGGTTTTCAATCACAAACTGCAGGTCGCCGAAATCAAAATGCCCGAGTAAAAGCACTTCTTCCCCTGTAAAGAAATCATTGCTTTGTGTATTAAGGAATGCGGTCAGAAAAGGCAGCCAGGCAGAGTCGGCCCCTCCCTTTCCGTAGTTGGCTTTCACGCCAATATCTTCCGGTATGCCAAACAACACGTAGGTAGCAGGAGAATCCCTGAGTTTTTCTTCAAGCTGGTCATGGCCGTTAAGAACCTGCACCCGCTCACCCAATTTGGTTTCAAACCGGCGTATACGGGTCAGGTAGAGTGTGTCCTGCTTGGAATAGAACTTAAAATGTTGCATAGCAATCAATATTTAAAAAAGATCTGAACGTTCTGAAAACTGTGGTTCTTCAACCATCTCGGCTGGTTTCTTCTTATAGAAAAGCATACCAATTGCCATGATGGCACTGCTCACAAGAATGATAAAGAATAAGATCCCCTCATTGAAATTACTAAGCCGGTATTGTTGCGGGATCTTGTAGAAAAGCACAATGGTGATTAATCCCCGTGGAATGAAAAACACTTCGGGAAATACATTGGTCTTAAGGAAGAACCGCATATACAGGAATCGCACAACAAAGAGCGCCAGTACTATCAATCCACCCACCTTCATCACCTCATCTTCGAGGATGGTACTGAACACAATGGAATATCCAAACAATATAAAGAAAAAGGTGCGGACCAAAAAAGAGGATTCAGCTGTTATAGAATGCAGGAGGTGGCCCAATCCATTAACCTGCTCTTGCGGGAAATGTTTCTTAATCCAGTCAAATTTCAACAAATGCCAGTTATTGATCATAAGTCCGAAGGCCAGGATAATGATCAGGGAAGGCAGGTGCAATAATTTGCCTCCTGCATAAATAAGAACGAGTAAGGCGAATATCAGGAAGAATTTAATGGTGAGGGTGGTTCGCGTCATGATAAAGATCAGTATCAGGCTCATGATGACTGATAAAACAATAGAGAGCACCAGGTTACCGGCAAATAATCCCATTGATACAGGCGACAATATTTCCCCCGCTGTAAAATAATTAAACACCATGATGCCCAGGATATCAGAGAAAGAAGCTTCGTAAACCAGGAATTCTTTTTTGGCCGGTGTGAGTGCATGCAGACTGGGCAGAACAATGGAGCTGCTCATGATAGATAACGGGATGGCATAGATGATACAGTTCACCAATGGCTGCTGTAACCAGTTATAGAGAATATAGGAAAGCAGGAATGTTGAGAGCAGGAATATAAAAAGTGCTGAAAGGAAAGAATCTCTTATCAGTTTGATCTTTGATTGTTTAAGTTCCAGGTCGAGACCGGCTTCCAGCACAATCATTATCAGTCCTACTACTCCCAATGATTCAATAAGTAAAGCAGGAAATTCAATTTCGAAACCATAGTAAGTTGCAAGGCTCCGTGTTCCGATGCCTGCCAATAGTAAGAGTAATACAGAGGGAACTTTTATCCACCTGCTTGCAATTGAAAACAGGTAGGATATAACAACAATACTGCATATCAGAATCAGTAGCTGTTCAGATTGAATTGACTCCATCCTCTAATATACGGCATAGCCATTTAACCATACCCTATCCACCAGTTGTTCGCCAAATGAATAAGGAAGATAGTGGAGTGAGGGCATTGCTTTGGTGAGTAGCAGGTTGGCCAGTTTACCAACGGTGATGCTGCCAGTTTCTGTACCCAGGCCCATGGCAAAGGCGCCGTTAATGGTGGCTGCGTTGATGGCTTCTTCGGGAAGCATGCGCAGTTGGATACAGCTCATGGCCACCACCAGTTGCATATTATAGGAAGGGGATGAACCGGGATTGAAATCGGAAGCGATGGCAATGGCTGCACCGGCATGGATAAGTTGCCGCGCGGGCTGGTAAGGCATCCGGAGAAAGAATGCCGCTGTGGGCAGCAATGTGCCAATAGTTTTGGAAGCGGCCAATGTTTCAATGGCAGCAGCATCCATTGACTCAAGGTGGTCAACAGATACTGCCCCCACTGCTACACCGGCCTGCACCCCACCGGAAACATGCAATTGGTTCGCATGGATCTTTGGTAATAATCCATATTGTTTACCTGCTTCACAGATGCGAATGGTCTCTTCGGGTGAAAAAAATCCTTGCTCACAAAAAACATCAATATAGTCGGCCAGTTTTTCTTCAGCGATCTTAGGCAGCATCTCTTCTATCACCTGCCTTATATATCCTTCACGATCATCCTTAAAATTAGCCGGAAAAGCATGTGCGCCTAAAAAAGTTGCTTTTACAGAAACGGGCGAGGATTGTTTCAGGCGTTTAATAACGCGAAGCATCTTTAACTCGCCCTCTACCGTTAATCCATAGCCGCTCTTGATTTCCATTGCACCGGTTCCCAGCAGGGAGGCCTGCTTTAATCGCACGGCAGCGAGCTGGTACAAGCTGTCCTCATCCATTTCATTCAGCTTATTAGCAGAAGCAAGTATTCCACCCCCCCTGGCAGCAATCTCCGCGTAACCAAGTCCATTGATCTTATCGATGAATTCATTTTCCCTGCTGGTGGCAAATACGAGGTGGGTATGGCTATCGCACCAGGCGGGCAACATATACCTGCCCGAACAATCTATTATCTCTTCTGCCTCCGGAGGCATTTTCTGTCCATTCTCGAAATCAGATTCCTTTCCATAAGCTGCGATAATATCATCTTCCACCAACAGCCATGCCTGGTTGATAACATTCAGTAAGGCAAGATCCTGTCCTCTAAGAACAACACTGTTGTCGCGAACCCCTGCAAGCCCTTTGATATTTCTGAAAAGGATCGTCATAGATTAGTCTTATAATTTTTCCCAAACCTTCTGGGCAAAGGATTCGAGGCCCGGATCACGTGCCCCCATCAATAACAATACAGTATCGTCAGTAAGGTGTGGCCTTATCGCTTCGAGCAGATCATTGCGGTCTTCTACAAACCAGGCCTGTCCACCCAAAATCCTGATGCCTTCAATCAATTCATTCGAGGAAATATCTTTGGTTGCTGTTCCACCTGCATAGAATATCTCGCTCATCCAGATCTCATCCTGAGGCCTCAATACCGCAGCTATCTCTTTTATGAAATCATCTTTCAGAAATCTTGTGGGACCATAACCATGGGGCTGGAACCAGGCCACTACCTTAGATGCAAGGGGTTGGCAGGCCTGTATGCTGGCCGCACATTTAGCGGGGTTATGGGCATAATCATCGATCAGCCAGACCCCATGTTTTTGTCCCAAAACCTGGTGGCGGCGATAAATACCTTCATAACGTGAAAGGGCATCCGCTGCTACGGCAAGGTCCACTCCCACCAGGTTGGCAATGGTACTGGCGGCTACTGCATTCTCCATATTATGTCTTCCAACCAGTTTCATTTCAAAGGGAACATGATTAAGGGTAAAGTTGATCTGTAATCCCTGCTGGTGAAAATCACGGGCAATATAGCCTGCAATACAATCAGCATGGTGGCAGAAATCATTTGATAGTTCCTGCGATAACTTCGCTGCCAGCGGATGACTCCGGTTCACAACAAAATGGTTGCTGTTATTGCGAAATGTAGTGAACACCTCCATAAGGGTTTCGATCTCCTTATGGTCTTTGTCAACATTCAGCAACAAACCGATCTCCGGAAAATACTGGACAATGGATCCATCACTTTCATCTGCTTCAATTACCAGCCAGTCGCCCTTGCCAACTTTGGCATTACCGATCTTTCCTTCCCTGATGATACTTACCAGTCCGGCACCGCTGATGATGCTTGGTTCCATTCCTGCAAATTCAAGGATATCAAAAAGCATGGCGCTGGTGGTCGACTTCCCGGATGTTCCACCAACAGCAATTGTCTTTTTGCTTTTGGCGATCATGCTTAACAGTTCGCTTCTTTTAATGATAGGAATATTAAGGGAGCGGGTCTTGATCACTTCAGGTACTGTATCCTCAACGGCCGCAGAAACGATTACCAGATCAGTATTGGGTGCTATTCCGCTTCCATCCTGCTCGTAACAGGTTATTCCACCTGCTTCCAGCTTCTGCCTTGTATCATTGAAAACACCCGGTTGAAAATAGCGGTCACTTCCACTCACATCCTTTCCTATTCCCTTAAGATACTGGGCCAGTGCACTCATGCCTGTTCCTGCAATGCCAGTGAAAAAGACGCGCTGAAAATCATTTACAGTGTTGATCATAATTCTTGTCTTAACGTAAAAGTAATTTACGCGTATAATCTACCCAGTCTTTTTCACCTGCCGGAATTTTATACTGCGGTTCAACGCCAACGAATTCATATTTCCTGTCGCGCACTTTCCTGGTGGTGGTCCAGCTCAGCATCTTGCCGCAACTGGTTCTTTTATCCATTACATTTCCAAAAGCAATAAATCCACCTGAGTTCTCCCCTACCAAAATGGTTTTTTTGCTGGATAGTGAATTGATCAGTAATTGTTCGGCCGAACTCGCTGTGTAACGATCATACAAAAGAGCCACCTTTAGTGGATACTTTTCAACCGGCTCATAGGTAGAATATGATCCGGGAGAAACGATCGGAAAAAAGCTTTGTTCCTTTTTGCCTTCCATCCTTCCAAGAAAGTATTCCCATATTTTGTATCCATCCTTTCCCCAATTTATGGTGTCCTGCTTTGCCTCATTCATTATTTCCGTGTATGCCTTCCTGTTAGCATCAGTGATATAAAGTTCCACATAATCATGAAATATGGTATCTGTATAAACCAATGGCATCAGGGGCCTGAAATTAGCATCACTCCCACCCCCGTTTCCTCTAATATCAATAATCAGATTCGGGCGTTCTTTTATCCGGGGAATAAATTCCTTATAGGCCGCATTGAGTCTTTCTGTGAACTGTCCACCAAAGGAACGTATGCTAATCAAAGATGTACTACTATCTAATACTGCAAAGCTTACCAGGTCGCGATTGAATGGGATCGGCTCTGAAGAAGCACTATCGAGCGGATATATCTTTTTCCATCCATTTGATACAAGCCTGCCATCTTCTTTCTTCCATTGTTCGTAATTAAGGGAATGATTGCGCATAAAAAGAAAAACGTCATAATTATTATCCCTGTTTTCTTTCAGCTCAAACTTCACCTGTCCTTTTTTCCAGAGTGGTGTTCTTGAGTCCAGTATTACAGCTACGTAATCACGTTGTTCTTTCTTATCTTTTATAAGTGCTACAACATAAGCTGTATCGGGTGTAATATAGATTCCTTCAATCCCATTATGTTTCGCCATTTTCTTTACAAAGGCAGCGCTGTCTATATTTATGACCTCAGTTTTTTTATAGATATCTGAGTTATAAAATGCTTTCAGTGAATCAGGGTTATCTTCTTTAACCGGCGGGAAGAATCCATTGATATTACTATGATTGTCTTTAAGGTAGCGTACATATTTACGGAGGTAGGCAAGGCAGTATTTTCCTGCTTTATCTTTGCGGATCTCCTGCCGGATGCTCTCCGTGAATTGTTTATAGGCAGGCAAGTCGGGCGTTTTTATATCTGTTATAAAGCCGGGATGGTTCTGTTCCATATGATGCTTCACTTCATCAAATTCCTGCTCACAATTGCATACCTGTGCCTGCATTAAAAGGGGTGAGAAGAACAGTGCTACCAGCAAGATTAAACGATTCATGGGTTTTTATTTGCCGTTTAATTTAAGAATTTAATCTATCCTTTAAATCCAATCCCGATTTTCTGCTCCAGTCTTTGGCTACATCATAACCGGCATCAGCATGACGGATAACACCCATACCCGGGTCATTGCGCAGAACCCTTGCAAGCCTTTCTCCAGCAGCATCAGTACCATCTGCAACAATCACCATACCCGCATGTATACTGTATCCCATACCAACACCTCCACCGTGATGCAGGCTTACCCAGGATGCTCCTCCCGCGGTATTGACCAGCGCGTTGAGAATGGGCCAATCGGCAACAGCATCGGAGCCGTCGAGCATGGCTTCTGTTTCGCGGTTTGGACTCGCAACTGATCCTGTATCGAGGTGATCACGACCAATTACAATAGGTGCTGAAACCTTTCCGCTGCGCACCAGCTCATTGAATGCGAGTCCGGCTTTCTCCCGCTCTCCCTGTCCCAGCCAGCAGATCCGTGCCGGCAATCCCTGGAAGGCGATCTTTTCCTTCGCGAGTTTAAGCCATCGCTGCAGGCTCTTGTTTTCAGGAAACATATTTGCAATCAGTTCATCTGTAACAGCTATATCATTTGGATCACCACTCAGTGCGGCCCAGCGGAATGGACCTTTACCCTCACAAAATAATGGACGTATATAGGCAGGTACAAACCCCGGAAAATCAAATGCATTCTCCAATCCCTTTTCCTTTGCCCTTGCCCTGATATTATTTCCATAGTCGAACGTGATAGCACCTCTTTCCTGCAGCGCCAGCATACATTCCACATGCAGCTTCATACTCTCATAACTGCGTTCTATATACGCAGCAGGATCCTGCTCCCGTAACAGGTTTGCCTCAGTAAGACTCAATGTATGGGGAACATATCCAATGAGGGGATCATGTGCCGAGGTTTGGTCGGTAAGGGTATCGGGAACAACATTTCTTTCGATCAGCCTCTGCAGTAAATGCACGGCATTGCAGAGCACGCCAATACTAATTACTTCTTTGTTTGCTTTTGCTTCCAATGCCCTGTCAATGGCGGCGTCTATATCAGTAAGTTTAAGGTCAAGGTATCGGGTTTCGAGGCGCTTGTCAATCCGCCATTCCTCCACCTCTGCTATCAGGGCAACGCCTTCGTTCATTGTAATCGCCAAAGGCTGTGCGCCACCCATGCCGCCTAAGCCCGCCGTTACATGCAGCGTTCCTTTCAGGCTTCCATTAAAGTGTTTATTGGCCGCTGCAGCATAGGTTTCATAGGTTCCCTGCACAATACCCTGCGACCCGATATAGATCCATGAACCCGCTGTCATCTGGCCATACATCATCAATCCTTTCTTCTCCAGCTCATCAAAATGTTTCCAGTTGGCCCAATTGGGTACCAGTTGTGAATTCGAGATCAGTACCCTGGGTGCATCTTCATGCGTTTGCAGGATGCCTACCGGCTTACCACTCTGGATCAATAGGCTCTCATTATTATTCAGATCGCGCAGCGCTTTTATTATAAGATCAAGCGACTCAAAATTTCGGGCCGCCTTTCCCCTGCCTCCATAAACGATCAGTTCATCGGGCCGCTCAGCAACAGCGGGATCGAGATTGTTGAGTAACATACGAAGAGCAGCCTCCTGGATCCAGCCCTTACAACTAATAGTGGAGCCGGTTGGAGTTGCATATTTGACGGGGTCGTAGCGTGATATAGACATGGTCTTTTTAGATTTTTTAATTAACAGATAGCGCAGGTCAGCAGACGTAACCCGGGTAATTTTCATTCAGATCAATACCCGCGCTACCCGCAAAAGCATTCACCTGGTTTACAAAAGAGAAATCACGGATAATGGCGGTTATCTTTTCAATGTCTTTGGAGAAAATACGGTCTTCGCTGGCAAACTCCACATACTCACGTACATGGTCATGTGCAAATTCAAGTATGGGAGAACTCTTCAGTGGCCTCCGGAACTCGATGGCCTGGCAGGCACTCATGAGTTCAATGGCAAGGATGAACTCCAGGTTATCGAGCACACGATTTAATTTGCGTCCACTGATGCTGCCCATACTCACATGATCTTCCTGGCCCAGTGATGTGGGAATACTATCGGCGCTTGCCGGAAAGCAGAGTGTTTTGTTCTCTGTAACCAACGCCGCCGTTGTGTATTGCGGAATCATAAATCCACTGTTCAGTCCAACATTATTCATCAGCAACATCGGCAACCCCCATTTCCCTTCCAGCAACAAATAACATCTGCGGTCTGAAATATTTCCCAACTCGGCGGCGGCAAAACAATTATAATCGAGTGGCAATGCAAGTGGCTGCCCATGGAAATTACCTCCGCTGATGGTGTGATCGGCATCCAGTACGATCGGGTTATCAGTAACTGAATTCAATTCTGTTTCTGTTAACTGCTTAAGGTGATACCAGGCATTGCGGGAAGCGCCATGAACCTGTGGCATGCATCTTAGTGAATAAGGATCCTGCACCCTGCCGCAATCAACATGACTTTGCATGATGGCTGAATCACTGAGTATTTTACGAAGTCTTTGCGCAACCAAAAGATTTCCCTCAAATGGCCTAAGCTGGTGGAGTGCATCTTCAAAAGGAGCTTTGGTTCCGGTTAGTGCTTCCAGGCTCATCGCGCCAATTATATCGGCTGCATCGAGACAGTTCTGGAATCGTTGTACTGCCTTTACTGCATGAGCCAGGATAAACTGTGTGCCATTGATGAGTGCCAGTCCCTCTTTTGGTCCCAGTTGAACCGCCTGCATTCCATAGGCGGCAAGAACTTCGCCGGCTGGTTTTCTAATCCCTTTCTCATACACTTCCCCCAATCCGATCAAAGGCAGACAAAGATGTGATAATGGAGCAAGGTCACCGCTGGCTCCTACACTACCTTTCTCTGGTACAATGGGAATGATATCATTATCAATATGCCAGCAAAGCCTTTCAAGCGTGGAGAGCTGCACGCCGCTGAAGCCCTGTGCCAGTGCATGTACCTTGGTGATCAGCATAAGTTTTGCGATCTCCGGGGCAATTGGATCACCAACACCAACGCTATGACTCTGCAATATTTTATACTGGAGTGTTTTGGTGTCTTCTTCAGAGATGGGCGTATTGGCAAGTATACCAAACCCTGTATTTACGCCATAAACCGTCCGTCCCTCGGCAACAATGCTGGCAACGGCAGCCGCACTCCTGGAGATTTTTTCTATCGCTTCCTCTCCTAATATACCTTTCACCTGTCCATTGGCAATTGCTATAGCTGTGCGGATGCTGAGCGTATCGATTCCGTATTGAAAACTATTAATCATCAGAGCTTTTTTTCTATTCTGTCAAAAAGAGGTGATTCCTGCAGTGCCTTTTCCATTTCATGGATGGCCTGCATCAATTGTTTACTGTGTGCATTCTCGAGGAGTAAATCATTCATAGCATGTTGTAGTGCCTCCCAAACAGGTTTCACCTGCTGAAGGAGTTTCTGTCCCTTTGGCGTAAAGGTCACCAGCTTCTTACGGCTATCTTCTTTATCGGGTACTGTGCGGATCAATCCTTTTTCCTGGAGTTTACTTATCAACTGGCTGGCGGCGGAATGGGATGTTTCGAGCTCAATACTTATATCACGTATAGAAACTGATTCTTTGTTGGAGAGCATATAGAAAACCGGGAACCAGGCTGCATCGAAGCGTATTCCCTTATGCCTGTAGATCCGGTTGATATCAGCGAGAAAGGTCTCACTGAGTCGGCGAAGGCGGCTGCCAAAAACCAGCACACCGGTTTGTTGATAGAATGACAAGCGGGTAGTTTTAAATTATATAAGTGCTTATACGAATGTAGGGGGAAAGATAATATCCGCCGCAAAATCTTTCCATTTTTTTGACCTGACCGGCTATTGCCTTATATTTGCGCCCCGAGGTCCGGTAGCTCAGCTGGATAGAGCAACTGCCTTCTAAGCAGTAGGTCATTGGTTCGAATCCAATCCGGATCACTTTTATACCCGCACAATGTGCGGGTTTTTTTATTTATCGGGGGGTAGTCTTCGGGGTTTTCATTTGCTCTCAACTGCCATAAAAATGTTAACTTATTGATTATACAGTCACTAAAAGTACTCTTCTTTGATTTTTACCTGAAATAGTTATGTCTGCCGGGTTTCCTTGCCGGCGCATAAATGTTCTTAATACACTAATTTCGTGGCTCTTGCCATATCGATCCTCTACCTGATTTTTTTAATGACTAAGCAAATGAATATTTTCCGTAATTGGTTATGGACCCTCGTATCTATTGTATTTATCTCTTCCTGCACAGATGCTAAAAAGCCAACAGGCGCGGGCGGCACGGCTACTGGTGCAAAAGATTATTCAGTATTAGAAATAACACCCAGGAGTTTTGTGGTGAATTCAGATTATCCTGCCATCATTGAGGGACAGCAGAATGTTGAGATCAGACCAAAGATTGATGGATATATAGAGCGGATATTTGTAGATGAGGGATCATCAGTTAAAAAAGGACAGCGACTCTTCCAGATCAGTGCTCCACAATATGAACAGGAAGTCAGAACCGCACAGGCCAATATCAGCATAGCCCAGGCCAATGTTAATGCTGCTGAAATGGAGGTTAACAAAGTAAGGCCACTGGTAGAGAAAGGTATCGTGAGCAAGTATGTTCTTGAGTCCGCCAACTTCGCCCTGCAATCAAAGCAGGCAGCACTCTCACAGGCAAGGGCGACCCTGTCAAATGCCCGTACAAACCTTGGGTATACAATTGTTACCAGTCCCGCAAATGGCGTTATAGGAACCATCCCCTATAAGATCGGAAGTCTTGTAAACAGCAATACGGTTGAGCCATTAACCACTGTTTCCAACATCAATAATATCTATGCTTATTTTTCATTGAATGAAAAGCAGGCACTCGATCTTTCTTTAAATATCAAGGGTGCACATATTCCTCCTGTTACGCTAATACTTGCAAACAGTGTTGAATTTCCGCATAAGGGCAAAGTTGAAACAGCCAGTGGTCTGATCAATACTGAAACGGGATCAATAAGGATGCGGGCCACTTTCGCCAATCCTGATAATGTTGTAAGAAGTGGAAGCAGTGGCACTATAAGAATTCCTGCTACACTCGATTCTGCCTTACTTGTTCCACAGCGCTCCACTTTTGAGATACAGGGAAAAAAATTCGTGTTCCTGCTCGATACGGCCAATACCGTTAAGAGTACAGAAATCAGGATCAGGGAGAATAGCGGGGGACAGTTTTTTGTAGTGGAAGGGGGACTAAAACCCGGTGAGAAAATAATTGTAGAAGGCGTTGCAAGCCTGCGGGAAGGTGAAAAGATCATCCCCAAAATTGCCAGCACTGATAGTATTTACCGAGTCCACTAGTTTCTCCCATTACCAAAGCAACGAAGATGTTTAAACGCTTTATAGACCAGCCCGTATTATCTACGGTTATTTCGGTGATCATAGTAATACTGGGTTTATTGGGATTGCAATCCCTTCCTATTTCTCAATACCCGGAAATAGCTCCCCCAACAGTTGTTGTATCCGCTTCTTACCAGGGTGCCAATGCAGATGTTGTTCTTAACAGCGTGGTTATTCCTTTGGAGGAACAGATCAACGGGGTAGAGAATATGACCTATATGACCTCCTCTGCCGGCAATGATGGCTCTGCCAGGATCACGATCAATTTCAAGATCGGCACCAACCCCGACCTTGCATCCGTAAACGTGCAGAACAGGGTTGCACGTGCCACTCCACTCCTTCCGCAGGAAGTGACCCGCTCGGGTGTTACAACAGCAAAAAGCCAGAGCAGTAACCTGGTAATATTTTCTTTATATAGTGAGAACCCGGCCTATGACCAGACCTTCCTGCAGAACTATGCAGAAATAAATCTTATCCCACTTATTAAAAGGGTAACAGGGGTTGGAGAAGCCACTGCTTTTGGCCGGATGGAATATTCCATGCGTATCTGGCTACGGCCGGATGTGATGGCCTCCTATGGCCTCGTACCTTCCGATATAAGTGCCGCCCTCGCTGAACAAAATATTGAAGCAGCACCCGGACAATTTGGAGAGCAGGGAGAGCAGTCGTTCCAGTATGTGATCAAATACAAAGGCAGGCTTAAGAATGAAGAAGAATTTGGAAATATCATCATTCGATCAGTAGGAACCGGACAATTACTTCGACTAAAAGATATTGCCCGCATCGAATTAGGCGCCCAGAGTTATGCCAGCACCACAACCACCAACAGCTTTCCTTCTGTTGGTGTGGCCATCAGCCAAACCGCAGGATCCAATGCCAAGGAAGTGATAGAAGGAAGTCTTGATGTTTTGAAAGAAGCAGAGAAATCATTTCCGGATGGAATCAAATATGTAAACCTGGTAAACGCCAATGATTTTCTTGACGCATCCATTGGTAAAGTTATCACCACATTAATTGAAGCGTTCATACTTGTATTCATAGTGGTATTTATATTCCTGCAAGATTTTAGAAGTACACTTATACCCGCCATTGCAGTACCGGTGGCCATTGTGGGAACTTTCTTTTTCCTGGGGCTGTTCGGATTCACGATCAACCTACTTACCTTATTTGCCCTTGTACTTGCCATTGGAATTGTGGTGGATGATGCCATTGTGGTGGTGGAAGCTGTTCATGCCAAACTCGACCACGGATATACTTCCTCTCACCGTGCCACCAAAGATGCCATGGATGAAATATCCGGCGCTATCATTTCTATTACACTGGTAATGGCTGCAGTATTTATTCCGGTGAGTTTCATTACCGGTTCAGCGGGCGTATTTTATAAACAGTTTGGTCTAACACTTGCCATTGCCATCATCCTGTCGGCAGTTAACGCTCTAACACTGAGTCCGGCCCTCTGCGCCTTATTACTCAAACCACATCCGGAGGAGGAGGAAAAGAAAAAATCTTTCCTGCAAAGATTCTATACGGCTTTCAATGCATCTTTTGAAGCCACTACTAAAAAATACAAACGATCTGTATTTTTCCTGGTGAAAAGAAAGTGGGTAGCATGGGTGGGTATACTATTATTTACCGGACTACTTTATTTCCTGATGAAAACGACGCCCACAGCATTTGTTCCCAATGAGGATATGGGTGCGGTGATGTCAGATATTGCGCTGCCACCATCAGCCTCCATAGAAAGGACAGCTGAAATAACAGATGAGATTGAGAGGATGGCCAAAACGATCCCTGAGGTGGAAACGATTCTAAAGATCAATGGAAGGGGAATGATCAGTGGTGCCGGGAGTAACTATGGCATGGTGATCATGCGACTTAAAAACTGGGAGGAGAGAAAAGATAAAGGTCAGGATGTGCAGGCAGTTATTGGTAAGATGTTTGCCAAAACGGCGGGCATCCGTGATGCTAGAGTTATATTTTTTGCACCGCCTACCATCCAGGGATTTGGAATGTCGGGTGGATTCTCTTTTGAATTGCAGGATAAGAGCGGAAAGGATATTGCTATCTTCTCCAAAGTGGGAAATGATTTTATTGCAGCGCTTAATAAAAGGCCGGAGATCCAGTATGCAACAACCTCATTCAATCCCAATTTCCCGCAATATGAAATAGATGTGAATGTGGCTAAGGCCAAGGAAGCGGGACTATCCGTAAATGATATCCTCTCCACCATTCAGGGCTATTATGGTGGTGTGTATGCATCAAACTTCAACCAGTTTGGAAAACAGTTCAGGGTAATGTACCAGGCAGAGGCGGAGTTCCGTGACAACCCCGAAAGCCTGAATAATATTTTTGTAAGAAACGCCAATGGTGGGATGGCACCCATAATGGGATTCATCAATCTGAAAAGGGTTTATGGTCCTCAGTCTATTTCAAGGTTTAATCTCTTTACATCCATAAGTATTTCAGGTGCACCCAATCCGGGTTATAGTTCAGGGGATGCAATCCGAGCCATTGAAGAAGTGGCGGCAGAGACACTTCCGGTAGGCTATGGATTTGAATATTCCGGTATGACCCGTGAAGAGCTTTCTGCCGGGGGACAAACCGTATTTATATTTCTTTTGGTGATCGTGTTTGTTTATCTCCTGCTTGCTGCGCAGTATGAAAGTTATATACTTCCTTTTGCTGTGCTGATCTCATTACCTATTGGATTGGCAGGGGCCTTCCTGTTTGCAAGGATCTTTGGTATAACAAATAATATCTACCTGCAGATCACACTAATAATGCTTGTTGGATTGCTGGCAAAGAATGCGATCCTGATCGTAGAGTTTGCCCTCGAAAGAAGAAGACAGGGAATGCCATTGGTGGAAGCGGCACTCAAAGGTGCGGAAGCAAGATTAAGACCGATCCTTATGACATCATTTGCTTTTATATTCGGACTCATTCCACTTATGGTTGCATCAGGTGCCGGGGCTACAGGAAACAGATCCATTGGTACCGGAGCAGTTGGTGGAATGCTTATCGGAACCATCTTCGGTGTATTTGTGATACCGGTACTATTTGTCATATTCCAGCATATCCAGGAAAGTATTTCGGGCAAACCAAAACAGGTGGATATGGGGGAGAATAATTATGAACTCTAAGCTTACAATGTTCAATTGATATGAATAAAAAGATCTCACAATATATTTTTCTGATTGTCGCCGGCAGTTTACTTTTTGTTTCCTGTAAGGTAACTGAACCCTATACGGCACCGCAGTCGCTGCCTTTTGATCAATACAGAGATCAGCAGCAGACTGACTCTGCCACTATTGCAAGCATCAGCAGAAATGAATTTTTCACCGACCCCATTCTCCAGGCATATATTGACTCCGGCATTTCGAATAATCTTGACCTGCAGATGGCCTTGATGAGAATTCAGCAATCACAGAGTTATTACAGCCAGAGTAAGGCAGCGTTCCTGCCATCTCTCAATGCCAATGCCAGTTTTACAGAATCGAAATTATCAGAAGCCCAGGGTTTCGGTATCCGTACCAGTGCAACACAATTTGTATTAGGAGTAACCTCAGATTGGGAAGCCGATATCTGGGGTAAGCTCAGGAGCAGTCGTAAGGCCAGCCTTGCATCCCTCCTGCAAACAGAAATGGCTTCAAAGGCAATACAAACAAGGCTTGTAGCAGATATTGCCAATTATTATTACCTGTTGCTGGCATTGGATGAGCAGCTTGCCATCACCCGTCAAACCGTTATAAACTGGGATACCACGGTTCAAACAATGCGTGCTCTTAAAGAGGCAGCCAGTGTTACGGAAGCGGCAGTTGTTCAGAGTGAGGCCCAGCGTTATGCAGCCGAGGTCACTATCCCTGACCTCAAACAAAGTATTCGCGAAACAGAAAATGCGTTGAGTATTTTATTAGGAAGGGCACCCGGGGCAATTGAAAGAAGCAGTCTCCAATCGCAACAGATGGTGGCAGCTTTGAAAACAGGTGTGCCGGCTCAGTTACTGGTGAACAGACCTGATGTTCAGCAGGCAGAGTTGAACTTCCGTTACTATTTTGAAATGACCAATGTAGCCCGCAGTTTTTTTTATCCCAGCTTAAGCATAAATGCTTCGGCCGGATTATCCTCTTTAGCCCTTGCGGATTTTCTTGATCCTGCATCCTTTGCTGCCAGCATCGGGGCAGGAATTCTTCAGCCCATTTTTAACCGCCGCCTCAACCGTACGCGGCTTGAAGTGGCACGATCGCAGCAACAGGAAGCCTTGCTTGGTTTCAGGAATACATTGCTGAATGCAGGTCGTGAAGTTTCTGATGCAATCTCTCTTTATGAAAATGCCGGGGAGAAAATTTCTATAAGGACTTTACAGATGGATGCATTACAGAAATCTGTGGACTTCTCCGAAGAGTTGCTACAGAATGGATTTGCCAATTATATTGAGATCATCAATGCAAGACAAAGTCTTCTGTTGGCGGAGCTGGGAAAAGTAAACGACCGGCTCCAGCAATTGCAGAGTGGAGTAAACCTCTATCGCTCACTTGGAGGCGGATGGAAGGAATAGGTAGCTGGTAAGCTTATTCACTAAACTCTGTTGCATAGGCATTGATCTCATCAGCACTGTGTTTCCTTCCCGAGCCTATGAAAACACGGTAACGGAAATGGGCCGACTGTCCGGGTTCCAGCTTCATATCCAGTTTCTCTGCTCCCTTGCTGAACACTTCCGGGCCAAGGGGATTCACGGAAAACAATCCATAGCCGCGTGCATGCCAGTAAGAGGGATAGTATATATTGGAAGGATGATCAAATATGGCTACCGTAACGTCTTTGCCATCTTTCTTACCCTGCATCATTACCCAACGGGCACGGGTACCCCAAACAGAATCGCCCTGTAGACCTTCACTGCTGGTATACATGCCTGTTAGTCCACCTGCCGGAAGTACCGGCTCTTTACTGATCTTTCCATCCTTGCCTATGTAATCACTTTTTTCTGTTGAAGGCATCTCCAGCTCACGCGCTAACCGGATTGCAAAAAATCCATCCTTAACATCGCGGAAATAGACTTTTTCCTTTTGCGCGGTGAGCATAGTAGATCGTTCAATCAGGAGGTCATTATTCTCAATCCTGAACTGGTAACTGGTTTTTTCATCGAGCAGTTGCCTTCCATCCGGACTCATCCATTTAGCACTGATCACGAGGCTGGCATCAGTAAGTCCACCCGTTTTATCTATAATATTCTCATGTAGGATTGTTCCATATTTATCCCTTTTTGAAGGCTCAATAGCTGTTGAATTATTCCAGAAATCATATCCGTTCACGGATTCATAATTCATCCACATCCCAACCTGGTGCGGGTGATCGGTACGGTCGCCCGGCCTTGGTTCCAGCGGAAAACCACGCGTAATAGTGATGCCATCGAGTGTATTCAGCGGGTAAAGAAATGGCTTTCGCACAGAATCATCATAACGATATGAGGTGATCAATACATCCTTGTAAAAAAGATCCACCCGCTTATCAACCGGACGGTCAATAAACTCGAATCCTTTTTCCTTTTCCTGTGCAACTAATACCATGCTTGAAAACAACAGGAAACCAACCAGTATCTTCTTCATACATTTTTACATTTTATGGTCAGTCTATAGGATCTGGAAGAGTAGGTTTTGTGGGATCGTAAATGGCAACGGCAACTTCAGAATCGGCGCAGCCATAATAAAGAAACCATTTCTTTTTGAAATAAACCAGTCCCTCCATGAAAACAGTTCCCTGCACGTACTGTCCACTTTTTTCAAACGGCTCCATGGGTCTGAAAAAAGGAACGTCAAGCCTTCCGATCGGCTTCAACGGATCATTGGCATCAAACAAAACCTGCCCGCCGCAATAGGAATTGGGCGTAAAGCGCGGATCGCCCTGGGTTGCATTATTCTTACCATTGTAGAGTAAGAGAATTCCATCTTTGGTGATGATTGCCGGTGGACCACATTCGGTCAGGTCACTGTCAAAATATCCCTTACGGGGCGATATAAGCGCTAATGGCTCACCGTCCGCTCCCAGCACCGGCTCCCAGTCCACAAGGTTGGTGGAGGTGGCGGCAAATACGCCCAACTCACCCCAGTAGAGCCAATACTTTCCGTTGATCTTAGCTACTACCTGTTTATCGTCCTGAAGGCGTGTAATGATAGATGCAGATTTATGGGCAACCTTATTGAACTTACCACCATGTGCTGTTTCAAAAATAGGTCCGTGTTTGGTCCAGTTCACCAGGTCGCGGGAGGTGGCCACACCCAGCCTGGGCAGTTCACGATTCCACTGCGTATAAAAAACAACATAGGTGCCGTCTTCGGTTACAGCTACCCGTGGATCCTCTACCCCACCCGGCCACTCGTATTTCTGCTGATCATCTTTGCCAGGGTATAATACCGGCGAAGGCCTTCGGCTGAACTGAATACCATCAGCACTTTCAGCAAGTCCGAGGCGTGAAGTGCGGAAGCCGATGCCGATGCCTGATTTGTCCTCCGCCCGGTACAGCACATAGACCTTGCCGTCTTTTACAACAGCCCCCGGATTAAATGTATCGTTGGATTCCCAATCTACCTGCTTTCCGGTAATCGGATCTTTAAAGCGGGTATTGCTGTCAGGGGAAATCACCGGGTTCACTTTCTCCGGTCTTTTAAAACCACCAAAGGCCCATTCGGGCAATCTTCCATTAGCATCCTGTTGCGCAAAAGCTGGCAGCAAAAAAAGGCTAAGAACAAATCCAATAAAATATTTTCCTTTATGATTCATGGCAGGCTGTTGAAAATGATTCGGGGTCTAAAAGGTACGTTATTAAAGTTTTACGTACAAGAACACCAGATCTTAGTCAACGAATCAGCCGCCAGCTTGTTTGGTCATTAAATAGAAATCTATGAATGAGATTTTTTCAACTGCTGCCACTAACCTCCTGCCATTTGATGGTATGGTTTTATACTATGGCAGCATTATACCTGGCGCAGAGGCTAGAACATATATGCAACAACTGCTTTCCAACATTGTTTGGCGCAATGATGTGAACATCATCTTCGGGAAAAAAATCATTACCAGCAGGAAAGTTGCCTGGTATGGGGAGAAACCATTTGCTTATACCTATTCTCATTCAACTAAAGAGGCACTACCCTTTACACCGGAACTTATAGCCCTTAAGGATCTCACGGAGAGAATAACAGGCGAGCAGTTCAACTCCTGCCTCCTGAATCTTTACCACCATGGTGGCGAAGGGATGGGATGGCATAGTGATAATGAAAAATCCATAACACCAGCATCCGCCATTGCCTCTTTAAGTTTCGGGGCGGAACGAAAATTCAGTTTCCGGCACAGACTTTCAAAGGAAACAAGATCTGTAATGCTGGAACACGGAAGTCTCTTATTGATGAAAGGAACTACACAAACTCATTGGCAACATTCCCTACCAAAATCTACCCGGGTAACCGAGGCAAGGATCAACCTCACCTTCAGGCATATGATAGATCAGTAAACTTATTAATGTGATTCAATCGCTCCTATATCACGCTGGTTGGTGATGGCATTATTATAGATGTCTTTCTTAGGTAAGCCATCCAGCTCAAGGCCTTTGTTAACCGCGGGGGATGTTTGGGTTAGGTAGAGATTCTCGCTGAATAGTGGATCTCCCACCAATCCGGCAAGGGAAATGGTTTTAGTTGAGTAATACAGATTGTTGGCTAGCTCCATTACTGCAGGTGAACTGTAATAAGCAGTTATTCCTAGTCCGTCGGCATAGAAAATATTATTCTTTACTTCAAGGCCCTTCATTGCTGCTCCGTAAATAAAAGTGAGTGCCCCATTATTAACACCAGCACCCTTACTGATATAAACAGTATTATTATAAAGCCTGGTGTTATAAACAGGATTCACACCACCCAGCGTAAATCCACCATAGTTGGTATTCTTACGGGCATCGTTATAGGAAATATTATACTGGAATGTATTGTTTTTTGTGGGGTTGGGTCCGCCATAATCAAACAACAGGAATCCTTCTCCATCATTTTCCCACGATTGACAATATTGAATTACACATTGTTGCGTTCCACCATCAAGATCAAATCCGCCTCCATCTACTTTTTTAGACCTGTTATGATGTGATTTGCAATATTGAATGGTAATATCAATTGCATCAAAGGCCCAGATACCGATATTGGCATCACCATTTGATCCATTCTCATAAGCTTCTGAATATTCAATGACACCACCATTGAATCCGGCCACCACAATACCATGACCAGTATTGGTTTCGCCCGTTCCACTATTATGATGTGAAATTACATTTTTGATATGGATATTCCGGTGGTTGATCTCCGGCCAGTTACCAATGGTATAGATTCCCGAATGACGGTTATGATGAAAAACAGAATTGGTGATGGAAACATTTTCAAATCCATTACCGGAGCTGTGGATCTTTAGTCCCCACATTGCTTCTGATGACTCAACACTATCAACAACAAAATTAGAGAGGTATTCTTTATTATCCTGGTCCTGGTGGATCATGATTCCTTCTCCTACAAATCGCAGCTGCTTTATAGTAATGTTTTCCGTATTGTAAAGGTCTATCCCTTTCAATGTTCCGGAACCCTGGATGGTAAGGGGTACTCCGGCCTCACCGGCATCTTCTCTACCGATGTAAAGCACTTCATCGATCTTACCACTAATCTGAAGTATATCACCTGCGGAAAAATCATGGTTGTTGGCTCTACTGATTGACCATGGTTTATCAGGGGTTCTTCCACTATTGGTGGTGTTGCCATCGGCGCTGATATAATAAACTGGAAGTTGAGGGGTAACAGGACTTACCGGTTCTTTGGTTTCAGTTGTTTTGGTAACCTGCTTGGTGCACGACAGAAATAGAAATGCTATTACTAGGTATTTCATCAGAAATTGGAATTGGATTTTGCTACTAACTGTTCAGGATAGCTAACGGATTCCAATTCCTTTAAATTGCCTTCGATGAGATTAAATTTCAGATTTAGTTTTCCACAATATTTACTACAGAAAAATAGCCCTGTTTTTATATATTAAAATTGTGGAGTATATACCCCAGTAATGCGCCACCAGCAATGATATAAGCACTGTTGAACTTAGGAAATCGAAATAAAATGAGCGTGGAAATTACAGCGATCATGATCATGCGTAAATTCGTAAGTGTTTCCACTGACATTTCAATTCCGACAGCAAATATTATTGCTACGGAAGCAATATTTACCGCATCCAGGAAAGCACTTATCCATCCGGATTTCCGGATCTTAGGTACCAGTGGATTCAGCAATGCAACAAATAAAAACGAAGGCAGAAATATTCCGATTGTTGCCAGGATAGCTCCCTGCCAGCCATTTAACTGCCACCCAATAAAGGTGGCAGTGGAAAGTACAGGACCCGGTGTAAATTGTCCCGCTGCAACTGCATCTATGAGTACCTGCCTACTAAGCCATCCTTTGGAAACCATTTCAGCATCTATGAAGCCAAATAAAACGTAACCACTTCCATACAGTATGGCACCTATTTTCAGAAAGGAGAAAAAGATCTTTGTATTATCAATATTCATTACAGGTTGCAATACCTGTAGAAAGAAAAAGGGAAAAATAGAATTCATTCCTGAAGGTCTTCTTAAAGCATATACTACCAACCCAATTAACCCTGCTCCAAACAATGCGATGATCTCATTCAATCCGGCTACACATGCTACCAACACAATCAATCCAAGTACTGCCAATTCCTTATTCTTCAAGGCAGTTTTAGCCAGTGAATATACCGCGCTGAAAATGATGGCCAACACCGCTGGTTTTATCCCATATAGAAATGGTTCCAGTTCCGGCAGTTGTCCATAGTTTGCGTATAACCATGCCAGTATGGCCGTGATGGTAACAGCAGGTAATATAAATGAGATGCCTGCCACAACCATCCCGCTGCGCCCCCCTCGTTCATAGCCACAATGCATTACCATCTCGGTTGAGTTTGGTCCGGGGATCAGGTTGGTTGCACCAACAAGATCAAGGAAATGTGATTGTTCCACCCATTTTCTTTTTTGCACTACTTCCTGCTGCAAGAGTGCGATATGGGCAGCCGGACCGCCAAAAGCGATAAATCCCAGCTTCAGAAAAAGCCGCATTATCTCCCCCAGGTTATTGGTTTTATCCATTGATGAAAAACGTTGATGCAAGATAAGCAGAATAAAAAAACGGCCCGGTCGTGTGACCCGGGCCGTTATATTTTTCTGCTATAAAGATTACTGTCCAAACATTCCTTTCAATGCATCGAGTGGATTGTTGCTTTGCCTTGTACTGGCATTGTTACCCCCACCTGAAAACATCCCCATCAGGTCTTGCAGGTCAACATCTCCATCGCCATCCTTGTCGAGCCCACCCTGCATCATCCTGCCCGCCAGTCCCGATATGTCCGTACCTGCTGTTTTTCCACCACTCAGTCCGTTGAAGATATCCTGGATATTGAATCCATTATCATTAGGGTCCTTTGTGCGGTTCACCAACTGGCCGAGTATAACTGGCAAAAGGCTACCTACTATTCCCCCGGCCTTTCCCCGGTCGAGCCCAAACTTCTGCATCATGGTATCCATCAGTCCGCCTGAAATATTCTGCACCACCGGGTTATCATTGGTCACCCCGGTGCGGCCGGTGAACATACTAAGCAGGTCTTTCACACCGCCCTGGGCAAGCACGCCCTGCAGGCCATTTTCAATGGAAGCTGCTGTTTCCTGAACGGCCTCTTCGTTGCGCTCATTCGGTATATCGGGGTTGTTAATAATAGCATCGCCCGCATACTGCTTAACAAGGTTTAACAGGTTCTCAATCATGTTCAATAAATTTAGGCTCAAAAGATACATTCATTTCTACTTTAAAGAGGTGTTGTTGAACGATTAAAACAAATTTAATGGACGTTAAAATGGAGCCCGGATGGAAGGAAGCATTGAAATCCGAATTCCCTAAAACATATTTCCAGCAGGTAGTTACCCATCTCAAAATGGAAAAGATGGGAGGCAAACATATCTATCCGCCCGGTTCCCAAATATTCAACGCCTTCGATAAAACGCCTTTTGAGATGGTTAAGGTTGTGATATTAGGGCAGGATCCGTATCACAATCCCGGACAAGCCCATGGACTCAGTTTTTCTGTTCCCGATGGTATTGCTCCCCCACCCTCCCTGCAGAATATTTATAAAGAACTTGCCGCTGATCTTGGCCTCCCCATTCCCAAACATGGAAATCTCGAAAAATGGGCCGAAAGGGGCGTGCTCTTACTCAATGCCGTACTAACGGTGAGGGCCAATGAACCGGCCAGTCACCAGAAGATCGGGTGGATGGATTTCACCAATGCGGTGATCCGGCATATCAGCGACCAGAAAGAGCATGTTGTATTTTTATTATGGGGAAAGTTTGCGCAGGAGAAACAGGTTTTGATTGATGAAACGAAACACCTGGTGCTGAAGGCAGCCCACCCTTCACCATTGAGTGCACATGCGGGATTTTTTGGATGCAAACATTTTTCGCGTACCAATGAATACCTGGTCAGGAATGGTATTGACCCAATAGATTGGTCTTTGTGATTTACTTTCGCGCTATGAAATGGGTAAAAGAGATCTTCGGCCGGCTATGGGCAGTTTGGGCCATCATCATTTTCGTGATCACCATGATCATTTTTCTTATCCCCGTTGCCATATTCTGTATGCCACTGGAGGAACCAAAACGCACCCACCGTTTCATCCTCTATTCGCGCATATGGATGGCCGTTTACCTGCGATTGATCTTATGTCCGCTGACGGTGAGAGGCAAGGAAAATTTCGCACCTGGACAAAACTATATAGTGGTCTGCAACCACAATGCGCTCATGGATGTGCCTGTCTCTTCCCCTGCCATTCCAGGTGGCAATAAAACCATTGCCAAAGCCGAGTTGGCAAAGACGCCCATCTTTGGCATCATCTATAAAATGGGAAGTGTACTGGTAGATCGTAAGAATGATAAAAGCCGGAAGGAAAGCTATATTAAAATGCGCAAGGTGCTGGAGATGGGCCTGCACATGTGCATCTACCCCGAAGGCACCCGGAATAAATCCAATGAACCATTGAAAGCCTTTCACGACGGTGCTTTCCGGCTGGCAATTGATACAAGGAAAGCTATTATACCGGGTGTAATATTCAACACAAAGAAAGTAATGCCGCATGATAAATCATTCTACCTCCTGCCCCACCCATTACGAATTGATTTTCTTAAGCCCATTGAAGTTGGGGAATCGGATACGGTGGAAACATTGAGAGATAAGGCGTTTAGGGTTATGTGGGAACATTATGGAGGGATGGAGAGATGGAGGGATGGAAGTGGGAATTATTGCGTGTAGAAGTAACGGGTTCTGTTGATCTTGAGATCACGGAGGATACCGGATTTGGGATTGATGGTGATATTAAAGGAACGGTACAATCCCACCGGCGTAATATTTATACCAAGTTGCCAGCAATGTAATTCGCGGCTAAGGAACATCGTTAGCTGCTGGATGGAGGCGTTCTTAAAATCATAGAAAGTATTGGCACCCATTTTCCATTTGGGAGTGAGATTAAAATCACCACTTACATTCACACTGGAGTTCACCTGTGTTTCAAATCCAGAATAATCTCTTTTCACCGTTCTGCTGAAGCTGAGTGAATAGGAAAGGTTTACCGACCATGGTATATTAAAGTCAGCAAATTCTGCAGGGTTATTTCTGATATAATTCAACTGTGCCTGTTGCTCCTCAAGGGTGATCGGCATTTCTGCACTGGCGAGATCATCCTGCACCTGCTTGGCTTCCTCTGCTTTCTTACTGGTGAAAGAAGTTGAGATGGCAATATTACCAGAGGTAAGTCTTCCCAATGACTTTCCTCCCCCCGACCATGCATATTCATTAATGCGGTATCCACGCTGGTCAATTTTATAGGGGTCCATGCTGGCAGAGGCAGTGATATTAACTTTTTCAAACAATGTACTCCTCGCATAGATACTCAGCGGCGATAAGCGGAATGAATCGGCAAGGAAGTTAAAGCTCCCGGAAAAACCGAATCCTTCCAGCAACCTAACCTTGCGGATACCGCCTTCTGTTGTATCCTTTTTAGAACGGGTTTTCATTTCGAGGTTGTTATCAAATGTGAAACTCAATCCCCCGAATTCACCCTGACCAAATGGACCATACAAACTACCTGCATATTTACTGAAAGGAAGCACCCTCCCTGAAGTATCTACCTGTGTATAATAATAATCCTTACCATTCAGATCGGGCTTGTAGCTGGCGCTGACCGATGGCCTCACCACATGCCTGATAGCCCTCACCTTGCTGTTCTTACCAAAGCGGTCGAAGGTTCCGAAGAGTGCTGTATTGAGTGAGAGGCTGAAAGCAATATCGCGCGCTGAATAAAATCCCTTGCTGATAGAAGTATCCACACGCTCGGTAACATTGTTCCAGCTCCTGGTAAATTCCTGCGCATACCAACGCTCGGTATAACTCATTCCCGGTGCAATATTGATAGGGCCAAGTGAAGGCAGCGCCAGGGTGATGGGAACATTATGCTGGGCTCCCCACTGAAGTGTATCAATGAGCTGGGTGAATGAAAAAGCGCTGTCATAAAATGAGACCTGGTTCCTGAATTGTGAGTTGAGTCCAAGTCCAAGTTTCTGATACCACTTTGATTCACCTACAAATTCTTTTGGCTGGAAGGGATAAAAGTTATTGATGGTAAAAGATCCATCCGGCAATCTCACCTGCACTTCCCGGGTCCGGCTGTTCTGGTTATGACCGGCGTTGAGGTTAAGGATATACTTATTATCCCAGTTCTTACTATAGGAAATAGTTGAATAGAGCTGGTTCTGAAAATTGATGGTGGGGTTAACAGAAGAGAACTGGTTATACTGGGTTGAACCGGCATTAACGCTGGCCTGGAAATTTGTACCGGGCCTGGCCTTGGCATCTACTGCATGGCTCCACTGGAAATTGAAACTCCTGTTTACATCAAATTCTTTCTTGGCATCATTGCTCAGGATCCGGGTATTCTGGAAGGAGAGGTTCATTCGCCCCGAGTAGCGATAGCGTTTCCGGTAGGTTGGACTCAGCGCGGCACGCCATCCCCCATATGAATACACATCACCACGAAACATTATATCAAAATAATCGTTCAATACTTTGTAATAACCAAACTGTTCGAGTCCCACCCCAAATTGCTGGTTGGCGGTGAACTGGGGAGCGATGATACCGGAATGCCTTCCCTGCGAGAGCGGAAAAAATCCAAAGGGAATATAAACCGGGACAGGTACTCCTTCAAATTCGGGATGGATTGGACCACTCACGGCGAGCTTCTGGTTTACCAGTTTGAGCTTCTTGGTGCGGAATGCGAAATGGGGTGTATCGAGGTTACAGGTGGTGAAACGACCACGCAGGGCATAGAAGTCGGAAACATTAACTTTCTTAATTCTTTCACCATAAACAAACATTTCACCCTGCTGGGTGAAAGTACTTTTGGTGATACCTTTCTGGGTCTTGAAATTGTAGGTGATGGAGTCGGCATCCATATTACTTTCACCCTGGATAAAATGGGGTTTTCCCACCATGGCACCGAGAGAATCTTTAGAATAAGTAGCAACTACTATTTGTGATTCCTGGTCGAGTTCAATCTTATATGCGGTGAGATCAAGGTCTTTGTATTTGGTGGTGGCGCTGTTATAAAGGGTTATCTTTTTTGTTGCCACATCGAGCACCATAGAATCGGAGGCGGAATAGGAAACAGGTCCATCAAGAGAGTCTTTAGAAATTTTAACATTTAATGTATCGACCTGCTGAATAGTTTTAAGGGAAGAATCCGTCTTGTTAGCGGGTGTGGTATCACGCTTTACAGGAACCGTATCTGGCCTGGCCTGCAGGATATTATCGTAAAATTTCTGCGAATCAAAATAATTCGCGGAGGAATGGAGCGTTAAAGTGCAAAGTAGCAGCGTAAAAAGCCCGATCGAACTGTATTTTAAACTAAATTTGCCGCCGTTATTCATATTATTGAATGGGGGCAAAAATAGGGATTCGGTACCCATTAATCAAAGAATATCTTATGATGAAAAGGATCAAGACATACCTCTTTATATCTGTTGCTGCGGCAGCTCTGCTAATCTTTTCACAAAGCATGCAGGCACAGACGAGCACAAGAAGCGCGCTGCGCACGGTGATCATTGATGCCGGCCATGGAGGACGTGATCCTGGTGCGAGAGGGTTGATTGCAACTGAGGCGGAACTGGCACTTTCTATTGCGTTGAAGCTTGGAAAAGAACTGGAAAGAGAATTCCCCGATATCAAATTTATATACACAAGAACAGATGAGAAGCTACCCAGGGGAGTAACCGATCCCAACGTTGCCAACCGTGTGAGGGCAGAGATGGCCAATGAAGCGAAAGGTGATCTTTTTATCAGTATTCACCTCAATGCTGCCGGAAAAAAAGCCGGTGGATGGTATGCAAAAAAAATTGTAGGATATAAGAACAAAGTTGTTTACACGGGTACGGGTAAACGCCGGAGGAAAAAACTTATCAAGCAACCCATATATGAATCGTACTATGTTAAGAATACCCGAATAGGAACGGAAACCTATATCTGGGCTGCTGACAGAAGTGAAGCAAAGAGCGAATTTATCAAAGACAGCCAGGAAGGTGGTGAAGACGAGCCTGTTGATGACCCCAATAACATACTCGACCTGAATTCACCTGAAGCCAGGATCAGGGCGCAGCTATACACGAAGTATTTCTTCCGCAACTCTGCCCTGCTGGCGCAACTAGTTGAAGAAGAGTTTGCCAAGCAAGGCAGGAAGAGCTTTGGCGTTAAACAAAGAAACCACAAAGGTATCTGGGTTCTGCAGGCTACCGGCATGCCAAGCATACTGGTAGAAACTGGATTCATTTCTAATAAGGAAGAGGAAGAGTATCTTGTGAGCGATGAGGGCCAGCAGGAAGTAGTTCAGAATATCCTGACTGCATTCAGAAGGTATAAGCAGGAGCTTGAAACACCAAGAGCTACTTCAGCTACTACCAAGGCCCAATAATTGTATACCTTTGAACTTAACGCTATTCGCATGAAAATTTCTAATGAAACCAAGATCGGGATCCTGGCTATCGTGGCAATCGCATTTCTGGTACTTGGCTTCAACTTTCTGAAAGGCAAAAACCTTTTTGACAAGAACGATAAACTATACGCTGTTTTCCCCAAGGTAACGGGGCTGCTCAATTCAAATGCCGTTTACCTCAATGGCCTCCAGGTGGGAAGGGTTTATGATATCAAGGAGCGCACTAAAAATATCAATGATGGTATTGTGGTGACCATAAACCTGAGCCGCGAAGTAAACATCCCTGCTAATTCAGTTACCTATATAAGTTCTGATATAATGGGTACTGCTTCCATGATCATTGAACCGGGAAATGCTGGTCAGTACCTGCAGGATGGTGATACCATCAATACCATGATCAAGAAAGGTATGCTTGATGAGATCACTGCCAATATCAATCCCACTATTCAAACCCTTGATGGCACCCTTCAATCACTTGATTCACTGATACAGGTTGCCGGCACTTATTTTGACCCTGCCACAAAAAATAATTTCCATAAGATCGTTGCCAATTTATCGGCTGCTTCGCATGCAATGAATCGTATGATCACTGCACAGAACAGTTCACTGAATCGATCACTGGATAATGTGAATACCATCACTTCTAACCTGGCCGCCAATAATGATAAGATCACCGGAACGCTTACCAATGTAGAGAAGGCTACCGGTAAACTGGCCAATGTAGAACTGGAGGAAACAGTGGCAGAGTTGCAGAAAACGGTTAATGGATTGAATGCTGTTATTGCCAAGGCGAATGCAACCGACGGATCACTCGGCCTTTTGCTGAATGATAAGAAACTCTATAATAACCTCGAGAACACAACGCGAAGCATGAATATATTACTGGATGATATCCGCATGCATCCCAAGCGTTATATCAATGTTTCTGTATTTGGCAGGAAAGACAAAAGCACTCCCCTCACAGCCCCACTGGAAGTGGATTCCGTATCTTTAAACGCACCTAAGCCATAATAAAATGAGCTTTACCATAAGGCTGCTGTGGATCGTGATGGTTATGTTGCCAATTGCGGCAGCAGCCCAGATTACAACACTGCCTCCCAATGATACCACGCAGGTTGTCCAGATCAAAAAAGCAGACCGGCTCCGTTACGAAAAAAAAGATTCCCTCACAGAATTGCAGATGCTGGCGGGCAATGTTTTCCTGCAGCAGGATGATACAAAATTTTACTGCGACAGTGCCGTCATCGACCGCAAGAATAATATTGTTGAAGCTTTCGGCAATGTACATATCAATGATGCCGACAGTATTCATACTTATAGTCAATACCTTATCTATTATTCTGACCGCAAAGTGGCCTACCTGAAAAAAAATGTAAAGCTTACTGATGGAAAGGGTGTGCTTACCACCAATGAACTGGAGTATAATACAGATTCAAAGATCGGCACCTATACAAAGGGTGGAAAAGTGGTAAGTGGCAATACTGTGCTTACCAGTGAAGAAGCCACTTATTATGGCGACATGAATGATGTGTATTTCAAAAAGAATGTGAAGATGCGCGATCCGCAATATGATCTCGATACCGATTCACTCTTGTACAATACCGATTCGCAGATCGCCACCTTTGTTACCAAAACGCATATCAGGGCTGATTCGGGGCGAAGGGATATTGTTACCTCTGAAGGATATTATGATCTCAAAAACAAGAATGCAAAATTTGGAAGCAGGCCCGTTATAAAAGATGGCAGTACAACGGTTATTGGGGATGAAGTGGGATTTGATGATGTAACGGGTGAAAGTTTCGCAAGGGGTAATGCAGTGTTCCGTGATTCGGCACAGGGTATTGCGATACTGGCAAATGACCTGCAGGCCAACAGCAAGAAGAATACCATGCTGGCCACCCTGCGACCGGTGATGATCATTATGCAGGAAAAGGATTCTATTTATATAACGGCAGATACACTTTTTACCGGCCGACTAACCGACAAGGCAAACTTTGAAAATACTTACCTCCGGGATACATTGAAGCAAACGGTGGTACTTGATGCCGGTGATACAACTAACCGTAACCGTTATTTCCAGGCCTGGCATAAGGTGAGAATATTCTCTGATTCCTTGCAGGCAGTATGTGACAGCATGTTTTATTCAGGCGTGGATTCAGTGTTCAGGTTATTCCATGAACCCATTGCCTGGGCCAGTGGAAGCCAGGTGACCGGTGATACAATGCTTTTGTACACACGGAACAAAAAAGCAGAGCGCATCCAGGTATTTGATAACGGGATGCTGATCAACAAAACAGGATTAAATTATTATAACCAGTTAAGGGGTAATACCATCAACGGATATTTTGTGGATGGTGCCATTGATTATATGCGGGCAAAGGGTTCATCGGAGAGCATCTATTATGCGCAGGATGAAGACAGCGCCTATGTTGGCGTTAACCGCGCCACTGCTGATATCATTGATATGTTCTTCAGTAAGCAGGAGTTGAGCCGGGTTGTTTTCCGCAGCGAAGTAACGGGTACCATGTCACCCTTCCGACAGGTAAATCATGATGAAATGAGGTTAAGAAGTTTTCAGTGGCGGGATAATCGGAGGCCAAAGACTAAATTTGAGCTATTCGAAGATCCAGTAACTGAACAATAGTATGGAAGTGATACCTACTTTAAGAAACATCATCCGCAAACAACTCATCTCTCCTATCCAGGAATTTATTAAAGACAGTCGGGCTGTTGGGATTACCCTACTGGCCTGCACCATCCTGTCATTGGTTCTGGCCAACAGCTCTGTTAGTGCAAACTATATCCAACTCATTGAAACGGAATTTCATTTCCCCTCCTGGCTTCATCTCCCCCACTCGATTTTGCATTGGATCAATGATGCATTGATGGCGCTTTTCTTTTTCCTGGTGGGGATGGAAATAAAGCGGGAGCTACTCATTGGCGAGCTTTCTTCAGTAAAAAAAGCCGCTCTCCCTATTGCAGCAGCATTAGGCGGAATGGTGGTTCCGGCATTCATATTCATTGCCCTCAACGCCGGTACCTCTCACCAGGCCGGATGGGGAATTCCAATGGCCACTGATATCGCCTTTTCCCTTGGCGTGGCCTCCCTGCTTGGAGCACGTGTACCGGTTACCCTAAAAATATTTTTGATGGCATTGGCCATTATTGATGACCTGGGTGCAATCCTGGTGATTGCTGTATTTTATGGGGGAGATATTAACTGGACATGGTTGCTGGTTGCGGCGGCCGTATTGGCCGTTATATGGATCATCCACAGATTCCGATACTACAGGTGGTGGATCATAGCCCTGGGTGGCATATTGCTCTGGTACTGCATCTTTAACAGTGGTATCCATGCAACTATTGCGGGCGTACTCATCGCTTTTTTGGTACCACTTGAAAAACTGGGCGACTATGAACATAATCTCCACGACCCGGTGAATTTTATAATCCTTCCGCTTTTTGCATTGGCCAATACCGCCATCATTCTTCCTGATAATATGGGAGCAGCACTCGGCACTACTTTGAGCTGGGGGGTTCTGGCCGGACTGGTTCTGGGTAAACCCCTTGGGATCACCATATTCTCCTGGGCTACAGTGCAATCAAAATTGGGAGAAATGCCTGCAGGTACCAACTGGACCCAACTGATCGGGATGGGGGCACTGGCCGGAATCGGTTTTACCATGTCGATCTTTATTACCATGCTGGCCTTCAGTGACCTGAACCAACAGAATATTGCCAAACTGGCCATTCTCCTTGGGGCAATCGTTTCAATCAATCTTGGTTTGCTGTTACTTTATCGCGGATCAAAGCAGATAAAAAAGTCCTCGACATAAAATAACCGCCGCCCGCAAAATCATGCAATAGAAATGGTGGAAATACTGTAGTTTATATTAGATTTATCCAACATTATTAATAACTGCTTTGCACCGCTTTGCAAGTTTCATCCGGTATATGCGTTATTCATATGTATTGATTTCTGATTAGCAACACAGTTTATGTTAAAACGAGAGCGACAGGCCATCATACTGCATAAGATCAATCTGCATAATAAGATCCTTTCTACCGAGTTGTGTAAGGAAATGGGTGTATCGGAAGATACGATGCGCCGCGACTTACAGGAGCTTTCGGACCAGGGTAAACTAATCAAAGTACATGGTGGGGCATTATCGCACTCTTTCAGCCAGGTGAACTTCATGCCCAGCACGGTTTATTCGCAGGCCAACAAAGCCATCATTGCCAAAAAAGCAGCAAGCCTCATAAAAGATGGCATGTTTGTGCTTACCAGTGGCGGCACAACCATCCTGGAACTTGCCAGGGCCCTCCCACCCGGATTAAAAGCAACATTTATCTGCGGCAGCATCCCTACGGTGCTGGAATATATGAAGCATCCCAGTATAGATGTAGTGGTAATTGGTGATAAAGTTTCTAAAAACTCGCGCATTACTGTTGGAGCCGAAGCCATCAACCAGATCAGGCGAATCAAGGCCGACCTTTGCTTCCTGGGTGTAAATGCCATTGATCTGCAGCATGGGGTAACAGACAACGATTGGGATGTTGTGATGATCAAAAGAGCTATGATCGAAGCCTCCCAGAAACTGGTCTGCCTCACCATTGCTGAAAAAATGAACAGCTTCCAGCCGCTTCATATCTGTGACCTCGCCGATGTAGATATTCTGGTGACAGAACTCAATGCCTCAGACCCATCCATGCAGCCTTATGTAGCTGCAGATATCCAGGTATTATAGATAAATAAACCTGTCTATTTAAAGAATATATAAGCAATTATGATGGCAGCGATCACCCCGATAAAATCGGCGATCATTCCAGCCCAGATAGAGTAACGAACTCTCTTGATACCCACGCTTCCAAAATAAAGGGCGATGATATAAAAGGTGGTATCGGCCGAACCCTGGAATATACTGGCTGCCAGGCCGGGGAAAGAATCAGGCCCCAACTCCGGATTTTTGAAGATATCAAGCATCAATCCCCGCGCACCACTACCACTGAAAGGTTTCATGATAGCCACCGGAAGCGCCGGCACAAAAGATGTATCAAATCCAAGGGCAGAGATGGCCCAGGCAAAGGCATTGATCACATAATCAAGGGCCCCTGAATCACGGAATACCCTGATCCCCACCAGCATACCTACCAGGTAGGGAATGATCTTCAGCACTACGTCAAAACCATTTTTAGCCCCTTCAATAAAGGCATCGAAAACCGCGACTTTTTTCCAGGCCCCTCCTATTATAAAACTCACAACAATCACAAAGAGCAGCATATTTCCCACGATCTTGGAGAACACTTCTTTTGATTCGGGTGAGAGACTGTTCACATAAAAGAGCATTACGCCAACCGCTGCCAGCGCTGCCAGCACCCATCCCAATAAAACAAGGTCCCACTTGATCTTCTGCCAGATGCTCACCACAATTACACTGGCCAGGGTGGTCATAAGGGTTCCTATCACGCAGGGGATAAATATGGAGGCTGGGGCAACACTGCCGGCAGAAATACGGTAGGCTATAATGGTGAGGGGTATCAATGTGAGTCCGGAGGTATGCAGCACCAGGAACATGATCTGCGCATTGGTAGCCCTTTCTTTTTCGGGGTTAAGGGTCTGCAGGCTCTCCATCGCTTTGAGGCCAAAGGGAGTAGCAGCATTATCGAGCCCCAGGAGGTTGGCCGAAAAATTCATCACCATCTGTCCCATAGCCGGGTGCTTATCAGGAACCTCGGGGAAGATCCGCTTCATCAGCGGGTTTAGCAGTCGCGCAAGCACATTCACCGCCCCCGCCTTCTCCGCGATATTTAATAGTCCAAGGAAGAAAACCATAGTACCCGTGAGCGGAAACGCCACATCAATAACAGAGGATTTTGCTGAATCAAAAATGCCATCGGCCAGTTTCTTAAAGATCTCCACATCACCGAAGGCAATGAGCTTAACCAGGGCAACAATAAACGCAATCACAAAAAAGGCTATCCAGACAATATTCAGCGCCATATTAATGAATTGAAGAAACGATTCGGGAAAATAAGGAATCTATCTATCTTTGCGGCCCGAAACAGAAAGAAATACATCTCAAATAAATCAATACATGGGCTTACAAGCAGGTATAGTAGGATTACCAAATGTGGGTAAATCAACCTTATTCAATGCAGTTAGCATCAGCGCTAAAGCGCAGGCAAGCAACTACCGGTTTTGTACAATAGAACCCAATGTTGGATTGGTGGATGTTCCCGATGAGCGTATCGATAAGCTGGCTGAATTAGTTAAGCCCAACAGAACGGTGCCAACACAGATCGAGTTGGTTGATATTGCGGGACTGGTAAAAGGAGCAAGTAAAGGCGAAGGACTTGGAAATAAATTCCTGGCAAATATCCGTGAGGTGGATGCCATCGTACATGTGATCCGTTGTTTTGAAGATGAGAATATTTTACGCGATGAAGGTCCGATCAACCCGGTTAATGATAAAGGAATCATTGATACAGAATTACAGTTGAAGGATATCGAGAGTGTGGAGAAGAAATTACAGCGTACAGAGAAACTGATCCGCACCGGCGATGCAAAGGTCAAGGCCGAACTGGAAGTATTAAAAACCTGTTATGCGCATCTTGAATCAGGAAAGAATATCAGGGAGCTGAACCTCAGTAAAGAAGATCGCACAGCCATTGCAGATCTCTTCCTGCTAACAGAAAAGCCGGTGCTCTATGTTGCCAATGTTGATGAAGCGTCTATGCATACCGGTAATAAATATTCCGAGGCATTGAAAGCAGCTGTTGCTGTTGAGGGTGCGGATGTTATCATCATGAACAATAGCATTGAGCAGCAGATCGCGGAACTGGAAGACCTTGACGACCGCGCGCTTTTTATGGATGAATATAAAATGACCGAGCCTGCATTGAATAAACTTATCCGCTCTGTTTACAAACTACTGAGACTGCAAACTTATTTCACGGCGGGTGTGCAGGAAGTAAGAGCCTGGACCATCCAGGAAGGCTGGAAAGCCCCACAGGCCGCCAGTGTGATCCACACAGACTTTGAAAAGGGTTTCATCAAGGCAGAAGTAATCGCCTATGAAGATTACGTTCAGTACGGATCTGAATCTGCCTGTCGTGATGCAGGAAGGTTACGCATCGAAGGAAAAGAATACCTGGTGAAAGATGGGGATGTGATGCATTTCAGGTTTAATGTTTAATAAAAAATGCTACCAAAAACTGGTAGCATTTTTATTATATCTCCTATCACACGTGATCCCTCCATCTCTCCATCCCTCCATCTCTCCATTAGGGCATTTGCGGCAACAACACCTGATCGATCTTATGCAATACCCCATTCACTGCATGCCTGTCTGATGCGGCGAAATCAATATTTGATGGTGTTGGATTTACATTGCCTTTTACTGTTTTAGCAAAAGGAAGGCTGGCATCAATTGTTACCGGTGGCATGGGCGTTGGCCCGATCAATGTTTCGTAAGCGCGACTTTCCATATTCGCCTGGAATATCCGTTGTGCAGGAACCCCATTAATAGCAAGAACATGATAGGCAACAATTCCTCTAACCGTCTGAACCGGCAACATTGCAAATACTGCGGGATCGGCAGGTAATTTCAGGAACGTAAGCAATGCCTTGAAAGCATCATCGGTAGGAGCAAAAAGTGTAATATTCGGGAAGGGATAATTAAGCAATGAATCGATCTTGCTAAGACCCTCAGAACCCTCATCTGCGCGGGCAATGGCTGCACGCAGAAAAGACAACTGAGGATCAGCAGCAATCAATCCCTTCATGGTAGTTGAAGGAGGTAATACCACACCATATACATCATGGATTACACCATTGGCAGCTAAACGATCAACTGCAGTTACCGGAACATTATTTACATAAGCACCTGTTGCCCTTTTTGAAGGGAAGGTGCTCATCTTGAACAGCGGCTGTGTAGCCAGCGGCTGCAGTAAAGTTGGCATTTGCACATTGGGTGCAGGTAAGCCTGGTATTGCTGCTGATGGTAATGCTTGTGGAATGATATGGTAACTCATGATAGCTCTTAGCTGTGGTACGGGCAATCCATTGATCATTGCCTCTGAAACGCCCGACCTTGCCATGGCTTCATTATCGGGTGCAAAGAGCGTGAACTTGCTTAATTTATTACCTAGCAGATCCATCAATCCCGCTTTAGTCAAACCAAGCTTAAGAAGCGAATACTTTGCATCGGTATCAACTATTTCTCGGATGGTTTGGCCCGATGGATTAGCCGGTTCAAGAGGTTCTGCCTCTTCAATTTTATTACAGGCGGTCTGGCTGAGGAGCGTTAACGCAACCAGGGCCATGCCGGTGAATTTCTTTATATATGTAAACATGTTTCTTGATTTGATTTTCAACAAATACGGTACCATCATCAGTTAGAAAATATTATATCCAAATGACACATAGTACAATCCACCAACAAAGCTGTTACCAACCGCATTGAAATAATATTGGTTGAGGATATTATTACCACCGAGTTTAAGAACAGACTTGATCTTTGGCAGTCGGTAACTAACCTGTGCATCGAGTGTATGAATGGCACTGATATCACCATTGGCAAAATCACCTTCATAATAGAATGCATCCTGCCACTTGTAGCTAACCATAAAGCCTACACGCTTATCTTTTCCGATACCTGCATTGGAAACAGAAGCATTGAAACGATATTTAGGTGCATTGAAGAAAGAAATATAGCCTTCGGGAACATCCTTAAGAACATCAGAAGAAAGGTTGGTACTTAAAGTGTAAGACCTGTAAAAACGATAGTCAAATCCGATACCAAAACCATATGTTGTCACATCTTCTTCTATATTGATGGGAACAGAGAAAAAGCGTGTACCCGCCCCCGTTGATTGTCCAACAAGGGTACGTGCGAGGAAATTTGTATACTGTCCATAGTATCCATACATATCTACCAGCAGTTTACCACCAGCCAGCAATCCTTTATAACCGAGTTCATAAGAAGTTACTGATTCAGGTTTAAAGGTTTTGAATGTATGCAGCTCGCTGGGATTGGTTGGATTGAAAGGCCTGTTGCCTTTAAAGCCATAATAGTCCTGAAAGCTTTCATCACCACCAATCAACTGTACACCACCACCAATTGCAAGGTCAATCCATTGCTGTTGCGTAGAAGGGAAACGATAGGCTGTTTGTGCAGAGAAACGGATGTTATTGTTTTTAGCAACTGTTACCACAACTGTTCCCCTTGGGGTGAACTTGCCTTCGAAATTCTGGTTCTTATCATAACGACCGGAGAAGGTGAATTTCAACCTGTCATCAAGAAGACGACGTGTGGCCTGGATATAGGCACCTATCTCCCAGATTTTAATTGGTTCGATTGAATCAGTAAATAAGGTACCCTCTGAGTTCAGAACATATTGTTTATAGTTGGCACCAACAAGGATATCAGCTACAGCGGATGTTACAGGAGAAAGATTGTACTGCCCCTCCACCTGGTAGAGATCTGATTTTTCAATGAACAATCCACCACCATCAGAAATAGAGATGCCGCGGATCTGGTCAAACAGTTCTTTGAATTGTTTTGATCCGGGCTCGGGCCTGCCAACATCAGCTACCGACCTTGCCTGTGTATGTGCACCCAGTTCATCAGCGCCTGCCAGTTTGGAAGCAAGGTAGGCCTGGGTGTATTGCACCAGCCAGTCAGATTGTTGTGGATTAGGTGTACCATCCGCATTGAAAGTGATGGTAGGTTTCCAGGCTTCATTCAGCAATCGGGTTGTAACAGTTGCATTATAAGATTGTCCGGCATTTTCCTGGGTAGTGTAAGCACGCAGATACCAGTTATCATGCTTAAGCTCGGCCTTATATTGTCCCATTTTGAAATCGCGGAATGAATAACGGTCGCTACCGGTATACACCGAATTACCGGTACCCCAGTTTCCTGCAACTATCGCTTCAACTTTTTCCGTAAGCTTATAATGGAAAGCACCTCCAAGCTTAAAGTTCAGCGTGTTGGGATCGATGATATCCTCTTCATTATAACCAGTGCGCGATACATTGATAGGTGAGCCAAGCAGGGTAGAAACATAAGGCGCGAGGAAAGGTGCCTGTGCGGCTACACCTTGTAATACAGCACGGATATCGGCAGTGGTTTCATCACCATAAACATTCACTCCATCATAGTTAGGATCGGTTTCACGGGTACCCGGAATAATGAATCCATTTCCACTGGCGCGGTTGGCATAATTGCGCTTGTCAGCAGCAAGCCAATCCTTTGCCTGGATAAATTCCATATTCAGTTTATAGGCAAACTTGTCTTTGATGTTCTCGGCCCAGCGTACAGCCCAGTTATGATAGCTGGAGGCATCACGGTAACGGCTGTCCGTATTCATGATCCCCTCTTTAACCTGGAAGGAAAGACCGGTATATTTAAAAGGATTCTTACTGGTCATCAACAGGGTTCCGTTCATACCACCCGGACCATAAAGTGCAGAAGATGCACCGGGCAGGAGTTCGAGGTTGTCAACATCCAGTTCTGATACGCCGATGATGGCACCCACGGAAAAGTTAAGTCCCGGTGCCTGGTTATCCATCCCATCAACCAACTGGTTGAAACGTGTATTACCGCTTCCGGCAAATCCACGTGTGGTTGGCGTTTTAAAAGTTAATGATGATGTTACAACATCCACACCCTTTAAGCTTCCGACAATATCATAATAAGTAGCAGAAGGAGCGATGCGTATAGCGGCGCTGCTCACCCGCTCAATGGAAACCGGCGACTCCAGGATCCTTTCCGGAACACGGCTGGCAGATACTACCACTTCCGTTCCCAGTGATGAAGAAGGTGAAAAACTGATGTTTACTACCTGTCCGCCATCATTCACAACTACTTCCTGTGATTCAAAACCAATGGAAGAAAAGACGAGTGTGAAAGGAGGCTTTTGGGAGGTATTGAGGGTGAAATTCCCTTTGTCATCAGTAAAGGTTCCGGAGCTGGTTCCCTTGATGGTTACTGATACGGCTGGCACCACATCCTGATTCGTACTGTTTTTTACATTACCCGTTATGGTTACAGTTTGGGCAATAGCAGCAATCGAAAAGAATAGGGCCAACAGCAGGGACGCAAAATAGCTGTAGCTTTTTCTCATAGCAAGCATTTTAGGTGTGTTAATCTAGGGGCAAAATAAGGATTTATTGCATCCGGCAAATTTTTTTAGGGCGCGGGATGGTAACTTTGTTTTATGGCACAATTTCAATTCCCCGAACAAACTGCATTTTATAAAGGAAAGGTCCGTGATGTTTATACTATCGGCGACGATATCCTGGTTATGGTTGCTTCCGACCGGATCTCTGCTTTTGACGTTATCCTTCCTGAACCTATCCCTTATAAAGGACAAGTATTAAATCAAATTGCTGCATATATGCTGGAGGCCACAGCAGATATTTGTCCCAACTGGCTGCTCTCCGTTCCGGCTCCCAATGTTTCTATCGGTAAAAAATGTGTCCCTTTTAAAATAGAGATGGTGGTGAGGGGAAACCTCACGGGTCATGCATGGCGCACCTACAGCGCCGGAAAGCGTTTGCTCTGCGGCGTTAGTATGCCCGAAGGCATGAAAGAAAATGATTACTTCCCCACTCCTATTATAACGCCATCAACAAAGGCGGCGGAGGGTCATGATGAAGACATCTCCAAAGAAGATATCATTGCGCAGGGGCTTGCCAGTGCCGAGGACTGGAATACCCTGGAAAATTATACACTGGCACTGTTTGAGAGAGGAAAAGAAATTGCCGCCAGGCAGGGACTGATACTGGTGGATACAAAATATGAGTTTGGAAAAATCGGCGATACTATCTACCTGATGGATGAGATCCATACGCCCGACTCGAGCCGTTATTTCTATGCCGATGGTTTTGAAGAAAGACAGTCGAAAGGAGAAAAGCAAAAACAGCTCAGCAAGGAATTTGTGCGCGAATGGTTAATAGCGAATAACTTCATGGGTAAGGAAGGGCAGACGGTTCCGGCCATGGAACCCGATTGGATCAATACCATCAGCAAGCGCTATATAGAATTGTATGAGCAGGTGATCGGCAAAAAATTTGAGCCTCTGAAACTAAGTGATGAGGAAACAAGGAAAGCCATCATGGAGGCGTTGAGCCAACTATAACCTTAAAACAAACAATTATGTCAGCAGACACCCTATTCCGGATAAGCAGCAGCCTTGCCCTGATCGGTTGGATACTGCTGCTGGCATTTCATAAAACCTTGTGGATCGGTAAGGTACTAACGGGCACCATCATTACAATTTTTGCATTGATGTACACGGGGCTTATCGCTACCAACCTGGGAGCCTTCCAGGCCGATAGTTTTAACTCCCTCAATAATATTGAAAGCCTGTTCCGCAACAGGTATGCCCTGCTGGCAGGATGGATCCACTATCTGGCATTTGATCTGTTCACCGGAATATTCATTGTGAACGATGCACGTAAAAACGGAATCGGGTTCTGGCCCCTCCTGCCCTGTCTTTTCTTTACATTTATGCTTGGACCATTCGGGCTCTTACTCTACCTTGTATTGCGCTGGTACCAGACCCGGTCCTATTTCATTGATGCAGAATAAACAGGCATGATCAATTACGCCACTACCAATGTTTCGCCCATAAGAAAAATGCAGTTGCAAGCAAAGAGCAGGAACCCCCTACTCTATTATTTTGGCCTGCTGACTTTAGCAGGAGCGGTAGTTTGCGGGGTGATGATTCTCACAACATCCGGACAGATACTTGGCATCAATGCCTATATAAAACCCTTTAAATTTTTTATCTCCATCAGTATACTTTCTTTTACACTCACCTGGTTATTGGTATATCTCAAAAACCAACGGGCGGTAAAGATCTATAGCTGGGTAACCGTGCTGACGCTGGTGCTGGAACTGGTTATCATAACCGGGCAGGCGGCTAAAGGTAAACTATCGCATTTCAATACCAGCACCCCTTTTGATATCGCGCTGTTCAATGCAATGGGTATTGCTATTTTAATATTTACTTTATGGACCCTATCCATTACCGTTCGATTTTTCCGGCAGAAAGATTTTCCGCTATGGATGAGCGATGGCTATAAATGGGGAATAAGGCTGGGCTTTCTCTTCTTCGTGATCTTCGCTTTTGAGGGGGGACAAATGGCCGCACTGCTCCGGCATAGCATAGGTGGTGAAGATGGTTCAGCCGGACTCCCATTGGTCAACTGGAGCAGAACATCCGGCGATCTCAGGGTTGCACATTTTTTCGGCATGCACTCATTGCAGTTGCTGCCACTGACAGGATATTATTTCTTCCCGAAAAAAACCACGCTTATCATCATGGCCTTTACCTGGCTGGGTTTTGTAGTGCTGCTCTACTGGCAGGCATTAAAAGGATTCCCGCTAATTCCGTAGCTTTCGGTCATCATGAAAAAACTGATCTATATTTTCGGATATGCATTATTGTTAATGCAGGGGAATTTATTTGCACAGGAACTGATTGCGCTGGAAGGAAGGGCTGGTATAAGTTTCAGGGGACTATCGGTAGTTGACGACCAGGTAGTTTGGGTGAGTGGCAATAAGGGAACTGTGGGAAAAAGCATTGATGGCGGCAAAAGTTTTGAATGGATGGTGGTAGCCGGCCAGGAGACCCGTGATTTCCGTGATATCGAGGCTTTTGATGAAAAAACGGCGATCATACTTGCGGTAGATTCTCCCGGCATCGTATTACGCACTACTGATGGCGGGCAGCAATGGGAGCAGGTATACCGCAATGACAGCAAGGGCATATTCCTGGATGCCATGCATTTCCACAATGCCCGGCAGGGAGCCATTGTTGGCGATCCGCTGGCGGGTAAAATGTTGCTGCTGTCCACAGAAGACAATGGCCAGAGCTGGAAATCACTTGAATCGTTAGCTCCCCAGGTTGCAGAAGGCGAAGCCTGTTTTGCTGCCAGCGGAAGCAATATAATCAGCCGCCCCAATACTGCGCCGATGTTGATAACTGGTGGGATGCGCTCGCGGGTTTTTGTGGGCAGCAGGGTGATTGAGCTACCCCTTGTGCAGGGCGGCAATAGTACCGGCGCCAATGCCATTGCGCTGCGGGAAGGCGGGCGGGGAAAACATTGGATTGTGGTGGGAGGAGATTTTTCTGCCGATAGTAGTCGGGCAGGCAATATCGCCCTCACTAAAAATGGCGGACGATCATGGAGAAGGGTTCATACCCCTCCTTTCGGTTACAGATCATCGGTAGCATATATAAGCCGCAAAAAACTGATTGCCGTGGGTACTTCTGGCGTGGATATTTCTACAGATGACGGACGGGGCTGGAAGAATATCAGTACTACCGGATACCATGTTGTGCAGCGCGCGAAGAAAGGCAAGGCAGTATTCCTGGCCGGGGGAAATGGGCGGATTGCAAAGTTTGAGTGAGTAATCAGCTAAAGCATGGCGGCAAGATCTTTTATGCTTGCGCGCCGGGTATAATCAGTATCGAAAAAACGGTAGGTGATGATCCCGTTTTTGATGATATAAACAGCAGGTACGGGAAGCACTGCACCATTGGATCCATTTGCCTTATTGAAATCGATACCATATTTTTTATACTTCTCAATAACGGGTGCTTCCACTTCAAAAGCAACATCATAGGCCCGCATAATGGCAAGTCCCTTGTCGTGCAGCACGGGAAAAGATGCCTTTGTTTTTTCAACGGTCTTTTCGATATTCTCCTGAATTTCGGGACTAACTGCTATTACTGATGCGCCTTTAACTGTGAGCATCCCCAGACTGTCTTCCAGTTGCTTCAACTGCTTATTACAATAAGGGCACCATTGTCCGCGGTAGAAAAAGATCACCACCGGGCCTTTGGCTATGAGTTCAGAAAGCTGGACGGCATTACCGGACTGGTCCATGGCGATAAAGTTGGGGGCTTTGGAGCCAGGTTCAAGTCCCCTAGGCTGGCTGTGGGCAAAAAGAAAAGAACCCAGCAGCAGGAGAAGCAATACCACTTTATTCATAGCCATAATTTTCACAAATCTACGCAGGGAGGCCAAGCTTAAATGTCGGCCAGCCGACCAAAGCCGTTAAATTTGCAGATCATGAATTATTTCGAACTCTATGGTTTTCCGCTATCGTTCAGGGTGGACCAGGCGGCGCTGAAGAAGCAGTTTTATGTATTGAGCAGGCAATACCATCCAGATTTTTTCACCCGGTCGGGGGCGGCTGAGCAGGCTGAGGTGCTTGAAAAGGCGGCGATGGTGAACAGGGCCTACAAAACATTCAGCACTGAGGATGGCACCATGCAGTACCTGTTGGAGCTGAAGGGCATGATAGAGCCGGAAGAGAAATTCCAGTTAGACCCGATATTCCTGGGGGAGGTAATGGAGATCAATGAGGGGTTGATGGAGCTGGAAATGGATCCGGAGATGCAGGCATTGGCTGCCAGGGAGAACGAAACCCATAAACTATTAAAAATCATATATGATGAAGTGGAGCCGGTTCTGGCAAATTATCAGGAAGGTAGTACTACCGAAAAAGAGTTGTTGCAGGTAAAGGAATACTATTATCGCAAAAAATACCTGAAGCGAATTTTGGACAAGATAGCATCGCTGCGTAATATTGCATCCCGCAACAGTGAGGAATAAAAGCCCAGATGGCGGAATTGGTAGACGCGCTAGACTCAAAATCTGGTTATCGCAAGGTAGTGCAGGTTCGATTCCTGTTCTGGGCACGAAGCCATCTCAATAAAATGAGATGGCTTTTTTTATTTTAATTTAATTAATCACCCGAAGTGAGTTTTTCTATATCATCTAAGTCTTTGTGTCGGCCTGATGCCCTCTTGGCTTGTAAAAGATTATCGAGGTGAATGAACCTGATTTTCAACCCCTCCTCTTCAAATATTTTTGCCTGGGGAAACGCCTCAATAAAACTCACCCCTTTAAGTTTCGTAATAATATCTATGCTAACAGGTGGGCGACCGAAAGAAAAAACGTCTGCCTTTTCAGGATTAAGAAATTTTTCTTCTGTCATATCAAAAACCGGCAGTCTGAATTCATTAAATGCTAAAACAAGTCGGGAATAATTTTCCTTTGTTCTATTTACCCAAATATCCATATCACCCGTTATTCTTCTATACCCATGTAGAATAACTGCGTATCCACCAACCAGAATATATTCTACATTTTGATTATTTAAAGATTTAATGAAATCTCTAAAGTCATCATTAAAAATTGTTCCCATTAAGGATTCATTTTTCGCATAGAAAAAAAATTTCTATCCAACCTGGGTTGATTCGCCATTGTAAAACCATAAGCTTTGGAAATGAGAAAGTATGCCTGCCGTAAACGCTCTGCATAAGGAACCTCTTTCCCGAAAATATTTGATGCATCAGATTCCTGAAATGTCATCATCCGAAATGCGCTTCTGTCAAATTTATACTCTGACATAATTGTTAAGTGTCGATAAATGTACAACCAAAATTTTTATAGCCCAGCCGGCTGCAACTATATAATTCAGAACCCGCGCAGGCAGGCGATGCAATTCCTTTTTGGCTGTCTGGGATACGACTACCGTATAGCGGTTCATTTCAATTTGCCTTTGCGTTTAAAGCCCTTGATAACATCCTAACTGTTATCGTTTCTTCAAATTTACTTGTTTAAAGACGCCTATCCAAGCTTGTACAGGTTCGATTCCTGTTCTGGGCACGAAGCAATCTCACCAAAATGAGATGGCTTTCTTTAAAAATACCCCCGTTTGGAAAGACTAGCCTAAATAGATAAATTTGGGAATAAACATCTCAGTTTTGGAAGAGCTGATTTTTATGGTAGAAGAAAGCCTTGAAGGTGGATATACTGCCAAGGGAATAGGCGTATCTATTTATACGCAGGGTGATACACTTGAGACATTGAAAGTTGCGGTGGTTGATGCAGTTTGCTGTCATTATGATGATGAAAAAAGAAGGATCATCCATTTGCATATTGTTCGGGAAGATAATAATTAGGCAGGCGATGAAATAGTGTAATATCCACATTATGCTCTAAATTTGAGTATAAAGTGTAATGAAGATCAATCACTTTAACGCTCAATATGAAGCGACTGGTTGATCTAGTGATGCAACTGCTCAAAATACAAAAACTACAAATGGTGAGCAGCCGGATTAAAAAATGCAAAGCTCGCCGACAAAATAACATCATGGAACAACTTATTTTAAATATCAAGAACATAAGCAAAATTCCTTTCCTGAAAGAACTGCTGAAACGCTTGGAATTTGTGGAAGTGGTGGAACCTAAAAAAAATCCAGCAGCCACCAAAAAAACGAAGGTTCTTAAAGGACTGGAACAGTCTGTAAAGGAAGTAAATCTCATCAAAGCCGGTAAACTCAAAGGAATCCCTGCTAAAGATTTACTGAATGAGCTATAAGGTTATTGCTACGCCAAACTTCAAAAAAGAAGTTAAGCGGCTGGCTAAAAAATTCCATTCCTTAAAACAAGAATTCCACGAGCTGATCACCAGCCTGGAACAACATCCCAAACAAGGCACTTCCATGGGACACGATTGTTATAAAAACGCCTGAGTATCGCTTCCAAAGGAAAAGGAAAATCCGGTGGCGCCAGGGTGATTACCTATATACTTGTGGCCGATAGTACCGTTTTCTTGCTCACTATTTATGACAAATCCGAACAAAGTGATATCACCGACAAAGAACTGCAGCAGCTACTCAATCATCTCTAAATAGAAAACCCCCTGGCGATAATTCGAACGGTTCTTTTTTTTAATTGTCGAATCAGTTTGTAAGCTATCTCAATAAGTGTTCTACTATATTATTTGCAGTCCTTGCTTTTTACATTCTGCTAAATATACCTGTATATCCTTTTCCAATAAATAATAAGCATGTGGATTTTTACTTCTTAAATCCTTTAAGTATTTACCTACTATAGAAGATATTTCTCCCCCAGTAGAGCCAGAAGAAATACACTCCTTAATATCCCTAACAATATATTCATATTCATTTTTAAGCGTAGCCTCTGCAGTAGTCAAAATGCGTTGATAATCCATAATTATACATTATTCTCTTTTAATTGGTTTAATCACATTATTTGTTGTTCCGCCTTTATCGACTACTACTTCTATGCCCTTACCAGTATTGGCGCTTCCTGGCGCACTGCCAGCCTCTCTAGTAATAAAATTTGCACCTTTTTTTAAAACCGCTGTTTCAATAAAATTTGCATTTTTTATATTTTCTAAAGGAACATTATACTTTTTGGCGTACCCTTCTGGATCTAATAATGGGTTTTCCAGGCTCCAATATTGCGCTGCTGCTCCTTGTGCCGATTTTCTAGTAGTGCCAATTCTATACAGTGTTGCTCCATTCTTTGCTTCAACCGCCCCTTTGAGGGCTCCTATTGACAATGACTGTTTTGCAATAACCCAATCAGTCTTAACCGTATTCGCCACGAACGATTTTATATTGCCTAATCCCTTATCCGCTGCAATGCCAATTAGGATGTCAGTAGTAAAGCCTGCCGCCCATTTCGACCTAGAATAAGCATCGCCATTAATGACATTATCATTGAAATTTTGAACTTTGGCGTCAACTCTGGGCGTTTCAGAAATCTTCACCGTTGACATGCTCAAGGTAGCTTCCTCTAAGAAAAGCCCAGCTTGTTTCCATGTTTCACCCTTCCAAGCATTCCCATTCCACCTAATGAAATCCCAAGCGTTGCTTAATGTTTCTTTGACCCCGTCTTCTGTACCATTAATTATTTGCGCAGTCTTTTGTCCATATACACCTGCCTTCGCATAAATGTACCAGAGACCTTCTTCACCATCTAAATCAATATGTGATATCGGACTGTTAGAAGCATACTGATAGGGCGTTAACATTGCAAAACCTCTCGTCAAAGGATCCACACTCAAAAACTTCCCGATCCTCGGATCATAAATCCGCATTCCATAATCCTGCTGGTTGCCTTCTCCCTTCACCTCATTATCATTTTCCTTTCCATTAAACCCATACCTGTAATCCCCGGTGTTGAAAGTTCTGCCCGCCAGCTGCATTCCGAAAGGCGCATAGTCACTTGCACTTACGATATCGGCTTCATAATAATCAATGGTTCCACCGCCTGCACCATGGCCTGTTTTCTTATCGGAGACGGTGGCCAGCACATTGCCTAAATGATTGCTCAGTTCAAAGAACTTGTTGCCGCGCACCACACTGAACTGCGAGGGGATGCTGTAGCTGCTCACCACAT
>JAKFDZ010000111.1:0-3162 GCA_036675925.1 Flavihumibacter sp.
ATATCTTTTTCATTTTATAAACAATTAATAAGGTTAGAAACTTAAGCTTAGGTTAAATAAAAACGTACGTGTTGTTGGAAGACCTGCATTTTCAAATCCTGTGGCATTACTATTAGTTGCATACACAGACTCCGGATCGATGCCACGTACATGACTTTTGATCAACCAAACATTATTGCAGGACACACCAATTTTAGCTCTTTGAATAGGTGTCTTAGACAACATACGAAGAGGAAGATCATAACTTAACTGTATATTTCTCAAACGTACATTAGAAGCATCATACAAATTTGCTTCTGTTACACCCAGGTTGTTAGCGGTTGCAATAGCACGCCAGTATAACTGAGGGCTAACAGCTTTGCTGTTTTTTGTATATCCGCCAGCACCATCAGATACTACGCCATCAGCCACCAGGTCTTCTCTTGCCCCGTTTGGCGCTGTAACCGCAGCAGTACCGCTTGCCTGCATGGCAACCTGGGTAGCTGAAAATATCTGGCCCCCAAAACGAGCATCAACCAGGAACGACAAACCAAAACCTTTGTACTCAAAAGTATTTGTAACTCCTAAAAGACCTGTTGCTTGTTGATTACCCAGTCTTACAATTTCCGGATCCCTTGTTGGCAAACCATCAGCATTTAAAATAACCTGTCCAAAGAAAGGACTTCCTTTCTCTTTTACTCTGTTATAACGGGTTCCATATATTTCCCCATATTTTTCACCTACAACAGCTAAAACGGCCACATCATCAAAACCTCCCAAACCATATTTGGTTACACCTTCAGAAAGTTCTTCTACTGTATTTTTATTAGTAGAATAGTTTACCGCTACGTTCCAGTTCAGTGAATTGGGATTATTTAATATTCTTCCATCAACCATTAACTCAATACCGGTATTTTGAATGTCGCCAGCATTGATTTTTTTGGCTGAATAACCACTTTGTGGATCCATTGGAAGATCTATCAATTGTCTTGTTGCATTCGCTTTATACCAGGCAATATCAAACCCAATACGACTTTTTAGTATCCTCATTTCAGCACCAACTTCTATTGATTTAATTAACTCACTTCTCACATTAGGATCTAACAATACAGTGTTTCTGCCGGCCGTAGTATTGCCATTTGGATCTTTGCCAATACCATATGTATTATAAAGCTGGTAAGGAGGAAGATCGTTACCCACTTCAGCATAGGAAGCTCTAAGTTTACCATAGCTCATCCATGAAGGTATTCCACTCATATTTTTAAGCATATCTGTGATTACATAAGAAAGGCTTAATGAGGGGTAAAAGAAAGAACGATTTGTTTTACTCAAAGTAGAAGACCAGTCATTCCTGAATGTCGCATCAAGAAACAAATAACCATCATAATTGAACTGTACATTTCCATATAAAGAATTGATCTTTCTCTGTGTAAAGCCTTCACCAACTGTGGGGCTGCTTACTCCATTATTTAAAGAGAAAAGATCAGGTACGACCAATTGACCAGAATTACTGCTGATAGATGACCATTTTTGAGACATCAGGTTACCACCTACGGTAATAACTCCTCCCAATCTGCCAAAAACATTATCTTTTTTTGCAGTGATCAAGGTGCTATAGTTAGTTTCTGAAAAAGTTTGCTTACCAAGTCCATATCTTCCTGTTGGTGTTAATGGACTACCGGCGTATACTTTTGCTTCTGTATTAGTAGTGTATAAGTCAGCGCCTCCTTTTACTTCAGCATTCAGCCAACTTGTAAAGTTATATTTAACAGAGCCGTTCATGATGAAACGGTCTCTTGAATCCTGGTTAAGATTATACTTATTTCCCCAATAAGGATTTACCTGGCTACCAGCTCCGGGAAACCAAACCATCTTACCGTCGGCATTAGTAGCGTGGCTGAACTGACGAATATCCAAAGATCTTGGAAGCATATACAAAACAAAAGCACTGCTATTATCCCGGCCACCGATGGGGCGGTTGTTAGCTGTAGCATTACTGTATGATATTTTTGTATCGGTTGTCCAGCGGTCATTATTCCCAAATTTTGTTACGGCTCTTGCTGTAAGGTTTGTCCTGGCCAATTTAATACCGGGAACCAGACCTCTGTCTTCTAACCTGTTGAAGGAAGTGTATACACCTGTTTGCTTGAACTGCTGTTGAAAGGAAACACTGTGATTCTGTGTTACTCCCTGCCTCATGTAGTTCTCAACATTATCATAGATGGCGAGTGGTATATTTTTACCATCCCAGTTAACCACACTCTGACCTTCAGCTTTAGGCCCCCAGCTTGTAGTAAGATCTTGCTTGTATATGCCATCCATACCCTGACCAAAAGTATTTTGCATTTCAGGATTGGTGAAAATGCTTTCAAGACCTACTGTAGAAGAAACAGTAATACCTAAACCATTTTGTTTTCTACCGGATTTTGTCGTAATTAAAATAACACCATTACCAGCTCTTGATCCGTAAAGAGCTGCAGCTGACGGGCCTTTCAATACTGACAGACTCTCAATATCATCAGGATTAATATCAGCTATACCATTACCCATATCCAATGAGCGATTCCAGTAACCATTATCCGGGGCACCGGTAAAGTTATCAATCGGAATTCCATCAACAACTATCAAGGGTTGGTTGCTACCCGTCAATGAATTACTACCTCTCAAAAGGATTTTAGCCGACCCTGCAGGTCCATCGCTTGAACGCACAACCTGCAATCCGGCTATTTTACCAGAAAGAGCATTAGCTAAGTTGGGCTCCCTTGCAGAAACCAGGGTTTCACCTTTTACTTCCTGCATGGCATAACCCAAAGACTTCTTTTCCCTTTTTATACCCAGGGCGGTTACTACTACTTCTCCAAGATCAGCAGCAGAAGATTCCAGTGTTGCATTCATAGAGTTTGAACTACTTACTGTTAATTCCTTTGCAGTGAAACTAACAGAACTAAATACTAAAACAGCATCGTTTTTATCGAGAGTAATGCTGTAGCGGCCGTTTTCATCCGTGACTACGGATTGAGTTGTACCTTTTACACTGACGGTGGCCAAGGGTACCGGCTTGCCGTTGTCGCCGGTGACAACGCCGGTAATAGTGCGCCTGTTCTGTGCAAGCAGCATGATATTGCTGACCAGCATGACAAGGAGCACAAGCAGTAATCGTTTGTTCTTCATTGCAGTTGAGTT
>JAKFDZ010000112.1:0-1890 GCA_036675925.1 Flavihumibacter sp.
TGAATATAGTGTTCTAGTAGTCTACTAGGGGGGTCCAATGGCTTGGACTGAGAGAAGAAGGCAAATTTCTTCGACCCTTTGAACCTGATCTGGGTGATACCAGCGTAGGGAAGTAGTGTCAAACTTATGTGCTTCATTGTGCAGGTTTTGACTACTTTTTTATGGCAGTTTCAGGTTCTGAATTTCATTCAGGGCCTTTTTTATTGTCTAAAACTACGTTGTAACTCTTCATCCCGCACACAAAAAAGGAGGAAGTTACATGCAAAAGCAAGAAGAAATGAAAATGGATCTAAAATCACAGTTTACAGGAAGTAAAAAGGTATATGTACAAGGATCTAGGCTAGATATTCAGGTGCCAATGCGAGAAATTTGCTTAGGTTCTACCGTTAGTACCTTTGGTGAGGAAGAAAACGAACCTGTACGAGTATACGACACAAGTGGTCCTTATACGGACTCAACATACACCGTTGATATTAGAAAAGGGCTGCCTGCAGTTCGTAAGACTTGGATAGAAGAACGTAAAGATGTGGAAAGGTATGAGGGTAGAGATATTAAGCCAGAGGATAATGGCTTCAGTGCTGAAGATCCACGTGCAAACTTAGAATGTTTTCCGAATGTTAACAAAAGCCCATTACGTGCAAAAAAAGGCCGCAATGTAACACAAATGCACTATGCTAGAAAGGGTATGATCACTCAGGAGATGGAGTATATTGCCATTCGTGAGAAAATGGATCCTTCTTTTGTACGAGATGAAGTGGCAAAAGGGAGAGCTATTATCCCAGCAAATATAAATCATCCAGAATGTGAGCCAATGATTATCGGGCGGAACTTCCATGTGAAAATAAATGCAAATATCGGGAATTCTGCCGTAACTTCTTCTATTGAGCAAGAGATTGAAAAAATGACATGGGCAACTCGTTGGGGTGCAGATACGATAATGGATTTATCTACAGGGAAAAATATCCATACGACAAGGGAATGGATTATTAGAAATTCACCAGTACCAGTTGGAACAGTGCCCATTTATCAAGCACTTGAAAAGGTAAATGGAGTAGCAGAGGACTTAACCTGGGATGTGTACCGCGATACATTAATTGAGCAGGCAGAACAAGGTGTTGATTACTTCACGATTCACGCCGGGGTATTATTACGCTATATTCCAATGACTGCAAAGCGTACTACAGGTATTGTCTCACGTGGCGGTTCCATCCTTGCTCAATGGTGCTTAGCTCACCACAAGGAAAACTTCTTGTATACACACTTTGAAGAAATATGTGAGATTTTAAAAGAGTATGATATATCTGTTTCTCTTGGGGACGGCCTAAGACCTGGGTCCATTGCGGATGCAAATGACGAAGCGCAGTTTGCTGAGCTTGAAACATTAGGGGAATTAACAGATATTGCGTGGAAGCATGATGTACAGGTAATGATTGAAGGCCCAGGACATGTCCCTATGCATATGATAAAAGAAAATGTGGATAAGCAGATGGAAATTTGTAAAGAAGCACCCTTTTATACATTAGGTCCATTAACGACAGATATTGCTCCTGGATACGATCATATTACATCGGCAATTGGTGCAGCCATGATTGGTTGGTTCGGTACAGCCATGCTGTGTTACGTAACGCCGAAGGAGCATCTGGGATTACCCAACAAGGATGATGTACGTGAAGGGGTGATTACCTATAAAATTGCTGCACACGCTGCTGATTTAGCAAAGGGTCATCCTGGGGCACAGATCCGTGATAATGCCTTATCGAAGGCACGCTTTGAATTCCGTTGGAACGACCAATTTAATTTATCACTTGATCCAGAAAGGGCACGAGAGTACCACGATGAGACACTTCCAGCTGAAGGAGCTAAAACAGCACATTTCTGTTCGATGTGCGG
>JAKFDZ010000113.1:0-3393 GCA_036675925.1 Flavihumibacter sp.
CAAACCCGCGAGCCGGCGGGTTTTAAGGCGGCGCAGTATAGCCTAACGACACAAAGATCGCCCCCCCTGCATGACCGTCCGTCGCCGGTCCAGGCGCCGGGGTTCGGGGCCTTGCTCTCTATAAAGAGGAAGCGAAGGCCCGCCGGCTCTTGAGCCGAGCAGCCGTCCGGGAGCAAACTGCCAGCACAGCCCGCCACCCCAGCAGGATATGGAAATCCGGATGTGCCTTCGCTACCCCACCAGTTTGATAAGCCTATGCCCGGAATATGGGCAGGATTCATAGCGCCTTACCTTTGCCGATTTGGGAGGGATAAGCAAATCAAGACGACCAGTCAATAACCCGGCAGGCTGATGAATTTCAGATAAAGATGTCGTCCTTGACATTACTCCTTAAGCAAATAGACTTCGTCATGCCTAGCTTAATTCGGCGAAAGCCGAATCGGATAGTGAGTCACTATCCGCCTTGGATTTCTAGTCGTCTGGCGAGTGATTCGAATGCGGATCCCGTCGGTCGACGGGAGTCCGCATTCGAATCACTCGCAGCGTCAGGTAGGCATGACTAATAACTATATAGCGCTCAGCAAATTCAAGTTGGGCCGCGATTTCAAAAAATTTAAAGTGGCCCTATTAAAGGGCCGTTTTTCTATTCGACGAGATTTATCGCTTATATTTCTTTGCGGGGCAAACATAACAATCGGCACACCTTCAGCAAGGCGTAGCTTCCTTAAAGATGCAATTGAAAAACATCTACCTCACACCAAAATAGTCTATGCAGAAAAGGTTCTTGAGGAGTTGGTCAAGCATGGAAATGCAAAAAACTTACTTGACATAGAACACAGCATATCGAATATCGCAGACTGGATCCTCATCGTGCTTGAAAGCTATAGTTCCTTCTGCGAGCTAGGTGCATTTGCGCACAAAGAGCTTCGCAAAAAGCTTATTGTGATAAATGACAAAAATTATAAAGATGAGCCTTCCTTCATTAACCTCGGCCCTATCCAAGCAGTCATAGAGGAAGTTGGCACCAATCAAGTAGTTTGGTATGGAATGAGTGCACATGGAGTAGCAACATTGGACTCCATCGGCAGCACGCTACCCAAGATTATCGAAATTCTCAGCAAGAAAAAATCCAAGTCCCATGTAACAATCAATGAAGTTAACCCGAAGAGCAATAGCCAAACCGCTCTATATTTTCTGCATGACATAATCTATCTCTGCGGCCCAATTTCCCATGCCGAGACTGTAGAGATATACAAGGAAATAATACAAGACAAAAGTTTTGACACTATAAAGCCGCTGCGCGGAATACTCCATGCCTCAGAATTAATACATGTAAAAAGCATTGATGGCACAAGCTACTACTCGACCAATACTAGCGAAACCTTTCTTAACCTTGGCCCGGAAGCAGAAAAACTACTAGCAAGCTTCAGAAGTTATCACCTTCGAAATAACATGGCGAGACTAATAGATGCTTAGCTTGAAGGAAAAGCTCGCCAAGGAGTGCAACCTTCCTATTAAGTGGGTAGATGAGGTGATATTTCTTGGATCGACTAGAGTTAAAAAATTAAAGATAGCAAAGAAAAATTCGAACAATAAAAGATATATTGACAGACCATCTTCAGAGCTCGAAATAGTACAGCGCTGGCTAGCCGCGAGAGTATTCAGTAAGCTCAAAATTCATGACTGCGCAGCCGCCTTTGTTCCTGGACGAGATATTTTGTCAAACGCGCAAACCCACCAAAATTCAAAGTACTTTATACGAGTAGATTTCGAGAATTTCTTTTTATCTATTAAACACGACGACCTAATAAAAACTCTTCGAGCGCCACCAAATTCAATGATCATCGACGTCGACGATGAGCGACTGATCAGAGCGACTTGCTTCAACGGCCAGCTTAGACTTCCCATTGGATACATATCCTCCCCGGTAATCTCCAACGCCGTGATGTACCAATTTGACAAGAATCTCGACGAGCATCTTTTCTCCAAATCAGCAGAACTCGGAAACTTCAAGCTAACGCGCTATGCAGATGACATTGTTTTTTCAACTGACACGAAGGGTGCCTGCGCGAAATTCCTAAAGCTTTTTCAAAGCTACGTGAAGAGCGTTGACTATCCAAAACTGAAGATCAATGGCCAGAAAACTATATTCTCAAGTCGAGCAGGGGGCAGCGCAATTGTCACTGGACTTAGAGTATGCAGTGACACTCATATCACCGCAACTAGACAGTACAAAGACCAAATTAGGCTAATGCTCTCCTTGTACGAGAAAGACAAGCTAAAAGACGAAGACACACCAAAACTCAGAGGGCATCTGTCGTATATTAGACATGTCGCCCCTGCATTTTATTCCAGAATGTGCCTTAAATACCTTAAAGCAATAAAAGAATTACAAGCCTAGTCAAACATCAACAGCACAGACTATTAAAAATCAATTTTCCCAATTCTTCTACCTATTCTCTTTGAGTCCGAGCGCAGCGAGAGAAGCTAAAGTAACCGGAGTGATTCATTCTCAACCTATTGCTATCCGCGCAACTTTTTCGCACCGCCCCGCCAGGACACTAACCGACTCCACCCTTAAGCCAAACCACCCCGGACTGCCATGCATAAGGACCGACTGACTCACCCGTTCCAGCCCTGCATAAGTCTCTCCACTTCGACCAGCGAACACACCCACTCCCGCCCCGACTTTTCTTTCTTGAACAACTGTTTTTCCACCAGCCCGTTCAACACCGAAGCGGCGGTGTTATAGGAGCAGCCCATACCGAAGGGGACACATACCGAAAGGGGACACCCATTAGCCGGTGAACACAAGAGTAGATCTGCCCCCTTTCTCTCTCGCAGTTTCAGTGAATGGCCGCCCCCTTGCTCTCCAGCGGCCTCCCCCGTCTCCCAGCACCTTTCCCAAACCAGCTACCGTCCCTATCGACAAACGGACGCGAGACCCCGTCAACACAGGGCTGCCGTCAACTAATCTGATAGCTGTTCGAACCCGTGTGTCCCGGTTGTCGACTTGTTCAGGGGGCCAACCTTTGCGACTGGAGGGCATCTGCAATGAACGCGATATCGACCCACAGATGGACGCTGATAGGTTTCCTGGCGCTGGCCCTGCTGGCGCCCGACTGGGCGACGGCGCAGGTGGTGTTCGACCGCATCGTGGTGTTCGGCACCAGCCTGTCCGACCCCGGCAATGCCTTCGCCCTGGCCCGACGCCAATCGACACCGCCCTACGCCAACCTGGACGACCTGCTGGTGCCGGACGCGCCCTACGCCCGCGGCGGCCACCACTTCAGCAACGGCGCCACCTGGATCGAGCAGTTCGCCCGGCCGCTGGGGCTGGCCGCCAGCGTGCGCCCGGCCCTGGACGGGGCGAACGTCGGCGCGAGCAATTAC
>JAKFDZ010000114.1:0-6962 GCA_036675925.1 Flavihumibacter sp.
TCGACCCCAATGCGCATAAGCTTCATGTGTGGACTCCTTCTCATCGATGACTGCGGTTCGCACCTTCAGTCTGGCACTCAAGATGCCGAGGTGAGGGGGAGTCCATCCCATTGCTTCTGGCCGATAGCTGCCTGTCAGGGGCCTCAACCGACCCATTGTAGCCCTTCGGCACTGGCAGAAGACGGCCAAGTGTGGGTGCAGCCAAGACAATTACTTTTCGCTGGCTCCGCTGACTATCGAACGCCTCAATTTACCAATCATAAGGTAGGCGAAGTCAAGCCGTATGGCGGGAGTCGTTGGTTAAAACTCGCGTTAGAATCAGCGTCGCCGTGGTCTAGTCGACTTTCGCCCCCTTCATGCATTTTTGTCGAACACACATTTATATCGTAATCAAGTGCCCACCGTATGGGCCATTATATTGTTCACCGAAACACCGATCCTACCAGTTATAAATTTGGAAAAGTGTGCTTGTTTCATTTAGCACCTGGCTTTCGGTTCGCATTGTATTTAAGCGTTCTTTGCAACGACTTGCCTTGTTTTGGAGTTGTTCCTCTGGAGTATAACTCCGTACCAATCGAAGGTATGAAGTTTTTGACCTCATCAAAATTGTCACTCTGCGATATCAAAAATCTAGTGGACATAAAGCATTGGCCAGCATTCTCGTGATGAACCATATCTTCATCCAATTCGATCAAAGATACAGTTTGATCAAACTCCTTCAAACCGCTCCACCTTTGCCCATCTTTACAATACATAACAATTTTAGGGCTGAGTGGGTACACTACATACTCACCATCGTTCAGCCCTGCAATACCTTTAAGCCACATCGTATTATCAAAATTTTTTATACTTACAGGATGGTCAGAAGTCATCAACTGGACGCTACTAGAGTTCCTTGCAAAAATCCAGATAGAGCCGAACAGATCATTTGTAAAGTTTTCAATGCAACCAGAATTAGCTAAAAAATAAAAATGCAGTAACTTTCTTTTTTCTTCCGAAAGGGCTTGCACATCAAGATCAGACTTAGACTCAGACTCAGACTCAGACAATAAAAAAGGTAGAAGATCATAAAATTCTAGCGTTCGATAATATTGCGCAGATATAAATTCAGATAAAATAATACGATCTTGTTTAGAGATTTCTAACCTACCGCCAAGCTCTGCGACTTCAATATCCGCAATTAATTTGTTTATGATTGTCGCCGCACTTGACTCCATTGCCGCCAAATTTTTCTCAATGACCAGCGGATCAACTCCATCAGGAACAGGTTTGGGAAGTCTGTAGAATTGGTTCTCAGCTGCGACGCTGTTTTCGGTTGTCGGAAATGTCTTGCCGGTTGTCTTGTCAAAAACCCACAAGCGTGATTTATTATTTAGGAAATTCTTCAAGTAAAAACGAGGAACGTAATGGTGCAGCTTCGGCTCTGACATAATTGCTCTCTATAAATTAAAGCCAAATAAATTTGCTTAACAGCCTACCATATTCTAAATAAAAATTAATGAGCGCATCGTTAGTCCTGCCAAGCCTACATTGTCCACTATCTAAATTCGGTGAAAGAAGAATTCGCTTTATGATCCCATCACCAAGCAGCCTCGAAATAGGCTTTCCTGGCGGTGCAGTCTACGGGTACTGGCGAAGCTCTACGTCGGGTCGAAAACGGTCGGTAAACGATGGCACCTATCAAGCAACAGTGACTGATCGCAAACGAACGCCTCTGGCCGGTTGTTGCCTGTCACGACCGGCTGGTTTGGGTCGAAAGCGGTCAACCGCGACTGAACTGCTTTCGACCCATTGCTGACGCCCGTAGCTCGGGACTGGTCTCGATTCAGCAAAAATTGATTCAGAGCATCAGGTCGGCATCGCGAGTGCGCCATGACTTTTGGTCACCGGCTCGAAGCACACTGAACGGTCCATCCTCAGACCTTACGCTTGACCTCTCGCATGTACTCCACCCACTCATCATACGGCGTGACGTAGGAGTGGTAACTGTCCAGTCCGGATGCCGGCGGCCAGGTCACATGTTTGCTGATCACAAAAAGCCCATGATCAGCATCGAGGTAGTAGCCGGTTACCACGTTCCGCCCGTAGATACCTGGGGTCACCTTGCCCGTCATCGTTTCAGGATGCGCGCCGTTCTTTGTCCAGATTACTCCGTCCTCGATCCATCGCTTGAGTTCCTTGAACTTGTCAACCATCTCCCCTGGTTTGGAGAAGTAGTGTTGAAACAGCTCGGATGAGTGCTCCTGGACGCTTTCCTCTAGCGGCACATCGCCCAGCGTAAGGCTGCCAAGGTACTCGCTCAACGCTTTCGTGATGATGGAGTTGCGTGCCTCTCCCGTGCGCAACGCAAGCAAATCCAACTGGTCACGGATACTTTCGTTTAGTCGTACTGATAGCATATTGATTCTCATTATGTGGATGCTTAGAATGCTAGCATACCTTGTATGCGAACCTAAGGAATACTATGTATGCTATCTGCTCTGGTCAAGCTTTTCTGCGGCAACGTTCCGGACGTATCCAATCCGAGTGTGGCGACAAGGGCCTGAGATCAGGGCTTGCCAATGATGATCAGTTGACGAGGTGACCGTTGGCTCAACGACTGAGGGTGCGGGAGAGTGGCCTTTCACGAATGACTGATTCTGTCAGATAGCAGACGTTCGGCCCAGGGAGGGGGTTATCGACAAGCGGTGGACAGCCGGAAAACCGCCTCAGAAAGCTTTACGGTCTGCTTTGGATCTATTTCGCCACTGGTGACGTTCACTAATCAACCTAAAATAGTTAATAGTAGATGCTCAGCCCAGCGGCGTATTTCCACTCAACATCTAAGAGGCTGAAGTGGTTCAATGCCTATGCTCTCTCGGTTGCCACTTCTCCGATAATTCTCATTTCATGAAGCCACATATCAATCGCAAGATCTGTAGTGCCGAGTTTATTTGCCCAAACTACTTCATTTGGTGTGGCAGTTCCAGATATTGCGTAAGTCAGAGCGAACTCGCTACGCAATGAAGCAAGATTCTCGATTGTTTTATGCGCAGCACAGTTTCTAACTATTTGAATATGTTTGGGGCCACTGAAAGGTAATCCCAAAGCCGTGAGTAACTGCGCTTGATTCGCTGGCGCTAAAGTATTTACCATTTTGATCAGAGCGCTTATATCGCCCCAAGTGGGTTCGCGCCTCATCAGAAACCCGATCGGCAATGGTGAGTTATGGTTCTGAGAAAGAGATGCTTTGTTGCATTGATGACCAATTTTTTGCCAACTATTATCACCATTACGACCAGTGATAACTGCGCTGTTTCGTGCCTTGGTTCCTCTTATGGATTTATGAATTAGGATGCGAGAGAACCAACACCAGCTCAGCCAGATGTCGGATATAAGGCTCTCTGTGAGATATCGATGCTGCCAAGATGGTATCTGGCCCAACTGACTTTGAAGAAATGAAGCTCGGATACCGTATTTTGTTATCCGGTTCGAGAGCCAGCTATTTAGTCGATGAAGACTCATGATTTACCCCAGCAAAGCTTTTGCCAGAGCAAGTGTTCGAATTTTTCGCTGGGCTTGCTGCGTGGTACTTGAGGTACATGCCTCAACGTAATGACGATATGGACCCTCATCTTCTTGATTTTCGTGCGCCTCCGCCAATTCGAGAAGTCGCGGCAGAGCAACATCATAGTCGATGTTATAATTAGGGTTTGGACTTTCGACGATTTCATCACTCCCAGGGAAGCCATGTTTCACTGCAACGTAGGCGCAAAACAGCGAGTGAATCACATACGACTTAGTTATGAAACTTCCCCTGATGCCGGCTAGAGGTTCAACTAGCAAGTTGAAAAAATCGATTAGAATACTTTCATATGTATCTTCTTTAGGGAAACTTTCATCATATTCCCTATAAAGCTTTTCGATAGTTGCATTTCGTTTTGTTTGGACACCGTACTCTAATACTACAATGAGATCAGATACAAACTCCGCATCGCCCATACGGGCGATCTGCTTCTCTGTTAGTACGTCATACGCCTCTAATAAGGGAGAGTAGAATCCCTCGGTAATGCTTGCAATGAACCACTTGAATGCACCCTGATAGGTTGAATGGCGTTTTTCCGCTTCCTTCAGCGGGGCGGTGTAGGCATTCATTCTGCGAAACATTTCTAACAGCTCGGTACGGGTAGCTGAAAGTATTGTTGAGTGTTCAATTTGGTAGCTTATAAAAATTTTTTGAGTTGCTTCGTCAAGATCGCGAAATCTCAACCCTTTGAATTTTTTTGACGTATTGCTCAGTGGGAATTTGTTGTGATAAAAATCTTGGATGGTCGTGATGCGTTGCTGACCGTCTACAAGTTCCTTATACGGCTTGTTGGTTTCTTTGCTGAATGCTTGATATAGATATATTTTCGGGAAGGGAAAATCTTGCAATATGGTGTCAATGAAGTAACTGCGTGCAGTAGCTGGCCAAATATCCGATCCCCGCTGATAGTTCCTATTAATGATAACTTCTTTTCGATCCAGCATCCCTATCAAATCGATAAGTGTTATTTGTCCAATGTTTAAATTCATATTCATTCCCTGATTGAAGCTTGGCGATTATGGGGACGGATACCTCCAGCACAGGAGGCGCAGTGATGCTATGGCATTGCGCCATAAAACTCAAAATGATTTGTCCTCGAGTTTTGGAGATTCACTTCGAAGCCTGCTAGATCTAAAACGGCCAAGCCTGAACGTCCATTTGTGCCGAGAAGCTACCTCAGGGTCGAACATCTGCTTCTGGCCGGTTGTTGCCTACCGCGCCCGGCAACTGTGGGTTGGAAGCAGTCTACTGGATGGCAGCAAGCGCTTGAGTCGGAGTCGTCTGCTACGGCGTCTTCCTGAAAACTTCCTCGCGGTGGTACAGCAGGAACGACAAATGGTATTCGGAGAGCTTTCCGCTACGTACTTGCATGTCGGCAGTGATGCCTAACAGCTCGGCAGTGTCTAACTTTAGCTGAGGTGACAGCCTGATTTTTCCATCATCCTCGAAAGTGATGAAGCCCTTATCGAAGGCGGTATCGAGGTTTGGGATCAGGAGTAGGCCGTTGGGCATGGTGATGGCTTCTTCTACGGAGCATTCCCGCCAAGGCTTGATGTGCGATGCAATCAACACCTCCTCCATCGCGCAACCGGTGACCGAGCAGCTTCCCCAGTACTTGATGAGGCTATCGCGGAACAGGCCCTGTCCAATGCGGGCCTTTTGGTAGGTCATGCGCTCCTTCTCACCGAGAGCCTCGGCGACTTCATCCATGGCCTTTAGGTCGTCCAGGGCGTCATGACTGACGATAGGCTCTACTAGGCCCAGCTCTTCCATGGCTTTAGCCACCTCGGGCCGCAGAATCCACTGAAAGTGCCCGTATCTGTCCTTGAGCCCATGTGCATCGCACATGGTGTAAGTCCAGACAGGATTACCGTCAGGATACGACTCCTCGGGTTTGTGTCCGATGAGGTCGGCTATGTCATGGGCGAATTTGCCATATTGGCTGTTGCCTGCTTCAACGCCGGAATAGCCCATGTCTGCCGCCAGGGAGAGTCGCGTTGCGCTGATCAGGCGGCCTGGAGACCGGTAGTGGGCCTTCAGCATTTGGAAGCCGTTATTGATCAGTGTCGACTCATTCTTACGATGCTCGGCAAGCGCCGATTTGAATTGTTCTACCGTGATCATAAATCCGCTCCCTTCGGTTCTTATTTTCTGGTCAGCATCCAGAACAGGTCAGCATACTAAGCAGCCCCTGATCAAGTAGTCATTCGGTAATCCCCCCTAAAATTCTACAGATTTATGAGGGGTGAGTTCTATGGCCGGTCCCAGAGCCGAAGGGTTTAGACTTTTACCTACCCCCTCCCCTTGGCGATGCGAGAGCCCATTCAATTGCTACCACTCCGCTTGTGATACCAGCCAGGCTCTGACTGGATCAGGCTGGCAACTTTCTCCGGGTCAGAGTCGAGCTGTTCTTCAAGGTCGAAGCGGTCAATGAATCCATCGCTTACCAGGTGGCCAGTCCCTACCTCCAGCAGCGAGGCAACTGCGGAAAGCCAGCCGACTTGCTGCGGTGATAATGGTTCGTTAGCAGCCTGTGTTTTTTGAAAAGAGGGGGAGGGGCTGCCTACATAACCTACAGAACTGGGTTTCGTTGGTTTTGGAGGTGCCTCCCCCCGCTTTTTTGGACTTTCTGCATCTAGCGGCCTATCACTCAGCCCTCCGCCAGACGTAACGCTTGGACGGCCTGCCGCCTCTATCGCTGGCCACTTCATAGCCAATGACAATGTTGTGTTCGGCTAGTGTGACAAGTGAATCATTCACCGCTTCAAGCGAATCCAGTCCGGCCCAGCCCTTTAGTCGTATCTCCCGAGGGGTGAACGGTTCGGGCAGCTTGGCCTTGCGATCAAGGATCAACTTTGCACCCATCAGTGGCGCATTGATTGCAGCCCCATAGAGTCGCCGAGCGTGTGACTTGAGGTAATCCGCCCAGTCCCGGGCGCGGGCTGTTGCCTCTATCCCTACGGCATCCCTACCCCCGTCGATCAGCTCAAATAGTAGAGCCAGGCCGGCTATGGTTTGCGGCATCTTCATAAAGTGCGATTGCAATGCAGGGTGGATCTCGCTGCCTCTAATTTCCTGCATGTGTTCGGTGTACCAAGTATTGAAAAGCTCCTGTGCGTCCTCATTGAAGCGTAGCGCCTGGCGAGGATCATCGGGTAGTTGGTCAAGGTCATGGATGACAGCTTCCAGTCGATCCTTGGCAGCCTTGTTCGGCCAGCGGTCGACTAGCTGCCACTCGCGGTCATCATCTGGCCAGACAGCGAGCTGCAAGCGCTGCACCAGGCCATCGTCCAGTTCGCCGGTAATGGCCCCACGCACTAGCGGAGCAATGCGTGAAGGTTGAATGCCGCCGATCAGCGAGAGACAGCACGACTCGATAAACACGGTGCCGCGCCCT
>JAKFDZ010000115.1:0-3987 GCA_036675925.1 Flavihumibacter sp.
TTTCCTAAATTCGCCCCTCCAAGGAGGGGAAGATCCCTCTGTTAAAAAAAGATATATGGTTTTTCTATGTCTCACGATCTATTCGCCTAATCCAATAAATCTTTAACTAAAAATGATTTTCTCCCGGGTATTTCCTTTTACTGCTGCATTACAACCGGTTTTTTGGGAATTCTCATTGGCTGCTGAGAAGCCTTCAGATTCGCAGGCGCCTGGTTGGGAGCCGGAGGCACCGGATTAATCCTTGTCCCTGGCTCCGGATTTATATTTAAATTGGCTGGAGCAGCTACAGGATTTTCAACCGGGGCTGATGCCCGCATTTTACTTATAAAAGCATATCTCGCAGCTTTTTTCTCATTTACTTTTCTCATCTCTTCAGCAAATGTTCTATCGCTTGCCTTTTGCTGTGCATTTACAGCGGCAACACAACCAAAGATCATTATTGTGATGAGAAAATATATTCTGGTTTCTTTTTTCATAAAAAATGATTGATAGTTTAAATTATTTTACGCTGACTAAAACGGTGATCTTTCCTGTTCCTTCGCCATTAAAACCCTGTAATGCTTTTCCAATAATCTGTCCGGGTTTTACTTTATCAGGATCTGCTTTCATAGCAACTCCTTTTATAGAAGAGGTAACGATAAGATCACCTCGCTTAATAACGCCACCTTCCAGGCAGACTTTTGTAGGTATCACGCCAATCACACCCATTGGGACCATCCGGTCAAACTGATCCTGCTCTGCATTTTTTTCAGTCAACAGCAATCCCGGTTTTGTTGCATATACACCGGCCACCAGGGTTGAATAGGGAGCAGATGATTTTTCTACAGTCCGGTCAGAAGATTCGGAGATCACGAGCACATCACCCGGTTCATATTCTTTTACCGTGCCTTCTACATCAAAGTACTCAGCTACGTCTGCGCCACCAACTTGTGTCCCCCCGTTAAAAAAACCCTTCCCGGTTCCATCAATACGGGCAACATTTGCACCATTTGCTTTAAATACGGCAGGATTTCCAGCACCTGTACCTTCAATAGCAGCTACAAGCGCATTACCGTTGACACCAAAAACACCAAACTCATCAGCAGCGTTTGCCATTGCCAGCACACCTGTTGCCCCATCTGCAACGCCTATACCCTGTACACCGGCATAGGTTCCCATATTCTTACCAACAACAGCCGCTGCACTATTGCTGAAAGCCAGGCCGAAAATACCCTCACCGCCACCGAAGTTATATCCTAATACTCCGGCAGAGGCTGGATTATAGGTAATACCCCAAATGCCATTACCATTTTCTCCGATGGCTGAAATAGCACTACCGGTACCTACATTATATGCGGTTAGTGCATCCTTTGTGCTTGAATAATTAGAAATATCAAAAGAACCGGCTATATTATCTGTACTTGTTCCAAAAACTCCAACGCTGCTGATCGATTTACCATATACACCATTACCCGAGGTTGAAGTTCCGTAAACACCGCTACCAGAACCATTGTGCGAACCCCAAACACCGACACCATCTGCACCTGTGCCATTATTTATTCCCCGGAGGCCCGCAGATGAAATTCCGGCAGAAGTTGAAGATATTTTTCCGACAACGCCGATTGTGTTGGCGCCTGTTGATGTATTAATACCTTCCAGGGCCGCACCAGCCCCCCCGTTGGATATAGAAAAAAGATTCGATACATTAATAGCCGCAGCAGAATAAGGTAACGTAAGACCCGCGCTATTATCGGCTCCGGGAGCCCATTGTGTACCATTGAATTTTAATACCTGGCCACTGGTGGGCACTGTATTATTGACTGCAATTCCTTGTAATTTATTTACCGACGGATTAGGATATGTTCCGGATAAATCACCTCCTGCAGTCCCATTAGGTGGCAAGGATGTTGGAATAATACCGGCTGCTAGTTTTGCTGAAGTAACTGAAGCATCAATAATTTTTGAAGTGGACACAGAATTATCTGCAAGTTTTGAAGTTGTTACTACTCCTGTTGCAATAGTTGGATTCGGATAAGTCCCTGCTAATTCGCCTCCTGCTGTTCCATTTGGCGGCAATGAAGTCGGTATAACTCCTGCTGCAAGTTTTGCTGAAGTAACTGAAGCATCAATAATTTTTGAAGTGGTTACAGAATTATCTGCAAGTTTTGAAGTTGTAATTACTCCTGTTCCAATAGTTGGATTCGGATAGGTGCCTGCTAATTCGCCTCCTGCTGCACCTGTGGGGCTACCGCCTCCTAATATTACATCGGGTCCAAGTTTTGCCATGGTAATAGAAGCATCTGCAACCTTTGATGTAGTAATAGAATTATCTGCAAGTTTTGAAGTGGTTATCACTCCTGTCGCAATAGTTGGATTAGGATAAGTACCTGCTAACTCGCCACCAGCAGTTCCATTTGGCGGCAATGAAGTCGGTATAACTCCTGCTGCAAGTTTTGCTGAAGTCACCGAAGCATCGGCAATCTTCGAAGTTGTTATCACCCCTGTTCCAATAGTTGGGTTCGGATAGGTGCCTGCTAATTCGCCACCAGCAGTTCCATTTGGTGGCAATGTTGTTGGAATAACTCCTGCTGCAAGCTTTGCGGAAGTAACTGAAGCATCAATAATTTTTGAAGTCGATACGGAATTATCTGCAAGTTTATTAGTATTTACTGCTCCATCTGCAATTTTAGGAGTGATAACAGCGCCGTTTGCAATTTTCGAAATAGTTACCGACCCTGCACCAATATTTGGATTCGGATAGGCGCCTGAAAGATCACCTCCTGCCGGACCTGTTGGACTACCGCCTCCTCCTAATACTACGTCGGGTCCAAGTTTTGCCATGGTAATAGAACCATCTGCAACTTTAGATGTGGTTATAGCATTATCAGCAAGTTTTGAAGTTGTTACAACTCCGGTTGCAATAGTTGGATTCGGATATGTTCCTGATAACTCACCACCGGCTGTTCCATTCGGTGGTAATGACGTTGGAATAACTCCGGCTGCAAGTTTTGCAGAAGTAACTGAAGCATCAGCAAGTTTCAAAGTCGTAACAGAGTTATCGGCAAGTTTGCTATCAGTTATAGCTCCGTTGGTAATAGTTGGATTTGGATAAGTTCCTGTAAGATCGCCACCCGCTGTTCCGCTTGGTGGCAATGTTGTTGGAATAACTCCGGCTGCAAGTTTTACAGAAGTAACTGAAGCATCTGCAAGTTTTGATGTTGTTACAACCCCGGATCCAATTGCTGGATTTGGATAGCTGCCTGTAAGATCACCACCCGCTGTTCCATTCGGTGGTAATGAAGTTGGAATAACACCGGCCGCAAGTTTTACAGAAGTAACCGAAGCATCGGCGATCTTCAAAGTTGTTACAGAGTTATTGGCAAGTTTGCCATTGGTAATTGCACCATTTGTAATCGTTGGATTTGGATAAGTCCCTGTAAGATCACCACCCGCTGTTCCATTCGGTGGCAATGTTGTTGGAATAACTCCGGCCGCAAGTTTTACAGAAGTAACTGAAGCATCAGCAATTTTTAAAGTTGTAACAGAATTATTGGCAAGTTTGCCATTAGTTATAGCTCCGGTTGTAATAGTCGGATTTGGATAAGTTCCTGTAAGATCCCCACCCGCTGTTCCACTTGGTGGCAATGTTGTTGGAATAACTCCGGCTGCAAGTTTTGCAGAAGTAACTGAAGCATCAACAATTTTCAAAGTCGTAACAGAGTTATTAGCAAGTTTGCCATTGGTAACAGCACCATTTGTAATCGTTGGATTTGGATAAGTTCCTGTAAGATCGCCACCCGCTGTTCCATTCGGCGGCAATGATGTTGGAATAATACCTGCTGCAAGCTTTGATGAAGTCACTGAAGCATCGGCGATCTTTAAAGTTGTTACAGCATTATTGGCAAGTTTACCATTGGTAATAGCTCCATTGGTAATGGCCGGATTCGGATAGGCGCCTGTAAGATCACCACCGGCAGGTCCGGTAGGATTTCCGGCGAATGTTACATC
>JAKFDZ010000116.1:0-6095 GCA_036675925.1 Flavihumibacter sp.
GGTTTAAATCAATGTAAACGATTACAACCTTTATTAACTAACAATTGATTGCCAAATGAAATCTTCAAAGCATTTCCTTTATGAAATTGCGTATGGCGCAATTAGCTTATGGCGAAAAAGAAAACTTCTTTTATTGGTTATCTTTCTTTTCTCCTTCCTGCATCCTGTTTTTTCGCAAACTCCCGGTAAGGTTAATGTCACCGGTACCGTAAAGGACAGTAGTGGCGCAGGTATGGCCAATGTTACTGTTTCTGAAAGAGGTACTAATAATGCTACAACGACAACAGCAGACGGAGCTTTTAATATCAGCGTTGCTGGCGCAAAATCGACTTTGATCTTTTCCTCTGTAGGCTTTGCCCCAGAAGAAGTTAAAGTAGGTAATCAGACAAGTGTTATGATCTCGTTGCAAAGAGAGAATAAAGATTTATCAGAAGTGGTTGTTATTGGCTATGGGTCACGGAAAAAAGAATCATTAACGGGAGCTATTTCCAGTATTACGGCAAAGGATTTTGACCGTGTACATGGCGGCTCAACAGTTAGTACAGGTCTTGCAGGAAAATTACCAGGGGTAACATTCCGGATGCCGGATGGCCGGCCAGGTGCAAGCGCAAATATCCAGATTCGAAACATGGGCGCACCTTTATTTGTAATCGATGGCATTCAGCAGGATGCGGGACAATTTAATAATCTTGCTCCGAACGATATTGAAAGTATTACTGTACTAAAAGATGCTTCTGCTGCCATTTATGGTGTACGTGCTGCAAACGGTGTTGTAGTAGTAACAACTAAAAGAGGTACAACAGGTCGTAATACGGTAAACATAGATGCATATACAGGGTGGCAGGATTGGTTTCGGTTTCCAAAAGTACTTGACAACTCTTACGATTATATGTATTACCGGGCTGAAGCCGAGTTAAACAGGTTTGGAAGTACGGGTATCACTAAAGATGAACTTGAAAAATATAAACAGGGAGAAAGTGCAGGCGCTGCATATAGAAGTTTTGATTGGAGAGATTATATTCTTGGTGCTTCAGCGCCTATGAATTCAGTTAATATCAACATCAATGGCGGATCAGACAAAGTTAATTATTATGTTTCCGGAACAAATCTTCACCAGGCTTCTATGCTTGGAAATGAATACAAGTTTAACCGGTCAAATATTCAATCAAATGTAACAGCAAAATTAGCTACGGGTTTTAAAGTCGGGATGGATGTTAACGGACGTGTTGAAACAAGAAAAAACCCTGGTGTGCCGGGTGGTGACGATTATTTCCTGGCCAGGTTGGGTGTGTTGCGTAATACGCCAAGAGAAAGACCTTATGCAAACGATAACCCTGCTTATCTGAACAATCTTGGCGAACATCTTGAATCTAATTATGCATTTTTAAATGAAAAAATATCGGGTGCTCTTAAATCTGAATGGCGTGTATTGCAAACCAATTTCAATGCCGAATGGGAGATACCCAAAGTGACAGGACTGACTGTGAAGGGTGTGTTTTCTTATTATGTAGCCGATCTTTTATTAAATAATCAGGAGTATACTTACAAAGCCTATACTTATATTCCTGCTTCAGGTACAATACCGGAAGAATACAGGGTAACGGGTGGCAGCACTAATCCCTGGAGAGAAAGGGAGCAAATCAAACAAATAAATACTACTGCACAGGCCCAGGTAAATTATAATAACACATTCGGCAGCCATACCGTTGGTGCCACGCTTGTTGCAGAAAGATTAGAAACACATCGCCGCAGAAACTGGTTGCATGCTTCACCTGTTTCCAATAATCTTCCACTGATATATTTTCCAACGATGGATCAATACCAGGATTCTGATGATAAACAAAGTCGTATCGGTTATATTGGTCGTTTTACTTACAATTATTTAAACCGCTATTACTTCGAAGCGTCTGCAAGACGTGATGCATCATATCTTTTTGCTCCCGGTTTCCGTGTTGGTTATTTTCCGGGTGTATCAGCCGGATGGAGAATTACCGATGAACCATTTATGCAGAATCTTTTGGGTAGTAAAAATGTGTTGACTGATCTGAAACTAAGAGCCTCTTATGGGGAACTGGGTGATGATAATCCTAACAATAATCCTATTGTTGCTCCGTATGCTTTCCTCGAAGGATACAATTACAACCAGGGTACTGCTATCATAGATGGAAATGCATTAACTGTTTCAAGAGATAAGGGTATCCCGATCACCAATATCAGTTGGTTAAAAAGTAAAATAACAGATATAGGTCTTGACTTTAGCATGTTCAAAGGAAAGCTATCAGGATCGATGGATTATTTCTATAGAAAACGTACCGGCTTGCTGGGTAGTAAGAACGATGTTATTGTTCCGATTGAGATTGGTTACAGTTTGCCACCTCAGAACATTAACAGTGATGCACAGTATGGCGGTGAAATGTCGTTGGCATATAACGGCAGGATCGGTGATATAAGATTTAATGCAGGCGGTAATATATCATATAGCCGTTCTAAATTTTTAGATTCCTATAATCCCATTTTCTTTAACTCCTGGGATAAATATCGTAATTCAGGTGAACAAAGATATTCCCGCATAGAATGGGGATATATCGTCGATGGTCAGTTTGCTTCTGCAGAGCAGATCAATAATTATACGGTAGATATTGATGGGCAGGGGAACAGAACCTTACTGCCGGGTGATTTAATATACAGGGATTTAAATGGCGATAATAAGATTGACGGATATGATCAGCGTCCGATAGGATTTGGTTATGGTCAGCAACCTAATATCAATTTTGGATTTACCCTGGGATTGGTGTATAAAAATTTTGATTTCAATGCTGACTTTTCCGGTGCATCCGGTTATACCTGGTTTCAAAACTGGGAAACAAGGTGGGCCTTTCAAAACAACGGTAATTTAAACACCATATTTACTGACAGATGGCATCGTGCAGATCCATATGATGTCAACAGCGAATGGATTCCCGGTAAATATCCTGCAAACCGTTACAATATTGCTTTTGGTCATAGCAATTATGAAAAGAGCGGTCAGCGTAATTCAACATTCTGGATGCATAATGTAACGCAGTTCAGGGCAAGAACAATACAGTTGGGTTATACGCTTCCGTCTAGCATTATACAAAGATTGAGAATACAAAAAGCAAGATTTTATGTGAATGCATTTAACCTGTTCTCTTTTGATAACCTGAAAGAATTTGGCGTTGATCCGGAAGTGGTAGATGACAATGGACTTCAGTTTCCTCAAAACAGGGTGATTAACATAGGTATTAATCTTTCTTTATAAAACATTTAATTCAAGGATAAATTAGTGCAATGAAAAAGATAATATTATCAATAACAATAATCACGGTTCTGCTGGCTGGTATGGCAGGCTGTAAGAAAGACAGTGATTTCCTGGATATTCCCCCTATCCAGATTATACCAAATGATATAGCCTTTTCAGATCCCGCCCTGGTGCTTTCCATATTAGGTGATTTGTATAACAGGCAAATGGATTTTTCGAGCCTTGATGGATGGCAAAGACCTTATTCAAATGACGGTGAAGCAGGTTGGAGAACATTTGCAGATTTTAGTGAAAGTTTCCCATCCGAGAATGGAAGCTATTTTATTGTACAAAGAACAGGATGGAATTATGATGCATGGCAACTGGACTGGAACAGGGCTTACTCCTATATCCGCGAATTGAACCTTTTTATTCAAAGGGATAGTGCGTCTACTGAACTACCGGCTGCGGATAAAGAAAGGTTTATGGCAGAAGCAAGATTTCTGCGTGCTAATTTTTATTTTGAAATGGTAAAAATATTTGGCGGCGTTCCGCTCATTACTTCACCCTTAATATACGATCCTGCTAAAGGTGATGCTTCTGCGGTACAGGTACCGAGAGCAAAAGAATCTGATATCTATGATTTCGTTATCAGCGAGGCCGAAGCCATCAAGAATCAACTGCCTGCCGATGTAAATCAAAAAACAAGAGCGACAAAAGCAGCCGTATTAGCTATGAAAACAAGAGCTGCCCTGTATGCAGGCTCTATTGCAAAATATGGCGCCAGCACGCCGGCAGTTTCTCTTCCTGGTGGCGAAGTAGGTATCCCGGTAAGTAAAGCAAATGATTATTATACTATCGCTTTAAGTGCGGCCCAGGAAATCATCAACGGAAACGCAGGTGCATATAAATTATACCAGGTATTGCCTGATCTCTCAGATAATTTTGCGGCAATTTTTCTTGATAAAAGTAGTGTGAACCAGGAATCGATCCTTGTAGAAGATTTTAAAGCAGGCGAAGGAAAAGTACATGGATATACAATTAATGATCAGCCTTATTCTATTTCAGATGAAGGTGCCGATGCGGGACGTTTAAATCCTTCTTTAAACCTGGTAGAAGCTTTTGAAAAATTAGATGGAAGCTTTGCACCAATTCCTGCAAAAGATGGTTCCGGTAATCCCATTTATTACACTGATCCGCTAGATATTTTTGCAGGAAGAGATGCAAGGTTAGCAGGTACGGTGCTTCTTCCCAATGGTGTTTTCAAAGGTAAAAGAGTTGATATATGGGCAGGCTATCAATTAGCAGATGGCAGCATCCTGACCAGTGATGAAGCAGGGCAGTTAAAAGAATTACCAGGTACCACTGTCAAAGTGCAGGTAGTAGGAAGAGATGGTCCTGTAAATGGTTTAGAGTTCAGGGCACAAAGTGGATTTTATATCCGTAAGTGGCTTGATCCAACCGTTGGTTCAGGAAGAAGAGGTAGAGGAAGTGATGTAGCTTTTATCCGTTATCGTTTTGCAGAAGTTTTATTGAATGCTGCTGAAGCTGCCTTTGAATTGGGTCAGCCAGATTTAGCTGCCGGATATATGAACCAGGTTCGCTCCCGTGCGGGATTGCGGACTCCATTAGCAGCAGGTGATATTACATTTGACAGGATCGTTCATGAACGCAGGGTTGAGCTTGCTTTTGAAGGTCATATTTTATATGATATGAAACGTTGGAGAATTGCACATCTTGTTTGGGATGGCGCTTCTACAAGCTTAACAGATTTGCTTGGTAATATCGGGAAAGCAACAAAAAGAAGCACACAACCCTGGGGTCTTTGGCCGTACAAAGTATACGATCCCGCTAGTCCAAATAATGGCAAATGGTTATTCAAAGAAAAGCTTCCCGCTGTAGTTACCGGATCTAATCGTTTTCAATTAGGCAATTATTACAGCTTCATTAATGATAACATAATCGCCTCTAATCCAAAAATTGTAAGGCAACCCAACCAATAAGTATTCACTATCAAATAAACGGTTATGAAAATTAAACTTCATTATATTATTTTATTGGCCTGTAGTGCAACTATGTTTTCCTGCAAAAAGGATAACTATGATGCACCATCGTCCACTCTTTCCGGCAAGCTTGTTTATAACGGAGAGGGTTTTGGATTGGAAAAGGACCAGGTTCCATTCCAATTATTCCAATTTGGCTTTGGCAAGGTAGGACCTATAGGGGCGTCCTTTACACAGGAAGGCACTTATTCTGCAGCCCTTTTTGATGGTCAATATAAACTGATCATTCCTAACGGACAGGGGCCTTTTATGTGGAAACGAACTGCTGCCGGCGCCCCTGATTCGATTGGCATTAATTTGAAAGGTAGCCAGGTTTTAGACCTTGAGGTTACTCCCTATTACATGATCAAAGCAGCACAGATTACGGCATCCGGTGGTAGTGTGAACGCTACTTTCAAAGCGGAGAAAATTATAACCGGAGCTGATGCAAAAGATATCGATAATATAACGCTGTATATTAATAAAACGCAATTCGTATCCGGGGGTAATAATATTGCTACTGCAGGGATTGGTGGAGCTGCTATTACTGATCCAAATAATATCGCATTGACAGTTGCCATTCCTGCTATTTCACCAGCACAGAACTATGTGTTTGCCCGTGTAGGTCTTAAAATAGCTGGTGTGGAAGATCGTATCTTTTCACCTTTGGTAAAAATTCAATTATAGTTTTCTCATATAGCAGCAGTCAAATAGGCCGCCCCGGGTATTAAGCAGTTCAGTGGGCGGTCTATTATTTTCTTACAAAAATTGATTTTATATATTCGTGTATAATG
>JAKFDZ010000117.1:0-1546 GCA_036675925.1 Flavihumibacter sp.
GTTCGGGTTGGTGTTGATGTCGGCGTGTACTTCCATATCCACACTATACCGGGAAAAGATATTGCACAAGGCATAAGCCACTTCAATACTCTTGCCTACTTCCATCAGCATCCGTTGTTTGATGCTCATCTTTTGCCGGGTGATCTCATTGTATATATACATGAAACCTCCTTTCCCTCTCCGGATGAATACGATCACGGTGGCAAACTCAGTGACTTTGCTCTTTACCTGGCTATCGGTACCGATACATACTTTTAGTTCGTGTCCCATTTCTATTTCACGTATCAATACTTTATTCACTTCATCGGCAATAGGAATTTTGATCCTTTCACCTGATAGTTTTCTCCATTGTTGTTGTTCCTGTTCCATCGTTTTACATTTTATCAATCAGCACGGGTTGAAGGATTCGAACCTTCATGCACAGATTTGGAGTCTGTGTTGTTAGCCGTTACAGCAAACCCGCATAGTGGTGCCCAAAGGACTTGAACCTTCTTAGCCGGATTTTCAGTCCGGTGCATAGACCATCTCTGCCAAAGCACCTTATTGTTTGTGATGAGTATTGACTGATCACTTTTCCTCATCATCGAATTAGCTCATCTACAAACAAGGCGGAGAGTAAAGGAGTCGAACCTTTGTACCGTGTTACCGGCAGCCTGGGTTTAGCAAACCTGCACATTACCACTCTGTCAACTCTCCAAACAATTTTGCGGAGAGAGAGGGAATCGAATCCCCGAACCTGTTATTGCCAACTGTTTTCAAAACAGCCTCCCCGACCAACCGGACTCTCTCCATTGTGTGAGTGATAAGATTCGAACTTATTAATCCCGAAGGCACTTGTTTTACAGACAAGCCCAACCCACCATCGTTGGTGCACTCACATTTGCGGATGAAGAAAGATTCGAACTTTCAACCACCGGCCTAACAAGCCGCTGCTCTGCCGTTGAGCTATTCATCCATCGTTGGCCCGGTGAGATTCGAACTCACAACCCCTCGGTTAAAAGCCGGGTACATCTGTCCAGTTGAGCTACGAGCCATTTTGTTGCGACTGCCGGATTCGAACCAGCAACTATCACCTTGTAACGATGATCTTCTCCCATTGAATTAAGTCGCAATAGTGATGACTAAAGGACTTGAACCTTTAACCACTATCGTATCAGGATAGCACTCTGCCAATTGAGCTAAGTCATCATTCGTTGCGGCCACCGGATTCGAACCAGCATCTTCCGGCTTATGAGACCGGTATGTTACCATTACACCAAACCACAATTATTTTCGTTGGCCTGAACAGATTCGAACTGTTAACCTGAACGTATAAGGTTCCTGCTCTCACCTCCCGATAACTATCGGGAGAGCTACAAGCCATCTTCTGTCGGCTTAACAAGATTCGAACTTGTTTCTCTTCATTCGTAGTGAAGTGTTCTTTTCCGTTGAATGCAGACGCATTGATCTGCATCCAGACATTCATTGAATCGTCTGGACTATAAGCCATCATCCTTGTGCGACCTTCAGAATTGAACTGAATACAATCATCTGCTATTTACCTCTC
>JAKFDZ010000118.1:0-2767 GCA_036675925.1 Flavihumibacter sp.
AGCGTGCTCACCATTACGCAATCATATCCGATTATATTCTCCTTACCGAGGCTGTTAATAGCCAGGTGATAAAAATGCCGGTACATGAAATCCATATCATCAGATGGATTCTCCTTGATGCCTTCGAATTTCTTTTTGTTATGGGTAATTATGGTTACAAGGTAATAGGGCATAAGCATTTTTGACATCCCAAAAATACTAAAAATATTAGTAGTACATAAGACGCTTTGGTTATCGGAAGTATGGTTGGTTTTTGGGTTGAAAGCCATTTTTTTTATTTTTTTAACCCCAAATTCCGGCCGATGAGCCAATAAGGGTGGTTGGTGCTAGCTAGGTGCCTTCTCGGTGGGGCCTCGGTTAAAATTATGCCGGAGGATCCCCGGAGGATCCCAGGTTGATCCCCGGTTGATGATTTTTTAATATATTTAAAAAAACTTCTTATGCCCAGGGTAAAGAATCTTCTTCTCCACGGAACGAGTGGCTCCTTTAAAAAGGAGTTTGTATACCGTACCTATAATAATAAAACTTATTTAAGTCCCTTTCCGGATATGAGTAAGGTAAAGCTCTCTCCTGCACAACGTGCTTCTAATCAGAGGTTTGCAGAAGCTGTGGCTTATGCTAAAAAGTATTTGAGCGACCCCGAACAAACAGAGCGGCTTATTCAGCGGATGAAGAATAATAAAAAATTGCGGGACATGACCCCACAAAATGTGCTGATCAAAGAATATATGAAAGAACATAGTGATAAGCTCTCTGAACGCGCGGCTGATAAACTGGTTCTGCTTTACCTGCAAAAGTTCCAACTCTCAACCCGCCACCAGGCCGCACTGCATTACCTGCTGCGTTTCAAAACCCTCTCCAACGCTATTTATATGAGTATTAATAAAGTATCTAAACCCACTGCCACCCGCGATTTGAAGGAAATGATCAACCTGGGTGTCATATTCTGTCTGGGTAAGGGGGCGGGGGCTAAATATAAGCTGAAAGTTATCATTGCACCCGAAGAGATAGAAAAGAATCCATTGACACAAGAACTTGAATAATTGGCTCATTCTCTTTATAAATTGGCTCATCCGCCGGTCGGAATTGGCTCATTTTCGTAAAATGGGCTCGGCTGCCTATAAGACGACATTAAGTTCTACGCAATCAAGGAGATGGAACTCAAAAAGTAACAGTCAAACAGGGTGGAGAAGTAAAAGTTGGTGACAAATCCGGTAATTATCCTTCTATGGTGAATTCGATTAAAAATTTGAAGGCACCTGATTTTAAAAGTGCATTTCATAAGAATATTTATGCAAATGCAAATAATGCTCCTATTTAATAAATAATTATGAACAGTTCAATTTTATTAAGAATAATAGTTTTTGTCAATTGCATGATTTATTCATCGTGTAAAAAAAATCTTGGTTCAATTGCCGCAGAGTGACGATCAGTGGCATTTTTCCAGCAAAGCAGTTCAATTTCCGTAATAGCAGAAATCACAGGTTGTTCATCCTTCAGTAAATCATCCATAAATTTTTCTGCACCTGGCGGGAACTGTTGTTGCAAATAATAGATTGCGGTATTGGTATCCCACATATATTTTATTCCCATTCGTTGCGAAGTTCGTTTAGCTGGTTGTCAATATCGGTTAAAGGTTGTTTGGTCATCGCTCCTTTGTATTTGGCAACCCAGTTAACAGCTGTCGCTGGCTGCGTTTTTTCCCTGCGCATACGTATGAGCTGCAGGAGCTCCAAATCCTGCAGAAGCTTTACAGCTTTGCTATTGAGAATATCGATCGTTACTGTTTGCATGGTTTGTTTTTAAATGGCTTTAAGTTTGGCTGCCTTAATCAGCAAGCGCTTCATCCCCTCCCAGTATGTATAAAATGGCGTTGGTATCCAGCAAAAATTTACTGCCACTCATCGCGCATTTTTTTCTGTATCTCAAGCGGATCTTCTTTCAACTTAATGACACCACAATATTTTTTGGTATCCACCCCTTTGGCTGGAAGTTTTTCCAACTTCTTGCGGATTGCCGCTATCTCCTTCTTGGTAGCGCCTTTTTTTAGTACCAGTACCTTATCACTCATTTGTTTCAAATTTAATTGATTTACTACGTTTTTTTGTATTTCACTTATTTCTATTGTATTTCAGATACAATTTCTATGATCACTTACCACTATGATCTGATCAGTGGTAAGGTTAATATGGTATCCTACAACCCGGGTAAGGCCGACCAGTTCTTCCATCAGTATGACTATGATGCTGAAAACCGTTTGCGTGCCGTTAAGACCAGCGCCGATGGCTGGGTATGGGAAGTGGACGCTACCTATGACTATTACCGTCACGGCCCTCTTGCGCGCACCGAACTGGGTGATCTGAAGGTGCAGGGCCTTGATTATGCCTACAGCCTGCAAGGCTGGTTGAAGGGGGTCAATAGTACGAGTTTGTACCAGGGGGCCTTTGATATGGGCGGAGATGGAAAGGCCGGCGGTATCCATCAGTATACGGCGCGGGATGCCATGGGTTTTTCGCTGACTTATTTCGGGGATGACTACCGGCCTGTGGGCCCCGGCGCGGAGCCTTTCGCGGAATTCAGCAGCAAGTTGCCCGCCAATCAGTTCAAGCCCCTGTACAATGGTAATATCACGGCGATGGCCGTCAATATCTCCGGGCTCAACGGGGCGCAATTGTACAATTACCAGTATGACCAGCTCAACCGCCTCACGGGCATGGACAGCTACCAGCAGTTCACGCCCTCTTCCAACCAATGGACCAGTCCGCTC
>JAKFDZ010000119.1:0-2619 GCA_036675925.1 Flavihumibacter sp.
AAGATCCAAAATCCTAAGATTTTTAAACTGTTTTCTTCGGTACTATATTCTAATGGAAGCGAGTTATCTATTTTCATTTTTTAAGCACCTCGCAAATTTGTTTCTGTTTCTTCAATTTCTTTAACAGAGATATAACGGCCATGGTCTTGCTCAAATGACCTTAGAGCCATACATCCGAAAATTCCTAGAGTAGTAACGATGACAGGAATCCACAGACTGAATATAAAGGAGAATCCCCATACAAAGAAGATACAGCTCATAATAAATGGGATACCGCTATTATTTGGCATATGAATTTTCTCGTATTCACCTTTAAATAGTACATGACCATTTTTCTTAGCATCCCATAATGCCTCATTGGACCGTACATCTGGTAAAATAGCAAAATTATATTCTGGTACTGGTGTATGTGTAGACCACTCTAGTGTACGCGCATCCCAAGGATCATTACTAATATCTCTTGATTCATAACGAGTACTATAGTAGATATTGTAAACAATTAACACAAAACTAATGGCCATTATCGCCGCGCCAACAAACGAAATCATATTCATTGGTCCAAATCCAGCAGATTCTGAATATGTGTACATCCTGCGTGCCTGGCCATCTAAACCTGAAATATACATCGGCATGAATGCCAAGATAAAGCCAATAGACATTAACCATGCCGTCCATTTTCCAATTCTCTCATTTAGCATGAAGCCAAACATCTTTGGCCAGTAATAATGCAGCCCAGCAAGCATTGCATAGACAACACCAGGAATAATAACGTTATGGAAATGAGCGACTAAGAACATCGTATTATGATATTGATAGTCTGCTGCAGACATTGCTAGCATGACTCCGGTTACTCCGCCAAGTGTAAAAAGCGGAATGAAAAGCATGCTATAAAGCATTGGCGTGGTAAAAACAATCTTTCCTTTTCTTAGCGTAAACAGCCAGTTAAAAATCTTCACACCTGTCGGAACGGCAATTGCCATTGTCGTAATCGAGAAGATACTGTTTGTTAAGGCACCTTGCCCCATGGTAAAGAAATGGTGCGCCCATACTAAGAAGGATAGAAGAGAGATAATAACCATCGAACCAACCATTGATGTATAGCCGTATAGGTTACGACGTGCAAAGGTGGAGATGATCTCACTATAAATACCGAAAGCCGGCAGGATTAAGATATATACTTCAGGATGTCCCCAAACCCAGAAAATGTTGGCCCAAAGCATATCCATACCGCCATTATCCATGGTAAAGAAATGTGTTCCAAATTGACGATCCAAGGTTCCCATTGCAAGTAACACAGCTAATACTGGAAAAGCAAAAACGATAATTACGTTCGCAATTAAAGCGGACCAAGTAAACATTGGCATTTTCATTAATGTCATCCCAGGCGCTCTCATTTTGAGAATGGTAGTGATGAAGTTTATTCCTGTCATTAATGTACCAATACCTGCAATTTGAATCGCAATCATATAATAATTGGTACCGACAGATTCACTAAATTCGTTGCCTGCAAGCGGGAAGTAAGATGTCCAGCCTGCGTCAGGTGAACCTCCGACAACGAATGAAATGTTGAATAACATCGCACCCATAAAGAATAGCCAGAAGCTTAATGCGTTCAAGCGTGGGAATGCCACATCACGTGCTCCGATTTGTAGTGGAACAACAAAGTTCATAAAGAACATGATGAATGGCATTGCCATAAAGAGAATCATTACGATCCCGTGTGTAGTGAAAATTTCATTATAATGCTGTGCGTCAAGCAGTGTATTTTCTGGTACAGCCAGCTGAGCACGCATCATGATGGCATCAACCCCGCCTCGGAATAGCATTAGGAGGGCAGATAACAAATACATAATACCAATTCGTTTGTGGTCAACAGTTGTTAACCATTCACGCCATAGGTAACCCCATTTTTTAAAATAAGTTATCCCGGCAATAACTGCAATAAGTGTAAGGCCAATTGCAGCCATAGATGCATAAATCGCAATACTAGGGTGTGGAACGGCAAATCGTTCAAAGAATTCCATTTATAATATCTCCTTTCAAGGGAAGATTATATTTTATTATTAATGACTCATATTTTCATGTTCAGTATGGTGGGAATCTGTTTCAGATTCTTTTTCCTCAGTATGTTTGTGAACTGGAGGAGGTGAAAATTCTAAGTGAGTCCCAGTGTACGTTTGTTGCCCAAGATGGCCTGGTTCTAATAATTCCTCGAATTTTTTCTCCGTTATCGGTTTTGCAGTTTCTTTAACTTCTTCAACCCAATCGTCAAATTCATCTTGAGACATGGCTGTCACATTGAAGGTGTTCTCAGCAAATCCCTTACCCGAGAAGTTAGCATTTCGTCCCATAAATTCACCAGGGACATCCGCAGCTAAATGTAACGTGGTAACCATGTCTGCCATTGCGTACTTTTGTCCGCCTAACTGTGGTATCCAAAAACTTGTAATCGGACCGTGAGAATAAAGTTTAAATTCAAGAGCTCTGTCTGTTGGAATATATAAGTAATTCACGGTTTCAATTCCTTCTTCTGGATAACTAAAATGCCATTTCCAGTTTGAGGATGAAGCATAGACGACTAATGGCTCTTTATCTTCATATCCTTTTGGTGTTGCCTCA
>JAKFDZ010000120.1:0-3602 GCA_036675925.1 Flavihumibacter sp.
CAGCGAACGGATCATCGAGCCATGATGGTCAGATCTGGATACGCGATAGCTACATATGGCTACTTATTCCCAGATAGGGAAACAGTGGTTATATGTGGGCATGTCGGATAATTAATAGTTAGGCAGAAAAGGCTAGTAAAGTGTTCGATGACCCAAGAATAAAATCCGAGTGGCTTTCGCGAGAGCAAGAATTTCACTCCATATTCATTCGAGGCGGCAAGGTCTTTGTTATATATGCACTTACAGTATTAACACTAACTCTAGCAATCCCATCCATTAATAGATGGATGCAGATCATACTTATAGTAAGCGCTGTTTTTTGGGTCTTTCTTTACTTTACAATCAAAAGCCATGTACTAAGATGCCCCAAATGCAATCACACACCATTTTATCTTGGGCATAATATTCTCGCTTTTAGCATCACAAGGAAGAACTGCCTGTGGTGCGGTTACAAGTTAAAATGAGCGGAGATTTCTGCCTAACAATTGGTTCAAATCGTTCGCTTCGCTCACTGGGACGGGCTAAAGCCCGCCCCTTAACCAAACGTTATGTTCCTCATCAAGGAATCTCCAAAATGGAAGCTGAAGATTTCTCCAAAGAAACATCCGTTAAAATAACCCTCGGCCACCTGCTGCTTGCCTGGGAGGTCTTGTCTGATAAATTCTCAGACTTGCAGTCACACGACAGTCTTTCAGAAGAAGAAAGAAGAGCCATTTGGGGTTTAGCGGACTTGCTTGAAAACTCATTAGCTGAAAACGGCGTCACTGGAAGGCCCCAAGCAGAATGGGCGGCGCTTATCAGCAAAGCGAAGGAATATATGAAAACTGTCCCTGTTGATTTCCTTGAATAGCCCCGTGCCGTGAGGAACATAACAATTGGTTCAAATCGTTCGCTGCGCTCACTGGGACGGGCTAAAGCCCGCCCCTTAACCAAACGTTATACATCTAAAGGTACATCGCATTGGACGCTGCCGAATTTGAGACCATAGTGTATAGAATCGATGGATATATTGATGCACTTTCATCAATCACCAAAGACTTTCGACGTCACAGAGCATGCGCCCGTAGTGCTGAGTTAGACATCAAGAATATTGACGAATCAATAACCGCCCTTTTCTCTAGCTACTGCAGCGGCCTAAAAGACGACTTCCCCGATCTAGATGTTCCGAGTTACTCCTTCAAAAAAGCTACAACTATAAATAACTGGATACGACACTTACACAAGGAGCTGGAGAGCTATTTACTGCCAGAAGAATACAAAAAATCCATAACAGAGCCTGAGGAACGAAAGTCAATACAATACAACCTTGCATGGCAGGTCATGGAAATGATTCGCATGGTTACCAATGATTTCGATTCTGAGGTAATTTACAAAACCAGCTATGAAATATCCAACTCAAGAAGCGGAGTATTATTTGTTATTCCAACTAACAACACATGTCTCACATTGAGTTTCGAATCAATGAACGATGTATAACAATTGGTTCAAATCGTTCGCTTCGCTCACTGGGACGGGCTAAAGCCCGCCCCTTAACCAAACGTTAGGCCAACACCATGAATCCAAGCTCCATAAGCAGAAGAATTGAGTCCTGTATCGCTTGTGCGAATAACAAAGAGTACGAGACTGCTTTGATTCACTTTTTCCCTGCGCTGGATAAAACAGCAAAGAGAAGGAGATCGAAAGATGGGGTTGGCAGTAGAATAAAAAAATTTATAGCTGACCAAGAAGCAATAATTTCTGCCGTGGCTACTAACAATATATTTCTAAACATTAATATAGACGGCGTGAGCTTTCCTGACGCCATATATAAATTCGGAAGAACATCTATCGCACACGAAGGAGAATTAGACCCGAGGTTAACGATAAACGACACTGGCCTGCTCACCATAGGTCACGTTTGGAATCTACCTTCCTCTTACATAACGGGTCTAATCGTCGGCGTTATGGTTGCGCCAGAAAATTCCGGTGAAAAAATTGAAAGCAATTTAGGGGTCACCTTGTTTGGTAATGAGTTCTCCATCAACGAACTCTGGGGCGCAGAAAAGAAGATTCAGCAAATAACTTGTGACGTATTTAGAAATCAAGAGATCTTTAAATGAAAAGGCCTAACAAGGCGCTGAAATCGCTCATTTCATTCGCTGGGACGGCGTGCCGCCGCCCCTTAGCTTAATCGTTATAAACTTTCAGAGATAAACCTTTGGAATTCATAAAAGAATATTGGTTCAACACACTAATAATTGCATACATGCTCTACATGGGCTTTATCGTTATAAAGCGCGGAGGCCTCAAAAACGCCGCACTCGGCAGCAAAGTGATAAAGACCCACGGCGCAATTATTGGTGAGAAAAATTTCGGGCTTTCTAAGGCAATGAAAATACACACTGTAATCGAATCAGGCAGTGAGAAAATATGTTTAGAGATATCGAATAAATCAATTCTCGGCTGGTCTATGCAGCCATTTACGATGTCAAAACACGAAGCACAAAATTTAATTAAGCATTTAGAAAAAGCAATCGGCGGCAAAAGCTTATAACAATTGGTTCAAACCGCTCGCTTCGCTCACTGGGACGGGCTAAAGCCCGCCCCTTAACCAAACGTTAGAGCGCCAAAAGGAGAACACAATGCGCCCAGTCCTCAAGGTTATTTTTTGCATGCTTCTCATAGGTGCAATAAGTGGCTGCGCCTCCACAGTATTAGAAAGCAAACCATATAAAACATATTCAATTGGCAGCACCGTCACTGCCAATGTGGGAATGCCATTTCTTGAGGCTCAGACAGGTACAATCACAAAAATAAAACACTGGGTTGGCGTGGCAAACTCACCAGACGGCTGGAAAATCGATGACGTATACTCCTCCGACTTCATCAAAAAAGAACTTGTTTACTCTGGCAAATCCGGAACAACCATTGAAATTGGCTATCGCGAGTACAGGAGCGGGCTTGCCGCTCCTGCCTTCTTTCAATCAGTAAAATACGACTTAAATGAATCAAACCTAATCAGTTTTCAAAATTTTCAGTTCAAAGTTAATTCAGCGGACAACTCATCAATAAGCATTGTAATCCTCCGAGACTGAGGCGCCTGCTCTAACTAGTGGTTCAAATCGTTCGCTTCGCTCACTGGGACGGGCTAAAGCCCGCCCCTTAACCAAACGTTATGCATAATCAGAAATTTGGCATCCAGCAACAAACGGGGTTGCAATGAAAAAGAAAGTGAAACGGTCAAAATTGCTGAGAACCTTTAATTCGCTATGCGCGGTTTTGCTCATGGTCTCTGCAATTTACATTATGGTTATGGGCTTCAATTCTGTTGCTATGGCGGCTATGGCTATTTCCGTTGCCGGAGCAGCTGCGCCTCTTGTCCAGAGCGACGAGGGAATTCTGGAGATAGTAATCGGCACCGTTGAAGCCATGATCGACGGGGTCGTGGCTGTCATCGAAGGCATAGCAAGTGCAATTGCTAGCGTGTTCAGTTAGAAATGCATAACAATTGGTATATGGACTCTCCCCACAAGTAGTGAGAAGTAGCTTTTCCAACCCTGTCGTCAGCGCGGTTGCATTCGTATATCCGGCCTGTGCTGGACGCTATCGCCCTGGCCATTCTG
>JAKFDZ010000121.1:0-1964 GCA_036675925.1 Flavihumibacter sp.
TTGCCATCGGTCTTGTTTCTACTGGCTTTGGTGTGCTGATATACTCTAAATCCTTTTCTTTCACCTTCATTTTCAGGATACCGATTTGTACCTGCCATTCGTTATCAGACACTTTTTCAAGCAGTGTACCCTTTTGTCCAAAAGTCAGGACTTTTACTTCATCACCAGGCGTGAAGGTATGCTTCTTCGTTTTCTTATTGATTAGTTTGGCGGATTTACTTATTTCTGGTGTAGCGGCTTCAAGACGTCGCTTTGCATCAATTAATTCATGCTCCTTGATATCTGCCTGCTTCTCTATCCTCATTTTCCGAAGATCACGAATAACCTTTTCAGCCTCACTCTTTGCTTCTTCAAGAATTTCACCAGCTTGTTCAGCCGCTTTTTCTAGCATTGTGTCCTTGTTCTCATAAAATTCGATCATCTGCTTCTGCATGTCCTGATGGAGCTTTTCTGCCTGTCTTAAATAATCACGTGCTTCTTCCTGTTCGATTTCTGCTTGACGCTTGCTGTTTTCTAGTGAGGCAATCATCTTATCGATTTGATTCGTATCTTCACTGACATGAGATCTTGCCGCTTGAATCACAGTATCACTTAAGCCTAATCGTTTTGAAATTTCAAACGCATTGCTTCGTCCTGGTACACCAAGGAGCAGCTTGTAAGTAGGACTTAACGTTTCGACGTCAAATTCTACACTGGCATTGAGAACACCTGCGCGGTTATAGCCATAGGCCTTTAATTCTGGATAATGCGTAGTTGCAATTACTCGTGCCCCTCGATGGTGCACCTCATCTAGGATGGATATCGCAAGCGCAGCACCTTCCTGAGGGTCTGTACCTGCACCAAGCTCATCAAAAAGGACCAGAGAATTAAAATCAACCTTCTCCAAAATATCCACGATATTTACCATATGGGAAGAAAACGTACTTAAGCTTTGTTCAATCGACTGTTCATCACCAATGTCAGCATAAATGGCATCAAATACAGCAAGCTCTGAGCCATCATAGGCAGGAACCTGCAAGCCAGACTGTGCCATTAATGAACATAATCCCAGGGTTTTTAAGGTGACGGTTTTACCGCCTGTATTTGGTCCGGTTATAACAATCGTCGTATAATCCTTTCCAAGCAAAATATCGTTGGCGACAACCTCATCCATCGGAATTAACGGATGTCTGGCTTTATATAAGGCGATTCGTCCTTCATTATTCATGATCGGCATACTTGCTTTCATCTTACGGCCATATCTTGCCTTTGCAAAAATAAAATCAAGATTGGCCAGAATCTCAACAATTACTTGCAGCTCCGACTCAAATTCAGCAGTCTTTGCAGAAAGCTCTGTTAAAATTCTTTCAATCTCCAGCTGTTCTTTTACTCGTATATCCTGTAATTGATTGTTCAGCTGGACGATAACCTGTGGTTCAATAAATAGTGTTTGACCCGATGAACTCTGATCATGGATAATCCCCCCGTAGTGACCGCGATACTCCTGTTTAACGGGAATAACAAAGCGATCATTACGTATCGTGACAATAGAATCTGACAACATCTTTGCAGCGTTCGAGGAACGAATCATGCTTTCTAACTTTTCACGCACCCGTGCTTCGTTCGAGCGCAGCTGGTGCCTTAGCGTGCGTAGCAGATCACTCGCACTATCGAGGACTTCCCCGCTCTCATCAATTGCATGTCGAATGGACTCTTCCAAATTAGCTAAAATGATAATCCGATCAACTTGTTCCAATAGAATCGGAATTTCGGTTCTTTCTTCGGCAATATCTTCAATAAATCGCTTCATTTGCCTGCTTGCATGAATGGTACTAGCTACCTGTATCAACTCATGGGAACTAAGTACTCCCCCAATAACAGAGCGCTTAATATGGGCACGAATATCATGAATGCCTGATAAAGGGACATTCCCTTTTATTCGTAACACGGTCGATGCCTCATCTGTTTCCGCTTGCAGCTTTACT
>JAKFDZ010000122.1:0-4561 GCA_036675925.1 Flavihumibacter sp.
CTGTCCCCCAGCTCGCTTTTCGCCGTCGGCCACCAGCCACTCATCTAATGCCATGTCTCTGTCCTCGAACTAAAAGATTGGCCGAAAGCTGCCGCTAGAGAAAGCCTGCTTCCGGCCAGAAGCAGCCATTTAACTGGCTTCCATCGCTGAGTATGTGGACTAGGTACTCCATATCACCATCACCAGTCCTGGATCTGAGAACACGGCCTTATCGGAAAACCGTGAACTACCTTGTGACGCATCCATGGTGACAGAGCAATAGGCGTCGGATCCAATTCCAGGGCTGGACTGCCCCGTCGTTCAATTCTTGTATGCAGACTCAGTCCGCGCGTACGTAGCTATGAACACTTGCCACCATATCCACCACGCGCAATGGTACTACCGCCAGAAGATGGATTCTTCTGGAGCTCTTCTCTTTGGTCGTAAAGGGGGAAGGATCAGATCAGGCTTGCATTGCTGGTAGCTACAAGCCACCATTCAGATGTTCTGAGAAAGAACTTCTCTCTCAAGCGAGAGACTGCAGAGGACGCTGCCATGGATAGCATTACCCGCAACTGTCGAGCAATACAGCCCCCCGCCCTGCATCGGCCACCAGCCGATTCGAACCTCTTGCGACATTGTCCTTACCGCTTGGATATCAACCATACGCACTAAGGTGGACTGCGTATCTGCGCGCATTTCATCGAAATCTTAGTGGGTACATCCATGGTAGCTATTTGAAGTGGCACTCGCACGTCTAGCTTCTCTCAATAGCCCTATTTGCCCTGCCGCATACCTCAAAATGCAGCGCATAGCAGGGCTTTCAATTCAGCACATGCAAAGATGACTTGATATGAAACTTCATGAAGTCGAGCCCAGAGAGCAAAGCGGAAGAGACACAATCGATCGTTTCCGAGCGCAATTTAAAGCAGCAAGCCTAGAAAGCTTGGCGCTATTGGAAAACGGGGAAATGGACAGGGTCTACTGCGACTTTCATGAGGATTATGTAGTAAAGCTCATAATAAACTCAAAGGCTCAGTACCGCTTTGTCCAAGTAAAGACTAAAAGTAAGCTTAATCATCAATATTCCATGCTGGAAATTTTCGGGCTAAAGAAAAAACCTAAAAACAGCCCAGCACATGACTTGGCCGCCAGCTTCGCGGGTAAACTACTGCTCCACGTTGAGGCATTCGGCGAAGCCTGTAGATCAATCGAAATCTGCACAAATGTTAACTTTGACGATGAAGTCGAACAAATCGTTAATGAAATCCAAAGCAAACTCAATCCGACCAAGAACACATCAAACCTAATATCCGAAACTAAAAAACTAATCCCCTCTCTCAACGCGAAAAGTGATTTAGAGACGATAACCTTTCTATCGCACCTTACACTGACACCAAGAAAGCAGATCCTCAACGAGGAAGAGGATGTATTCGTATCTCAAGCCTCGAGCCAAATATACAAATACAGCGAGATCAACCTTAACCCTGCCGAAGTTAAGAAAATAGTTATTCAACTGCTATCCTTGATAGAGGAGAGGTCTTCTGCTCCACTTTCAAGTGGAATCACGGAAAGTGACTTGAACGCGAAGGCCAGTGTAAACCTAAATGACATACTGGACATTCTTTGCATATCCAGAGCTGCCTATTATGCACTCAAAGCTAGCGGTGATGATAAGGCTATAAAATCAGTATCCATTCTACAGCGGATGCTAAAGCGCTCAGGTTTTTCCGATGGCACAGTGGACACATTTGCAGGATTCAAATGCAACTGGGAAGCATGGTACCGGACTAATAGACATGCTCTTCTAGAGTTTCGTTTGGCAGTGGCAAAGGAAAAAATTATACAGGTAGCAAAGAAAATTGCCACCGGCAATGTAGATATGAACTCCATTGCTGACGAAGTTTCAAGTTTAACATCTGAAATAAGTAGAGACCTTGGGCGGCCAGATATCAACGAAGAGCTCTCTTTTGGCGCAGTGCTCTCCGAACTAGTTAAAGGAGAGGCCCAATGAATTTCCGCGAGGCAGTATCAACTGCCAAAAGCGAATCGATGGTATTGCTAACTGAAAGCAACCCCAGAACGCGCCATGACGTCTTGGGGAATGAGAGTCTATTCCATACGCCACTGATTGCGCTAACCATTATTCTCCTCGCACGCTCCAGAGCTAAGCCAAAGCAAGATGAGATCGGAATGCTAGTCGGAGTTTGTTTTGAAAAGAGTCTTGCTGGCTTTAAAGGCTCGAGTCAAGAATTGGGATGGTCAGCGAATCTAAGAATACGCACGGTGAAGGCTCTGACATTTCTAGAAAACACAGGCCTGATCACAACCGACAAGGGCACTTCCCGAATTGAAGCAACGGAGTCTGGAAAGAAACTTATTGATCACATCCTGAAAGACGATAGCAGACTCTGCGTTGCTTTGCTTATGATAAAACGCGCATATCGAAACATCTGCAAAGAACGAGCAGTTGAGGTTAAGCTAAATGAAATTTGAATCGCTAGAAATAATCCAGAGTAACCAGGGTGGCTGGCGGTCAGGCGAGCTTGAATTTGGTGGCGCAATAACCCAGCTGTATGCAAAAAATGGAAGCGGTAAGACTCCATTAATCCAAGCAATGATGTTCTGCCTAGGGCTGCATGTGCAGTTTAGAGAGGATATAGTTAGAAACTGTAAGATGGCGAGACTGAAAGTCCTGCTCAACGAAAAGCGCTTGACCCTAGATCGAATGATGGGGGAAACATTCGACCTGACAGTCAAGATCGATGGAAAAACAGAGAATCGCTTTTATAATGAAGAAGACTTCTCAAGATTCATGCTGAAGTCACTTAATTTGAGAAGTGACAGGCTTGTAACAAATGGCAACACCCCTACGACCCCATACTTCTCTGCCATCCTACCTCTTTTTTATTTAGATCAGGATCAGGGTTACTCCGAGTACTATGCCCCGCCGCGCCCTGGGTTTATAAAGAATCAATTCTCAGAAATGGTTAGGCTTGCAGCGAATTTCCCTCCACAGCATTCGTACGACAAGAAGAAAAAAGCCATCGATGTCAAAAAGGAACTGGAATACTTAGATGCCACAATTGTAGATAGTCGCAAACTGATGGAACGCCTTGCTCAGGAACTTCCAGCGCCGACTCGAAAGATAGATGATATTGATAGACTAATAGCTGAGTCTAAATCACGCCTCGAAGATCTAAAGAAGACCAAAGACATCAAGGGCGAGTCGATCTCGAGTTTAGATTACCTTATCGGGAATCTCAGAAGAAGGCATCACGAGTTAAGCTCGGAAGAGGCTTCTCTTGATTCTAAGATTTCTAGCTCCACTCAAATACGCGAAGAAATACAGAGCGAGATTGAGACGCTGAATCTAAATGAGGAAGCAAGGAGAGCTTTTATCTCCTTCTCTGATATATGTGCTTCGCCATCTTGCGGGATATTCATGGCAAGTGCGGACTCCTACGGAAAGAGCCTGCTTTACCTAAGGGACCAGATTAAAGATCTAGAGATCGCTACCGCCTCGAATATACAAAAGGCAGAGGCTATTTCTACAGAGAAGCAATTTATTGAGAAGCAGATAGCTCAGCTAGCTCAGCAAAGAGGTTTGGCCGCACGCGAAGCTGGCATTGAAGTGTTTATCGAAGCAATCAGCAAAATTGCATCGGAAATCTTTGAGCTAGGATTAGAAAAGAATAAGCTCGAAAAATATGAGCAGCAAAAAGCTGCTCATTTCGAGCTTATGAAGAGAAGAGAAAGCACGCTAACTCTTGAGGATTCTCTGCAGGCTTCACGCGAACAATCTCCGGATATTCTTAAATTCAGAATCGAGCTAGGCCAAAAAATGGCAGAGTGGCTTGATGTTCTGAACTCCAAGAATATATCAAGAGATATCCGAATCGATTCGGAGCTGAAGCCTATACTGGGAACTGAAAAGCTTGGCATTATCAAAGGCAGTTCAAAGGCGAGAACAGTGTTGGCGTTCCATGCAGCACTATTTGAACTTTGCACTAATAATCCAACCTCCCCATTCAGAGTTCTTGTCTTTGATACACCTCGTCAGCAAGAGATCCACTGGGAGGACTTGGATGCATACATTCAAGCGCTAAAATCTGTTGCTGTGCGCAACAATGCCCAAGTAATTTTCTCGACCACTAGCTATCGGTATGTGATTGACACGAAAACCGACAAAGAATGGTTGCCTGAGTTTGCCGGGGCCGAGCAACCCATGTATCTCGGAAAGGTCGGCCAGGACCCAATGGAGGGGACAGAGTGAAATAGAGCAGACTAACTTCAGGATCGGCCCCACGTAACTCATTGACTGGAAGGAAAAATATTACCGAACAATAAGGAGATAACCTCTCCTACATCCCGTTTCGGTATCGAAATTCGTACTTGAAGCGAAGAAGGGGAGGGAGCCGGCCAGATGACTCTCAGATTTGTTTATAGGGCAGGTCGGCCGCTTTTGGCCGCCCTCTGCCGGTCACGGCTGGCCGCGACGGCTCGGCTGCCCCCGCCACAAGGCGCCGCCCCCGAACCACAGCCGCCATCGAGGCCGCGACCGCCCTCGCCGCGCGCCGCC
>JAKFDZ010000123.1:0-118059 GCA_036675925.1 Flavihumibacter sp.
ATTCACCGGCGCATAAATGAAGAGTAAACTGCCATCTTTTATTGTATTTATGATAGGCCTTGCAAGCTTAACAGGCACTGCCGGACAACCCTGGCTTCTGCCAAGAAATCCCTGCCGCTTTATCAGATGCTCGCTTACATAATCTGCACCATGCATAACGATAGCTCTTTTATCGGCATTATCATTGATCCCTTTCTCAAGTCCCTCTAACCTTAAGGAATACCCATTGCTTCCATAATAGGTTCCTTCAGTGAGATAAAAACCCGGACTGCTCTTATAGCTAGACATCGTATTGGAATAATGAACAGCCTGCTCTTTGCCCGAATTCCTGCCATGGGCAACATAGGTGTTGAACAGCAGTTGCTGCTTATTGAAATCAATTATATAGAGTCTTTTCTGTGTGCTCGGCTGACTGAAATCTGCAATCGTCAACAATTGATCACGTTCCAGCTTACCTGCCATTTTCAGTTTTTCATAACCTTTAAGCGCAAGTTCAAATGCTTCTATACCGAGGCCGATCTCAGCTAGTCCAAGGCTCTCATACATCATCATGGATGATGATTTTTCTGCAATAGCTGATTCGGTTATATTACTATCTGTTGCGGGTATGCTATTCTTACTGATCACATAACCCGGATTGGTTTCTCTTGCACCTGCTGCACTGCGTATGCCCGCGAAGCTTAAGATTGCTGTGGCAAACAAGGCGAAGAAGATGCCGGAATATCGGTAGTTCATTGGATGTTTATTCAAATGCTTTTTCTTTTATTCTGCTATTAGACGTTGAGGTATAGCAGATGGTTGGCATAAGAACAAAAATCGTGCATAGATTTTGTATCTTTTTTGGTGCTTCCCATAACGGGGCGAAAATTACCTGATACAGGCATACAATTAAGGGATATACAGGCTGAAAACGGCTTTCAGCCTGTATATCCCTTAATATGGAGTAGGATATTCTTATTTATTTAACAATACCATTAACTGTTCTGCAACTGCTTCGGAAGATGCGGGATTTTGTCCCGTTATCAAAAAACCATCCGTAACAATATGAGAGGCCCAATCGGCCTTGCTCGAATACAGTCCTCCTTTTTCCTTTAATGCGTCTTCCAGAAGAAATGGAACAACATCTGTAAGTTGTACTGCTGCTTCTTCTGAATTGGTAAAGCCTGTAACATGTTTACCCTTTACAAGTGGTTCACCATTTTTTTCTTTAACATTCAAAAGCACAGCAGGTGCATGACAAACCGCTGAAACGGGCTTGCCTGCACGCCAGAATGATTCGATCAGTTTGATACTATTTGCGTCCGTACTGAGATCCCACAAGGGACCATGACCACCGGGATAGAATACCGCATCAAAATCATCAGCCGATACCTCGGTTATTTTTTTTGTATTCGCCAAAAGTTGCTGTAATGCTTTGTCTTCTTTAAAACGGATAGTGGCCGGTGTCTGGCTTTCGGGCTCATCACTCTTTGGATCTATCGGCGGTTGACCACCTTTTGGGGAGGCCAGCACAACCTCTACTCCCGCATCATGCAACTTATAGTAGGGGGCTGCAAACTCTTCAATCCAGAACCCGGTTTTTTTCCCGGTATTACCCAGTTCACTGTGGGAGGTGAGTACAAATAAAACTTTCATGATAAATCGTTTTAACTATGTTAAAATTTTCAAACAGATTGGTTGAAAACCTGCAATAAGATTGCATTGCAATAACTAAACAACAAAGCTTAATGCTTTTATGTTTGGATAAACTTACAGGAATGAATACAATCAGTTGTAATAATGAGTATCGTCATACTGCGATATGGTAGCAGGGATTACTTTTATATGCAAGTAATATCAACCATATGACCATTGAAATTCATAGTCCCTACCAGAAAGTGGACGAGAAGTTCCTGCTGGAACTCGAGAGAGAGATAATGCATTTATCCAATCTTAATAAAGATATATCGCGGGCAGAGATCAACTTCCGCATAGACGATCCTGCATCTCCTGAAAACAATATCTGCGAGATCAGGCTCACGATATATTCTGATAATTTATTCTCAAGACGTGTGTCATCTTCTTTCGAAGAAGCGGCAAGGGAAGTGATCGGCGACCTGCATTCAAAAGTAGTAAACCAGGCATTGCTGAAAAATGAACTTCCCGATGAACTTACAACTTCCATTGAAATCTAAAACGACCGAAGTGGTAGCCGAAGAAATTATCATCCCCATTGGTGATCTTCATCTGATGGGTAATATTTTTATTCCTGACGATGCAAAAGGCATTGTCATATTCTCCCATGGAAGTGGAAGCAGCCGGCGCAGTCCGCGGAATACAATGGTTGCCTCTTTCTTAAACAGTTTTCATTTTGGAACTTTATTATTCGATCTGCTCACACCGGAAGAAGACATGGATCGTAATAACCGGTTCAACATCCCATTGCTCAGCAGCCGGCTTGATGCAGTTACCCAATGGCTCGCTCAACAGCTTTATGCAAGAGGATTGAATTTTGGATTTTTTGGTGCCAGTACAGGTGCTGCTTCTGCATTGTATGCTGCAGCGAATAACCCGCTCATCAAAACGGTTGTGTGCCGGGGCGGAAGGCCCGACCTCGCAATAAATATTCTCGACAAAGTGAATGTACCTGTACTGCTGATAGTGGGTGGCAATGATGAAGTGGTGATCGATCTGAATGAATTAGCACTGCAACGTTTGCACTGTCCCTGCAAGCTGGAGATCGTTCATAAGGCTACCCATCTCTTTGAAGAAGAAGGTGCCATGGAAAAGGTTTCTGCTCTCGCAGCACGATGGTTCACCAAATATCTTTAGCATTTCACAGAACCAGTTGCTTATGCAAATGATCCAGCATCCTGGCAGGATCGGGTGCAAGCCCCGGATGCACTTTGGAAGATTGCAACACTGTACTTCTTGTTGCCGTTAACCAACGGAATCTCGATGGCAGATCAAGCCTCGCAATTGGTCCGCCAGCCTTATCTCCCGCACATATTTTTTCAAAGGCAGTCAGGTGTTGTTTCAGCTCCTCCATATCAAGCTGGCAATTCATCATGTTCAGCTTTGATTCATTCAGTGTAAACAGGCATCCAAGAAATTTTTTGGAAGGGCAATAGAGGATCACACCCACGTTGATGAATTCTTCCCGCTCCACTTTTGGCACTACCCGAACAATGGCATATTCAAACAAATGATTCTCTTGCATGCTGCGCTTCTTTTACAAAAATTTCTGAGTTAGCTATCCTTCTGTTTAAAAATGCTGAATACACCCGGCGTATCTCTGCCGGGGTTTCACCATCCGACCAACCGGATAGCCATTCCTCCGGTAGCAATGAAATGATCGATTCAATGAGAGGCGGATTTAAAACAGAACGAAATTCAGTATTCACTTTTTCCAGTTCTGTTGCATAAGATATCAGCACATGATCTTTAATATGCTGGAAGGGACGAACCGATTGTTGTTCCCAGTTTTGCCAGGAGTGGTGAAAGTAAAGTGCAGCACCATGATCTATCAGCCACAGCTCTTTGTTCCACATCAGCATATTGGTATTTCTTGCTGTTCGGTCAACATTGGTGAGCAGGCAATCGAGCCATACTATCCGCGATGCCAGCAATGGATCCACATTGTTCACAGCAGGGTCAAATGATATGGCACCGGAAAGATAATGGAGGCCGAGGTTTAGTCCCACGCTGGCCTTCAGCAGGTCCTGTATCTCTTCATCGGGCTCTGTGCGACCAAATGCTTCATCGAGTGTTGCATACACGATCTCCGGGACTTTAAATCCCAATGCCCTTGCAATTTCACCACCTATCAGCTCGGCAATGAGTGCCTTCACGCCCTGGCCCGCCCCGCGGAACTTAAGCACATACAGAAAATCATCATCCGCTTCTGCAATGGCCGGCAATGAACCGCCTTCGCGCAAAGGCATGACATAACGCGTTACGGCAACGGTTCTGAGATTCTCCTGATTCATGATCGGAAAATAGAGTTTAATTTCAATATAAAATCCGTTTATGCCAAAGAGAATACAGCCCGATGAACCTGACCAGTTACCAAAGCCTGAAAAGTTCCCGGAAGTTGCACCGCCGGAGGAGCCGGAAGAACCCATGATTCCGGAAGAGGAGCCCGACATGATACCTGATGAGGAGCCTTATACTGAGCCTCCTGCTGAAGTGCCGGCACCGGATAAAGGACTATGATTTTTTCTTGGTCTGCTTTCCCCTCCGTGCTTATCTTTAGAGATAAAGCACAATAGGAAAATTATGGCTGAAAATAAAAAGCAATCCTCCCGACGGAAATTTTTGCAATCGATGAGCGGCTCCGCTTTATTGCTTGCCGCAAGTGGATTTAGCTCACTTGCCAATGTACCGATTGAAGAAAGGATCCTTCCATTTAACCGCCCTTTCTCTCCCAATGATACTGTTCGCATCGGTGTGATCGGGATGGGTATCATGGGATTCAGAAACCTGGCCTCTGCACTCAAAGTGCCGGGTGTTGAACTGGTTGCTGTTTGTGATCTCTACACAGGTCGGCTTGCACGCGCCAAAGAACTCTATGGCGATAAACTTATTGTCAGTTCCGACTACCGCGAAATCATCAGCAGGAAAGATATTGATGCCGTTATAGTTGCCACCAGCGATAACTGGCATGCAAGAATAACAACGGATGCCCTTAAAGCCGGTAAAGCGGTTTACTGCGAAAAGCCAATGGTGCATCGTATCAGCGAGGGACTTCCCATGATTGCTGCACAAAAGGCAAGTGGTAAAGTTTTGCAGATCGGCAGCCAGGGTGTAAGCAGTATCGTTGCTGCCAAAGCCGCTGAATTATATAAGGCCGGAGCCATAGGAAAACTAAATATGGTGGAAGCTACCTACGATCGGCAAAGTGCCCTCGGAGCCTGGCAGTATACCATGCCCGATGATGCATCTCCTGAAACAGTGAGCTGGGATAAATATATCGCCGGTACAAAGAAGATTCCCTACGACGCCAAAAAGTTCTTCTGGTGGCGCAACTACCGCGATTTTGGTACCGGCGTTGCCGGCGACCTTTATGTTCACCTCCTGTCAGAACTACATGTGATTACAGGATCAATGGGACCTGAAAAAATATTCAGCTCCGGACAATTAAGTCATTGGAAAGATGGGCGCGATGTTCCCGATGTAATGGCAGCTATCATGGACTATCCTAAAAGTGAAGCACATGATCCTTTCCAGATGAGCCTGCGCGTTAATTTCATCAGCGGTGGTGGCGATACCAGCTCAGTAAAAATGATAGGGGAGGAAGGGGCGATGGAAATAAGGGGCAATAGCCTTATCATCAAACACAGCCTCATGCCAAAGGCACCGGGTATTGGTGGATGGGATGCACTGGAAACCTATCCAAAAGCCATGCAGGAACGATTAAGGCAGGCCTATAATAAGCGCTACAGCGCAGAAGACCAGAAGACACCAACCAAGCCCGATATAGAATATAAAGCTCCTCCCGGTTATAATGAGCACGTTGATCATTTTACTAATTTCTTTGACGCTGTTCGCACAGGCAAGACCGTTGTAGAAGATGCTGTTTTTGGTTTCAGGGCAGCGGCTCCCTGCCTTGCGTGTAACGACAGCTATTTTGAACAGAAGATCATTCATTGGGATCCGGTGAACATGAAAATCAAAAACCCCTCTCAAAAAAAATAACTTCTTACTATGTCCTATACTCCCTCTCCATCGCGGTATGATTCAATGGAATACCGCCGGTGTGGAAACAGTGGCTTAAAGCTTCCCGCGCTCTCCCTGGGGCTCTGGCATAACTTCGGTGATATTGACCCTATCGAAAATTGCAGGGCAATTTTGAGAAGGGCTTTTGACCTTGGCATCACTCATTTTGACCTGGCCAATAATTATGGTCAGCCCGCCGGATCAGCAGAAGAGAATTTTGGCAGGATACTGAAAACGGATTTTCGTGATCACCGCGACGAACTCATTATTTCCTCCAAGGCCGGATGGCCTATGTGGCCCGGACCCTATGGCGATCTTGGATCAAAGAAATACCTGGTTGCCAGTCTGGACCAGAGCCTGAAAAGAATGGGGCTCGAATACGTCGATATATTCTATCACCACCGTCCCGATCCTGACACACCAATGGAAGAAACCATGGGCGCACTCGACCTCATCGTTAGGCAGGGGAAGGCCCTTTATGTAGGTATCTCCAGTTACAGCGCCGAGGAGACCCGAAAGGCAGCAAAGATCCTGAAGCAATTGGGAACGCCCTGCCTCATCCACCAGCCCAAATACAATATGTTTGACAGGTGGATAGAAGATGGCCTCCTGGATGTGCTGGGAGAAGAGCAGATAGGATGCATTCCTTTCTCTCCGCTGGCACAGGGTCTGCTCACCAATAAATACCTCAAAGGCATACCCGAAACGTCAAGAGCTGCCCGCCACCTTGGCAATGGCGCCATGGAAGAAAACGCCATTACCGACGAGCTTATCCAAAAGGCAGGAAAACTGAATGAACTGGCGGTCAGTCGCGGACAAAGTCTGGCCCAGATGGCCCTCTCCTGGGTGGCGAAAGATCCGCGGATTACCTCAGTGCTGATTGGTGCCAGCCGCCCCGAACAGATCGATGATTCTATCCGCTGCCTTGAAAACTACCAGTTTTCGGGAGATGAGATCAGGCAGATCAATGATATACTTAGTTAAAGCTTAGCTTACAGTGGCCGCTATATTCAAAGTTGGAACTGAATTTGAGTATTTTTGGGAACATGAAGCGAAATGCAGTTTTTATTCCGGTCATCCTGGTGGCAATGGCGATTATTGCCTGGCTCTCTTACCAGCTGGGGCAAAAAAACAATCCGGCACCGGTAGTTCAACCTGCGGTTCAGGAATCATATCCTTCCTTTATCCAGGGTTCAAAAAATGCTGTTCCCGGCGTCGTTCATATTAAAACAGTGTTGGGTCCATCGGCAGCACCGCGTTTTTCAGTGGATGCCATACTCGGATCACCCTCCGCTGAAAAAGCCTGGGGCAATGGATCGGGCTCAGGCGTTTGCGTTTCTCCCGATGGTTATATAGCTACCAATGGACATGTAGTGGAAAATGCATTGCGCATACTGGTGGTATTTCCTGACCGCCGCGAATTTGAAGCAAAACTGGTAGGTACCGATCCCGATACCGACCTGGCCCTGCTGAAGGTAGACGCCAAAAATCTTCCCTTTGTGAAATCGGGCAATTCTGATGAAGTTGAAGTGGGTGAATGGGTACTGGCAATTGGCTATCCATTCTCATTGAACACAACGATTACCGCTGGTATCATCAGTGCCAAAGGCAGAAGTATTGGTGTGATAGAAAATACTTCAGAATCGCCTAATGACCATCTGGGAAGTACGGCGGTAGAATCATTTATCCAGACCGATGCAGCCATCAATACGGGTAACAGCGGTGGTGCCCTTGTAAACAAAGAAGGAGAATTAATAGGGATCAATACAGCCATCGCAACCCGCACCGGTAGTTATGCCGGGTATGCATTTGCCATACCCGTTAACCTGGCAAAAAAGATATTGGACGACCTCACAGAATTTGGTGTGGTGAAGCGTGGTGTGCTGGGCGTTGCATTTCCTGCACCTGCCGACGAAAGCCAGTGGATGAAACAAATGGGTATCAAACCCGGCTCGGTATCGGGGGTATTGATAACCGGTATCATGGAAGGCAGTGCAGCCGCCGGGGCTGGATTGGAAGAGGGGGATATCATCCAGCAGGTTAATGGCAATGAACTTTTTTCTTCAGCAGAATTTTCGGAACAGATAGCAAGGCACAGGCCCGGCGATACCATTGACCTGGCTTACCTGAGAAATGGTAACAAGCAAAAGATCAGGGTTGTATTGCAGGGAGAGAGAAAATCGCCTGCTGGAGTTAATGATGAAAAGCTAAGGGAGATCTATAACAAACTAGGCGCTTCCTTCACACCCATATCAAGGGTTCTCAAAGAACGATTCGGACTCAATGCCGGCGTTGTTGTTACCAGGGTTGATAAGGATGCATTTTTTGATAAACTCGGCATTCCGGCCGGAACTATCATTGCCCAGGTGAATGGCAGGGAAGTGAACAGCACAGCAGATATTGAAGAGGCAATGCTCGCCAATCCAAATACACGCATGCGCATCCTCGGCATAGCTCCCGATGGTTCATGGGTAGCATTCAGTTTCTCCTTCGGAACCTGATCCCGATAAAATATTTACCCGTTAGCAACAGAGCTATTATCTTGTAGAAGTAACTATCTGCAAAGCATGAAGTATCTCAAGGTTCTCTATGTTCAGGTGATCATAGCCATTGTGATCGGTATACTGCTTGGACATTTCTATCCATCTCTTGCAACAGCGCTCAAGCCCCTGGGTGATGGCTTTATCAAGCTGATAAAGATGATGATCGCCCCCGTGATTTTCTGCACCATCGTGACCGGTATCTCGGGCATGCAGGATACCAAAAAAGTGGGAAGGGTGGGAGTGAAAGCCATCCTTTATTTTGAAGTGGTCACAACCCTCGCATTGATCATCGGACTGGTAGTGATCAATATTCTCCAACCAGGCAAGGGGATGAATATCGATCCCGCTTCGCTCGACAATACACTTATCCAGGACTATGTAAAAGAAGGAAAGAGCCGATCGGTGGTGGATTTCATTTTGCATATCATCCCGGACAATATTGTGAATGCCCTCTCCAACAGTGACCTGCTGCAGGTGCTTTTCTTTTCTGTATTGCTTGGCCTCGCTCTTTCAAAAATAGGAGACAGGGCAAGGCCCTTGTTGGCGGGAATACAATCCCTGGAGTATGGTCTCTTTGCATTGCTGAAGATCATCATGAAGCTGGCACCACTTGGAGCGCTTGGCGCTATGAGTTTTACCATTGGAAAATATGGAGTTGGTTCACTGGCATCGCTTGGGCAACTGATGATAGCATTCTATATCACCTGCATACTCTTTATCATTTTCATATTGGGGGGCATTCTCAAATATGCAGGCTTTAATCTTTTCCGCTTACTCGCGTTTATCAAAGAAGAATTGCTGATCGTACTCGGTACCTCTTCTTCTGAATCGGCATTACCCGGACTAATAAAAAAACTGGAGAACCTCGGTTGTTCAGAACCGGTAGTAGGCCTCGTAGTTCCAACAGGTTATTCATTCAATCTCGACGGCACATCCATTTACCTGACCATGGCTGCCGTTTTTTTAGCGCAGGCAACCAATACGCCCATGGACATTGGTCAGCAGGTAACCCTTCTGCTGGTATTGCTGCTCACTTCCAAAGGAGCAGCAGGTGTAACCGGCAGTGGCTTTATAACACTAGCGGCCACCCTGCCGGTAGTGGGCCATATTCCTGTTGCTTCCATAGCGCTGATCCTCGGCATTGACCGGTTCATGAGTGAGGGCAGGGCCATCACCAATATCATCGGTAATGCGGTTGCAACTATTGTTGTGGCTAAATGGGAGAATGAAATTGATTTGACAGTTGCCAGTAAAGAGATCGGTTAGCAACCCCGCTTTCCATCCAATCACTACCCGGGCTTTCCCACGTGCCACGGGTGCCAAAGAATATTCGAAGCATATTCGAAACATACCCCCTAACCCAGTCCCAGTAAGGCCTGGAGGCGAAAAATAGTTCAGTTTTCAGGAATACCATAAAAAATGGTAGATACTGAATAAACCTAAGTATATTTAAAAGGCCTCTTTTGTTCTTCTTACCCTCTTTAAGCCTTCTTGTTTTATACCCTACGGTAAAACGACACCCGTTCTCATATTGACGAAGCGAATGTTATTACTTGAATGATAGTGCTGCAGCGGCGGCCTGTCTAAGATTTTATTAGAGAACCAAGCCCGGACTGTTTCTATATGAGTAACCCTATCCCTTCATTGTCTCAGAATACCTTTTTACGGTATTTCAATTTTATTGCTCTCTATGTAGCCCAGGGAATTCCTGAGGGGATGGCATTTTTTGGCATTCCGGCCTGGATGGCAATGAATGGTAAAACGCCCGGAGAGATAGGAAGTTTCGTTGCAGCAGTTGGATTGCCATGGAGTTTTAAGATGATTGTAGCGCCTTTGATGGACCGGTTTACCTATTTGCCTATGGGCCGTAGAAGGCCATGGGTTCTGTTCGGACAGTTTGGACTCATGCTCAGTTTTATCGCGATGTCATTTGTTCCTGATCCATTGAATAACCTGAACCTCTTTATGGCTGCAGGTTTTATGGTCGGACTCTTTGGCTCTATCCAGGATGTTGCCACCGATGGGATGGCCATTGATATTATTCCCGTTCATCAACAGGCCAAAGCAAATGGATTCATGTGGGGCTCAAAAATAATCGGCACTTCTGTATCACTTGCAATAGGAAGCAGTCTCCTCAATGCCTACGGGTTTTCGGCAGCCATATTAATGCTCTCCATGCTTGTTTGCCTCATTATGCTGGTGCCACTTTTCCTGAGAGAGCGGGAAGGTGAAAGATTACTTCCCTTTACAAAAGGAGAAGCATCCCATGAAACAAAGAAAATGCAATTAACCAGCTGGTCTGTTATTTTCAAATCATTGTATCGTGTTTGCAGTCTGCGAAATAGTTTGCTCTTCGGGATGATCGTTTTTATAACACAGGGCTCCTTCAATTATATCGATACCCTTATACCCATCTTTACCATCCAGGCACTCGGCTGGACCGACCAGGCTTATTCACAGTTCTATGCTACAGCAACATTGGTTGGAGGGATAGGAGGGATGATAATAGGTGGTGCATTGATTGACAGGTATGGTAAGATCAGGATGTTGAATATTTATTGTTTACTACTGGTAACATTAATATCGATGCTTGTTTTTCTGAAAATATATTGGCTCGAAAGCTGGTTCATCAGTGCCTTTATGGTGATCTACCAGGTGCTATATGTTTTTTCAACCATTGGCATTTTTGCCATCGCCATGCAATGCTGCTGGAAGAAAGTATCTGCCAGCCAGTTTACATTATACATGACCACCGCCAATATCGGCAAAAAATAGCTGACCTCGAAGAGACTGATAGCCGGGTGCAATTACCTGCAGTAACATAATTCTATTCTTATAAATATTTCATGCTTTACTCACCTTAAAACAAAAAAAATGAAACAATTAAAATTTCTAACAGTTTGCATCGCCTTATCGTGTTTGGTTATGAGTTGTAACAATGAAACGGCTGCCGACAAAACAGAGGCTGTTGTTGAAGTAGAACAGCCGGCAAAGGTTGATCTTGCTTCCGTTAAAACAGAGATCCAGAACCTTGAGACAGCCTGGGCTGCGGCCGACAATGCCCGCGACACTAATGCAATTGCAGCCTTCTATGCTGATGATGCGGTCAGTTTGAGGAATAACAATCCCATGATCCAGGGCAAGGAAGCCATCAGGAAAGATGTTGGGGAAAGTCTGGCTAAAAGAGCCAAGGGAGCTACCGTAAGTTATGATGTGGTAGAAGTTTTTGGAGAGGGCAATTACATCACTGAAGTTGGGAAATCCACTACAAAGGATGCATCCGGTAAAGTGATAAATTCAGGAAAGTATATGGCCATCTGGGAGAAGCGCGATGGAAAATATGTATGCATCAGGGATATCTATAATGATGATGCAAAGCAGAATTGATAAATTAAAATTGGCCAGCTCGTTTTGGGTTGGCCAGTTTTTTCTTCAACTGTTTCATATTGTTCCCAGAACCCGCTTGTTTACATCTTCGATGCTTTGATGAGTAGCATCTCCTCTTTCATATAATTTTCCAACGGCTGCAGCGGCAGCATAGTTGATCATTTGCGCAGGCTCCTTACTATTGAGCATTCCATAGATCAGTCCGGCCATAAAGCAGTCGCCACTGCCGGCTTTATCGATTACATCCGCAAGTGCATATTCCTTAGAAATATACTGTTCCTGCTCTTGTTGCATGATGGCCCAGTAGGATGAATCCATACGGAAGGTATAGGCCGATGTTTTTGCCTGGGGGAATTGCAGATGCAATGCAGTCATACTCTGTTCAGCAGCGTTGATCAGTTCAGAACGGGTTGCGCCCTTAGTTTCCTGAAGAGCAGTTTCAATTCCCAGCAATGATTCAGCCGACCAGATATTTCCCATGATGAGATCAGCATGGTTTACCAGCGCGGGCATTATTTCAGTAGGTTGCTTTCCATACTGCCATAATTTGGACCGATAGTTGAGGTCAACCGAAATGGTGAGACCCTTTGCGCTGGCAACTTCAAGGGCTTCTTTGCAGAGTGCTGCAATATTATTATTCAGGGCCGGACAAATAGCTGAAAAATGAAACCAATGGCAGTCATCCAGTATGCTGTCCCAATTAATCATTCGCGGTTTTAATTCCGCGAAGGAGGAACCAGCTCGGTCATATACCAGTGCGGCATTTTTCAGATCGGCACCCTGGGTTAAATAATAGGTTCCGATGCGGTTTCCTGAATAGTGTATTGCGGAACAATCGATGTTTTTGTTGGTGAGGTCTTCCACAATTTCCCTGCTGAGGAAATTATCCGGCAGTGCTGTAAAATATTTCACCGGTATATTCCAGTTTGCAAGTGCATTCGCAACATTGAGTTCAGCCCCGCCAATATAAACCGGCATGGTGGCGGTATCAATCCATTTCCCATTGGACGCGGGAGATAGGCGCATCAGCAATTCACCGAAACAAAACACTTTTTTCATTACCCGATTTTTGATTCGCTTTCCAGCACTTCAATTTCTGTTTTTACTTTCTTTACATCCTGCCGCACCCAGATGAAAATACTCATATAAATATTCGCGATCCAAACAAGGGAAAAACCGGCAAGGAGGTAGCCTCTCCAATCGGTAAATAATAGTTTGTATTCTGTAATGATCAGAAACAGTATAGTCACATAATGACTGAAACAATATTCGCAGGTAAAGAGGTAAAAGAATTTTCTTTCTAAAAGAGATTTACACTCATTACTTTTTCTTTTACAATATTCCCTGGGTTCTTTAAACACTTCTTCATGCGTAACCGTCCAGGCCACACAGGCAATTGGAATGGCTAATAGAAACAACCATGTTATCTGGGTAGTAAGTGGCATCCTCTGATCTTTTTATTTAAGATAGTCAACAATGCTATGCAATACTCGTGCTTTTAAGCATTATTAAAAAGAGGGACCCCAGCCAGAGTCCTTTGAGAGTGCCTTGGGAGTGCCTGGGTAGTCCTTAAAAACCCTGTCGAAACCCAGCAAAAACCCTTTCGCGAGTACGGTAAAACCCAGGTGGACTGTCACGAACAGCACCCCCCGTATGGCACGATTTACCTGTTTTTGAAGGATCGGCATGATGGAATAAAGGGTTCCAGCCGGTGGATTGTCACGGATGGGAATTTTTTGCGCCTGAGGCTATCAGTTTTTGAATGATATTATTACAGATCTATCAGAATTGGTAAATTTAAAAACCATGAAATGGATAACGCGGTGCAGAACTATTTCTGAATGTTAGTAAAACAATTCACTATGAGATTCACAGTTTCTTTATTCACATCTATTGCTTTTTTAATTGCCTGCAACCAGCAGAAAAATGAAACCGATATAACCAGCTCCAATAAGAAGGATACTATTATATGCGCTCCCGGTAGCAGTAAACTGGATATTACTAAAATAGAAGAGATCACAGGCATGAAAGGAACAGAGAAGAATGGTGAGTATAAAATAACTGTTCCCCAGAATGATCTGAATATTATAGTGGATGGATTTAAAATTACTCCCCCGATGGGCCTTGGAAGTTGGGCGGCGTTTACTCCATGCGCAGATAGTGCCATGGTGATGGGTGATATTATTGTTACGGAGACCGATCTGAAACCTGTACAACAGGAAGTGATCCGTCAGGGCTTTTCCATCACCGCCATACATAATCATTTTGTTCGTAACCGGCCAAATGTGATGTATATGCACATTGACGGGAAAGGAAAGGTGGAAGGATTGGCAGCCAGTGTCAAATCAATTTTTGATAAGGTAAAAGAGTCGAGAGGGAAAGATCCTAAAGCAAGCGCTGCAGACAGTGTTTCCACTTCTTTGAATATCGCTTTATTGGATTCAATAATTGGGGCTAAAGGAGAAATGAGTAAAGGGGTTTACAAATACACCATTGGCCGACCAGATGTTGCACTTACTGAACATGGCATTCCTGTTAGCAGTTTTATGGGATTCAATACCTGGGCGGCCTGGCAGGGAACACCCGAAAAGGCAGCCGTTGCCGGCGATTTTACGATGCTGGAAGATGAAGTTGCACCAGTTATAAAAGCATTGGTGGAAAATAGTATTGAAGTAGTGGCTGTGCACAATCACATGGTACATGAAACTCCCCGCATATTCTTTCTGCATTACTGGGGTGTAGGAAATGCAGAACAATTAGCCAGGGGTTTTAAAGCTGCCCTGGATAAGACCGGCAAGAATACTGAAACGTCAACTCATTAGAAAGAAGGTAAAATTCTTGCTGCCTGCTCTCACTTACCTATTGCCTGCAGGAACTCGGCTTTTTTTCGTTTAGACACGTCCAACACATTTCCATGTCGCATCACCACCTGTCCACCTTCGCCGCGGATGTATTTTTCTACAAAATACTTATTGATCACCGTTGCATGATGTATGCGCAGGAATGTGTCAGCAGGCAGCATTTCCTCAAAGTCTTTTAATGTTTTACTTACAAGAAGTTTCTGGTTGGTGGATAGAAAGATGTTAGTGTAATTATTACTTGCCTCCAGGTAGATAATGTCTTCAATATTGATGAACCGAAGGCCGTCGCTGGTGGGAATGGTGATGCGTTTCGGTTGTTTGTTGTTAAGGTGCTCCAGCAGGAGTTCAATTTGTAATTGAGAATTGCGGGTGTTTTTGAATTCCTCTGCTTTCTTAACCGCAGCAATGAGGTCGGCTATTTCAACGGGTTTTACCAGGTAATCAAGTGCACTGTATTTGATGGCCTTGATGGCATAATGGTCGTAGGCGGTAACAAAGATCAGTTCAAAATTCCTGTTCTTCAGTTGTTGCAACAATACAAACCCATTCATTACCGGCATCTCGATATCCAGGAATACTATATCAGGTTTGCTGGATTCTATGGCTTTGATACCATCTTCAGCATTATCGCAACAGCCAATAATCTCAATCTGTGGACAATGCTTTAAGAGCTTTCCACTTAAAGCGCTCAGGTTGCTTTGATCGTCGCCTATGAGAATAGCTCTTAGCATCTGCTGTATTTTATTCAAAACAATTGATACGCACCACTGCTTTGGTTCCCAAAGCTATTCCTCCTTCCTCAAGGTCGGTGATCACCAGATCAGTGGCGATATCATTTTTGTTATGCAACTGGATTCGCTCCCTGGTAATGGCTATGCCATAGGATTGCCTGTCGGGTTTGTTGATGTGTTTTAAATCGGCAGCTTTTTTGCGTCCGATCCCATTGTCTGTGATGGCATAAATGATATGGTTGTCATTGAGCTGCACCTTTACATTTACCTGCCTTTTCCCATTTTGCTTGTTGAGCAGTCCGTGATGAATGGCATTTTCAACAAAAGGCTGGATGATCAGCGGCGGTACTTTATAATCTCCATTCAACAATTCATCATCTGCCTGCAGGTCATAACTGAATTTATCATTGCACCTAAACTGCTCCATCTCCAGGTATAGCTTCAGCGTTTCAAAATCTTTTTCAAAAGGCACGAGGTTGTTTTTTGAACAATCCAGTACGCCGCGTATCAGTTTGGCAAAACGGGAAAGACAGGTGGTTGCTTTGTCGCTCTGGTTAGTCTGGATCAAACTATCGATAGCACTAAGGCAGTTGAAAATAAAATGCGGATTCATCTGGGCCCTTAAGGCCTGCATTTCCAGTTCCAGTGCTTTTCGTTTCAATGCCGATTGTTCCTGTTCATTGCGAAGCTTTTCATTCCGGCGTTTTAGAATAAGGTTTCGGGTAATTATTATAGAAAATAAAACAGCAAGGATAAATCCCGCGATCAGAATATTCTTTAACTGTACCTGTTTTTCATTGTCCTTTTGCAGAAGCCTGATTTTGTTATCTGCCTGCGATGCGGCCAGGTATAGAGCTGTTCTGCCGGCAAATTTTGCCGTTTCCATTGAGTCTTTCAATGCAGCATACTGTCGAAAGTAAACATAGGCGCTGTCGGTTTGTTTTAAAAGATCAAAGGTTGCTGAAAGTTGTTCAGTAGCATCTTTTAAAAACTGTTTATTATCAATGCTTGCTGCTAACTGGTATAGCTCGCGGTGATAGCGAAGGGAAGCAGGGTAGTCGCCTTTCCCCATTAAAGCTTTACCTGCAATGAGCAGGGAATACATCAACGGGATGACATCTTTGTTTTCACGTTGTTTTGATATATTAGGAACCACCTGCAGTAATACAGAATCATATTCCTTTCGCGCCAGTTGAATGTCAGTAGAAAATCCCCATACCATTGCAGAGAAATGTTTTCTGAGGTTAAGGTCGGTGGTTAAAGAATCTATATTCCGGAGATGCTTTTGCTGGTAATAAATTACTGAATCATGATTTTTCAACCGCAAATGGGCATAGGCCATGTCTTCGAGATGGGGCCAGAGTAAAGTGAATGCGCTGGCGGAGGGAAGAAATTCATGGTAATATTCCAATGCTTTTTCAGCATCGCCAACCCTGTTATAAGAACGGGCAATAAAAGCCAGTGATATTGACAGCAGCAACGAATCATTCAATTCTTTGCCAATCTGATGTGCTTCTACCAGGTGTTCAAACCCTTTCCAGTAGGCACCACTTTTTATGTGTGCAAAACCGATCGTTTCTATAGCCCATCCTAATAGCTTTTTATCTTTTGTATCTAGTGCTATTTGTTTTGCCAGAAGGGCAGTATCAACCGCATGATGGTATTCCCCTGCTAATGCGAGTCCACCGGCAAGGCATTTATAGGCATAGCCAAGGGTTCGGTTATCGCTGGTGGCTTTTGCAATTTCGATTGCCCTTCTGCTGGTTAAAACCATTTGCCGCGGTTGCCCCAGTAACCTGCCGTATATATCAGCTTCAAGGATCAATGCTTCTGCTATGCCTTTCTGGTAGTTGATGGATGACGCCTCCTGAAAAGCCAACTGGGAATACCTGACTGCCGAGTCGCCATGTATCCATTTGTAACTAAACTGTTCACTGATTTTGTTGAGGCAATCAACCTTTGCTTTGCCCTTTAATAATGGCAAGCGGTTTCTCATACTGTCGATGCCATGAGTTTGAGCATAGCCGGCCATTTGCTGAAAGCAAAACAGTATGAGAAGCCGCAGATACATGTGCCGTGGAGGTTGTATTAAATTTACGTTTTTTTACTGTTACTCTTCTGATGTATCAAATACGATGCTCTCGTTTACACTTATTGTGAATTTTCCATTCACCTCGCTGGGTGCACCTGCCATTGTTTAATAGCTGATAATGCCCTCATGAGTGATAGATCCTTCCGAGTGACCAGGAGTAGCGACACTGTATCCTGAAAAACTTCCGCTGGCATGTTGAAACCTACCTGTTCCTCCTGTTATTATATGCAACATTGAAACGTTCAAACTGCCATCCTGGTTGGGCGTAGCAGTACCGGCGAAGCTTGTAAATATTTCATCGCCGTTAGCTGCAGTAAAAGTTGCTGTTCCACCCAATTGAAAGGGAGGTGGTGTTGTAAAGTTTAAAGACGATACTGCCACAAAGCTGCTGCTGCCTAAGTGCGATGCATTTCCTTCGCCTGTGATCCTGGTTTGAAGAAATGGGGGTGGCTGCAGTACCTCTGATGCAGTTATATAAGTTCCTTTGAATGGAAGCTCTTTCTCCTGGTTGCTGTTTGCCGCCATTGCGAGGTTATTACTTAATTCTTCATCCTGTATGACGTCTTTCTGGCAACTCAGTAAAGTGCATGATACAATAATTACTGAAAGGGATCTTAGCTGTTTCATTTTTCATTTTTTAAGGTGATTATTATCAGGCTCGGGATAAAGATACCTTCCCGTTAAAGCCATTAAAAGCAGTAATGAGCAAGTGGAAGAGCTTATTGACTAAGTGGGAATAGATCATAAAAAATCTATACATCATTTGATATAAGCAGTTATGCCCTAACTTTAGCCCCTCAGATGTTTTGCATCTCTTCAGTTTTATCGCAATCCAATTACCTCAGGGTTTTAATTTTTGGCTTGGTATCATTACATGTTCATCCAATGTGAACTGTATAAGCCGATTTCAATAATCAAATAAGATTAGTATGCTTAGTACGAGAACCTTTACGGGAAGAGTATTTATTATTTTATTAATGGTGTCTGCGTTCTTTCTGCTGGGCTATGCGCTCGACTTCATTTTACTGGTTTTTGCGAGTATTCTGTTCGCTGTTCTTGTTAGTTATGGAGCCAATGGGATGGAGAGGAGATGGAAAATAAAATATGAGATAGGTATTACTATAGTTTTAGTAAGTATGGCTGCCCTTATTACATTGGTTATTTGGTTTTTAGGGCCTTCGCTCTCAAAGCAGGTTGAAGAAATGCGGCAAGTGTTACCGGAGTCAATAGAGTCATTCAAACAGAGGATGAAAGAAAATTCGGTAGGTCGAACATTGCTTGATGAAATCCCTGAAGATCCGGCTAAGGTAATGAGTAGCAAAGATGCTTTTAAAAGAATAGGGGATGCTTTTTCAACAACACTCGGAATGGTGGCAAATGTTGCGATAATTATAGTTGCCGGAATCTTCTTTGCAGTTGATCCTAAAACCTACCGCGAAGGATTTACCCGGCTATTTCCGGTTGACAGCAGAGAACGCATGAACGAAGTTTTGATCAAATGTTATCACACCCTAAGCTCCTGGCTTATCGCCAAATTCATTTCAATGGCCATGGTAGGAGTAGCTACCGGTGCAGGCCTTATGCTTCTGGGAATGCCTTTGCCCTGGGCCTTAGCACTCATTGCATTCTTGTTTGCTTTCGTTCCTAATATCGGTCCCTACCTGGCATTGGCGCCAGCTGTGTTGATAGCGCTTATGGAGGGACCAAATATGGCATTGTATGTCACCATCTTATATTTCGGAATTCAAATAATTGAAAGCTATTTATTAACCCCGCTCATTCAAAAGAAAATGTTGTCCATACCGCCCGCATTATCGCTATTATGGCAGGTTTTGCTGGGCTTCTTTGCAGGTATGGGGGGATTGTTTATTGCCACACCAATACTGGCTACAATAATTGTTCTTGTACAGGAATTATATGTGAAGGACAAACTTGAAAAAGTAACAACAGGAGAGGAATAAGATTTATAACGTTCAAAAGCTCTCTTTGAAGTTTTGTCTCTACCACTAATGCTATAAAAGGCCTCCACCGACGAATCCATAGTTAAGGGAGGGGAAAACTGAAGTTATCTAAATGAATAATCACCTGAACCCTTGAAATGAGTAAGTTGAATTGTTGCCGTCCATACTCCGGCAGTACCTTCTGGAGTAGTTCCATCTGCAGACTGAGCACCTACACCAGCAGTAATTGTTTTGTCAAGTTTTATTGTTCCATTTGCATCTTTCAAAATTAATTGAAAACTACCGTTTGAAGCATTAATGGACATATCCCATCCGGCAGTAGTACTTGAGTTATTAAATGTAAACGTTTTGCTAGCAGTACCTCCATTTCCGCTTAAATCTCCAGATTTGTTAGTAGTTGCTGAACTGACGTTTATCGTTGCTGTTGGTTCTTTGGTTTTAGAACAAGAAACTGTTATTAAAATTACAGCAAAGGCGGACAGCGTTGGAGAAATCAATTTTCTTAAAATTTTCATATTTATCAATTTTATGTGAAGATTTTGTATATAATCTAAATATTTACAATTAGGTAAAACATTTCCATTTATTATACTAAGTGATTGCTCCAATTATTTTCCTAACGATATTTGGGAGCATTAAATTGTGTATTAGATTAATAATTTCTTAAAACTGGACCACTCGCTTAGTTAAAATATTCATTAGCGGTATGGAGGCCTGTGATGGTGCGCGTATGAACGAATTGGAAAAGGAAAATGCCGTACTGAACAAAATGTTTGCGGAAGGCAGCGTTGAAATCACGGCTATGAAAAACTTGATTGAAAAAAGTTGTATCGCCTCAGGAATAACGGGAAGCTGTTTATTTTTTTGTATCTCGGAAACAGCTAAGTAACCGCAAGGCGTGTAAACGGTTGGGGTTGCCCCGAACAACTTTCCATTAAAATGATACAAGAAGCGTTTGCCGGAAAGAGTGAAGCAGCCACTGTGTGTACCTAATCTAACCATTCAAAATCTGTTGTCCAACAATCTGTTGCCTTCGTTCACTTATACCGGGATTGGTGCGTTCAGTTCTGAGTGGGTAACTAAATTTAGCTCGTCCCAAAATGCTGGTCTATTTTACCGAGTTATAGTTCAAAATATGTTTTTAGCCAAATATTGGCGTCTACAGCTTTCCGAATTACGAATTTGTCTTAAATTAGGCATGCCAACACTGCTTTGAAGAAATTTACAGCCATATTATTCATCGTTATCCTGACCTTTAACTGGTACGGTTATCGCATAGTTACCTCTATTTTAACACAAAAAGCAGATCAGGAACTTGAGGCAAAACTCGATAAGCAGGAATATGATGAATCGCAATTGCTCGAAGTAAGAATAGCGATGAACGTTCCTTATCTACTTGATCAGGTGGAGTTTGAAAGGCAGCATGGTGAGGCGGAAGTAGACGGTATGTATTATACATATGTAAAAAGGAAAATTGAAAACGGGTACCTTATTTTAAAATGCATTCCCAACAGCGATAAAGCAAAAATTAAAGCGGCAAACAGTGATTTCTTTAAAATGGCGAATGGCCTGGAAGGAAACCAATCCGATAAGAAACAAAGCAACACGAATAATTTTGCCAAAAATTTCTGGAGCAAGTATGATGCCCGGCCAACTGGCTATACTATTGAGGTTATAACAGCTACGCTAAATAAAAAATTTCTGAATATTTTTTCTATTTCTCTTCTAACAGATACCTACACCTCCAAACCGGCACAACCTCCGGAAAATACAGTTTATTCTATTGGTTAAGGTTAGTTTCTTTCCACTTCTGCCTGGAAAGAAAGTAGTTGCATATTTAAGTTATTATCGTGAAATCTATTTATGGATGGCCATGTTGGGCATTCTCGTGCTGCCTTCCTGCAAGTTATGACGGTATTCATTATCGATTTGATAATAATGAAGGCAATAAATGCGGAATCTAACTTGGCGAATTTGTCGTATAACGATTGAAACTAAGAAAATAAAATTTAACCGTAAACCAATAAATTTTTATCAAAGCTCTTTATCTTTTTTTGAACAACTAAACTGCTAAGAAATGAAAATCAAATTCAAAAGGATAACCACAGCGCTTGCATTGCTGGTTATTCTTTGCGTGACGGAGAGGGTATATGCACAAACAGATATTGATGGCATCATGATGGAGAAAAATGCTTTTTGTGTGGGACCTATGTACAGCTATAGTAGCTGGAAAAAATATTGGGAAGGAACTTTTAAAAGAGAGAATCTGAATCTTGGAAAAGTATCCACTCAAATGTACAGTGTGATGGGGAGCTATGGTATCACCCGTAACCTGAATGCCTTGTTTGGTGCTTCGTATGTGAAGACCAAAGCCACTGCAGGTACACTGAGTGGCTTGGAGGGCATCCAGGACATGAGCCTGTTTTTGAAATGGCGAGCTTACCAGGAGAAGTTGGGTAGTGGAAAATTGTCATTGTTTGGTATAGCTGGAGTATCATTTCCTTTGTCGAATTATGTTGCCGATTTTCTTCCACTGTCTATCGGCTTCCGAAGCAAAACAGCACAGGCAAGAGTAATGGTTGACTATGAAATCAATAATCTTTTTGCAACCGGTTCTGCTACTTATATAATGAGAGATAATATTGAGATTGACCGTCCCTCTTATTTTACTACTGAAATGATTAATTCAACGGAAGTTAAAATGCCGAATATCGCCACTTTCAATTTCCGCGCGGGATTCCGTAATCATCGATGGATCGCAGAGGCAGTAGTTAATAAAATGACCACACTGGACGGATTTGATATTACAAAAAACAATATGCCTTTTCCCAGCAATAAAATGAACGCGACGATGGTAGGCGCCAATTTCAAATATGTATTGCCACCTCTTATGCAATTATCAATTGTAGCAGGAGGTATGTATACAGTGGCGGGTAGAAATGTTGGACAGAGCACTACTATATATGGTTCCCTGTTTTACGTGTTTGATTTTTCTAAAAAGGAAAAATCAGATAAAACAGGAACTGACAAGGGTAAATAAAGTTAAAATCACCTCATTGAAAATACTATATATGAAAAAAATATTTCCATATTACGCTATCATAACTGCTGCTGCAGTACTGATTGCATTGGCTTGTAATAAAGATGTAGACGGACGTACTGATGATACTGCAGCGCTGAGGCCAGCAAATATCGACCTGAATGCAGGAACATGGAAACCCGTATTATTAACGTCACCCGATGAATTTGCGGTACCTGCTCCGGGCGCAACAACCTCCCCGGATTATATCGCACAGGTTAATGAAATAAAAGCCTGGCAGGCAGATATGACCTCTGAAGAAAAAAGAATTGTACAATACTGGAGCGCCGGAGCTGTTCTTCGCTGGAATGAGATAATGAGGGAGTTGGTAGCTAAACGCAATTTGCCGCCTTATCAAAATGCGGATGGAACTTATCCTGCTCCTAATGCAAACAATCCTTTGGCTTACCCCTACTTTCCATTTGCCAATCCTCCATACGCGTCAAGGGCTTATGCTTACGTAAGCGCTGCACAGTATGACGCATTGGTAGCAGCTTGGCATTATAAAAAACTATATAATCGTGCGGCGCCTTATGCAGTTGATCAAACAGTAAATGTCTTAATACCAAAATCTGAACTAAATTCTTATCCATCAGAAGATGCTGTAGTAGCAGGAGCCGCCGCAGAGATGTTGAAGCTGATGTTTCCCGGCGACCAGGATTATATTCAGAAAAAAGCAGAGGAACATAAACGATCCCGCATCATAGCAGGTGCGAATGTTCGCAGCGATATTGAAGCAGGTGAAGCATTGGGTAAAGCCGTAGCACAAAAATTTGTAACCCGTGCAAGAGGCGACAGGGCCGGACAAGCAGGTGGTAACCCTGCACTTTGGAAAAAACTGGAAGATGATTGTATAGCGAGAGGAGAAGAACCCTGGTATAGTTTAGAAACTCCTAAACGTCCTCCCATGCTCCCCGTGTTTGGTAAAGTAAAAGCATTTTTATTCGATTCCCTGACAGCCATTTCATTACGTCCCGAAGCACCACCATTGGTAAAAAGCCAGAAAATGGTGGATGAAACAAAAGAGATACTGGATTTTGTTACAAACCCTACAAGGGAAAGAATTCGCATTGTTCACTTTTGGGCAGATGGCGCCGGTACTTATACGCCGGCAGGCCACTGGAATGATATTGCAGCTTTAGATTTTATTACAAAAAATTACAGCGAAGTAAGATGGGCCAGGAATATGGCACTGCTGAACATGGCATTGATGGACGCAGGCATCGTATGCTGGGATGCAAAAATGTTTTATTACAATCCGAGACCAACCCAGCTTGATCCAAGAATCAAAACATTGACAGGCATACCGAATTTCCCGGCGTATATATCTGGTCATTCTACTTTCAGCTCTGCAGCAGCGACAGTATTGGGTCATATCATTCCCGACAAGAAATCAGCATACGATGCGATGGCGCTCGAAGCATCCTTGTCAAGAATGTATGGGGGCATTCACTATCGTGCTGATTGTGAGAGAGGGATGACTACAGGAAAGAAAGTTGGGGAATATGCTGTAAACAGGGCAAAAACGGATGGTGCGGAATAAAAATATTATTGGAGTTTCTAAGCAGTGAACGGCGTTGTAATTCCTTACGGACGCCTCTTTTTTCTTGGGTTTGCCCAATATCGGTTACGATTTCCCTTTTTGCTATAAGATAATTTTGCACCGCTTACTATTGAACTAAATGGAAAGGCAATAAATAAATCGGCATGAAAAAAATTAGTATTGTACTGGCAGCTTTAATTTTTACACTGACAGCATATTCACAGCAGGATACACTGTCTTCAACCTCATTGGATAGTGTGGTGATCATTTCTTATCTCAACCAGAATATTGTCAGACCGTTGGCCTCGGTGCAGGGCAGCTATCTTTTTTCCGGTAAAAAGACAGAAGTAATCGACCTAGGGCAAATTCCGGCTGATATTACCAATAAAACGGGCCGTCAGCTTTTTGCAAAGATCCCAGGTGTTTTCGTATATGATATGGATGGCGCGGGTAATCAAATCAATATTGCTTCAAGAGGATTGGACCCGCACCGGGGTTGGGAATTTAATAATCGTAAAGATGGTATCATTACCAACTCCGATATGTATGGCTATCCCGCGAGTCATTACAGCATGCCACTGGAAAGCATTGCCCGTATTGAAATAGTAAGAGGAACGGGTTCATTACAATACGGAGCGCAATTTGGCGGTATGCTGAATTATATTACTAAACAAGGCGATACCACAAGACCGTTCAGCTTTGAAAGTATCAATACAGCAGGTTCATTTAATTTATTAAGTACTTACAATGCTATTGGCGGTAAGTCAGGTAAACTCAAGTACTATGCATACATGCATAAGAAATCAAGAAATGGTTACCGCGATAATGAATATACCGACTCTGAAGCACAGGCCATTATTTTGACATATCAACCAACAGTTAATTTATCTATCCGTACAGAATGGGTACGCTCAAAATATCAGTATCGTATTCCTGGCCCATTAACCGATAGCATGTTTCATGCTAACCCCAGGCAAGCTACACGTTCAAGAAATTATTTCAGCCCGGATATTCATATCCCTTCTGTCAATATAGACTGGCAAATGGCGCCGCAAACCAAATTGCAATTGATCATATCGGCGGTGCTCGGAAAAAGAAACAGTGTACAGTTTGATAAGCCTACCAATACAAAAGATACGATAGTCACAGCAACGGGTGAGTATAACTACCGTCAGGTAGATATTGACGGATTTAACAGTTACACGGCTGAACTAAGGGTATTACAGGAATACCGCATGGGAAAACAAACCAATGTGTTGGCTGCCGGTGTTCAATATATGAATAACGACCTTCATCGCAGGCAACTGGGAAAAGGTACCACAGGAAGTGATTATGATCTTTCATTGGTGCAACCAGGATGGGGGCGGGATGTTCATTTAAAAACAAAAAACATCGCCTTATTTGCAGAGAATAAATTCCAGCTTTTAAAAAATTTATCGGCTAGTGCCGGTGCTAGAGTAGAGATTGGCGAAACAAATATGAGTGGAACCATCAGCTATTATCCTGATAATCAGGTGCCTGTTTCAATGAATCATAAGTTTCCTTTGTTAGGTGTAAACTTCTCCTACAAACCTAGGGCCAATTCAGAGATATATGGCGGCTGGTCGCAGGCGTATCATCCTATGTTGTTCAAAGACCTTATTCCTGGTTCGTTGTTTGAGAAAGTAGATCCAAATATTACGGATGCAAAAGGTTATAATGCAGAATTAGGATTTCGGGGAAGCTGGCGCTTTTTGAGATGGGATGTCAACACATTTTTATTGAAGTATGAAAGACGTTTTGGTACATTGGCTGAAACAGATAATACAGGCGTTTTTTATACCTATCGTACCAATATTGGCAATTCACTGACCAAAGGAGTAGAAATGTTTGTACAGGCAGATTGGTTGTTAGTTGGTAAGGTTGGGTTTACCCTATTTACATCCACCGCTTTTTTACATGCCCGTTATCAAAATGCAGTAGTGAAGTCTGGCAATCAGAATCTCAATATTGATGGCAACAAAGTTGAAAGCGCACCTGATTTTATCACCCGCAATGGTGCTGCGGTCCGATACAGGAAATTTAGTTTCTCTGCTTTGTTCAGTTATACGAGTGAGTCATTTGCTGATGCGTTGAATACGGTAGAACCGGCGAAGACTACGGGAGCGGTTGGTTTAGTACCTTCCTATGCACTACTTGATTGTAACGCTTCCTTCCGTTTTTCCAAGAACCTGGAAGCAAGAATCAATATGAGTAATGTTACTAATAAACAATATTTCACCAAGCGTCCGACTTTTTATCCTGGTCCGGGTGTGTGGCCGTCGGAAGGAAGAAATTTCAGCAGCAGTTTGATTATTCGGCTTTAATAGTGAACAACGGCAAGACATGGCAGGGCAAAAACTATGTTGTGATTTTCTTTCACATTATTGCTTTGTCTTGTCCTGAAATAGCTTGTCACCCAACAATTTATTATGCAGAAAAAGCAAAAATCAGGACCGAGGCCTTTAAGTCGAAATCCCCATGTTCGGCGAGATGAAAATGAGATACGCAAAATTATTGCGGAAATTGAATCAGGGGGTATTGGAATCAGAGCTGCCGGTTTAAAGTACGGGCTTTGAATTATTATTCCCAGTAAAGAAATAACAGGATTGGCAAAAAAACATGACAAGGACTAAGCAAAAACTGCTAAAGGAGTTCACCTGCCTATTGCCTGCAAAAATTCACCCTTTTTTCTTTTGGATACATCAAGAATATTACCGTGTCGCATCACTACCTGTCCACCTTCGCCCCGGATGTATTTTTCTACATAATACTTGTTGATGACCGTAGCATGATGTATGCGCAGGAATGTGTCAGCAGGCAGCATTTCCTCAAAGTCTTTTAATGTTTTACTGACCAGCAGTTTCTGGTTCGTGGATAGAAAGATGTTGGTGTAATTGTTACTTGCTTCCAGGTAAATAATGTCTTCAATATTGATGAACCTTAGGCCATCGCTGGTGGGAGTGGTAATGTGTTTCGGTTGTTTATTATTCAGGTGTTCAAGCAACAGCTCAATCTGCAGTTGCGGATTGCGACTGTTTTTGTATTCCTCTGCTTTGGTAACAGCAGCAATGAGGTCACTAATTTCAACAGGTTTTACCAGGTAATCAAGTGCACTGTATTTAATGGCCTTGATGGCATAATGGTCGTAGGCTGTGACAAATATCAATTCGAAATTCCTGTTCTTCAGTTGTTGCAACCCGCTGAGGTTGCTTTGATCGTCATCTTTGAGGATAGCTCTTAGCATGTGCCGTTTATTATTCAAAACAATTGATGCGAACCACTGCTTTTGTTCCAGAAGGTATGCCTCCTTCCTCAAGGTCAGTGATCCAGCTCCAATGCTTTTCGTTTCAAGGCCGATTTTTCCTGTTCGTTACGAAGCTTTTCATTCCTGCGTTTTAGAATAAGGTTTCGGGTAATGATTATTGAAAACAAAACAGCAAGAATAAAACCCGCGATCAGAATATTCTTTAATTGTCCCTGTCTTTCATTGTCTTTCTGCAAAAGCATGATTTTATTATCAGCCTGCCTGGCGGCCAGGTAGAGAGCAGTTCGGCCGGCAAATTTTGCCGTTTCCATGGAGTCTTTCAAAGCGGCATACTGGCGGAAGTAAAGGAAGGCGCTGTCGGTTTGATTCATTTGTTCAAAGGTTGCGGAAAGCTGTTCTGCCGCATCTTTTAAGAACTGTTTATTATCAATTTGCACCGCCAGAATGTATAGTTCACGGTTATAGTTAAGCGAAGTAGCTGGATCATCCTTAGCAAGGTAGGTTTTACCTGCTATGAGTAGTGAATACATCAGTGGAATGACATCTTTGTTTTCACGTTGTTTAGATATATTCGGAACCACCTGTAGTAAAACAGAATCATATTGCTTTCGCGCCAGTTGAAGGTCGGCAGAAAAACCCCATACCATAGCCGAGAACTTTTTTCTCAGCGTGAGGTCGGTGGTTAAAGAATCTATATTCTTCAGATGCTTTTGCTGGTAATAAATTACGGAATCATAATTATTCAATCGCAGGTGGGCATAAGCCATGTCTTCCAGGTGAGGCCAGAGTAAAGTGAATGCGCTGGCAACAGGAAGAAATTCATGGTAGTATGTCAATGCTTTTTCCGGATCGCCAACCCGGTTGAAAGAACGGGCTATGAAGGCGAGTGAGATTTACATCAGCATTGAATCATTCAATTCTTTGCCAATTTGATGGGCTTCAATAAAGTGTTCAAAACCTTTCCAGTATGCACCGCTTTTCACGTGGGCAAAGCCAATGGTTTCTGCGGACCATCCCAGCAGCTTTTTATCTTTTGTTTCTAGTGCAATTTGTTTTGCCAGAAGAGCAGTATCAGCAGCGTGATGGTAATCGCCAGCTAATGCGAGAGCGCCGGCAAGGCATTTAAAGGCATACCCAAGGGTTCGCTTATCGCTGCTGGATTTTGCAATTTCGATTGCCCTTCTGCTGATCGATACCATTTGCAGAGGTTTACCCAGCAGCCTGCCGTTTATATCTGCTTCATGCATCAATGCATCTGCCAATCTGCGTTGATAGTTGATAGCCGATGCCTGCTGAATAGCCAGATGGGAATACCGGAGTGCCGAGTCGGCATGTATCCATTTGTAACTAAAATGTTCACTGATTTTGTTGAGGCAATCAACCTTTGCGTTACCCTGCAGGATGGGCAAGCGGTTTCTCATACTGTCGATGCCATGTGTTTGTGCATAGCCGGCCATTTGCTGAAAGCAAAACAGGATGAGAAGCCGCAAATACATTTCCCCTGAATGAGTATTCTAATTTAAACTATTATTTACAGATCAAGAGCTTATGGTACCTTCATGGCTGATAGATCCTTCCGAATGGCCGGGAGTAGCCACAGTGTACCCCGAAAAACTTCCGGTGGCATGTTCAAACCTGCCGGTTCCTCCTGAAATTATATGCAACATGGCAACGTTCAGGGTACCATTCTGGTTGGGCGTAGCGGTGCCAGTGAAGCTTTTATAAATTTCATCGCCATTAGCGGCAGCAAATGTTGCTGTTCCACCCAGATTAAAAGGAGGAGGTGTTGTATAGTTTAAGGTGGAAACTTCCACAAAACTGCTGTTACCTAAGTGCGAGGCATTACCTGTACCTGTGATCCTGGTTTGAAGAAAGGGTGGGGGCTGCAGTATTTCCGATGCTGTAATATAAGTTCCTTTGAAGGGGAGCTCTTTCTCTTCGTTGCTGTTAGCAGCCATTGAGAGGTTATTACTTAATTCTTCTTCCTGTATAACATCTTTCTGGCAAGAAAATAAAAGGCATGCTGTAATAATTGCAAAAAGAAAATTTAGCTGTTTCATTTTTCATTTTTTAAGGTGAGTATTATCAGGCTCCCGATAAAGAGACTCTCCCTCCCTGGCCGCCTCAAGCAACAATGAGCAAGTGGAAGGGGTTATTGACTAAGTGGGAAGATCTTCCTTGAAAGCACCAACTGATGCTTCGTGCAGCAAAAACGGCGTTCGTCCATACCATAAGGCTGTTAGTCCAGTTAGATTTGGAAACCCTGGCCCCAGCGATGTATAATTGTACATAACCAAATATCCAGAACATGAGAAATTCACTTCCGGACCCTCTTCGAAGGACGCTCGAACGATTGTCGAAGGATTGTCGAACCACTAAGCACGAACGGGGATTACCAGAGAAATTCAATACTCTATATGCTATTTGAATACAGTAGACCAACAGGTTAGGACAAGGTGACCATCGAGCGTGCGTGGCGCCTCATATGGGACAGACAGGTTATCCATCACTCGTGTAAAACAGGTCTGGTGCACTGACATCACCTATATACCCATGCGCAATGGATTGGTGTGTATCGACCCCCTATAAGTTGGACAGTTTTTCAAAGATAGTTTAGTAGTTTTTAGTAATTCTAGGGAAACGGATTAAAATATTCTTTCCATATACGTTCCGGCGGTTTTCTTCCCAGGGATCCATGCTTTCTTTTTTCATTGTACCATTTATAATATCTGTCAAAAACCATTTGTGCATGATAAATGGAATCAAACTCAAATCGATCCACGACTTCTCGCTGGATATTGGAGTGTAATGCTTCAATGTAGGCATTATCCTGTGGTCTGGCAACATGGGAGAACTCCTGTAATATGCCTTTGTCCTTAAGGTAATGCCTTACAGCGGCTGCGATAAACTGTGAACCATTATCATTTCTAACGGTCATTCCCTGGGTTTTATATTCCAACAGCATCAAGGATAACATCACCAGAACATCACCCTTTTTGATAGAGAACCGCAGGGTATGGATAAGAACTTTACGGGTATAGATATCGATCACCGTCAATAACAAGGCGTTTCTGCCTGATCCATGCACATGAACGTACTTGATGTCCATGGATAAATACTGCAATGGATAATCAGGTTACAGGGTCCTGAATCGGATGAAGTTTCGCTTGAATGGTTCCACTCGTACCTTTCCTCCATAAAGAAGTTTATGTTCCTTCATAAGTCTGTAAACCTTCTTGTGATTGATGATCCAGCCCTGTTCTTTCAGTTCGCAGGTAACGTTTCGATAGCCGTAACAACAAAACTCATTATTCAAAAAAATGGATTCTATCTGTTGTACAACAACTCTATTTTCAAAGATCTCTCCATCCACATTAACACTGCAAGTGGATGGCTTGGCGCCTTTGCGCTGATAAGAACGCCTGTAATAAAAAGTGCTGGCAGCAACTCCAGACCACTCAAGAAGTTTTAAAATTGAAGGAGCCCTTTCTTTAAATTCATTTATTACTTCGATCGCCTGGACTGTTGAACAGCGCTTTTTTTTAAAAGTTCTGTTTTAAACTCAAGTTCAAGGGCCTGGTTGCCGATAATCTTTTTGAGTCGGGCATTCTCCTCCTCCAAAGCTTTGATCTGTGGATCAACTTTGTGATACTGGGGTTGAAGTGATGTAGGTCCACCTGAATCAAACTGGCGTTTCCAGCGAAGAAAAACACTATGCGATAAATTGTTTTTACGTAAGGCTTGGGCAACACCAAGCTGATCAGCTTCATTCATTATCTGCAGCTTCTGATCTACAGAAAATGTGCGTCTTTGTCTTGACATAATCCTAAATTTAAGTGACTAAATTGATTTATTAATTTAGTCCAGCCATTTAGGGGGCTAAGACAAAAGAACCATACGTGTTGTGATTTGCTTTCACATTATTGCTTAGCTTAGGCTAGCAACAACTAAAAAGACAAAACCACCGAAACCTGCACCGTTGTGATTTGCTTTCACATTATTGCTTAGCTTAGGCTAGCAACAACGTAGAAACCGCCAACAACCGGCTCCGTAAGTTGTGATTTGCTTTCACATTATTGCTTAGCTTAGGCTAGCAACAACTTCATCAGCGCACACTTCGAGAGCGGTGCGGTTGTGATTTGCTTTCACATTATTGCTTAGCTTAGGCTAGCAACAACGGTGTTAAAGTGGAACCGAAGAAACTGGAGTTGTGATTTGCTTTCACATTATTGCTTAGCTTAGGCTAGCAACAACCGCCCTCAAAGTTTATAGCGGAACCGCTGCGTTGTGATTTGCTTTCACATTATTGCTTAGCTTAGGCTAGCAACAACTACATCGAGGGAATTAAGCCCGAGTTCCTGTTGTGATTTGCTTTCACATTATTGCTTAGCTTAGGCTAGCAACAACCCGGCGTGAGGGCCATAAACCGGATAAACAGTTGTGATTTGCTTTCACATTATTGCTTAGCTTAGGCTAGCAACAACAGGAATCACAAGGCGGTAACCTTTAATGTGTTGTGATTTGCTTTCACATTATTGCTTAGCTTAGGCTAGCAACAACGCCCTCTTTTCATAGATATTCATACCCTCCGTTGTGATTTGCTTTCACATTATTGCTTAGCTTAGGCTAGCAACAACACCCAGCAGTATCATTACTGTTAGGATTATGTTGTGATTTGCTTTCACATTATTGCTTAGCTTAGGCTAGCAACAACCTCGCTGTATGCGGCCGTCAGGTCAAACCTGTTGTGATTTGCTTTCACATTATTGCTTAGCTTAGGCTAGCAACAACCGTGGTTGGAATACCAGCCATCAGAAAACTGTTGTGATTTGCTTTCACATTATTGCTTAGCTTAGGCTAGCAACAACTATCTACTGCAATACATGACGAGTGTATTGTTGTGATTTGCTTTCACATTATTGCTTAGCTTAGGCTAGCAACAACATAAATTCCTGATTCATGATGTTATAGTTGTTGTGATTTGCTTTCACATTATTGCTTAGCTTAGGCTAGCAACAACCATGAAATTCCTATCCTGAGAAGCTTTCTCGTTGTGATTTGCTTTCACATTATTGCTTAGCTTAGGCTAGCAACAACTATTTCTTTGGAGTATATCTTCCTAGGTTTGTTGTGATTTGCTTTCACATTATTGCTTAGCTTAGGCTAGCAACAACTCCGCTAATGGTATAACGTGGTCAACCTTTGTTGTGATTTGCTTTCACATTATTGCTTAGCTTAGGCTAGCAACAACCCATTTCAATTGAACAAGGTCACTGAATCTGTTGTGATTTGCTTTCACATTATTGCTTAGCTTAGGCTAGCAACAACCCTTTAGGATGGGAAACATCTCATCGGTGGTTGTGATTTGCTTTCACATTATTGCTTAGCTTAGGCTAGCAACAACAATAATGATGACAGCCAAAAACATTGGAATGTTGTGATTTGCTTTCACATTATTGCTTAGCTTAGGCTAGCAACAACAGGATTCGTGAACAACTCCCGGCCGTTACTGTTGTGATTTGCTTTCACATTATTGCTTAGCTTAGGCTAGCAACAACAGATATGTTTGGAGACAACAGGCTACTGCAGTTGTGATTTGCTTTCACATTATTGCTTAGCTTAGGCTAGCAACAACCAAAACTGTTTTGGTTCTGTTTCTTTTACTTGTTGTGATTTGCTTTCACATTATTGCTTAGCTTAGGCTAGCAACAACATTTTCGCCATCAGGGAATTGAACAAAGGAGTTGTGATTTGCTTTCACATTATTGCTTAGCTTAGGCTAGCAACAACAAGTATTTCACGCCACCCAAATGCACAATAGTTGTGATTTGCTTTCACATTATTGCTTAGCTTAGGCTAGCAACAACTAAGGCCTTGTACTTCCTTTCGCTTCATTTGTTGTGATTTGCTTTCACATTATTGCTTAGCTTAGGCTAGCAACAACGTCACGGAGTAGTTTTCTTTCTGCGGGTGTGTTGTGATTTGCTTTCACATTATTGCTTAGCTTAGGCTAGCAACAACTGATGCGTTAATTATGTTACAATCCGTTTGGTTGTGATTTGCTTTCACATTATTGCTTAGCTTAGGCTAGCAACAACAAGTGCCATTGCACGAAAGTACCGAGAAAAGTTGTGATTTGCTTTCACATTATTGCTTAGCTTAGGCTAGCAACAACATACTCGCGGGTGTTAAAGATTGTCCATTGGTTGTGATTTGCTTTCACATTATTGCTTAGCTTAGGCTAGCAACAACCAGATGATTCGTTTGATACATCAAGTGCTGGTTGTGATTTGCTTTCACATTATTGCTTAGCTTAGGCTAGCAACAACATAATTTGAAACGGTTGTGTAAGCGGATTGTTGTGATTTGCTTTCACATTATTGCTTAGCTTAGGCTAGCAACAACTGGTGTGAAATATGGTGCTGCTGGTGTGTTGTTGTGATTTGCTTTCACATTATTGCTTAGCTTAGGCTAGCAACAACTGATTTCGAGGAAATGCCCATTGGGACTGGTTTCGGGGAGGTTTATAGGATCAAAAAAAGCTAACCCGAAACCATTTTTTGCTTCCTGTTGTCAGAAATATGCAGTTTCACCTTAGAACATCTGAAGTTGTTGAACTGTCTCGGGTCCCTGAACCGGATCCGTGCCATGAAAGATCTCCATCATTCCAAATTGCTTGTCTGTAACTATCATTATACCTACATGACCCTTAGGCGGAAGACTCTTTTTGACCCTTTTTTGGTGGACTTCCGCATTCTCCTTGCTTGGGCAATTTCTTAAATACATGCTGAATTGAAACATCTGGAACCCATCAGCGATCATTTTTTTTCTGAAAAGGGCATAGTTTTTCCTGTCCTTTTTGGTTTCTGTTGGCAGATCAAACATTACAAGGACCCACATAATTCGGTAGGCATTGATTCGTTCGAAATAATGTTTCATTCACTTTGACTACTTTAAAGTTCAGGGTAAAGTACTTTCCGCTGAGTTCCTTCAAATGTTTTTACAAGGCTCGCTGTTGTCCTTGTAATTGCATTTTGGAGAGGACTTTTCTTATTCTCGATATATACATCCAATACCGGTAATTCCAGAAATTGCTTTTTTATAGCAGGGGTCATTTCTATGAATTTTCCATTCATTCTAACCATTTGATATACCAACCGATCAACAATAGGCCTGTAGGGTTCCATGATATCATCTGCTAAACAATAGGCATTGTATTGATTTCGGTGAAATACGCCAAGCGTTGGTAACAAGCCGCTGCCTACTAAGGCCCTGGCAACCATAGCTCTTAAAATGGCATACCCGTAATTAAGAAGATTGTTAGGAGGGGGGCCATATCGGGATCTGGTAAATTCCAGATAATCTGGAAACACTCTTTTCCAATAGTAGCTTGCGGCTTTAGCTTCCAGGTTAGTGCTATCACCGCTTTTTACTGCCCCGGCAAGTTTGGTAAGGTATCCACTCTCGATCTTTTGCTCCTTTAATATTGCAGCCTGGTTCTGGATCTTTGCTGCTACCGTCTGAGCCCAGATTTGTTTTTTTAAAGGCTGACTCGCATCAACCTGTAATTGATATTTTTGACTTTGTAGAGTGTTCCCTTCCAAATTCAACATCAGACCCACAGGGTGATGGGTACTGTCGCAAGTTATTAAGGCTACATTATTCTCAAGTAGTTTTGCCATCAAGGCCTGACTAATTGATACTTGTTGATTGTCAAGGATAACCAATCCAATATCTTCAATTGGAACACTTATATTTCCTTCCTCCTTACGTTCCACCACCAATTGCTCATTGCTTGTATGGAGCCATGCTGGGTTGGAAAAATAAAGTGTACGTTTAATCATTCTAATTGAATTTTACCTAGAGGGGAGAGTTTAACTTTAATTGGGTTTGCCTTTTTAAAAGCCTGAAGACTTTTAAATCTTTTGGATTTTTCAATCTTAGAAAAAATAGCCTCTTCACTTGAGTCCTTACCTAATCTTGTTTCAAGGTGGTGGCGGAAATTATAATCCTTTTCACTTATTTTCTGCACCCTGTAAAGATTGGGGCTGATTGTATGGAGCTTATTTTCGTTTATTGACTTCCCTAATTCTTCCCGGCTCATCCGAAATACAAACATTTCATTCTGTTGCAGGCTTTCCACTAATTTCCAGCCGGGTAAAGGAAGATTCGAAAGAAGAGCCTGATCCTCTATTCCCTTATCCTGTACCAGGTCCCAAATCTCCTCGGCATTTCTAACAATTACGGGTAATCCCCAGTTCTTTCTGGCAACGGCTTCCCATAGTGTAACAATCTTTTCTTCTAATTTGCCTTCCGAAGTTTCATATATCGCGATATGATGATTGTTCCTCGTACTTACAAAATCAACGGATTTTCCTTCCGTTTTATTATGTTTAGAATTATATGTTTTCCCATTTACGGTATTATGTAAGGGAACCAAATCGGTTAATCCGGTGAAACATCTCACACTAACTATAGGAATCTTTTTTGATTCATTTAGCCATATGGGATCTTTTTCCAGGTCTTTCATTGCATTAGATCCTCGCTCTGTAAATCGTTTCTTTACTTGTTCGCGAATTTTAGGATCTATGATAAATTCCACGTCTTTTTCTTTAAATCCCGGACCTAGGGGATATTTTATTACAAAGCTCTCTTCCCATACAGTTACCGCTGTTAAGGCTTTACTCTTTGCTTCATCAAGCCAGATAGGTGATTTCTCCAAATCCTGAAATGCTTTTTTAGGATCACCCCCAAATGCATTCAATCGTTCCGAAACAAGTTGTTTCTCCCTTGGATTTGCGATGTTTTCAAGTTGGTTAAAACGGCTATTTAGTTTTACCTTCTCTTTGCTATATCGCTTAATCTTCCCATATACAAATTCTTTATGCAGAAACCCACGGGGCGTCAAAGTCCTTTGTACTTTTCCACCCGCCAGATTTTTACCTAATGCTGACACACGTTTTCCGGGTTTCTGACTGATTAATATCTTTGCTACCGCTTCTTTGATTTCCTGTGTTGTGAATGGTTGGCTTATATAAACAGATTGCTCAAGCAAGGATCTTTTTCCCTGCCATCCATTAGCCGATCCATTTTTAACCATTTCCTGCATTTGTTCCCTTGTAATGCTACTATTCAAAGTATTTAATTGTTGAATGAAACTTTGCTTAGTGCATGCAACAACCAGAGCATCTATAGCATGATGGCGATGGTCATCCCGCTTTGACCATCCTTCTATCTTATCATCTTTTATGAGACCAGCTTCCTCATATTTAGACCAGTTTAATTGTTTAAGGACTTCATTATACCCCCATTGATGACGAAGGAATTCCGTTACGCTCCCTGTAGTACTATATACGTTTCTGGAAATCCCTTTAAGAAGTTTTACCGCTTCACGAGCTATATACCTGCTTTCATTTAGTTGGCGATTTATAAAATCTTCAGGAATTTCTTTTGCGGCCATCAATAATTTATCCCTTTTGCTTTTTGTAATATTTCCTCCGTCAAACAACCTGTTTACACTTTCTAAATATTGATTTGTTTCTGCCTCGCCTTTTGTTTGCATGTAATCAAAAGCAGTGAGGTTGTCCTTTGCTTTATTCTCCCGTTGAAATACTAAAACCTTATTCTGAAAAGAATCATCAAAAAGCCTGGATTGAGGGATTATATGATCAATGTCTACACTATCACCTTTTAATGCAAGTGACAGGGGAATGTTATCACCTGAATATAGACAAAGCCCGTTTTGTTGCTCATGTAACTTGTATTTTTCTAATACCTTACGGGTAATAACCAATCCGGGAAATTCTTTTGCCAGCCTTTCTACAATTTGTTTATTAATTCTATCCGTTTCATTATTCCTCTTATAAGTTCTTTCCCTTTCTTCCTTACTTTGTTTTAATTCACGCGCAAGTTCAACCCTGATTACATCGGGTCGGCCTAAATAATTATCCCGCAGAATTTCATTTACAACATTGACCAGTTGGTTCAGTATCTTTTCTACAACCGGCTGCCGTAAGCTGTTACGTGGATATTGTTCTAATTTCTCCTGCAACGCACGTTCCTCATTTTCCTGTTTAGTGAGACTGTCGCTGTGTTTGTAGCCAACTAAATCACAAGCCTTTGAATAATCATATCCCTTTTGTAAGGCAGGTAATAATTTCCTGATGGCACGCGCGCTTTTATTCCCAAAACCTGATTGGGTGAAATCTATTTTACTTAAACCTTCCGCTTGCATACGTGTCAGGCCAAATCGCCTGATTAATGTATTTATAGTTTCCTCCGGATCCTCGATTGAATAAAGTATATGCCATAATTGATACAATGGTTCCCTTTCAAAAGATCCATCCACTATGTATGGTATGATTTCACCGGTTTGAGGATCAACTCTGTTACGATCAGTATTGGCATATGATAGATTAAAACGAAGTAGCTCCAGATCCTTAATATCTAGTTCCCGAAAAGCCTTCAGAAGTTTATATCGGGTGATATTTCCCTGTATGCCCGCTTTTCTTATCTGTTCATTAGCTCGCCAACCATCTGAAGTAGAAAGTCCAAGAATTTTATTCAAATTGGACGATGTCAGTTTATCATTATTATTCAGATGGTCAAAAACTTGTTGTTTTTGCTCCCACGTTAATGTGTAATTTTCTTTGCGTTTGTTGTTAAGACTTATATTATGAACGCTTTCCCAGATTTTTTCCAACTGGAATAGGGGAGAACTGACTGGTGTTACTTTATGATGCTTTTCAAACCGACATTCTCCAACCAGCCATTTTGCAGATTTCAATGGTCGTTGATAGAATATTATCTGGTCTTTAATCTTAGTCTTAAGTTCTTCGGTAAGAATTTGTCCATGAAAGGTTTGCTGCTTTTCCCAGATTCTTTCAAATTCCTGGATATAACATTCACGCGGGAAAACAATCTTCTTGATTCTGGTCCATGGATTTTCCTGAAGTTTTCGGAAAAAATATTGGCCAATAGTAATTCCTTCTGTATCCAATAGATCTTTATGTTCTTTAATTTCCTGCAGATAATCGCTAAGCTTTTTCCCGCTTTCGTCAGAAGAGCCACTTTTACGACTACTTCGGTAACCCCTTTTTTGGTTAAGATGAAACAGGATTCTGCCAAAATCTGATAATTCAATCCTTTCTGAAACTGCCTTATTTCTAAGGCCATACAGCTCAAGTGATGTAATATTTATAAGTTGTTTTTCAGTGGGTACTATGCCTTCTTTCTCTAGAAGATTCAGTAGTGAAACTTTTCTTAGTTTATAACGGTGTAGTGTTTTTCTTGCCGTTCTCTTTAGCGTTCGATCTTTATTAATTGAGATGGCCTGCCCCTTGCTAAAGGCATCCCTGGCTGAACTGTCTACAGGAACAATTCTTACTCCCATGTTAATAATGGAGCGACTATTTTCATTTTCGTGTATGTATGCCCATCCGATTGAAGAACTCCCCAGATCAAGACCAAGGATTTTTTTCATAGTATCTAAAGTTTAGGGTTAGGTCAAAAAATATGAAATCTTATCTATGTTTCAGATTAAAATATAAATTCTTGCATGATTATCGAATTTGTATTATAATTGTAATGAAGCAAATCACAATAAGGATTTTTCCGTTGTGAGAACAATCAACCCGGGGTAATCTTCGGGTTTTTTTTGTGCCTTATTCTTTGTTTACGCTACTGATATAAGTAGGGATCAAAGGCTCCAGCCATTTGCGACTTCTAAAAACTCACTTTAAATAGTATTTATGTTTGCCGGAACACTTTTAATAGGGTGTTGAAATTACATCACAAAAGCCCTATTTTAGGGCATTCCGATAGATTAATAATATAACCATGTACGAAAATTTCTTTCATACACTGAGAAATAAAGTTCCTTTCACTGACGAGGAGCTGGGAATCCTGGAAAACCTTGCCAAAATATGAAACCTGGATGCGCCTGCAGGTTACGGGTGCATATATCGCTATGCAAAGAAGACTGACCTCTGTCATCAGCCATTCACCCGAAGAGTGCTATTCCTCATTTACTACGCTTTACCCGGATATTGTACAACGGGTTCCTCACACATGATTGCCTCCTACATGGGACTTACTCCCGAAACCCTGAGCCGTGTACGCAAAAAAATGATCAGTAAATAGACGCGTTTATACTCCCTTTTCCCTTGATTTAAATCAATGCCATTTCTTGCCCAAACGCAATGGCCCATGGCAGGGTGCTGCGGTAGCTTTGCGTGTAATCAATTTAAAGATTATGCAAACGAAACAAACAATCGCAATAATAGGTGCTTCAGGAAATATAGCATCTGTTGTTTCCAAAAGCACAATTACAACTGGTTGGCCGGTTGAAAATTCTTCACAATTAATATTTAAATAAAATGAAAGTAGCCTTAGTAGGAGCATCAGGGTTTGTTGGAACTGCCATCTTACAGGAATTATTACAAAGAGGTCATCAGGTAACAGCCATTGTCCGTAACGCGGGAAAGATAGCCTCCCAGGAGAATTTGACCGTCGTATCAACAGATGTGCTGAATGTAACAACGCTGGCGAAATCAGTAGTCGGTCTTGATGCCGTGATCAGTGCCTACAACGCCGGATGGCAAAATCCAAATCTGTATGATGATTTTCTTAAAGGCTCGCAGGCGATTCAGGAAGCCGTTAATAAAGCCGACGTACAGCGATTGATCATAGTTGGTGGTGCAGGAAGTTTATTTATTGCACCTGAACAGCAAATTGTTGATACGGCAGGCTTCCCTCCCGATTGGAAGCCCGGAGCATTGGCGGCAAGAGATTATCTCAATATTCTCAGGAATGAAACTGAACTGGATTGGACTTTCCTTAGTCCGGCGGTAGAAATGCACCAGGGTACCTCAGGCGTGCGGAAGGGAAGCTACTGCAAAGGATTGGAAAACCCGGTAATGGATGCCGATGGCCGAAGTGTTATTTCCGTAGAGGACACAGCGGTGGCAATTGTGGATGAACTGGAACAGCCGCAACATATTCGCCAGCGATTCACGGTTGCATATTAATCAGGCATTATGGACAAGTTTTTTAAATACGCAGCATCATTGCAAACCACGGGTATTCATCTTACCCGCCTTGGATTGGTGATCGTGCTACTCTGGATTGGTGGCTTAAAAGCTTTCCGGTATGAAGCGGTGGGAATAATACCCTTTGTTGCCAACAGTCCCACCATGAGCTTCTTTTTAAAATACGATGCGCCGGAATACAAAAAGCACATGAATAAAGAAGGGGAATACAAGCTTGAAAATATAGCCTGGCACAAAGAAAACAATACCTATTTGTTTTCCTATGGATTAGGAGCCGTGATCGTATTGATTGGATTACTGATTGCGTTGTATCCTGTTTTTCCTGCACTGTCAGCAGTTGGTAGCTTCCTGGCCTTTATTATGTCGCTGGTTACTTTATCCTTTCTGATAACAACTCCTGAAACTTGGGTGCCCTCTTTGGCCGACACCCAATCTGGCTTCCCTTATTTGAGTGCCGCGGGAAGGCTTGTTATTAAAGACCTCATCATGATGGGAGCAGCTGTTGTTACCATGGCACAGGCGGCTAAAAAATATGTAGAGACTAAAACCTAAATAATATAAGTGGATGTGAAAAATGCACATCCCGTTTAAAGAAAGAAAACATGGAAAAAGATTTAAAGGATGCAATGAATTGCGATATGGAAACAGGGATTTGTGAAATTCCCAAAGCTTCCGATGAAAGCAATCAAGCAACCAACAATAAACCGATTAAGCTTTTATACTTTACCGACCCTATTTGTTCATCCTGTTGGGGTATGGAACCAGAGCTTCGGAAACTGAAGCAGGAATACGGTCACTATTTTGACATTGAATACCGGATGGGCGGCTTGCTTAAAAGCTGGAGCGAATATGGTGGAAGCGATGTAAGCGGTCCGTCAAGCGTTGGGCAGCATTGGGATGAAGCCGGCGCGCATTATCAGATGCCGATTGCTGGTGATGTATGGAACGAAGATCCACTGCATTCATCCTATCCACCTTCCATCGCGTTTAAAGCTGCGCAACTGCAGGACAACCTTAAAGCAGCACAATTCCTGAGACGGATAAAAGAAATGGTTTTCACAGAGAAAAAAAACATCACCAAACTGGAACATCTTTTTCAGGCGGCTGAAGATGCAGGCTTAGATGTTAAGCAATTTGAGTTTGATTACGAACAAAAGGCAAAGCTGCTATTTGAAGAAGACCTTGCTATGGCGAAAGCTTGGGGCGTCAGAGGTTTTCCAACCATTTATTTTATAGATGAAGACGATAACCGTTTTAAAGTGTATGGCAGCAAACCATACCAGGTTTATGAACAGGCTTTGCTGAAACTGATTCTAGGCGAGGTTCAGATAAAGAGTCCCACCTCCTATGAAGATATTTTCAGTCATACAATACGGTCACATTAAAAGAGTTTGCTGTTTTTTATGAGGTAGATCTGGAACAAGCCGAAGGCCTTTTGTCTGAGTTTGAAAAGCAAAAGAAGGTAACCCGTACCATCACCTTTGCGGGCCCAATATGGAAGGTTAGCACATCAAATAAATAACCAGGTATTGCAGGATTTGAATAATTGGCTGCAAGAAACACAGACGAACAAATAATCGAATAGCGTTAAATAATATCGTTCACTATAAAATTCTTACAAATGAAAAGGTTGGAAAACAAAGTCGCCATTATTACAGGTGCTGCCATGGGTACGGGAAAGGAAACTGCAAAACTCTTTGCTGAAGAAGGTGCAAAAGTAGTTGTGGCTGATTTCAACGAAGAAGGGGGAAATGCAGTGGTTAAAGAAATTGTTGAAAGCGGAGGTGTGGCGGCATTTTTCAAAGTTGATATTTCAAATGCTTCGCAGGTGGAAGCGATGGTAAAATTTACTGTAAGCACTTATGGTCGTCTTGATTGTGCAGTGAACAATGCCGCATTGAAACCAGACAATAACAAGTTTGAAGATCTGGACGAGGAGTATTGGGACCGTTTGCAGGCTGTTGACCTCAAGGGCACGGCATTGTGTATGAAATATGAGATCAGGCAATTTCTTGCACAGGGGGGTGGGGGAGCAATTGTAAATATTTCCTCAATCAATGCATTCAAGCCAACAACCGGCAATCCTGCTTACCAGGCATTTAAGCATGGCGTGGTAGGCTTAACAAAGGCCGCAGCTTTTGAATACGGAATTAAAGGTATTCGCATCAACTCCGTTGCACCCGGTGCCATCCGCACTCCCATGCTTACCGCAGCATTAAAAGGACTTAATATCGAAGAAAAAGATATCATTCCTACCATGAGTTTGATTGGTAGACTGGGTGAGCCAAGGGAAGTGGCACAGGGCTCGCTTTTTCTCTGTTCAGACGATGCCAGCTATGTTCATGGTACTACGCTTCATGTAGGAGGAGGATTTGAATTGATCTGATCATCTCGCCAGCCTGAATTGCAGTTAATTCTTTGTGAGAACATTCAACCCGGAGTAATATCCGGGTTTTTATATCATACATATATTGGGTGGGAATACTGGATTGAGCGGCGCTGAAAGCTGCCCCTATGCCGACTCTAAGCCGACTCTATACCTTCTCTAAGCCGTCTCTGAGCGACTTCAAAACAGGTGGGAAGCGTCTCCAAAGCGTGGCGGAAGGGTGACGGAGCGGTTACGGAAGCGTGTTGGAAGCTGGTTTGATGCGTCAACAATAGGTCTATAATAGGTCTCCAATGCGTTCACTATACTGAAAATGATTCTGAACCTTGGGCTTTATTACCTCAATCACCCCATTTAAAAGCAAGAAAATCAAATATTGGCCTTAGAACGTGGAGTTTTGCAGTAATAAAAATCTTTTCTCCCTTGCCCAATGCCCCGGCGGTTTCGTATTGAATGCCGTCACCTTCTACAATAGCATCAAAGAAACTGAAAGCATCTGCATTTTGCACCACTTCATAATCCTTACCCAATCGGTCGCCCAATACTGCACCCGTATCAGGACGGTAAGTATAGAATGAACTTTTAGAAATCACTTCTGTACCATCATCAAAACGGTGTGTATTGGGTCGTTTCAATACTTCAAAATCAAGACTTGCAAATTGCAATGCTTCTTTACTGTTGGGATAGTCTTCCACAATTTGCCCCAAACCATGCCATGCTTTTTCTTTTACAGAAAAGAAACTGTATTTACCTGTTTGTTCATTGAAATTAATATTGTGTGCCATAGTTGTATTTTTTAAAATGATTAATAATAAATGAAAGGCATCCCACCTGCGGTGGGATGCTCGATTGATTAGAATGGTAAATCGTCAACTACTTCTGCGGCTGGTGCGGTCGTCGTTGGCGATACTGGCACAGGAGTAGCATTGCTACCAGTTAAACGGCCATGCAGTTTGATTGTATTTACATGAAATGTAAGGCTGGCCTTTACTTCCCCTTCTTTGTTTGTCCAGGCATTTGCACCAATGCGGCCATAGCACTCCACCAACGTGCCTTTGGTTAAATAAGCCGATACACCCGGATTAATCCAGTACGAACAGTTTACATAAGTCGTAAACTTTTGTACCTCTGTGCTTCCTATTGTTTTGTAAGTGTCATTGATAGCAATGGAAAAGTTCACTACTTTTTTCCCTGCTTTTGTTTCGCTAACGGTTGCGTCTGCTGTAATTCTTCCGATGATTTCCATAATTGAAATTTTAAATGTTTAGAAAAATGATTGTTTAACTGTGTTCTGATGATGAAAAAAAATTGTTTTGTAAAAGATAAAATGGAAAAAAAGAAAGCCTTACAGTAAGGCGGCTGCAGGAAAAACAAAAAGGAAACGGAATAAATTAAATCTGAAGTAGTGTGGGATAGCCTTGTTTATGCCGTAGTCTTTTTGGCATTTAATAAATCATCAATGCAGCCGCATAACTTCGCTTTCGCTTTGCCCATTTTCTTACAAAACAGGTTATAACTACTTGTTGTGTCTTTAAGAGAAGGAAAAGGAAATATAAGTTGAAATTGCTCTGAGATTTGTTTGTCTGGAATTGTGTTTGCTGAAGAATGAAGCAATCTCAATTCCCAATAATGTTTATCCGGTGCAGTTCTCCAGGCTTATTTGCCGAAGGCGGAAAATAAATAAGACGGGAGTACTGCGCCGGGTCTTTGATGATAGAAGAACAGAACGATGAACGGAGCGTCGCAAGAGAAGGTGCATAAAGATTCGAAAGCTGGTAACAAGAGAATACTACTTGCCCGAAAAGAATTGTTGATGCAGAAGATTAAAAGTAAGTACTCACCCCAAACTGAAAGCCAGCCAGCCTTGCTGGTGGGTTGCCCAAAATATCTTTTTGACAGTTATAACGGTAGTTCAACCGAATCACTGTTTGTGCAGTGGGTCGCCAGCTAATGGCAGGAACAATGGAGAATACTTCGTCTCTAATATTATCACCTGTGGACATAAACTTTCCTTTATTCCAATCCACATATTCAAAACGTAAAGCAGCGTTAATAACAGACTTTTCAAAACCAAAAATGGGTTTCCTATAAACAGGTTGTACAAAGTCAATAAACCCGCCTTGTTGTTTTCTGCCAAATTGTTCAGTGTAAGTTTCAGGAACATCCACATTCACCCATGCCCATTCAGCATTGATATAAGTATTGATTTTTGGGAGAGTGCTGTTAAAGTCTATTGCATATACATTTACTCTTCGTTTTTTATCCAATTCTAACCCATCATCTTCATATTTATTGTAAACACCTCCCATATAGGATAGCCCTAATTCCCCAATTCTTCGGTTTCTTATTGCAACCTTACCAGTGAGTAATGGGCTGCCATTAAAACTTTCTTCAAACCTGTCTTTATTTTCTTTGCTTGCCGGGAGAAACGTTTTGTTCTCTGCATTATCAATTATTTTATCATCAAATCCATTGGTGAGGTAGGCTTCGTAAGCATACACCCAATCCTTCGTGGATTTTTTCCCAAACAATCCGAAGCCTACATTGCTCCATGTGGCCGGAAGCATTTGCGTGGCAGAGATGGGCCTGTCAATAAACTCCCATTTCGGGCCGTCATGATTTTGATTGAAAGCACCGATAGGGTTCATCACAACACCACCTCTCATATTTAAAAGGGGTGCAAACTCAAAATCAACCGATGCAAATTCAATATTGATTTCTTTTGTTCCATCTTCAAATTCTATCTCGGTAAGAAATTTTATTCGCTTGGAAATAGAGGAGGATACAAACAATGTCAATCTCCGCATTTGGAACTGGTGACCTTCAGAGATGCCGTCTTCCTGTAAATACTGGTAATTGGCTTCTGCATATCCTCCTAAAGCAACAGGCAATTTACCCAATTGAAGGAAGGGACGATTATATACCGCATCCATATTAAGTAACAATCCCGATGTATCCTTTGAAGCTCTTCTTAATAATGCCGGGTCTATCTGAGCAACGGCAACAGATGAAATGAAAAGGGATAGAATGCTTAGTATTGTTGTTCTCATACTTTTCTTAAATCAATAAAGATTTGGTTGTTGTTAAGCGTTACAGGAAATGTCCTCAGATCTCTGTCCGCAGGTCCGTTGGTTACTTTGCCACGGTTGCTATATTCGCTTCCATGCGCAGGGCATTGGAGATAGTCACCTGCTACGTTCAGTTCTGCTCCCTGGTGCGCACACTGCATCCAAAGAGCGGCGTAATCAGTATCACTGAATCTGTACACACAGATCGGAAAAAGTAATTCTTCGTTTCGAACAACGATATACAATCGGTATTTGTCTTTTTCTTTTAACGCAAACTCACTTACATCAATCAATATTCCGTCTTTGGTCAGTTTTCCATTGGCGAATTGTGTAGCGGCACAGGAACTTACCATGGTTGATAAGGCAGTTGCACCAATACAGGCGGCACAAGATTTTACTAAAAATTCTTTTCTATTCATATTTGCTTTGGTACTACAGCGATTTCAAAAATTTTATCAGGTTGTTTTTATTCTGCACTGAAAGCTGCTGAAATCTTTCATTGCTTTGTTGTGCTTCTCCACCATGAAATTGAATAGCTTCTTCAATACTCTTTGCTCTTCCATCATGCAGCAAAAAGTATTGTCCTCCTTGTGAATTAGGAGATAAACCCAATCCCCAAAGTGGTGGAGTTCTCCATTCAAAAGTTTTGGCATTGCCTTCCGTATAACCATCATCCAAACCTGGTCCCATATCATGCAGTAGTAAATCGGTGTAAGGATGAAATGTTTTGTTAGATAAGGCTGCAACAGTTGAAAACCCGGTTTTCAATGTTTGCTTGTGACAGCTTTCACAACCAGCTTGAATAAATAAGTTCTTTCCCTGCATTACTTCAGCATCATTTTGATTTCTTTGAATGGGTGCTTTCAATGTTTGCAGGTAAAAAACAACATTGTGGATTGTTAAGTCAGAAACTTCAGGGTCAATATTCAATCCTGAATAAACATCTTTTGGTTGAAAAGTAGAAGTAATACCAATATCCTGGTTGTAGGCGTTTACAGTTTGATGTAATAAGTTATGGGCTGCTGCTTTTTTACCAAAACGATGAATATATTTTCCATTTTGAGTTATAGCATTTGGATTAGGATCAATAAATGATGGCAGAGTTATCCAGTTCGGTACACCAGAAATTCCATCTCCATTTGCATCGGTAGGATCTGCCATTGCTAAAATATCAGCATCGGAAACCAATTCCAGAAAACCTAAACCGGTATTGGCAGGTGGCGTGAATTTTGAGAAAGTGGCTCCTGCCGGTATTTGCTCTGATGTATAACCTGGCAAAGCCCTGTTTTGTAATTGGGGTCCGCCTAAATGCAGGAACTGGTTGCCAGTGCTATCAATCTGTCCAAATCTTGTCAATGTAGTGAAAGGATGTCCTTTGCCATCTCCTGCATGACAACTACCACAACTGGTAGCCACGAAGATGGAACCTAAACCAGTTTGAGAAGTGAATACTTCGTCATTAAATGCCACATCACCTGCAAGGAACCGCCGGTTCTGCTCATAATTAAGTCCTTCTACAGGACCATCAAGCAGCTCGTCGTCAGATGGTGCTTGCGGGAGTATTTTCTCGCAAGCCACGACACCAATTATGATCAGGATAATAGCAGTTAAGACTTTTATTTTTTTCATATTGTTTGAAAGACGGGTAAAAGTAGATAATTAGATTAATATAAAAGTAAAATTAGGCTAATCTAATTAAATTTTTATATTCGTTTTACTACCTTCACGTAAATAATTTAAACCCGTGCATTCATTTACTGAAGAAAATTATCTCAAAGCCATTTATAAGTTGCAGGAAACCAATGGTGAAGTGGTTGCTACTTCTGCTCTTGCCCAGGTCATGGGCGTACATGCTCCCTCTGTAACTGACATGCTTAAAAGGATGGCTGGAAAAAAATTAGTGACCTATCAGAAGTCCAAAGGCTTTAAGTTAACAGAAAAAGGGAAACAAGTAGCTGTGGGCATTATACGCAACCATCGTCTTTGGGAAGTGTTCCTGGTTGATAAATTGGGTTTTCGCTGGGATGAAGTTCATGACCTGGCCGAACAACTTGAGCATATCCACAGCGAAGCATTGGTAAATAAACTGGATGCCTATTTAGGTTATCCTAAAGCAGATCCGCATGGCGATCCAATACCGGATGCAAATGGGGTTTTACCTAAATCAAAATCAGTGTTGCTTTCTACGCTTAAAGATGGCGATAAAGGAACCTTTACTGGTGTAACCGATCATTCTGCAGCTTTTCTGAACTACCTGGACAAAACAGGAGTATCACTGGGTGATTCAATTAAGATTAAAGGCATTGAAGAATATGATCAGACTTTTACACTGCAATTAAAAGGAAAGAAAGAAGTAGTCGTAAGTTTTAAAGTAGCCAATAGCCTGCTGGTAAATAATTAATAACTCAAATTATTTCAAAAAAGGTCAGCAAATTTCTATGGTTATCTACAGCAGGAAATTCTTTGTGACCCCAATACTGTTCTTGAACTACCGTATCTGAACTGTGTAAGACACCTTGTTTTTTGTATTCTTCAAAAAGTTCATCTATACCCTGCACCTGTATTCTGCAACTTGCTGTACCTGCTATAAAAGTTTCTGCACCACTCCATATCGGTTTTAATGCTAAAAAAATGCTTCTCCATTTCCAGGATTTATCACATGCTTGCCATAGATGAATTTCAATCTCATCACGAACAGCAATAGCAAAGGTCTCTTCCTGGTGGCGAATAGTAAAACCTAACCTGTTTGCATAATATGCACATGAATCGTTGATATCCTGAACCGGAAGGGCTGGAATTGTTTTGTTCATTTTCATACACTTATTGCTTTATACTTTGATGCTTTGTTAATTCAACTATAAAAGCTATAGTAGTTATCAGAAAAATAGTGATACCTGCATATACCTGTGGTTCTTTCAGTACGGGTAATGCAAAACAAAACATAGCACCATTAATTGCATTTGTTATTACTGCTATCCATTTTGTGAACTTTGAGCCGCCTCTGTCTATTGCAACAAGGTTAAGCAGTCCTGAAAATATAATTGCCATACCTGCACCTACAAACCAGAGTGTACCGGTATTCATGTGTAGGGGAAAAGCAAAACTGACATGCACTATTCCGAGAAGAATAATGAGGTAAGAAACTATTTTAATAAGGCTATGCACAACAAGATTTGTTCATCTGTATTGGCGGACAAGCTACAGTGCCATAACTGCAAAATACACAACAATCTCCCTGTTTTGGTTTTAATATTGTTTCGCAGTTTGTACACTTATAAAAGTATTGACAGGCATCCGTAGGCATTGTTTCTTCTTTTTGAAAACCGCATTCAGGGCATGTGATTACTGATTGTAATGTTAATGTGCTTTCCATTCTTATTAGTTTTTATCGCAGCAAGATTTACCGCTTCCTGGTGAACATGATTTGTCTTTCTCGCAACTTTCTTCCGAAGCAATGCAAAGTTCTACATGTGGCATTTTGCCTTTGCCTACATATTTTTCTCCGGCTTTTTGTATCTGGCCTTCTACTTTATTATAAGCCTCTGTTGTCAATTCTTTGTAGGAAGAAATTGAAAGAAACAGTCCAGCATAAATCTTTTCAATATCCGCCTGAAACTGTTTTTCAAATGATGGTTTTATCAATTTCTTTTCTTTGTAACTGGCAATCGTATTCTTTGCAATAATACCTGCTTCTTCTTTACTTAGTTTATCTACTTCTTTGCCCTTATACCATTCGCTGCTATTTGAAAATGTTTTAGCATAATCAGTTGCTTCTGTTTGGGCTAAAGTAGTAAGCTCAATATTGTGATTGGAGCTAACTGTTTTAATGATTTCAACCTTTTTATTTGCTTCGGTTTTAGTATTCCATTTAACTGCTACTACTGTTCCGGTTTTATTTAACCATGCACCTTCCACTTCTTCATTATACTTCTCCAAATCAACCAACAGAAACTTTGCTTTACTCCCGCAGCCTATTGACGGTGCTGCATGACAAACTAATGGAGCTTCGTAGAATGAAACTCCTGTATTATCTGCACTCATAAAATCATAGCTTTTTACTTTATACCCTGTTTTATTAATTGTTGCTTCAATTGTTTTTACATCAACTTTTGATTTATCAAAAGTTACCAGGCTGCTCCGGCTGGTATAAGAAGTTTTATAAGCTACTACTCCGTTTACTTTAGACAGTTCGTTGTTTACATGCTCTTCACAACCCGCACAGGTCATGCCTTGTATGGTGAATTTCACCTGTTGTTTATTATCAACGGCAGCAACTGTGGCTGCCTGTAATTTTGGTTTTGGATAGAACATTTTTGCATAGAGTGGAAAAGTCATCATCAGCATGGCAAAAACAGTTACTATACCCAGGAAAGTTTTGGACTGCAGGAATGAAGCCTTCTTCGTTGTTTCGCAATTGCAATCCATATCGTTTGTTTTAGCTGGCTTTAATTTAAGATACCATGCAAAGGCTAATACCGCAATTGATAACCCTATTAAATAAGGCCTTGCTGGCTCTATCCATGAAAAGTTTGCTGCAATGCTGCTGCTACCTGCAAGCAGTGCAATAACAGGAGTGATACAACAAAGCGAAGCTGCAATAGCAGTAAGAACACCTGCACCGGTAAATGTTCCTGTTGATTTTATACTTATCATACTGTTTCCATTTTTTGAGTTTGTACATTAATGTGTTTGAAGAACGGCTTTAAAATTTTTAGATTTTCCCGTGTAAGGGAGTAATAAATTGTTTGTCCTTCCTTCCTGTTTTCAACGATGCACCCATCCTTTAACTTTCTTAGATGTTGCGATACAGCTGGGATACTCATGCCTAAAATATCAGCAAGGTCGCAGGGGCACAATTCTTTTTCTTCTTCCAGTAAATAAATAATTTTAAGCCTTACTTCATTGCCTGCTAAAGCCAATATGTTAGAAAGGCTTTTAAAAGACTTCTGTGCAGTCTTCAATTTACTTTTACAATTCTTTATTTGCTCCTGATCTGCAAAGAGCCTGATACAAGTATTGTTTTCCATGGGTCAAAGATAAACGAAATTTGTATTTAAGCAAATACTTAAATATGATTTTGAATGAAGAAAAATTACGCCAATCTGAAAAAATATGAACTTCCATTGTATTTATCACCCATCGGTCATGATAATATAATGGGTGTTTCGACCTTTCAGGGACATTTATTTTCCTTACAATTTGGAAAGTGAAGGTTCTGTTAACTTACCGCTAATCCTCAAAACAGGTTTCGTATTCAGCTATGATATTTTATTTCTTCTTCCGAAACAATTTATTATAGATAAGAGAAGGTATGCAAAAGTCAATAGTGCTGACAAGTAAGGCTATGACCAATAAAACTCCTCCAAGCACATATCCCCATGTAAAAAGGGAATGAAAAAATAAGTATATAATTATTCCCAGCCAAAGGGATGCTATACCGCAAGCAAATTTCGCCTGATTGGTTCTGCGTGGCAACTTGGGACGTTTTAGCCAATGACGAATAATATAGTTATAAACGTAATCAAACGGGTGACAGGGTAATATAACTGTCAAGAAAGCAATGATAGCACCTACAGTTAGAATTGGAATACTGGTTAATACAAGACCCGTTAAGAATAGCACGGTACACATCTGGTACGCAAACCTGTTTCCCACTGCATGTTCAGATATTTCTTCGTCTGTAAATCCCGTATCATATCCCTGTACTTTTAGCCGGGAAATCCTTGCTGGCGAAATCAGACAGTTTGTTTCTTCTTGTTTTTTTGACGTATTCATTTGAATTTGATTTTATCCAATCCAATATTTTTAATGAACCATTTGTTTTGCATTTCATCCGATAACGAATTATAAATGCAGATGACAATGTCAGCATGCCAATAAAAATGATTGAGGCATTAATGCTTATTAAGTCTGCTATTATTCCTGTAAGTATTGCTCCAATGGCATAACCTAAATCTCTCCACAAACGAAAGATGCCGATACTTTTTGCCCTGTCCTGCGGATTTGTGTTTTCTGCCACTGTTGCTAAAAATGTTGGATACACCATTGCTGTACCCCAACCTAAAACAGAAGAAAGAATAATAAAATGAAACATTGTATTTGCCCAAACCAAGACAATCAACGCAATGGCCTGTAAAAACATACCGATATATAACATATCTTTCTTGCAAAATTTATCCGCCATTTTCCCGGTGAACAATTGACATAGGCCCCAAACTGCCGGATATATTGCTGTAATAATTCCTATTTCACCAATTGTGAACCCTTTAGTAGAAAGCAGGATCGGGAAAATGCCCCATGCCATTCCATCATTCAGGTTATTGATTAATCCTGCCTGTGTTACTGAACCTAAGTTTTTATCTTTCCAAGTTGTATCCCAAAATATATTCTTTAATCTCGGAATGGCATTGTTGATTGTTTCTTTTGCTACATGATGTTTAGTGTCTTTTATAAAAAAGATGCTTCCCACTAATCCAAAAAAAACTAAACCAATTCCCAAATAAAAGGGATACGGTCTTATCCCGTATTCACTGGCTATCCAGCCGGTTAAAAAAGCAACGATAGCGACAGCAATGTATCCTGCAAATTCATTTAACCCCATTGCAAAACCTCTTTGCTTTTCACCAACAAGATCAATCTTCATTACTACTGTACTTGACCACGTTAAACCCTGGTTGATGCCTAATAATACATTGGCAGCTATTATCCAGCTCCATGAAGGAGCAAACATCAAAATAAATGGAATAGGAATACCGATTAGCCAACCTGCGACTAATAATTTTTTTCTTCCGAATTTGTTTGCCAATGCCCCGGTGTAGTAATTGGTAATTGCTTTTACAATACCAAATACAATAATAAAAGAGAGAATTGCTGTTTTTACTGCAATGTGAAATTCAACTTCAGCAATACGTGGTAATATACTTCTCTCCAAACCAACCATGCCACCTACAAAGCCGTTGATGATAACCAATAAAGTAAACTGTTTCCAGTTTTCTTTTAATCCTAATTGAATTTCCATTTTCTTTTGCATTATGAAATAGCACAACGATTTGCCCCCGCTTCTAAATCAACCGGATTTATATCACTGAAATCGCCTTTGACATTCTTTTCAACAATAGATAAATAATTTGCTGGTGTTGGTGGAATACGTTGCAGAATGGTATTGATAAATTCGTCCTCGTTCAGTTTCAACATAGCAACATTTTGCTTTATGATTCCAATTGTAGTTTGAATAGGGATGTTATCAAAATCTATGGGCTGACTTGTATGGGCCGGCAGCACAATTATATTTTCATCTAAGGCCAACAGTTTTTGCAATGATTGATAAAGCATTCTTGATCTATGCATTGCTTCATTATTGTTTGCTTTCAAATCTGGTCTGCCAACTCCGTTTATAAAAAGTGTATCGCCTGTAAGCAAAACTTTATCATCAATAAGGTAGCTTGTACTTTCTACTGTATGACCGGGAGTTTGAATGGCTTTAATACTGATATTGCCGATTTGAAAAACTGTTGTGCCGGTTACCGGCACAAAATCAAAATTCACTTTGTTCGGTGCAGGAAGATGTAATGTTGCCTTATTCGTTTCAGCTAATTGTTTAGATCTTGAAAGATGGTCGGCATGAATATGCGTCTCTATTACATGCCTCAATGTAAGTTTTTCCTTTACTAAAAATTGCTGGTAGGCTTCTACAGGAAGTGAAGCGTCAACTATTATTGCTTCATTGTTTGATGCAATTAAGTATGAAAGACAGCCCTTGCCTGTTCTTCTGAATTGTATTATTTCAAAATCTGGAAATGAAAGTTTTGCTGTATTCCATGACAGGCTCCACCCTTTCATGCCTCCTTGCAGTGAGTAGGCTTCATACCCCTGTTGATTCAGTAAGCCAGCGGCAATTAAACTGGTTTTACCTCCTGCGCAAATGGCTACTACAGGAACTGTTTTATCAAGGTGCAAACCTTGCAAGGCATCTGGACTATTTGCTTTTAATTTATCATAGACATTAAAATAAATGCTGCCGGGAATGAACCATTCTGTTCTTTCCTGAATGGGCCTTATATCAAGTATTGAAACTTTTTTACCTGTCTCTAACCAGGTTCTGAGTGTATCGGTGCTTATATCTTTTACCCCTTCCATATTGTGAAGTTTTACTTCACAAAGGTGGCAGCATTAAATGGCTATTCTTTTATCATAAGATAAATAATTACCGATGCCCCCGGATACGACTAAGGCTTACCTGTGTAATTCCAAGGAATGAGGCAACATACTTCAGGGGAACTCTCATTAATACATTCGGGGCCTCATTAAGCAAGGCATTATATCTCTCTTCTGCTGAATGAAACTGCATTCCTTCAATGCGGTTAACAGTTTCCACATAAGCAGCTTCAAATATTTTACGAAACAGTCTCTCTATTTCAGGGTAGGTGTCGTACAATTTGAAAAGTTGTGTGGAGTTGATGGCAATAATTTCTGCATCTTCCAGAATCTGTATTGCTTTGCGGCTTGGTTTGCCCGTGAACAAACTTTCCACTCTTGCAATAATACTATTCTCGAAAAAGAATTGTTCAGTAATATCAATATCGTCTTTAAAGTAATAGATACGGGCTACTCCTTTTTCAATAAAGTAAATTGTTTTGCAGGTGTGACCAATTGGCTGCAGGTCTTTATTTTTCTTAATGGTTACAATGCTACTTATTTCAGCAATTGCCTTTTCCGCTTCTTTTGAAAGCGGGTTGAACTTCTTAAAATATTGAAAGATGGCATCCATTCTTAATTCAATCTATTTTTGCAAGCATCTGTTGTCAATAGATTCGCAAGTTATCAATTATATCAAACAACGGGTTGAAATATGCCAGGAAGAGACTGAGGCATGCCTCCGAAAATGAGGCGACAATAATCACAAAGAACCACTTTGATACAAAATATACAGCCCCAATAGAATAAGGACGATCGGAGTAAAAATATGACCATATTTGTCGATTATGCGGGCAATGGCAGGGTGCTTACTTAAATACCAGCCAGCATAGCACCAAACAGCAATCATAATTAAGAAAATGGTGATCATAACTAATTTGCCCGATAAGGTAAGCGTTACGAATAATGGAATATAGATACCAATATTATCCCCGCCATTAGCTATAGTAACACCTGCAACAGAAAATATAGATCCGTTATGTTCGGAGACTTTCGTCTCTTTATCTTCTTCGTCAAAGATTTTCTTTTTCTTGTAGTGTACTACCAGTGCCTTTATGCCTAAAAAGATCGGAAGAAGGCCAAGTAATCCAATGTATGTTTTATCTATTACAATTCCAATAAATGAGCCAGCGAAGCTAATTGCTATCAGTATCCCTATACCTAAATATTGTCCGATTATAACATGTTTCGGCTTATAATTTTTATTTCCAAAGAAAAGCATCAATACAAAAATGTCATCAATATTTGTACTGGCAAAAGCAATTACACTGGTAATGATCAATTCCATTAAGAGAAATTATAAGTTTCAAAATTGAGCATTTTATTCAATTGAGATAAAGCAGGTTTTTGTATTTTGACCTACCTCACTTGAAAATATAGAGTGAAACAATTTAGACTTTCATTCTTTGTATTCTTACCGCATTTAATATTGCCATCAGGGCAACGCCTACATCAGCTATTACAGCTTCCCATAAAGTAGCAATACCACCTGCGCCTAAAATCAGTACAAATATTTTTACTGTCATCGCTAAAATGATATTCTGCCAAACTATGCTCCGGGTTATCTTTCCTATTTTAATAGCAGAAACAATTTTATGCGGTTGGTCATTTTGAATCACAACATCAGCTGTTTCAATAGTGGCATCGCTTCCTAAGCCACCCATAGCGATACCTGCATCTGCAAGAGCTACTACCGGGGCGTCATTTACTCCATCACCAACGAAAGCAATATGTTTTCCTTCATTCTTAAGTTGCTGTACTTTCTCTACTTTTCCTTCAGGAAGTAAATCGCCGTATGCGTCATCTATTCCAACTGCCTTTGCCACTTCATCGACTACTGATTGCTTATCACCAGAGAGCATCACTGTTTTAATATTCAGGTTATGCATATCCTTAACGGCCTCTATTGAATCTTCCTTAATCTCATCGCCCATTGTGATATATCCTGCATACTGATTGTTGATTGCTACTACAACAATAGTATCTACAATGTTTTCAATTTCTGCCGGATAGGAAATATTAAATTTCTTCAACAACTTTACATTCCCAGCCAGCATTTCTTTTCCATCAATGATCCCTTTCAAACCATGCCCTGATATTTCTTCCACTCCATCCACTTTAATACCATTTACAATATCACCTGCATATTCAGTTACTGCTTTTGCAATGGGGTGGGTGGAGTTCTTTTCCAATGCGGCGGTAAGTTTTACCAACTCCTTTTCATCCATACTTACAGGAACAACTTGTTGTACTTTAAATACCCCTTTCGTTAACGTCCCGGTTTTATCCATCACCACCGTATTTACTTTTGTCATTACATCCAGAAAGTTTCCTCCCTTAAATAAAATGCCATTTCGGGACGCAAGACCTATACCGCCAAAATATCCCAACGGAATAGAAACAACCAGTGCACATGGGCAACTGATAACCAGGAAAACCAGCGCCCTGTAAAACCATGTTTGAAAGTTATAATCATCAACAAAGAAATAAGGAACGAAACATACTGCAACGGCTAAGAAAAATACAATTGGGGTATAAACCTTTGCAAATTTAGAAATGAATAATTGCGTTTGTGATTTCCTGGCAGTAGCATCCTGCACCATTTCTAATATCTTACTCAACTTACTGTCTTTAAACAGGGCTTTTACTTTTACCTCTGCAACGGTGTTGAGGTTGATCATGCCGGCTAAAATGGTTTCTCCTTTATATTTTGTATCGGGTTTGCTTTCTCCTGTCAGGGCAGCTGTATTGAAGGAAGCATTCTCTGAAAGCAATTCTCCATCTAATGCAACTTTTTCTCCTGGCTTTATTTGAATGGTTTCTCCTAATTCTATAATTGACGGGGCTGTAACAAGCGGTTCATTATTTCTTATAACTGTTACTTCATCAGGCCTCACATCGAGCAAAGCCTTAATACTTCGTTTTGCATTGTTGACTGCTGCATCCTGAAACCATTCCCCGATTTGATAAAATACCATTACTGCCACACCTTCTTCATATTCTCCAATTATAAAAGCACCGATGGTGGCGACACTCATCAACACAAACTCATTAAAAATATCACCCCGTTTAGTCTTTCTGAATGCAAGGTCTAATACTTTCCTGCCTGCCAGTAAATAAGCAACCAGGTTTATTATCAATGATGGAAATTTAGGTAGCTCTATTTTGAAACCATACTCAAGCACAAGCAACAAGATCAATATGAATAACGCAAATAGCAGATCAAAATGGGTCTTCCACCCCGGTTCATCTTCATGCTCATTTCCGTGGTTGTGACCATCATCAGCAGAATGTAGTGGAACAAGCTTTGCTGCATTCGCTTTTTTGTCAGTATTGCAACAATCATCCTGCGTTGTATTTTTTATGTTATCGTGTTTGTGTTCCATAATAATTCAATTAATAAAAAATGAAATAATTCCGGTTATAATCAATACGAAACCGGTAATGATGCCAGCATTATGTTCCCATTTGTGCCAGTTTAGTTTTAGTAGTCCCTTATAAACTATCCTTATCCATATCAGCATACCAGCTATGGTGATGATCGAGTACATGATTGCTATCGCAGCCATTAAATACCATCCTTCAGCACCTGCCAAATTGAAAGTATGCCTCAATTTCCATACAGGGAGAAAGAAACATTGCAATGATCAATGCCGAAATGATTGAACCTTTAGTTTTCTTTTCCATCACTCCCTTTTGTAAATGAAAATGATGGTGTTTATAATGTTGCCGTATGAAATACAAGCCCATTAAAACCAAAATACTTGGACCTATGATGTGGGTAAAGTGTTCAATGTGTTCCGTCAATTCACTACCGATAAGGCCAAGCAGTAAACCAATTATGATAGTACTGATGACATGAGTCATTCCCGCAATAAATGTAATTCGGCTTGTTTCAGCAAGGCTCCAGCCTTCCTTTTTTCCTATATCAAGAACGGGCAGCCAGTGATTGGGTATCACTGCATGTAATAAGCTGATTAAAAGACTGCCAATAATGATACTGTGCATAGTAAGTGTTGTATATAAAAAAAGTTGCGGTAGCAAACTGCTCCGCAACTTTTTAAATTAAATAACTATTTATTCCTATGCAATGAATACCTGCGCCATTCCCAAAACGGAAGCAAGCATGATTACACACTTCCAGCAACTGAGCCTTTTCATTTTCATGTTTATAAATTTTATGAATATAAAAATACATACTACTTAGAATTAGTATTGTTAATAATTTTCTGCAAGTCTTGGGGTATTTCCATTGGCCTTAGTGGCGGCACATTTGCACCACCTGTATTCCCAATTGGTACAGTACCTACAAACGATTTTACACCACCAAATACCAACCGTGTGATTTGACCAAGCACTTCTTTTTTGTTTTTTATTCTAAAGCCAAACTTCAGCATCTGCCAATGCACATAAGAGTGTTCCAATGGATAACGTTGGCCTAAAATATGCGCCCGTTCATAATGTCGCCAACACTCTTGCAGCTTTCCTTCCTTTAACAGTGAAGCTGCTTTAACCAGTTCGTCTTTGTAAAATGGTTTTAATGCTTCTGGCATTGAAGTATATATTTTCATACCATATTTTTTAATCTGCGTGACCTTCTGTATTTGTCATTTTAGCTGAAACAAAGAATGCGCCTTTTGTAACGATTTTCGCTCCTTTAGGAATTTCCTTGATTAATGTTATCTCTGTATAGCCAATATCTGCTGTACCTTTTGCCACAGGTATCCGTTCGAATGTCATTTCCTTTTCTTTCTTTTTTTCATCCTGCTTTCCGCTTTCTTTTTCAACGGTTTCTTGCAATACAAAAATATAATCCTGTCCATCCACTCTTACAATCGCTTCGTTTGGCACGGCAGGCACCGTTGTTTTGTCCAGGCTTACAATTGCAGTAACGTTCATACCGTCAATCAACCCTGTTTTATCTCCCTTAACCATTGCATGAACTGAAATGGCTTTGCTCTCACCTTCAAACGATGAGCCTAATGAGAAGATCTGTGAGTCATACTCTTTGCCGGGATTGTTGGTAACCGTGAAATGAATTGTTTGATTATTTTTCAATTTTGGCAAATCCTTTTCATACACAAACAAATCGAGGTGTAACTGGCTGTTGTCAACAATTTCTGCAACAGCAGTAGTAAGATCCACATAACTGCCCATTTCTACCATCACATCACTTACCACACCGTTTATTGGACTTGTAACAGACAATACAGAGATCAGTTTCCCATCAGAAATCCTTGAAGGGTTGATACCCATTAATTGAATTTGCTGTGCCAGTGTTGATTTTAGTGTTCGCAAACTTCTTAATTCTGTTTCTGCGGCTTGTAAATTTTTTAATGCCCCGGCATTCCCATCGTTCAGTTCTTTTTGACGTTTTACTTCCAATTCGGCAAAACTAATTTTTGCATTAATTCCCAGGTATTGGCTTTGCGCCTGTATAAATTCAGGATTGGCAATAGTGGCGATGATCTGCCCTTTTCGTACCAGGCTTCCAGGCTGAATCAGTAAGGATTTTATAATACCGCTGTAAACAGAGTTCACTTTGGCCTTGTTCTGATTCGGCACTTTCAACACGCCATTTGTTTTAAGTGCGGCTGTTAATTGTTTTTCCTCAATAATGCCCAGCTCAATGCCAATGCTTTTTATCTGCTCTTCGCTCAGCACAGCTATATTTGGGTTTGTATGTTCGTCGGTATGTTCTTCCTCGTTTTTAGCAGCTTCTGTATTGACTTTATTGCTGCAGGAAACAAATGCTATTGTAGCTGTGAAAATTGTTATTATTATTAAAAACTTCTTCATCGTTTTATGTTTATTGATTGATGTAGTAATTGTATTGAATGACTGAATGATTATACGCATTTAGGTTTTCCAAATAGTTTTTCTGAATCTCAATAGCCTGTGTTAAAAACTGCGACAGTTCTGCAAAACTTATTTCACCAGAACGGTAAGCCAGTGAAGCAGCTTTAATAATTTCTTCCGCCTGTTTTAACCCTGTGCTTTCATAAAAGAATAACATGCTCTGGTTCTTTTCCACTTCCTGCTGCATCTGTATTTTTTGCGTATTGAACATTTGTGTTTCATACACATAATGTTTTTGCTGTATAGCCATATCAGCTTTTGCCACATTTACTTTGTTCTGATATGCTTTTGCACCAAACAAGGGAAATGCCGCTGTTACAGAAAAACCAGTAAACGGATCTTTAGCTCCCCACAGCCGCTGAGAAAAGAAGCGGCCAGAAAACTCTGGTTTATTTTCATTCTTCACTACATTAATACCAGCATTGGCAATATTGATATTTTGAGATTGCAGGGCTAATAATGGATGTGTACTGTCACCATCCATGCCTGGCATATCCAATTTTTCCAACGGAATCATTTGTGGTAACAAAATATCTGTTGTGTTGAGCAACTGCATTAAAGATTGTTGTTGAATCTGCATTTCTTTAGCCACCTGTTGCAACAAGGCCTGCAACTCTCTCATTCTTACATTCGCAGCAATACTGTCAAGGCCAGGGCTGTCGCCGGTTTTTACTTTCAAAATAGCGGCAGCATTCAGGGATTTATAAATGCTGTCTAAGCGATAATACAATTGCTGTTTATCCTGTAAATACCAAAGCTGGTAATACACTGTTCTAACATCTCTTTTCAATCTTACATCAATAGCAGCCACATCGAGGTTATAATATTTCAGCTGTTCACCATATAAATTCTTTTGTGCTTTATACAAGCCCGGCCAGGCAACAGATTGCGATACGCCAATTTTTAAAATTCCAATTTTATCACTTGGCTGTGCATCTTCATTTTCTGCAAACACACCTGTTTTGGGCAGGGCTGTTGCTGTCTTTATCTGCGCTTTGCCTTTATTTACCTGCTGCGTATTTACTCCGTATTGCAGGTTGTTTTTTGCAAGGCTTATAGCTTCGTTGCTGCTTATTCTTTTTGCGGCAGGTTGCTGTGCGTGGCTACTATCAGGAAAAGTAAAAAGGCCAAACAACATAAGTATTGTTGTTACTATCGGCTTCATATTCTTTTTTCTTTTGGATGAAAAAATGATATAGAGTAACGGCAATACTATCAGTGTAAGAAAGGTGGCTGTTATCAATCCACCAATAACAACAGTTGCTAATGGCTTTTGCACTTCGGCACCTGCACCGCTACTTAATGCCATTGGTATAAAACCCAACGCTGCTACTGCCGCCGTCATCAATACTGGACGCAAACGAATTTTTGTGCCTTCTTTTACTCTTTGCAAAATATCTTTCATCCCATCTTTTTCTAATTGATTAAATGTGCTGATCAGAACTATACCATTTAGTACAGCCACGCCAAATAAAGCGATAAAGCCAATACCGGCTGAAATACTAAACGGCATACCTCGTATCAACAGCGCAAATACACCCCCGATCGCACTCATTGGAATAGCAGTAAAAATTAACGCAGCTTCTTTAATTGAGCGAAAGGTGAGATACAACAAAAAGAAGATAAGCAGCAACGCAAGCGGCACAACTATCATCAACCTTGCGGATGCTTTCTGCAAATTTTCAAACGTTCCTCCATAAGTATAGTAATAGCCCGGTGGCAGTTTCACTTTACTGTTTAATTTTTGCTGCGTTTCTTTCACTACACTGGCCACATCACGGCCGCTTACATTAAAACTTATATAGATTCTCCGCTTACCAGCTTCACGGCTTATTTGCGCAGGGCCTGTTTTGAAGGAAACTGTTGCTAACTGTGACAGAGGAATTTGGTTTCCATTGTTTAAAGGCACGAACAAATCGCTTACATCATCCAGGTTTGTACGATGGGCACTGTCTAACCGTAATACCAGATCAAATTTTCTTTCATTTTCAAATACTACTCCTGCAACCTCACCCGCAAACGCAGTACTGACAACATGGTTGATGTCTTCAATATTCAAACCATAGCCAGCTATCTTTGTCCTGTCGTATTCAATCGTTATCTGTGGCAAACCATCCACCCTCTCTACTTGTGGCTGTGTAATGCCTTCTATCGGACGGATAACTTTCGCCACTTTATCTGCGTAAGCCGCCAAGGTGTCTAAGTTTTCCCCAAATATTTTTATAGCTACATCCTGCCGTATGCCTGTCATCAATTCGTTAAAACGCATTTGAATGGGTTGGCTTGGCTCAGCAATTACACCGGGAATCGTTGAGAGTTTATCTCTCATCAAATCGGCCAGAGCATAAAAATCATCAGTTGTTGTCCACTCGCTTTTTGGTTTCATAATCACCATAAGATCCGATGCTTCTGGCGGCATAGGATCAGTAGCTATATCAGCAGCTCCTGTTTTCCCAACCACCATTTTTACTTCCGGAAATTTCAGTAAAATTCGTTGTGCCAGCATGACCGTTTCTGTTGTTTGTGATAAAGATGATCCCTGTGGCAATACAAATTCAATAGCATAGTCACCTTCTTCTAACGTAGGTATAAACTCACCACCCATATTTTTAAAGATGATAACTGTCAAAATAAACAATCCTACCGCTATGCCTGCTATTGCATGTTTAAATCTAATTGCGGCTTGTAATACCGGAGCATACATCCGTTGAAAGAAATCCATCATCCTGTCAGAAAAATTCCTTTTATGGTTTGTATTTTTTGATAGAAATAAAGCACTCATCATGGGTATATAGGTCAATGACAACAACAATGCTCCTAAGATGGCAAAGCCAACTGTTAATGCCATAGGCGTAAACATTTTACCTTCAATACCAGTGAGTGTAAGAATTGGAAAATAAACGATAAGTATAATGATCTCACCGAAGGCTGCGCTATTCCGAATTTTGGAAGCTGAAACAAAAACTTCCTGATCCATTTCCATCTGCGTTAATTTCCGATCTGACTTCCGCAAACCTAAGTGGTGTAATGTAGCTTCTACAATAATAACCGCACCATCTACAATCAATCCAAAATCTATTGCACCCAAGCTCATTAAATTGGCGCTTACACCAAATACATTCATCAACGACAATGCAAATAACAGGGACAATGGAATAGCAGAAGCAACAATTAAGCCTGCCCGCAGGTTTCCTAAAAACAACACAAGTATGAAAATTACAATTAAGGCACCTTCAATCAGGTTTCTTTTAACAGTATTGATTGCACGTTCAATTAAATTGGTTCGGTCTAAAAATGCTTCAATTTCCACATCTTGCGGCAATGACATTTTCACTGTTTCCATCCGCTCTTTTACCAGTTTAATCACCGAGGCACTATTAGCCCCCTTCATCATAAGTACAATTCCTCCAACAACTTCTTTTTCACCATTGTAGGTTAATGCACCATAACGTGGTGGAGAACCAAATTGAACTTTTGCTACGTCCCTTATCAATACAGGGATGCCACTTTGTTGTTTGATGACAATACTTTCAATATCAGCAAATGTTTTCACCAACCCTACACCTCGGATAAAATAAGCATTAGGCTTTCTGTCGATGTAAGCACCGCCTGTATTTTCATTGTTCTTTTCAAGGGCAGAAAATATTTCGGGAATTGTTACATTCATCGCTTTTAGCCTATCAGGATTTACAGCTACCTCATACTGCTTATTAATACCACCAAAACCAGTTACCTCGGCCACACCGGCAATACCTGTTAACTGGCGACCGACAATCCAATCCTGCATGGTACGCAAATCCATTGCAGAATATTTTTGTTCGCTGCCCTTTTTGGGATGAATAACATATTGATATATTTCACCAAGACCAGTGGTAACCGGCCCCAATTCAGGGTTGCCCATTCCTTTAGGAATTTGCTCCACCGCTTCTTTCAGCTTTTCTGAAATAAGCTGTCTTGCGAAATATATGTTCATGTTTTCTTTGAAAACAATTGTTATTACACTTAATCCAAAACGTGAAAATGAACGCATCTCTTCAATACCCTGCACATTGGACAAAGATCTTTCCACGGGATAAGTGATAAACTGTTCTACTTCCTGTGCTGCCAATGTAGGTGCACGGGTAATAACCTGTACCTGATTATTTGTCACATCGGGCAACGCATCTACCGGTAACTTGGTAGCACTCCACAAGCCCCACACGATAAGTGCCAGTGTCATTACACCAATGATGAGTTTATTCTTAATACTGAAATGAATGATTTTATTGAGCATAGCTTTATTTATGGTTTGAAATCAGTCGTTGGTAGCTTATCATATACAACACAATTGCTGCAAGTATTGATGCGATCAAAAATACCAGTGTAATAATTTTTGTAACCCGCATCCACCTTGGTTTTACAGGATCTTTGATCTTGCTGAAAACAGGTTTAGTGCGGCTTTTTGACTTTTTTTTAGTCATTACCTCATGATAAACAGAATGATAAAAATGCAACAGCCAGTACATGATTGTTGCACTGGTAAGAAGGGAAATTAAGCAGCTATTTTGGGGGGCTGCCAGATGGAACAGGAAACTTCTGAAGCAAAGTTTTCGTTATAAAGGGGGTACTTTTCGGCTTGTAATTTGATTTTTACAACCAGAACTTTATTTAAAGGACTATATAAAGCTGATACAGCGCAGCAGGTACATGTACAAAAAGGTGTACATGCTTCTTGCGAGTGGCTGTGCTCCTGGTGACTGTTCGAAACCGAAATATTTACCTCTGATGTTGCATTACACTCCATGCTGTCACTACATGGAATACAAGACAGGCTAAACAGGTAAACGCCTAAAAAGAGAAACAAAAATTTCATTGTTGTAAAAATAGCCTCTTATGTTTCAAACTCTTATAAAGTAGGCTGATAAAATAGTAATATGGTTGCAAATGTAGAAAAAACAGGCTGCTTTTTATCATTTCGGAATTATGCTATTATATGCTAAAGACCAAGACTTGCTACTTTAATTGTGTTGCCTTCATCATCTGACCACAGAAAAATTAGGATTTTACCAGATCTCGTTATATGACGATATGCGATTGATATCGATTCTTATTTACCTTCATCAACCTGGCTGAATTGAACGAACCGGACAATTTAACGGTGCTGAAGCAATCATCCCTGGAGTAATGCAAATCAGGTATATCGATATGGAAATAGGAAATGAAACTAATTATGAAATGTAAAAAAGGATTTGAAACAAGCAATGAAATCCGAAAATATCTAATGCTTAAAAGTTCCTTTATTGTAATATTTATCAAGCCTGATAAAGAAGAGTAAAGTTCTTCGTAAAATTGGTTTTTTATAGACTAAAAAATAGACCCAAAATGAAGAAACCCGCTACCAGAGCGGGTTTCAACGAAATACAAGCGGACCGGACGGGACTCGAACCCGCGACCTCCGCCGTGACAGGGCGGCATTCTAACCAACTGAACTACCGATCCGTTTCCCTAATTTACAGCATTACTACCGTGTTTTGGGATTGCAAAGATAAAGGGAATTGCCACTTACAAACAAAACTTTTCCTAAAAATTTTTCAACCCTTAATTTTACACCACAACCAATGCTTATGCCGGAGAATAAGAACAGACAATTCCTGGAATTTGAAAAACCGATCAAAGACCTTTTTGATGATATTGAGAAGATGAGGCAAACTGCCGAGAAGAATGCCAAGGTTGATATGAGCGGCCCCATCGCCGATCTGGAAAAGCAGGTGATCGAAAAAAGAAAAGAGATCACAGAAAACCTCAGCAGCTGGCAGAAAGTGCAGCTTAGTCGCCACCCCGACCGCCCCTATACAATGAAATACATCACCAAGATGACCACCAATTTCGTGGAGCTTCATGGTGATAGAAACGTTAAGGACGATAAGGCCATGGTAGGTGGATTCGCCCAGCTGGATGGTGAAACTGTTATGTTCATCGGCCAGCAGAAAGGAATCAACACCAAAATGCGGCAACTGCGCAATTTCGGCATGGCCAACCCCGAAGGCTACAGAAAAGCCCTCCGCCTCATGAAACTGGCTGAGAAATTCAACAAACCTATCGTTACCCTCATAGACACCCCCGGCGCCTATCCCGGCCTTGAAGCAGAAGAAAGAGGTCAGGGTGAAGCCATCGCCCGCAACATATATGAAATGATGCGACTTAAAGTTCCTGTCATTTGTGCAATCATCGGAGAAGGCGCCTCTGGCGGAGCCCTCGGTATTGGCGTGGGAGACAGGGTCTTCATGCTGCAGAATACCTGGTATACCGTCATATCTCCTGAAAGCTGCTCTTCCATTCTCTGGAGAAGCTGGGACCAGAAAGAAAAAGCAGCCGAAGAACTCAAGCTGACCCCCGATCATATGCATGAATTCGGACTGGTCGACAAAATCGTCCCCGAGCCTATTGGCGGCGCCCACTGGGACTATGACCTTGCCGCTGCAAATCTCAAACAGGTGCTTATTGAAACTTTGAGGGAGCTCAAACAGATCCCCGCAGAAGAGCGGGTGCGCCAGCGTATCTCGAAGTTCGGAAAAATGGGCTTCTGGGATGAATTACCGGCCTGACCGGTTTGGTTCCAACAATTTACTTAAGCAAAAAAAACTACTGTTTCATGTCGCTCAGACAAACTTTACGCGGTACCGGGGTAGCCCTGGTTTCTCCTTTCACCAGTTCAGGAAAAATAGATTACCCGGCCCTTGAAAGCCTGATCAATTATGTTATCAAAAATGGTGTTGAATATGTTGTAACCCTGGGAACAACAGGTGAAACGCCAACCCTTTCCAAAGAAGAAAAGATCGATATCATCAATTTCACCTACGAGCAGGTTGATGCCCGTGTTCCGGTGGTGGTAGGTGTTGGCGGAAACAATACCCATGAACTGGTGAAAGACCTGGAGATACTGCCGCTTGATAAAGCAACTGCCGTTCTCAGTGCAAGTCCATATTATAATAAGCCTTCACAGGAAGGCATCTTCAAACACTATGAAGTACTTGCCGCTGCATCACCACGCCCGGTGATCCTCTATAATGTTCCCGGCAGAACGGGACGTAATATGGAAGCCTCAACAACACTAAGGCTCGCCCATGAAGTGCCCAATATCGCAGGTATTAAAGAAGCTGCGAATAATATGGTGCAGTGCATGCATATCCTGAAAGACCGTCCCGACCACTTCCTGGTGGTAAGCGGTGATGATGACCTGGTGATGCCACAAATTGCCTGCGGCATGGACGGTGTTATCAGCGTGGCAGCTAACTGCCTGCCCAGGAAATTCACCGATATGATAAGGGCCTCCCTTGCTTTCGATTTCCATAAAGCAAAATCACTGAACGACTCCATGCTGGAAGCCTATCACCTCTTGTTCGCTGAAAACAACCCCGCCGGAGTGAAAGCATTCTTGTCGGAGCTGGGATTAATCAGCAATCATCTTCGTCTGCCAATGGTTCCCCTGAGTGAAGAACTCCGGGAAAAGGTGAACGCTTACCTTATGAAATGAACGGTTTCATCTTTACACTGTTACTGATATGTGCTACATCCACTGTTAGCCTGGGGAATACCCATGCGGCACCGGTTTTGAATGATAGCACCATTCGCCCCATGTATGATACTACATTTCATATCCCTCAATTAAGTCGCACCCGGAATGTCCGGATTTGGCTGCCAAAGGATTATGGCCATTCCAAAAAGAGATTCCCCGTCCTTTATATGCATGATGGACAGAATCTTTTTGATGCTGCTACTTCCTATGCAGGCGAGTGGGGATTGGATGAAGCCATGGATACCGCCAGCAACCAGTGGATCATAGTTGCCATTGATAATGGAACGGTGCTGAGGATGAATGAATATAATCCCAATGACCACGAGCGTTTCGGCAATGGGGAAGGGAAGGCTTATCTCGATTTTATCGTCAACACTTTAAAGCCGGCCGTCGACAAAAAATACAGGACCCGGAAAAGCAGAAATCATACAGCCATTGCCGGTAGTTCAATGGGTGCCCTCATCTCTTACTATGCAGGTATATGGTATCCCGGAACATTTGGAAAAGTAGGTGTGTTTTCGCCTTCATTCTGGATAGCACCTGAAATAGATAAGCATACAATTGAAGCGGTGAAGCGCAATACACATGGGCGCCAGGATTATTTCTTTTATGGTGGTAAGCAGGAAGGAAAGGAAATGGTTCCCGATATGGAGAGGGTGCATTCAATTTTACGGGAACGTATACATGCACAGAAGGAGAAAAGTTTTAAGATGATCGTTAATGAAAATGGAAAGCACAATGAAGCCGCCTGGCGAAGCCAGCTCCCGGCATTTATCGACTGGCTGAATGAATGATCATAGCCGGTAACTCACACCTTCCAAAGCAAGATATGTATCGGGGAATAACTCCCTTGCCTCTTCCAGGAACTGGTCGAGCTTTTCATACTTAGAACTGAAATGTCCGATCAGTAATTTACCTACTCCTGCTTTGCTTGCAATGGTTGCCGCCTGGTGGGTGGTGCAATGGAAACGTGCATTGGCACGATCTGCCAGGTCTTTGAGATAAGTAGTCTCATGATATAAAATATCAGATCCTCTTACTTTTTCAACCAGGCTTTCATCATAGCAGGTATCAGCAGAATAAGCATAACTCTTTGGTTTGGGTGCAGGGTCAGTAACTGTTTCATTCAAAACAACCCTTCCATCTTTTCTTGTGTAATTTTCACCCCATTTAAGTCTGTCGAAGAATATAGCGGGAATTTCGTGGTCGCGGGCCAGTTCAGGATTCACTTTTCGCGGAGCCTTCACCTCTTCAAAACGAAATCCCCAGCATGGTATCCGATGGCTTACCGGGAAACAACTAACCTGGAACTTTTCCTGCTTCGCAATAACACCCTCACCTTCCAATGCATGGAAATGAAGTTTATAGGGAAGTGATGTATCGGCAACTCTTAACTGCATCTCGATAAGTTCCAGCAGTGGGGCAGGGGCATAAAGGTTAAGATCGATCTCGCGACCCAGTAGTCCCATACTGGTGATCAAGCCGATCAATCCGAAATAATGATCGCCATGCAGGTGTGATATGAAAATATGCTGGATACGACTCCGCCTGATCTTGTATTTGGCCATCTGCATCTGTGTTCCCTCACCGCAATCTACCAGGAACAGGAATTCATCCAGCGTCACTACCTGCGCGGTTGGATGCCTGTCGAATGCAGGTAAGGCAGAGTTATTTCCTAATATGGTTACACCAAGCATAGCACAATTTAAAACAGCGGATCTTCGTCATCCAGTAATTCACGTTCTATCTCTTCCATCTGAACAATATCCCAGGCTTCTGATTCGGTTGGCGTTGCACTCATGATCTCCAGCAATTGTTCCTTATCAAGCCATTCTTCCACCTCGGGTTTCAATTCACAAACAACGAAAGATGCATGATTCTCATAATAAGATTGCTGCACTTTGATAAGCGTTTCGGCTGCCTCCAGATCAAGTGATGAAACCTTTCCCATATTTAACACAACGTTTTTAACGTCATTTTGGAGAAAACCATCTAAACGATTCTGCAGGTCTGCTGTCATATTAGCAGTAATATGCTCGTCAAGCAACGTTATGGCATGGAATTTTTCCTTGGTATCAATTTTGACCTGCATACGCGTAAAATTAAGTGACGATTTATTCGTTCTTTGAGTGCTGGGGGGGCAAACCTAAACTCAAAAATATTCGTTATTATTGTATAACACACAACAACTTATAAAATGGACAACAATTTTTCAGCCCAGGTAAAAGAGATCATCTCGTTCAGCAGGGAGGAAGCGTTGCGATTGGGGAATGATTTTATCGGTACGGAGCATTTGCTGCTGGGACTGATAAGAGAAGGTGACAACACCGCTGTCCGTATTCTAAAAAGTTTCAATGTTGACCTTTATGAACTCCGCAAAGAAGTTGAACTCGCGGTAAAGGATAAAACAGGAAAGAATATTGCAAATATCAACAGTCTGCCGCTCACCAAGCAGGCGGAGAAAGTGATTCGTGTAACGGTACTTGAAGCAAAGGCACTTAAAAGTCCAACTGTAGAAACCGAACACCTAATGCTATCTATATTGAAAAACAAAGAAAATATTGCTACCCAGATCCTCAACCAGTTTGATGTAGACTATGATCTTTTCCGCAATGAATTAGGCGTGGTAAAAAGCAATGACGTTAGGAGTGAATTTCAGGATGAGAATGAAGACGATTTTGATGAGGAAAAGAAATACAGTCAGCAGAAGGCCAAGGCCACGGGAGCAACAAAAAGCAAGACACCGGTACTTGATAATTTCGGAAGAGATATCACCCGGCTGGCAGAAACAAATGCACTCGATCCTATCGTAGGACGTGAGTATGAAATTGAGCGCGTATCACAGATCCTTAGCAGGCGTAAGAAAAACAACCCCATCCTTATCGGAGAACCGGGTGTTGGTAAGACGGCTATTGTGGAGGGTTTGGCACTGCGAATTGTACAGCGTAAAGTATCGAGGGTATTGTTTGATAAAAGAGTTATATCGCTCGACCTTGCAGCGCTTGTTGCCGGTACCAAATACCGCGGACAGTTTGAAGAAAGGATGAAGGCCATCATGAATGAACTGGAGAAGAACCGTGATGTGATCCTGTTCATTGATGAGATCCATACCATAGTAGGTGCTGGTGGTGCAAGCGGTTCACTCGATGCATCCAATATATTCAAGCCCGCCCTCGCAAGAGGTGAGCTGCAATGTATAGGTGCTTCCACGCTCGATGAATATCGTATGTACATCGAGAAGGATGGTGCATTGGATCGTCGATTCCAGAAAGTGATGGTTGATCCGCCGAGTGTTGATGAAACCATTCTTATCCTCAACAATATCAAATCGAAGTACGAGGAATATCACAACGTCAATTATTCTGATGATGCCATCAATGCCTGTGTGAAGCTGAGCGACCGTTATATGACGGACAGGCTTCTTCCCGATAAGGCTATTGATGTATTGGATGAGGTTGGTGCGCGTGTTCACCTGAAGAATATTAATGTGCCCGAAGAGATCCTTGAACTCGAAAGAAAGATCGAGGACGTGAAGAATGAAAAGAACCGTGTGGTGAAGAGCCAGAAGTTTGAAGAAGCTGCTTCACTAAGAGATACGGAAAAGCGTTTACAGGAAGACCTGGAGAGAGCAAAATCGCAGTGGGAAGAAGAAAGCAAACACAAGCGTTTCCCCATTAGTGAAGATGATATCGCTGAAGTGGTGAGCATGATGACAGGTATCCCTGTTAAGCGAATGGTTCAGGCAGAAAGCGAGAAGCTGAAGAAGATGGCCACTGATATGGCTGATATGGTTGTTGGACAGGAAGAGGCCATCCAGAAAGTGGTGAAGGCCATCCAGCGTAACCGTGTCGGATTGAAAGATCCCAAGAAGCCAGTAGGTACATTTATTTTCCTGGGACCAACCGGTGTTGGTAAGACCGAGCTCGCACGTTCATTGGCACGTTATCTTTTTGATAGTGAAGATGCATTGGTTCGGATTGATATGAGTGAATACATGGAGAAGTTCACGATCAGCAGACTGATTGGTGCACCTCCCGGCTATGTAGGATATGAAGAAGGTGGTCAGCTTACTGAAAAGGTTCGCCGTAAGCCATATTCTGTGATCCTGCTCGACGAAATTGAAAAGGCACACCCGGACATTTATAATATCCTGTTGCAGGTGCTTGATGATGGCCAGTTGACAGACGGCCTTGGTCGTAAGGTTGACTTCAAGAACAGTCTAATCATCATGACCTCAAATATTGGTGTTCGCCAGTTGAAGGATTTCGGAGAAGGAGTTGGATTTGCCACTTCAGCTAGAACCGCCAGCAGTGATGAGAACAACAAGGCGGTTATCGAGAAGGCATTGAAGCGCACATTCTCACCAGAATTCCTGAACAGGATAGATGATGTGATCGTGTTTAATTCGCTCACCAAGGAGCATATCTTCCAGATCATAGATATCCTGCTGGCTGGAGTAATGAAGCGCCTGAAGAATCTTGGATTCTCTCTTGAGCTTACAGAAGAAGCCAAGAACTTCATTGCAGAGAAAGGATATGATCAGCAGTTCGGCGCAAGACCTTTGCACAGGGCGCTGCAGAAATACCTGGAAGATCCGTTGGCAGAAGAGATCCTGAATATGACGATCAAGGATGGTGATATACTTATTGCTGACCTCGACAAAGAACAGAACAAGATCAGGTTTAGTCTTAAGGAATCTTCTCCTCCAAAGAAGGAGAAATCAGAAGCATAGTTGTTGATTCAACAATATCAAAGGCCGTCGATGCGACGGCCTTTTTTTGTAAATTTGACTATGGCTAAGGAAGTTATCAGAGAGGTTGATATTCCTTTTTATACAAGGATATTTGATTTCATAAGTCTGGCACTTATGCTGGCTACATGGACTGTTCCTCTCATGGCCTATTCTGATCTGCCTGAAACCGTTCCATCACATATTAATTTTAAAGGGGAGGTGGATGGTTATAGCAATAAGATATTCATTTTCGTGATTCCGGTAATTGGCACTATCACTACAGCTATGCTGTGGTTTGTGATGCATACAAAAAATCCATATTTCCAAAAGTTTCGCAAACCTGGAAAGTACCAGGTTCAGTTAAGTGAGAAAGCCCAGCATCGTGTTCTTAGTATCATAATTCTTCTGATATCGATATTGTTTTTGATTGTTGAGATGAGTCTGGTTGAAACTGCCACTACAGGCAGTTTGCCTTCCTATTTTTTTATAATCTTACCGATCATTGCTCTGCTTATAATTCTGCCACTGGTTGAGGCCTTCCGGTCCAAATAATCTTATTGATTGGTGATTGTACCTTCTCTTTTACCTTTTTACGATTCACTATCTTTGTATAATGGCAGCGAAGAAAAAGATAATCATTACCATTGATGGCTGGAGTAGTTGTGGCAAGAGTACCCTGGCGCGACAACTGGCAAAAGAACTCAACTATGTATATATTGATAGTGGCGCCATGTATCGTGCAATTACTTTGTACTTCTTAAGGAACCATATTGACTGGACCGATACTGCAGAAGTAGAAGAAGCCTTAGCGAACATCCAGCTTGATTTTCGTTTTAATGAAGTGAGTGAGCAATCTGAAATGTTCCTCAATGATGAGAATGTTGAATATGTGATCCGTGATCTGGTAATTGCAGAAAAGGTAAGTGAGATCGCTGCCATCAGGGAGGTAAGGACATTTGCAGTTAAACAACAGCAGGAGATGGGACGAAAGAAAGGAATTGTTATGGATGGACGCGATATAGGCACGGTTGTTTTTCCCAAAGCTGAATTGAAAATATTCATGACCGCAGACAATGCGGTTAGGGTGGAAAGAAGGTTCCGCGAGCTGTTTGAAAAGAATCCCAATATAACTATTGAGGAAGTAAAAAATAACCTCGAAATGCGTGATTATATTGACAGCAACCGCGAAGTGAGTCCGCTACGCCAGGCAGATGATGCATTGGTTCTTGACAATTCAAAACTGACCATGCAGGAACAGCTTCATATTGCGCAGAAATGGGTGAAGGAGAAACTGCAATAAAAAAAACCCGTTTCAGTTGAAACGGGCTGGTAGCAATGTTAGTTTTGGTTAAGAGAATTATCTGAGGAAAAGCATCTCCCTGTATTTAGGCAGCATCCAATGGCTGTCGTCCACCAATAGTTCCAGCTTATCAACCCTGTACCTGATAGAATCAAAGTAAGGTGCTTTAACCTGGCTTTCGTAAGCGATGGCTTTTTCCCTTGTATTTTCAATTTTGTTGCAGACTTTACGAGCCTCGATCAGTTTCTCTACCTGGTCGCTCAGAATATTGATATGCTCACTGATCTTTTCAAGGATCTGCAGCTGGTTTGCATAACTGCTTTCCTTCAGGCCGATCTCTTTTAATCCACTGATATTGCTGATAAGAATATTCTGGTATTTGATTGCTGCAGGTAGCACATGACTGGTACAAAGTTCACCCATGATCCTCGCTTCAATTTGTACATGCTTGATGTATTTCTCGAGTTCGATCTCATGACGTGCTTCCAGCTCTACGTGCGTTAGTACATCATTGCTCTCATAGAGATTCTTGGTTTTGTCAGTAACCATTGCATCCAAAGCAAGTGGGGTGGTCTTTACATTTGGAAGTCCACGGCGGGCTGCTTCTTCTGCCCACTCTTCACTGTATCCATCACCTTCAAAAAGAACCTTATCGCTCGCAACAATATATTCGCGGATCACATGCATGATAGCGATCTCTTTCTTCTCACCTTTCTCGATCAGCGCGTCAACATCTTTCTTGAATTGCTTAAGTGTTTCAGCGATGATGGTATTCAAAACAGTCATCGGGTTTGCGCAGTTGGCAGAAGAACCCACGGCACGGAACTCAAACTTATTACCGGTGAAGGCAAAAGGAGAAGTACGGTTACGATCGGTATTGTCAAGGAGCAATTCAGGAATGCTGCGATGCAGGTCGAGCTTCAGGATGGCCTCATCCTGCTCATCAAATTTAGCACTCACTCTTTCCTTGATTTCAGACAATACATTGCTGAGGTATCCACCAACAAATACTGAGATGATGGCAGGAGGTGCTTCGTTTGCGCCAAGACGATGGTCGTTTCCTGCAGAAGCGATGCATGCACGGAGAACATCTGCATAGTCATGAACCGCTTTGATCGTATTCACGAAGAAAGTCAGGAACATGAGATTTGTCTTTGGCGTTTTGCCGGGAGCAAGAAGGTTAACACCGGTATCGGTTGACATGCTCCAGTTGTTGTGCTTACCGCTACCGTTGATTCCTGCGAAAGGTTTTTCGTGAACCAGTACACGAAGCCTGTGACGACGTGCAACACGATCCATTACATCCATGAGCAGGGTGTTATGGTCAACAGCAACACTCACTTCTTCAAAGATGGGAGCACACTCGAACTGTGCTGGTGCAACTTCATTATGGCGTGTACGCAGGGGAATACCCAGCTTGTAAGATTCGTTCTCGAAATCGCGCATGAATGCATAGATGCGCTCAGGGATGGAACCAAAATAATGATCTTCCAGCTGCTGTCCCTTTGCAGGCGCATGACCAAAAACAGTCCTGCCGCTAAGCACCAGGTCTGGACGGGCATTGAACATAGCCTCATCAATCACGAAATATTCCTGCTCCCATCCGAGGGTTGCAGAAACGCGGTTTACATTCTTATCGAAGTAGTTGGCAACATCAACAGCATGCTTATTAAGTGCTTCCAGTGATTTAAGAAGCGGCGCTTTATAATCAAGTGTTTCGCCGGTATAAGAAACAAATATGGTTGGGATGCAGAGTGTGCGGCCATTTCCGATCTCCATGATAAAGGCAGGAGAGGAGGGATCCCATGCTGTATAACCACGGGCTTCAAAAGTGGCACGGATACCACCGCTCGGGAAAGAGGAGGCATCAGGTTCCTGCTGAATGAGCGCGGCACCATCAAATTCTTCAATGGCGGTTCCATCTCCCTTTAATGTGAAAAACGAATCGTGCTTTTCGGCTGTAGTTCCTGTTAAAGGCTGAAACCAGTGCGTGTAATGCGTTACACCTTTTGTTTCTGCCCACTGGCGGATACCTGCTGCAACCTGGTTGGCAACATTGCGGTCAATTTTCTTTCCACCGCGAATGGAGGCGAGCAGACTTTTATAGCCTTCATCACTCAAAAAGGCCCTGGCCTTCTGGATGGTGAAAACATTCTCCCCAAAAATCGCAGTAATCTTGGCAGATCCCGAAACTTCCACTTCTTTTCCTTCATTGATGCCTTCTAAAGCACTGAAACGTAATGACATTAAGAATTAATTTTAGCTATTGAAAAAAATGATAATCTCAGCTTTTTGAAGGACCCTTAACAGGGTTTTCAAAAATTTCCTCTAAGTTGAGTAAAAAAATGATGCAAATCATCCTTTTCGTGCAGAATAAATATCAGAAACCTCTGTTTTTATAAACATTAATTAATTTGTAATGTGAAATTTTATCGCCTGCTGCTGCCAGACTCAGCCAGATCAGCAGGCATAGTTCGGGGATCGCCCTGTAGCGAACCAGTGCACCGGGGAAGGGAATGGTATAACCGATGAAGAGGCAGGTGAGGAGGGCAGTGTAAGCGAGCAGGGCCGACATTGGGTAAGGGGCAAGGAGAGCCCTGCCGGGGTAACGACGCGCAATAAGCGTCAGAAATAATCCGAGCAGAACCAGGTTCTGGACCACCATCAGCAATTGAAGGGCGCCGCTGGCATTCCATGGCCGGGGTTGCAGAAAGGCGTTGTCAGCAGCCTGTGGCAGCAACTTTATAAATGATGCGGGAGAGGGTTCCAACTTTTGGAGGCTGACCCTTGTTTTTCCTTCCAGCGTAAAGAATGAGGCTTGCTTTTCCGCTACCATTTCAGGCAGGTTGAGAGGGGAGGGCAATAATCCGCTCAGGAAAAACATCACCATCGCGATCATATGCACCCCGAGAAATGCTTTTACCTGGGGCTTTTGTTTTTTCACCACCAGCCACCAGGCCACAAGCGATGGTATGATGACGGCTACCAGCGGCGCGCGGATAAAACTGATTCCTGCCAGTGCCAGGATGGTAAGCACCAGGTAAGCAGTTTTGCCCCGGGCTAACCATTTTCCATATATATATATAAGGAGTCCGAAAAAGAAGAATAGCCAGGCATCCGATCTTATGCCGCTAAGCCAGAACAGGGTGGGGGGATAAAGAAAGATCAATAGGAACAACCATCGCTTAAGTTGGGGCCAGGCAGCCAGACATGCCTGGTAAAGCCAGAAATGTCCCCAAAAGCTGATGCCACTGAATGCAACCACATTAATATAGTAATTGCCGCCCGATATAAGGTTTACTATGGCAAGGGGCTTAATGATGAGGGCCTGCTCCATTTTCATCTGGAAAACTGCCAATCCCCCTGCCCAGCCATTCTCTGATACAAGTCGGAATATGTCAACATCTTCAAAAAAATAGGCAGGACGATTAAGGAGTTTATCGAGTTCATTCATGCTGTCGGCATTTATGAACCAGGTATCATCGCCGCCATAAAACCGGAGGAACACAAACCCATAAAGGGAACCCATGATGATCTTTGCTGCCATGGCAAGCAGTAATTGGCTCCAGCTGAAACCCCACTCAGCTTTTCGGGTGAGCCATCGCGTTAGCAACACAACAATGATCAAAACAATGAAGTAGCGCAGGTATATATCCATCCGGGTTTCTTGATTTTCCTTTTCAAATCTATACATTTGGCTTTAATGTGGCCGAATGCAAGTTGCAACAAACAGATCCCTCCTTATCGCTTTTGTTTCCAATAACGGATGGTCCGTTTATAATTTCAGGCTTGATGTGATCCGGAGCCTGCTGCAGGCAGGGCATCGTATCCTGGTTTTATGTCCGGAGGATGCATTTGTTGACAAGCTCCGCAAGGAAGGATGCCAGTACCAGCCCCTTCACTTTGATAACCGCTCGATAAGTCCCCTTGCCGATATCCGGTTTTACCTGGAGGCAAAGAAATATTACCGGCAATACCGTCCGGCCCTGGTATTCCATTTTGTTGCCAAACCAAATATTTATGGAACCATGGCTGCCACTGCAGCAGGCATTCCTTCCATTGCTGTGGTAACCGGACTGGGATATGCCTTTTCGCAAAAGAATATCCTCTACCATGTAGTGAAGCAATTGTACCGCAAAGCACTTAAGGGTGCCCGTGAGGTTTGGTTTCTGAATAATGAGGATGCGGGATTCTTCACAAGTAATGGCATTACTGATATAAAAAAAACGCGTGTGCTACCGGGTGAAGGCATCGATACCGAATGGTTTTCATCTGTAGCAAAAAGCGATGGTGGGGATGGTGATTTTTGTTTCCTGATGGCAAGCCGTCTCCTGAAGAGCAAGGGTATTGGCGTATATGCTGATGCCTGCAGGTTACTGCGAAAGAAAGGGCACCAGTTCAGATCAGTATTGATCGGATCCGTGGAAGCCCATCATCCTGATTCCATTTCAATGGAAGAGCTGGCGCGGTGGGAAAAGGAAGGTCTGCTCCGTTATGAGGGATTCATGGATGATGTAAGGCCGTGGCTTTCGGAGACAGATTGTTTTGTATTTCCCTCCACCTATAACGAGGGTGTGCCGCGATCCTTACTGGAAGCGGCCAGTATGGAACTGCCGATTGTTACTTCTGATTCAAGGGGCTGCCATGATGTGGTGAAGCATCTTGAAAACGGTTTGCTCTCAAAGCCCGGCGATCCCTTCGACCTCGCGCTTAAGATGGAGGAAATGCTGCTGATGACACCATCCCTTCGTATGAACATGGGTAAAAAAGGCAGGGAGCTGGTAAAGGCACAATTTGATATCAGTATAATTATCGCCCATTATAAACAGGCAGTGGCCGGCATTGAAGGGCATCAATAATTTTCGCATTCACTGCCTTACCTTACCTTTGCGCTTTCTTACACCATCCGCAAAAGCAACATGGAAGTAACCGTTAAAACCGCGCAACAATTACGTCTTACCGCCGAAGAATTTGAACTGATCAAAGAGAAACTCGGCCGAACCCCTAATTTCAATGAACTCTGCGCCTTCAGTGGAATGTGGAGTGAACACTGCAGCTATAAAAATTCCATTAAATGGTTGAAAACCCTCCCAAGGGAAGGTGGCAAAATGCTGGTAGCAGCAGGAGAAGAGAATGCCGGACTCATGGATATGGGAGATGGATATGGCGTTGTTTTCAAGATCGAGAGCCATAACCACCCATCGGCCATTGAACCATTCCAGGGAGCAGCAACCGGCGTTGGAGGTATTCACCGGGATATTTTCACCATGGGCGCAAGACCTATTGCCGCATTGAATTCTCTCCGTTTTGGTAAACTCACTGAAGGAAAAACCCAGCACCTCTTAGGTGGCGTGGTTCATGGCATTGGCCATTATGGCAATTGCTTTGGTGTTCCTACCGTGGGGGGCGAAATATATTTTGAACAATGCTATCATACCAACCCACTCGTGAATGCCATGAGTGTTGGAATTGTAAAGGCGGGTGGTACAGTTAGTGCCACTGCCGAAGGACTAGGGAACCCGGTTATGTTTGTGGGTTCTGCCACTGGTAAGGATGGAATTGGCGGGGCCTCATTTGCTTCTGCTGATATCACCGCAGAAAGTACCGAGGAACTGCCAGCGGTACAGGTTGGTGATCCCTTCCAGGAAAAAAAATTACTCGAGGCCTGCCTTGAGGTTATAACTACTGGCGCAGTGGTGGGCATGCAGGATATGGGTGCCGCAGGCATCATCTGCTCCACCGCAGAAATGAGTGCAAAAGGTGGCGTGGGAATGAGGATCGATCTGGATAAAGTGCCTACCCGTCAGCAGAATATGAAAACATGGGAACTCCTCCTCAGTGAGAGCCAGGAGCGTATGCTCATGGTGGTTGAAAAGGGCAAGGAAGCGTTGGTGGAGAAGATCTTTGAAAAATGGGATCTGCCCTGTTCTGTGATCGGAGAAGTGACTGATAACGGGCTTCTCGATTTTTATATGCATGGTGAACTGGAGGCTTCCATCCCGGCTTATGAACTGGTACTTGGTGGTGGTGCACCTGTATATGATCGTGCATACGAAGCGCCGGCATACCTCGAGAAGATCGCTGCTTTTGATGCTGCGACTGTGCCGGTACCAGCCGACCTGAAGGCAGTGGCATCCCAATTGGTTGAGATCCCCAATATCGCTTCCAAGCGCTGGATCTATGTTCAGTATGACAGCATGGTTGGAACTGGAAATACTTCCACCAATGCTCCCAGCGATGCGGCGGTAGTACTGGCAAAACCAAGCAATAAAGCACTTGCGGTAACAACAGATTGTAATAGCCGCTATGTATATGCCGATCCCTACAAAGGCGCCATGATAGCAGTTGCTGAAGCCGCGAGAAATATCGTGTGCAGTGGCGGCGAACCCCTCGGTGTTACCAACTGCCTTAATTTCGGAAACCCCTACGACCCACAGGTCTACTACCAGTTTGTTCAGGCCATTAAAGGAATGGGTGACGCATGCCGCAGATTCAATACCCCGGTTACCGGAGGTAATGTGAGCTTTTACAACCAGAACCCCGATGGACCTGTTTATCCCACACCAACTATAGGAATGGTGGGATTGCTGGATTCTGTGGACAATAAAATGACGCTTGATTTTAAGCAGGAGGGTGATGCCATCTATATCATAGGAAATAGTACAGACTGTATCAATAGCTCCGAATACTTAAATAAAATAGTGGGCGTGGAGCATTCGCCGGTTCCGCATTTTGATATTGAAGAAGAATTTGGTCTTCAGCAAACGATCAGTGAATTGATTAAAAACAAACTGATTGATTCAGCCCATGATATCAGTGAAGGCGGACTTTTCATTACGCTGGCGGAAAGTGGATTTAATCGCGATCTCGGATTCAATATTGATACCGACCCCGCCATCCGTAAGGATGCATTCCTTTTCGGGGAAGGCCAAAGTCGGGTGATCGTATCCGTTAATCCGGAACGTCAGTCGCAGTTGGAGGCCGCCCTTTCTGGAAAAGCTTTCAGGAAGATCGGAACTGTAAGCTCGGGCAATATCACCATTGATGGAGAAGACTGGGGCGATATTAATTCCTGGAAAAAGAAGTATGATACTGCCATTGAAAGATTGCTGGCTGGCCATGATGCCGAATTTGCAATGAGCCCTATTTAATAATGGTGTAAACTGCCTTATATATGAATACAGATTCTGTTATTGTCATAACCGGTGCCGCGGGTTTCATAGGTAGTTGCCTGGTTGGTTATCTTAACCAGAAAGGATTCAATAATCTTTTGCTGGTGGATGATTTCAGCAGGGAAGACAAAGCCCCCAATACCGAAGGGAAATCATTCCTGGAGAAAATTCCCAGGGACCATTTCTTCGAATGGCTGAATGAGCACAAACCCAGGATCGATTTTGTATTTCATATAGGCGCAAGAACCGACACCACCGAATTCAATTATTCCATCCACCAGGAACTGAATGTGGAGTATTCCCAGAAGATCTGGAACTACTGCACCATTCATAATATCCCACTTGTTTATGCATCATCTGCTGCCACCTACGGCGGGGGTGAACTTGGATATGACGACAGCCATGAGCTAGTTTTCAATTTGCAGCCGCTGAACCCTTATGGCGTTTCAAAGAATGAATTCGATAAATGGGTAATGCATGAGGAATGTCATCCGCCTTTTTGGGCGGGACTAAAATTCTTCAATGTTTATGGCCCTAATGAATATCACAAGGGAAGGATGGCAAGTGTGATCTGGCATTCCTTCAACCAGATCAGGGAAACCGGGAAGGTGAAGCTGTTTCGCTCGCACCGGCCAGATTTTAAAGATGGTCAGCAGCTCCGTGATTTTGTATATGTGATGGATGTGTTGAAGGTTTGTGTATGGCTGATGGAGAACCAGCCCAAATCAGGATTGTACAATCTTGGTACCGGCAAGGCGCGCGCTTTTGAGGATCTCGTTAAGGCAAGTTTCAGGGGAATGGACCGTGAGCCGGTAATTGAATTTATTGATATGCCGGAGGATATAAGAGATAAGTATCAGTATTTCACGGAGGCAAATATGCAGAAACTGCGTGACCAGGGCTATCCCGAAAGCTTTTATACACTGGAAGAAGGGGTGGAGGATTATGTGAGAAATTACCTTGTTCCGGGTAAGTACTTTTAAATCATTATATTTACAATATGATTGCTGCCATCACTCCGAAGGGGTGATGGCATTTTTTTAAACCTATGTGAGATGAGTAAAAAAATAGCCATTATTGGTGGCGGAAATCTTGGTATATCAATAGCGGAAGGCTTGTTGGCTGGTGGATTCACAGAAGCCGGGAACATTACTGTAACCCGTAGAAATATTGCTCTTTTACAGCCTTTACAGCAGAAAGGCATACATGTAACGAATAATAATGTGGAGGCGGCGCAGCAGGCCGATGTTATTCTGCTGGCTGTTAAGCCCTTTCAGGCGGCTGAGGTTGTTCGTGAAATTGCCGGGGTGACCGGAAAGGAAAAAATGCTCATCTCAGTGGTAACAGGGGTGACCATTGCAGAATTGGCAAAGGAGCTGAAAGGCGAAACAGCCATATTCAGGGCGATGCCCAATACGGCTATAGCCATTCGGGAAAGCATGACCTGTGTGGGTTATACCCGGGCTGATGCGGCACAGGTTGAGTGGGTGATGGCATTATTCAACCAGCTGGGGCGGGTTGCCATCATTGATGAAAAGCTTATGGATGCGGCAACGGTGCTGGGTGCCTGTGGCACGGCCTATGCGATGCGGTATATTCGGGCCAATATACAAGGGGGTATCGAAATAGGCTTTGATGCGGCAACTGCCAGCCTCATTGCTGCTCAAACAGTTAAGGGAGCGGCGGAACTATTATTACAGAAAGGTACCCATCCGGAGCAGGAGATCGATAAGGTGACTACTCCTAAGGGCTGCACCATAGCGGGACTAAATGAAATGGAGCACCAGGGATTCAGTTCATCACTCATTAAGGGGATCGCCGCCAGCTACGACAAGATACAAAAGGGATAATTTTTATGCATCTACCGCATAATACATGAGAAAAAACGTTATTAATAATATATTAATGGGTAGATCGTTAATCTAATATGGTAAATCCGAAAGGAGGTTTTTGCGGCTAGGCCTAATTGAGGTAATTTGCAGCGCGTTGGACTTACCACCATTGAACCACAGATATGAAAAAGAATATTAGCAGTTGGATTTTACTATTAGAAATTATAGCCATCGTGGCTATGCATGCCAATAAAGGCGGCAGCGAAAAGATCAAAGACATCCTTTTAAAGAGAAATCATACTGGTCTGATCAAAGCAACACCTATCATCCAGGCATCTGTAAATTAGGATTATATAATTAGCAATAATCACCAAAAGGAAAATAGGCATCCGGGAAACCGGGTGCCTATTGTATTTAAAGGAACTTTTATATTTAGCTCAGCTTCTTTCCCTGATAAAGGCCAGTACTTTCTTGTAAGCGTCTTCGGTTGCTTCCTTATTGAAGTTGGGATTACTCGGATTTGCAAATGCATGGGTAGCATCATAGCGGTTTAGCAATAGCTTCTTGCCGGCTTTATTCATATTTTCAGCGAATTCATCCACTACCTGCGGGCTCGGCCATTGGTCCTGGTTGGCGAAGAATCCCAGGATATCTGCATTCAGCGTTTTGAGTTTTTCAACATCCTTTTCAGGCTGGCCATAATACATGATTCCCCCTGCCGCCTGTTTGCCACCCAGTAACGTGGCCTGCAGGCTCCAGCCGCCGCCAAAGCACCAACCGATGGTAAACACCCGGGCATCGTCGCCGGCATATTTATAAGCACCTCTTATGATGGCCTCGGCCCGCTCTGACTTTACCGACTGCATCGTTTTAGCTGCATCCTCCCTGTTTGTGGCAACTACATTGTCATACAGATCAAGCGCTATCACATTTATTCCAAGGTCGCGGCCAAGTTTTTCTGCTTCCTGCTTAATGTAATCGTTTAGTCCCCACCATTCATGAACCACGAAAAGGTAATTCTTAGTTGGTGTGGCTGATTTAACCTCCCAGGCATGTGCTGTTTTACCATCGGGTGTAGCATAATTGATGTCCTTGCCTGCATCAGACTGGTATTTAAAGGGAAGGGGCTCGTCATGGCTCATACGGAATGATTTGCTGGAGGCATTCTGTGCAAATGATTCTGTTGCCATTGCCGCACAGCAGGAAACTGGTTCCTGGGCACTGGCAGCTTTTATGAATAACAAACCGGCAACAAAAAGAATGATTTTTTTCATATGAGTAAACTTTTTAAGATTACAATCCAGTGGCCCTCTTGTTCAAACAATGCCAGTAAACAGACTGATCGGCTATACAGTTTTTTTCCACAAGGCAATTCCCAACTTGGGTGGAATGGGGAATACTGTATCTTTGCATGACCTCCCGGATATACATATTCCATTTTTCCGCAAGGTCAGTATTCAGACTGGAGAAGCGGTTCAACATTAAAAGACAGGATGTCAGCAATAACCTAAGCTATTATGGCTTGGGAGTTTATTTTTTTGAAAAAATTCAAAATATGGCCAAGTACATTTTCGTAACAGGAGGAGTAACCTCATCATTAGGTAAGGGTATCATTGCAGCATCCCTGGGCAAGTTGCTTCAGGCAAGGGGATTGAATGTAACGATCCAGAAATTTGATCCTTACATCAATGTTGATCCCGGTACGCTTAATCCTTATGAACATGGCGAATGTTATGTAACAGAGGATGGTGCTGAAACCGACCTTGATCTTGGTCATTATGAAAGATTCCTGAGCATATTTACCTCGCAGGCTAACAACGTTACAACTGGTCGCATATACCAGACCGTTATTAACAAGGAAAGGGAAGGAGCATACCTTGGTAAAACAGTTCAGGTTGTACCACATATCACTGACGAGATCAAACGCAGAATGTTATTACTTGGTCAGCAGGGCTATGATATTGTAATAACTGAAATTGGTGGAACAGTTGGTGATATTGAAAGCTTACCTTTTATAGAAGCGGTTCGTCAGTTGCAGTGGGAGCTGCCTGAAGAAGATTGTGTGGTGGTTCACCTTACATTGATTCCATACCTCCGTGCTGCAAAGGAGCTAAAGACCAAGCCCACACAGCACAGCGTCAGGATGCTTAGCCAGGAGGGTGTACATCCCGATGTACTTGTATGCCGCACCGAAGAATCACTATCCCCCGAAATAAGAAAGAAAATTGCGCTCTTCTGTAATGTGAAAAAGGAAGCAGTAATTGAAGCGGCTGATGCGCCTACCATTTATGAGGTTCCATTAGCAATGATGCGTGAGAAGCTTGACCTGATCTGCCTGAAGAAAATGAATATCACTAATTATTCAGAGCCTGAACTGGGTAAATGGAAAGAGTTCCTTGATAAGCTTAAGTATCCCAAGAGTAAGGTAACCATCGGGTTGATCGGTAAGTATATTGAATTGCAGGATGCTTATAAGTCGATCCTCGAAGCATTTGTACATGCAGGTGCGATGAATGAATGCAAGGTGAATGTGGTGAATGTTCACAGTGAATTTATCACGGAAGAGAATGTGGAAGAAAAGCTTGGTCACCTTGATGGTTTGCTGGTTGCACCAGGGTTTGGTCACAGGGGTATTGAAGGAAAGATCACTGCTGTAAAATATGCGCGCGAAAATAAATTGCCATTCTTTGGAATTTGTTTGGGTATGCAGATGAGTGTAATTGAATACGCGCGAAATGTATTGGGTTGGAAAAATGCCCACAGTACCGAGATGGACCCGAATACAACCCATGCGGTTATTGACCTGATGGAAGGTCAGAAGGCTGTTACTGCCAAGGGCGGCACCATGAGGCTTGGGTCATATCCCTGCGAAATCAGGGAGGGAAGTCTGGCGCATACTGTTTATGGCAGCACACTTATTAGCGAGAGGCATCGTCATCGCTGGGAATTCAATAACCAGTACCTCGCTGATTTTGAACAGGCAGGTATGATTGCGAGTGGAAGAAATCCGGAGAGCGGATTGGTGGAGATAGTTGAATTACCCGGCCATCCATTCTTTATTGGCGTACAATACCATCCTGAATTAAAGAGTACCGTGGAGAATCCGCAGCCTGTTTTTGTACACTTCATCAAGGCAGCCAAGGAAAATGCAGAAAAGAAAGAAGGTATCCGGAACCCTTTGTTACAGAGTGAAATGATATAAATAAAAGGCAGGTAAGGGCCTTTATTACCCTATCTTTGCACGTCAAAAAACATACTACATGCAGAGCATGGATAGAAATACGATCATTGGTTTTGTGTTGATGGGAGTCTTACTTTTTGTTTATCTCTTCATTTCTTCCAAGAACAGCCAGGAGCTGCAGGTAAAGAAGCAGCAGTACGAAGATTCGGTAGCAAGGATAGAATCAGCAAGAAAGAAAGCTGCCCCTGTAATAACTGACAGCGTTAATGCTGTAGCTGCGATCGATTCAACAGCAACCGGATGGGCTCGCGCGGCAGCCGCGGCAGAATCATTCCAGGACCTCGAAAATGATGTATTAGCCATTCGCTTCACCAACAAAGGCGCGCAGCCTGTTCAGGTGAAGCTGAAAAATTACAAAAGATCCGACAGCAGCCAGGTTACCCTGATTCATGATGGCAGCGATAATATAAGTTATGCAGTTAATATTGGTCCTAACCAGACTGCCCAGGCAGGAGAACTGTTTTTCCAGCTAAAAGATATTAAGAAAGATCCTTCCGGAAACCAGACCATCAGTTATGAAGTAACTGGTAATAATGGTGAAACTATCGTTCATGAATATGCGTTGAAACAGGGAAGTTATCTCGTTGATTATACCATTCGCCTGAATGGCGTTAATAGCCTTCTCACACAGCAGCAACTGAACCTCAACTGGGTTGTTGATGCACACCAGCAGGAAAAAGACGTGAAGTACGAAAGGCAGCAATCTCAGTTGGTGATAATGGAAGATGGTGAATATGATTACTTCAATCTGTTTTCAAGCGACCAGGAGAAATTTGAAAAGCCTGTACATTGGGCAAGTATAAAGCAGCAGTTTTTCAATACTACTCTTATTGCTAAAGACAAGTTTGATGCTGCACAGGTTGATTGGACCAGTCCGGGTGAAGACACCACCAGCCTTATTGTTGCAGCCAAAGCCAGTTTCCAGAAAAAACTGACTGGTGATAATACTGCCGTGATCCCATTACAGTTTTATTTTGGTCCAAATGATTATAAGATCCTTCGGAATGTTGGCGTTGACGATATGGATAAGATCGTTAACCTGGGCCAGGGTTTCTATGCATTTGTGCGCCCTATCAACCAGTTTGTGGTAATGCCGGTATTTGATTTCATTAAGAAATTCATCGGCAGCTTTGGAATAGTGATCGCGTTGCTGACATTGTTTATTCGTCTGATCACTTCACCGCTTGTTTACTCCAGTTATCTCAGCGGTGCAAAAATGAAAGCGCTAAGGCCGGAGATAGATGCATTGAAAGCCAAACATGGTGACGACCAGCAAACATTCGGAATGGAGCAGATGAAGCTTTTCAGGGAAGCCGGCGTAAATCCATTGGGCGGATGTATTCCAGCATTATTACAGATCCCGATCTTCTTTGCACTCTATAGTTTCTTTAATGCTAATGTGGCGCTTAGGGGTGAACGTTTTCTCTGGGCCGAGGATCTTTCCACGTATGATGTAATAGCCCGATTACCATTCTCCATCCCCCTTGGATTTGGAGATCATATCAGCTTGTTTACTTTACTGGCTGTTATAACCAGCTTCCTGATATCATTATTCAACATGAATATGACGCCGGACCAGAACAATCCGATGCTCAAATACATGCCGTATATCTTTCCGGTTGTAATGTTATTCTTTTTTAACAGGCTGCCTTCAGCACTAACCTGGTACTATACAGTATCAAACGTAATTACGCTGGTGCTACAGTTCATTATTCAGAAGTATATCATCAATCATGACCAGATAGTTGCCCAGCTCGCACAAAACCGCCTTAAACCGAAGACCAAATCGAAATGGCAGGAGAAAATGGAGGAAGTGCAGAATTCCCAGAAACGGGTGCAGAACATGCAGAAAAAAGGAAAGTAGGTCATTTTCGATGGGCTTTTTTATTTTAGACAACCTGAAAGGTTTAAAAATCGTCTGATACCGTAAGATCGACCATGAAAAAATTATTACTCGCCGGCTCCCTGTTTTTTACAGCGCTGGCTTCCGAAGCCCAGAAAAAAACAGCTGACTTAACTATCATCTACGATGCCGTCATAACTACCGGCAGTGTTGAGCCCCGGCTGGCAGATGCATTTGACGGCGCAACTACCACGGTTTACCTCAAAGGCCATCACAGCAGGTCGGAAATGGTAAGCGCGCTTGCAAAGTTCACCACCATACATGACTCACGTACAGGCGCAGGGGTTGTTTTGCAGGAAGTGGGTGGACAAAAAGTGCTGATCCGGATGACAGCAGATGATTGGAAAGATAAGAACCGTAAATATGAGGGGATTCGATTCACGCCAAGCTCCGAAACCAAGATGCTGGCAGGCTACCTTTGTAAAAAGGCAGTTGCTGAGATGAAGGATGGCAGCTCTTTTGTAGTTTATTATACAGAAGATATCATTCCTGAGAATAATGATTACAACAGCCAGTTCACCAATTTAAAGGGATTACCCCTTGAATATGAGCTAACCCAGGGAAAGCTGAATATCAGGTATGTTGTATCACAGGTATCACTCAATCCCGTTCCGGTATCAAAGTTCGATATACCAAAAGCTGGTTATAGGGAAATGACCTATGACGAAAGTAAAAAGGGAAGAAAAAATTAATCGATCACTTATTGAGTTTCACCTTCAGGCGAAGTAATTGCAGATTGTCCTGCGTTGCTCCTGACTTACTGATAGTCACCCTGTGATTATAGGGCATGATGTAGGTGGTATTACCCTTCTGGTAAGTGATGAGGGTATTGAAAGTAAGGTGACTGGCTGATTTCTCCTGTTTGAAGATCATGCTGCCTTTGTAAGATGGACCAGCTTTAAGTGTAAATCCGGAGCTGGTTTTGATAGGAACGAAATCAGCAGTGAGCTTTGAGCCTTTACGGTTCTTTTTCTCCCCACCCATACTTGCGAATGCAAAGCAGGCGAACCCCAGGAAAGCTGTTGCAACAAACAGCTTTAAACTATGCCGGGCAATTCTTGTATGGAGATTTCTTAACATCGAGACAAAAATAATAAAAATATTTGCTAATTCCGAAACCGTTTATCACAAACTTTAATATGTATTTAACGGATGGTGATAAAAAAAGTTACAATTAATTGGATGTTTTTTTTGAATAGCCTATATTAGGTTAACCTATAGTAAATGAAAGAATACCCCTTTCGCCAGGATAAAGAGGATATTGAGGAGTTGCTCAGGCAGTATAACGACAGGAAATCCGGCCGTTCTTACTCCTTTCTGGATGAGGAAGCCTATGAAAAGATAATTAATCACTTTGACCAGGCCGAAGATCTCGCACAGGCGCTTGAAGCCAGTGAAATGGCAGTAGAGCAGTTTCCTTATTCTTCCACCTTATTAATTAGAAAAGCAGATATACTGATAGCATCCCGCAAATACCAGGATGCTCTTTCCATTTTAGACCTTGCTGAGCTCCTCGATAGTACAGATATCAATATCTTCATTCTGCGCACCGATGCCTACCTCGCCCTTGACCAGCAGGACAAGGCCGTTGAATTACTGGAGAATGCCCTGAATTATTTTGAAGGGGAGGAGCGGATCGAACTACTCTTCGAGCTGGCAGATGTTTATGATGATTACGAGCAGTTCGATAAGATATTTGACTGCCTTAAGCTGATCCTGGAACAGGAACCCGCAAACGAAGAAGCCCTCTATAAGATATGCTTCTGGACCGATTTTACCGGCCGGAATGAGGAGAGCATTCGCTTGCACCAGCAGATCCTCGAAGAGCTGCCTTATAATGAACTAGCCTGGTTCAATCTCGCTGCTGCTTACCAGGGACTTAAGCTTTATGAGAAGGCGATCGATGCCTATAAATTCGCCATCACCATTGATGAAAAATTTGATTATGCCTACCGGAATATGGGAGATGCATTCATCCGTATGCGTAAGTTCCGGGAAGCTATCGAAGTGCTGGAAAAAGTGCTTGAGCTAAGTCGCCCTGAAGATGTTATCTATGAAGCTATCGGTCACTGCTATGACAGAATAAAGAATTATAGCCAGGCCAGGTTCTACTACAGGAAAGCCGTGCACCTCAATCCGGATGATGCCAGGCTTTATTATAAGATCGGTTGCACCTATATTAATGAGGAGCTCTGGGCACAGGCGGTTAAACAGCTTGAAACGGCTATGCAGATCCAAAAATCGGTACCCGAATTCAACCTTGCCATGGGAGAATGCAAGATCCAGCTGGGTGAAACCCGCGATGCCATATTTTATTTTTCCAATGTTGTGAGGGCGAGGCCAAAAAGTACCACAGGCTGGGAAGCGCTTATACGTTGTTTATACAAAGGCTCTTTTATGGAGGAAGCACTTGAACAGGCAGATGCAGCCCTTCAGCATACTGAAGGCAAGCCCCTTTTTATATACTATAAAAGTGCAATATTGTTTGCCCTCGGTAAATCAAGGGAAGCGCTGATATACCTGGAAAGAGCCATTCAGAAAGCACCTAAACAGCTGAAAGAATTTGTTGCACTTCATCCCTCTGTACTGCAAAATCAGCTTGTTGTTGATGTAATTGCCAGGAACAGGAAAGGTAGCCGTCCGTAATATGCCTTCCGTTTCCTATTTTTGCGCGGCAATTCCTTAAACAAAAGCAAATGAATTTCAATTTAACGCAGATCCCTGAACGTGTTGCCAAGCCGCGAATGAAAGGGATTACAATGGTAATGGATAAGGGCCTGAGTATTGAAGAGAGTAAGAATTTCATGAGTATTGCATATCCTCATGTTGATATAGTGAAGCTTGGTTTTGGAACTTCTTATGTAACTCCCAACCTCCGCGAAAAGCTGGAAATTTACCGTTCTTATGATATGCCTGTTTACTTTGGCGGTACATTGTTTGAGGCATTCCTGATCAGAAACCAGTTTGATGATTATATAAGTGTTTGTAAAGATTATGGCATCAGCTACATGGAAGTGAGTGATGGTTCTATAACCATCCCGCATGCTGAGAAATGCGGATATATTGAAAAACTCACCAAGCATGGTACCGTATTAAGTGAGGTAGGAAGTAAGGATGCAGCCCATATCATTCCTCCCTATAAATGGATTGAACTAATGCGGGCAGAGTTGGATGCGGGTTCTACCTATGTTATTGCAGAAGCCCGGGAAGCAGGTAATGTTGGTATCTATCGCGGAAGCGGAGAAGTGAGGGAAGGCCTGGTGCAGGAGATCCTGACACAGATACCAGAAGAAAAGATCATCTGGGAAGCGCCCCAGAAAGCCCAGCAACTTTATTTCATTGAACTGATCGGCGCCAATGTTAATCTGGGTAATATCGCTCCTACTGAAATGCTTTCGCTTGAAGCAATGCGGGTTGGATTAAGAGGCGATACTTTTCATATGTTCCTTGATAAAGAAATGGCCTGATGCGCCAGTTCGGCTTAATAGGATACCCACTTGGTCATTCTTTTTCCAAAGGATATTTCACGGAAAAATTTGAGAGGGAAGGTATTGATGCCGTATACAATAATTACCCGATGGCATCAGTGCAGGAAGTTCCTGCATTGCTGCTTTCCAATCCTCTTTTGGAAGGATTTAATATCACCATTCCACATAAAGAAACTATAATTCCTTTTCTCCATTCAGCAAATGAAGTAGTGAAAACTATTGGTGCCTGCAACTGCATTAGAATCCGGGATGGTAAACTGCAGGGATTTAATACCGATGTTATCGGTTTTGAATTGTCCTTGAAAAAGTACCTGAAGAAAGAACATGATAAAGCCCTTGTATTTGGAACAGGGGGCGCTTCCAAAGCTGTTCAATATGTGCTCTCAAAACTTGGAATAGAATTTATAATAGTAAGCAGAAAAGTAGAGAGTAATGGTATCGCCATCAATTATGAATCTCTTACAGAAGAATTGCTAAGCCGTTCAACGCTTTGGATCAATACAACACCTATTGGCATGCATCCCAATGAAGACGCGATCCTTCCACTTAACTATGATGCAATAGGAACTCATCATTACTTATATGATCTTGTTTATAATCCGGCTGAAACCAGATTTCTTAAAGAAGGAAAGCAAAGAGGTGCTGCCATTGAAAATGGTTATGACATGCTGATAATCCAGGCAGAAGAAAGTTGGCGGATCTGGAACAGTACCGAATAATGCATTAAGGTGTTCCCAGTGTTTGTATCAATTCCTGCGGCAGTGATGTTACCTTTTTCTGCTCATAGTTATAACAAACCATCCCTGTTTTAGCAAGGGCAATAATGATTGATCGATCACCAGTTATTTTTTCCAGCTGGTAAAAGATATCAAATCCTACCCTTGTAAATTCTGCAGCAATAATTTTCACCTGGAGCCGGTCGCCATAGAATAATTCATTTTTGAATTCTATACCAACATCTGACATGATGAGTGATGCACCGGCAGCATTCATCTCAGTGTATCCTGCATTCCTTAAAAATAGCATCCGCGCTTCGTGGATCAGGGTGAGAATTGTATCATTACCTACATGTCCGCCATAATTCAGATCAGTGATCCTGACCGGTAGCTCGGTGGTGAAGATAAACTTCTCGGGCATGCTTAACCTTATGCGGGCCATGGATGAAATTTTTTAAAAGAAAGAATTATTGATCCTGCTGAATTAGATCACTTAAGCGCAGCAGATCGAATAAATTATTGGGATCAGGAATATAGGGAGAGCGGTTTATACGCTGTTGTAAAGTATTGAGCATACTGGCGTTTGCAGAGAGCTCCGGCTGGTTCATCAGTGAATAGTATAAAGGTGCAAACTTGGTCGACATCCTGACCTTTTGCCCATCTCCCTGCCTCAATATGATATAACCTTCTTCGTTGCTCTGCACAGGTAGTATTGCCTGTGAAATTCTTGGTGGGTGCGGATAATTCACTGAGATCTCCGGATCGCCGTTACCAGGGTATTCCACCGGCTTGTTGCGGAGTGAAGAATACCGCGGCTGTCGCCTTGTTTGCCTTATTTCTACTGGTGCTTCGTTTATATGTATCTGTTGGGGGGCAGCTTTTATAACCGGATCTGGCTGTGGGGTTACACCTGGTGAATTAACGGCCGTTCCTGAATTATTTTCAATCGGAACCAGTGATGCGGTGGCTGTTTGCGATGTATTTTCAAATGGATTACTATTGAAAGCCCAGATTAGCAGACCAATTAAAATGGCTGCTGCACCATATCTTATCAGGTAAGGGTATAATGGTCTTACTGGAACAACAGGATTGAGGGGGATAGATTGTTCTGGTTCAGGTTTGGCTTCGTGAAGCTCCTGCATCAGCCTGTTCCAGATTTGAACGGGAGGTGTGGATTCGAAAGCTGTCAGTCTTTTGCTGATTGCCTTCTCCGCATTCACTTCTTCAAGATCAGCGGCAATCTTAGTCCACGCGCCAGGGGGTGGACTCGCCTGCCAATCATGCATTTTATCTCGTAAAGGATCATTCATCAGCTGGTGGTTATTTTCTTGTTACGCCTAAATGTTCTGCCACTTTTTTCTGGAGTATGGATTTGGCCCGTGCTAGTTGCGATTTACTGGTGCCTTCACTGATGCCGAGTATCTCACCTATCTCTTTATGAGAATACCCTTCAATCACATATAGGTTGAATACCGCCCTGTAGCCTGGCGATAATTCCTGAACCAGTTGCACTATATCTCTTTCTGCTAACTGGTCCAACACCGAAACCGAAACATCCTCGATGCCTACTTCCTCCTTTTCAGAAATACTGTTAAGGTGAACTTTCCTACGATAATGTTCTATGGATGTATTGACAAAAACCCTTCTGAGCCAACCTTCAAATGAGCCTTCATTCCTGAATTTCTCCAGGTTTCTGAAAACTTTGATAAATCCCTCCTGGAGCAGGTCCTGGGCGTCATCATTATTTCCCGCATAACGCAGGCAGATAGCATACATTTTCGGAGCAAACCGCTGGTACAGAATCTCCTGTATCCTGGGGTCTCCGGCAATACTTCCTTTGATTAAGTCGTAATCCGTAATATTTTGGTTGCCTGATTGCTCCACTTTTTTTTATTTCTTGGGTTTTCGATCGCTTATAACCTTTTCTGCAGGAAAGCGATCAACAGATCCATGGCCTTGCGCCTGTGACTGAATGTTTTTTTCTCTTCCATGCTCATCTCCCCAAAGCTTTTCTCACTGCCATCGGGAACAAAAACCGGATCATATCCGAATCCGTTAGAACCTTTTGGCCGCATCAGGATCGTCCCCTCGCATCTTCCCTCAAAAAAATACTCCTCACCTTCTAAAATTAAGGAAATGACCGTTCTGAATCGGGCATGTCGGTTGGGGTTGTGTCCCAGCAGTTTCAGGAGTTTATCGTTGTTTCCCGAATAGCCTTCATCCTCTTTGGCAAAACGGGCAGATCTTACCCCCGGGGCACCATCTAAGGCATCCACTTCCAGGCCAGTATCTTCACTAAAGCAGCTTTTACCTGTCAGCTTATAAATAGTTTGGCTTTTCTCAGATGCATTTTCCTGAAATGTGTCATGTGGTTCAGGAATATCAATCTTTATGCCTGCCTCATGCAGCGTTATCAGGTTGAATCCGGCGGGAATGATCTGCCGGATCTCATTTATCTTATTAATATTATTGGTTGCAAAGATCAGATCCATACGCTAAGATTGAATTAATTGCAGGATACCATCCCAGAGTTTTTTCTTAAGGGGTTTTACCGTATCACTAAGCTGGTTCAGGGTTTCGATAGGGGGGGCCAGCATGTACCCGAAATCATTTGTTTTTTCAGCTACAAGCAGGGCCGGGGCGGGAAGTTCGGAATTCAGTGAATTGTCCCCAAAACTCACAATCACAGAAGGTTCCAGCTGTAACCGAAGCTCGGGCAGACCGATAGCCTGCTTTGCCAGGTTCACAATGGCAACATCAGCCGCATTTAACTGGCAGGCTTTCAACAGGTTAGCTAAAAAGGTAAAAGCCTCATCAGGAAGATGGAGCTGTTCAGGATAATTTACAAGTATAACGAACCGCTTACTGTTGTTTCCCAGATATTGAAGCGGGAGCCCAGGCGCCTTCAACTCTTCAGCGATGCTCTTTTCAGGGGTGGTTATAACCAGCGAATCCTTATAAAGTGCCTGTAATAATTCACCGGAAAGTTCTATATCATTGATTGACATTGGTGGATATGATTGTCTGTTGCAGGCAAATTACCCAGGTTATCAAGCTACTAACAAGTGTTAGTAAAATTCTTCCAATGGTTTGGCCGCCCGTATTTTTCGTTGTTACTTTGCAGCAAATGTACCAATTATGATTGCAGCTACCGATATTCCGGTTACTAAAGTTGAACGGACCCGGCTCCATGATATCCCTCTGAAGAATATCCCTTTCGGAAAGTATTTTACGGATCATATGCTGGAGGCCGAGTATGCTGATGGCGAATGGAAATCGGTTTCCATCAAACCCTACCAGCCCCTGCAGATGGATCCTTCCCTGGCGGCATTACATTATGGCCAGGCTATTTTTGAAGGTATTAAGGCTTATAAGGATTCAGAAGGTAATGCCTTTATTTTCAGGCCCTACGATAACTTTAAGAGATTTAATAAGTCGGCTGAGCGTATGAATATGCCTGCAGTTCCGGAAGAGATTTTCATGGACGGTATGCGCAAGCTTATAGAATTGGATAAGAATTGGATTCCTCAAATGGCCGACCATTCCCTATATATCCGTCCGGTGATGTTTTCGACTGATACCATGCTGGGGGTAAGACCTTCTTCTACCTATAAGTTTTTGATTATTCTTAGTCCCACCGGACCATATTTTGCTGCCCCGATGAAGATCCTCGTGGAGGAGGCCTACACCCGTGCTGCTCCTGGTGGGGTGGGTTTTTCCAAGAATGCAGGGAATTATGGAGGTAGTATGCTGGCAGTAACTGAAGCGCAGAAGCAGGGATATGACCAGGTGCTCTGGACCGACGCGTTTGAGCATAAATGGCTGCAGGAGGTAGGGATGATGAATGTTTTTTTTGTAATTGATGGTAAGGTGGTAACTCCCTCGCTTGAAGAGGGAACGATACTTGCGGGGGTTACCCGTGACAGTGTTATCACGGTATTAAAGGATATGGGGCTGGAAGTTGCTGAAAGGCGGATCAATATTGATGAATTACTTGAGGCATATGGCAAGGGAAAGCTTCATGAAGCCTTTGGAACAGGAACGGCTGCAGTGATAGCACTGATAAAAGAACTGAGGTACAAGGAGTTTTCCATGCAATTCAATACGGAGCAAGCCGGCATTGCCAACGAGGTAAAAAGTCGTCTTTCTGCCATCAGGGGGGGCACGGCTCCCGACCCACATCAGTGGATGTATAAAGTTTAGAATTTTTATTTTGTTTTATCGGCAATGGGTTTTACCTTTGCCGTCCCAAATAAATAAGGTTTAGAATGCCTACAATTCAGCAATTAGTAAGAAAAGGTAGAGAAATAATCAAGGCCAAAAGCAAATCCAGGGCTCTGGATGCATGCCCTCAGCGTCGTGGTGTGTGCACACGTGTTTACACAACTACTCCAAAGAAGCCGAACTCAGCTCTCCGTAAGGTGGCAAAAGTTCGTTTGACGAACAAGATTGAGGTTATTGCCTATATCCCGGGTGAAGGTCACAATCTGCAGGAGCACTCAATTGTGCTGATCCGCGGTGGTCGTGTTAAAGACCTTCCGGGTGTACGTTACCATATTGTACGTGGTAGCCTTGATACTGCCGGTGTAAAAGACAGGAAGCAGAGCCGTTCTAAATACGGTACTAAGAGAGATAAACAAGCTGGTAAAAAATAATTATAAAATAGTTCTTCGATGAGGAAAGCACAAGCCAAAAAATTGCCGTTGGCACCCGATGCCCGGTATAACGATAAACTGGTTACCCGTTTTGTCAATAATATCATGTGGCAGGGCAAGAAAAGCGTAGCCTTTGAAATATTTTATGACGCGGTCGACAAGGTGAGCAAGATCACCAATGAAGACGGTTATGAGATCTGGAAAAGAGCAATTGCCAATGTAACCCCGGCTGTTGAAGTTCGTAGCCGCCGTATTGGTGGTGCAACCTTCCAGATACCATCTGAGGTTCGTCCTGACAGGAAGGTCTCTCTGAGCATAAAGTGGCTGATCCGCTTTAGCCGTGAAAGAAACGGTCGCAGCATGGCAGATAAGCTTGCCAATGAGATCGTTGCAGCAGCAAAAGGTGAAGGTGGTGCGTACAAGAAGAAAGAAGATACGCATCGTATGGCCGAAGCCAACAAAGCATTCTCACACTTCCGTATTTAAGGGAAATATCTACTTTTTCATATGGCCGGTCCTTTTCAGGACCGGCTTTTTTGTATGCATCAATTTCCAGCGATTACGTATATTCATAACTAATTTATCTCAAGCAAAATGACTACCCGCAGAACCTTTTTAAAGCAGGCCGGACTGATTACACCGGCTATGCTTTTGCTTCCCGATGCACTCCTTGCAGCAGCCAAGCCCAAGAATGTAGGCCTTCAGTTATACACCCTTCGCGAGCTGATCAGTAAAGATCCCCGGGGTGTAATAGAAAAAGTTGCTGCCGCTGGTTACAAGGAAGTTGAACTTTTCGGACTTAACAATGGCAGTTTCTTTGGAATACCCGTAGCTGAATTTGCCGCCTTACTGAAATCACATGGACTCAAAGCAATCAGTGGTCATTATATGCCTGCGAAATTCCTGTTTGCCGATACAGAGGAAGGTACCCGCGAGATCAATGATATGATCGGTCATGCCGTTACCATGGGCAATACATATTTTACCATTCCATGGCTTCCTGCAGAAAAGAGGTCAAGCCTTGATGATTACAAAAAGATTGCAGCCAAACTAAATACAGGTGCTGAACTTGCGAAAAAAGCCGGCCTCAGGTTCGCCTATCATAACCATGATTTTGAATTTAAATCTTATGATGGCACAACCGGGTTCGACATTTTAACCCGCGAAACCGATAAGGACCTGGTGAAATTTGAATTGGACATTTATTGGGTCGCATTTTCTGGTATAGATACTGTGTCATTATTCAACCAGCTTAAAGGACGAGTACCTCTATGGCATGTAAAAGATATGGATAAGGTGAACCGCAGTAATAATACGGAGATTGGAAATGGTACGATTGATTATTCTGCCATATTTAAGGCGGCAAAAATATCCGGCATGAAGCATTTCTTTGTTGAGCAGGAAACCAACTATGTTCCTGATCCAATAAGCAGTGTAGAAGCCAGTATTAAATATATCAAGGCTAAATTGATCTAAGGAAATATTTACTTATAAAAAAAGCCCCCGTGATCAGATCTCCGGGGGCTTTTTCATTCAGGGAAGGAAAATTATAATTTCCTTATTTTAATATTTCTGAACCAAACATTGTCTCCATGGTCCTGCAAAGCAATTCTTCCGGAACGGAATCGCCCAAAATCAGGCATATCCCTAAACTTACTTCCGGCAAGTAATGATTTCCAGGAATCATCCCATAAACTGGTGGTAACGATTGTTTCGCCATTCAGCCTGAGTTCGAGTTTATTATTCTGCTGAATGATTTCTGCAAGATTCCATTCACCAACAGGCCTTACTGTTTCTTTTGAAGAAGCGATCAGGTCATATAGGTCACCAGCTCGATGTTTGTGTATCTTGGCATCAGGGTGGCCGTTATTGTCAAGCACCTGCATTTCAGGGCCGGTATGCCATACATACTGGTATTTGGCGGGGTCATCCTGTATATTAAATATGATACCACTATTACCGTTAGGTGATATTTTCCATTCCAGTTTTAGATGGTAGTCGCCAAACTCCTGGTCTGTAACTATATCGCCTCCATCTCCGGTTTGCCATCCGCTTTTATTGGAGGCGTCGAGATGAAGTGTGCCATCTGTAACTTTCCAGGCGGCACCCACTGTTTTCTTTCCATAGGTATGCCAGCCATTGGTAGTGCTGCCATCAAAAAGAAGCTGCCAGCCCTCCTGTTGCTCCTTCGTGCTGAGTGTATTATCTGCAGTCATTTTTTTTGAAGATGCGCATGCGCTTATTAGCAACCAGGCGATTGCAGTTACAACTGAGTATCGCGTCATCTTAGTTGTTTTTTAATGAGAGGATGTATCTGACCATTGTTTTGGCATCATCCTCTGACAACTGTGGATGCGCAGTCATAGGAACTTCACCCCAAACACCGCTACCTCCCTTGATGATCTTGCCGGCAAGATCAACTATAGTTGCATCATTTGCAGTGTATTTGTTAGCTACATCCTGGTAGGAGGGACCAATAGATTTTTCATTGACCTTATGACAGGTAAGGCAGTCGCTCCCTGCAATAAGTTCAATTCCTTTTTCCTCATCTGCATTTACAGCAGGCGTTTCAGGTGCAGCCTGTTCTGTAGCTGTTGTTTCTGTCTTTTTTTCTGATGAATCACTGCCTCCGCAAGCGTAGCTGAGTGCACTGATACCTGCGATGATAAAGATCTTTTTCATGTTGTTTTTTGTTTATTGAATTCCAAGGATTCTCTTGTTAAATGCTTCATCTGAACCGGTTCCTGCAAAATCATCAAATGCCTTATCAGTAACCCTGATAATATGGTCTTTGATAAAGATAGCACCTTCTGCTGCTCCATCCTCCGGATGTTTAATGCAACATTCCCATTCCATAACCGCCCAGCCTTTATAATCATATGCAGCAAGTTTGCTGAATACCGATCCGAAATCAACCTGTCCATCACCTAGTGAACGGAATCTGCCAGCCCTGTTTATCCAACCCTGGTAGCCACCATAAACGCCCTGCCTTCCTGTTGGATTAAATTCTGCATCCTTTACATGGAACATGCGTATCCGCTCATGATAGATATCAATGTATTCCAGGTAATCAAGACACTGCAATACGAAATGTGAAGGATCATACAAAAGGCATGCCCGCGGATGATTGTCAACTTCATTGAGGAACATCTCGTATGATATTCCATCATGAAGGTCTTCTCCCGGGTGGATCTCATAGCATAGGTCTACACCATTTTCATCAAATACGTCAAGGATGGGGCGCCACCTTTTTCCCAATTCCCGAAAACCAGTCTCAACTAATCCCGCCGGCCTTTGTGGCCATGGATAAACAGTATGCCATAACAGTGCTCCGCTGAAAGTGGCATGGGCATTGAGTCCCAGGTTTCTTGATGCCTGTGCTGCATACAACAGTTGTTGTACTGCCCATTCAGTACGGGCAGCTGGATTTCCACGAAGGGCCTCGGGTGCGAAACCATCAAAGAGTTCATTATATGCCGGATGCACTGCAACCAACTGACCCTGGAGATGCGTGGATAATTCAGTAATACTCATTCCGCATTCCTCTACAATACCCTTTACTTCATCGGCATAGGTCTTACTTTCTGCAGCCAGTTTAAGATCAATACAACGGCTGTCCCAACTTGGTATCTGTACGCCTTTAAATCCCAGGGCTTCCGCCCAAAGGCAAATAGACCTGAGATTATTGAATGGTGCCTTATCGCCCAGGAATTGAGCCAGGAATATTCCGGGACCTTTTAGTGTTGTCATATAATTCTGTTATGTTGATTTTTAGACTTCAAAAGGAGTCCATTTCTGTTCCGATTGTGAGCTCCGAACAACGTTCTCAATAAATGCCATTCCCCTGATCCCTTCTGTTATTCCAGGGAAATCAAGCCATTCCTTTTCAGGATTGCCGCCCTCCAGTTTTGTCCTGAGGGTTAATGCAAAATTGCGGTAGAGGTTAGCAAATGCTTCAAGATATCCTTCGGGGTGGCCTGCAGGGGTGCGGGTTCCAAACCTCGCATAACTGCTCAGGTAAGGATTGCCGGCACGTAATACCTGGGTGGGCTCATGCAGCCATTTCAGGCGTAATGAATTAGCATCTTCCTGGTACCATTCCAAGCCTCCCAATTCACCATAAATCCTGATCTTGAGATTATTCTCTTCGCCGGCAGCAACCTGGGTTGCATAAAGAAAACCAGTTGCTCCCTGCTCAAATCGAAGCAAAACGGCACCATCATCATCCAACTGCCTTCCGGGCACTACAATATTTAATTCTGCACAAAGGGCGGTTACCTTTAATCCACTAACATATTCAGCCATATTAAAAGCATGGGTACCTATATCACCCATACAACCAGAGATGCCACTGCGTTTTGGATCGGTGCGCCATGCCGCCTGTTTGTAATTGGATCCTTCCCTGAATTCGGTTAACCATCCCTGGGGATATTCTACCTGGATCTTCCTGATCTTTCCCAACTTGCCTGCAGCTATTATTTGCCGCGCTTCCTTAATCATCGGGTAGCCGGTATAGGTATGCGTAAGACAGAAAAGCATGCCTGTTTTTTCAATCACCTCCTGCAATTGAATTGCTTCAGCAAGCGTAAAGGTGACAGGCTTATCGAGCACCACATGAAAACCATTTTCCATGGCCATACGTGCAGGCTCGAAATGCATATGATTGGGTGTTACTATGCTTACAAAATCCATCCGGATATCTTCCGGTAATTTTTTTTCAGCCAGTATCATTTCTTCAAAGCTCCCATAAACCCTGTCGTTCGGTAAATAAAGAGCAGAGCCGCTTATACGTGATTTTTCTGCATCACTGCTGAATGCTCCGCAAACCAATTCTATTTCGCCATCCATTATGGCTGACATGCGGTGGACTGCACCAATAAAGGCATCCTTGCCACCACCGATCATCCCCATCCTAAGTTTTCGGCTCATCCTTTCAGGTTTATTTCGTGAAGCTGATACATTCTTTCAATTCCTTTTCTGTATATGCCAGTCCATATTGCTTGAGAACATCATCAGGAACTCCATTCCACTGATTGGGAGCATTGCCTACATATCCGATGTCCTTCACGCCAATAGGGGATGTATAGAATCCTGAAGCTGTAAGATCGCGCATCAGGTTGAAAAATGCTACGCCCTGCTGCATGCCGGGTGCAGCTTTCTGTGGATAGGCGATCTGGTCAACCATGGCAATTCTTTGTTCCTCACTACAATCCTTAAACGATTTATCAAACTGGCGGAAACACTGCATGTCGAGCCAGCGTAATCCGCCCCGCATCGGCGTTTGATGGTAAGGCATATCCTTCACGATGAATTCAATGAAATCGGGAACACCTGCTTCTGAAGCACTTCCGCTGACATCATCTTTCGGAATAATTATATCAGCTAAAATAGTTATGGTAGCCATTTCATGATCAGTGAAAAACTTCTCCGCAGTGATTTTTTTATAATGATCTTCTTCCTCCTTCATGCGGTCAAGCTTAGGACCTGCTGCCGCATCAGCTGTTTTTACTGCGTCCTTTTTATCCGTATCCTTACATGCATCAAGCAGCAAGCCGGCAGAAAGTGAGCCCAGTGCAATTGCTTTTATCGATTTCCTTCTGTCCATATTAAGTATTGATATGGGTTAGATATTTTGTTTTTTCAACTGATCAATGATGTATTCACTTGCTCTCATTGACAAGGCCAGGATTGTCCAGGTAATATTTTTATCTGCCTGTGAAACAAATGGCGCGCCATCCACAACAAAGAGGTTTTTGCAATCATGCGCCTGGTTCCATTTATTAAGCGCCGATGATTTCGGATCGTTACCCATTCTTGCTGTTCCGGCTTCATGGATAATTTTACCCGGTGCATTGAGGCCATAATTATTAGCTGCACTAGCGTCATCACCCCATGTAATAATTGCACCCATCTCGTGCATGATCTCCCGGAATGTTTCTTTCATATGCTTTGCCTGGTTGATCTCATGATCACTCCACTTAACATTGAAACGTAGTACCGGGATTCCGTATTTATCTACAACATTCGGATCTATCTCACAATTGTTTTCGCGGAAGGCTATTGCTTCGCCCCGACCTGCCATGCCTACGCTCGCGCCATAAAAGTAGCGGTAGTCCTCTTTCAGTGATGCACCATAACCACCTGCTTCCTTTTTTTGTCCATTAACTGCATATTTACCATTCTGGAACTGGATACCACCGCCAAAGCCGTAAGCGGGCTGGCCCATTCCGCCCCAATATTCAATATGATATCCACGTGGGAAATCCATTTTTTTATTGTCGAGCCACCATGGCGAATAAACATGCATCCCGCCAACACCATCTTCATTATATCTTTTACGCCCCAGTAACTGCGGTAAGAATCCTCCCATTTCTGCTCCGGTAGAATCATGCAGATATCTCCCTACTACATCGCTTGAATTAGCAATACCATTCGGGTGACGCTGTGATTTCGAATTAAGCATGAGTCTGGATGATTCACAGGCGCTTGCTGCAAGAACCACAACCTTTGCCTCCACCTGGTATTCGAGCATGTCATCCTTATTGACATATGAAACGCCAGTGGCAAGACCTTCTTTATTTGTGAGCACTTCCCTTGCCATTGCATTGGGGATAACATCTATATTACCTGTTGCAATTGCTGGCTTGATGAGTACTGATGATGAAGAGAAATCGGCATATACCTGGCAACCCCTGTTACATTGACTGCAGTAGAAACAAGCACCTCTGCTATCATTGATCTTTTTGGTGAGAATGGAAAGTCTTGATGGAATTACTTTAACACCTGCTCTTGTTGCACCGTTTTTGATAAAGAGTTCATGAAGCCTTGGCTTGGGCGGGGGAAGGAAGATGCCATCGGGTTCGTTCTCCAGTCCCTCATTGGTTCCGAAGATGCCGATCAGTTGGTCAACCCGATCGTAATAAGGCTTTATATCGTCATACCCAATTGGCCAGTCTTCACCCAATCCATCAATACTGCGTCGCTTAAAATCTTTGGGTCCAAACCGAAGGGATATCCTTCCCCAGTGATTTGTACGACCGCCTAACATGCGCGCCCGCCACCAGTCCCATTCAGTACCGGCAGCTTTTGTATATGGTTCACCATCAATTTCCCAGCCCCAGTAACAGGCGTCGAAATCACCAAAAGGTCTGAAACGCGTACTGGCCCCCCGCCGGGGTGATTCCCAGGGATTTTTCAACTGGGTCACATTCTTTGCGGGATCATACATGGGACCCGCTTCCAGGAGGCAGACCTTTAAACCTGCATTGGCCATAATATAAGCGGCCATTCCACCACCGGCACCCGACCCCACAATAATAACATCGTATTTTTTTGGCTGTTTTTTGATCTGCAAATCACCCATCGTTAGCTATGAATTGGAAATGAAGTAAAAGAATTAAAATTAGGTATTAAACCTATTCAAAATCAGAAAATTCACCAGCCTCCCTATTTGATAAAAAAAATGAACAATCGGTTAAAATAGTGCAACAATAGGGGGGAATCTGATCTTTTTTTTGCGAGTACAAATATTAGTGTCACAAATACACACGAATCCCATAAATTTATAATCGTCTATAGAGCAAACCAACGATATGCAAGCCAACATTAACCGTAATCAACTATTCGTAGCCAGCTGCCTTTCATTGTTAGTAACCTCATTGTCTTTTGGTATCCGGGCAGGGATACTTAATCGACTTGGCCAGGAATTTCATTTGGATCCTCCTCAACTTGCCTCCATTGCAGCAACAGCTTTCTGGGGCTTTCCCCTTGCAGTTGTTATTGGAGGGATGGTAGTGGATGCCATTGGAATGAAAAAACTTCTGATCGTAGCATTTGTATTCCATCTCGCAGGAATTGTCCTGACCATTTTTGCCGGTGGTTTCTGGACATTATTTATTTCCACCTTACTTATAGGCATAGCCAATGGTACGGTAGAAGCAGCCTGTAATCCACTGGTTGCAACGCTTTACCCGGAGAACAAGACCACTAAACTCAACCATTTCCATTTATGGTTTCCAGGAGGAATCTTCATTGGTACCCTTATAGTATTCCTTTTCGATAAACTCGGTATAGGATGGCAGATACAGGTGGCCATGATGATTTTACCAACACTTATATATGGATACCTGTTTTCTCGGTTAGACTTTCCCGTTACCGAGCGTGTTGCCGCAGGAGTTTCAACGGCTGATATGTACAAGGCAGTAGCTACACCATTATTCCTCTTCATGTTCATCTGTATGTTTGGTACGGCTATTACCGAACTTTTCACCGGACAGTGGGTTGGAGTACTCCTTAATAATGTTACAGACAATCCAATCCTGATTCTAACTATTACCACAGGCGTGATGGTTGTAGGTCGTGGCCTTGCAGAACCCGTTGTACATCGCTTTTCTCCGCAGGGAGTGTTACTGATGTCGGCAGTAATGGCAGCTATAGGCATATACATGTTAAGCACTATGAGTGGCAATTCACTCTATTTTGCTGCCCTTGTATTTGGTATCGGCGTTTGTTATTTCTGGCCAACCATGCTGGGTTTTGTAGCGGAGAATATTCCAAAATCGGGGGCGCTGGGTCTTAACCTGATGGGTGGCGCTGGCATGTTTGCCGTTTCGGTTTACACCTTATTCATGGGAGGGTTTTATGACAGGCTTTTGATGAAACAATTGCCGGAAGGCGCGGCGCTTGACACGTACAGATCAGCCGCTGCCGGTTCAAGTGAAGCTGCTCAATATGCTGCGGCCCAGCTTTCTGCAGGTCCGGATGTTTTAAAAGCAACGGCGGTAATTCCGATCTTTTTGGTAGTAGCCTTTACCGGGCTGGTAATTTATATGCGTAACAGAAAAAAGGTAACCATAGCAGGTGCCTAAAGTAGTACTATGAAACCTGAAAATACAAGAAGAGATGCCATGAAAAAAATCCTGGCAGCAGGTGCTGGCGTGGCATTATCACCCATATCATCTCTTGCATCCGGTTGCAGTGAAAAATCTGATAATTTAATGAAAGGGAATATTAATCATGCTGTTTGCAGATGGACCTATTCATTTCTTTCTCTGGATGAATTATGCAAGCAGGCAAAAGATATCGGCATAAAAGGCATTGACCTGGTAGGCCCGAAAGAATGGGATGTACTAAAAAAATATGGACTTGAATCTTCCATGTGTAATGGGGCAGAAATAAACCTGGTGCATGGATTCAATCATACCCAATACCACGATACGTTGGTGAAAAATTACACGGAGATGATTCCATTGGTTTCTAAAGCCGGTTACAAGAACCTGATCTGTTTCAGTGGAAACAGGGATGGCATGGACGATGAAACTGGCCTTAAGAATTCGGTGGAAGGGCTGAAGAAGATTCTTCCCCTGGCAGAAAAGCATGGTGTTACCATACAAATGGAATTGCTGAACAGCAGGGTGGATCACAAAGACTATATGTGTGACCGTTCTGCATGGGGCATTGAACTGTGCAAACGACTTCAAACACCTAATTTCAAATTGCTCTATGATATCTATCATATGCAGATCGATGAAGGAGATATCATGAGATCCATCCAGAACAATCACCAGTACTTCGGCCATTATCATACAGGTGGCAATCCAGGCCGCCATGAGATTGATGAGAGCCAGGAACTTTATTATCCCGCCATCATGAAAGCAATTGCCGCTACAGGATTCAAGGGCTATGTGGCACAGGAATTCATTCCTGCCGCAGCCGATAAAATTGCATCATTGCGTAAAGCCGTGCAATTATGTGATGTATAATTCCATTATCAACTACAACAATCAAACAAACCACAAATAAGAAATATGGCCGAGAATACTTATGATGCCATCGTAATTGGCTCCGGAATTAGCGGAGGTTGGGCCGCTAAGGAATTAACGGAAAAAGGGCTTAAAACATTGATGCTTGAAAGAGGCAGAAATGTTGAGCACGTGAAGGATTATGTGAATGCCAACAAGCATCCCTGGGATTTCCCGCACCGTGGAGGCCGCACCCAGGAAATGATTGCGAACTATCCCGTTCTTAAACGTGATTATCCCCTCAATGAAACCAACCTTGATTTTTGGGTAAGTGATAAGGATTGTCCATATACAGAGATAAAACGATTCGACTGGTTCCGCGGATACCATGTTGGTGGAAGGTCCCTTACATGGGGCAGGCAGAGTTACCGTTTCAGTGATACAGATTTTGAGGCAAACCTTAAAGACGGTCACGGTGTTGATTGGCCTATTCGTTATAATGATATTGCTCCCTGGTATAGTTATGCCGAAAAATTTGCCGGTGTAAATGGATCCAAGGAAAACCTGGCTATCCTTCCAGATGGCGAATTTCTGCCTGCCATGGAATTGAACTGTGTTGAGAAAGATGCCGCTGCCAGGATCAAGGCTCATTTTAAGGGCGAGCGTGCACTCATTATTGGGCGCAGCGCTAACTTAACGGCTCCTATCAATGGTCGTTCCAATTGCCAGTATCGGAATAAATGCTGGCTGGGTTGTCCATTCGGCGCATACTTCAGTACACAATCGGCAACCTTACCTGCAGCAATGGCAACCGGTAACCTGACCTTACGGCCATGGTCAATCGTAACTAAGATCATTTACGATAAGGACACAAAGAAGGCCAAGGGGGTTGAAGTGCTTGATGCAGAAACAAACCAGACCTATGAGTACTTCGCAAAGATCATTTTCCTGAATGCATCTGCATTGAACTCAACATGGATCCTGATGAATAGTGCAACAGATATCTGGCCCGACGGTTTGGGTAGCAGCAGCAATGCACTGGGACATAACCTCATGGACCACCATCTCGGTGTTGGTGCGAGTGGAATTGTTGAAGGTTATGATGATAAATATTATTCAGGTCGCAGGCCGAATGGATTTTATATTCCACGCTTCCAGAATGTAGGAAATGACAAACGTGATTATGTGCGTGGATTTGGTTATCAGGGCTCTGCCAGCCGCAGTGGCTGGAGAAGGGAGATCGCTGAACTTAATATTGGGGCTGAACTTAAAGAAGCGCTCTCTGAACCAGGCGGCTGGACAATGGGAATGGGAGGTTTTGGTGAGATATTACCATACCATGAAAATAAAGTAACGCTCGATAAAACAGTTAAAGACAAGTGGGGATTGAATGTACTTGCCATTGATTGTGAGCTGAAGGAGAATGAAAAGAAAATGCGCAAGGACATGATGGATGAGGGAGAAGCAATTCTTATTGCTGCAGGTGTTAAGAATGTTCGTAAATGGGATGGAGATGGCACTCCGGGCAGAGGTATCCATGAAATGGGAACGGCTCGTATGGGTAGGGATCCAAAGACCTCGGTTTTGAATAAATGGAACCAGGTTTGGGATGCACCAAACGTTTTTGTTACTGATGGCGCGGCGATGACATCCGGAGCTTGTGTGAATCCCTCATTAACTTATATGGCATTAACAGCAAGAGCTGCTGACTATGCTGTAAGTGAATTAAAAAAAGGTAATCTTTAATAAATATGCCCGGCGATTCAACACAGGTTAATATCAATGGTGCTGCAAAAGAGGCCAATACCTATGACGCTATAGTTGTAGGGAGTGGAATCAGTGGAGGATGGGCAGCCAAAGAACTCTGTGAAAAAGGACTTAAAGTGCTGATGCTTGAAAGAGGGCGACCACTTGAGCATATAAAGGATTATACAACTGCCAATAATCACCCCTGGGAAATGGCACATCGTGGTAAGGTAACTGACCTGCAACGAAGAGATTATCCAGTGATTGCACGTGGCTGGGCCCTGAATGAACCAGTGATGGAATACTGGGCAAATGAAGAAGAAAATCCATATACAGAGATTCAACCCTTTACCTGGTGGCGTAGCTACCAGATGGGCGGGCGTTCTTTATTGTGGGGAAGACAAAGCTACAGATTGAGCGATCTTGATTTCATGGCCAATGCAAAAGATGGACATGGTATCGACTGGCCTATCCGGTACAAAGACATCGCACCCTGGTATGATCATGTAGAACGTTTTGCTGGTATCAGCGGGTCGTTAGAAGGCATACCGCATCTTCCGGACGGACAATTCTTACCGCCTATGGAATTGAATTGTGTGGAAAAGGATGTAGCAGCGAGGATTAAAGATGGTTTTCGGGATCAGCGTCGGTTGATCATTGGCAGAGTAGCTAACCTTACTGCTCCAATTGAAGGACGTAGCAAATGCCAGTTTCGAAACAGGTGTTGGGAAGGCTGCCCTTTTGGTGGTTATTTCAGTACACAATCTTCAACATTACCCGCGGCACAGAAAACAGGTAATCTTACTGTAAGACCATTTTCTATTGTAACGAAACTCGTGTATGATAAGAATAGTAAAAAGGCTACCGGCGTAGAAGTGTTAGATGCAGAAAATAATAAGACCTATACCTTCAATTCGAAAATCGTATTTCTATGTGCATCGGCGCTGAACTCTACATGGGTCCTCTTTAATTCTGCTACCGATGTTTGGCCGGGGGGATTGGGCAGTAGCTCAGGCGAGTTAGGACATAATGTTATGGACCATCATTATAACCTGGGAGCAAGTGGCAGGGTTGAAGGGTATGAAGACAAATACTATTATGGCCGCCGGGCCAATGGGTTTTATATTCCGAGGTTCGTAAATATTAATGGCGACCAAAGAAAATATTTGCGTGGATTTGGTTACCAGGGCGGTGCCAGTAGAACTGGCTGGAGTAGGGAGATAGCCGAAATGTCTGTAGGAAAGGAATTTAAAGATGCCCTCACGGAGCCCGGAAACTGGACAATTGGTGCAACGGGGTTTGGAGAAATATTGCCTTACCATGAAAACAGGATAATGTTGGATAAGGAACGTCATGATAAATGGGGCCTTCCGGTATTGGCGATGGATGCAGGACTTAAGCAAAATGAAATGGATATGCGGGAAGATATAAAGAATGAATTGGTCGCCATGCTCGAATCAGCGGGAGTGAAAGATGTTCGCACATATGATACCGGACATGCCATGGGGCATGGTATTCATGAAATGGGAACAGCGAGAATGGGAAGGGATCCTAAAACTTCTGTACTGAATGGATTTAACCAGGTATGGGATGCTAAGAATGTATATGTAACAGATGGAGCAGCTATGACATCATCGGCCTGCCAGAATCCATCATTAACTTATATGGCCCTGACAGCAAGGGCGGCTGATCATGCTGTGACTGAATTAAAAAAACGAAACTTGTAACTGCAATCATTAACCGAAAAACTGAATTATTATGAATAGAAGAGAAGCCGTATCTGCGGTAGCGGTATTACTGGGCGGAACAATTGTTGGTTCAAATATGTTCCTTACCGGTTGTAAAACTGCTGATAAGAAAGCTGGTCTAACCGATTTTAGTACTGATCAAATCGCCTATCTGGATGAGGTGGCAGAAACCATAATCCCAACCACTGATACACCTGGAGCAAAAGCTGCTAAGGTAGGTGCATTCATGAAGGTGATGGTAACAGATTGTTATACCGAGGCCGATCAGAAAGTTTTTGTGGATGGAATGGCTGCGCTTGAAACAGCCAGTGAAAAGCAATTCAGCAAGGGCTTCATGAAGCTTGATCCAGCACAGAAAAAAGAACTGTTGACAGCTCTTGATAAAGAGCAGAAGGAATATCATTCTTCCAAGAAAGCAGAAGATCCTGCACATTATTTCCGCATGATGAAGGAGCTGACATTATTGGGATATTTTAGTTCAGAGATCGGTGCTACCCAGGCATTACGATATGTTGCGGTACCCGGTAAATATGAAGGCTGCATTCCTTATAATAAAGGAGATAAAGCATGGGCAACTTAAAGAGCTTGTATTGAAATAGAAAAGCCACTGCATATGCGGTGGCTTTTTTTTATTTCGGGGTTGAATACAATATCAACTTGCGTTTTCCGATTCTGACGATGGTGTTTCAACCATTGGAGACTCCACCATTGGAAGTGCAGGTTGCTCAACCGGTGCTGCGGGCTTTTTAGAACTCCTTGACTTTGAAGGGGCTTTTTTAGCTGGTGCTTTTTTAGCCGGAGCAGATTTAGCTGCCTTTGGAGCGGCCACTTTTTTTGGAGCTGCCTTTTTAGCGGCTGCTTTCTTTGGTGCTGCTTTCTTTGGTGCTGCTTTTTTCGGAGCCGCTTTTTTCGGAGCCGCCTTTTTAGCCGCTGCCTTTTTTGGAGCTGCTTTTTTTGGTGCTGCCTTTTTAGCCGCTTTTTTCATCGGAGATTTCTTGGGAGCTGCTTTTTTTACTGCTTTTTTAGCCACTTTTTTAGCTGGCGCTTTTTTAGCAACAGCCTTTTTAGCTGGTTTTTTAGCTACAGCTTTTTTTGCTACTGCTTTCTTTACTGCCTTTTTGGCCGGAGCTTTTTTGGCGGCCTTCTTTTTTGTGGGCATATTAATGCGTGATTTTGAGTGAGAAATGGGTTAATAAACTTTGATTTCTAAATTTACATCGCTTGCACCTATCTACCAATATGTCAGTCACTTTTATGTATAGTTTTTTTAAAAGGTGGATAACATGTTGGTTTCGTAAAATACTTCAGTTCTGAAGCCAGATACTAATTTCTTTAACTTATTAACAACGCTTATAATTTCATTACTAATACCTACCTTTGCGCTCCAAATTGGGATTGGTGACGATTTTCGTCAGTTTTTCCTGTTTGACCGGCTCCTTGCCGGTGATGAAAAAGGCTTAACATTTTAACATACAACAATGGCAGACTTAAGATTTCAAAGAAACTTTGGTATTGCGGCCCACATTGATGCCGGCAAAACCACTACTACGGAGCGTATCCTCCGTTACACCGGTATGATTCACCGAATTGGTGAAGTGCATGACGGTGCCGCTACTACTGACTGGATGGAGCAGGAAAAAGAAAGGGGTATCACCATTACCTCTGCAGCCGTTAGCTGTCAGTGGAATTTCCCTACCAATAAGGGTACTGCGGATGCCAATACAAAGAAATATTCTTTCAACATTATTGATACTCCGGGCCACGTAGATTTTACTGTAGAAGTAGAACGTTCCATGCGCGTACTCGATGGACTTATCGCGCTCTTTTCTGCCGTTGATGGTGTGGAGCCTCAGTCTGAAACTGTTTGGCGCCAGGCAAACCGCTATGGCGTTCCCCGTATTGGATTCGTGAATAAGATGGACCGTTCGGGTGCCGACTTCCTCAACGTAGTAAAGCAGGTGAAGGAAATGCTTGGTTCAAAAGCAGTTCCCCTCCAATTACCTATTGGTGCTGAAGATGATTTTAGAGGAGTTGTGGATCTCATCAAGATGAAAGGGATCATCTGGCATATGGAAACAGAAGGAATGACCTTTGATGAAATCGAGGTTCCTGCTGAAATGTTAGAAGAAGCACAGGAGTGGAGAGCCAGCCTCGTTGAAGCAGTAGCTGAATATGACGACAAATTGATGGAGAAATTTTTCGATGATCCTAATTCCATCACTGAAGATGAAATGCATGAAGCAATCCGTAAAGCAACCATCGACCTTAGCATTGTGCCGATGATGTGCGGATCTTCCTTTAAGAATAAAGGTGTTCAGACAGCGCTTGATGCTGTTTGCCGTTACCTGCCTTCACCGGTTGATATTCCTGATACCCAGGGTACAGATCCTGATTCAGGTGAGCCCGTTTTCCGTAAGGCAGATCCCAAGGCACCATTTGCTGCCCTGGCCTTTAAGATCATGACCGATCCATTTGTTGGACGCCTGGCATTCTTCAGGGTCTATTCTGGTCATCTTGACGCCGGTTCTTATGTACTTAATGTTAGAAGTGGTAAGAAAGAAAGGATCAGCCGGATCATGAAAATGTTCGCCAATAAGCAGAACCCGATCGACTTCATCGAAGCTGGTGATATCGGAGCAGCTGTTGGTTTCAAAGAGATCAAAACAGGTGATACGCTTTGTGATGAAAATCATCCTATCACCCTTGAAAATATGTTTATCCCTGAACCGGTAATTGCTGTTGCAGTAGAACCGAAAACGCAGGTTGACGTTGATAAGATGGGTATGGCCATTGCCAAACTTGTTGAAGAAGATCCAACGCTCAGGGTTAATACTGATGAGGAAACAGGACAGACCATCCTCCGTGGAATGGGTGAATTGCACCTTGAGATCATCATTGACAGGATGCGTCGTGAATTTAAGGTTGAAGTAAACCAGGGTGCTCCGATGGTTGCTTATAAAGAGGCTTTCTCAGGTCGTGTTGAACACCGTGAAACCCTTAAGAAGCAAACTGGTGGTCGTGGTAAGTTCGCTGATATCGTTTTCGAACTCAGCGCCGCCGATGAAGATTGGCTGGCTGCAAATCCTGGCCAGGGTTATCAGTTTGTAAATGATTTATTCGGAGGATCAATCCCACGTGAATTTGTTCCAGCAATACAGAAAGGATTCCAGCTTGCAATGGTAAATGGTGTACTTGCCAGTTATCCTGTTGTGAACATGAAAATCCGTGTTTTTGATGGTAGCTTCCACGCAGTTGACTCTGATGCGATGTCATTTGAACTTTGTGCAAAGCAAGGTTTCCGTGAAGCAGCCCGTAAGGCTAAACCAGTTCTCCTGGAGCCTATCATGAAAGTTGAGGTTGTTACGCCAGACCAGTACATGGGAGACGTAACGGGTGACCTTAACCGCCGCAGAGGAATGATGGAAGGAATGGATAGCCGTGCAGGTGCACAGGTTATTAAAGCAAAAGTACCACTGAGTGAAATGTTCGGTTATGTAACACAGTTACGTTCCCTTTCTTCAGGTCGTGCTTCTTCTACCATGGAATTTTCTCATTATGCTCCTGCACCCAATAACATCGCTGAAGAAGTGATCGCAAAGGTGAAGGGGAAAGTGAATGCCTGATAATTATTATTCAGATTATAGCAAAGCCATCCGAAAGGATGGCTTTTTTTATGCCCAGGGTTTACTGATTCCAATATTAAATATGTATTGATTATGCATTTAATCTCTATAGTGCTAGGGTTATGTCAGGGTTATGCCAGGGTTATTCTGGGCTATAAACCCTAGGATAACCCTAGGAAAACCCTAGGATAACCCTAGGATAACCCTAGGATAACCCCAGGATAGATCAGATGTGACATAATTTCAAAATGACTTTAAGATGTAACAGCACAGCCTTATTATTACCCATATTGACGGGAGGTATTCAAAACAAACAGGCCGCCTCAGTAACTGAGGCGGCCTGTTTAAATTAACTATCTAATGTTTGATTAGAGCTTGATCGAATAAAGGTCATAGCTGATAGAAGGAAGGAAATCATAGGCGATCCAGATATAACCAGCATCTCCCCAGGTTGTACCCCATTGGTTAACTGCTTTATAAGCTTGCTTAGCATCATCATAACCTACTATCGTCATGGCATGCGGGCCATAGAAAGTAGTAGAGTAGCTGTTCCAGATTGTTCCGGGCTTATAATTGTAGAAGTTTGCATCTGCAGTAAAGGTCATGATTAGCGGATGCTTAGCTGCCAGCATTTGTTTCATTGCAGTACGATCACTTGCAAGTACTCGAACATAAGAACTGATGCGGTAATTGGCTGCTTCAGCAGTTTGCGTACTGGTTGGCAAAGTAGTACAACCATTGCTTGTTGAATAAGGCATTGTATTCCAGGTACAGCTTCCTTTGTTTACCAGGAAGTTCAGTGTAGTGATCAATGCAGATCCGCTTGCACAACTGCTGCTTACCTTGGTTTGATTATAAACAAACTCCGGACTGAAAATATTGGAAGCCAAACTGAAACTGGTAGCACCAGTCTTATAATACTGTTCAATAGATCGTGCATTGTAAACGGCAGCGAAGGTTACACAGGTAGATTCACTTCCCTGGTTGGCAACAGGCGGAGCTGGCATTATAAAACTTGCAGGAATGGTTGTTGGAGGTGGTGGCAGAACTTCTGGATCAGTTGGTACCGGGGCTGTATCCGGGCAGCCATCTGTATCCTGGTAGCCATTAAAGGTTTCTTTCTGGGTAGGGCAGGAATCATTTGTATCCGCGATTCCATCCCCATCTGCATCGGCAGCAGGTCTGGGTTTGCCACCCTTTGCACCGGTACCACCGCCTTTTGCACCCAATACTGCATCTCCGGTAGTAAAGGAATTGAATTTTCCAGCGGCATAATCAGCAGATACTACTGCCTTCACTTTCATGATTTCGGCAGCATCATCGAAAATTGCTCCCAGTGATCTTTCAGCACTTGGACCTTCGGATATTGCTTCCTGCTGATCACTAATTTCTTTCTGGCAGGAACTCAAGCTTCCCACAATGATCAGTGAGATGCCTGCAAGGCTTTTCAATTGGATTTTTCGCATACGTATCGATTTTAATTATAGGGTTTATGGGAAAAGCGCACTATTCCCTTTAAATGGAACAATTTTTTGTTTGGTTCAATAATGTGCTTGGAAAAGGCCAAATAGAAGTCTTGACAGGGGACTATATTGTTTTTCACAGGCACTTGAATCAGTCTCACTCTATAACCAATAAATATGCCAATGAATTGCGTGAAAAATGGCGCTGGTATTGAGTTTTGCCTTATTTCTCCATCAATTGGTCATGTCGGATTCCTTACAGTAATAAAATATTGTAGGTACTAATTTCTTAATGTAGTGTTAATGAATGTAAAATAAATATAATGTGAGAGTCTTTCGGCTAGTAATGGGCGTTAGTAGTCATTCGTCGAAAATTGATATTCATCAAGAATTTTATTTTCAATATTTATCCACATTTAATAAAAAGGGGAGAATTTAGGTATCATTATGAATTGCATCATTGTTGCATAAATATATGTTTAACATACTATTGACAATGCGGTAAGCTTATCACTATATTTGGGTCCTATTCTACTATCTCCTGATAAACCTTGTCCACGTACCGTCTTGAATCTATTCTGTTGATCTCCTCTTAATGCCTTCTTTCAATTATCCTGGGTAAGCCATGCGCGGCTCTGCGCTGTAGTATTTTTTTCATACATAAAAATCATTGTATGGTCCCCATTTTTACCCAAAATGGTGCAGGCCTAAGAGGCGTGCATCCGTTTGAGCATACATCCACGCGATGTTGTTCAAAAACCCTATCAGGGAGTCCCGGCGCCGCTTTGCGGGTTATGCGGACTTTCATTTTTAGTTTTCTACTGCTATTTGCCGCGTCGCCGCTGTTTGCACAGCCGGCGTCTTCACCATGTACGGCACACCGATGGTTTGCCGGTGATGGTTGGCGGAAAGTAGGAGGGGAGTGGGTAGCAGAAGTTGCTGCATCACCTAACCTGCAGCCTAAAGGAATTGTGAGATGTGCATCTTCGGCTGAAACAGAATCACAATTGCAAACCTTTGCAGGAAATTACAATTCTGCAGATTTTGCCATTGGGTCGCTTCCTAATATGGGAGGTTTGCCATGTTTCAACCAGGAAACTGAACTTCGTGATGCGATTGTAGCAGGACCAACTCAGGGTGAAGAAATTGTTTGGTTCAACTTTGACATCCGGCCTCTGGCTGGAACTTACCAGTTCCAGATCGTGACCAATCAATCAGTTGGCTGGGCATTGTATTATGTAGATCCAGTAAATGCAGCTCCAACGCAGGTTACTGCAGGAACTGTTTTCCCGGATTATACGGGCTACCCTGATTATGAAAATGCTAATCCGGCACTTAATTTATCAGGAAATTGCAACACACTTATTTATGCGGATTGTGGTTTAAGCGGTAACGGTTGGTCAACCATTACCGTTCCGTCATTTAAAAAACCTACCAACTATTACCTTGCCATGTGGATGGCAGATCCCGGTATTGGCGAAGGCAAGTCTACCTTCCCTGCAAGTATGAACCTGGTGTACAAATCACGCTATGGTTGTGGTGGATCCACCTGTACCATTGAGAATGATGGATACACTACAGAGTGTGCTGAGAATGGAGAAACATACACAGTTTGCCATAACGTTGTTGGTAGTGCTGGTAAATGGGCATTGGTTGACAATGCAGTTGCTGGTCAGGAAGCATCTTTCTATTCAATTACATTATATGATCAGAATGATGTTCAGATCGGCGTACCAATAACAAGTACTGATCTTGGAACAACTCCGCTAAATCTTTTATTGGGAATTATTCCGGACGGTGCAGTAAAAGCCAAGATCTGTGCAACGTATGCATATGGTACACCATCTAATCTGGCACTTGTACCGGATGGAACTTATTCTACCGGTAATGATTATGTGCAGTGTGCTGATGGATTAACATTACAATCTCCTTCCCCTGTTAAACCAACGGTGGATGCTTCTATCAGTGCAGGAACAGGTGTTTCTGGTCCATCAGGTGACAACATCTGTTATACATTGAATATTATCCAGGGTAACTCTGTTACATTAACCTCCACTGCAAGTGAAGGAGCTACTGTAACCTGGTCATTCGAACCTGCCCAGGGTGATGTTACTTTTGTAGATAATGGTGATGGTACTGCATCATTTACAATTAATGGAATTGTTCCTGCACCTGCGAATATTTATACATTCACAGCAACTGCTACATATGAAAATGGTTGCAGTTCTACAGACCAGGTATGCCTGGTTGTGAATAGTGTATTGCCATTGTGTGCAATTACAGGTCCTGCAGATGCATGTGAAGGAACTTCAAATCTTATTTACAGTTTTGATGGAACATATGATGATTGGGATGATGATTTCGATTTCACCTGGTCAATCATAAACGAAGTTGGTGCTGATGCGACAATTGTTGGCGACGCTACAAATGTTTCAAGTGTGGAAGTTAGTGTTACGGGAGACGGAACATACGAAGTCCAGCTGACAATTTTAAGCAAGGGCATTATTAAAATCGGACCACCTCCTTGTACGATATTAACTACCATCAATCCAACCCCGGATGCTCCTGGTGTGGATGGCGATGAAAATTGCGGTGCCGGTGAGGTTAGCCTTTCAGCCAGTGGTTGTGAAGGTGGAACACTTACCTGGTATGATGCAGCTGAAGGTGGAAACATTGTATTCACCGGATCAATCTATGAGGTAGAACTTACAGAGACTACTAGCTTCTGGGTGTCTTGTACATCTGCTGACGGTTGTGAAGGTCCGAGGACAATGGTAACCGGAACGATCTATGATGCTCCGGCTGCTCCAGGTGTGGATGGCGATGACAATTGTGGAGCCGGTGAGGTTAGCCTTTCAGCCAGTGGCTGTGAAGGCGGAACACTCAACTGGTATGATGCAGCTGAGGGTGGAAGCATTGTATTCACCGGATCAAACTATGTGGTAGAACTGACAGAGACCACCAGCTTCTGGGTGTCTTGTACATCTGCTGATGGTTGTGAAGGACCAAGGACAATGGTAACGGGTACTATTTACGATGTTCCTGCTGCACCAGGTGTTGATGGTGATGACAATTGTGGCACCGGTGAGGTTAGCCTTTCAGCCAGTGGTTGTGAAGGTGGAACACTTAACTGGTATGATGCAGCTGAAGGTGGAAACATTGTATTCACCGGATCAAACTATGTAGTAGAGTTGACAGAGACCACCAGCTTCTGGGTGTCTTGTACATCTGCTGATGGTTGTGAAGGACCAAGAGCGATGGTAACCGGTACTATTTATGATATTCCAGCAGCACCTGGTGTTGATGGAGATGATAATTGCGGTGCCGGTGAGGTTAGCCTTTCAGCCAGTGGCTGTGAAGGTGGAACACTTACCTGGTATGATGCAGCTGAAGGTGGAAACATTGTATTC
>JAKFDZ010000124.1:0-3911 GCA_036675925.1 Flavihumibacter sp.
TGATATCACCGGAATTAGTGATTGGGATTCTTTTGTTTTTGTTGAAGCATTTATGGTTTTTACTCGTGGTAATATTTATTTAATAAAAGAGCCTGTGGATAGAGCTATAACAGCCTTGAACGGCAACCTGTGTTAGTATATTGATTCTTGTCAAGGGGGTAGGTGAATTTACGTAAATAGCACTAAGGGATATACTTAATTTAACGAGTAATCTGTCTTGAAAATTTGATTTAAACTTTTTGCTGTTTAATTTCGAAATGAATCCTGTAGATAAATTATTTAATCCAAATTCACCCTATGAAAAACTTATACGTAAGTAAAGGACTTGTTGTATTGTTAGTGGGAACAGTGTTGTGGACGTCCTGTCAAAAGGAACTATCACAAGACCCCTCAAATAGCCCCGCGGAAACTTCAGAGCAAAAAATATCGGGAGTGATTCCTGATGATCCCATTGCAATAAGCAAAGTGCCGTTGATAATGTCTTCGGAATATTTTGCAAATAGCGATAACTTTTCAGGTCGGTCTTCTGCACTCAGAGGAGGTAAAGGAGGAAAAAGGGATATAATTCCGCCAACAATCAGCATTACTTCCCCGGCCGGCGGAGCATCCGTTTCCGGTACGATAGATGTTTTAGTAAATGCCTCTGATAATCTTGGTGTAAATTCTGTAAGCTTAAGTGTTGATGGAATTTCGGTAAGCACCACAAGTGTATCGCCTTTCACGAATTCATGGAATTCAGGAACGGTTTCAAATGGTGTGCATACTTTAACAGCTACTGCTATGGATGCGAAGGGTAATAAAGGGACAAGTTCCATGCAGGTGTTAGTGAATAATGTATCGGCTGGTGATATTATTTCTCCAACCGTCAGTTTTATTTCGCCTGCAAATCAATCTTCAGTCACCGGCACGGTCACTGTGAGTGTAAAAGCTAGTGATAACGTAGGCGTGAGTTCTGTTAGCATTAGTATTGACAATGTTGTTGTGAGCACTTCTGCCAGCTATTCCTGGAATACTTCAAATTTTTCCGCCGGAAATCATACCATTAAGGCTGTTGCAAAAGATGCTGCCGGTAATCAGGGCTCAAACTCTGTAACAGTTATGATCAATACTATTATAGTACAGCCGCCCTCCTCCAGTGGCGTTCAATTAATAATGCCACCGGTTGGTAACCAGGGCGGAGAAGGTTCCTGTGTAGCATTTGGGATTGGATATGCGGCTCGTTCGGCCGAGCAATATTACCGGACAAATGCGGTTTCATACAGTAATACAACCAATGTGTTTAGTCCGGAATTCTTATACAACCAGGTTAAGTTCGGTTCCGATTGCGGTTCTGGAACAAGTATGCAAACGGCACTTGATTTTATTGTGGGTAAAGGAATCTGTTCTTACCAGTCAATGCCATACAGCAGTACAAATGGCTGTTCATTATTGCCCACCACTACTCAATCGTCCGAAGCGTTGAATTATAAAATTTCATCCTATTCAAAAATTTCAATATTGGATAGGGCTGCAATTAAAGCAATGATTGGCCAACATCATCCTGTAATCATAACAATTTTAGCCGACAATTCTTTTGTAAATGCCAGGACAGGATTTATCTGGAAAACATTTTCCGGTTCCGGAAACCTTCCGCATTGCATGGTCATCTGCGGCTATGATGATTCAAAAAATGCCTACAAAATTATGAACTCATGGGGCACCACATGGGGAGATGCCGGGTTTAGCTGGATTGATTATAATTTTTTTGAAACGGGGGGGCATATAGCCGGAAATGGATATGGTTATGTAATAAATTAAAATTGGGTTTAAAAGCCGTTAACTATTATATAAATAAATCCCGGTTGCATGCTACCGGGATTTGTAATTAAATGCTTTTGCTTCTTTAATTTCTGCTGGAATTATATTTTGGAGAGGTATCTTATAATCTGTCCTGATTGCAAAAAAATAAAAAGGCTGCCCTTGTGAGGCAGCCTTGAGTTTAGGGTTTTCATCTTATTATTTACTGGCTGATATTTATCAACTTGCCGGTAACCTGTTTGCCGCCTACTCTAAGAACATAAAACAACGTAGTTCTCTGCGTTGACGGAACACTGTAATCAACTCTTTCTCCTCTGCCTGCAAAGATGTTGCCTTTGAAGACGGTTTTCATTTTTTGCCCCAGCGTATTGAACACTTCCAAAGTTGCCTGTCCTGATACCGGTGATTTTATTTCAAATCTTACCTTATCAGAGAAAGGATTTGGATAGGTTGAAACGCTTAGTTGATTTATAGTTGCCTCTTCAATGATGGATCCACCACCACCGCCACGTTGAGCAACCAATACTTCTGGTACACAAGCTGGAACATCCCATCCGATAAATATTTTACACTTATCAAATGCATTGTTGATAGCATCCACAGCTGCATTTATGTCTGACAGGGATGCACCGCATTCAGTGCCATCAGTGCCATCAACATCAGCAAGGGCATCATTTGCCAAAGCGTACAAACCAGCTACTGTATGAGGATAAGACTTACAGTCAAGAGCGGCTATAACCGATGCTAATATTGTCCTGTAAGTGTACTCATTAACCACTACTAATTGATCGAGTTCATTAAAATAGCAACTCCTGGCTTTTGGAGTAGTTGAACCACAACCACCATCAGGATTGGCTGTTGCCAAAACACCTGCTTGTATCTGGAAACCAGATAAGGTTGAAGTGATCCTCATGTTTAATCCTAAAGTAATGGTTTGAGACAACAACACATTGTTGATCCTGCCTTTTGTTAAGTAAGAACTGAAGCAGGTATTAGTAATAACACAATTTGATGTATTGGTCAACTCTCTTGGAGTTTTACCGCCTGGCATTACACTGTTCAGCTTAATAGCACCTGCTGAACCAGCCGGAACCGTAATAGACACATCACCTACTCCAACTGTCAGATCTGTGGTTAATAAAGCTGTCAACAGTTGAACAGGACTTTGGTATGTTATTGGTCCGCTACCTGTACCATCAGCATCACAACTATTGCCATTCTTGTTGCCATAATAACCTTGGGTATAAGTGCAATTACTGCCGCAGGCATTCACTGCTACATCTTCCCAGCAACTGGTAGTTATCTCCTGATTCAGGAAAGTAATAGTCAATGTTACCCGGTAAGCTGCGGAACCGGCAACAACATCTACTGAAGTTCCATTATCTGCACCGGGAATGGATGCATCAGTAACTCCTGAAGGAATTGCTGAAACAGTCCACACACGTGAAAACTCATTAGCTAATAATGGACTTGTGTATGTATTGGTTGAGCCACTGCAAACCGGTGTAGGACCAGTCACAGAGCAAGTACCAACAGTACTCACATTAACTTCACAATTTGAAGTCTGCGTACAGCCTGTTATGGTATTAATAACCGTTATTGTAAAATGTACGGTACCTCCGGCATCTCCCAGAGCAGCCGTATATACAGGATTTTTGACATCCAGGCTACTCAATGAACCTGTTCCATCCTCAGTCCATAAATAGGTGTAATGAGTCGGGTCAGTATCAGCAGAACCCACAAAACTTACATCCAACTGTGAACTATGTGCGAGAGATGTTATATCAATAGGTCCGGTAGCACTGCATGAAATAACAGGTGTTGGAGGTTGCGCAGGTATAATAATACAAGTTGGAGTAGAAATACATCCTGAAGCATTCTTTGCTCTTACACAATGTTCACCGGCTGCAAGGCCACACCAGCCATTAGCAGGATAAGCAACAAAAGGCTCAGCTCCATCAAGACTGAAGGTCAAACCTTCGATAGATGAAGTAACCGTAACGCATCCTGTAGCAACCGTACATGTTGGATCAACTTTACCTAGCGTTGGCGCAGGTGGTGTACTTGGTGCCGCAGGTATAATAATACAAGTCGGATCAGAAATACATCCTGAA
>JAKFDZ010000125.1:0-7246 GCA_036675925.1 Flavihumibacter sp.
CAACCGTATACCAGTTCAAGGAGTTGCTTCCCGTTGGTGTAGCAGTAAGGGCAACAGCAGTGGCACCCTGGCAATATTCAATCGGTGCAACACCCGGCGCAGCAGGGGTTGGATTGATCGTAATATTAGAACTCCCTGTAATCCCTCCTGCCAATGGAGCACAACCAAAATTATTCGTCAAGGCTGTAACAGGATATGATTGGGAAATTGGAGGAAATACTTGATAGCTAAATGGTGAAGAAACATCTACTCTTGGGGAGCCGTCTAATGTAAAAGAAAATGTTGTACCACCTGTGAAAACAATATTGATATTAGTGGATTCTCCGGCGCATATCGTTGCATCATCTACACTGACAACAGCAGTTGGCGCAGGATTGATTGTAACTGATATGATAAGGGTTCTGACAATGGAATTACATACGCTTGGTATATCAAGTTCATCTACCCTTCTAAACTGAATGGTACCTGCTGCATATGCTCCTACAGGAACAGAATAATCTTTCGAGGTTACCCCAGCAACCGCATTCCAGGTTGTACCTCCATTTGTTGATACTTCCCAACTGTATGTAATAGTGCCGTTATCATCATTAGGTGAAGTTTGTGTTGCATTAGTTCCAGTAATGGTAAATCCAACACCGTCACAAACACTTGCTGGTGCAGATAAGGTTCCAGGAATTACTGGACAGTTCATACTCCCCCAACTCCCCCACTGCCAGACAAAACCCTGGTAACTGAACCAGCCTATAGGAAATTTTTCATTATCACGAACATCCCCAAACGCATTTTTTGGCGCAGCAAACAACCCTGTGGAAAACAGTTGAATAAGTAATGCCAGCAGGATGAAAAGTCTTGCTTTTCTTCCGCTAACATTGCATACAGGAAAGGTATTTTCCGGGTTTCGGGACATTCAGCTTTTTTATTCAGCCTAGCAGTTAATTGCTACTAAGCCAATAGAATTGTTACAATAAGCTTTCGTTTGATTATTGAATAATAATCCTGTAATCATTGATTTTTCCTTCTGGATTTTTCAATGATTAATCAGGCCCTCGGTTTATGTTCTTAGGAATTTCTGTGGATATAAGCAGAGATTGGATTTTCAACAGGGTTCAGGTCTATCAAAATAATCAATTAATGCCTTATTTTATAATATTCTTAACGGTTTTTTACGAACAAAACACCTTACGTAAAATCTACGTAAAAGTCCCGCCCATAAGGGTTAAATAATACCTGCTGTAAATGTTGTTGGAATTACCCCAGGATCCTGCATTCGGATCCAAATGATTTGATCCATCACCGGAACTTTCACTCCGGTAACTACAAGAAAATAGGGTCAACAGACATAAACACCAGTTCTGGTTTACTGTCTTCGTAAAAGGGGTACAATCAATTAATTGGCAATATATTACGATATCCTCAAATTCAATAATTTTTGATATAAAAGATTTGTGATTTCTTTATAATTGATGGGGAATTTGCTGTAGTTTTTTTTCCCCAATTTTTCATGAAGGCAATATCAAACGGGATGGATCTGAGGAGTTAAAATTCTACACATTGTACGGGATTAGGTTCCCCATGCCGTTATAAGGCCACGGTAGTGCCGCCTAAGTGCCGCCTCAACACCAGGATAGTCAGGATAAGTCAGGATGTATCAGGCAAAGTCCGGAAAAGTCAGGAAAAATCAGGGTAAGTCAGGGTAACATCAGGTAGAAGTCAGGATAACATCACCAGAAGATCAGCTCTTCTTCAGGTAAATTTCAGTAAAATATCTGCAATATGTCCGGTAGAAATTTGACCAAACCTAGGTTTTGTCTTCACCCAATGCCCAATTTTCAGGATAAATACGTCGTTGAAATTGAAGGATCTTCTATTTCCACGGCGGACAGTAAATGATCCCGCTGTTCTTCCGCTTTACATCCCGGAATATGATCGACACCTCCCAGGTACTTCGCTTTCCTGGAGAATCCCGGAGCTTGGAAATCAGCACATCCGAGCTGAACCCGAACTGCATCTTCCCTTTACTGAATCCAACATAAGGAACAATGGCATTCTTTGACCAGTACCATAATCCCGCACTTACACTGGTACTGGTGGCATCATCCACCACATAACCCAATCCCCCTCCTACCGAAAAATAACTTGCAGTAGTCTGGCGCTGGTAAATTCCATTGGTAGTTAACACCAGCCCATTATTCAGATTACGCTCGTAATTGGCATGAACCGCATAGCGCGTTGCCAGTCGCTGGTTATCATCCTCCAAAAAGGTCTGCCTGGGCTTGTTGAGGTGAAAGGCCGATACCCCGAAATCAAAATTCGATTTATCTCCTCCTATTGAATAGGTTAGTCCGGCACTTGAAGAGAGATAGGGTTTCATGGTCGACAACGCCGATTCTCCAGTGGGAAGGTTAACATCAAATCCTCGTCCGGTATACTGCTCACCAAATACCACCCTGCTCCAATCCATTCGCTTATGGCCATAGATCAGGCCAACTCCAGCTCCGAGATAATGATTGTTATTATAGCCTTCCGCGATCTGCACATTGTAAGCAACATTTCCTGATCCATAAACACTCTGCAATACGCCTCCCATTGTTTTATCATACATGAACATTCCACCCACTGCAAAGCGTTGGCCTTCAGGCAATGTTTCCACGAATAATTTACGGTCATGCGAAATAGTTCCCGTTACATAAGGGGCAGTTGGACCGATCCACTGGCTCCTGAAATTCATGATCACCCTCCAGTCGCCATTGATATTGCCCGTTAGTGCCGGATTAATATTCAGCGGCGACGCCCAGAATTGTGAGAAGCTTGGATCCTGCGCCCACAGCGGATTAGCGCCTGCAATGAAGCAGGTTAGCACCAGGAGAATCCGATAATATTTTAAGCACATTTTCATATCAATCGTTTATCGAACCAATGTTACCAATCCTGTTTTGCGGATCACTTCACCATTGATTCCAATAGCTTCAGCAACCCATGTATATGTATCGAGTGGCTGGATCGCACCCTTGTAATAGCCATTCCAACCAGCACCCAGCGCTTTTGTCTCATACACCAATTCACCCCATCTGTTGAAGACCCTGAACCAACGCAGCTCACGTACATTGATCGTGAATGGGAACAACAGATCGTTTCTTCCATCTCCATTCGGGCTCCATACTGTTGGTACCAATACTTCCGGTGTTACACCTGGAATGGTACTGTTGATAACATTCACCACGAGTGTATCTATCGTTTCACAACCAGCCTCCGAACGCATGCTGATCCTGTATTGTACACGTTTATCATAATTGAATACCGGGTCGATGATATTATACCTGTCGAGACCAACGGTCGGGCTCCAGTTAAACATATTGTAGTGCAAACCAAGATCTCTTGCCTGTAATGGTGTTGGTGTATTCCCATTCGTAAATACAGGAGGCAGCGTTGTACCCGGAATTGGATAAGTTATCCATAGCGTATGTTCAACTCCGTTAGCAGTTATACTACAATTCCTGTCACTAACGGTGAGGATTGTGTATTTAGTAGTGGCATCAGGTTTAACCTTTAGCTTATACAAATCCGAACCATGATTATTGATTGTATAAGTTTGCGTTCCATCGCTATAACTAAAGCTCCACGGACCAGTTCCTTTGAACCTGATATTAAGATCGGTACTCAACCCCAAACAAAGTGAATCCACGCCACTGATACTAACTTCCGGAAGCGCATGTACAACAACGTTAACCGGCTTCACATCAGTACATCCATTGCTATTGACAGCTCTTATAAAATATGTTCCTGATTGTGAAATTGCATTGGCATTGTTCAATGCCACTGTTGCCGCATCATCTCTCCAGTAACTCAATCCCAGGCCAGCATCACTACCCGCAGTGATTGCTGCTGCAGTGATATCAACCGTATTCGGGCTGCAAACAGGTGCAGGATCCGTGATCACAAGTTCCGGTGCCTCCAGGGATGTTACCACCACCGGCTTCACCATCACGCAACCGGCCGCATTGATCGCACGTATAAAATATGTTCCTGATTGGATCAGGCTACCTGGATTGCCAACAGGCTGACTGGTTTGTTCATCTCTCCAATAACTGAGGGTTAACCCAGGCTCACTACCCGCCGTAACCGCAGCTTCAAGAATATTGACTGCAGCAGGCTGACATACGGCCAATGGATTGGTAACCTGCAGCAGCGGTAACGCATTTACGGTAACATTTACTGGTTGGATAATAGCACAACCATTGGCAGCAGTACCTCGAATATAATACCTGCCCGTGGTGACAGCACCTGGCTGCGCGACCGGTGTTAAACCTTCTTCATCCATCCAATATGTGTAGGTTAATCCGGCATCACTTCCTACTGTTATTGAAGTAGCGGTGAGGTCAATAGTTGCTGGTGCGCAAACTGCAGCTGGATCATTGGTTACCACAACCGGATTTGGTATCGCTACAAAGCTTACTGTTGCTGTGGCAAGGCATCCGCCTGCATCGAGCACGGTGATGGTATAATCGCCCGGAGACATATCTGCAAACAGATCACTGTCCTGGTATGTTACACCATTATCAATACTGTATTTATAAGGTGCGGTACCATTGCTTGCATTAACCCTGAAACTTCCTGTGGCAGCTCCACAAGGCATATCAGGAGGAGTTACATTCACCACAATAGTTGATACCAATTGTACCAGTGTTCCACTCACGGTGGTGGTACAGTTGTTGGCATCAATAACCAGTATAGTATGCTCACCCTCAGGAAGATCATTGAATACATTGCTGTTCTGGAAACTATTTCCACCATCCAGGCTATACCTGTAAGGAGCTGTACCATTGGATGCACTAACAGTTATGGTTCCGGTAGAGAATCCACATGGAATATCCGGTGTTGTTAGTGTTGCAGCAACAGTATTCTGGATCTGATTCACAGTAACATCAGCTGTTGCGATACAGTCTTTTGCATCCCGAACAGTAATTGTATAATTACCGGCCGGCCTGTTCGTAAACACATTGGATGATTGATAATTCGCACCACCATCAATGCTATATTCATATGGCAGGTAGCCATCTTTTGCATCCACAGTAATATCAACAGCCGTTTGATCACAAAGTATATCCGGTGCCGATGCCGTTGCTGTGATATCACAGCAAATGATCTCACCAACTGTCATGTCAAGATTCACTGAACATCCATTTGCATCTGTAATTACCAATGTATAATCACCTGGCGCGAGCGCAGATATAGCAGTTTGCGTTGATGTGAAGCCGGCCGGACCATTCCACTCATATGTATATGGAGCTGTACCACCATTCACCTGAACGGTAATTGAACCATCAGTGGTGCGACAGTTTGCATCTGCAACAGTTGGAGTAGCAATTAAGGAGACATCTGTATTTGCAACGATTATATTTTTTGTAACCGTACATCCATTGATGTCAGTCACGGTAACAGAGTAATCACCTGCGCTAATCGCACTTATATCTTTTGTATCAGCCATGAATCCATTAGGGCCCGACCATAAAATTGTATATGGCGCTGTACCACCTTGTATCTGCATACTAATGCTTCCATTAGCATTTCCACAAATTGATTGAGTGATAGATTCAGTAAGTAAGATGGCAACATCAACGGAGTTTACTTCCACATTAAGGCTAGTCGTACATCCATTAAGATCCGTGATCACAACAGTGTACATGCCGGCAACCAATCCGGTCAGATCTTTTGTATCAGCTGTGAAGTTTGCAGGACCCGTCCAGCTATAGGCATACGCAGGCGTGCCACCCGAAACCACCAGGCTGATGGCTCCTGTTGCTCCTATGCATGAAGTTGCTGAAACAGTTGGAACAGCAGTGATCACTTGCATATCAATTGTCACTTCTATATTCTTTGTAGCAGAACATCCATTTGCATCAGTAACTGTTACTGAATACGTTCCCGGTGCAAGATTAACCAGGTCCTGGTCTGATGAAGTGAATCCGCCTGGTCTGGTCCAGCTAATAGTATACGGTGCAGTACCACCAGCAATGCTGAGATCAATACTACCATTGGTAGAAGTACAGATCGCGGGTGTTATTACTTCAGTAAGATCTATCGTCACATCCTGCGTGCCTACTTCTACATCAAGGGTTGTCGTACATCCATTAAGATCTGTGATCACAACATTATACATACCAGCAACAAGACTATTGATATCTTTTGTATCGGCGGCGTAGCTACCAGCACCAGTCCAACTATAAGAATAAGCCGGTGTGCCCCCAGTTACTTCCAATGTAATCGTTCCAGTAGAACCAATACAAGTGGTCAGTCCAATTGTTGGAACAGCGGTGATGGTTTGCACATCAACAGTTACTTCAATGTCCTTGGTTGCAGTACAGCCATTAGCATCGGTGACGGTTACATTGTATACTCCTGGTGCAAGATTATTTAGGTCTTCATCGCTGGAGTTAAATCCACTTGGACCTGTCCAGCTAATTAAATAAGGTGCAGTACCACCAGCGATACTAAGGTCGATACCGCCATTATTCGAAGTACAAATTGCTTGGGTTATAACTTCAGTTAAATCAATCGTCACATCCTGCGTGCCTACTTCTACATCAAGGGTGGTGGTACATCCATTAAGATCAGTGATCACAACAGTGTACATGCCGGCAACCAATCCGGTCAGATCTTTTGTATCAGCTGTGAAGTTTGCAGGACCCGTCCAGCTATATGTATAAGAAGGTGTGCCACCCGAAACCACCAGGCTGATGGCTCCTGTTGCTCCCGTACAGGAAGTTGCCGTAACAGTTGGAACAGCAGTTATTATCTGCATATCAACAGTTACTTCGATATCCTTGCTTGAAGTACAGCCATTAGCGTCGGTAACAAATACAGTGTATACTCCTGGTGCAAGATTATTTAGGTCTTCATCGCTGGAGTTAAATCCACTTGGACCTGTCCAGCTAATGGTGTAAGGTGCAGTTCCACCAGCGATGCTGAGGTCAATGCCGCCATTGTTAGATGTACAGATCGCTTCTGTAATTATTTCTGTCAGATCAATCGTCACATCCTGCGTGCCTACTTCCACATCAAGGGTGGTCGTACAGCCATTAAGATCGGTGATCACAACGGTGTACATGCCTGTAGCGAGACTTGTAATATCTTTTGTATCAGCAGTAAAGCCTGCAGGGCCTGTCCAGCTATAAGAGTACGCCGGTGTACCACCTGATACTTCCAGTGCAATCGTTCCCGTTGCACCAGTACATGCCGTCAGTCCAAC
>JAKFDZ010000126.1:0-122933 GCA_036675925.1 Flavihumibacter sp.
CGGGAAAAAAACAAACCGTCTACAGGCCTGCTTTCCGCTACGGCTACGCCTTCGCTCCAAGCAGGCCTGTAGAACCAAAGAAAAATTATACTTATAAAGCGTACTCAAAATGGGGAGCCTTCACCTGGGGTTTATCCTGCTGCTGGGCCGGCCTTCAGCAATACTTTAACGTTGTGCGTCATTTTAAAGAGCTCCCACAATGACAGAAAATATTTATACAATATTACTTGACGACAAATTACTAGGGACGACAAAATTAGAATTTGGCGATCCGCCAATGGGTGTTGTATTTGGACAAATAATCTTTGCGGAAAGCAATATGGGTTATGACTTTATTAAACAATATTGCATTGACAACACAATTGAAATCCAGGCTGACTATACAAACGACAAGTTAATTTCAACAGGACAAATTGAAAAACTTAAAATTTATAATTTAGACAACATTGAAATTGTTGGATTAGGGAATAATATTGCAGGTATGGATTCAGACAGTTACACAGTAACAATATTTGGATTAGATAGTGAAATTTACGAACAAGAATTTCCTGAACACATTTCTGAATACGAACGAAAGTTCAACAATTAGAAATGAATAGAAGTAATCAAAAAGAACCACTGTATAGAAAGGTAAATACAAAAGCAAGAAATGTACACCACAATTTCGGTGGCGCTTTTAAATATTCACGACACAAGAAAAGGGAGACATTGGAACAATTCAAAGGTTCAATGTATGGGAAAAAGGAACGAGGATTAGACTATACCCCACTTTTCAGATTTCTGTTATCCAAAGTTGGCTCAAATTGGGATGAATTATTTAGTGAGGCGAAATCAAGATTAGACAAAACAGAACCTATATTTTGGATAGTAGCATTAAACGAAAATGACAAAGAAGGTTTTGTGCGACTTGGCGAAACCACATATTTTTCGGGACTGTATGTTGACAATGATGGAATTTTACAATTACCAAATCCGAAATTAGAAGCGAAAGACTTGAAACACTATTGCGAGTGTTGTACACATACATTTAACGGACAAGTATATTGAAATAAAAAAAACGAACGCACAACATCTTACTGGCAATAGTTGGGCTTACAGTTGTAAATTCAACATTTGTAATTTAATTGGGTATTTGTGCAAATGTTGGGCTGAAGTTTTCCAAATACACCACCATCGCCAATACGTCAAACGTTATGCGCCACTTGTAACATTCATGAAATTTGGAGTTATCATATTCGCCTTTTCCCTTTTCAGTTGTGTCTCTAAAGACGCCAATAACAATGAAGTACAAAAAGTTGTTTCTAAAACTACTGAACGTGCAAAATTTCATACGACTTATACAGATGAGTTGGAAGACAAAGTTCGGACAATGGATTTGAGCTATGTAGCTTGGGCTTGTCAATGCGCAAATTGGGCTAAGGCAAGCGAACATGAACAATATCAAGAAAGTGGAGGACTTGAAGAAAGGTCAATGTTCGTTGAGCCAGCCGACAGTACCTTGATCTTGGCTGATACAATTGGTTATACTGGTGATGTTATTCGCTTTACGGAACAGTTTTATAAAGACAAAGGCTATCCCAAGGATTACCCTGTAACTGAAATGAAGCCTGATAAGGCAAAAGTATTTCGCTATTCGAAATATAAAATCCTAAGCAGTGGCTATGTGAATTTCAAACAAAATGGCGAAGCTACCTACTGAAGGCTTATAACACAAGTTTTGTAAAATAGCGGCTGACATACTACATTTAAGCCATAGAGTATAACTCAACGTTAGGAAGTAAGTGAAGCAGACGTTTTCCAAATTCCCCTACTTCACAAAGCTTCGTTCCGTTATGCGGCATTTTAGGTCGACCCTACACAAAATAAAGTGACGATAGAAAAACGATACGAAATATTAAACTCTTTGCCGACTTACGGGCCGATGTATGTTCCTGTGACAGACAATGGGGAACCATATTATTCTGAAGGGTTTGCTGTACGTTTATATAAAACTGACGGAACAGAATGGGTTGCAAACTTTCAACCAGGCTGGACAGTTTTAAAGGAAATTATAGAATTTGAAATCTCTCAAAACTTGTTAGTAATTGCTTGTGGTACTTGTTACATAATGAACCCAAACGACACAAACCCCATTGAAGTTTTTGGAGTTGGCTATTCAGAAATTTACAAGGCAAGCAAAGGCAGATGTGTTTTGCAAGACCAAACAGACCTGACAATTATTGAGCCTGACGGAACACATTGGGATACAGAAAGAATTGCCTGGGACGGACTCAAAGAAATTAAGGTTGAAAATAATATTGTAACAGGACTTTCATATGATCCAATGCCCGATGCTGATGAGTGGGTTCAGTTTACTTACGACCTTGACACACGAACTTTAACGGGTGGTAGCTATCACAAATACGATATTAAAAAAGCAAAACCTTGGTGGAAAATATGGTGAAATTAAAAACGGTGCATAACATCATATTGGCAATAGTGTAGCTGACAGTTGTAAACTCAACATTTTTAATTCTATTAGGCATTTGTGCAATTGTTGGGCTGACGTTTTTCAAACGCCTCCATCGCCAATTCGTAAACCGTTATACGCCATAACAATAACCCTAATAATATTAGAGGATGAAAGCTCAAATCTTTATAGATACAGACATAATAGGAGTAGCGGAGTTATCTATTATTGATGAATCTATGGGAGTTTTAGGAGGACAGGTATTTGCCTTTCCTGCTTATCAGAAGTATCGCCTTCGTGTACAGCAGGAAACTGACTCCAAAGGTGGTGCGAATAGTGAAGATTTCCCTTTAATTATCATCAACGAGAAAGGCTTTGTTCTTAAAGCGCAAGGTGGAGTTATGTTGATTGACTCTTCTGAATTTGACGAACTTTCAGTTGAAGTTTCAGGTGTAAACCTTTCAGAACTATAGATTTGAGATCGAGCAAGGAGAAGTGTAACATGGTTTTGCTGCAATAGGTGCCGAAGAATATGTTTTCTACTAATTATCTTCATTATAGCAACAGAATGAAAGTGAAGCTGCAATTTTGCAAATGCACCTGCTGACAGAATCAAGGCGACACATTAGACAGGTGGACCATCACGAGACATTGACAAAACAATTGTCAAGAACTACATAAAACACAAACATATTTTCTGGAAGAAATCTAAAACAGCGAATGATTTTTAAAACCGAATGGGCTAATAAAATGTCATTTTTCATAATGACAATTACTCTAAACTTCCTCCTAATTTATTCTTACAAAAGCCATCATGACAATTTTCCCCTAATCGTCTCAACTTTATTAATATGCTTTTTTATGGGGCTATTTTTGAAATTGGTACGTCCAAACTCTAAAGCGATTATTCAAAATTTGGCATGGGGCCTACTTTATGGCTCGGTGACAATTATCATTTTGACAGTTACATTTATTACTTGGGTCGCTTGTTTATACAATAACTAAAGACAACGGTTGTAATTAAAAACAAGGAACAATCACAAATTTTTGAAGCGAATAAACTATATACCTGCTGAATATATGAACATCGAAGGCTACGATTGGTTTACGGATAACTTAGAGAAAAAGGGCAACCGCTGATATGGAATTTACAGTCTGATTGCTGACGCTTCTTAACTCAGCTTTGATTATTTAATTTGGCTTTATTAATTAAATGGCCTGTTGGAAAACTATATGCGGCAAAAAACAAACTCCTTCTCATTGTGCGTGACTTTATGGAATCACCCAAATCGAGCATCTAATCCTCAAATTTTTTATATGCCCTTTATATCATTCAGAATTTTATTTACTCTTACTGCATTTATAAGTTTGGCACTTCTACTTACACCCGCTTATTCACAAGAAAAAAGCTCAAAGGAAATAATAGCAGAAGGTGGAGCTAAAACAAAAATTAGACCTGATATCGCAACCTTTACTTTTACGGTAGAGAAAACTGACACAATTCAATCGAGGTCTATAGAGAAATTAAATAAAGAAATTGATGCGCTGACGAAAGCTATGTTCAAAATAGGATTTACTTCTCAAACATTTAGAATTTCAGACTACAACATATCTAGTTCAGTGAATGAAGAAAAACCAAAAGAATATACATCTTCAAATGTGCTTAAACTTGAATTAAATCTCGACACAAAACTCATTGACCAAGTTTATAACATTGTTCAGGCTGACAGCCTTAGCGACTTAGATATTTCGTTCGATACTTATGTTTCTGATAGTTTAGAAAAGAATACAAGACAACTATTAGTTCAGCAAGCCATTAAAGACGCAAAAGCAAACGCAGACAATATTGCAAAAGCTTTAAACATAAAAATCATAGGTGTGAAAAATGTTTCCAGGAATGCACCTGCTCTGTTTGACCAAAATAAAATAGAGATTGTGAAGTTCACACCGCCGAATATAGCAGGAGATACAGAATTTAGATACAAAACATCATTTGATAAGTTTCAGGTCGAAGAAGTTGAGATTGAAGAAAAAATTGCAATAATCTTCGTAATCTCTAATTGACGAATAGAAAAACGACTTAACGCCTTAAAATGCCGAAATTATAAAATGAGAATCATCATCGCCTCTTTAATAATTTCAATGTTTCTTTCATGTGTTAATAAAGAAGAAAATGAAAGCGGAGTGATTATTGTGCCTTCCCTGAAGCGTTCCTATGACACCTCATATGTAGATAGGAATATTCCAAGTGTGAGAGCTTATGATATTAATCTTTCTCTCGTCAATAAAAGTACAAAGCCCGTATCGTTTTGGATTATGAAGTGTTCATGGCCGAACAATTTCATTATTGAGGGAGAAAAAATGAGTTTTTATTCAGAAGAGTGCCACGGCAATTTTCCAACTGTTAAGAATATCAAACCAAGTGATAGTATTAATTATAACGCTTCAATTTTTACTCTATTGACAGATGAATCGAAACTTAAAAAGATAAGAATTGGCTTTATATATGTAGACGCCGAAAGATATTCTTCATTCAATGACTATTTATCAATAATGGAAAATAAAAGTAAACAGGACAGTATTATATGGAGTATGCCCTTGCAACTTGATTAATCAAATCAATAAGTACTACGGCACAGCAGCCAACAGTAAATCATCCAACGTACTCTTCAAAGGGATTATGATACGAACCTTAACAATTATACCAGCATTGGGCCTGCTTCTTTCATGCAGTAATGCTGATACAGCTAAAGTATTAAGTGACTCTACAACTGTAAAGCAACAAATTAACACGTCCGAAAGTAAGGCACAGAGACAAATAATAATAGAAGAACTTAAAAGGCTTCAAGTAGTAGTCTCATCAAAAAATAGAGAACAGATTGCAGGCATCTTTGAATTTCCTATTTCTGACACGACTCTCAAAATTTACATAGACGACAGCAGCTTTAATGCTGAATTAGAAAGAAATGGAAATAGAACAACCAAAACCATGTTTCTAAGTTTCTTCCCACAAATTTCCGAAAGTCTGCAGATGGAAGAGTTGAACCAACTACTTAAAACTATCAGGCTGGATAGCTTACAACAGAAAGACATACTGAAACGTGAGGTCTTCATTAATACTGAGCCATGCTACAAGTACTACGGTGTGGAAGTTCAGGATAATATTGTTACACTTACCACAGCACAAGGAGTTAACCAAGATTTCAAGAGTTTGAAAGCATCAAAAGACGAGGTGCCAGAAAACTACAGCGAGTTTTGCGAGAGTGTGCTTTGGTGGGTTTTCAAATTTGATGGAAAGGGGCTTCAGTTTATAAAACTGCACGGTGCAGGGTAAGATACGAAAAGCACTCAACGTTAATAATGATTATGAAGAGTACATGGATGTATTTCATAATAATAAAGAGAAAATTTAAATAGCTTGGATGCTGACTTAGAATTTAATAGAAATTTCCAGCTTTCCCCCAAGGCCTTCTGAAATAATCCTTTGGAGAGTCGAAAAGCGAACGTCTTTCAAATCCTTTTCGAGCTTTGAGATATAGGATTTATTGGTCCCGGAAAGTTCAGCAACCTGTTCCTGCGTCAAGCCCTTTTCTTGGCGAGCTTGCTGAATGAGTACACCTAGTTTAAATGCTTCGTAACCAGCGTCAAATTTTTCACGTTTTTTAGAACCCTTAGTTCCAACTTCTTTATCTATAAAGTCTTTAAGGGTTGTTAGATTTTTTTTCTTCATAATACTCTTTTTTAATTTGTTCTGCTCTCACCAATTCCTTGTGTGGAGTTTTTTGTGTCTTCTTTTGAAATCCATGTCCAACTACCACAATATTATTTTCGTCAAAGAAGCAGAAAATTCTAAAAATATTACTGCCTGATTGAACTCTTATTTCATAAAGTCCGTCCGTATTCTCCAGATGCTTGAAATATATTTCTGGAATACGATCGATGTCTTCAATTATTTTCAGGGTCCAAAGAATCCTATGCTTGACTTTTATAGTCTGCCGTGAATAGAATTCATTGAAATATTCTTTATAAAATAAAAGAGATCTTTTTTGGGTCACAGATCAAAATTAATAAATGTAGTCCAATTGGACAACTACCAAATACTGAAAAGCTTCTTTTTTAACGCTTACTGACCCTATTGCTTGTTATAACTCTCTGCCGCTTACACTTAAATCGCTTTACCTCCTCTCCTCTCAATGCTGCATGCTTTGTTCCTCTCCCGTTGGTTCGCTTCCGCCACATCCGGAAACTACTAGACTTCATTTCCCTGCGCATAAGCGCGATCACATCTTTCTCTTTCAGGCCAAACTGCATCTCGATCGCTTCAAAGGGTGTACGATCTTCCCAGGCCATCTCAATAATGCGATCAACGTCTCTTACATTTAAGTTTGACGCAGATACTTCAGGAGTTATTACTTTTTGCATTTTTATTATTTCTGCATTTATCACTACAATATTTTACTTCCGTCCACACCTTAGCCCATTTCTTGCGCCAGCTAAAGGGCCGGTAACAAGCCAGGCATATTTTTGAAGGCAGGTTCTCTTTCTTTACCGCTTTCATTGTACGAGTTGGGTATCGAGGTTTTGTAAATAGTTTTCGGCATGGTCTAAATGGAGCTGTTGTTTTTCGGGAGGCATCTTATCAAAACTGTTAACCAGCATGCCTAAGCGCGGATTAGATAAAAAGAAACTCCGGTGTACATGCATAAAACGCCAGAAGAGTCCATCCCATACAGGTTGCCAATCCCCTTTTGCATAATCACTCATCTTCATTAAATAATTACTGCCGCTTATATAGGGCTTGGTGGTCATGAGGCCGCCATCAGCAAACTGGCTCATTCCATAAACATTAGGCACCATTACCCAATCATAGGCATCAATAAACATTTCCATAAACCAGCGATACACTTCATCGGGATCAAATTCACATAGGAGCATGAAATTCCCCAGCACCATGAGTCTTTCAATATGGTGACAATAGCCGGTTTGCAGCACCTTTTTAATAGTGGTGTCGATGGGGTCAATACCTGTTGTAGCCGTCCAGAAAGATTGGGGGATCTTCCGCTTGAATTTCCAGTAATTGGTGCTTCGTTGCCGGCTGCCTTCCCGCGCATACACGATGTGGATGAACTCCCGCCAGCCCATGATCTGCCGGATAAAGCCTTCCAGGGAGTTTAAGGGTATATTGAATTCTTTGCCAGCGGCCAGGGCTTTGTCGATAATCTGTTGCGGTTGCAGCAGACCGGTATTAAGCATTGGGGTGAGTACAGAATGATGTAGCACGGCTTCTTTGGCTACGATTGCGTCTTCATAAATTCCAAACTTCTCAAAACGTTTAGTCAGGAAATCATCCAGCCAGTTTTCTGCATCTGAAAAGGTGACTGCAAATAAACAGGGGCTGTTGATGTCGCCGTAATTGTGGGGGAAATGCTGCTCTGTATATTGCCTGGCTTCAGATATAAACTTATTGTCTGCAGGCAATGGATTGGCAGGGACCTTTTCCTTCTTTGGAAATTTCTGTCGGTTTTCAGCGTCATAGGTCCATTTGCCGCCCAGGGGTTTTCCATCTTTGTCCAGTAAGATATTGCGCCGCGTTCGCTGCCAGGTATAAAAATCTGTTTGAAAATATTTCTTCTTTTTATTGAAATAATCATTAACAGCGTGGGGAGTATTTATAAATGCCGGACTATCATAAATCTGCAGTTTTATATTATGCTTAGTGCATGCCTCCCGGATTCTTTTATGCAGCCAGTCATCGGCTACTGCAGCAATATGGATATCGCTTACATTTTGCTTAGCAAGGGTTTCAACCAATTGCCTGATATCATTTTCAGGAACTGTTGATTCAATATAATTGACGGTAAAACCATTTTCCTGCAGCCTGCTTTCATAAAACTTCATACTGGCTCTGTGCAAGACCAGTTTTTGTTTGTGGAAGTTATACTGCCTGAAAAACAACCATTCTTCCACGAGGTAAACTATCCTCCCCTGGGTTAGGGCGGGATGATTTTGAAATAGCTGGTGCGGAAAAATGATCGTAACCGGGTTTGGCATTTGGTTATAACCAACGGGAAGGAGATTCTGTTTGGTTAGTTGGGAAATTTAGAATAGTACGATTCAGGTTTTTTACAAATCGCAAGTAATGGCGTTACTAGTACCTTAAACTATGCTGTATTAGTTTCTTACAAATCGAAACTATGCCAATAATACTACCTGAAGCAACGTGTAGTGTTTTCTTACAAATCGAAACTAACTTTTACCAGTCGAATATCAAGACCCATCCTACTGCTACTTTCATATTGTAAAATAATCCTGCACTCCAACAATTACATACCTCTTTCCCCTACTTTCACTTTGCAAAATAATTAAGCAGCCCAAAATAACATACCTGAGGATTTCAAACACTTCTATTCTCCATTAGTTCACCAACCTTATGTTCAACGGCACTCTTACTATTCTTTAGGCTTTCAATAATTGATTTTCTTTCTATTTCAGTCCTGTTTTGACTTAATTTATACTTTGCCTGGAGATCAGTTACCGTAACTTCAAAAGCAACAATCCCCTTAGCCATACCATCCTTATATTTTTCAGGAAGCTGGCTCCATTGTTGCTCATAACCTGCTTCATAATTGCGGATCGTTTTCTCTAACACCGCAATAGTCTTTTGCTTGTCTGCTATAATCTCTACTTTACCATAGGCATGAACGGCAACATAATTCCAGGTTGGTACATTCAACTCTGTTTCATAATGCGTTGGCGAAATATAGGCATGTGGCTCAGCGAATATTATCAAAGCAGTTTGTTGTTCCAACGCTTTCCACTGATCATTTGCCTTGGCAAAATGAGCAACAAGAATAATTTTGTCTTCTCTTTCCTCAATTACAAACGGCAGGTGCGTTGCAACAGGCACACTATCCTGCATGGAAACGATCGTTGCAAAACTAAACTCCTTCATAAAGCTTAGAATTTGCGATATATCTTCTTCTGAAAAGTGTTTTGGTATATGCATTTACTGGTTCCATTATAAAAATGTTCATTCGTGACAGTTGACCGGGTAGAACAATGCAAAATAAGCTGATCAGTGCTCCAAAACAGGTCATTCGTGCCATACGGGGGGTGCTATTCGTGACAGTTTACAGGACTTTCACCGTACTCTGGCAGGGGTTTCCATAGGGTTTTGGCAGGGTTTCTATAGGGTTTTTAAGGACTACCTAGGCACTTCCTCGGTACTCTCACGGCAGTCTGCTGGGGTTAGCCGAAAATGAGCCTATGTAGGCTACCCGTAATCAATACTGTTCTTTACCATATCTAGTAATTTTCAATAAATGGTTGCGGTTGACAGTAACAAGAATAACATGTTACAGTAAGGATTCCAAATGAAATTCGCGGGTGGTATGATTTATGGCGCAGGAGGTATTAAAACTGGCGCAGGAGGTAATTGGGGGAGGGCAAAAAATGGGGGAAGTTAAAATGAATGGAGGGAAGAGAGTGATTTTACAATTCGAAAGTACGGCAACCAGTAGGACCTATAGCACAGCGCATTGATTTCTTACAAATCGAAACTAACTCACCGTAGCTGAATATTACCCTCCCTCCCCACACCTACTTTCGAATTGTAAAATAATATCGAACTCGAAAAACAACATCCCTCCCCCACACCTACTTGCGAATTGTAAAATAATCCCGCACCCGAAAAACAACATCCCTCCCCCACACCTACTTTCGAACTGTAAAATAATCACGCACCCGAAAATCAACATCACTCCCCATACCTACTTTCAAATTGTAAAATAATCCCGCAACCAAAAAACCACCTAGCACTACCGCCTAGTTCCGATTTGTAAAAATGTAACCGGGAAGATGACCAAACTAGCTGGCTATAGTACTATCGATCCCTTCTTTAAAATTTCATAAATTCAAATATTGGCCGCCATCATTTTTCCGGACAACCACCAGCATGGACAACTTTAAAAAATACATCAGCTCTATAACAGACCTTTCAGAGCAAAACTGGACGGTTCTGTGCACATGTCTGACAGAAATGGAATTTAAAAAAAATGAACCCGTTCTGAAAGAAGGACAAATCTGCAACGCAATTTTCTTTATCAGTTCAGGGCTTTGCAAATCGTGCTATAACCTGGATGGAAAGGAAATTAATACAGCATTCTATTTTGAAAATGATTTCGCCACAAATATCCAAAGCCTCACAAAATCTGTAAAATCAGCATACACCATTAAAGCTTCTGAGAAAACAAAGGCGATCCGAATTGACAAATCCAAACTTCTTGAGGCCTACAACCAATCGCACCAGATTGAAACTTTTGGAAGGAAGGTATTAGAACAGATCATGGCAAAACAGGAAGAACATTCTGACAGCTTTAAACTATTATCACCTAAGCAACGTTTTGATACCTTGGTTTCAAAACATCCCAACTTCTTACAAAGAATCTCACTTACTCAAACAGCATCGTACCTGGGAATCAGCAGAGAAACATTAAGCAGATTTCGTGCTGTAAAATGAATTTTGTGATTTTTGACACAGGTGAGTTATTAGTCTGATCTCCAATTTTGCGATTACATTAAAATCATTCGCAAATGGACAACTCAATTTTAGTTCAGAAATTTATCGACCAAATCTGGAACAACAAATCTCTTGAAGATCTGGAGATCTTTTTACACCCACTATTTAAAGATCACTCTTTGCCACAAATGCTTTCACCTGATAAGGAAGGAACAAAAAAATGGATCATCAACACCGGCCTTTCATTCGAACACCAGACTATCATTGAAGACCAGATGACAGAAGGCGACCAATGCATCATCAAAATAAGAATGAACTTAATACATATCGGTATTTGGCGCGGCATTGAACCTACAGGTGTTGAATTGCACACAACCGGATACAGGCAGTTTAAAATGAAAGAAGGAAGAATTATTGAACATTGGGCATTGATCGATGGTCAAAATATTGAGAACCAATTAAAAGCCACAACTAAAGAATGTAAAATTGTAGAATAGAATTGCCAACTTTATAAAAGGCTGTAACAAGTCCGGCGCTCAGCCGTTATACGTCAAAAATAAAATGAAAGCAATTTTCACACTCTTGCTGACACTCTTCTCTGCCATTATAGTTGCCCAGTCCCCCAAAACCGAAGTGATGACATTGGGGACCTTTCATTTCAATTTCCCGAATTTAGACGTAAAACAAATCAGCAAAAATGATCAAATTGATGTTCTCGAACCAAGGTTTCAGAAAGAGATTGAAGATATTGTGAGTAAGATTGCGAGGTTCAAACCCACAATTATTGTCATAGAGCGGAAACCTAATGAACAACATAAAACTGATTCAATCTTTAATCAATATCTAAAAGGTAACTACAAGCTTAAGAGAAACGAAGAAGAACAAATTGGATTCAGGTTAGCAAAACAGATGGGGTTAAAGAAATTATACTGTGTTGATGAGTGGGGGAATTTTAATAATAAAATCGATAGCATCATAAGTGGGAAGGACAGCGTTGAAGCAAATAAATTTGAAACATACTTTGTAAACAATCCTGATTCTTCGAAACGATATAATAGTATTCCCCTATTCAAAACCAAAGGTATTCTGGCAGATTTACGCCAATCCAATGATGAAGTAAACATAAAAAAAAGTATGGGTAACTATCTGATAGGCCTATTTAAATATGAATCGCAGGAGCATGATTTTACAGGTGTTGATTTTGAAACAGGCCGATGGTTCAGTAGAAATTTAAAAATATTCAGAAATATTCAGCGAATTAATGCCAGTGCATCTGATAGAATTCTGGTAATATTTGGTTCAGATCACCTGAATCTGCTGAATTACTTTTTTGATTGTTCTCCGGAGTTCACACGAGTAAGGACAAATGATTTTCTGAAATGAATCAGCAATACAAGCTTTTCCAGTTTGCAGAAATCATTACCAAATATTCCTAAAAACCATTCATTAAATGAACGTAACTATTTCTGATGGTCTCTAATTTTCGTATATTTCAATATTACAAACGTTAGCGGAAATTGCACCAGTATCAAAAAAATCAAGGTCAATATGAAAAACGCTTACTATATTTTTCTCTGTTTGATTTCCGCTTTATGTTCAATTTATGTAAATGCACAAGTGGGATTTTATTCGAAAAGTGATTTGTCAGCTCTTGAAGAACTTCCTGAAAAGTGGATTAAGCATTGGAACAGCCATAACATCGATTCTCTATCCTCTTTATTACAAACAGACGCCGACTTAGTAACCGTACGGGGTACACTATTAAAAGGTAAAACAAACTTTATAAAAGATCATAGCCCAAAATTTTTAACCATTTTTAAAGGAAGCGTATTATCGAAGGATACAGTACTTATCCGTTATGTAAAATCAGATATGGCAATAATTCATTTCGGCTGGGGAATTCGTGGTGACCTTGATAGGCAAGGAAACAAGCAAGATTTACGTCATGGTATTGGCACATGGGTAGTTATCAAAGAAATGAATGATTGGAAAATTTTAATATCCCATATGATGCTTAAGCTGTCAGCAATATCAATAAGGTAAACAAATAACAATAAACTGCCGCTAACTTCCTTTCCAAAAGCCTGGTGTCCGCAGGCGGCAGCGTTTAATAAAAATGTCGCTTTAGTGCGCCGCCGCCGTGACATTTCCTAATTTCCGCCGGACATCGGCAAGCCAGGAACCGTTACCAGCAATTCATCCTTTAAATTATAAAATGAAACTGTTTTTCACTGATGACTATTCATTCGCTTCTACTGGTCAGCCCACCCCTACATACAAGACATGAGTTTCTATCAACTTACTTTACAACAGTTGCTTCGAGCTCAACAGTTAAGGTTTCAAAAAGACTTACCACCTCCAATAGCGTCAAAGCCTGTTCCATTCCATGTTTTTTCACCCAATTTTGGAGAATGCTAAAATGCGGCCACAGATCTTTAGTAGATGTGGTGTAAATATTTAGGCGTACAATATTTTTGCAATCATAACCTGCTTCAGTAACTACTTTCTCCAGATTCTCAATCGCCAACTCCAGTTGGGTTTTCATATCAGCGGTACTTGATTCACCTTTATCATTGATGGCGGTTTGCCCGGAAACATAGAGGGTTCCTGTTACATTCTTTACTTCGACGGCCTGGTTATAACTACGTTCGTTTTGCCATGTCCAGGGGTTAATTACACGTTTTTGCATTTTCCTGATTTTTTTATTCTACTAATAAATCGCAGTTTTTAAATGGTTAAGAAGATGATTATCTCATTACAGTAATTGCTGCCTATTACTGCTTTCTACAATTTTCTTTAAGCTTTCATTCATCAGTTCAAAGCCTTTCCTGGTATTGTTTTCAAGCTGTTTTTTGAATATACCTACCAGGATCCCTTTAAACGTTTCACTATGATTAAAAAGAGTTATCCCGTTTCCGTTATCAATGAGTTCAAACTTATGTTCTCCGTCAAATACACCTTTAAATAATAATCTGCCTATCCAGCGAAACTTTCTGTTTCGTTCAAATACTAATACTGTTGGACTGAATGTCATGCTCTTACCTTGTGGCGGTACAATGCTTACTGATATTTGACTACCAACTATAGGTTTCCCAATGATGTTTTTAATGAAAGGATTCCAATTGGAATAGTTCTCAAAATCGGTTAACACTGCCCAGACTTTATCAGGTGTGGCATTGATGGTGATTTGTGTTTTGATTTCCATTACAACTAGTATATTCTTAATGCTTTCACGATAATATATTTAAGGATTCCGGAACAAAGCTTCGCGCAATAAAGCTGAAGCCTGACTCAGCGCTTCCTGCACACCCGGAATATTGGACAAGGGATTCAACATTCCATAGTCGTGAATCATTCCTGTATATACTGTAACCGTGGTTGCTACACCTGCTTCATCCAGTTTGCGGCCATAGGCAATACCTTCATCATACAAGATGTCATTTTCGGCAACCTGAATTAATGCGGGTGGCAATCCCTTTAATTCTTCCAGAGTAGCATTAATTGGAGAAACGTATTTTTGTTTGCGGTCTTCAGGATTAGGAATATACATATCCCACATCCATTTCATTGTGGGCGTGGTCAGGAACCTGCCCTGTGCGAATTTCGTATAAGACGGACGGCTCATGTCTGCATCAATAAGCGGCCAGAGCAGAAGTTGAAAGGCCAGCTTAGGTCCCTTCTTCTCTTTGGCCATTAAGGCAACTACGGTGGACATATTTCCTCCCACACTGTTACCTGCAACCGCCAACCGGGAACCATCAACGCCTATAGCCTTTCCATTTTCTGCAACCCATTTAGTAGCCGCATAAGCCTGGTTGATAGCCACAGGAAATTGAGCATCGGGTGTAGGAGTATAATCGGGGAACACGGCTACCGCTCCGCTTTTTACTACCAAATCCCTTACTAAACGTTTATGCGTTGGGTAATCACCGAGTACCCAACCACCACCATGGAAAAACATGAATACGGGAAGATTGTCTTTGGCTCCTTTGGGTTTCACAATATGAATGGTGATTGTATGACCATCCTGGGTAATGGTTCTTTCTGACTCTTCAATATCACTGTAGTCATAGGATACTGAATTTTGTGCATTCACAAGAACCTGACGGGCATCCCTGGGTGATAATTTTTCCAAAGGCGGACCATCTCCACTGTTTAGTGCTTTCAAAAATTCACGGGTATGTTTTGAAATATTCGGATCTTTTTCTCCGGCGATTGCTTGTGCCATGATGTTTGAATTTAAATTGAATAAAAGGAATAAAATTGTTGTTACCGAAAGGCTGATATGTTTCATACTATTTTCATTAATGCGATATGGAGCAATTATTCTCTTCTGATTTGTTAGTTGTCATCATAGGTTTCTGTATAACTTAATGCCCCTGATGGACAAGTATCAATCTGACTCTTTAAAGCCTCTACCGAAGCATTATCTGTATTAATCCAAGGCGTTCCTTTTGGATCGTAAACCTTTGGTAACGTTCTTACACATACGCCTGAATGGATGCATTTTTTCGGCTCCCACAATATTGTCAAATTGTCTTTCTGATATTTTTTGATCGTTTCCATTGCCATGATTAATTTTTCAATACGTCTTTAATATCAACTGCTTTCCTGAACACAGATGCCGCAAACGGGCACAAAGGGATAATTTTTATATTTTTCTCCCTTGCCATTTCTACAATTTTATAGAGCATCTGTTTGCCCACACCTTTACCATTGTACGCCGGCTCAACTTCTGTGTGGTCTATGATAATCAATGAGGCATCTGCAATGGAATAGGTCATCATCCCTGCAGGTTCATTATTATACCTTGCCATCGCAAAGCCTTTGGTGCTTTCTTCTTTTAATAGTATTTCCATAATCTGTCGATTTAGTTTAACAAGCCTTTCATTCCAAATGCTGTTAAGATATTTCCGTACTCAACGTTTACAGCGTCGTTAGCCCTTTTGATAAACTCTCCTGTAGTTGGGTCAACAACTGTTCTTAGTGGCCTTTGTCCTTTAGGCATATTGATAAGCCTGACCACGGCATCTGCAACATCCTGTGGATCAGGATTTGCAGTTTCAAACATTTGATCACGGGCAGTACCCATTTTACCAGGAACATCTGCTATCGCTTTATATTCATCAACAACTGATGTGTCGGATCCAAACTGGATCTTCTGAGACATTTCAGTAGGAAAGGCACCGGGTTGTATAATGGTTACATCAACGCCCAACGGCCGTAGTTCATAGTGTAAACCTTCGCTCAAACCTTCCAGACCGAACTTCGAAGCGGCATATACAACAGCAAAAGGAGCGGAAAATCTACCCCAGCCACTCGAAACATTTATGATCAAACCTTCTGATTGTTTACGCATATAGGGTATTGCCAATTTCATCAATCTCCAGGGGGCGATCATATTGATATCAAGCATCCTCTGCACATCTTCCGTTGTAGAACTTTCAGCAACACCAAACATCGCTCCACCTGCATTGTTTACCAAGACATCGATTGTTCCCTCCTTTGCTATAATGGTATCAAAAGCATTTTTGACGCTTGTTTCATCAGTTAACGAAACATCTAAAACAGTTACATTTTTTACCTGGGATAAAGCTTCTGCTTTATCAGCATTCTTACCATTGGTTTCACGCATGGTAGCATAAACTTTATGTCCTAATGCGGCTACACTATGGGCGGTAAGCCAGCCAAAACCACTATTGGTTCCTGTAATCAATACAATCTTCTTGTCCATTTCAATATTTTTAATTTGTTTATTCACTTTTGTCATAATCGATTTTGCCGTATTTACCGGCATGAAAGTCGCGGTAAGCTTCTGCTATTTCAGCAGAACTGTTCATCACGAAAGGGCCTTCGGCCACAATAGACTCTGTATAAGGTTCTCCTCCAAACAGAATGATGTCGGTAATTTCCTGCAGTTTGTTTTCAATAACTATCTCCCCAGCATTCCTGTCAAATTCTATAAACTCTCCTCCATGGAATTCAACATCGTTAAGCATTGCATTTTTAGCTGGCAGGAATGCGGCAACCTCTACTTTTTCATCAATAAAAACGGTGAAGTTTTTGCCCGGCTGAAGTTGAATATGATATAAAAACTGTTTAGAATAATTTGGAATTATAGCATTCAAATCTTCGTAATTACCCACTATCACTTTTATAAATCCACCATCATCAGATAATTTTTTCTGTGGAACTTCATTACTTTGAATAGCTACATATTCTGGCCTTTCAGCTTTATTCTTTGAAGGCAGATTAATCCAAAATTGAAAACCATGGATATAGTTATTTCCTGTGCGGGAGTCTGCATTCAGCGTCTCATCATGAATAATTCCGTTTCCGGCTTTCATCCATTGAATACCTCCGGAATAAACTTTCGCATAATTTCCTGCACTATCGAAATGCTCATCTTCGCCTTCTATAATATAACTTAATGTAGCTATTCCACGATGGGGATGAGCACCAGTTCCTTTCATCATTGAGGATGAGGGAATTTGTGGAACTAAATGGTCCAGAAATACAAATGGGCCAACGGCATCTGCATATCTGTTTGCTAGTATTCTATAGATTGTTAAGTGCCCGATATCGGCTCTTTGCCCTTTTGTTGAAAAACTGGTTTTTTTCTTCATGTTCTGATATACCTCGTTTTAAAATCTAAATGCCTGGTAGCACAAATTTGCATAGAATGATATGCTTAAAACGATGATATATGGTAAAAAAAAATGTTGACAAATGTCAACAGTCTAAAGAGTCTACAGTGGTTTATGTTTTAAGAAACCTGGCTACGCACACGGCTAAGGGTTTCTTTTGTAATACCCAGGTAGGAGGCAATGACATGTTGAGGAAAGCGTTGTAAAAATTCAGGATAACAACTTGCAAAATCGTCATAACGAGCTTTGGCAGAAGAGCTGATTGTAGAAGTTATTCTTCTTTGTGTAGCTATATGATTTCTCTCATCAAGCTTTAATAAGAATTGATTAAAAGAAGGTAATTGACTACACAATTTTATTTTGCTTTCATTTGTAATGAGCATCAAATCACAATCTTCGCAGGCATCTATATAATAGATACTAGGTTTTAGCATAACAAAGCTCTCAAGGTCACCTGCCCACCAATTTTCAATATAAAGGTCTACTACATGTTCTTTCCCCTGGTCATCTACATGATATTTACGCATAGCTCCTTTAATGATAAAAGCAAAATGTTTACATATTACTCCCTCTTCTAAAAAATATTGTCTTTTTCGTAGTGTCTTGTTGGTGAAATGGCTTTTAATTATTTCGAAGTCTTCTTCTGTAACTGGATTTGAAGCATATTCATTAAGATAACTGTGTAGTTGGTGCATGCGCATACATTGACAAATAAAGTTAGTTGATTTTTTATTTGCTTTTACTGCTGAAGCTGGTGAAGTTGACCACTACCGCTCAGCTGGGGCAATGTTCTCTTACAAGTAGAAACTACCGCCAATAAAACAACCTTAAACAAAGTGTATGGATTTCTTGCAAATAGAATGTACAGTTACATTATTTACTATAGAACATTGTATTGATTTATTACAAATCGCAAGTACAGACCAACTGCTACCTATAACACAGTGTATTGATTTCTTACAAATCGAAAGTACAGAACAACTGCTACCTATAACTCAGTGTATTGATTTCTTACAAATCGAAAGTAGCTCACGCCGACAAATTTCAACATCCCCCTACACCTACTATCGAATTGTAAATTAATATCGAACTCAAGAAACAATTTCCCTTCAACATCTACTTTCAAACTGTAAATTAATATCGAACTTAAAAATACAACATACTTTCTACAACTACTTTCAAATTGTAAATTAATAGCTTACTTGAAAACCAACATCCCTGTTATACCTACTTTCGAATTGTAAAGAATTAACGTTGAAGAAAACGCACACGCAAAAACCTTAACCTAGATCAATGGTTTTTCTTAACATAGTTCATTGGACGAGCCTGTCGGCTTACGCATCTTTGTGGTATAATTTAACAAAACCGAAAATAATGTATACCAAATCCCTTATCATAACCCTTTGTTTCGTTTTGGGGATCTCCTTTAGCGCAGCGGCCCAAAGCACAATAAGCAGACAACAGTTAAAGCTAGGCCAACAAACTTTCGAGCTGCATAATGTTACAGGAGAAATAATCAAATTTCAGGGTAAAGATGTACTCAAAATAGAACGGGATCTCACTGCGATCCCTTTTGACAGCACAAATATTGAAGAAACAGTAGATGAACCGCATTATGCCAGGCTGGCTGGCCTGGACGACTTTGAAAATGGAACCATAGAAGTGAAAATGTATAGCCAGCTTCAAAATCCAGCGCCTTATGCGGGAATCGCTGGATTTATAGGTGTGTACTTTCGGGTGGCAGCAGACGATTCAGCTTTTGAGAGCATTTATGTGAGACCGAAAGTTGGCAGAGTCAATAACCAGCAATACAGGAATCACGCAGTGCAATACATTTCATATCCACAGTATAAATTTGACACATTGCGAAAGATCGCCCCATTCAAATATGAAGGCTCCGCCCCTGTTGCATTGAATGAGTGGATTACCATGCGGATCGAAGTGAATGGCGAAACGGCCGAAATGTTTATAAATGACATGAAATATTCTACTTTCATAGTTGACAAAATGCTCGGCAGTATTAAAAAAGGAGGGATCGGACTGTATGTGGATATAGGTACGATTGGGTATTTCAAAGATCTGAAAGTAACAAAGAAAACATTGAAAGTTCAACCGAAAACCCGCGATAAGGTAACAGAGATTTAATATCGACCAGAAATAATAATGGAACCAAGACTAGAAATTCTGACAGAAAAGAAACTGGCAGGACTTAAAATGGAGATGTCCTTTGCAAATAATAAAACCAGGGAATTATGGCAAAGGTTTATGCCCAGAAGAGCGGAATTAATAAACAGTGTTGGCGCTGACTTGTATTCGCTTGAAATTTATCCGCCAGATTTCTTTAAGCATTTCAATCCAACGAGTGTTTTTGAAAAGTGGGCAGCTATCGAGGTGTCTGGTTTTGAACAGGTTCCGGCAAACATGAATGTTATTACTGTTCCCGGGGGACTCTACGCAATTTTTATACACAAAGGGCCCGCCAGTGATGCAGTAAAAACCTATCAATACATTTTCTCAACATGGATGCCCAAGTCAAATTTTGAAATAGACGACAGACCACATTTTGCTTTAATGGGATCTAAGTATAAAAATGAAGATCCAGATTCTGAGGAAGAGATCTGGATTCCGGTAAGAAGAAAAGTATGACTTTGACGGAGAGCATATTGACTTTAAATAACACCATACGGCAACTATATAAACCAATTCAGCCGACCGTTAAACAATCGGCTGACGATGTTAGGTACATAGAAATGTTGCCTGCGCATGAACTACAAAATGTAATTTATTGCTACTGGCAACTCAAAACCACTAAGCCGCTTTCATCGCCTTTCACTTATCGTGTAGTAGCTGATGGCTGTATTGACATATTTTTTGAACTTAATAGTGCGGCCGAAAACTTCGTAATGGGATTTTGTAAGAAGTTCACCGAGTTCCCTCTTGATCATTCCTTCAATTATATTGGCGTTCGTTTCTTGCCAACCATGTTTCCGCAACTATTCAAAGTTGATGCCTCTGAAATAAGTAATCGATTTGAAGAACTTCAGATGGTCGTACCGGAAACTTCCCATTTCATTGCCACTCATTTTAATGTTACGCAAAATATTGATGAGGCAAAAGAAATCCTTGACAATTATTTTACAGAACTCCTTGGAAAATCAAAGTTTGATAATGATCCAAGGCTTTACGAGGCAATAGAAATCATCCTAAACAAGGCTGGCGTGCTGGATATTGAAAAGGATATCAATACGGGTATTAGCTATCGCCAACTTCGGCGACTCTTTGAATTTTATATTGGCGACACGCCAAAGACATTTAGCAAGGTTGTCCGCTTTCAGAATATCCTGAAGGCAAAACCTTCCAAACAGAGTCTTCGACAAAACAAACTCTTCTTTGATGTTGGCTATTACGACCAGGCGCACTTTATAAAAGAGTTCAGGAATTTTTATGGTGTAACGCCTGGAAAGGCTTTCGGCAGGTAATTTCGTCCGATTTTTACAATGTTTGGGGGATGGTTTATCTGACTTTTGTCAACAAGTAAAAATCAAAACAAGATGAAATTAAATGCGGGGATCATAACACCAAAATTGGCAGAAAGCAAAGCTTTCTACATTAACTACCTGGGGTTTGGCGTGAGCTTTGAAAATGAATTCTACCTGCTTTTACACACCCCGAACCAGGAAGCAGAGATCAGCTTTTTGCTTCCCGATCATCCCAGTCAACAAAGTTTATTCCAGACGCCATTCCAGGGACAAGGAATGTATCTAACCATTGAAGTTGATGATGTTGACAAATTATATGCAGAACTTAAAAAGAAAGGGGTGGAAATAAAAATTGAGATACGTGATGAAGCCTGGGGCGACAGGCATTTTGCCATTCAGGACCCGAATGGTATTGGCATTGACATTGTAAAATATTTACCCCCACAACCCTGATAATATTATGTGATGATTATGTATATTTATAAATCCATATAACCCTAATCACTTTCCATGGAAACGTCAGAAGAAATCATAGAGATCGAACTAAGCAAGAAAAAAATACTCTTAATGCTTTTAGGATCATTGGCATTCGTTGCCATTGGATTATGGTTTGTAATATCACCCCCTCCCATTTCCAATCCCTATTGGGGTAATCCAACAAAACTTGCCATTGTTGGCTTTGCCTCCATATTAATATTTGGGCTTTTTGCTTTCCTGTTCTTTCGTAAGCTATCAGACAACAAACCCGGTTTAATTATAGACGGTACAGGGGTTACAGATAATTCAAGTGGTGTTTCGGCCGGGCAAATTTTATGGTCAGACCTGGAGGACATTTCAGTAATGGAAATGCACCGTCAAAAACTCATAATGCTGCATGTAAAAAATCCACAGGAATATATTGACAAACAAACCAGTGGTTTTAAAAGAAAGATGATGCAGATGAATTATAACATGTATGGAACTCCATTAAGCATTTCTGCCAACGGACTTAAAATATCTTTTGACGAGCTTATGGCAACATTAATAGACAAAGTAAAATCACAGGGGCAATAGACGATTCTTTGTTTCCTTAACACCATCTCTATGCGCTTAACTTTATTGACTTTATTAGTATTATCTACCACCTTTTTACTATGCTGCTCAAATGAAGATTGTTCAAAATTACTAATTGGGAAATGGGCGTTTCTAAAGTTTTATACCGAATCTGAAACAACCAAAGAGATGGATGCTGAGCTTGAAAGCTATAATAGCTTAAACAAGGGGCTGACTATCAGATTTTCGCCACAGGGGGAATATGAATCTGACCAGCCCGGTGGCGACGAGGGAAATAATAAAATTTCAGACTATAAGCTGCTTCCAGGTAATAAATTAGTAATTGAAGATGATACTATACAGATCGTAAATGTGGATCAATCTTTCCTTACACTCTATAAGGATGAATCAAGTCCCAAAGTGATGTTCAGGAGAGTTAATAATACAGGCACGGAGCCCGGTAGAAGATGAATCTGCTGTAATTTCCTAAGCTTTCTTATCCCCATCAAGCTTCTCCACAATCCTGAAATCAATACCTAGCATTCCTAAAAACCATTCAAGTCTTCTTACCTGGATCTCATCCAATTTATTATTTCCATTCACTGCATCAATTATCAATGCAGCGGGTACACTGCAGTACTCTTCAATTTTTGCATAATCAAAAACAGCAGCGCGTTTCAGATAATCTATTACAACCGGCATTTTCTCCATAACTCATCTCTTAGATTTATAAAAATAGAGCCTTTGGTTGTTAATGCAAAAGGCCTTTACACCAATATTTCCGGTACTTACACCCCCCGCCTGATTATAAACAGGTGTAAAGTTTTTTTAAGACCAGACAAGCGACATATGAGCGGTGTTTGAAGCCGACGAAAAGCCGACGAAGAGCCGACTAAGAGCCGTCTCTAAGCTTTCTCTAAGCCTTCTCTGAGCTTTCTCTAAGCTTTCTCTAAGCTTTCTCTAAGCGACTCAGAAGCGTGTCAGAAACGTCTTTGAAACGCCTTTGAAGCGTCTTTGAAGCGTCTTTGAAGCGTCTTTGAAGCGTCTTTTAGTAGTCAATGAGTAGTCCTCAAAGCGTCCACAGCACTGAAAATTATGCCAAACAACCCTCCTGCTATACCTGAACGATCCATTTAAATAGATTAATTAAATTAGATAAGGCCTAACAGGCAATTTCTGAGCTTTAAACACCCATAAAATCACCTAAATGCCTATCATCATTGAACAAAAATTTGGAGTGCCTGCAGAAATAATCTGGAAGGCCATCACTGACCCCGAGGCTATGAGGGAGTGGTATTTTACAATCCCCGGCTTTAAGGCCGAAGAAGGGGCTGTATTTGAGTTTTATGAGCCGGGTGAAGAGCATCAGTATCTCCACCGTTGCACCATTACCTGCGTTGAGCCAAAGAAGCTGCTGCAGCATACATGGACCCATCCCCATCACAGCAAGGGAACTTCCCTCCTAACCTGGGAGTTAGTTCCGGAAGGCGATAGCACCCTTGTGAAACTAACCCATGAAGGAATTGAAAACCTTGCTGATGGAGGTCCTGCTTTTGCCCCCGAGAACTACCAGGAAGGCTGGAACCAGATCATCGGGGAATCTCTTAAAAACTATCTTCTGCAATAAAATTTATTCATTGCCAGCAGCCGTAAATATCTAATCCCAACTTATTTGAATAGTACCCCTAAAAAAAGATTTGCGCAACTCATCGGTTGCATTTATATTTGCAACCAGAAGGTTGCGGAATTAAAAATTATGTTATGGAAAATACGCTTGCTCTTGCCAGCCTGATTGCTGGAATTCTTGCACTGGCCTGCCTGCTGGTGCTCCATTTCGTAAGTCCGGAGTTTAAAGCCAGCTGGCGCATGGTGAGTGAATATGCCTTTGGCAAACATAAATGGCTGCTCACCGCTTTCTTTTTTCTCTGGGGACTCAGCTCTATTCTGCTCGCCATTTCCCTATGGGGAATTGTAAGTAGTAACTGGGCAAAGTTTGGTGTGGTACTGCTCTTTATTTCAGGGATCGGTGCCATCATGGGCGGACTATTTGATGCCAAACATAAACTGCATGGGCTCTCTGCCGCGTTGGGCGTGCCTTTCCTCCCCATCGCCGCTTTGCTGATAAGTTATCGTCTTCCCTCCACGGGATATTGGAGTGAATACAGATCATCGGTACTGCTATCGGCTCATTCCACCTGGATCAGTATCGTGCTGATGGTTGTTACCATGATCATCATGATGTCCGGTTTCAAGAAAGCCGGTATGCCCATGGGCCCCGATGCAACACCACCTGAATCGGTGCCGCCTGGTGTTATTGCAGTTGCCGGCTATGCCAACAGGATACTTGTATTTACTTATATCCTCTGGCTGCTACTGATCGCTAAAATATTATTGGGATTATAACTTCAAAAGCTTGCGTCATGAAAAATTCAGAACAAAATACAAGTGTGGCTAAGCTTGTAATAATCAGCTCTGTTCTTGCATTGCTGCTGTTGGTAATACTGCATTTTATTAGTCCGGAGTTTGACCCCTCCTGGCGTATGGTCAGCGAATATGCATTGGGCAATCACCAGTGGGCACTCACCCTGTTCTTTGTGCTCTGGGGATTCAGTACTATTTGTCTGGCAATGATTTTAAAGAAAGAGGTTTCATCGATCTGGGCCAAAGCAGGTGTTTTCTTATTATTTATTTCTGGCATCGGCACAGCAATGGCGGCGGCCTTTGATGTTGAACATCCGCTTCACGGCCTCGCGGCAGCACTTGGAATACCAACCCTTATTATTGCGTCATTGCTGATCAGTTATCATCTAAGTAAAAAACCATATTGGGCAGCGGATAAAAAGCGGTTGCTATTATCGGCACATTCCACCTGGCTCAGTTTAGTATTGATGGTTGCTGCGATGATGTTGATGATGAGTGGATTTCAAAATGCGGGAATTGAATATGCTGAAAATGCTGCGCCACCTGAATCTGTTCCTGATGGTGTTATTGCATTGGGGGGATATGTGAACAGGTTATTGATCCTGGCTTATATTTCATGGTTGATCATAACGGCAAGGAGCTATATCAAAATTCATGGGAGAGCGCCGGCTGGTATTCAATATAATGCTGATTTTGTTCAGGCAGGCCGAGCCGACTAAAATTATTTCGACCATGTTGTTGAATCACCACGTATTTTTAAGGAACCTGATCCAGTTGGCGTGCATGATATTTGTGATATCGGCCTCCGCATAGCCGCGGGCGCGCAGCAGGCCTTCCAGCTTACTGATATCTGCAATGCTCTCAACATCATAGGGGCATTGCTCTTTCCCAAAGGCACCGTCAAGATCGGATCCTATCCCTACATGTAAACTATTGCCTGCGAGCTGGCAGATATGATCCATATGATCGATCAGCGATTCAAGATTGCAACCCATGCTGTGCGGATCAGATTTACCACGCACCCAGCCGGGCACCATCATCCATGCATCCATGGCGCCGCCAATTACGGCGCCTCTTTCAATCAATGCTTTGATCTGGTCATCACTGTACTGGCGGTTATGATCTACGAGGGCACGGCAATTATTGTGACTGGCCCATACATGTCCATTGAAATTTTCAAGCGCCTCCCAAAAACTGTCGTCACATAAATGCGTTGCATCCAAAATGATATTGAGGCGCTCCATCTCTTTTAACAACTCTCTTCCCTCCCGCCCCATTTGACCGGTGGCATCCGTGCCCTGGGCATATCGGCCCGGACCATAATGTGCTGGTCCCACTGCTCTCAGTCCCTCGTTGTAAGCTTTCTCTAAATAGGAAATATCCACCAGTGAATCAGCACCTTCGAGACTTAGAATATAACCTATGGGCTTTGAACTGTTCTCACTATCATCCATCCATAAGCGAAGATGTGTTTCCAGACCTTCCCTATCTTTTATCTGGATCATTTCCCCTGCTGCTTCCATAGTCCTGTACCAGGCAAGCTGTCCCTGTGTTTGTGCCCATGCCTGCTCCGGCGAATGCCATCCCGGCAATTTATTACCGGGTGCAACATACCGCGCGATCTGTGTGGCTACCACCAGTCCGATATTTCCTTTCCTCAGCTCGGGTAAAGACACCACTGCCTTTCCGCGATCAGGCTTATCCGTGAGATGCTTTTCCCGGGCATTGATCTGGTCCACCGGCAGCCTGAGATTGCGGTTCCATTCCATCGCATTCATTGACAGGTCGAGATGTGCATCGAGTATGAACATAGACAATAGTTAAAGAGTGATACGCCTGTCGCGGGCTGTGGTCTTCCAAACGCCGGCAACCTTATGGTCAATGATTAATGTTGCTTCGCGGTAGAGGGCAACAGATGGACAAATATGATATGCCAGCGCGAACATGGTATCTCCAACCTTATAACGATCTGCATCAGCCGAAGTCACTACCATATGCTCTTCGCTCTGGCTTACAGGTTGAAGGTCTGCATCATTTAGAAAGCCAACGCGCCGCGCCAGCTCATTCTCCGCTGCAATGGATTTATGGCCAAGGTCAAGGCATAATAGATTGGGACCAGGCTTTGATACAATCCTTGTGAGAATTATAGCCGCGGGAAGAAATGGCTGTTCGGTGAATTTTTCGAGATAGGCTTTGTCCCAGTATACAAAAGTACCCGGACTGCAAACTGCCCTACCCTCTTCAAGATGAAAAGGAAAAGAGGGTGTTCCCCCGGCAATCAATTCAGGATAGTCTTCAACATGTTCGCCTATCCTTTCCAGCAATTTGTACACTGGCTCAAATGCAGCAGCACATCGTTCTTTCCTGGTTGCAAGCGATGCATCATGGATATGGCCATCGTAGGCATGCAGCCCCACGGGTTTGATGCCTTTCATTTCCCTTGCTGCCATGTAAAGGTTAAATGCTTCATCGCCAGGGGGGATACCGGTGCGGTTCATGCCGACGTTGAGATCTATGTATACGTTTAATGGTTGTTCTAAACTTTTCGTATGCCTGGCAGCCTTCGCTGAAGCTTCGGCTGCCGCAGTCCCAGAAGCTCCGACGGCCAAAGCTTTAGCGGCGGCCGTCGCTAAAGCTTTGGCCGCCAGGGCTGCAAGGGATTCGGCGTTGTCAATTAAACAACTAAAGCGTGTGTTGGTGTAGGTTAGGGCGAGTTTAAGCAGTCTATCAATCTTCGGGCCAACGGGTTGGTAGGCGAGTAATACATCAGGAGCACCAATGGTAGCAAGCATCTCGGCCTCGGCAATGGTGGCGCATTTAAATTTGGTGATGCCGGCATACAGCATCAGTTGACAGGCATCAGCCGATTTACTCGTTTTTACATGTGGGCGAAGTCTCTGTACGCCACCGGCCATAGCTATAAGCGTGGTGATATTCTTTTTTACCCGATCCGGATAGATGAGTAGTGCCGGTGAATCTATTTGTTCAACGCCTTTAACCGTGTACCAGGATTGCTGATGTTGCTCCATAGTTTTCAATTTAATGCAATTCAAAGAGTGCTTCTATCTCCACCGGAATATTATCTGGCAGTGATCCCATCCCCACCGCACTGCGAACACCGATACCATTCTCTTCTCCCCAAATTTCGGCAAAGAGTTCACTGCAACCATTGATGATGAAAGGATGTTTTTCAAATTCAGGAACACAGTTCACCATCCCCAATACCTTGATCACTCTTTTCACTTTATTCAAACTTCCCAGGTTGGCTTTGATGGTGGACAGAATAGCGAGTCCCACCTGCCTTGCCGCGAGCTTGCCGTCTTCCTGGCTGATGGTATCTCCAACGCGGCCGATGATCAGGCTGCCATCGGCCTGAACGGTACCGTGACCCGATACATACAGATATTTTCCATCTACCAGGCAGGGCTTATAAACACCCAGCGGCTTGGGCGGTGGAGGCAATGTTAATCCCAGTGATTCTAACTGGTTGTCGGCATTAATGATTTGCATAAACGATATTTAGTGTAAGATAAAATTCAGGATCAATACGCCAATCAGTCCCACGATGGCAACGATCGTTTCCATCACCGACCAACTCAACAGCGTTTGCTTCATGGTTAGATTAAAGTATTCTTTATACATCCAGAAGCCTGCATCATTCACGTGACTGAAAGCCAGACTGCCCGCGCCTACGGCCAGTACCATCAGGCTTGGAGACGAGAGACTTTCCGTTGCATAGCTGGTCATGATGCCGGCCGTTGTTAATCCAGCCACAGTGGCGGATCCAATGACGGCGCGGATGATGGCGGCCATCAACCATCCCAATACCAATGGGTTCAATGGTAACTTATTTAATGCTGTTGCAATGGACTGACTAAGACCCGTATCTGTAAGCACCTGCTTGAGTGCACCTGAACCGGCGATGATCAGCAGTATTGGCGCAATGCTTACAACAGCGCTGCCGCAATGGGCGGTGAGTGTTGACATGCTCATGCCTCTTGCAATGCCCAATGCAATGCCTGCATAAACAAGTGAAAACAATAACACGATGGATGGTGATCCGAGAAATGCTACAACATCAATGGCCGGGCCCTTCACAGGCCAGAGGAATGTCAGCAAAGCTGCAGTGACCAATAATAATACAGGCAGCAGGGCGGTAAAGAAACTATTGAAAATGCCAGGCAGTTCGGTCTCGGGTCTTTCTTCTATAACAAAGGCTGCGAGAGGTTTTGAGTCCATATTTTTCAGGAAGCGGGCGAGCAGCGGACCAGCAATCAGAATGGCGGGGATAGCAATAATAAGTCCGAATATCAGCGTCAATGACATATCGGCTCCAAACTGCACAACCAGCGCACTGGGGGAGGGATGGGGTGGCAAAAAACCGTGGGTAACCGATAATGCCGCAAGCATGGGTAGGCCTGCATATACTGGAGAGATCTTTGAGCTATAGCATACCGAAAACAGCAGTGGCACCAGCAGCACGAATCCTACTCCATAGAAAAGAGGGATGCCGATAATAAAGCCGATGGCCATCATGGCCCATTGTATATGCTTTACGCCAACAGCGGCAATCATGGCTGTTGCAATCCTTTGTGCAGCGCCTGTTTCAGCGATTATCTTTCCAAACATAGCGCCGCATACAAGCAGTATCACCAGCGCCGACATGATATCGCCTATTCCTTTTTCGAGACTACCGGCAATTGATTTTAGTGGCAGTCCGAATATAATTCCCACGGCAACGGATACCAGCAGGAAAGCAATAAAAGGATGGATGCTGAATGATCGCTTCATGAAATTTTATTATGGGAGCATGACCACTTTACCGGTTCTGACAGATTCATCACAGGCGAATGCAATTCGCAAGCTGTTTACGGCATCCAGCATATGATCTGAGAGATCGATGCTCTCGCGAATGGTCCGCAGGAAATATGCCTGCTGGCGATTGCATAATTCCTGGTGATCGGGTTCATCGCTAAGGTCGACCCATTCATCTTCGCGGATATAGTTTCCATCAGCATCCAGTGCAGCATGGTGAATGAGAATGGATTCTGTTTTTGTATGTGAATCGATATCATCTGATTTACCGGCCGCAGCGGCCTGCTTTGCAACAATGGAGGCTGATCCCATCGGACCGAAAACATCCTTCACAAAAAAGGCCGTCTCACTTATCATTGGTCCCCAGCCTGCTTCATACCATCCCACAGAACCATCTTCAAAGCGGATCTGTAGTTGTCCGTAGTTGTAATTATCGGCGGGGATATCATCGCTTAATCGCGCTCCTATGGCACTCACCTGCACCGGCCTCGATCTTGTCATCTGGCACATCACATCAATATAGTGAACACCACAGTCAACGATGGGACTCAAACTTTCCAGCAGGTTCTTATGTACGGCCCATTTCTTACCATTGCTCTGCTGGTTGAGGTTCATGCGCATCACCAGCGGCTTTCCCAACTCATGTGATGCTTTGATAAAATACTGCCATGAGGGATGATGGCGGAGTATGTATCCTGTAACCAGTTTTCTGTCTTTCCTTTTCGCCATCTCCACTACCCGCTCTGCGCCTTCAACGGTGTCGGCCAGTGGCTTTTCGATGAACACATGCAGATTCTTTTCCAATGCGGCTATTGCATAGCTTTCGTGCGTATCGGGATAGGTGGATATGCAAACCGCATCGGGAGTGGATGCTTCAAGCGCCGTATAATAATCATCATATACATCATAGGCATTGCCCAGCTTTTCATTGAGAATATGCTTGCTGTTTCCTCTTGCCACGATGCCGCAGATCTCGAAGGCATCATTATTATGATAGGCTGTTGCATGGGCGGTTCCCATATTTCCGCAGCCTACTACCAATACACGAATCTTGCTCATTTCCCCTATTTAAAAATTGATCTTCATATTATAGCATTTTGAAGAGATAGCCAAGTTTGATTAGGCATCAATAGCAAATGGGCATAAAAAAAGAAGGCCTTAGCCTTCTCTTTTCGAAAATAGGGATGGATTAACCATCACAAATGATTATTTGGTTGCAAGCGATGTAAGCGGGTACTTCAGGTTTTTATGGTTATTAAGGTCCACCTTAACCTTTCCTACACTGAGATCACTTTCAATACGTACGGGAATATGGTTGGCATCATCAGTTACCCATACCGTCATTTTCTCTCCTCCTTCAAACACATTTCCTTTAATCAGCAGAGGCTTGAGTTTAATAGCACGGTAGGTTCCGAACTTGGTCTTGATAGTTTCCTTTCCCACATAACGGATATACATATCATATACTTCATCACCGAGGAACATATTGAAACGGATCTTATCATTGGGTTTGAACTTATCGTAATCGAGGTTGCGCGCATAGTAGAGCGAACTCACCACATCCTGCACCTCATTAGGAATTTTATAGATACCTTTTTTAGTTACTGCAGCCTTCTCGCCATGATCGAAAACAACTTCTTCATAACGCTTGTAATTGCCCTCATGAACATTACGGATAAACTTCACCGGCTTCTTGCTTTCCTGGTCGATGAATGTTTCATAACGATCGCGCACCTTGAAGATCCAGTCGTAGCTTGGATTGGTTCTGCCCTCTCCTACAACATGATATACATTACGATCTTCATGCACGGCACTGGAAGTTGTGAAGCTGGCTGTACCGGCGTTTACATATAATCCCATCACACTATAAAATACAGTGTAATTGATCTTTTCACCCGGCTGCCAGGCATCGTCCTGTGCCATGGTGGGCAGCGCTAAGCTGATTGCGGCAAAGAGAGTAAGTAAAAAACGATTCATAGGTTTTGCTTTAGATCTAAAATTACCACTACATCTGTTAATCTTTTATTATAGCCCGGTTAAAGAATGGTATGAAATTGTTAATGCTTCGGCGCTCATCCCTTAAATTGCCATAAATCTGAAGGAATGGCCACAAATATTAAATGTCCCAACTGCGGACATGAATTTCCGCTGGAAGAGGCGCTCAATGATGAGCTCAAGGAGGCGATAGAAAAGGAGAAGCAGGAACTGCGGGAAAAGATGATCGAATACCGGAACCAGAAGGAAGAAGAGCTTCGAAAAAAAGATGAAGCGTTTGAAGTTTTCAAGCGCAGCCAGGAAGCTGCGTACAGGAGCCAGCTCGACCAGGAATTAAAAAAACAGAACCAGCAACTGGAAGAATCCATTCGCAAAAGCATGCATGCTGATTTTGAGAACCAGTTAAAAATATTGCAGGATACCAACCGCGACAATGAAGAGAAACTTCGTGAGTCGAGGAAGAAGGAACTCGATTTTCTTCGTAAGGAGCAGGAGCTAAAAAATAAGGAAGCCGAGTTGGAGATCGTTTTGCATACCAAGCTTCAGGAGGAAAGAGGAAAGCTTTCGGATGAGATCAGGAAGATAGAGGAGCAGAAAAATATCGCTAAGGAAACTGAGTTTCAGCTTCGACTAAAAGAGCTGGAAAAACAATTGGAAGACCAGAAAAAGCTGGCAGAGGAAATGCGTCGCAAGGCAGAACAGGGCAGCATGCAGTTACAGGGTGAAGTGATGGAGCTTGCGCTGGAAGAGATGCTTCGCACCTGTTTCCCTTTTGATATGGTTTCTGAAGTAGGCAAAGGCGTGAGGGGGGCAGATTGTATTCTAACTATCCGCAACCAGTTTGGACAGGAATGTGGCAGTATCATTTTTGAAAGCAAGCGAACAAAAGTTTTCTCGCAGGACTGGATAGAAAAACTAAAGGCCGATTGCAGAAACCAGGGCGCCGATATGGCCATCCTTGTAACGCAGAACATGCCTGCTGATATGGACCAGTTTGGGGAGAAGAATGGCGTCTGGATCTGCAGCTTTGCTGAAGTGAAGCCACTGGTGCAGGTATTGAGGGATAGCATCATCAAAATTTCTAATGCCGCGCGCAACCAGGAGAATAAGGGAGATAAGATGCATATGCTCTATGATTATCTCACCAGCAATGAATTCAGTGAACAGTGGAAGGCCATACGCGAAGGATTTCTCAGCATGAAGCTCAGTATACAGCGCGAAAGGGATGCAATGGAAAAACTCTGGAAGGCACGTGAGAAGCAGCTTGAAAAAGTTTTACTGAATGCCGCGCATGTTAAAGGAAGTATTGAAGGGATCGCCGGTTCTGATATGGTGAACCTTAGTCTGGCGGATGATGATCCACTTGAGCTTCCCGAATAATATGTATGGAGAATTTATGATACCGTGAAGGCAAGCACCAGGTGTTCAAAGATCCTTGCTTCAATAGTAAGGTCAACCGGTGTTTCCTTTTCAAAACTAAAAGGGAGGCGCATCCATTCGCTGGCAGTATAATGAAGCGGTCCGGCCAGTTTGATATGCTCACGGAAATCAACTTTTCCATTGCCATACCATTTGAACACCGCCTCTTTTGCACTCCAGAGAGTGGTAACCAGTTCCAACTGTAACCGGTCGAATAATTCCCATTCGCGGAGGAAATCCTGTTCTTTTTCTGTCAGGAATTTATGAGAGATCCTTTCAATACGGGGCGTTACCAGTTCGATATCTATCCCCACTCTTTTTTCGCTGCTGGCAATGGCCGCTGCGAAATTGCCGCAATGGGAGATGGAAAAATGGTATTTCTCTCCCGGCAGGTAGGGCTTGCGGGTATCGGCGACCATGATCTCCGAAAGCGGGAAATCGTTGAACAATTCCAGCAGCAGGTATCGGCCAGCCAGGTGCTGCAGGCGTTTATAGGGATGGGTAACATCTTTTTTCAGCGGAACGCGCTCCAGGAAAAATTCTTCAGGTTCTTCTATGCGCCAAATAGCCAGCCGGGTAGAATGGTTGATATTATGTTGATAAAATAAGGCCAAGGTTGCGATTTTGAAGGTAACATTGCAGGACCCCTTTCAAAGGGCACTGATCATCAAATATAAAATAAGCGAAGCACATGATTCTGTCGGACACCCGTATTCTGGAAGAATTTGAAAAAGGAACCATTAAGATCGAACCCTACCAGCGTGAATGCCTTGGAAGCAACTCCTATGATGTTCATCTGGGCAAATGGCTTGCCACTTATAAGGAGCATATCCTCGATGCCAAAAAACATAACCAGATCGAATATTTCGAGATACCTGAAGATGGTTTTGTATTATACCCGCATATCTTTTACCTGGGCGTAACGGAAGAGTATACTGAAACGCATGCGCATGTTCCTTTCCTGGAAGGTAAATCATCAACCGGCCGGCTGGGCATTGACATACATGCAACCGCGGGTAAGGGAGATGTTGGTTTCTGCGGGCACTGGACCCTCGAAATTTCGGTTAAGCAACCGGTGAAGGTTTATAAGGGGATGCCGATCGGGCAGTTGATCTATTTCCCTGTTGATGGTGAAATTGAAGTGAAGTACAACCAGAAGAAAAATGCGAAGTATAGTGGGCAGCCTGACAGGCCAATTGAAAGTATGATGTGGAAGAATGCGTTTTGATATAAACTAAGAAGCCGCCTCAAATGAGACGGCTTCTTAGTTTTATTCTTTCATCTACACCATCACATTATTTAGGATCAAGTGCCTTATCGATCATAAACACAAGGTTCATCCTGTGTGCTTTTGTCTGCTCATTTGTACTTACAGCACCGGCAAGCATAGTCTTCACCTTCTTCAATGTTAACAGCGCGGCTGCCTTTGAAGAATTATCATAACCAGCTTTTGCATCAACTATTGCTGCAGCGCCTTTTACAAATTCTGTCTGCAGGTTCTGGCGATAAAGATTCACGTTTCCTTTCAGGTCTTCACTGAAAATTCCTTTTGCCAGGTCGCCCATTACATCAGCAACACTATAGGTATTTCCATAGAGTGAGCTGTTGTTGATACGCGCCAGGGTATTGGGATGAAGGATATGTCCCAATGAAGGCATCTGTACCTGTTGGGCAACATTCTGAGCTTTGAAATCTTCGCCCACGCCAAAGAAAGAGAATCCACGACGCTGCGCCTGCAGGTAAGGGAATAACTGTGCATCGGCCTGGAAGGCATTTGGCGAATAGAGATACTTCGTAAGCAAAGCCATCGCCTTCTTCTGGTATTCAACAGGAACTACAGTGAAAGGATTGCTCTTGCTTTTTTGTCCGGGATAACTTCTATCTACATACACACCACCAATATAACGGCTAACCGCATTCGCCATTTGTGAACGCTGTCCCTGTAACATCAGGTAACGTGTACGGAGTTCATTCCAGCTCTGGTCAGGACGTGCAAAGCGTGATTTCAGTTTGGGGATCATAGTGTTCACCAACTTGAACCTGTCCTCTGCATAAGCAATCATGTCATTACTGTTATCATTCACCATTACCCTTGGGTCGATACCACCTGAGCCACGCATATCATCGGCATCATTACCGAATGCGAGCTGAGGATCAGTACTGCGACTAAGGATAGCCGCGAGAGCGCTCTCTTCTTCAGCAGCAGAGAATGGCTTATAACCATATTCGATAGCCCATATATCATATGGACCGGCTTTAGTTGTATAGTAATCCCCCTGCTTAGCGCGGTTGCTGTTAACGTTGATGGATGGATAGTCCATCACTGAACCCAGCGAACCGATCTTTGAAGTGATCTCTTTGTCGTGGATCTGCTCCGGACTCAGCATCTGGCTTGCCTTCATGTTATGGTTGAGTCCAAGCGTATGACCCATTTCATGCATGATCAGGTAATAGAGGAACTGCTTGTGCATCTCACTGATCTCACCTGCTGCTTTTCCGTTAGCAGGAGCATCATCAAGAATTTCAACTGCTGCCAGTCCGGTCTGGAATTGAATGGCGAGTTCATTAGCCATTGCACAGGTTGCAAGGTGCTTATGATCAAAACCATTTGTTACCGGAGGTTTAACTGCTTCAGCAGGATTATCCCATGGCATTGTTACTGCTGCAGTTGATATTCCGCCGTTGAACAGCTCATCAAAATTTGGAGTACCAGCACCACTCCTCCACTCTACCGTGATATCAGACCCGAGGATCTGTCCGGTGCGTGGATTAAAGAAGCTTGGTCCGATGGCTCCATAAGGCGGATTGGCACTGCTCACCCAGCGGATAACATTATAGCGGATATCAGCAGGATCCCAATCGGCATCATCAGGCATGATCTTCATCACAACAGCATTGCGGAAACCGGCTTTCTCGAAAGCTTCATTCCACTTCTCTCCTGCTTCTTTGATGGTTTGCCTGAATTCAACAGGTGTTGTATTCTCGATCCACCAAACGATGGGTTCAACCGGCTCGCTGATGGCAGCAGATGGATCTTTCTTTACAAGATGCCAGCGACTGATAAAATCTTTGTAGGGAGTAAAGGAAAGTGATGTAAGGTCATCAACCTGTCCGCCGAAATATCCAACCCTTGGATCATCTCTTCTTGCGCGGTAATCATTTTCGGGCATAGCCAGGAATGAATGCTGCATTTTCACACGAACAAAACGCGCGTCGGTGATATCTTTTCCACCACGGTTCAGCGGGTTTGGATTGTCGTATGCCAGTTCCACCAATACATCTGTATTATTAGGGAAGCTGCGCACCATACCATATTTAGATTTGGCAGGATTCAGGTTTCCCAGGTTGAATACAGCGCCCGGGGGAAGTGTTGGCGGCATGGTAGGTTTAACCTGGTCGAGCTTATCGCCCAGCAAGAGACCATCCACTGGAATCAGGTAACCGGTGCTATCCTCCACGGTGAATTTCTCCGCGAAGAAAACCGCATCGCTCACATCCACATTGGCAGCTTTGCTAACAGCGTTGCCTTTATCATAATAGAAATTGGTGTTGAGCTGCATGAACTCAAGCTTGTCGTAGGCCTTCTGCACTTTGAAGGGGAAGGTCTCGCGAAGCATGTTCTGGTGAAGGAACAATGCTGTTGGTCCGCCCATAGAAAAGCTCTGGTAGATATATTCTTTTCCGAGCTGGTCTTTTCTCAGGTACATCTGCACACTGCCGGTAACAGTATCCTGGTAGAGGGTGAACATCCCGTCGATCTTCTTGCTGGATTTCACTTTGTCTTTAATGGAAGTTTTGGCGGGAGCGGCCGGTGCGGCCTTTTTAGCTGTGTCCGCGGCAACAGGCGCGGGCTGTTTTTGCTTCTTGTTCTTCTTTTGCGCCATGGCTCCGGTGGCCAGTGCAAGGGCGAACATCAGCAGAATACTGTTTTTTCTCATACAAGTTAAAATTGTCTGACAATATGCTGAAAATATTGTCTGCAGCCATAAACTTTATTTGAGTGGTAAATTATAAGCCATCAATCCCATATTTTCTCATATAGGCGATCACCAGGGCCACCACCTGGTTATAACTCATGAGTCCGTGGGGCTGATTATTGGCCACTAAAAACTGTGCATAAAGGCTGCGCACGGCGGGTTCCAGGAGGCCTACATGGCGCCGGTTAAAATCGCGCAGGAACTTGAGATCGGCCTTCACCCCGGGTGAAATTCTTTCCTGCAGCACACGACTTCTTACCGAGTCGCGCAGGTAGAGATCGCGGATGGCATAGAGGTAGAGATCGAAATAGGCAGAGTACCTGAAAGCCGCGCTCTCACTGTGTTTGGCGGTAAGAAAGCCGGCCATATTGGCTTCGTTCTCTTTGGCATAGCCAAGCTGGTGGCCAATTTCATGGCATGTGGTGAAGGGCTGTACAAAAACCGGAACGGTGGTATTCACCTGCGCTTCGCCGGTAAACGGATTATAATATCCCGTGAAGCCGAGATAATTGCCGATATAGCTATAGAGGGATGGTTTAACTGATTGTCCGCCGTAGCGCAGGTATGGCGTATTCCGCGAGGGCACCTGGTAGGCGTTGAAAGCCCTGGTGAAAAGGGTTCGTTTATGGTGGAGGGGATTTCTTTCTTCCACGGAGGCGGCGTGCAGGCTGTTCATGCGGGTGATAAGGGTCACCACCAGGGTATCGAGTTCATAGGTGCGGTAGCGGGTAACCTGAAGCTGGGATTGCTCGGCAATGCCAAGGCGGTTATAATTCAAACCCCAGAACAGGTTAAAGATGATATAGATCCAGAGCCAGAGCACCATGAAGCGAACGCCGTTTCTAATCAGCCATGCATTGGAAACGGTTTTGCGAACAAAGGCGCGGATCAGCTTATAGAGGGCTATCCCCATAAAGATCACCGCCACTGCATATACAAGGTCGCCGAAACTGAATGGCATCCATCCAAACAGCCAGCGCAGCACCCGCGAGATGATGGGATAGGCGCCGGTGGAATAATATTTCTCTACCGCTTTGGGAAAAAGGGAAAACAGCTTGATCAAAAAGGCAATTCCTACCAGTGAGAACAATCCTATGTAACGGTATCTTTGATTCATTGGCCCGCGGGGTTGAATGTAAAACTAACGGCAATAAAAGAATGTTCGGGCCAATTACCAAATACTAACAGTTGTTTGTTTGTAGAAACAGATCTGCTTATTTTGCATCCTTATACTTGCTTACATGAATATAGAAAAGAACCGCAATGAAGATTCGATGAAACTGAGCCTGGCAGAAATGAAGCAGCGGCTGGAAAAGATCTATGAGGGGGGTGGAAAGAAAGCCATTGCCAAACAGCATGAGCGCGAAAAACTTACTGCCAGGGAGCGCATTGAGTTTCTGGTGGATGATATGGCGAGCTTCATTGAGCTGGGAGCCTTTGCCGGGTATGAGCAGTATGAAGAACAGGGCGGATGCCCGGCTGGTGGCACCGTTGCGGGCATCGGCTATGTGAGTGGAAGGCAGTGTGTGATACTTGCCAACGACCAGACCGTGAAGGCAGGCGCCTGGTTTCCTATTACCGGAAAGAAAAATTTAAGGCTTCAGGAGATCGCCATGGAGAATCACCTACCCGTGATTTATCTGGTTGACAGTGCAGGTGTTTTTCTTCCGATGCAGGATGAGATCTTCCCCGACAAAGAACATTTTGGCAGGGTGTTCCGCAACAATGCAAAGATGAGCGCCATGGGTATTACACAGATCGCAGCGGTGATGGGTGCCTGTGTTGCGGGCGGTGCATATCTGCCCATCATGAGTGATGAAACGCTGATGGTGGAGGGCAAGGGCTCGATATTTCTTGCCGGTCCATACCTGGTTAAGGCTGCTGTAGGAGAAGACGTTGATGCAGAAACCCTTGGTGGTGCTGTTACGCATAATGCTATCAGTGGTATCGCCGATTATAAATTTGATACAGAAGAGGATTGCCTGAGGCAGGTGAAGCGTATTGTGAGCAGGCTGGGACATAAACCCACAGCGGGTTTCGACCGCATTGCTGCAGTTGCACCAAGTCGCGATCCGAAAGATATCTATACCATTTTCCCGGAGGGCAATACCAAGCCCTATGATATGAAGGAGATCATTGAATGCATAGTTGATGGCTCCACGTTTGATGAGTTCAAAGCCGATTATGGCAAGACTATCGTTTGCGGTTATGCGCGTATTGAGGGATGGGCTGTTGGTATTGTTGCCAACCAGCGTCTTGTCTTAAAAACCAAAAAGGGCGAGATGCAGATGGGTGGTGTGATCTATAACGACAGTGCCGACAAGGCCGCGCGTTTCATTCTCAACTGCAACCAGAAAAGAATACCACTGGTTTTCTTACAGGATGTAACCGGCTTTATGGTGGGCTCGAGAAGTGAGCATTCAGGTATTATTAAGGATGGTGCAAAAATGGTGAATGCCGTTGCTAATTCTGTTGTTCCAAAGATCACTATTGTACTCGGCAATTCTTATGGCGCGGGCAATTATGCCATGTGCGGCAAGGCCTACGACCCGCGATTCATCTATGCATGGCCGAGTGCGCGTATAGCGGTGATGGGCGGCGACCAGGCTGCTAAAACACTATTGCAGATCCAGGTGGCGGCCATGAAAGCCAAGGGACAGGAAGTAGCACCCGAAGATGAGCAGCGTTTACTCAATGAGATCAAGGGCAGCTATGAAAAACAAACCAGTCCATACTATGCAGCATCACGTCTTTGGGTAGACGAAATAATCGATCCGCTGCAAACGCGGAGGGTGATTGCTGAGGGAATACATGCGGCGAATCATAACCCGGTGGTGGGGAATATGAGTGTGGGGGTGTTTCAAGTGTAGTGGAGGGATGGAGAGATGGAGGGATGGAATGGAGAGATGGAGGGATGGAGGGATGGAAAAAGTCTTTTAATTTGCAGGATGAAAGAAGGCTTAGTTATGTACACGGATGGGGCTAGCAGGGGCAATCCGGGAAGAGGTGGATATGGAACAATACTGAAATGGGGAAGCAGGGAGAAAGAACTCTCGGGTGGATTTCGCAAAACAACCAATAACCGCATGGAACTGATGGCGGTGATCGCGGGATTGGAAGCATTGACAAAAACGGGACTCAAAATAACTATATACAGCGATAGCCAATATGTTGTAAAAGCAGTTGAACAGGGCTGGCTTAAGACCTGGATCGCCACCGGATTCAAGGGTGGCAAAAAAAACCGCGACCTCTGGGAACATTATTACCGCCTCGCCATGCAGCACCAGATAAAGTTTGTATGGGTGAAAGGGCATGCTGACAATCCCTATAACAACCGATGTGATATTCTTGCCACGGCAGCAGCCGACGGATCAGGTTTAGAAGTGGACGAGGTGTATGAGTCAGAAAATCCCTGACCTTCGCTTATATATGCTCCAGAATACCATCTCCTATTTCCGGCATAGACCCAGCATCAGCATCGGGTTTCTTTTTGCAGTAGCCAGTATTTTATTGGGGATCTGGGTGGCAGCCATTCCGCAGATCAAAACAAGATTAAATCTCACGGATGCAACACTGGGACTATCCTTACTGTTAGCACCCGTGGGTGCCTTAACAGGTGTGGCGATTTCCTCTTCGGTGTTTCGCAGGATAGCAGTTGGTAAATGGCTGGTGATAGGGCACCTGCTATATTGTGTTGCCTTCATTGGCCAGGTAACAGCTAACAGTGCTGTGGTGTTATGGATATCGCTGTTTGCAAATGGACTGATCGGATTTCTTAATGGCGTTTCCACCAACGCTGTTGTTGACCTGCTGGAGAAAAAACATAACAGGCATATTATGAGTACCTCTCACGGTATGTATAGTTTGGGTGGTGGCTTCAGTGCCGGTCTCGCGGCATTCTTTTACAGCATGCAGATGACCGCCTATCAGCAGATACTATTGGTGGCAGCAGTATTGATGGTAAGCATATTGCTGATGCGTAACCACTACCTCTCCTACCGGCAGATCATTGAATCAGACCAGGGCTTCAGGCTTCCGACGGGGAGTGTGCTGGGACTCGCATTTATTTGTTTCGTCACTTTTATGGGCGAAGGATGTGTGGCCGACTGGAGTGCTATTTATCTTAAGGAATCACTGGAAGGAAGCAAGGCTATCGCCGGATTAGGATTTGCAGGCTTTTCCATTGCCATGGCCGTTGGAAGGTTCAATGGTGATAACTGGATACCGAGGATCGGGAGTAAACGGATAACCATTGCCGGTAGTATCATTGCAGGGATAGGATTTTTGTTGGCTATTGCCTTTAATTCGATACCGGTTGCTATAGCAGGATTTACTTTAATAGGACTTGGATTCTCCTGTATTGTGCCAGTGCTTTTCAGCGCGGCGACAAAGGTACCGGGAGTAAGCGCTGTAACGGGCATCTCGGCAGTAGCCAGTGGTGGGCTGATAGGATTTCTTGCTGGTCCGTCGATGATCGGATTGGTGGCAGAACAATACAGTGTTGCCTCGGGACTCAGCATACTATTCTTCCTGACCCTGGCCGCGGCCTATGCTGCCTGGAAGAACAGGTATCTCTTTAATAAGAATACTGTAATCCCCCAAACCAATTATCCCGACCAGTTACTTTGAAAGTATCAAACAACAAACAATAGCCGATGATCCATACAGTTGCCCTCTTCCCCATATTGGATAAGCTACTTATAGAATGCCTGCGATCCTGTTCTGCAGAAGAGTGGAATCGGTATACAGTGGCGAAGAAGTGGACCGTGAAAGATGTGGCTGCGCACTTACTGGATGGAAATATCCGGACCATTTCCATGCTGAGAGATGGGCATTTTGGTGAGCCGCCGGGAGCAATAAATTCCTATTCAGATCTGGTGGATTTTCTCAATAAGCTGAATGCTGAATGGGTTATGGCTTACAAGCGTGTGAGTGCCGCGCTATTGATTGAGCAGTTGGAAACAACGGGTCCGGAATACTGTGCCTGCATGGCATCGCTTGATCCCATGGCTGAAGCGATGTTTGCGGTGAGTTGGGCAGGAGAAACACGATCACTGAACTGGTTTCATGTTGCAAGGGAGTACACAGAAAAATGGCATCACCAGCAGCAGATCAGGACAGCCCTTGGTATGCCTGAACCACTGATGGTGCCTGAATTATTCGATCCATTTATCAGCACATTATTAATGGGAATGCCCCATGCATTAAGAAACAGCAAGGCTGGAGAAGGTTCTGTTTTAAGCATGGAGATCATTTCGGCTAGTCTGCTCCGTTGGAATTGGAAAAAAACGGATGAGGGCTGGCTATTGATTGAAGAGGGTGAAGTCGGTTATAATGGAAATACAATTGCTGGTGTGACCGAAAAGGAAACAAATGATGCAGGCAGGATTGCTACTGCCAGCATCCGCATAACAGCAGAACTCGCGTGGCAACTATTTACCAGGGCAATCAATCCCCTTGAAGCAATGGACCGGGCGGAGATAGACGGTAGTAAAGAACTCGCGAGAGAGGCATTGGGTATGGTAGCGGTTATGGCATAAGATAATTTTACTATCTTATACAAAAAACCAGCACTATGAAGTCAGGCTTTATCCCAACAATTATTGCGCTCACTATTCTGAGCTCCTGTGCAAAGACGCAGGAAAAAATAGATACTGCAACATTAGATCCCATTCAAATGGCTAAGCCCGGAGGAGGAGGAAGCGGAGGCATCGTAACCTATTTAACAGGTGATGCAGCCGATGTTCAAACAACTACCACGGGAGGATTATTGCTGATGGGTGGAAGCACAGATGTAGATGCTGCCATCCAGTGGATGATAGGCAAAAGTGGCGGCGGAGATGTTGTGGTGATAAGGTCTTCCGGTGCGGATGGGTATAACAGTTATATGTTTGGATTGGGTACCGTCAATTCAGTTGAAACGATAATGCTCGACAGCAGAACAAAAGCTGCCGATGCAGGCGTAGTGCAGAAGATCAGAAATGCAGAAATGCTTTTCATTGCAGGAGGTGATCAATGGAATTATGTAAACTATTGGAAGGATACACCAACAGAAGATGCTATCAACTACCTGATCAATACCAAGAAGGTTCCGGTGGGTGGTACCAGTGCGGGACTGGCAATTCTTGGCAGCAGTTATTATAGTGCATCTGCCGGCTCGGTAACATCGGTGCAGGCATTGGGTGATCCCTATCATCGATATAACACATTAGGACATGCGGATTTTGTTGCTGCTCCAATTTTAGCCAATACGATAACAGATTCCCATTATTCGCAGCGCACCCGCATGGGCAGGCAAATAAGCTGGCTGGCACGCATGATGAAAGACAGGTCTATGCCAACAGTAAGAGGAATTGGTGTTGATGAACAAACGGCAGTTGCCATAGATGCAAATGGAATTGCAAAAGTATTCGGAACCAATTCTGCATATTTCCTCTGGAACAATTCTACAGGGCCTGAAACCTGCATAGCAAAAACTCCCCTTACCTGGAATCGCAATCAGTTGGCAGTGGCAGGATATAGAATTACAGGATCAGGAACCGGCAATGGTAGTTTTGATCTGAATAACTGGGCAAGTTTTTCGGGCGGCAATGCGCTCACGCATTATGTAGAGAATGGTACTTTGCTGCCTTAAAATATTGACAGGTTTGAGTATAAAAAAAGATCCCGCATTTAGTGCGGGATCTTTTTTTATGCTTGGTCGGAAAAATAATATTATGCGAGGCTTGCTTTGGATTGTTTGCTTACAAAATAATATCCCCCAAAAAGTACCAGGCTGAAAACAACAGTTGCAGCAAGGCTACCCGTATAAAAGGGAAGAGCATCTGTATAGCACTGCATCAATCCGCCGAAAGTTTTGGGACGGTTGAAACCACCACCAGAGATCCATACCAGGAAGTTTGAAACAAGGAAATAAACAGTTGGCGCAGCGAGTGATGCGGCGGCAACATTGATAACATTCACCTTACGGATCATGAATCCAATTAGTGTGAGACCCATGAAGAGAATATAATTGGTGATCTGTCCCTTGTAGAATCCGGAGATATCTGAGAGGCCATTTCTATACAATACTTCATAGAGGGCATCACTCAGGAACATGGAAAATATGGGAAGTGCGAAAGCCCATTTCCTGTCTTTAAGCATAGCGCCACCAAACAATGCCATGGCAATATGGGGAGCAAAACCAAGGGGACGGGAAGGGATGATACGGTATAGGGCCGCAACGATAATCAGCAAAACGAGTGAAATGATTATAGATCTGTTCAGTTTCATAATGAGTGAAGATAGATGGCAAAAATAAAATAAAAGAGGGCTCCGGCCATTAAAGTTTTTCAGGGCCCTCAGGATGGTACCGTGGCGCGGTATAAAACCGCTCCTGTTGGGGATTCCAGCCTTATCCGGGCCCCTGCCATAAGCAGCAGGCTACCCCCTTTATCCACAATTATGGGGGTTTGGCTTCCCGCGTTTTCTTCCTCTGCTACCAGCTTTCCCTCCAAAACAATCAGTATATCAGTGGTTGGGGTATGCAGGCTCTTGCTGCTGTCTTTCGCAATATGGAGCTGGCTCAGTTCGAAATCGGCAGCAGGGCTAAAGAACTTCTTCTCGAAACCATTCAGGGTGGTACCCACAATAACTTTCGGCTCCACGGCATGAAAAGAAACATGCTTTAGTAATTCGGGAACGTCAATGTGTTTGGGAGTAAGTCCGCCTCTTAAAACATTATCTGAATTGGCCATGATCTCAACATTCTGTCCCTCCAGATAGGCATGCAGAATTCCTGCATCCTGAAAAATGGCCTCCCCCTTCTTCAGGAATACCAGGTTCAGCAGGTAAACAGAAAAAATTCCGCGATCAATATTCTCTCCGTTTTTGAAGGTGAGTGCTGCTCTTGAAGCCCAGAAATCGGGGGCTGACTTTTGAAGCTTTCCTTTCTCATAAACCTGCAGTATCCTTTCAAGAAGTGGACCCAGTCTGCGATTCACTTCCTCCTGCGGCATCTCCATAACCTCTTTATACAATGCTTTATAGTCGCCATCTCCAAAAACTTCCAGCAGGAATTGCAACTCAGGAATGGTGTCTAGTATTTTATGCATGGACTGTACCGGCCTGAAACCATGCAAAAGCCAGAAATCGCCCAGTGCCACCATCAGCTCGGGCTTGTGGTTATCATCCTTATAATTCCGGTTAGAAGCAGTAGCCGCCAGGCCTGCCGAATTCTCAGCGGCAAATCCTTTGACGGCCATCTCCTTTGTTGGGTGTACCTGTATGCTTAGCATATCTTTTACATCGAGGATTTTGAGCAGGTAGGGCAAACGGCCAAAGGTGTTTTTCACCTTTTCTCCCAGCACAGAAGGATCATTCGCAATTAATTCTGCCAGCGATCCATCTCCCCTGATAATAGAAGCTGCCTGTGAATGTGCACCCAGCCAGTATTCCGCGAAAGGCTCGCCCTTCTGGTTGTCAATCCCCAGCAATTCAGGCAGGTAGGTGAAACCACCCCATTGATAGTGCTGAACTTTCCCTTCCAGCACAAATACTTTATTTTGATTTTTCATATGCTGGTCGAAAGTACTGCAAAACATCAAACCATGCGGATTCACCTTGATACTGGCCAAAGTGGTGAAAAGCTCGCCGCCCAATGGCTTGCAAAAAAAGGCTACACCATCCTGGCCTGCAACTGGAAATATGGCCGAAAAGAAATAGATATCATTGCTTCCCTTGATAATATCCTGCATTTCATTGAAGTCAAAACCCGGAGGGGACATGGCTTTGGTATGCCTGAAGAGCAGGTGACAAGAAGAAAACTAAAGAATATAAAAACTGCCGCGGAAGCTTACCTGGAAATCTTTCCTCAATGGCGAAGGGTGCAGTTTGACATTGTAAGTATCATCTATGCACCAGAGGGGCATAATATTCAATTGCTGGAAGATATATCCTGAGAGATGCTTTATACAGGCACAACAGCTTTCATTTTTTCGACCATTCTGTGTGTGGCGGGACAATACGATATATTCTGTTTATGCACATGCACATAGTCCACATATTTCTTTTTTGAAAGATGGGGAAAGCCGGCACAATCCGCTGGTCTCACTTCATAGATATTGCACATATTGGTCTGGAGGTTCAGGAACTGGCAGGGCTGTTTGCGATTCATCCAGTCGTTATCTTTTTTCTCGAGGTAGAGCCATTTATCTTTAAAAGCCGCTTCCGTCATTCCGAGGTGAGCGGAGATGCGTGTGATATCTTTTTTATTGAAGGTGGGGCTCATAGTCTTACAGCAGTTGGCGCAGGTAAGGCAATCGATCTCTTCCCAAACTTCTTTTTCCAGTATAGGTGTGAGCTGGTCTAATCCCCTCGGTTTTTTTGCTTCCAGTTTAGTAAGGAAGCGACGAAATTTACTCTTTGTAGTAAGCAGTTGTTTTTTAAACTTCCTGAGGTTAACGGCACGGGTATTAATTGCTGCGATCATGCTCTCCATACTGATTTTAAGAAAGCGCAATATAAAGGTTTCAATGCGTTAAATTGCTTTCCAAAAGAATCGGAGAAGAAAATGTGGGCACCCTATAAAAAAGGATTCAAAGCATGGCTGAGGCTGGAGAAATCATTATCAGACCATTCTGTGGAAGCCTACCTCCATGATCTGGAAAAGCTCACACAATATTTACAGTTGAAGGGGTGGATGTACAATCCGGATCAACTACAGATGGAGCACCTGCAGCAGTTCATCCGGTGGGTGGGTGAACTGGGAATGACGCAGGCATCGCAGGCAAGGATATTATCGGGCATCAGGAGTTTTTATAAGTACTGCCTGGTGGAGCAGATCACCAGGGAAGATCCGACTGTTTTGCTGGAGAGTCCAAAGTTGAAAAGGATGTTACCTGATACTTTGAGTTTTGAAGAGATAGAGATGCTCATAGGAGCTGTTGACAGGAGTAAGCCTGAGGGCGAACGCAACAAGGCGATACTGGAGACCATGTATAGCTGCGGACTTCGGGTGAGCGAGGTAGTTGGACTCAAGATCTCCTGCCTGTTTTTAGAAAGTGGTTTTATAAGGGTAACGGGAAAAGGTGATAAAGAGCGGTTGGTACCTATTGGTGATAATGCCGTTCAGCAGATCGGGATATACCGTGAGCACACGAGGCGATTTATGACCATCAAGCCTGGAGCGGAGGATATATTATTTCTTAACCGGCGTGGCGACAAGCTGACAAGGGTGATGATATTCCTGATGATCAAGGAGCTGGCGAGTACGGCAGGCATTACAAAGACCGTTTCCCCCCATACATTCCGGCATTCTTTTGCCACCCATTTAGTGGAGGGAGGTGCCGACCTCAGGGCGGTTCAGGAAATGCTGGGCCATGAAAGCATTACCACCACTGAGATCTATACGCATTTGGACCGGGAGTTCCTGAGAAAGACCCTGCACGATTTCCATCCATCTTTCCGCAGGTAATAATATCATAAAACCAGAATTCCATCTTCATAAACAAATAAGCTCATTAGCTGTTATCTTTGTCATCTCAAATTTAACCAATATGAAAAAAGCGATTTTAGCCTTCACACTTGCCTTCTGTACTCTGCAGGCGGTAGAAGCGCAGCAACTTCGTACGCCGGCGCCTAGTCCGGCAACTACTATCAAGCAGGAGTTTGCCCTTTCTAATGTAGAAGTGAATTATTCGCGCCCGGCTGTGCGTGGCCGTAAGATCTTCGGCGATCTGGTTCCATTTGGAAAAGTATGGCGTACCGGGGCAAATGCTGCCACCACCATCACTTTCGGTGAAGATGTTACTGTTGGCGGTAAGGCGGTACCAGCAGGTAAATATGGATTGCTTACTATACCCGGACAATCAGAGTGGACAATCATCATCTCCAAGCAAACTGATGTTACCAGTCCGGCTGATTACAAGCAAGACCAGGATGTAGCCCGCATCACCGCCAAGGCGGAGACATTACCTTTTAATGTTGAAAACTTCATGATCGTTTTTGATAACGTGAAAGCATCTTCCATGGACCTGGAGATCATCTGGGCGAATGTTGGGGTAGCCGTTCCCGTTAAGGCCAATATTGAAGACAAGATCATGAGCCAGATCGACAACCTGATGAATAAGGATAACCGTCCTTATTTTGGTGCAGCAATGTACTATATGGAAAATGGAAAAGATCTTAACAAGGCAGTGGGTTGGCTCGACAAAGCCATTGAGCAGAATCCGAATGCATTCTGGATCTACCACCAGAAAGCCAATGCCCTTGCAAAACTGGGTAAGAAGCAGGAAGCTATCGCCACTGCAAACAAGTCAATTGAGCTGGCTAAGAAAGCACAGAATGATGACTATGTTGCATTGAATGAGAAATTGCTTGCAACACTTAAATAATCAGATCCCGACAAAAAAAGGATTAAAATTAAAACAGAAATCCGGCACCACATGGTTGCCGGATTTTTTTTGCTTCACTCACCTGACTTTTTCAAAAGTAAGCATACAGCCTCTGCAGCTGATATAGGGCCGGAAGGCCCCGGGTTCAATTTTAAATCGTCTTCCCGGTTCCAGCCATTCAAAGGGAAATTCGCTGTATGATTCAAAAGCGTTATCCACGCCATATTCAATCAATGGTTTTGTAGCAATAATATCATCACCTGATCTAATATAGTAGCGATAAGTTGTAGCTAATGAAAAGGTTTGAAGATTGGTGCGGTATGCAAGGGAATTATCGAACAAAACGGTTCCGCCTGCTTCACGGGTTATCACCAGTGTATCGGCCGGGTGTGCAATATCAACCCATACGCCAATCAGTTCCCTGCCCGAACGCAGTTGTTCTTTTTTGCAGGAGAACAGGAGAACCGGTATAAGCAGTAGTATTAAACCACCCTTTAGAAAGGCCATGGTATGTTTTATACTGTTGACCGCTTTCTGGAATTAATCGTTGCATTAATAATTAAAGCCAGGAGAATCAGCACCATCGCACCTACCACATTGAGCCAGAGGAAGGCGATATCCGATTTCCAGAAGAGAAGGATGATGATGGTTTCGGTGATGACCGCACTCCAGAAGGTTGCATCGCCGCCTACCTTCTTAAAGAAGAATGCCACCAGGAATATTCCGAGAATTACTCCATAGAAAAGTGATCCCAGCACATTCACCGCTTCAATAAGGCTTCCCATATCGGTGGCAAACTGAGCTACGAAAATGCAGAACACTCCCCATGCCAGTGTATACCATTTCGATATTTTGTATTCCTGTAATTCGGTGCGAGGGGTACCCGCATACTGTTTATGGATATCGCACATGGTGCTGGAGGCAAGTGAATTGAGTGCTGCGGCGATACTTCCCCAAGCGGCGAGGAATATAACGGCAATGAGTAGTCCCACTAATCCAACCGGCATATGATCAACCACAAATCGCAGGAATATATAGTTGGTATCATTTGTATCAGCAAGCGGCATGGCTTGTTTCAATACGAGTTTGTATTCTTCCCTTGTTCCGTTTACCAGCGCCTGGTTAGCCCGCATGGAATCAATGATCAGCTGGTTCTCCGGCGCTTTTGCGAATGCGTTTACAAGCCTTGTTTGCGTTGCCGACTGTTCATTAAAGGTGGATTCAATTGCCTTGAGGCGTTGATTGGCAGCACTGTCAACCACCTTTCCCGCAACTGCATTATTAAAGAAAACCGGTGCCGGATTGAACTGGTAAAAGGTGAATACAAGGGCACCGATCAATAAGATGGCGAACTGCATCGGCACTTTCACGATGCCATTCATGAGTAGTCCAACCCTGCTCTCAGAGAGGCTTTTAGCGGTAAGGTATCGTCCCACCTGGCTTTGGTCGGTGCCGAAATAAGAAAGCGCGAGGAAGCCGCCGCCAATGATACCATTCCATATATTATAGCGATCGTTCCAGGCAAAGCCATTTTCATTGACACCGCTGGTGATCACATTCAGTCTGCCCAGTTTACCACTCACTTTCAGTGAATCAATAAACCCGATACCATCGGGCAGAAGATGCACCATCATGTAGGCCGCAATGAACATTCCGGTGAAGATGATGATCAGTTGGAGCTGCTGCGTATAGGCAACAGCTTTAGCGCCTCCACTAACGGTATAGATGATGAGGAGACCACCCATAAAAATATTTGTCCAGTAAATATTCCATCCCATCAATGATGAAAGAATAATGGCCGGAGCATAAATGCTGATACCGGTTGATAATCCTCTGCTAACAAGGAAAAGAAATGATGTGAATGTTCTTGTTTTTTTATCGAAACGTTTCTCCAGGAATTCATAGGCAGTAAATACTTTAAGCTTATGAAAGATGGGAACAAAGAAAATGGAGATGACGATCATTGCGAGTGGTAGTCCGAAATAATACTGAACGAATCGCATGCCGTCGGTGAAAGCTTGTCCGGGTGCCGAAAGAAATGTAATGGCGCTCGCCTGTGTACCCATGATACTTAAAAGAACCAGGTACCATGGCATGCTCCTGTTACTCAGAAAATAGCCGTCGAGATCTTTACTGGTTTTGCTCCTGTATAATCCATAGGAGATAATACCCGTTAGAGTTGCTATCAGCACTATCCAGTCGATATAACTCATGAGAAGTATTGGGTAAAAAAATGAAAGCCTATGATCAGCAGGAGGAGGAAGCCCAGTACAAAAATGTACCAGTGCGTCCAGGTTTTAAAGAGAGGCACTTTATCTTCTGACATGGCTAAGATCTTTTTCTGCCAGATACCAGTCCGGCGGTGAGTAATCCAATTGCCAATCCTAAAATGAGTCCAATATGTACCCGCTTAATGAAGATGCCGATCACTAATCCAAGAATCACACAAATGATGATCCCCATATCTCTGCGGGTATTATTATTGGCTGCCATTTAGAATCCTTTCTTTTGATTGAGTGCCACCAGGTTTGCCAGTAAGCGATAAGCGCCGGGCACACCTGCAGGCAACTGCCTGAAAAATACCAATCCTGTATATACAAAATTACCTTTCCCATATTTTGCCATGATCAGGCTTCCTGAATCCGGCTTTTCGGAGGGGTCACTGATACTAAAGATAGTCTCGTATCGCTTATCCCAATTGGAAGCATGGTAAATACTCCGCTCCTGCACCCAGCCTTCAAAATCTTTTTCAGTGATCTTATTGGGGAACTCCATTACCTGGTGTGATGGCTGCTCGAACTTTATGAATGCCTTCTCATCGGTGATGCGTGTTCTGGAAATATCAAATGGATAAGGACCGATCTTGGCTTTTACCGGTCCCAGCTGATTGGAGGTATTATACTGCACAATAAGGTTCCCCCCATTGTTGATATAAGCCATCAGCTTGTCATAATAGTTATTGAGTGATTCACGCACATTGTAGGCCCGCACGCCGGTAATGATGGCATCATAACGGCTCAGGTCAGCCGCTGCAAGTGAGGCATCATCGAGTATGTCAACAATAAAGCCCATTTGTTTCAAAGCATCCATCACCCCATCTCCCGATCCGGGTATATATCCTATCCTTTTCCCCACCGTTTTTATCTCTTCATTGATAACCCTAACGCTGGTAGGAAAAAAATAATGGATGGTGGGGATATGATCGTATTCAATAATTTTCATGGCATTATTGAAGCCGGTCTTTTTTCCTTTGCCGCTGATCTCAAGCCATGGATAAACCAGGTTAGGTTTTTGATCACCGATGAGAGAATCGAGCGGGAAGGTGATGGATTGCATGGTGTTCTTAACCAGTGGCAGTTTGATCGGCATATTCTTTTCCCGAAGTGATTTTCCATTCTGCATTTCAAAGCGAAGATTTGATTCTGCCGTGTCACTCTGCGAATAACTCTTATAAGAGAGCTGCACAAACTGTGGATGCTTAGGCTGCAGGTTACTCAATACCACTGCGGGTTGAACGCCGGCAACCACTTGTGGCACAGTGAAAACAGGCTGGTATATTTCACCCTTTACCGGGTCGGTGAATTTATAGAGAAGGGGATATTTGGCGGTAAAGTATACTGGACCTACTGTAAAATTCACGGATACGTCGTTGGTGATATTCTGGGGTTCACCTATTAGCAGGTTTGTTTTAACATTGAAGCTGCCTGTATCCATCTGTTCGCGTAACCAGTATGGCTGGTCGCTCATGAAATCATATTTGACATACTGGTTGAAACTGGTACTGATCAACTGGTTATTGCTGGCAGATGGTGCAAGTGTAAATGAGGAGTCAAATACAGAAACACCGATCTTTTGAGCAGGGATACCACTCCTGTTGATAAAGTTCAGCGTTATTCTAATGGAGTCTCCCGTTACAGCAACCTGCTGGTTGGTAACAGCTTCAAAATAGATTCCCATGCAGGCCTGGATGAGTGCATCGATCTCTTTCACCTTTACAGACTTCCAGTATTCGTCGTTAGCTTTTTGTTTTATCAGAATGCGCAGGTCAATGAGGGCATTTACACTTTGGGAAGGATCCAGTGGTTTGAAGTTATTGACGATGGCATCTATCCTGTTGTTTACTTCAGGTAAACCGATCCTGTTCCAGTCGAGGATAACACCATCGGCGAGGTCAGACTGAAGAACTGCTCCATCCGTATGGGAGAAATATTCAAAGAGAGGACCGCGTTGGCGGGGAACGCCAAATCCCTGGCTCTTGTGCTGGCTTCTGCTCTCTGCCGCCAGTTCACCATAGCCTTTTCCAAGGAGTGGATTAAAAATTCCAACATCCTGTTTGAACTGGTCTTCGCGTTGTGTATTGGTATTACCGAAATTGTAGGTATTCCAGAGAATTCTTTTGGCCTGCCATGGCTTGAGGAATTGTAATTGCTCCGGAAATCTTTTTGGATCGGCAGCAGCCTTGAAGGCTTCAATGGCAAGCACTGCTGATGCCGAATGATGTCCATGCCCTGCCCTCTCGTCGGGTGGAAAGCGGGTGATAATGACATCGGGTCGGAATTTGCGAATCACCCAAACAACATCGCTCAAAATCTTTTCTTTCTTCCATACACGCAGTGCTTCGTCAGTAGATTTCGAGAATCCGAAATCGTAGGCACTGGTGAAAAATTGTTCAGCTCCATCAATACGACGTGCTGCAAGTAATTCCTGTGTTCTTACCAGGCCGAGTGATACACCCTGCTCAGTTCCTATGAGGTTCTGTCCCCCATCCCCTCTTGTTATGGAGAGATAACCGGTTCGGAATTTTCTTTCTTTGGCGAGCCAGGCAAGCAGCCTTGTATTCTCATCATCGGGATGCGCTGCCACATAGAGTACAGAGCCCAGCACTTTAAGTTTCTGCATTGACAACAGAATGTCTGCTGCCGTGGGCATCTGGGGGGTCTGGGCATTCGATCCATTTACTGCTGCTATGAATAACAGCAGGGGGAGTATCCTTTTGATCATGATTTCTTATCGTGTATTTTGTTACTGACCAACCAGGAATACGGCATTGCAAAGCAGCAGTTTACCATTTTCCCAGAAGCTTCTGAATATGGGGTTATCAGCAAGATAAACAACCTGACCTCTTCCCATATCCTGTGCACCTATCAATAAACCATCCTTTAACTTTTCTTTCAGAACACTACCGGTGAATCCGCTCACATAATTGTCTTTCTTGATAACGCCAACATTCCATCCGTCTTCTTTTATATACTCATATATATTTCCATCCTGCTTTAATGTGTAATAAAAATCAGGGTAGCCAAAACCCAGTGGATGTGTATGGTCGAGTTCAACTTTGAATATTGATCCGGGCATGCTGTTCATCAGCCAGTCGCGCTCGCGGTTTTCATATTTGCGAAGGAGACTATAATCTGCTTTTTTATCATCGTCTTTTTTATCATCATCATCTTCCTTCATTTTAATACCCCAATCGGCCTTTGCCATTTGTGCTACAGCATTTTCGAGGGCAATGATCTTTCCACCCCTTCTAACCCAGGCCTTTAGTTCTTCATTGGTTTCTTTCTTGCTGAAGAAATCATACATGCCATCGGCAAGGATAAGCACATTGTACTTGTTCATTCCTTCGCGCATGAAATCATTTGCACTGGTGAGCGTAATAGGATATTCCAGTTGCTGGTCAAAGAAATGCCATAGTTCTCCCATGGCAAGGGAGGAAACATTTTCACCATATAACATAGCAACTTTTGGCGCATTGATTATACGTACACGATCAGATCCAAAGTCATAGCCCTTATCAACAAATCCTGATGCAACAGGGAATACTTTTGTACCGGTACTTTTAGCTGCTGCCTCCAGTACCTGCCTCACAGGCTTTCCTGTATTTGCTGCCTGTGTTACCAGCAGGGTACCTTTTTCAAACTGCTCCGTTCCAATATGGAAGGGTTGTTCGGCATATCTGACTCTAATCCCTTTCTGGAGTACTTCTGACAACAGGCGCGCGCTGTTGAGTCCATCCCATTTAACCGCATAGGCATAAGCGTTATCAGTGAAAGTAGTTGCTGTGTTTTCTGGTGCTGTTTTATTTACTGCAGTAATATAATTGGCGACACCATATGTTTTTAATCCATACGCAAAAGGCACCGACCATGCAGTGATATCATAGGTAGCTGAATCGCTTAATTTGGATGTTCTTTCAAACAACACTTTTATAAAATTCCCTTTGGGTTGGTTAACGTTTATTACGATATCCCCCTTTTCTGCCTTGAATGATTCAGATTTACCAGTGAGATAACTCAATCCGCTGAGGTTACCACCGTTGGCCCAAGACCAGTCTATCTGGTTACGGTCAAGGAGTTCTTTCAATCTTGTTACACGATCAGTTCCATCATTCTTTATAACCCATGATTTGAATTCGCCGATAGGATTATTGATAGCATTATTGAAATAGCTGCGGAATTCTTTCACCACGCGGGTTGCATTCTGCGAGGTTATTTCTACCGTGCTCATACCCGTAGTATGATGATGGAGCGCCCTGTCAACAAGTGTTAAGGTATCGCCGTCTTCGTTTATTATTCCAAGGCCGGCCCTGATACCACCCTGCTCATAGGTCATACCGATCGATCCGCTATAGGTGGGATAGGTATCACCGTAAGATGGATAAAACAGGTCGAATCTTTCTCTTGTAAAATATAGCCAGCCATTCTTATCAAAATACTTTGCGTGGTTTCTTCCGATCATGGTCTGGAATTCGCGCTGCCATTTACTGATGACCTCGTGAAATGGTTCAGCTGCCGGTGCAAAATAGTAGGGCTCGTTTACACCCTGCTCATGAAAATCAACATGCACGTGGGGAAGCCATTCATTGTATTTTTTGATACGGTGGCGGCTTTCTACCTGGCTTTGCCATGCCCAGTCGCGGTTCAGGTCAAAATTATAATGGTTGCTTCTGCCGCCGGGCCATGGCTCACGATGTTCGCGGGCGATGGGTTGAGGGTTTACATTCTTTCCCAGAACGCTGGTATACCAGTTAACATAACGGTCGCGCCCATCCGGATTCAGACAGGGATCTATCAGCACCACAGTATTCTTCAGCCATTCTTTTGATTGTGCGTTTGAAGGGTTGAGTAATTCATAGATGGTCATCATGGAAGCTTCGGAGGAGGATGTTTCATTGCCATGTACATTATAACTCAGCCAAACAATGGCCGGGCCATTCTCATTTGCAGCCATCCTGTCGCGCGCTGCATTGGCCAGCCGCAGGTTATTCATCCGTACCTGCTCTATGTTTGCAATATTCTCGGCTGATCCCACGGTGGCGAGCAACAGTGGCCTGCCTTCGGTAGACTCACCATATTGTTCCAGCTTAACCTGTGCGGGCATTTCTTTTGCCACATGCTGGTAATACTGGACAATACGATAGTGCGGGGTATAGCGGGTACCAATTTTATAACCCAGGAATTGGTCGGGCGATTGTAACTGCGCCATGGCCACGGCGCTTCCCACTGCGGCGGCCAGCATCAGGATGATCCTTTTCATATTGCGTTCAAACATATTAATTGTAAAAAGAGTTGTGAAGCTAAGGAATTTCATTTGACGGGTAAACTCATGCGGCTATTTAAACAACAGGTGAAAAGAATCATTATTTTTAGCCCTTAATAAGGTGCATGAAATATTTTCTCTCTGTCATTTATGGACTGTTGCTGGTTAATGTGGTTGTGGCCCAGCAGGATTTGGATCCCTATAACTATACAATACAAAAAACTTTCAGGGGCAGGAATGGAGCAGTGGTATCGGCACATCCGCTTGCCAGCAAGGTAGGCGTAATGATCCTGAAGAAGGGCGGCAATGCAATTGATGCAGCTATTGCAACAAAGCTTGCCCTGGCAGTTGTTTATCCGGGTGCTGGCAATATTGGCGGGGGTGGGTTCATGGTTGCGCATCTTAATGACGGCAAGAATATCACCCTTGATTTCAGGGAGAAAGCACCTGGCAAGGCCCATCGTGATATGTACCTCGATTCCGCTGGCAATGCCGACCTTGATAAAAGCCAGTATGGTCATCTGGCGGCAGGTGTTCCTGGTTCGGTTGCCGGATTGTTTGCTGCGCATACATATGCCCTCCTGCCCTTTCGGGATCTCATCGCGCCAGCCATTGAACTGGCAGAGAAAGGATTTACGATAACGGAAGAAGAAGCAGAGGGACTGAATAGTGAGCGGGAAAATTTCCTTAAATACAATACCACTTCAACTGTTTTCACGAAAAAAAATCCATGGAAGGCTGGTGATACGCTGGTACAGAAAGACCTTGCCAATACATTAAGACGAATTAGTAAGCGAGGACAGAAAGGATTTTATTCTGGCAAAACGGCAAAGCTGCTGGTGGCGGAAATGAAAAGAGGCGGGGGAATCATCAGTCGTAAGGACCTCAAAGATTATAAGGCGGTGAGCAGGAATCCATCAGCGTTTAAATATAAAGGATATGATGTGGTAACGATGCCGCTTCCATCAAGTGGCGGCGTTTTATTACCGATGATGCTGAAGATGACCGACCAGTTTCCCATTGCTGAATATGGATTCCATTCGTTGAAGGCGGTACAACTGATGACGGAGATAGAAAGGCTGGCCTATGCCGACCGTGCTTTTTATTTAGGCGATGAGGATTATTATAAAGTGCCGGTAGCAAAATTAACCAGCGATGCCTATATAAAAGAAAGATTGCGTTTATACAAGCCTGATACTGCCGGCAATAGCAAATCGATAAGGGAAGGCTCAGTAGAAAAGGAAAGTGAAGAAACCACACACCTAAGCATCGTTGACAATGCTGGAAATGCAGTTGCAATCACTACCACGCTAAATGGAGGATACGGCGCCTGTACTGTTGTTGGCGGGGCAGGTTTTCTGCTGAACAATGAAATGGATGATTTCAGTGTAAAGCCGGGAGTGCCTAATATGTTTGGTGCTATTGGTGGAGAGGCTAATGCCATTGTACCCGGCAAACGCATGTTAAGTTCAATGACACCTACTATTGTGCTTAAAAATGGTAAGCCCTATATTGTAGCCGGAACGCCCGGAGGTACAACAATTACCACATCGGTTTACCAGACCCTGGTGAATATGATTGATTTCAATATGAGTACTTTCGATGCAGTGAACAAACCAAAATTTCATATGCAGTGGTCGCCCGATATCCTTTTCCTGGAAAAAGATTTTCCAATGGAGATCAGTGCAGCCCTTGAAAAAATGGGTTATGAGGTTAAGCGCAGGGGACAAATCGGAAGAACTGAGGTCATAAAAATACTTGAAGACGGAACCATAGAAGCTGTAGGTGACAGGCGGGGTGATGATGCAGCGGAAGGATTCTAAATAACCAAAACAATCAATGAGGAAACGAATTTTAGCAGCGGCAACCGTTATATTAATTGCGGGCAGTACCCATGCACAATCAACCAGGTGGAATGCGAGAGCAGGATGGCAGATGAGTTCTGGCAGAAAGGTAGACAAGGACAATGGCAATGTAACCAATGGAACATCAATTCAGGGCTTTACAGCTTCGATAGGAATGAAAGCGGATTTTGATAACCGCCTTTATTTTGCTCCAAGGCTGCAATATTCTACTAACGGACTTGAGTTGCCTGGTGAAACCAATGGCGATACAGAAACCTACCGGCTACACTATATAGAGATCCCCATGCTCTTCCATATTGAACTGGGGCGTGTACATCACCAGGGGCTATATACTGAATTTGGTCCGGCGTTGGGATATGCCTTTTCGGGATCAGTTAAAACCTCTGAAGGAACTGATCCGCTGGTATTCAGCATGACACAGTATAATCCGGTGAATGTATCTGTGAGCGGGATTCTTGGATATCATTTCCCTAACGGGATCTTTGTTGATGCAGGATATCATTATGGATTGGTGAGTATAACCAATGGTGATACAAAGCCTAAGATGCGAACAGCGCAGGCGGGTGTTGGAATCGGATATTATTTCAGGCGTTGATCTTAGAAATTCCGAAGCGGATTTCTTCTTCCATCATATATATATTGACGGATGTTCAGCCAGAAGGCGGTGAAAAGATAGAACACGATGGGAGATCCCATGGTGAGCAGGGAAATATACATGAAGTGTTTTCGGATGGTAGCAGGTGCTATACCCATCTTGTCGCCCAGATAAGAGCAAACACCAAACACGTGCCACTCAATAAAGTGTTTGAAGTTCTTCATAATACCAAATTAGACAATTTCAACAATTTAGCAGTCGAAAAGGTTATAAAGAAAGCGGTTTTATCGGTAATTTCGCGGTGCCCATGGTTTTCCCCTGGCCCTGTTCCCCAAACAGGGAAAAGTTGAGGCCAGGATTCGAACCTCAATAAATCAAACCTCAAACATACATCGTTATGGTTTTCGACCTAGAGATGATCAGAAAAGTGTATGCCAGCTTCCCCGGCCGTGTTAGTGCTGCCCGTAAGGTTGTTGGTCGTCCACTCACATTAACAGAAAAGATATTGTATGCCCACCTCTGGCAGGGAGACGCCACCGAGTCTTTTGAAAGGGGAAAAAGCTATGTGGATTTTGCACCCGACCGTGTAGCCATGCAGGATGCGACGGCCCAGATGGCGCTGTTGCAGTTTATGCAGGCGGGCAGAACTACTGTAGCGGTTCCTTCCACCGTGCATTGTGATCACCTGATAGTGGCCAAGGACAATAGTAAGGTTGACCTCGACCGTGCCGTGCATGAGAGCAGTGAAGTGTATGATTTCCTTGCTTCCGTTTCAAACAAATATGGAATTGGCTTCTGGAAGCCGGGGGCAGGAATTATTCACCAGGTTGTGCTGGAGAATTATGCCTTCCCTGGTGGAATGATGATTGGTACAGATAGTCATACCGTGAATGCGGGTGGACTGGGAATGATAGCGATAGGAGTTGGTGGTGCAGATGCCTGTGATGTGATGAGCGGACTTGCCTGGGAACTGAAAATGCCTAAACTGATCGGGGTAAAACTTACCGGCAAACTCAATGGCTGGACTGCCCCCAAGGATGTGATCCTGAAAGTGGCGGGTATCCTTACTGTGAAAGGCGGTACTGGTGCCGTGGTTGAATATTTTGGCGAAGGTGCTACCAGCATGAGCTGTACAGGTAAAGGAACAATTTGTAATATGGGTGCGGAAATAGGAGCTACTACTTCCACCTTTGGCTATGATGACAGTATGAGCAGGTACCTGAAGGCAACCGGCCGTGCGGAAGTTGCAGCACTGGCAGATGGTATCCGCGAACACCTTACAGCAGATGCTGAAGTGTATGCCAATCCGGAACAATATTTTGACCAGGTGATCGAGATCAACCTGAGTGAACTGGAGCCGCATCTGAATGGTCCATTTACGCCCGACCTGGCAACACCGATCTCCCAAATGAAGGTAGAGGCCGCAAAGAATGGCTGGCCTACAAAAGTTGAAGTGGGACTGATAGGTTCCTGCACCAACTCTTCTTATGAAGATATCAGTCGCGCTGTTAGTTTGGCTAAACAGGTTAATGAAAAAGGGCTTAAAACAAAAGCCGAGTTCATGATAACCCCGGGTTCTGAACAGGTACGTTATACCATTGAGCGGGATGGATTCCTCGATATATTCAATGGCATAGGCGCCAAGGTATTCGCGAATGCGTGCGGCCCCTGTATCGGAATGTGGGATCGCATGGGAGCAGAAAAGCAGGAAAAAAATACTATCGTACATTCCTTCAACAGGAACTTTGCAAAGAGGGCTGATGGTAATCCTAATACTTATGCATTCGTAGCTTCGCCAGAAATTGTAACGGCCCTGGCCATTGCAGGTGATCTTTCTTTCAATCCACTTACAGATACATTAACCAATGATAAAGGTGAGCAGGTAAAACTTGATCCACCAACCGGAGATGAGCTTCCAGCAAGAGGTTTTGATGTGGAAGATGCAGGCTACCAGGCACCAGCAGCCGATGGTAGCGGGGTGCAGGTAAAAGTTGATCCGGCGTCAAAGCGACTTCAGTTGCTTGATCCATTCCCGGCATGGGAAGGAACAGACCTGAGGGGATTGAAATTGCTGATCAAGGCAAAAGGAAAATGTACCACTGACCATATTTCAATGGCGGGTCCTTGGCTGAAGTTCAGGGGCCACCTGGATAATATCAGCAACAACCTTCTTATTGGAGCCGTGAATTTCTTCAATGAGAAAACTGATAATGTAAAGAACCAGTTGACGGGTGATTATGGTGCAGTGCCTGGAACGCAACGTGCGTATAAAGCGGCGGGCATAGGATCTATAGTTGTAGGTGATGAGAACTATGGAGAAGGCTCCAGTCGCGAGCATGCTGCCATGGAACCGCGCCACCTTGGTGTTAGGGCGGTGTTGGTGAAGAGCTTTGCACGTATACACGAAACCAACCTCAAAAAGCAGGGAATGCTAGCCCTGACATTTGCGGAGAAATCGGATTACGACAAGATACTGGAAGATGATAGTATAGATATTCTAGGCCTGACTACTTTCTCACCAGGCGAGCCGCTGCAGATCGTTTTGAATCATGCAGATGGAAGTTCTGATACGATACTGGCCAATCACAGTTATAATGACCAGCAGATAGAATGGTTCAAAGCAGGTGCTGCATTGAATATCATTCGTAACCAGTTCGTCAGTTAATTTAATTTAGTGAACTATAGAAGCCGCTGTATAATAAACAGCGGCTTTTTTGTGTGACGGGGAAAATACCCCCCTGCTCCCGTGATTAACGCCCGTTATTGCACTTGAGAATGATCTTAGATTTACAGTGTTGGGATGCTTACTTCAGATACCACTAACCATTACCTTATCAAATGGGCTTTTATTCCCTCGCACCTATTTTAGCCCCGGTCTGCCAATGGCGGACCTTTTTTTTGTTGTTGTCAGTTCAGGCATACGGGGTTTTTCCCGTGGCAAAACGAGGAATCTCCCCTTTCCCGGGGATAGTGGGTGGACTACTTTCACCAAAGAATCGGGTTCGGTCGGTCACGGTTGTGGTAGCCTCGTGGCGCCACAGCCATACCGGCTTCTATTATAAACAGTTCAAATCAGTTGTATGGAAAAATTGCTTAGCCTTTCCATCGAAACACTTCCCTGGCTGATGCTAATTATGGCATTGCTTACGCTGGTGACCATGCTTGTAGTGCTTTATCACAAGCGGCAACAGCATATTAAGATCAACAGGAAAGAATGAAGTAGTATGTGTGCTTACTTTTCATATAACCAGGGGGCGTGAACAACAAACCCTGGTTTTTCCATGACCATTTAGTTATATTTATAATACACATTAACCTAAACCAGTTGCCATGAAATATTTTATGCTATGCCTGTTTGCAGGTATGATTTTACTTGCTTCCTGCAGCTCCATCAACAAGATCGTTGATGAAGGGAAATACCAGGCGGTTCAGATCTCAGATTCTACCGCATCAGACTATATAAGGAATTATGAAAAGAAGCCATTATTCCGCGGCAAGTTTAAAAGGGGGATGTTTATTCCTAACGTTGTTCTCGATTCGCTGATCAGGCAGGAGGGTATTTCAGGTATATCAATTTATTATGGAAAGCACCCTGAATTCAAGAGCCCTGTTTTCATAATTTACGGATCACGTCAGCAACTCAATTACAAAAGATCTGATGCTTTCGCTGATGTAATCTATATGGTATATTATCCATGCCCAACTATCTGCGGAAAAGGGTAATTTCCCTTAAGCTTCAAGGACAATGAATATATATGTGATCGGAACCCTTGTAAAATTAGCGCTCATCGTAATAGCACTGATAGTGGGTTTTATACGTGAGGAAAAGCTTAGCAATGCCAACAGGTTGTTTCTTTTTTTCCTTGTTGTGGCTTTGCCGGGCGAAATCATGGATGCATTAATGGCTCGAATTTATGAAAATAATTTTCTTTACTATCACACCTACCGTCCCATATATTATGCTTTGCTGACAATTGCATTGTTGGGTGAAATGGGGAGGTTGAAGAATGCCCTTAAATTATCGATAGGTTTTGTATATGTCGCCGCAATTTTGAATGGATATTATCTTCAACCTCCCACCACCAGCCTTAATACGATCATAATAGTTTTAACCTGTCTCTTACTGATCATCCAGATCCTGTTCTATATAGCCCGGCTGTTTGATCGCAACAACTGGCAGGAGACCATCCACCAGTACAGTTTCTGGATTGCAATGGGTATCCTGATCAATTCTATTTCCTCCTTTCTTTCCATGGGCATTCATAACTTTCTTAGCCGGGAGGGTCAGGTTAAGGTGATTCCAATTCTGATAGTTAGTGAATGGCTTTTTTACCTTTCATTCATAATTAATTTTACATTACAGAAGAAAAGGGTAACAGGATAAATATGTTTCATGAAGCCTACCGAATTTGAGATCATTTACACCCTTGCAGCGGCGGTAATAATTATGCTGGCGTTGAGTGGGTTTGTTGTGTATTTTATCTTCAGTAGTCAGAAAAGAAGGATCAGGCAGGATCATGAGCAACAACAGTTAAAAGAGGCCTATGAGAAAGAGGTGCTTACCACACAAATTGAAAGCAGAGACCAGACCCTCCGTGATGTGAGCCAGGAGATCCATGATAATATGGGTCAGCTTCTTAGTGTGGCCCGGATCAATCTCAACATACTTGAAAAAGAACTTGATGGCCAGGCGCCAGTGAAGCGTATCACCGATACCAACCAGATCCTTGCAGATGTTATAAAGTATATCAGGATGCTTTCGAAGGGCTTAAATTCTGACATGCTAACCTCCTATGGCCTTCGCGAATCAATACGTTTTGAACTGCAGCGTATTGAGCAAACGGCAATGATCAATTGCCAGTTCCATACACAGGGTGAAGATTTCAATATAGATTCCAAAAAAGAGATAGTAATTTTCAGGATGGTGCAGGAGATATTGAATAATATCCTGAAACATGCGGCAGCTACTGAGATCAGCATTTCAATGGTTTATACAGCATTGGATTTCCAACTCAGGATCAGTGATAATGGCAAAGGATTTAGTCCCGGCGATAATTATTCCCGCACAATTGAAGATGCCGGATCAGGCCTCCGTAACCTTCAGAAGCGGGCAGCGCTTGTGGGAGCAGAAATAAATATTGATAGCAGTCCGGGTATGGGCACAATTATTACCATCAGACTTCCTAAAATAACAGAAAATGTCACCCAGTAAATCACCATCGCGTTATATGGTTGCCATCGCCGATGATCACCGTTTAGTTGCCGAGTCGCTTTCACACCTTATTAATGATATACCTGGCTTTGAAGTTATACTCATAGGAAGTAATGGAAAAGTATTATTGGAAAAACTTGCCAGCTCTCCCAACCTTCCTGATATCGCCATACTCGATATTAATATGCCGGAGATGAATGGTGTGGCAACAGCCAGGCAGCTTTCGGAGACCTATCCCAATATCCGGTTGCTGGCCCTGAGTATGAATGACGATGAAACTTCGGTGATACAGATGATAAGGGCGGGCTGCCGCGGTTATCTACTGAAAGATTGCACCCAGTCAGAACTTCAGCGTGCCATGACAGAGATTCTCGAACGCGGATTTTATTATTCAGATTTTGTTACGGGCAAGTTGATACATACGATACATAAAGAAGAAAAGAATCCTGATCAATTGGTAAGGCTTACTGAGCGTGAGATGGAATTCCTTAAATATGCAGCCTCTGAAATGACTTATAAAGAGATCGCGAATTCCATGAAACTCAGTGAGCGAACCATTGATGGTTACAGGGAAGCGCTTTTTGAAAAGTTACAGGTGAAGAGTAGGGTTGGGCTCGTTCTTTTTGCGATCCGTGCCGGCTGGGTGAAAGCCGACCGAACATGAGAAAAAGAAGAAAAGCAAAGCGGATCAATTATATCCGAAAAGCACTTGGTCCCAGCCTTATTACCGGTGCCAGTGATGATGATCCATCCGGAATAGCTACCTACACACAAGCCGGCGCACAGTTTGGAACTTCATTACTCTGGACTGCCATAGTAACTTATCCCCTGATGGTAGCCATCCAGGAGATGTGTGCAAGAATTGGAATGGTTACAAAGATGGGGCTCACGGGCATTATTAAACGCTTTTACCCCAGGCCGGTACTTGTTCTTGTAATAGCAATTAGTTTCCCTTCCGTAGTTCTTAATATTGGAGCGGATATCGCGGGAATGGGCGCAGTTGCAAACCTTCTTTTTCCCGAACTTCCCGGATGGTTCTTCTCTGTACTTTTCACCATTTTACTCATATACAGTATCATTAAATGGAACTATAAAAGAATCAGTGCCGTGCTGAAATGGCTTTGTATTTCATTGTTCACTTATATTTTTATTCCATTCATTACGAATACAAACTGGCAGGCTGCTCTTTACAGCACTTTTCTTCCCAAAATTCAACTGAATGCTGATTACCTGATGGCCATTGTTGCGATACTGGGAACAACTATTTCGCCATACCTGTTTTTCTGGCAAACCTCCATGGAAGTTGAAGAGGTAAGGGAGCAACATATCATCGTTGATAAGAGATCGATCACTGCCATGCAATATGATATCAAAGGGGGAATGTTATTCACCAATATTGTATTCTACTTTATTATTCTGGCGGCGGCCAATGTATTATTCAGCGCGGGCATCCATAAAGTGAATACTGTAGAGGAAGCTGCTAAAGCTCTTGAACCTCTTGCAGGGAAAACAAGTTATATACTTTTTGCGATGGGGGTGATTGGAACCGGACTCTTAGCCATTCCTATTCTTGCAGGCTCACTTAGTTATATGATGGCGGAAGCATTTAACTGGGAGGAGGGACTCGATAAAAAATTTCATGAAGCAAAGGGATTTTACTTCACCATGGCGGTTTCACTTGTATTGGGATTATTGATACAGGCCCTTGATATCAACCCCGTTAAAGCACTTCTTTATACAGCCGTTTTATATGGTATAGTAGCGCCTATCCTGATCGCAATCATTTTACATATCTGCAATAACAAGATGATCATGGGCAGGTATACAAATGATCGTCTAACCAATATTGTGGGTTTCTTTACCCTTACAGTTATGACATTAACGGCAATATTATTTCTTGCACTTTTGTAAAGGAACATAAAAAAAGGCCGGAATTTGCTCCGGCCCTTCTTGTTATTATTCAGGTAAAATTACTGGCTAACCTTGAACTCCACGCGACGGTTCTTTGTGCGTCCCGCCGCAGTTTCATTATCGGCAATTGGTTGATCCTGGCCCAGGCCAATTGTGCTCAGCCTGTCTTCCGTAATACCTTTCTTAATTAGGTAGGCTTTTACTGAAGCAGCACGCTTTTCACTCAGGATCTGGTTCTTTTCAGGCTTACCGGTATTATCGGTATGGCCGGCGATCTCCACTTTTAACTGCGGATATTGCTCATTAAGAATTCTTGCAGCTTTGTCGAGCTCCTTTCTGGCAGTGGCAGTGAGTGTTGAACTACCTGTTACGAACTGAACATTGGAAGCATTGAATTTTGATGCTTCCAGCATTGGGCATCCGCCGTTTTCTGATGGACCTGCAAGGTCGGGGCATCTGTCTTCTTCATCATTAACTCCATCATTGTCCCTATCCGGAATTGGACAACCCTGGTAACGCGCTAAGCCGGCAACATCAACACATTTATCTTCTTCATCATTTACGCCATCCTTGTCAGTATCTGGAATGGGGCAGCCATTGTATTTCGCGATTCCCGGAACTGAAGGGCATTTATCTTCTTCATCATTAATGCCATCCTTATCGGAATCAGGAACCGGGCAACCTTCATATTTTGCAGTACCTGGTTCTGTAGGGCATTTATCTTCGGGATCATTGATGCCATCCTTATCAGTATCAACAACCGGTGGTGGAGGTGGTGGGGGAATAACTTTGGGTTCAGCCTTTGCACCAAACTTATATCCAAGAGAAAAGTTAAACGCCCGGTCTTTCCATTCAAACGGATCGCCATCCCTCCTCATATTGGTTAGTCCATAAATATAACGCACACCAAGCACCCATTTTTGATGAGGCCATACTTCTAATCCTCCAGTGGCGGAAAAATTAGAGCGATTCAGATCATCAATATTGTTGGTTGTTTCGTTATTGACCTCGCCCCTTGAACTCATAAGAAGGTCCATCTGCGGACCAGCCAAAAAGCTGACCTTATCGCTAACCCAATATTTAAGTAAAACCGGAACAGATAATTCCTGGAATCTTTGATTGATATCCTTTCCGGCATCTTTGATTTTGGCTCCCATTACTGAGTAAAGAATTTCGGGCTGAATTGCCAAACGGCTGCTTACCGGAAGGTTCGCAAATAGTCCGCCCATCGGACGGAACATAATATCTGACTCAATGCCCACTTGTTGATCACCTGTCATTTTAATAGTTGACAGATTTGTACCAAGTTTAATGCCCAGGTGGGAAACATTACCGCCCTCCTGAGAAATTGCAATCATTGAAAACAATGGCAATATTGCCGTAAGTAGTATTTTCCTCATAATAGCTGGTTTAGAATCGTTTTTAACAGATCATTTATTTCTGCACAGATCGTTAATATTCATACAAAAATACATGATAAACAGAAAATTATAGGAAAAGGTTGACAAAGAGTTAGTAAATCTACTTTATAACGAGTGTGGTTGACCGCAATTTCTGTAAAATCTAATTAACTGGAACAGTCTTTGAATATGTTGGGGTGTACAAAACATTCACTTATGAAAACAAGACTTTTTGCCCTGGCAGCTGGTATTGCTGCATTGACTTTTACAGCCTGTAACCAAAACAACGACGGTGACCCGGAGCAGGCCCGGCTGGAGATTCGACTGACAGATGCTCCAAATCCCAATATTGCCGAGGTTTGGGTTGACATTAAAGAGATCCAGATCAATTCTTCTGAAACGGGAGAATGGCAAACATTACAGAACATTTACCCAGGTGTTTATAATCTGCTGGAACTTACAAACGGGAAGGACACATTATTAGCTGATGCAACTATTCCTGCCGGCCGGCTTGAACAGCTCAGGCTTATTCTCGGTGATGACAATTATCTTATTATGAAAGACGGAACCAGGAAAGATTTGACAACTCCAAGTGCACAGCAATCTGGTCTTAAGGTGCAGATCAAGAATGATTTGCAGGGAGGTGTTCTTTACAGGCTGATCCTTGATTTCGACGCAGCTAAGTCGGTGGTGGAAGCTGGTAACAGTGGCAACTTTAACCTGAAGCCGGTAATAAGGGTCATTTCTTTTGTTCCATCAGGAGGCATCGCCAAAGGTTATGTTGATCCCGGTACAGTTCTTACTACCATATATGCTTTGAAAGGTTCTGATACTGTTGCTACAACATCTACGGACGAGGGTAATTACCAGTTTTATGATATTCCATCAGGCGATTATCAGTTCCATTATTATGGCCCTGAAACCTATGAGATGGCAGAGAAAAACGTGGCAATAACATTGGGTCAGGTAACTGTTGTTGATACAATTAAACTAGATATGAAATAAGATCTGATAATCTGATAAAAAAAGTCCGGCGCGGCCGGACTTTTTTTATGCTTAATATTTCACTTCGGCGGTGAATCTGGATTCTCCAGATCCCAGCTCTGCCGCTGCGGCATTACTTATCCGGATTATCAGTCCGGCATTCTCTTTTATATCAGAAAGGTTTCCCAACACTTTCGCATACACAGAGCGGTTAGTAGTTCTGTTGGTTACCAGTACTATGGTTCCAACACCAACATTATCCATCAGGGCATAATATTTACCATCTTTCCAGCCGCTGGTACTACGGAAGATATTGGCAGCTCCCTGTGTTGATTTTGAACCGCCTTCATACTGACGGCGGAAATATCCACCATTAAAATCTATTGCTGCCCCGCCAGAATTATCCTCGCGTTTCAAAACCGGGGCTGGTTCCGGATTAGAAACAGGCTGCTTTTTATCGGTATCAACTGATACTATCTCTTTAGTTTCACGGGGTGGTGTAACCGGTGCTTTAGGAGATGTGGTTACTGCATTTTCATTTCTCGGAGTGTAATCTGTTGTTGCGAGGGCTGATTGATCGCGTTTCACTTTCAGGTGACCAACTATAAGTTTCATACCGGCCTTTACCTGGTTACGATCTATTTTATTCCATTTCTCCAACTGCTCTATCGGAACCTTATTATTATTGGTGCTGATCCGGAACATCCACTCTCCTTCCTTTACCTGGTAGTATACAGGCACAAGAACTTCCTCAGCCGATTTACGATCGTTCTGGGAAAAATTAGAAGCTACCAATGGCACCTTTACAAGTTGTCCAATGGAAAGTCCTTTTGTTATATCAGTATTGTTGAAAGGTGCGATATCCCGGGGACTAAGATTATACAGTCGGCCGAGGCTATACCAAGTTTCCTTTGGTTCAACCTTATGCTGAACAAAGAAGCTGTTTCCAGATTTTTGCACCATTAGATTAGGTTGAGCAAAAACCGGAACAGAAAACAAGAGGGCAATAGTATAGAATAACGGTTTTGGAAGCATAGGAAATGAAATTTAAACCTTGCAAATATGCAGGATTATCGGCAAAATTGAAGCCAAATTGCCGTTAAGCCGGTTTTAATATCCGCCACTCCTTCGGATAATAATTATTAGTGCGGTTGGGAAGCACCTTAATCCAGCCCATAGGATGATTATTGTAGCGGGCAATTGTCCAGCCTTTAGGAATATCGCCAACCCGGATCTCCTCCTTTCTAAGGTACTGTAAAGCAAGGTCCCGATCTAGCTCTATTGAGGAAATCGCGGGATTTACCAGCGTGCTGAGTGCAAGTGAATGATCCGGGATAAGGTCTTTGCCTGCAATCTTACCCATTGTAATGCCAGCCCTTTTTATGTATAAGCTTTGAAGCTGAACCAGCGTTTCTTCCATCTGTTCGGTTAAGGCCAATATGGAATCGTTGATAGAAATAAATCGCATACCCTTCACTGAGAGCCATCGCTCCAATAACGGATAATTAATTTTAGGAACCGTTTCCCATTTTGGCCTCGCGGGTTTTTTGCTACTCCTTTCGGTGCCCGATGTTTTTTTGAATACTGCGAGAAAGAATCCTTCGCCCTTCAATTTATTGGGGTAAAATCTATATCCTGTCGCATTATTCTTCGGGCTATTTGAAGTTACAATATTCCAATTGCTATCAATTGATAAGGGGAATGATTCAGCACCCAGTTCCTCCATGATAAAATCGGCTATCATTTCATCTTCTTCAATAGAGTAAGAACAGGTTGCATAAATAAGTATTCCGTCTTCTTTTAATGATGGCCATATATCAGCAAGAATCCGCTGTTGGCGCTGGCTGCATAATGTCACCAGGTCAGCACTCCAGTTTTCTGCTGCCGATGCATCCTTTCTGAACATCCCGCTACCACTACAAGGAGCATCTACAACCATTGCGTCAAACAGGCCTGTGAGGCGGGAGAAATCGCGTGGGTCATTATTGGTCACGATCACATTCGCCCCGCCCCATTTGGTAATATTCTCCTCCAGGATCGCGGCCCGCGAGCGGATCACTTCATTACTCACCAGTACGGAATCAGGCGACAGAACTGACTGAATATGGGTTGACTTGCCACCAGGGGCAGCGCAGAGATCAAGTACTCTCAATGGTGCTGAGCAGTCAAGAGTTTGCTTCAATGCCTGTTCAAGAAACATACTGCTGGCTTCCTGTACATAGTAAGCCCCGGCATGCAATAATGGATCGAAAGTATAAAATGGACGTTCACCAAGATACCATCCGCTTTTGCACCAGGGCACAGGAGATTCTACAGAAAAACCAAGATCAGAAAGATCATTTAATTTGGCGGGATTGATCCTTATAGAACTGATCTGTTCACCCGAAGCATGTACCCCGCAGAATGCATCTGCATCAAAGCCAGGGGCATTTTCAAATGCCTTGCAAATAGAAGGAGAAATTATCAAGCGAATTTGTTATGGATACGAATTTACGAGGTTTAGAGATTCTTGATCTCTGTGGTAAGATCCTGCAATACTTTTTTAGCATCTCCGAATAACATGGATGTGCGCGGGCGGAAGAAAAGTTCATTCTCAATTCCAGCATATCCCGGTTTCATGCTTCTCTTATTTACGATACATGTTTTTGCAAGTTCTACTTCCAGTATGGGCATACCATAAATGGGTGAACCCGGATCAGATTTGGCAGCTGGATTCACCACGTCGTTTGCGCCCAGAACAAGCACAACATCCGTAGTTGGGAATTCTTCATTTGCTTCTTCCATTTCATGCAGTTGCTCATAGGCAACATCTGCTTCAGCAAGGAGCACATTCATATGCCCGGGCATTCTTCCTGCCACCGGGTGGATGGCATACTTCACATCAACACCTCTTGATACAAGCAACTTTTCTAATTCGTGGCAACTATGTTGTGCCTGGGCAACGGCGAGGCCATAACCCGGCACGATCATAACCCTGTTTGCATAACTAAGGAGGATGGCCGCATCACTCAGGTTGATCTCCTTAAAGTTTCCCTGCACCTGGCTTTTTGCTGTTCCGGCTGCAGAGGCACCGAATGAGCCGATCAATACATTCAGCAGTGACCTGTTCATTGCCTTGCACATAAGGATAGTAAGTAATGTACCCGCGGCGCCAACCAGGATCCCACCTGTAAGCATTGCTTTATTGTTATAAAGGAAGCCGCCGCAGGCCGCAGCCACGCCGGTAAAAGAGTTGAGCAGTGATATAACCACGGGCATATCTGCACCGCCAATTGGCAATACAAAGAAGACACCATAGAGAAGGGATAGTACGAGGATAAGATAGAATACCATATTGTTTGCGTTCTGGTAAACACCCGCCATCCATCCTGCAAGACCCAGAACTACCACGAACAAAACGATATTAAAAATATGTTGTCCCTTAAAAGAAAAATCATTGATCCTTCCATTCAGTTTACCCCATGCAATCATACTTCCTGCAAATGAAATGGCACCAATAACCAATCCGGCGAGTATGATCGCCATTTCGGAAAACCAGGCAGAATAACTCGCGCTGGCAGGAAATATATCAGTAAGTGTAGTACCGGTGGACTGGTGGATCTCATGAGAGAGGTGGTTAAATTCCACAATTGAGATCAGCGCAGCACAGGCACCGCCCATTCCGTTGAATAATGAAACCATCTCGGGCATCGCGGTCATTTTGACCTTGCGTGCAGCCATAGTACCAACTACAGAGCCAATGAAAAGTGCGGCAAATATCCAGATATAATTTCCCAGCTTTTTTCCGGTATCATCTGTATAAAGAAAAATGGTTCCGAATATAGCAAGCGCCATACCGGCTGCTGCTATAAGATTACCCCTCCGTGCTGTGGATGGGTTTGACAGCATTTTTAGTCCCGTTATAAAACTAACTGAAGCAAGAAGATAAATTATGGTAAGAACAGAAAACGCCATGGATCATTTTTTATGTTTGAACATTTCCAGCATCCGGTCGGTCACAACAAAACCGCCAACAACATTCAGTGTTCCGAGGATAACTGCCAGGAAGCCCAGGATCAGTGCGATATAGTTATCAGATTCAGCCTTGCCCATAACGATGATGGCTCCTATGATAACCACACCATGAATGGCGTTGGCTCCACTCATCAGGGGTGTATGCAATACGCTTGGAACTCTGCCGATGACCTCGATTCCAAGAAAGATCATCAGTATTACTATGTAGATATATTCCTGGTGAAGTGCGATTTTTTCGAGTAGCGTTTCCATATACATTTAATTAGTTAAGCGCCCTTTCCGGCAGAAGATTTTAACCGGTCGTTGGTGATATTACCTTCAAAGAGGATGCAGGATCCTTTCACAAGGTCATCGTCCCAATTCAGGAAGAGACTGCCATCATTTGCAGAAATCAGCTTGATAAAATTCATGAGATTCTTTCCATATAATTTACTTGCATCTGATGACATGGTGGAAGGAAGATTTGAATTACCGATTATGGTTACGCCATTATGAACAACGGTACTATTATTAACTGTAAGTGCTGTATTTCCTCCTGATGCAGCGGCAAGGTCAATCACAACTGATCCTGCGCGCATAGATTCCAACATTTCCTTCGTTATCAATTGAGGGGCTTTTTTTCCAGGTATTTGTGCTGTGGTGATAACGATATCAGCTTTGGCTATGCTTTCGGCTATTCGTTGTTTTTGTCGTTGCTGGAATGCCTCATCCTGTTCAACAGCATATCCCCCGGCCTTGCTGGCATCGGCTGCGCCTTCAACCTCTACAAATTTTGCACCGAGGCTCATCACTTCTTCTTTCACTGCGGGTCGTGTATCAAATACTTCCACTACTGCTCCAAGTCTTCTGGCAGTTGCAATAGCCTGGAGGCCGGCAACTCCAGCACCCAAAACCAAAAGCTTAGCGGGTGCAATACTTCCGGCAGCAGTCATCAGCATGGGGAAATATCGTCCATAAGTATAGGCCCCCAGCAGAACGGCTTTATAGCCCGCAATATTTGCCTGCGAGCTCAGAACATCCATGCTTTGTGCACGGGTTGTTCGTGGAAGCATATCGAGACTGAAACAGGTGATTCCTGAATCAGCCCATTGCTGAATAAGATCGGTTCGATAGAGTGGTTGGAATACCCCGATAACTGCGGTTCCGGATTTTAATGAACCAAATCCTTCTTCCGGGGGATGAATGCAAAGTAAAAGTTGGGCATCATAAATCTCTGTCCTTCTCCGAACCGATGCTCCCGCCTGCCTGTATTGATCATCGGAAGCGAAGGCAGATTCTCCAGCACCCGTTTCAACCCACAACTCATTCCCTTGTTTTATAAGTGCTGAAACGGCTTCGGGCAGAAGAGAAACTCTGGCTTCAAAAGAAGGCTCTTTCAGTACGCCAATGATCATGCGGTCTGTTATTGTTTACGCTGACAATTTAAGTGTTATTGCGCATAACAGGAAACGTGAGAATATTATTTCTCAGAATCGTATAATGAAATCCTGCTTTGATTTGAATTCGGGTCTGAAAAAAACAAAGCCCAGGAAAAAAAGATCTATTGTGCAAGTTACACCAGCGTGATTGCGGATATCATCCCAGGCCTTTTCCATCTCATTACTCCAGTGAATATCATCGAGAACAATTATACTGTTTTGGTAGGAAGAGGCCAGTAACTGCCTGAAATACCGCATGGTTGGTTCATAGCGATGATTGCCATCGATATAAGCGAAATCTACTTTACCAATTCTGTTCAACAAAGGAGCAAGCGTATCATCAAAATTACCACTGATCTGTTCTACATTGGAAAGCCCCGCCTCATCCAGGGTTTGTTTTGCAGCGGCTGCTATAGCAGGGGCCCCTTCGAGCGTATATAACTTTCCCTTTATATTTCCAGATGCAAGATAGGCAGTGGTTATGCCTAAAGAAGTACCCAATTCTATCATTACGGAAGGCTGAAAATGATTAACCACGCGAAATAAGAGTTTTGCAAGCCGGGGTGGTTTAGCTGCGTTTTTTGCGATGGAGGCAATGCTTCTTTCCCTGCCCCCTCCCCTTCCTGCGCCCGCACCAAGATCTTCCACAACCAGGTGATCTTGATCTTTCATTAATCTGCTCCTGATTATTTCGATCGTCTCATAACAATTATGCTTTGAGGCATCATTTAAAACATCGCGGATAAAGCTGAACACAAAGGGTGAATGTATACCATGACCTTTGCTATTTCCTGCGCTGATCAAATAACGAATGTATCGTATTGCGATAGCAGGAAAACTATAGGGTTTACTCGTGGCCATCTTATTACTGCTTCCTTTCCCAGATCTCGAAACTGTATGAAAAGGCATGACGTTCATCTGCTGTAAAATCAAGTTTGGAATGCATCTTCCATTCTCCATCCGGCAGTTCCGGAAAGAAGGTATCACCATCAATTGTTGTATGCACACGGGTTAAATAAACCCTGTGGCATATGGGTAGTGATTGCCTGTAAATTTCCCCTCCCCCGATAATATAAACCTCCAGTGCATCGGTTGACGCTGCGGCTTCCAGCGCGGCGTGAAGGCTATTGGCTGTAGTAGTGCCTTCGGCAGTCCATCCCTCTTTAGTAGTTACAACAATATTAGTTCGGCCGGGCAAAGGTTTGCCAACGCTTTCAAATGTTTTCCTGCCCATGATCACCGGCATACCCCAGGTCGTGTTTTTAAAAAACTTAAGGTCATTTGGTAAATGCCATAACAATTTATTGTCCTTTCCTATAACCTGGTTATCACTAACGGCAACAACAATATTGACGGTAAGGCCAGCAGGGAGATCGTTGCGGGATAGCATTCTGGGTGTTGAATTATTCACAGCCTTTTTTATAAAATTGGTTACACAGCAACCGGTGCTTTAATGCCGGGGTGACAATGATAATCCTGCAGATCAAAATCTTCATAGCGGAAAGAAAAAATATCTTTAACCTCTTTGTTAAGATTCATTTTAGGAAGAGGATATGGTTTACGTGATAACTGAAGATTAACCTGATCAAGATGGTTGTTGTAAATATGAACGTCACCGAAAGTATGAATGAATTCACCTGGCTCCAGGTTACATACCTGCGCCATCATCAGGGTTAATAATGCATAGGATGCAATGTTGAACGGCACACCCAGGAATGTATCGGCAGAGCGCTGGTATAACTGGCAGCTAAGCCTGCCATCGGCTACATAAAACTGGAAAATAGTATGGCAGGGCATCAGGGCCATTTCCGAAAGTTCTCCAACATTCCAGGCACTGACGATCATCCTGCGACTATCAGGATTTGTACGAAGTTGCTTCACCACATCTGCAATCTGGTCGATCACTTTTCCATCCTTTCCTTCCCAGCTCCGCCATTGCTTACCATAAACCGGTCCTAGGTCACCATTTTCATCTGCCCATTCATCCCAGATACTTACGCCGTTTTCTTTTAGATAGGCGGTGTTGGTGGAGCCTTTAAGGAACCAGAGCAATTCATGAATGATACTGCGGAGATGAACCTTTTTTGTAGTCACCATGGGAAATCCATCCTGCAGGTTAAAACGCATCTGGTATCCGAAGCAACTGATTGTACCCGTGCCGGTACGATCAGATTTTTGGGTGCCGTTATTGAGGATATGTGTTAACAGATCGAGGTATTGTTGCATGGCTGCAAGTTAAGGAAATGAGGGATTGTTGATTTATGCAAATGATGACTGTGGGCAGTATGTGAATTGCTTATTTTTGCATCATGGCAGAAGACCTATTGATACTCAAAGGAACCAAACAGGAACAATACGAATCGCTCCTACCACAGATCAGTGGACTCCTGGAAGGCGAAACCGACCTTATAGCCAATCTGGCCAATATTTCCGCGGCACTGAAAGAGCAGTTCGGATGGTTCTGGGTGGGATTTTATCTTGTAAAAGAGGATGAGCTTGTACTGGGACCATTCCAGGGACCCGTTGCCTGTACACGAATCAGGAAGGGTCGCGGGGTTTGTGGCAGCAGCTGGCAGCAGGCAACCACCCTGGTGGTTCCTGACGTGGAACTGTTCCCGGGGCATATTGCCTGCAGCAGCCTATCAAGGTCGGAGATCGTGGTTCCGCTAATACATAACGGAGCGGTTGTTGGTGTGCTTGATGTTGACAGCAGCGAACTGGACCAGTTTGATGAAACCGATAAATTATATCTTGAAAAGATAGTCTCCCTGATCAACTGGTAAATATATACTTACTGCTCAGGCTCCTACTGCAACCATATTATTTTCGGTTTGCGCCATTGGCTGGCTTAATCGAATTACAGTATTCTCTTCCTCCAATACAGTGGAGAGTTGTGCATGCAAAGTGCTGAGCAGTTCTTGTTTCTGTTTTAATTTCCTGCTCATCTCTTCCAATGCATTTTCCTGGAGGCGGATGATCTCTTCCTGGTTAATTAATTTCTCTTCGGCGATTCTCAATGAATCCTGGTTGCTCTGAAGTTGCCGGAGCTCCTCCCTTAATAATTCTGTTTGCTGTAGCAATTCATTTGCCCTTGAATCAGCCTGTGAAGCCTGTTGAACAATTTCCCTGTCGCGTGCTTCCAGCTCGTGGAAGTTGCGGATTCGCTGGCTGAGCTGGTTCTGCAGAAATTCAATCTGCAGCTGTTTCTCATGCAGCATATCTTCCAGGTAGCGATGATCTGTTTCTGTTGACCTTACTTCATTTTCCATATGATTGTTTTTGATTTCACTATTATTGTTTGTATGCACCATTGAATCATAAGATTGCTGAAGAACTTCATATCTGTTTTGAAGATCCTCATACATGGAGAGGCTGCTTTGAAGGCGTTGCCGGCTATTGTATAAATGCACCAGGGTGTTATTACGTATGTAAGGAGCCTGGCCTTCAAGAGGAATAATTGTTGAGGGTTCCTGCAGAAAAAAAGCAGGTGGAGGATCCGCATCTTCAGTCATGGCAATGGATTGCTTTTTGTTCCGGTAATGCAACCAGCAGATCACACCGAGTGTTAACAGGATTATAGGCAGGCTGATCAGGCCAACGATCTGTAAAAATCGTCCAACCTCAAAGGTGGAAACCAGTAAATGAAAAGACATAGAGACAGTTTAGCGTAGCATTATACTCATGCAGCAAGGCTTTCCGGTGATTATTTGGCTATAGTAAATACGGCTGGGGAATAGGAAGGGCAAAAAAAATGATCCGTTCTAACAGATCATTTGAAACAACAATAATACCAAAATCAAATTATGTGAATAAACTCAGTCGGTGGACTTTCTTCTTGCAAGTTCTTTTTTAATAAGTCCAAGTTCACGGCCGGTATGTCCGGCAACCGAACTGTTTTCCTGCGCCCTGCGCATGAGGTAAGGGATTACATCCTGAATGGGTCCGAATGGGAGGTATTTGCTAACGGCATAGCCGGCCTTTGCCAGGTTGAAAGTAATATTATCACTCATGCCGTACAACTGGGAAAAATGAATATGTTCATGATCATGCGCAAGACCCTTACGTTCCATTAACTGAGTTGTATATAAATTACTGAATTCATTATGTGAAGCAACTATAACGGCTATCCTTTCTACATGTTCAACACAAAATTCAACGGCGAGATTATAATCACGGTCGCATGCTTCCTTATTAGGCTGGATGGGTGATGGGTATGACATTTCAGCGGCGCGTTCTCTTTCCTTTTCCATGTATGCGCCCCTTACAAGCTTTGCGCCCAGCACGAAACCCTGCTGTTCGGCTGCATTGTAACTGTCTTTGAGAAACTGTAAGCGATCTATCCGGTAAAGTTGCATGGTGTTGTACACTACAGCCACCTCTTTGTTGTACTTCGCCATCATCTGCATGGTTAATGCGTCAACAGGATCCTGTATCCAGCTTTCTTCTGCATCTATCAGCACACCAACTTTTAATTCAGCAGCGAGGCCACAGATTCTTTCCATCCGCCCAACAACTTTATCCCATTCTTTCTTTTCACTATCTGTAAGTACTTCTGTATGTACTCTTCCTTCAAAGCCACTTTTGGTAGCAGAAGCAGCATCAAGTTTTTCGAGGAGGCCGGTTCGTGCGAGTCCGGTTACCTTTATACTCATGAAGGGGATATTAGGTTGTGTTGCTGCATACCTTATAACTTTCATGAATTCTTCCCCCGCGTGATCCAATCCTTCCTCACCATAATCTCCCCCTTCCACACCGTAATCAAGAATCACCTGTACATGGTATTTTGCCATGGTATTAACAACAGGAGCAGTTTCCTCCAGCGTTTCTCCACCAACGAATTGCTCAAAAATTGTATTTCTTATCAGTCCCCTGATCGGTAATCCCGCACGGATAGCCCAGGGAGTTATACTTGTTCCCAACTTCACCAGCGTCTGAAATCCCATGCTGGTAAAAAGGAAACTTGCTTTACGAAGCGACTTTTCAGATTTATAGGCAAAAGCGTTCTCAGTATTATCGAAAGAAATCAGGGGTTTTGGATCCATGGCGCGCAATTATGGCCGCAAAAATAAGGAGAAATATGTGGGCATTACAAATACAAAGAGCTGAGTTTGATCATATGGCCTGGTGATTGAAAGGCTGTAACACCATTTCACTAACAACACCGCTCAGCGGCTGCTGGCAAAGGAACCAGATAGCCCTTGCAGCTTCTTCTGCCTGTACCATCTTTTCACGCTGTACACGCAGGTCAATGTTATCCCAAAAGGCAGTATCAACGCCACCCAGGAAAAGATTTGTAAACCTGATCTCCGTGCGTTTTACTTCTTCACGCATACTCTGTAACATGCCGACCAAACCATACTTGGATGCACTATATGCGGCTGCACCCGCCATCGGTGTTTTACCCAATACGCCGGGTATATGAATGATCAACCCTTTTTTCTGGTTTTTAAAATCAGGTAGAAAAGATTGCAATATCAGAAACGGTCCAATGAGATTAGTGTCAAGCGATCTTCTGAACTCTTCTTCCGAAAGATTATCCATGGTCTTGATAATGCCGATACCGGAGGCATTCACCAGAATATCGATATGATTGAATACATCAAAAAAACGTTGGTGAAGTACATTTACTTCCTCCCCCCGGGTGAGGTCGGCAACGGCAGTATATTTTTCAGCGAGTTTACAATCTGATGCCAGCGCATTTAGTTTGTCTGCATTTCGTGCAGTAAGAAAAAGATTTGCTCCGCTGGATGCAAGTAGCTTAGCCGTGTGTGCTCCAATACCCCCGGTTGCCCCGATAAGTAGTACGTTCTTTCCCTTTAAAGATTCCATGTAAATTTTATAGCTATCAACAATGACCCGACGCTTTTGTTGTTCAGACTTCAGGGATTGGCTTATTTTGTGTAATCATTTCTTAGCATGAAGATTACACATACCGATATCTACCGTTACAGCATTCCTATGCATCCCTTCACCATTGCCACCGGCACAATGGACCATGCGCAAAACATTTTCATCCGTATCCATACTGATGAGGGTGTATATGGAGTTGGGGAATGTTCGGCATTCCCAATGATTGTTGGAGAAACACAAAATACCTGTTTTGTAATGGCAAAAGATTTTGCCTCCTTATGGAAAGGTCGGAATGCATTACAGATAGAAGAAAGGATGGAAGAGCTGCATTGGTTCACTGCGGGTAATTCAACAATCAAGAGCGCGTTTGACATGGCTTTATATGATCTTGCTGCAAAAGCCGCTTCCAAACCATTATACCAGTTCCTGGGTGGGAAATCTTTAAAGCCTATGGAAACTGATCTCACCATTGGCATCAGTGATCCACAAAATATGGCATTGCAGGCATCGGATTTTATTAATCGGGGCGTTCGTATAATAAAGATCAAACTTGGCAGGGATCCTGATACAGATATAGAAAGGGTTAGGGCAATCAGGGAAGCAGCCGGACCAGAAATACAACTCCGCATAGACGCCAACCAGGGATGGGAACCAACTGCTGCCTCAAGGGCCCTGGTGGCCATGGCTGAATATGATATACAATTCTGTGAACAGCCAATGCGAACATGGAATGACGCCTTGTTACCAGAACTAAAGAAGCTGAGTACCATCCCTATTATGGCAGATGAAAGTGTTTATGATCATCATGATGCAGGTCGACTCATCAATTCCAATGCCTGCAGCTTTGTGAACATCAAATTTGCAAAGAGCGGAGGTATACTTGAGGCAATCGCTATCAATAAGGTTTGTGAAGAAAATTTTATACCCTGCATGATGGGAGGTATGCTGGAAAGCAGGGTTGCACTTACTGCCTTCGCACATTTTGCAACCGCATCAGAAAATGTTTGTTTTTATGATATGGATACCTGCCTGCTGGGCCACAAAACTGATCCTGTAACTGGTGGAGTGAAGTATAATGGTTTTATGGTGGAACTTCCAGATGGCAATGGCATTGGAGCGGATGTTGACCCATCCTTCCTGGAAACACTTGAAATGATCAGGGTCTAAAGAGTGATTGCCCAAAACAATGTAGCTTGCAGCTTCAAAAATTGAACTATATGGATCATAGAAAGCCTTCTGAAAGTTTTGTTGTAATGACGGAGTTGGTTTTACCCAATGACACAAACCTGTTTGGCAATCTTATGGGGGGCAGACTTATGTACTGGATGGATATTGCTGCAGCGCTTGCTGCCGGCAAACATTGCAATGCCCCGGTAGTTACCGCATCAGTAGATAATATTTCTTTCGAGGCACCTATTAAACTTGGTAATGTTGTAAACATTGAGGCAAAGGTGACCCGCGCCTTTAACACATCTATGGAAGTGCATCTCAGGGTGTGGGGCGAAGATTTCACCCACCAGTACAAATACAAAAGCAATGAGGCATATTATACATTTGTTGCACTCGATCCAAATCGCAAGCCGAGGCCTGTTCCGGTATTAGTGCCTGAATCGAAAGAAGAAACTGAGTTGTATGAAGGGGCTTTAAGAAGAAGGCAACTGCGGCTTATACTTGGCGGAAAAATGAAACCACATGATGCAACGGAGTTGAAAGCTCTTTTTAATTTGTAAAAAGCATTATCAGGATTTCATCCTTTCAGGTTTATCCTGGAAAGTAGCGGCAAGGTGAGGTACTTTCATCATGAATTTGCGGCTTTGTTCAATTGAGTCCATGATCTGTTCCAGGATAATTTCTGGTGAGGCATCATAATCGATCTGAAGTGGCTCTTTAAAATTCACTGTAAGTAGAGAGCCCTTCTTTTTAAAACTCAGTCCCTTCTTATTAAATGCACGCCAAAATCCGTTGATTACGACAGGAACAATGATGGGACGATTTTTCTTGATAATCAGTGCCGTACCTTTTCTGCCGGGAGCAAAAGGTCTTGTAGTACCCTGTGGGAAAGTGATAACCCAACTATTGCCAAGTGCACGTTCTATCTTTCTTGTATCGGAAGGGTCAAGACCACGTCTTACTTCGGTTGCTCCCTGTCTCCACGTACGCTTCACTGTTAGTGCACCTGCAAGTATAAAAAATTTACTGACCCACGAGCCTTTCATTGTTTCTTCCGCGGCCACATAATAAACATTTGTATATGGGTTGAGGAGGTAATATGGAATACCCAGCTCATTACGTTTACCCCATTTAACAGCGCAGAAAATATGAAGGAAAGTTATTACATCGGCAAAATAGGTCTGGTGATTACTGACGAACAAAACGTTCTTCCTTGGAAGATTTTCTATATTCTCGGTTCCGGTAATCTTTATTTTATTCACCCAGCAAAGTCCGGGATAGGAAACAATTCCTACCACCGCATATACAAGCTTACGAACCAGCCTTATTTGTTTTAATCTATCGATCAGTTCACTCATGCAGGGGTTGTTGATTCACTAACAAACAGTGCCGCAATATACATATTTGATGATAGATACCATCGAATATTGGTTGCTCCAAATGTATATTTGCAGATGTCAAAGAAAGCCGTCATTTTGGATATGGATGGTCTGCTGATAGATTCCGAGCCCTACTGGCAGGAGGCAGGCATTGAAACGCTTTCTGGTTTCGGTATCAGTCTGAGTGCTGAACAATACCATTCCAGTACAGGTTTAAGAACTATTGAATGGATCGATCATTGGTTCAACTATTTCGGTGTAGATCATGCACATGCACCAACTGCCATTCAAAATATTGAGGAGGCAGCTTTGCAAAAAATACAAGCTTCCGGGCATCCCATGCCAGGGGTTGAGCATATCATTAATTTTTTCCTTCAAAAAGATTTTCGGATCGGGCTTGCATCCTCCTCTCCTATGCGGCTTATCAATATGGTAGTTGAGAAATTAGGCATAGGACCCTACCTTAATAATATTACCTCTGCGGGTGAACTTCCTTTTGGCAAACCTCACCCACAGGTATTTCTTGAGTGCGCAGAACAACTTGGCGTTAAACCATACCACAGTGTATGCTTCGAAGATTCATTTAATGGTATGATTGCAGCTAAGGCAGCAAAAATGAAATGTGTGGTGGTGCCTGCACCCGATCAGTATAATGAACTCAAATGGGGAGCTGCCGACCTGAAGCTACGATCACTCGCTAATTTCAACGAGTTGCTGCTGGAAGGTTTATGGAAATAATAAAAAAGCCGTCTCAAATGAGACGGCCTCTTATGAATACCGATTATTTATTTCATCTTGAAAGTTTCTAAGAACTTCGTGGTGAAGTTTCCGCTTCTGAAATCTTCGTTCTGCATCAGTTGCAGGTGAAACGGAATTGTAGTCTTAACACCTTCGATCACATATTCGCTCAAAGCACGATACATGGTATTGATCGCTTCATCTCTTGTTCGTGCAACCGTAATAAGTTTACCAATCATTGAATCATAGTAAGGCGGAATGGTATATCCTGCATAAACATGGCTATCTACCCGCACACCATGACCGCCGGGGGTATGGAGTGTTGTTATCTTACCCGGACTCGGACGGAAATCATTGTAAGGATCTTCAGCATTAATACGACATTCGATGGCATGCATTTGGGGTTCATAATCTCTACCGCTTATAGGTTCTCCCATTGCAATTTTGATCTGCTCTTTGATAAGATCGAAATTTATCACCTCTTCCGTAACACAGTGTTCAACCTGGATACGGGTATTCATTTCCATGAAATAAAAATTGCGGTGCTTATCAACCAGAAATTCAATTGTACCAACCCCTTCATAGCTGATGGCCTCAGCCGCCTTCTTGGCTGCCTCTCCCATTGCAAAACGAAGGTCAGGGGTCATGAAAGGGGAAGGTGATTCTTCAACAAGCTTCTGGTGCCGGCGCTGGATAGAGCAATCACGCTCACTCAGGTGGCATACCTTACCATAACGGTCACCCGCAACCTGAATTTCAATATGGCGGGGATCTTCCACGAATTTCTCCATGTAGATACCATCATTCTTGAATGAGGCTAGTGCCTCCGCCTTGGCATTATTATAGGCACGCTCCATCTCTTCTTTCGCCCAAACCACACGCATACCTTTACCCCCACCACCGGCAGTTGCTTTGATGATGACCGGGTAGCCCATATTCTCGGCTACAGTATAGGACTGGTCAAGACTCTCCAATAAGCCCTCACTACCAGGTATAACCGGAACTCCGGCTTTGATCATGGTTTCCTTAGCGGTGATCTTATCACCCATAGCCCTGATTTGGTCGGGCGTGGGGCCAATAAATTTGATATTATGTTCGCCGCATATTTCCGCAAAACGCGCATTTTCAGCCAGGAAACCATATCCCGGATGAATAGCATCGGCATTGGTGATTTCTGCAGCTGCCATCAGGTGAGGAATGTTCAGGTATGAATCAGCGCTTTGCGGGCGACCGAGACAAACTGCCTCATCGGCAAATTTTACATGTAGACTATCTTTATCAGCAGTAGAATAAACAGCTATCGTTTTGATCCCCATCTCCCGACAGGTACGGATCACGCGAAGCGCAATCTCGCCACGATTGGCGATTAATACTTTTTTAAACATCTTCCATTTTGGTTTGGTGGAACTTAACCATTGATTTAAGCAGGCTCAACAAGGAACAACGGCTGGTCATATTCAACCGGTGAAGCATCTTCAGCAAGAACCTTTACGATCTTACCTTTTACTTCACTTTCAATTTCATTAAAAAGTTTCATTGCCTCAATGATGCAAACAACTTTACCCTCAGACACTTCGTCCCCCACTTCAACTAAAAGTGGTTTGTCAGGTGAAGGCCTACGGTAGAAAGTTCCGATCATCGGACTCTTGATAGTGACCAGGTTGGAGGGAGTGGCTTCTGCTGCCTTTGGTTTCTCTGCCACTGGCGATGATGATGATGCTGGTTGAGGTGCAGCAGCTGCGGCTGCCGCGGGTGCCGATGGTGCCTGCGCATAAACCGGTGCAGCCATCACCTGCTGAATGTTGTCTTGTTTTTGCTTAATCGTAACCTTGAACCCCTTCTCCTCAATACTCAATTCACCGATGTTCGATTTGTTGATCAGTCGGATCAACTCCTGAATTTGTTTGAAATCCATTGTACTGAATTTACCGTTGGTGATTATTTTGGCGGCTAAGATAGGGAAAAAGATTGCCTAAAAGAAAACCCCTCCGAAGAGGGGCTGTATATCTTATTATTCTTTCACCCTTTCAACATAATCTCCTGTCTTTGTATTGACCCTGATCAATTCCCCTTCGTTCACAAAAAGAGGAACCATAACTGTTGCTCCGGTCTCTACAGTGGCAGGTTTTAAAGTTCTTGTTGCTGTATCTCCACGCATTCCAGGCTCGCTGTAAGTAACTTTCAAAACAATCTTGTCGGGAAGTTCTATACTCATTGGAGTATCCGTTTCCGTATTAACCAGAACAGAAACTTCCTGGCCATCTTTAAGGAACTGTGGAGCATCTACCAATGTTTCCTGCGCAATGATTTGTTCGAAAGTTTCATTATCCATGAAATTATATCCTGAATCGTCTTTATAAAGAAACTGGAAATTCTTTCTTTCAACGCGTATAGGGTATATAGTATCACCGCTGTTCCAGGTTTGTTCAATGGAACGGTTATTATCAACTCCCTTTAATTTAGCCCATACTTTTGCGGCTGCACGTGCTGTTTTGTTTTCCCCGAATTCAACGATTTTATAAAGGCTGCCATCGAGCTTAATGATAAGGCCCCGGCTGATGTCCGATGTATTTGCCATAACGAATTACAATTTTCTGAATGCAAAATAGATTTGAGGGGGCAAAATTACTGTAATTCGTTAAAAGGGCAATGAAACAGTAGCGTTATTTACATCAGACCCTAGCAGTTATCTTTCTTATTCATCATGCTCAGTGGATTCCATAATTCAACACGTATCACCTTTTGTTTGTATATCTCCACAACACCATTACGACCCTTCTCTCCGTATTTCTCAACAGCCGCATCTCCTTTTAATACTTTTACTTCCCTGATCTCTTCGTTTGAAAGTGCATTAACCTGTTCGCGGGTTGCTTCTTTGCCATCTACTATATAAAGCACGCCTGCCGGAATATCACCGTCTTCACTGAGACTTACCTCAATTACGCCAAACTGCCCTTGCTGGCCATACTTATCGGTGGCGGTTTTACCTTTCAATACATTCATAGATTCGATCTGAGATGACGGGATCTGACGAAGCATGGCCATGGTCATTTTCCTGTTGCCTGCTATAACCATAGGCTCCTGGTTGTTCTGATTGGTCTGGTATATAGTATTGTCAGTTTGAAGGGGCTTTTCAGGCGCCTCTGGTAAAGGGCCATACTTTTTTTCAAAGCTGGAACGGTCTTTTGGGGATTCCAGGTCATAACGTTCGAGGGTACCATCCTTAAGACGAATAGTCGCTTTTTTGTCTGATATATCGAGGGTGCTAACATTATCGGGTAAGTTGGGCAGTGCAGGTGGGGCGGGAAGCGCGGGAGGGGCGGGTGGTGCTATCTGTCCTTTTACAGCCGGAGGAGCTGGTGGCGCTGCAGGAGCAGGTGGTGGTGGTGGTGGAATTTCACCAAATTGTGCTTCATAAGACTTGCTGGCATTCCACTCAGTTAATTGCACCGCCTTGATCAGCTTTTTATTATTGTCTTTTACAATAACGATGCACTCACCATGGTTGTCGGCTATTGTTACATAAAATCCCTTCTCATTAAGCCCATTTTTCCATACTCTTTTCTTACCTGGAACAGTATCAGTTCCTGATTCAAACAAGCCGTCATTAAAAGTAAATCCGGGATTAATAAAATTCAAGGCAGTCATTCCCTCAACCTTATTTTCCTGCTTTATATATTCCTGCTTCCGGAATGCAAGTAGCAATACTGCGATAACCGGCACTGCAAAGGCAAATTTTACCAGGTGTAACCTGGCTGTTCTGATCTTGTTCATCATGGCAATCCTGTTTTTTAATGCTGAAATATTGAGGTGGCTGGCCATGCTGAAATGACGTTGTCCCACCACTTTTAAAAGAAGATATTGATATTGTGTACGGTCCACACCATTCACCAGTACCTGCCTGTCGGCGATAAATTCAAGGTTCTGACGAATGGCCTTTCTAAGCAACCAGGCAAAGGGATTGAACCAGCATAAAACAACCAGCAATTCCGATAAAATCACATCAACTGTATGATGCTGGCGCACATGCACCATTTCATGGCGGATGATCTCTTTAAGTTCAGACTCTTCATGCTGGGATGGATTAATATACACTGCAGAGCCAAATGAAAACGGAACGATTGCGTCTTTTACTTCATACAATCTGACATTGCCATTTACAAAAAGCTTTGCACGTGAATGCATCTTCAGCAGCGATGCATATTGAATAAGAAGTCTCACAAACATAACACCCACGCCCACACCAATTAATACTGTCAACCAGTTCCAATTGTATAAGAGATTTTCCTGCAAGGCAGTTTCAGTAGCGGGGAAATCACCAATAGCCGGCATGTATTGAAGGAAGCTGATATCTTGTGGCGAGCTGTCAAGCCACCAGTATATATCCATAAAAGGCAACACGAAACACATTATGGCATATACTAAAAGGTACCACCTGTTCCATTGATAAAATGTCATCTGCCTTAATAGCAGGAAATAAAAAATATAAACAGCCGCGAGGCTTATGGACATCTTCAGGATATAAATAAGTATTGCCGGCATGGGGATGGCTTGTGGGGTTGGTTATTTTTTTCTTTCAATCATTTCCAGAATTTCCTGCAACTCATCTTTACTAAGCTGTTTCTGTTCTACGAAAAAATTCACCATAGCCTTGTAAGAGTTGTCAAAATAATTGTGGATGAAATTATTCATATATCCCTGCTTATACTGCGATTCGGTTATTGTTGGCCGGTACATATACATATTACCAACCTGCCGGCTTTGCAGGTAGCCCTTTTTCTCCAGATTCTTGATGGTTGATGCAAGTGTAGTATATGGAGGAAGGGGCTCTTCCATTTTCTCAAGAAATGATTTTACATTTCCCTCCCCGGTCAGCCACACTGCCTGCATCGCCTCCTCTTCCTGAACAGTTAATCTTTCCATTTCTACGAACTTTTCGTAAACCTACGAAATAATCGTAGCATTTCAAATAATTCTTGTTAAATAATATAAAAAGACGGTTGGAAAGGGTTGCTCCTCGCTATTTTTAAGGCATGAAACTCAGTTCTGTGTACTTTCTGAAAGCACTCCAATTCAGGTTATGCTCGTATCTGGCATTCTTTATAATGGTTCTCTTTCACAGCACCAACCTGGTGGCCCAGGCTAATGATAGTCTTCCCCCTCCCTATAAAAGGTTCCCGATACTCCCTCCTTTTGAATTAAAAGGAGTGAATGATAATCTGATCAAAAGGGATGATATGGCTAAGCGCAAAGCCACCATAGTGATGTTTTTTAGTCCGGATTGCCATCACTGTATTGACCAGTTCAACCAGCTGAACAATGTGAAAAAGGATTTTGAAAAATACAACCTGGTGATGGCCACCTACCAGCCGATGGAGCAGCTTCAGGAGTTTTACAAGCAGTATGGCCTGGAAACCTGGAAGAACCTCTATATAGGCCGCGATGAGAAATATTTCCTCCCAACGTATTACCGGCTGTCAAATCTTCCCTTCATTGCATTATATGACCGCAAAGGAAAACTCATCGAAACGTTTGAAAATACAACCCCTGCTGCCAGGATCCTTTCAACATTGGAACAGTAGCGCATTGCATAAAAATAATTGAAGCTTCCCCCCTACCTTTGCTGCGCAAATAAATCATATCACACATAAATTTTTCCAAATGAAAGTTACTGTAGTAGGTGCCGGAGCCGTAGGCGCAACCTGTGCCGACAACATTGCCCGCAAAGAACTTTGCGAGGAGCTGGTATTGCTTGATATCAAGGAAGGACTTGCTGAAGGCAAGGCCCAGGACATGATGCAGACAGCCGCGCTGCTTGGATTTGATACTCGTATTGTTGGCTCTACCAATGATTACAGCAAAACTGCCGGCAGTGATGTAGTTGTGATAACTTCAGGTATTCCACGTAAGCCGGGAATGACAAGGGAAGAATTGATCGGTACCAATGCAGGGATTGTAAAAACCGTTTGTGAGAACATATTAAAATATTCACCTGAGGCAATAATCATTGTGATCAGTAATCCGATGGATACTATGACACAACTTGCCATAACATCATCAGGTATTCCTAAAAACCGCATCATCGGAATGGGTGGTACGCTTGACAGCGCCCGCTTCAAATACCAGCTCAGCCAGCGTTTGGGATGCTCACCTGCCGACCTGAATGCACTTGTTGTTGGTGGCCATGGTGATACTACCATGATTCCTCTTATTCGCTTTGCTACCTGGAATTCCATTCCGGTGACAAAATTCCTTAGCGAAGAAGAGCAGCAGCAGGTTATTGCTGATACAATGGTTGGTGGAGCTACGCTTACCAAGCTGATAGGAACATCTGCCTGGTATGCCCCGGGTGCAGCCGGAGCAGCGCTTGTTGAAAGCATTCTTCGTGATGAGAAAAAATTATTCACCTGCTGCGTACAGCTTGATGGCGAATACGGACAGAAAGATATTTGCCTGGGAGTGCCTGTCGTAATTGGCAAAAACGGATGGGAGAAAATTGTTGATTTTGACCTTAACGATGCAGAAAAGGCATTATTCCAAAAGAGTGCTGACGCCGTAAGGACAATGAATGATGTATTAAAGAGCTTATAATAATAGCCCCCTATGGTAAAAAACCGGCATTCGCCGGTTTTTTTGTGCTTTTTATCGAAAAAAACAGGCAAACTATTTTGATGACTAAAGGAAACGATTAGATTTGTACTCAGTACGCTTGTCCCATACCTATTTAAAGCTCCTCAGGGCCTCCGGCCCGCTTTACCAAACGCCTCAAAGGCATTTATTTCTGAAACCTATTCAAACAAAAAGAGTATGAACAAGCCCTTACTAACCGTAGTATTGTTGCTCACAGGATTGATCGCTACCGCACAAGACCTCGAACTTCCAAAAGAAAGAGATCCCCTTGTAAATCAAACCATCAGTCCCTACGCGAACCCGCGTATCAACCCAGGAAAGAATTTTCGTATTAACCCAAAGCATAACTGGAATATTAATCCAGCTATGAACGAAGGCATTAACCCTGAAAAAAACAAGGTTATAAATCCGAAGTTCAACAAAGATTTCAGTCCGTTACACAACCACAGTATCAATCCGATGTACACGTTCAGCCTTCACCCGCTGAGCAATAACAACTGGCTCGGATATTACATGTTTGACAAAGACAGTAAGCTTACGGGATACATGGTGATCGCAAACCAGTTTGTGATCCTGGATTTTGATGATAAAGGAGTATGGCGTGGATACCTGGTGAAGACCAGTTCCAACACTTTCAATTATTTCAATCTGCAGGATGAATGGACCCGAACATTTTATTGTGAGGATTCAATGGTAGGCTTCAATCATTTTGACAGCGCTGGTGAATGGACCGGCAATTTCGCCAAATAATCAGGTAGCTGAAAGCATACGCTGGGCTGCCGCTTTTATGCCCCCGAGGTCAATTTTCATCATACAGTTGAAATGACCTTTGGGGCATTTTTCATATCCGATCTTGGAGCAGGGCCGGCAACTAAGTCCCTTTACTTCAAAACTATCATACATTCCTGCTGCATTACGAGCAGCATTTCCAAAATAGGGATACATCCCAAATTCGGGGATTGTGTTTCCCCATACCGTTATGATTTTTTTATTGAAGGCAGCTCCAATATGCATCAATCCTGTATCATGCGTGATCAGTAATTTAGACTGCTGCACCAGATGGGCCGATTCATTCAGGCTAAACTTACCACATGCATTGTATATTTTAACGGGGTCGCTTTCAGCCAAAACATCACCGATGATCCGATCTTCCTTACCTCCTAATAAAACGATGGGATGATCTATCATTTGCACCAGTTCTTTCAACCTGTCGAGGGGTAATCTCTTGGTAGAATGTGCGGCACCCACAACAATAGCGATGTAACCAAGCTGATGTGAAGCGGGAATATCATTCTGTGATATCTCTTCATCGGGGGGTATGAAATAATCCAATCCCGCCCCATCATTTTTAACTCCAAGATGTTCAACCGTCTTTAAATACCGATCAACAATATGGATTGAAGGCAGGATGTTCAGCTTCAGGTTAGTCATCATCCATTTCTGAACATTGAGCTTATTGAAACTATGTGCTTTGCATTTTAGTGCCCGCTTAACCTGCAGGGTCCTGAGATTGTGATGGAGATCTATTACCTGGTCAAATTTCTCTGCTTTCAGTTCCTCTATTGTAGTATCGAGATTATCGTCGAGAACATGAAGCTTATCAATATATGGATTCGCAATTAATACCGGTAGGAATGCTTTCTTGGTGAGATAATGTAATTCAATCCCTTCCAATTGTTTTTTCAAACAGCGTATAACCGGTGTTGTTAGTACTATGTCACCAATAGATGAAAAGCGTATAATAAGGACTTTCATGCAAGGCTTGTTTTGGAGACTATTCTTCTACATAATTCAGGTCTTTGCCAAATGTTTCACGGGTATATGCAGCTGCCACAAATGTGATAACCATGATCACAACTGCCGTTATTATACCGCTTTGAACATAACTATAACTCACCTGCAGTCCTGTAAATAATAAAGCAATCAGGTTCAGGGAACCCCTCACCATATTAGGAACGGTGGTGGCAGCTGTAGCCCTGAGATTGGTACCAAACTGTTCAGCAGCCATTGTAACAAATATTGCCCAGAAGCCTGTACCAAATCCCAGTAATGCACATGCCCAATATAATTCCTGCGCTGTAGCCTGTTGGAGGTTGAAGAACCATACCATCCCTATAATGGTTAAACCATAAAAAATAAAAAGTGCCTTCTTCCTGCTTTTTAAAACCTGGCTCACAAGTCCCACGGCTATATCACCCAAAGAAATTGCCGCATATGCATACATGATAGATTTACCCGGATCAATATCACCCACTACTCCCATTTGCTTTCCGAATTCTTTTGAAAAGCTAACCAGTATCCCAATCACAAACCATGTGGGCAAACCGATCAATATACTGAGCATATATTTTTTAAACCGATCTGCATTGTTGAAGAACATCAGGAAATTACCCTTGCTGACTTTACTGTCCCTAACATCCTTGAACATTCCCGATTCAGCAACTTTGATCCGAAGAAATAATAACATGAATCCAAGTGCTCCCCCTATAAAATAGCAGGTTCGCCAATGGAAATTCTCTTTCATGATATAAGCCAGCACAGCTCCGGATAATCCAATACCGGCTACTAGTGAAGTGCCCACACCTCTCCGGTCTTTCGGCAATAATTCACTCACCAGCGTAATGCCTGCACCAAGTTCTCCCGCCAGTCCGATTCCCGATATAAGTCTTACCCATGCATACTGGTCAACGGTTTGAACAAAACCATTGGCAATATTTCCCAGTGAGTATAAAATGATAGACGCAAACAATACACTAAGTCTTCCTTTTTTATCAGCAAGCACACCCCATAAAATACCACCGATGAGAAGACCCATCATCTGCATATTAATGATGTACAATCCATCATCCCGAATTTGGTCTTCTGATAAACCAAGTTCCTGCAGGCTGGGAACCCTGATGATGCTGAAAAGCAGCAGGTCATAGATATCCACGAAGTAACCTAATGCTGCAACGATTACAGCTACATTGAAAACAGAACCGGAGCGGGCAGCAGTTTGGTTCATTCGGTTGAGGGATTAATTTTCAGCTTTCTCTTTAGCCATTTTCTTTCTTTTGCCACTGATTACTTTCCAGGCAACGGGAGCTGTTGTGACCAGAACAATTACAATTATGATCACTTCAAGATGCTCTTTTAACTCAAAGCCGAATTGATTCTTGACCCAGAGCTGAAGGAAATGCCCCCCCATTATCATACTCACTACCCAGGCCAAACATCCGACAATATTATAGAAAGCGAATTTCTTCTTATCCATGCCCACGATACCGGCAATGATGGGTGCAAAAGTGCGCACTACCGGAAGGAAACGGGCAAATACAATTGCTCCACCACCATGCTTATCATAGAACTCATGGGCTTCTTCCAGGTAATGTTTCTTGAACAACAAATTATCTTTCCATCGGAACATGGATGGACCAATTTTCCGGCCAAACCAGAATCCAACCGTATTACCTATAATACCTGCAAAGGAGATAAGGCCGATCAGGAGAAGAAGGTCGAGCCATTCATTACCCCTGCCATCCATTCCTATTATTTTCCATGCTTCATTTGCGAGGGGACTGCTATAAATTCCAGCAACAAAAAGCAGGCTGTCGCCAGGCAAAAAGAAACCAGCGAACAACCCCGTTTCTGCAAATACAATGAGTAGCAACATCCACAAGCCACCATATATAATATAGAACATTGGGTTGAGAAGGTCTTTCCAGGAGAAGTGTTTTTTGACGACCACTGTATTATTCTCAGGTAACTGATCGATGGTGAAGCTGGTGGAGTCATGATCCGCAGCCTTAAGAATTGCCTTTTCGCCCGGTTGCAAACTAACAGATGCATATCCTTCCTTATCAGCAATATAATCCTTAATGCCAGCCGATGTTTCCAATGTGAACTCCGAAACCGGACCTTCGTACTGGTTAAGAAACCTTACACGCACATCCTGCTGCGCAATGACCGGCATAAACAACATTAAGCCAATCAGTACCAGCAGAAACCCTTTAAATTGTTGTATCATATCTATTCTTCTTCTGTTTAAGACTCTAACTCTCCTTCCCATTTACTTACAGCAGTAGTTGCAAGTGCATTTCCAAGAACATTTGTCATACTGCGGAACATATCGCAGAAATGATCTATCGGTAATATTAGTGCGATACCTTCCGGCGGAATATTGAACATTGCCAGGGTGGCGGTAACCACCACCAGTGACGCCCTTGGAACACCTGCTATACCCTTGCTGGTAAGCATCAATACCAACAGCATAGTAATTTGTGTGCCAAGGTCCAAATGTATGCCATATGCCTGGGCTATTGCTAAACTGGCAAAGGTCATATACATCATACTTCCATCCAGGTTAAAACTATAACCAAGGGGAAGAATGAAAGCCACGATCTTATCCTTACAACCAAAACGCTCGAGCTCCTCTGTTAGTTTTGGGAAAACGGCTTCACTGGAAGTTGTACTGAAAGCAATAAGGAGCGGCTGGGCGATGCGACGCAATAATACCGGCATCCGGTTTTTAAGGATCATGAAACCTACAAGCAACAAGAGAGCCCACAATACTAATATGCCAATTAGGAAATAAAACAGGTAAAGGCCATAAAACCTGAACACTTCCAGTCCCTTTACTGCTATAACTGCTGCGATGGCACCAAATACTCCCAGAGGAGCAAATGCCATAACATAATTCACCATTTTCAGGATGATATGGGCTACCCCATCGAGTGCCTTTATCACCGGCTTTGCATAATCGCCAATTGAAGTGGCTGCTATACCAAAGAAAATACTGAATACTACCAACTGCAAAATTTCATTGGTGGCCATCGCCTCCACTACGCTTTTAGGAAATACGTGTTCTACAAAATTGGTTATGGAGAATACTTTGGTCTTTCCTATCAGGTCCTGCGCTCCAGAGGTATCTGCATTGCTGAGATCAATAACCGACCCGGGCTCGAAAAAGTTCACCAGCAGCATTCCTATCAGCAGGCTGGCCAGTGAAGCTGTAATAAACCAAAGCAGGGCTTTACCTCCTACCCGGCCTACCGCTTTAAGATCTCCCAATTTGGCGATTCCTACAACGAGTGTAGAGAAAACAAGTGGGGCAATGATCATTTGTACCATCCTTAAAAAGATGGTGGTCAGTATTCTTATATTATCGGCAAAACTTGTCAGGAATCCGGGGCTGGCATTGTGGTGAACTATATAGCCCACGATTACTCCCAATACCATAGCTACCAATATATAGAGGGTTAACCTGTTTTGTTTTACCATTATCCGTTTTGTGGTGTGTGAAAAGAAGGCCGAAAATTCAAAAAAATCCTGACCCCACCAAAATAATCCTCTGAAAACACCATCCTGTCAAAGTTTAGCGGCTGCGAATTGAATAATTATTTATTTTACGCCCTTCTTAACAGCTTCAATAAAACAAATCACACTAACTGTATGAGCTTATTCAGAAAAAAATCTCTTACGCAACTGCTGGCCACGGCTGATTCGGAAAAAGGGTTGAAACGAACATTGGGAGCTACTAACCTGGTAGCCCTTGGAATAGGCGCCATTATTGGCGCCGGTTTGTTTGTGCGAACTGCTGCAGCCGCCGGACAAGCTGCGGGACCCGCAGTTACTATCTCCTTTATCATTGCCGCCATCGGTTGTGCTTTTGCCGGACTTTGCTACGCTGAATTTGCAGCGATGATTCCTATTGCAGGAAGTGCCTATGCTTATTCATATGTTACCATGGGAGAACTTGTTGCATGGATCATAGGCTGGGCCCTCATCATGGAATATGCCCTTGGTGCCGCCACTGTTTCAATTGCCTGGAGCGAATACCTGAATACTTTGCTGGGAGGGCGAATACCCTATGAATGGAGCCACTCGCCTTTCGAAAGCTTTACCGACGCATCTGGTGTTTTACACCAGGGAATTTTAAATGCACCAGCCCTTGTTATCCTGCTTTTACTGACGCTTTTGCTTATCAAAGGCACCCAGGAATCGGCCATGGTGAATGCTATTATCGTATTCATTAAAGTTGCAATTGTTCTCATATTTATTGTTGTGGGATGGGGCTTTATTAATCCTGACAACCATACACCCTATATGATTCCGGAAGGAACTGAGGCCTTTAAAGACCAGGCCGGCAAAACTATTGCTGATTACTCCGGCGTATTCAGGCATGGATGGGGAGGTGTATTGGGTGGCGCTGCCATTGTTTTCTTCGCCTTCATCGGATTTGATGCGGTAAGTACTGCCGCCCAGGAAGCTAAAAATCCTGCGCGTGATATGCCGATCGGTATTCTTGGCTCACTTGCTGTTTGTACCATATTATATATATTATTCGGACATGTGTTGACGGGTGTAGCGCCATGGACAGACTTCGTTGACCCGGTTAAAGGCCGCGAAGCATCTGTTGCCTATGCCATCTCCACTTACATGACCGGCTATGGATGGCTTGCAACCGCCGTCACGGTTGCCATACTTGCAGGTTTCTCCTCGGTTATCCTGGTAATGTTGATGGGACAGAGCCGTATCTTTTATACCATGAGTGGTGATGGATTGATCCCGAAAGCATTTGGTGACCTCCATCCAAAATATAAAACACCTTATAAGGCAAACTGGATCCTTTTGATATTTGTAGGTGCATTTGCCGCCTTTGTTCCAGGGCATGTGGCTGGTGATCTTACCAGTTTCGGTACCCTTTTCGCTTTTGTACTTGTGAGTGCTGGCGTGTGGATACTGCGTAAATCAGAACCAACGATCAAACGTCCTTTCAGAACACCATGGGTACCATTTGTACCAATCATGGGAGTTTTAGTTTGCAGTGCCATGATCTTTGCACTTGACAAACAAACTCTCACGGTTGCAATGATCTGGATGTTAGTTGGGCTGGTAGTTTATTTTGCTTACAGCAAGAGAAATAGTAAACTCAAAGATCCGGGTCACCATCCTGGTGAAATACTTCCGAAAGCATCAGATTTTGAATAATCCCTAAGGCTTTTGCCAGAAAAGCGTCCCACTCTTTTGAGGCCGGGACGCTTTTTTTGTGTTACCACCCCGAAAAGCTAAATTTGCCACCCAATTACAAACCACAATCTATATATGGGCAGGATATTCGAAGTACGTAAAGCCACCATGTTTGCCAGGTGGGACAGAATGGCCAAGCAATTCACTCGTATAGGAAAAGAGATCGCTATAGCTGTAAAAGCTGGCGGACCCGATCCGGATGTGAATCCTGCGCTCAGGCGCTGCATGCAGAACGCCAAAGCAGTGAACATGCCTAAAGACCGTGTGGAAGCCGCAATCAAGCGGGCCCAGGGTAAAGACATGGAAAACTACGAGGAGATCCTGTATGAGGGCTATGGTCCCCATGGTGTGGCAATACTTGTGGAAACTGCAACCGACAATCATGTTCGTACCGTTGCCAATGTGAAATCAATTTTCAATAAAGGAAACGGTGCCCTGGGAAACAGTGGAAGTGTGAGTTTCCAGTTTAAAAAAATGGGAGTATTCAAATTGAAACCCGAGGGATTGAATGCCGAGGATATGGAATTGGAACTTATAGATTTCGGGCTTGAAGAACTGGGTGACGGTACTGGCGAAAATGGTGAGAATGTTTTAGTTGTACGTTGCGCCTTCACTGATTTCGGATTGATGCAAAAGGCACTGGAAGATAAAGGACTTACTCCAGTATCGGCAGAAGTGGAATGGATCCCGCAGAACACTGTTGAATTAAATGAAGAACAGGCACAGGATGTTTTGAAACTGGTTGACAAACTGGAACAGGATGAGGACGTCCAGAAAGTTTTCCATAACCTGGTCTGATAGATTTGTATTTCATTCGTGATAAACCTGCTTTAAAGGCAGGTTTTTTTATTGTCCATATTCAACAATAGCGCTAACTTGTATATGTATTTCGTGCATGTGCAACCGCCATTATCCGCACCTCTTCCGCCCCACTAATTCCGCACCGGCAACCAAAGATTCCAATCACCCTTAATCTTTGTATATGCTAGTAAAAGACCAACAAGTTTGTTGCAAGGCAGAGACCTACCGGCAAACAAATAATTTAACCTTAAGATATTTAAGGCCCATCATTAATAATTGTAGCTGGGTTATGCTGGCAATGATCCTGTTATTATTAATGCCAATACAGAGTCATTCCCAAACTCCCGGGCAACAGGTGTATATCGGTGTTACATTTTATAAAGTAAATCCAGGCAAGTCAGAGGCATACGCCAATCTGGTCAGGAGCCATGCCCATCGTATTGTAGAGCAATCAGTACGAAATGGCGATCTTCTTGGATGGTATTTTTACCAGGTACTGATGTCGCCTGAAATGGAAAACAAATATGATTATGTAGTTGTTACTGTTTCACCCAAATTCAATGATCTTGTAGATAACCCGGTATCAATGAAAGAACGTTATTCCAAAGCCATTACAGGATCCAAGGAAATGAACTGGGAAAGTTATAACAGCAAGCTGCTTGAATACCGCTCGGTGGTTAAATATGAAGTATATGCACATCGCGCGGGCATAGATCCAAAGACACCTGTAAGTAAATATGTGCAGATCGATTATATGAAACCCCTTCCGGGAAAAACGGCAGAATATATAAAAACTGAAAGGGAAATATTTTATCCTATCCACCAGGAAAGAATAAAATTAGGAGCGCTTACTGACTGGGGACTATATGAGAAGGTTCTTCCGTTTACAGCCAATTCTGAAAATGACTTTGTAACTGCTAATTTCTTTGAAAATCTAAAATCACTTATTGATCCCAAATATGAAGAAGCATTCAATTATATACCCAATAATTCCAACTACATTATTATGAGTGAAAGGGTTGACCAGGTGCGGAAAATGGTAAGGAGTGATATCTGGAAATTAATTGACCACGTTGACCAGAGCACCATCAAATAACAGTCCCGTTATATTATATGACGGAGTCTGTAACCTTTGTAACAGTTCCGTGCAGTTTGTGATCAAAAGAGATCCGGCTGCACGGTTTCGTTTTGCATCCTTACAATCGTCGTATGGACGTACACTTTTACAGGAATATTCAGGTGAGGATAATTTACCGGGCTCATTTATTCTTTATGAAGAGGGTAAAATCTATACTCGTTCAACCGCCGCGCTTAAAACGCTATACCGCCTGAGGGGTTGGGGATGGACGAAAATATTATTGTATGTTCCTGCCTTCCTCCGGAATTTTGTTTATGACCTGATTGCAAAAAACAGATATAGTTGGTTTGGAAAAAAGGAAAGTTGTTGGCTTCCCTCGCCAAATCTCCAGGAACGGTTTATCGATTGGAGCGATCAAGGTATATAGCGGGGAGACTCCAATGGTATCGAATCGCCATCATCCTTATTGCGAAGATGATGGCTATACAAATAATATTTACCAGGGCCTGGTCAATGCCGATCCAGGAAAGCAGGTAATAACTTATGCCGCCCAGAATGCAGGCAGAGGCATAAATCTCTTTGTGAAAAAGCAGGGGAACATTATTCAAAATAACATCACGAAGCACGCCACCAAAGCATCCGGTAAATATTCCGAGCGAAATACAAATACCAGGTGGATACCCGTGCAAAATACCTTTCTCAATTCCAACGATGGTGAATAATCCAAGGCCCAGTGCATCAAAAGCTTGTAGCAGGGGATCAAATTTCCTAAGCAACGATCCAAAAAACATCGCCGACACAGCAGCCGCGATGATTATACCAATCGTAATATTATTAGAAAGCCAGGCAACCGGCAGATCACCAATCAAAATATCCCTCACAGATCCACCACCAATAGCAGGAACAAAGGCCATGATTATAACCCCAAAAGGATCAAGCTTTTTTTCCATTGCTGCAAATGCACCTGATAAGGCAAACGCAAATGTGCCAAACAGATCAATAATGGTTAAGAAGTTGAGTTCCATAATGCGAAGAACTATTCGGCCATCATTTCCAGAACAATATCTACAACATCTTCTGTATTGGGTTTGCTGAAATAATCGCCATCGCTCGCATACGCTGGTCGATGAGCCTTTGCCGATAGAGTGCGGGGTGCAACATCCAGCCAGCGATATCCACCCTGCTCTTCCATAACCTTATTGTACATGTATGAAGCAGCACCACCGGGAACATCTTCATCCACAAAAAGTATCCTGCTGGTTTTTTTCAACGATTCAAGTATGAGGTGATTGATATCGAAAGGCAATAATGTCTGTACGTCCACAACTTCACATTGAATACCCGAAGAAGCCAATAAAACTGCAGCTTCCTGAACAATCCGAAGTGTGGAACCATAAGAAACAATCGTGATATCTGTACCTTGTCTTATCACTTCCGGTATGCCTAGCGGTACCGTATAACCGAGAAGATCATCGGGAAGTTTTTCTTTCAGCCGATAGCCATTCAGGCATTCGATAACAATACCCGGATCATTTCCTTTAAGCAACGTATTGTACATACCAACAGCCTGTACCATATTGCGGGGTACGCATACCCACATGCCACGAAGGGAATTTATGATCATACCCATTGGAGATCCGCTGTGCCAGATACCTTCAAGACGGTGGCCACGGGTTCTTACAATAAGCGGGCAACTCATTTTACCTGCTGTGCGATAATGTGTGGTGGCCACATCATCGCTTAATGGTTGAAGTCCATACAACAGGTAATCCACATATTGTATTTCTGCAATTGGGCGAAGCCCGCGTAATGCTGCACCTATTCCCTGACCCATAATTGTGAGCTCCCTGATGCCAGTATCTGAAATACGATATTCACCATGCTTGGCCTGTAATCCTGCAAAGCCCTGGTTCACATCACCTATATAACCAACATCTTCACCAAATGCAAGAACCTTTGGATTGGTAGTGAAAAGCTTATCAAAGTACCTGTTCAGGATCTCATAACCATTCAGTAGAGGCGCATCTGCAACATAAGTTGCCTCACGGGCCTCCACATGTAATGTTCCTTTAGAACCCTCATTGTACAAATGGGTGCTGTAGAGCGCTTCGTTTTCTTTCTTAAGCTGCTTATAATATTCCTGCATTTCATTTGTACTCGAATGCCTGCCCGCCAGGCCCAGAAGCCTGTGTAGTGTCAGCATTATATCCCTCCTGGTAGGTTCTTTCTCCATTGTGAGTTTCTGAACCAACTGCTGCATAGCCGCTGCCTGCAAGGGGAGTTGCCTGATAACAGCCGTAGCCAACTCGGCAGTTCGGCCCACCTGTTCACGGATAGGTTGCTGGTAGGCCAGCCATGCCTTGTTGCGGCAATCACGTACAAATTCTTTTGCCTTTAATTCTATGTCAGATAATTCCTCTTCACTACTTAGGGTGTTCTCGAGGATCCACTCTTTGAATTTTTTAATGCAATCGAAGGAACGCTCCCACTCAAGGCGCTCAGGACTTTTATAGCGCTCATGGCTACCCGAAGTGGAATGACCCTGTGGCTGCGTGATCTCTTCAATATGAAAAATCGCCGGGATATGTGTATCCCGGATTTTCTGGATGGCAGGTTCCATCAACTCAATCATACTGGCATAATCCCATCCCTTCAGTTTATAAATATCAATTCCGTTTGTTCCTTCCCGCTGCTGAAAGCCTTTTAGTACTTCTGAAATAGAACCTTTAGTAGTTTGTAATTTTTTGGGCACGGAAATTCCATAGCCGTCATCCCACACGAAAATCGCAAGTGGAATTTGCATTACTCCGGCAGCATTTACAGCTTCCCAGAAATGCCCTTCCGAGGTGGAAGCATCGCCGATAGTGCAAAAACATATTTCATTACCGTTGTTTGAAAGTTCAGGAAAGGCCTTCAATGAATCCACCTTACGGAACACCTTGGATGCGAAAGCCAGTCCGAGTGCACGCGGCATCTGCCCAGCCGTAGGGGCTATGTCACTGGATATATTTTTCTGCCTGGAAAGATTCACCCAGTCTCCCTCCTCATTTGTATTAGGCGTACAAAAATGGGAATTCATCTGCCTGCCGGCACTATGGGGATCCAGGTTAACGTCCGGATTAGCATAAAGCTGGGCGAAAAACTGTTCTATAGTAGCCAGCTTACTCGCGAAAACGAAGGTTTGGTCCCGATAATAACCCGCCCGCCAATCACCGTTTCGGAAAAATTTAGCGGTAGCTATCTGGGCTATTTCTTTACCATCGCCAAAAATGCCAAATTTTGCCTTTCCGGTAAGAACTTCCTTGCGGCCCATAAGGCTGGCTTCACGGCTCTCACAGGCCATTTGGTAATCACGGAGTACTTCATCGCGGAAGCGATCGAAGCTTAACTTTTCAGAATCCAGCAATTCGTTTTCCATGAGATTTTCCATCGAACAAAACTAAGAGAAAATGACCGGAAGCGAACAATCGTTAGTCGGTTTTCCCTCCCAGATACCTAACGCGTAGATAAATTGTTATTAATTAATTCATTAGAAATAATTATTTAATGTTTTGCCAAAAAAATATTAATTGGCACGGGCACTGGACAAAGTCAATCACAATTATTAAATTTGTTACGGCAGAACACCTGAGTAAATGAAAAGAGTTGCATTCCTGATAGCCCTGACCCTAAGTTTATCTGTTTCCTATGGACAGGTAACTGATGCCGCAAAGGCACAGGAAGTAATTAGCATTGCCAATTCTCATGATTTTGGAACCATTCGGCATGGCAGGCCGGTAACCTATACTTTCGAATTTACCAATACTGGAAAAGAAGCATTTAAGATAGAGAATGTTTCGGCCAGTTGTGGCTGTACAACACCGGAATGGTCAAAAGAATTGGTGGCGCCAGGGGCCAGTAGCAGCATCACAGTTGGCTATAATGCCGCTTCGGAGGGGAAATTTGAAAAATCTGTTACGATCTTTTACAACTCCGGGAAAACAAAAACCATCTACATTAAGGGTGAAGTAGGTAAACCTATGCCTTCAGTTCCTGTTAATACATCTGTACAATTATTAAAACAAACAAACAATAAAGATTAAATCGATCAATTATGAAAAAAATAGCGCTTACGCTTTTTGCAGTTATTATCAGTGCGGCCATTTTCGCGCAGGCAAAGAGTGCTGAAGAATTGGTAAAGTTTGCCCAGACCAAACACAATTTCGGCAAGATCAAGCAGGGAGTACCTGTTAACTACAACTTTGAATTTACCAATGTATCTTCTCAGCCGGTGGTTATCCAGAAGGCGTCGGCAAGTTGTGGCTGTACCACACCAACCTGGCCCCAGCAGCCTGTAGCAGGTGGAAAAACCAACAAGATCACAGCTGGTTTCAATGCTGCTGCGCCTGGTCCGTTTGACAAAACTGTTTTTGTAACTGTAGCGGGTGTTGACAAACCTGTTGAACTCCGTATCAGCGGTGAGGTTTTAAAAGCAGAGGACTATGCAAAGTTTGAAGCTGAAAAAGATAAAAAAGGAAGCAAGTAATTTCTTCGTCCTGATATTAAAGAGGCCGTCTCAGTAAAATGAGACGGCCTCTCTCTATTTTATACCCCTGATAATGGGTAAGAGCGCCCCCCGATTTGAAAACGTATACGTACTCAGGAGGTAAAAAATAGGGACCAGATGGGGACCAGATGGGGACCAGAAGTAAGGTTGTTGCTAGGGTGGCGGGTAGAGATGAGATACCTGTTAGACCAGGTAAGCATATGTATGTCCGAAGGAGTGCCGAAGGATAGCAAAGCAATTGACGGCACCGTGACGGCACCGTGACGGGATCGTATCGGCACCGTTAAGCCAATTTTATTTACATTGGAGCATAAAATCATGATCATGGACATCAAACTTTTTTTCCAGTATCTCGATTCCTTAATGGTTAAACCAAATCAAAAGGTTTCCCTTAAAAAAGATTTCGAAACGGACTATGATCATAAAATTTTCAGCAAAGAGGAAGGCGCTGAACTGCTGCAGGCTGGTATTGAAAACCTGGCCAAAATGCAGGATAAATTATATGCTCATAACCGCCATAGTATTCTGATAGTTTTGCAGGCTATGGATGCCGCTGGAAAAGACAGTGCAATTAAACATGTTATGTCTGGGCTCAACCCTCAGGGCGTTAAAGTGCACAGTTTCAAAACTCCTTCCCGCGATGAACTTGACCATGACTTCCTCTGGAGGCATTATAAAGCACTTCCCCCGAGAGGTGAAATAGGAATTTTCAACCGTTCACATTATGAAAACGTACTTGTAACCAGGGTGCACCCTGAATATATCCTCAATGAGAACCTGCCCGGCATTAATTCAGTGGAAGATATCAATGATGAATTCTGGGAAAGAAGATTTAAACAGATCAATCGTTTTGAAAAGAACCTGACGCAGAGCGGTACGATTGTTCTTAAATTCTTTCTCCATGTATCTAAAAAGGAGCAGAAGAAGCGATTCCTTGAAAGAATAGATGACCCTGAGAAGAACTGGAAATTTGCTTCTGCCGATGTTGAAGAAAGGGCACATTGGGAAGATTATATGAATGCTTACAGTGCCATGCTGGGCGCAACCTCAAAAGATAATGCACCCTGGTATGTTTTGCCTGCAGATGATAAGTGGTTCACCCGCCTTTGCCTGGCAGCGATCATCTCCCGCGAGTTCGATAAAATTGACCCCACCTACCCTGTGATCAGTGAAACTGAAAGAGCCAAATTGCAGGCAATGCGAGAAAAACTGATGAGCGAAATTGATAAGAACGGTAACGTGAATGGAAATGATTGAGGTCGGCCCTTTATCTTTGCGCCATGTTAGTGATTAGTAAACGCGGTTCGGCAATGCCGCCATCTCCCATCCGCAAACTTGTACCATATGCGGAAACTGCCAAGAAAAAAGGCATACGTGTTTATCATCTGAATATCGGACAGCCCGATATTGAAACGCCTCCGGAAATGATGGAAGCTGTAAGGCAGGCTGATTTCAAGGTTTTGGAATACAGTCATAGTGCGGGCAATGAGAGCTATCGACGTAAGCTGGTGGAGTATTACAGAACGGCGGGTATACAGGTGAATCATAACCAGATAATTATTACTACAGGGGGGTCAGAAGCTATTCTATTCGGTTTTATGGCTTGCCTTGATCCGGGTGATGAGATCATCATTCCTGAGCCATTCTATGCTAACTATAATGGTTTTGCCGTTGCTGCTGGCGTGGTTGTAAAACCTATCCCCTCTTATATTGAAAACGGGTTTGCCCTTCCTGCAATGGAGGAATTTGAAAAGGCAATCGGCCCTCGTACCAAAGCGATCATGGTATGTAATCCAAATAATCCAACAGGTTATTTATATAGCAGGGAAGAACTGGAAATTTTAAAACAGATTATCCTTAAGCATAATTTGTTTCTTTTCGCAGACGAGGCATATCGTGAGTTCTGCTACAGCGGAGAACATTTCAGCGCCATGCGTCTGGAAGGAGTTGATGATCATATCGTGTTAATGGACACGATCTCCAAACGATATAGTGCATGCGGGGCTCGTATTGGTGCCTTTGTTACACGGAACCAGGAATTACTTGATGCTGCCATGAAATTTGCGCAGGCAAGGTTGAGTCCGCCGGGATTGGCACAAATTGCTGCAGAAGCAGCCATAGATTTACCACCCCATTATTTTGATGGCACCAAGGCAGAATACATGCGCAGGCGCGATGCTCTTGTATCAAGATTGAACGCCATGCCAGGAGTTTTTTGTCCAAACCCAGGAGGTGCATTCTATGCAATTGCACAGCTACCCATTGATGATGCCGACAAATTTTGCCAATGGTTATTAGAGCGCTTTTCCTGGAATGGTCAAACCGTTATGCTGGCCCCTGCAACCGGATTTTATGGGACACCGGGATTGGGAAAAAACCAGGTACGACTGGCATATGTGTTGAAAGTTGAAGAGATCCATGCAGCTATGGACTGCCTTGAAAAAGCACTTCAGGAATACGCCACCATCTGACATCTGTCCTGACATATGTCAGACAGGTTTTAGGAGATTTTTTTCATCATTTAGACCAGTTTCTATATTTTTGCGCTCCGTTTGGCGAGGTAGCTCAGCTGGTTAGAGCATCGGATTCATAACCCGAAGGTCGGCGGTTCAAGTCCGCTCCTCGCTACCAAGGCCGAAACCTGATCTAATATCGGGTTTCGGCCTTTTTGTATGAGGGTATTTTGCCAAAGAAACTCTCCAACTAAAATAAATGTTAAAAGGATTAAACCTTTGTATTGTTGGGGATTGAATTTCGTCTGTAGAGCATGATCATAGATTCATTATTCCATAAAGAAAATAAACCGCTGAGGAAGATTGCTTTTTTGGTAACCATTCCATGTGCTATCCTGCCAATATTAATTGCTACTGCGGGCTTTATGAGTATACCATTTGAACCCTTGTTTTTCAAAAATGATATCTACCTCTTTTCATTCATTTACCTGGTTTATACTTACGGCCTGTTTCTTTCCTGGCAATATCACAGGAAATGGACCCCTGCAATTTTGTTCGCTATTCACCTTATATCACAATTCGCCTTTGTAAAATGGGGACAGTTCGAATGGCTGGGATATCTTCCAATCATGACAATAATCGGCACATCATTATTGAATCAATACTACAGGGTAGGGAGCCTGGAATGCAACGATCCTCTTGAATGCAGTAAAGAAGGCTGATCTTAATCCATCAATTCCTTATAAGATCCGCGCACTCTTAAAACACCCAGAACAGGTAAACAGAGATGGTAAAGCAGGTTCAGGGCAGAAAGAGGAAGTTTCTGTAAGCGAAACTCATTACGGAAATGCCAGGCTATAGCAATACGCTGGAGAAAACCCAACGTTCCTTTTCTACTGGTATGGGCATTATTGATCATTCCAAAAACATTCTCCATAAAATATTCTGTACGCAAAGCAGGTTGTACTTCCCAATGAACCACTGTTTCACCCTGCTGACCATTCCACATGGCATGCGGTGTATTCTCGGGAACATGGATCATGGATCCTTCCGGGTAATATTCAAGCTTATCGTTCATCCGCACACAAAGAACTCCCTTTTTAACAGTAAATACTTCCTGCTGGTGCGGATGATAATGGACGGGAGGCTCGGGCCCGTTACCCTGGTAACTCATCTGCATGCATAAGCGCCTTCCATTTGTTTCCTCTGCTGTTTGCAAAAAAACAATATGCTGGCCTGTGTAGATATTATATATTCTCTTTCCTTTATAAGCCATAGATAAATACTTGGGACAAAATTCCGGAACTCCTTCGCTTCCTTTAAACCGGAGCAGGATGAAACGGCAGGAATATTGCATGAATTGTAAGTCAATCGTTTGCATAATCCCCGATATAGAATATATTGACCAGCTAAAAGCCTGGTATGAAACAAAAAAAGGATGCTTCGGCCGTTTGCGTAATTTTTGGTGCTAAAGGTGATCTCACCCGACGTAAACTGATTCCCGCTTTATACCATCTGTTTATTAACCAACACCTCTCTGATACATTCAGGATTTTTTGTATTGATTATATATCTATTGAGCGGGAAACATTCCTGGAAGAACTCCTGTCAGGAGTTGTTGAATTCTCCAGGACAGGCCCGCCTGATAGAAACCAATGGAAAACTTTTACAAGCAGGATCACTTATATAAGCGGCGATTTCCTGAAAGAAGATACTTATCTGGAATTGAAGACAGTTTTGGATACTGTTGACCTTCAAAACAAAAAGCGGGGTATCAGGATATTCTACTACGCCGTAGCTCCACGTTTTATAGAAATAATCTCTGATTCACTTTATCGTTTTAAACTGGCAAACCAGGATAACTTAGATAGAATAATCATTGAGAAACCATTCGGAACCGATCTTGAAACAGCAAAGAAACTCAACAGGTTCCTTCGCAAACGGTTTACAGAGAAACAGCTCTATCGAATTGATCATTACCTGGGAAAAGAAACTGTCCAGAATATCATGGCTTTCCGTTTCGCTAATTATGTTTTTGAACCGCTTTGGAATAATAAATATATTGACCATGTTGAGATCACAGTAGCGGAAAAAGTTACTGTAGGTAGCAGGGGTGGATATTATGATGGTAGCGGTGCATTGCGCGATATGGTTCAAAACCACCTGTTACAACTGTTATGTATAACCGCAATGGAATGTCCGGCGAAATATGAAGCCGAAACCATCAGGAATGCCAAAACCGCTGTGATCAAACAGGTTCGGCCCTTCACCCCTTCAACTGTTTCAAAAAATGTTATACGCGGCCAATACAAGGGTTACAGGAAAGAAGAACATGTACCATCCCGTTCTTATACTGAAACCTTTGTTGCTGCCAGGTTATACATTGATAACCCGAGATGGAAAGGCGTACCCTTTTTCTTAAGAACCGGAAAAGGAATGCAAAGACAATCAACAGTAATTATCATTCAATTCAAGGATAGTCCCAATAAGATCTTTAAAGGTGATGTAATACCAAACCGATTAACTATAAGTATCCAACCAGAGCTTGAGATCAGCCTGCTTTTTGAAAGTAAGGTACCCGGACTACAAATGAAACTCAAGCCGGTGGAAATGGATTTTACCTATAAAGAATCGCACGAGGAAGAAATACCAGAAGCTTATGAAGCATTGATCCTGGATGTATTAAAAGGAGATGCTACGCTGTTCATGCGGGGCGACCAGGTAGAAGCAGCCTGGAAACTGGTAATGCCTATTCTTGATTACTGGAAAAAACACCAGGGAAAAGACCTAAGATTTTATGAACAAAGCAGTTGGGGACCACGAGCGGCCACTGAATTAATCAAACCCTATTCAACAGACTGGAACCATTTACCTGGTTAGAACTCATCGGAGGTTTGCTATTTTAATTAATCCCGCAACATCCACAATTACAATTTTTCTGCCATTAGTGGTTATAAGTTCTGCTTCCTTAAATTCCGACAATACCCTTACAACATTCTCACGGGCACTGCCAACAAGGTTAGACAGATTTTCCCTGGACATGGTTATTTCCACCGGTCCGTTTTTATCATTCATTGGTTTATACTTTTCCCGCAATACCACAAGCTGCAGGGCAGTTCTTTCACGAACGGAACTTTGACTGAAGAAAGTAATATTATTGGCCAGAACAGCAAATTCGTGACTCAGGGTTTTGAGTAAGCGCTTACTAAGTAAGGGAGAATAATCTATCGTTTTCAGGAAGTCTTCCCTTGGAATAAATCCCACTATACTATCTTCAAGAAGCGCACAGGAATCTGGATAACGATCCTCCGCCAAAACCGCATGATATCCCACCAGTTCACCCTGGCTGGCAACATAAATAATCTGTTCCTGCCCATCCTTATTGATCCTGTATTTTTTTGCCATCCCTTTACGGATAAAGAAGATTCCATTGGGATAAAACCCTTCTTTGAAAAGAATATCCCCTTTATTGTATTGAGCCTCTACCATATGTGCAGAGAGAAGGGACCATTCCTTTGGAGGTAGGTTCGAAATGATAGAACCGGACTGGAAATCCCAGCTTTGAACCGGGAATAAATGCCTGATACTCATGGACTAATTTCAAAAGTGATAATTATCAATCCTCGCACCAAATGCAGGCCTTAACTTTATCAAATGTACCTGCAATCTTCCACAGATCGGGAAATAGATAAATGGTTCCAGTCAGACGCCACCTGTCATGAACTTTATCCCCAGGCTATACGGGATATGGCAAGACGACATTGGACACCATTACTGGTAGCCAGGAAAGCAAGTGGTTTCCTGGCAACAGAACCAGGGGCAAAAATACTTGATATCGGAAGCGGTGCAGGAAAGTTCTGCCTGGCCGCCGCTTATTACCAGCCCAAACTCCAGCTTACAGGTGTGGAACAAAGAGCATATCTTGTAGATTATGCCAATGCGGCCCTGAAGCAAACCGGCCAGGATAATGTAAATTTCATCAATGCCAATTTTACGCAGATCAACTTCAGGCAGTATGACCATTTTTATTTCTACAATTCGTTCTATGAAAATCTTGCCTGTACCGAGAAAATCGATAAGGATGTTGAGCACTCTGTTGAGCTATTTGAATATTACAGCCATTACCTCTGCAAGCAATTGTATAACGTTCCAAAAGGAACGAGGCTTGTTACCTACCACAGTCTGGAAACTGAAATACCACCCGACTTTCATGTAGTGAATACGGATGTAAATGACTACCTGAAATGTTGGATTAAAATTTAAAACCGGATAATGCCTAAGCCGAGGAATCTTAATGAGTACAGGTGCAACCTGATTAACAAGATCCTTCTCAGCCGATCTGAGGAAGAAATCAGAAGATATATCGATGCAGCTTTAAAAAGCCTGCAATATCATAATGTGCATGGTCATATTACCATGCGATTCATAGAAAAGCTTTTGCAGGAGCTGGACAAAACTCATGAAAGAGCACTTGACCCCCGGGAATGCAGTAATATAAGATCTGCTGGCGAATATGTGAACCTGATGAAGATGACCCTTATGCCGGTACAATAACCAGCAGCTAATATCTCCGATTACAATCTATACTTTATGTTCAGACCGAAATTGCTGGACACATTGCGGCAATACGACAGGCAGCAATTCAGCAAAGACCTAACAGCAGGAATCATTGTAGGCATCGTTGCCCTTCCATTGGCCATCGCCTTCGCCATTGCGTCGGGAGTATCACCTGAAAAGGGTATCATCACGGCCATTGTTGCCGGATTTATTATTTCACTCCTCGGCGGCAGCAGGGTACAGATTGGCGGGCCCACGGGAGCATTCATTGTAGTGGTATATGGAATCGTTGCACAGTTTGGAGTAAATGGCCTCATCATTGCCACTTTTATGGCAGGATTAATTTTACTGATAATGGGTTTCGCCAAAATGGGAACCCTCATAAAATATATTCCCTATCCGCTTATCACAGGTTTCACAACAGGTATAGCACTTATTATTTTCTCATCTGTCATTAAAGACTTTTTCGGTTTAGAGATGGGTGCTGTGCCAGCAGATTTTCTGACAAAATGGATGGCCTATTCAAAGGCATTATCTGCCATTAATATATATGCTGTTGTTATTTCAACACTTACCATCCTGATAATAATTTACTGGCCTAAAATTACCTACAAGATCCCGGGATCACTGGTAGCCATCATCCTCACAACGGCAGCCACTTCCTTTTTATCATTGCCGACTGATACAATTGGTAGTCGTTTTGGAAATATATCATTTTCATTGCCTGCACCGGGTTTGCCTTTCATTGAATGGGAAACTATTCAAAGTCTTATACGTCCTGCATTCACAATTGCATTGCTGGGGGCAATAGAGTCTTTGCTTTCCGCTGTTGTTGCCGATGGTATGACCGGTGGCAACCATCGCAGTAATACTGAACTAATTGCCCAGGGAGGCGGTAATATCCTTTCAGCGCTGTTTGGAGGAATACCTGCCACCGGAGCGATCGCACGCACTGCTACAAATGTGAAGAATGGCGGCCGTACACCGGTTGCCGGTATGATACACTCCCTTACCCTGCTCATCATTGTTCTTTTTGTTGGCAGGTGGGCGGCATTGATACCAATGGCTACATTGGCGGGCATACTCGTAACTGTAGCCTATAATATGAGTGAATGGAAAAATTTTCTATCCATTGCAAAGGGATCCAAAAGCGATGCGATTGTATTGATAACAACCTTTCTCCTCACAGTATTGGTAGACCTTACAGTAGCAATTGAAATCGGGATGGTACTCGCTGCCTTTCTTTTCATGCGAAAAATGACACAGTTCAGCTCCGTTGCATCTATAACCAATGATTTTGGTCAAATTAATCATGGTGATGAAACTGCAACCACCGACGCATTTCAATTACCGAAGGGTGTGGAATTATTTGAGATCAATGGTCCTCTATTTTTTGGTGCTGCCTATAAATTCAAAGATGCAATAAGGGTCATTGAGACACCCCCGCTTGCATTGATCATCAGAATGAGAAACGTTCCTATCATTGACGCCACAGGTATTAATATTCTAAAAGATGTTCACAAGTCGGCCAGCAGCAGGGGAACAAAACTGATTCTCGCGGAAGTTCACAGTGAACAGGTTATGAAGGAATTAAGGCAATCGAGATTGGTTTTTCTTATTGGTAAGGCAAATATCCTACCCACGGTTGATGCGGCTATCAGGAGATATCAGCAATGGAAGTCATAGGTCATCCGGCTTTCTACCACCAAGTTAAATACTAATATATTTAGCATTTAGTGTACCTTTATCGCCCAACTAAACGGGCAAGATGTACCTTAACTGCAAAACATATTTCAGCCTTCGTTATGGCACATATTCCACGGAAGAATTAGTGAACACTGCTGTTGAAATTGGCATTACCACTATGGCGATCACCAACATAAACAACAGTTCGGATGCATGGGATTTCTATAACTTTTGCATCAATAATAACATAAAACCTATACTGGGCGCAGAGATAAGAAACCAAAATAAGGTCTGTTTCATTTTACTGGCAGCCAATCTCGAGGGATTTGAAAACATAAACGCCTTTCTGTCTTACTACCTGCAGGCAGGCATCCCCTTTCCGGAAGACGCAGCAGAGTCTCCTTTTCTGGGGGTTGATGCCGGCCTGTTCATCATATACCCAATTGCTCAAAAACCACCAGACAAATTATGCCTTCATGAATTTATAGGAATAAGTCCGCATCATATCACTAAATTATTTAGCTTCTCTGTTAGGACATACAGCCACAAACTTGTTGTTCTCCACCCCGTAAGTTTTCAGAGTAAGAAGCATTTTAATGCTCACCGCTTATTAAGGGCAATTGATAATAATGTACTCCTATCAAAATTGCATGCGCATCAACAGGGCAGCATACAGGAGATGTTTATCAGCACATCAGATCTGATGTCGGCCTTTTCAAAATACCCATTTATTATAAGCAACACCCTTCGCCTCTGTGATGCCTGTAATATCGAAATGGAATTGCATACCGACAAGAACAAAAAAACATTCAGCGCAACAGCAGATGATGACCGGATTTTCCTGGCAAAGCTGGCATTTGATGGATGTAATAGTCGATATGGTACTCGTAATAAAAAAGCTAAGGAAAGAGTAGAAAAAGAACTTGCCATCATTGATCAGCTGGGGTTCAATGCGTATTTCCTTATTACATGGGATATTATTCGTTATGCACAAAGTAAGGGATATTATTATGTTGGTCGTGGCAGCGGTGCAAATTCTATAGTTGCTTATTGCCTGCAGATCACGGATGTAGATCCAATAGAACTCGACCTATATTTTGAAAGGTTCCTTAATCCATACCGAACCTCCCCACCTGATTTTGATATTGATTTTTCGTGGCTCGACAGAGATGATGTAATCGATTATGTATTCAAACGTTATGGGAAAAAACAAGTTGCCTTGCTGGGTATGGTAACAACTTTTCAATACAATGCACTTGTGAGAGAATTGGGAAAAGTGTTTGGCCTTCCGAAAACAGAGATAGACCAATTGGCTGTGAAAGGTTACGCGAGGGCGCATTCTTTTTCAAACCGAAAAGCAGATGATTCTATCCAGCAACTAATTCTGTTCTATGGTCAGCTTCTGGTAAATTTTCCCAACCACCTGAGTATACACCCTGGCGGTATGCTGATAAGCGAATCATCTGTTTACCGGTATACTGCTGTGTTTATGCCTCCCAAGGGATTTCCTACAACACAGATTGATATGTTCATCGCTGAAAAGGTTGGATTATATAAATTAGATATTCTTAGTCAGCGTGGGCTCGGCCATATCAAAGAGACCCTTCGACTAGTTCAGGAAAATCAACACGTAAGTATTAATATCCATGAGATTGAAAAATTCAAAAAAGATCCTAAGGTAAAAAACCAGATAAGGAAGGTTGATACTATTGGATGCTTTTACATTGAGAGTCCGGCCATGCGCCAGCTACTCAGGAAACTTGAGTGCGATGATTATATAACCCTTGTTGCCGCCAGTTCCATCATAAGGCCGGGCGTATCGAGCAGCGGTATGATGAAGGCCTATATTGAAAGGTATCATAATCCTGATTGCTTCGAATACATACATCCCATTATGAAAGAATTACTGGAAGAGACCTATGGTGTGATGGTTTTCCAGGAAGATGTGATCAAGGTAGCCCATCATTTTGCAGGATTGGATATGGGTGAGGCTGATATCCTGCGACGGGCTATGAGTGGCAAGTACAGGGGCAATAAGGAAATGCTGCGGATAAGGGAGAAATTCTTTGAAAATTGTACGGAGCGTGGCTATCCGGATGCTATCAGCAAAGAAGTGTGGCGGCAAATCGAAAGCTTTGGAGGATATAGTTTTTCAAAGGCTCACTCTGCATCCTTTGCTGTTGAAAGCTACCAGAGCCTTTATTTAAAAACATGGTACCCGAAAGAATTCATGGTAGCAGTGATCAATAATTTCGGGGGATTCTACAGCAGGGAATTATACTTCTATGAACTGGAGAAAACAGGCGCCCTTATTCATCCTCCCTGTGTAAACAACAGTAACTGGCTTACCCATATCAGGGGGAATGATGTATATACGGGATTTATCCATCTTAAATCACTGGAACAATCCATTGCAGAACAATTGATCCATGAACGAAATACGAGTGGGCCATATCTCCATTTGCAAGACATGATTGATAGAACCGGTATCGGAAAAGAAAGCCTTAATATTCTTATTCGGATCGATGCCTTCCGCTTTACCGGAAAAACAAAGAAACAATTATTATGGGAAGCCAATATGCTCCGGGGCCACCAGAAACAAAAACAAATTGCCGGAGCAAAACTATTCCAGGAAGCACCGCTCCAATTTAGTTTACCCGATCTGCCTACATACCCACTTGAAACATTGTATGACCAAATGGAATTAATGGATTTTCCTTTACACAATCCTTTTCCAATGGTAGATGCTGATCCTTCTCAGTATACCCCAGCAGGCAAAATCCATTTGCATAAAGGCAAACAGGTTAGCATGCTGGGATACCTGATAACATATAAACCCGTGCGTACAATCAAGGGTGACACGATGTGTTTTGGAACATTCATTGATTCGAAACTTGATTGGATTGATACGATACATTTTCCTGACTCCCTCCAGCGATTCCCATTGGTTGGAAATGGATTCTATGAACTCACAGGGAAAGTGGTGGAAGATTTCGGCGTATTTAATCTGGAAGTAAGCCATATGCAGAAACTTGGACTGAGAAAAAGAAAATCAAATGCTGATCAACAGTGAAAGACATATTGCCCATCTTGACCTGGATTCATTTTTTGTATCGGTTGAATGTCTGAAAAACCCGGTCCTCAAAGGCAAACCCCTTATCGTTGGTGGTTCGGGTGATCGCGGGGTGGTTGCAGCCTGCAGCTACGAAGCAAGGCGATTTGGAATTCATAGTGCCATGCCCATGAAACTCGCCCGGCGGCTCTGTCCACAGGCAATGATCATTAGTGGTGATATGGAAGACTATAGTCGTTATTCAAAGCTTGTTACGGATATTATTGCTGAAAAAGTACCTGTATTCGAGAAATCCTCTATCGATGAATTTTATATTGATATGAGTGGGATGGATAAATATCATAGCTGCAGTTTATTCACGGCCGATCTCAAAAAGTCTATAGCAAAAGACAGTGGATTACCCATCTCCTATGCCCTGGCAAGTAATAAACTTGTGAGTAAGGTTGCTACTAACGAAGTAAAACCAAATGGTCAGCTCGAAATACCTTTTGGGAATGAGAAACTTTTCCTTGCACCCCTTTCCATCAATAAGATTCCGGGAATTGGTAAGGAGACAGCTCTTTTATTGGAAGGGATGGGAGTTGAAACAGTCAAAACATTAAGTGAGATCCCTTTCGTGATGATGCATAATCTTTTGGGGAAAAATGGAACCGAACTATGGCGAAGGGCCAATGGGATAGATGAATCACCGGTTATGCCTTACCGCGAGCAAAAATCCATCTCTACGGAACAGACATTCCAGGCAGATACCATAGATATTCATTTCCTGCAGGCGCAACTGGTTCGTATGACAGAGAGCATAGCATTTGAACTAAGAAAACAGGGCAAGCTAACTGGTGCTGTTACAGTTAAACTACGATATGCCAATTTCGATACGGTAACCAAACAAAGCAGTATACCCTATACAGGTGCTGATCATATTCTGCTTCAAACTGCAAAGACTCTTTTTGAACAACTATATGACAGGCGTTTACTGGTGCGGCTTCTGGGTATACGTTTCACACACCTGATACCAGGAAACTACCAGATAAGCCTGTTTGATGATACTCAGGAATTGATCCGACTTTACCAGGCTATTGACAGTATTAAATTAAGATTCGGTGAGAGTAAACTAAAAAGGGCGCATGGCCTATAAGGAACCATTTGTTCTCCACCATACCTGCCTATTCATCCATGCTATGCCGGCAAACAGGAAGATAGCCGCAACAAGTAACATTTCATTGGTATGTGGGATGGCAACAAAAAACATTGAGCTGATGCCCTGTGCCATCAGGGTGCCTTCCGTAAGTACAAAGCCGGTAACGAATGCCCATACTGAAGCTGGTATTTTCTGATTGCTTGTGGGCAGGCAACCCTGTTTAATGAGCCATCCAATCTGGAAAAGTGATACAAACCCAAGTAATACAAGGTGGAGATATCCGATTACAACCGGGCGGTAAGCGAAAGCGTATTTGCTTAGTGATGGAAATACGGAAAATGATTGCAAAAGGAATTTTATTACCAGAGCTAACAACGATAATCCCCAGATGGTTTGAACTACTTTATCAGCAATATGATTGCGCGCATCGCGAACTAAAAGCAGGAGAAGTTGCCCGAATGCATACAGTTGAACTATTGCCGCCGCTACTGCAGTATAATACATCCAGGAAGGGAGCCGCATCCATAATGCGGAAAGAAAAAAAGCAGGAATGCATGCTAAGGCGAGAAACTGTAGCGGTCTTTTAAGCTTTTCTCTATAAGATGGAGAAACCCTGCTGAGAAAAAGTGCAGCAATGGAAAAGAAAAACCAGCCGTTATATTGAAAATGCAGATAGAAATAAACTGCACCAAAATAAAGGGAAGGATTATCAACTTTGTTGGCCATTAACCAGGCCAGGTAAAATGTTCCAACTGCCGAGAGAATAAGAAAAGCAAGTGACCATTTTGTATTGGATACAATTACCGGACATATATTTTCATCTGAAATACTTTTCCATAGTCTGATTGCAAACCACCAACTAACAAGAACGGATAGGGTGGAAAAGAATATTGAGACAGCCCCATACCCCTGGAAAGGAAAACTGAAGAGCATCCCATAAGCTGTAATAGTATAGGCTATTAGAATGCGTTCATAACCTTTTGAAAATTTTTCGGGAAGGTTACCAATCATAGCAGCCATTAAAAACAGACTCACCCATCCGGCAAAAGCAAAATGGGAATGAGCATGAAGCATATATTTATGGTTCAGCCATGTAAGAGGGGTTAATATTTTCAGTCGAAGCAACACCCCGGCCGAGGCCACCAGTAAAAGATTGAACAAAGCTATCCTGCACCATTTCTTACCGATTGGATTCATTCCTTATTTTTTTTACAAAACAAAACATTCGCATCGCTGCAGAAGATGATTTGAATCATTTTTAAAAGAAAACTTTGCCCCGCTGAATTTTCAGGGCACCCCTCTCGTGAAGGTTTCGTATGGTTCGTATAACTGTTTCCACCCTTAAACCAGTCATATCAGCGATCTGCTGACGTGTATATTGAAGCTTGACCAGTTTATCGCCTATACTATTATTACGCTTATAATAATTTAGAAGGTTAGAAATCCGTTGTTCAGGATTATTGTAAGCGATTTCCTTCAGCGTAAGGAATTTGAATCTTAATCTTTCTACTAAAAGGCGGGTGAAATTAAAATGAATATCATAGCTGGAGCGGACCATCTGGTGAAAATGCGACTTGCACAAACGAAGAACCATGGAATCTTCATCAGCAATGGCAGTAGCCGCATATGGCATTTCATCAAACAGCGGTAACTCTCCAAAACTTTCACCTTCTTCTATCATTACCTGAATAAACTCCCTACCATCTTCATTAATGTTTACCCATCGAACTCTACCTTTTACGAGTTGATAATAAAAACATGCCTGTCCACCTTCCATGAAGATGATGTCGCCTTTATTAACCTTTTTATAAGCTGCGCCCCAGCTGAGAAGAATATCTTCTTCAACTGTTGGTTTTGCAATCGTCATATAAGGTTCTTTTAGTGACAAATTGAGCTATAATTTAAGCAATATTATTGATAATCAATACTAATGAACATGACACAGGTAAAGAGGCGGGATGACCTGCATCAATGCGCAAAATGAGTTTCATCAACTAGCACCCTTTATTGTCAGAATATGACCTCAATCATATTTGCGCTCTCCGCTTCGTGCTAATCTTGTGTCTGTAACATTCACAAAAAAATTGCAATTATGAAAAAGCTCCTCCTCCTCGCTGCATTTTCCGCGCTTTTATTTGCCTGCGGTGGTGCACAGCAAGAAGACAAGCAGTCAGAAAATTCCGAAACAACAGAATCAAAGCCGGAAGCAGCAGCGCCTGTGGATGGTGTAGGTAAATTCAAAGACGTACAAATTCCAGCAACACTTGATGCAGCCATGGCAGAGAAAGGAAAATCTGTTTATGAAGTTAAATGTTCTTCCTGTCACAAGCTAACGGATGAAAGGCTTGTAGGGCCGGGCTGGAAAGATGTTACAAAAAGAAATACAGCAGCATGGATCATGAATTTCACCACTAACGTTGATGAGATGCTGAATACCGATCCTAAGGCGCAGGCACAATTAGAGATTTGTCTTGTACGTATGCCCAATCAAAACTTAAGCGATGATGATGCCCGTCATGTATATGAATTCATGAGGCAGAATGATGGAGTAAAATAATAAAGCCTAAAAACAACCCAACAATGAACAATCTTTCAAAATTAGGCATCGGACTACTGGTCTGTTTTGCAGCCTTTAGTTTCAATGCCTGTAAACCGAAGAACGCAGGTAGTGCTGTTAGTGGTGATGCAGCTGCCAAAGCTTTTGTAGCCCCTGGAAAGTATGATGAATTTTACAATTTCGTTTCCGGTGGATTCAGTGGCCAACTGAGTGTTTATGGTCTTCCTTCGGGCCGTCTGTTCCGTGTGATCCCCGTTTTTTCTGTTGATCCTGAAAAAGGATGGGGTTATAGTGAAGAAACTAAAGCGATGCTTACAACATCACATGGTTTTGTTCCATGGGATGATCTTCACCATACAGAACTCTCCCAAACAAATGGAGAGATAGATGGACGCTGGGTTTTCGGTAATGCCAACAATACACCCCGTATTGCCCGTATCGACCTGAAAACATTCCGTACTGCAGAAATCATCGAGATTCCAAACAGTGCCGGTAACCACTCCTCCCCTTTTATAACTGAAAATACCGAGTACGTTATTGCAGGTACCCGATTCAGTGTTCCGCTGGACAATTCAAATGGTGATGTGCCTATCAGTTCTTATAAGCAAAATTTTAAGGGCACTGTATCCTTCATCAGTGTTGACAAAACAAGTGGAAAAATGGATATTGCCTTCCAGCTAATTCTGCCTGGTGTAAACTTTGACTTAAGCCATGCCGGTAAAGGTCCAAGCCATGGATGGTTCTTCTTCAGCTGCTATAACAGTGAGCAGGCAAATACACTTTTAGAAGTAAATGCTTCCCAACGTGATAAAGATTTTATCATGGCAGTGAACTGGAAAAAAGCAGAAGAATACCTGAAAGCAGGTAAAGGAGTTAAGCAGAAAGCAAGCTATAGCCGCAATACATGGGATGAGAGTACACATAGTGGCAAACATGAAATGCTTACAGAAGTGATGACACTTGATGCCGTTGCACTTAAGGACATCGTTTATATGATTCCCTGCCCTAAATCACCCCATGGTTGTGACGTAGATCCAACTGGTGAATACATCGTGGGAAGCGGTAAACTTGCTGCCCTGATCCCAGTGTTCTCTTTTAGTAAAATGCAGAAGGCAATTGCTGCTAAAGATTTCGAAGGCGAATATGATGGTATACCTGTAATTAAGTATGAATCTGCCCTGCATGGTGAAGTTCAGAAACCGGGACTTGGACCATTGCATACAGAATTTGACGAAAGAGGTAATGCCTATACTTCATTCTTTGTTTCTTCAGAGATCGTAAAATGGAATGTAAAAGATCTTAAAGTACTGGATCGCGTACCCACTTATTATTCAATTGGTCACCTTAGCGTTCCTGGTGGTGACACCCGTAAGCCAAATGGTAAATATGTAGTTGCCTACAATAAGATCACCAAAGACCGCTACCTGCCAACAGGCCCTGAACTTGCACAGGCAGCTCAGATCTATGATATAAGCGGGGATAAGATGCAACTGATCAATGACTTCCCAACCATTGGTGAACCTCACTATGCGCAATCGGCCCATGCTGATGTTATCCGCCCTAATTCAGTTAAGATCTTTAAGATCGAAGAAAACAAACATCCTTATGCCGCCAAAGGAGAAAAAGAATCTAAGGTAGTGCGGGAAGGTAATAAAGTGCATGTTTATCTCACTGCTATAAGGTCACATTTCTCCCCCGATAATATCGAAGGAGTATATGTAGGCGATGAGGTTTATTTCCACGTCACAAACCTGGAGCAGGACTGGGATGTACCACATGGTTTTGCAGTGAAAGGTGCAAAAAACGCGGAACTCCTCATTATGCCGGGGGAAACACAAACATTGAAATGGGTTCCTGAAAAAGTAGGAATCTGGCCTATTTACTGTACGGATTTCTGTAGTGCACTCCACCAGGAAATGCAGGGATATGTGAGAGTGAGTCCCAAGGGAAGTAATGTTCCCCTAACATTCAGTCTTGGTAAGAACACCTCCGACCCAAAAGCCCCAGAAAACAACAGTAACAGCGACAGTACCAAAAAATAAAGCAAAAGCTCAAAGGTCTGCCGCCACTGGCAGACCTCTTTTTTTATCTCCCTAATAGTACGATCATGATTAATAAGCTAAACCCGGTTACCCGAATAATCTGCGTGGTTGCGGCTATTGCCCTGGGGGCGGTAATCTTCCTTCCTATGTGGCGTATTGACCTGATGGCGCCGCAATATCCGGAGGGACTTTTTCTTCAGATATATCCTAACAAATTAGGAGGAGATGTTGATATCATAAATGGATTGAACCATTATATAGGAATGAAGCATATCGCAGAAAAAGATTTCGTTGAATTTACTGTTTTGCCCTGGCTGATAGGCGCACTTGCAGTTTTCGGAATACTTGCTGCCCTCATTAACCGCAAATGGTTCTTTTATACCTGGTTTGGTTTCATACTCGCTTTTGGAGTTGTTGCAATGGCTGACTTCTATATCTGGCTTCATAACTACGGTCATAACCTTGATCCTACAGCCGCAATTAAAGTTCCCGGACAAAGCTACCAGCCCCCATTGATAGGGTATAAGCAACTACTCAATTTCGGCGCCTACAGTATGCCGGATACAGGGGGATGGATTTTTGTGGGCGTGGGACTCGCATTGATTTTTGGCATGTGGCTCGAACTTCGTCATGTCATCAAAAAAACTCCCCCGAGAGCATTCACGGCATTACTGATTCCGGCCACGCTGCTATTGGCCTCATGCCAAACCGGCCCTAAAGAGATCCCATTTGGTAAAGCAGCTTGCGATCAGTGCAGGATGACTATCATGGACAATAAATATGGAACAGAGTTGATCAGTTCAAAAGGCAAAGTATTTTTCTTTGATGATCTTACCTGCCTTTTGGAATATAAAAAAGCAAATGGTGGTACAGATATTAAAGAGGGATCAATTTATATCAGCGATTTTACCGGATCAGGAAAATTACTATCGCCCGAATCGGCAGCATTTGCAAAAGGCGGGAATCTTCGTGGCCCGATGGGTGGGGATATTGCAGCATTTGCCTCTAAAGCAGACAGAGACGCATTTATCAAAGACAATAAATCTATGGCTGTGGAATGGAAAACAATTGTACCATAATGTTTAAATTTCTTGTCATAACGATAAGTTGTTTGCTGCTGATGAATAATCCGTCAGCCTATGCAAGAACCTTTACAGTGCAACCTGGTCAATCTATCAAACAAATTATTGAACAGGCCAATGATGGCGATCTTATTCGTGTATTAGCCGGCACATATAAGGAGCAGGGAATAGTTATCGACAAATCCATCGTATTGATGGGCATTGGAAATCCTGTACTGGATGGCGAGAAGAAATATGAAGTAATCTCCATCACCGCTCACAACGTGGTGATAGAAGGATTCACTATTATTAATTCAGGCTACTCAAGCATGAATGAACTTGCCGCTATTCGAATTATAAATGCAAAAGGAGTAGGTATCCGTAACAACAAACTACTGAATAATTTTTTTGGAATCTACTGCCAGCATGCATCAAAAGCTTATATAGCCAATAATACAATCAGTAGTAATGGCATAAGCGAACTGGAAAGCGGTAATGGAATCCATGGCTGGAAAAGCGACAGCCTCGTTATTTATAATAACAATATAAGCGGTCACAGGGACGGTATTTATTTTGAGTTTGTTACCCAAACGCTGATCATGAAAAATAACAGCCATAAGAATATAAGATATGGACTGCACTTCATGTTCTCCAATGATGACACCTACCTGGATAATATCTTCAACAATAACGGATCGGGTGTGGCAGTAATGCATAGCCGTCGTGTTATTATGCTTAATAATGAATTCCGCGAAAACTGGGGAAGCGCTTCTTTTGGTATCCTCCTGAAAGACATTTCTGATAGCCATGTGGAAGGCAACCTCTATTATAAAAATACCGTTGCCATTTATATGGAAGGAAGTAGTCGGACACTTATAAGAAGAAACAGATTTACGAACAATGGCTATGCCATAAGGATCCAGGCAAGTTGTGATGATAACACCATTGTAAAGAATAATTTCTCCGGCAACAGTTTTGATATAGCAACCAATGGTTCGTTGGTGCTCAATACTTTTAATGGCAATTTCTGGGACAAGTATGAGGGATACGATCTCAATCGCAATAAAGTTGGCGATGTACCCTACAGGCCCTTAAGTGTGTATGCCATGATCGTTGAAAGAAATGCCACAGCAATGATGCTTTTCAGGAGTCCGGTGGTTGGCCTGCTGGAAAAAGCAGAAAAAGTTATGCCTGGCCTCACACCTGAAAATCTTAAGGATGAATATCCATTGATGAAACCATTACCGTTATGATTATCGCTACAAACGTAAATAAGCAATTTGGTAAGCTTCGGGTATTGAATGACATATCCGTTAATTGCAATAAATCACAAACCATTGCCCTTATTGGCCCTAATGGTTCAGGGAAAACAACATTCATCAAATGCCTGCTGGGAATGGTTATTCCAGATAGTGGATTTATTACCGTGAATGAAAAAAACATCGCACGCGATTGTCAATATCGCGAACATATTGGTTATATGCCGCAGATCAGCCGGTTTCCTGATAACATGACCATTGAACAGGTAATTGATATGGTAAAGGATATCCGCGGTAAGAAGTCAGGTCTTGATATGGAGTTGGTTGAGGCATTTGGCTTACCTGCTCTTTATAAGAAGAAGATGAGGACCCTTTCAGGTGGCACCCGGCAAAAAGTTAGTGCCTCCCTTGCTTTTATTTTCGATCCCGCCATTCTTATTCTGGATGAACCAACAGCTGGTCTTGACCCCATCTCAAGCGAGGTGCTGAAGGAAAAGATAATGAAAGAAAAATCAAGAGGAAAACTCACCCTGGTCACCTCTCATGTACTAAGCGATCTCGATGACCTTGTAACGGAGATCATTTACCTCCAGGATGGATCACTACGGTTGCATAGTTCCGTTGCCAATCTCCGAAAAGACACAGGAGAAGAAAAATTGAATAAGGTGATAGCAAAGATCATGAGAGAACAGGTAAAATAATTCTATGAAAAAAATCATTAAATATATATTGATAGATATCCTTAAGAACAGGATCATCATTGCTTATACGGCCCTGCTTTTTATCGTTTCCCTCAGCCTTTTCATGCTGGAAGATAATCCCTCCAAGGCCGTGCTGGGTCTTCT
>JAKFDZ010000127.1:0-1724 GCA_036675925.1 Flavihumibacter sp.
AGCTTTATTTGCCTGCTCTCTCAATGCGAAAGAAGCAAACAGCCAGGATGTTTTGGAAAAATCATTCAACCTGACGGTGGATAATACACCCTTAAAAAAAGTGATCACTGAAATACAACGACAGACCCGGGTAAAATTCACCTTTAGTTCCAATGCGATCAAAGCTGAAAGAACGATCAGTTATTCTGCCCGTGATAAAAAAATCGGAGATTTTTTATTGGAGCTTTATAAACAGTACGGTATTGACTTCAAAGTGCTGGATAATAAAATCATCCTGTATGCAGTTGGCAATTCAGCATCGCCAATTTCTGCTGGTAATTTGGGAAACCTGGATAGTGAGCCTGCTAAAAGGATAACTGGTAATGTACGTAATGATAAAGGAGAACCAGTAGCCGGGGTAACCGTGACGGAAAAAAATAAATCCAATGCCGTAATCACGGATGAAGATGGTATTTTTTCTATCACAGTAGAAAGTGACAACAGTGTGCTGCTATTTACCAGCGTTGGTTATGAAAACCAGGAGCTGGCTATTAATGGAATTTCAACATTAAATGTATTGCTGAAAACAGCGAATAAAGCGTTGGAAGAAGTAGTTGTGGTGGGATATGGCACTCAAAAAAGAAAGGATCTGACGGGTTCGGTTTCTTCCGTGAATACAAAAGAATTAAAGTCATTACCGGTTCCAAGTATCGGCGAAGCATTGCAGGGAAGAGCTGCCGGTATGCAGGTCATCTCTTCCGGCATACCAGGTAGTAATGTTGTCTTTCGCATCAGGGGTACAGGTACGATCAATAATAGTGATCCCTTATTAGTTATTGATGGCATACCTACTGATATCCCGCTTAACACGTTAAGCCCTGATGATATTTCTACTGTTGAAATATTAAAAGATGCTTCTGCTGCGGCTATTTATGGTGCAAGAGGTGCTAATGGGGTCGTGATCATTACCACAAAAAGAGGCAGCTCCGGACAAAATAATCTAGAATTTAAAATGTTTGCCGGCCAGCAAAAAGCTACCAGTATGATACAAATGCTGGATGCATCGCAGTTTGCAAGCCTGCACAATGAAATGATGGCCAATAATGGCCAGGCGCAGAATCCTGCCTATGCAGATCCTTTAAGTCTTGGAAAGGGCACTGATTGGTTAGGCGCTTTATTCAGTACAGCGCCGATACAGAATTATTCATTGGCTTATTCCGGCGGATCAGCGAAGTCTAATTACTATGTTTCCGGTACGATGCTCGATCAGCAGGGAATCGTATTAAATACAGGATACAAGCGATACACCATTCAATTTAACAGTGAATCCAAAGTATTTGATTGGTTGAAATTCGGTAACAACCTTACCCTGAACCATGACATTAAAAAAAGCGGCGCTTATGATATCCGTAATGCTATGGCCGCATTACCGGTGCAACCTGTTTATAACCCCGATGGAACCTATAGCGGGCCGGTGGGCCAGGCTTCCTGGTATGGTGATATACCCAATCCTATCGGCAAGGCGACCATCAATGAAAACAAAACCAGTGGCTATAACGTATTGGGTAATATTTATACCGAGATAAGCCTGATGAAGGAACTTAAATTTAAATCTACAGGTGGTGTACAAGCTTTGTTTTATGATAGCCGCAGTTGGGCGCCGAAATACAATTGGCAACCTATTCCACAACCTAATAGTTATTTGTTTGAGGAATATAATAAGAGCCTTACCTGGTTATGGGATA
>JAKFDZ010000128.1:0-5053 GCA_036675925.1 Flavihumibacter sp.
TCGGGGTAGACTGAACACCAGCCGTCTGTAAGCAGCCTTGTAACATTAGGACTAAGAAGCCCATCATCAGGCAAGAAATTGCTTTCATCTTTAATAGTCTCTTGTTTGTTAGGAGTTACTTTGAATGGTGTCTTCTTTACTATGGATAGCTCTTTAAGCTGAACATTGACAGGAGAAATACCTTCGTCTATCTTAGTTTTCTCCTCAGTTAACTCAGCACTAGCTTTGTTGCTCAATTCACAAGACAAATACGCTAAGTTAAGGGACTTTTCATACCCTGCAATCGTTTCCTGAGCTTCTTTGAGTGCATGTACAGCTATAGCTTTATCGTTGCTTAAACTATAAGAAAGATAGCCAAAACCAAGTGTAGAAGATGATAGACCGAGAGCAAGATACAACAATATGTTATTGAACATTGTCCTCTTCCTTATCTTCTTCAGCTTGCTTGATAAATCGACCTAGAAAGCCTAAACTAGCTACACCACCCATCACCAGAACAATGTAGAAAGGACTCATATAAACAAGCCCCATTCCAAATGCTAGAGATAGTCCGTATGCCAAAGCAATCAAGATGTTTGCGAAGAGGCTAAGTGCTGAGTAAGACTTGAGCTGCTTTTTCCAATCACTTATCAAGCTTGGCTTTTTGATTTTTAACTTCATTTTCATACTCTCTCAAAAACTCAGCATAGTCTTTCTGTTTATCGTAAGACAATTCACCCAAGCAATAAGGCATTGTTTTATCTCTGCGTTTGACTAATCCGCCAAGCTTTTTACCTTTTGCGTAAACCCAGCGGATAAGTTGGTCACAAGCCTCAACATGCTTACCTTGTTTAACCAAAGAAATCATTGTGGACTTCTCAATCAAACTAGGACCATTGTTGAAGGTCATATCAGCTAAGGCACCACGTTGCCACTCAGAAGCATACTTCCCACCAACCATCTTGTCAGTTTCAGTTTGATGCTTCTTGTAATCCTCAGCAAAGATCTTCATACACTCTTCTTCAGTGTATAATTTCTTCAATATATCTTTCTTAGTGGCTAGGTGCCCAACACAGTATGTCTTTAATCCAACTGGATCAGAGTAAGGGGCTAGGACAAGCCCCTCTGAAGGGAGTGTAAGGTCGTAACCAACATAAGCTGCCGGGGCTGAGAGTCCAGCAGCAATAAAGGCTACTATTAGTTTCTTTCTTAGTGGATTCATAGTTAACCTTTAAAGTGCTGAGCCTAAGACCGGTTGGGAATGAAATGAGCAACCAATACCCCAAGAAGTTTTTTATACAAAGTAGAGTTGGCTGACATGGTATTATATCCTAATTAAATAGTAAGTTCAGGCCAAACCATTACAGAAGACACATCGAGAGCTTTCAAGTCTCGATAATACTGCTGCAAGGCTCTGGCTGTATCAGTCTCTTCCTGTGTAGCATCACCAAGTTGCAGAGAAACTAGAAGGGGAGTCATATCAGAACTTACTTTAGCCATAAGATCTGCTTGTTTTTTCTGATTAACAAGCAAGCGTTCCGCATCACTCAGAGGGGCAGGAGTCCAAGGTTTAAAGTTCCATTTACCTTTCGTCTGTGTTGCAATCCACTGCTCTTGCACACCATCTGGGTTATTCCCAATATCTACCCAAATAAAATTCTCTCCCCACAACCCCGTAGGATCATCAGAAGTAATCTGCCACGCTACACCTTCATTAACTAAAACCCACATTTCAAAACCTCTTAATAATAGATGTATACAGCACCATTGGCACCACCAGCGCCAGAGGACGTATTGCGCCCACCACCACCCATACCGGGTTGACTTGGCTGTGTGGTATCACTGGCAGCTGCTGGACTTTCACCACCCCCGCCAGCACCACCAATAAAAGTACCCCCCGGAAGTGTCAAAGCAGCCCCACCTGTACCTATCTTGTAATTAATGTCACCACCACTTCCCGCACCAGACGAAGCTAGAGGGTTAGATCCTACACTAGTACCACCAGCACCCCCCGTTGCAGCAACAGCACCAGAGTTAAAATTAGAGGCGGAACCCGCTGAACCGTTTGAAGGGGAGGCACCACCACCAGAACCCCCACTACCCACGACAAGGTTATACACAGTGCCGGGAACAACAGTCATTAGTTTCTTAGCGACACCACCACCGGCTCCACCAGCAGGGGCTACACCAGAAGGAGCTGCTAGCACACCACCCCCACCACCGGCTCCATACACTTCAACCCAAATCTTGTTAACACCAACGGGTGCTTCCCAAGTTGTAGCACCGGGAGTTGTAAAAGCTACGAAGTTGCGAAAGGGGAGTTGTGCTGTTGCTGCAAATGGAAGTTTCCAGTAGGTGTTAGTAGTGTCTGTAACAGGGTTCTGGCCAATACTATCAGCAACTGCCACATAGATATTACCATCACTTCCTTGAACATAGGAACGTTCACCAGAAGTTGTGAAGTAATATTCACCAGATGCAGACCAAACACTAATCCCCTTTTGAAGGATATGAGAGATAGCCTGATCTTGCCTGTTCTGGGACCAGTTTTCCCACTGGAAAGGGGGAACTTCAGCAGTCCACCCAGTTTGTACTTTAACATTACTGGGGGCTACGATAGAGCCCCCGGAAGACCACAAATAAGTGTAGTCAGGTTTGGTTATTTCGCTCAATTTAGTATTCCTTTTGGGAGCAGCTATTTCTAACTAAGCTGACTCAAAAATTTGATAAGCAACGACACAAATCCATCACCCACAATCAATGGGCCGAGAAAAGATCAAGCCTGAATTGTACCAAAGGTTTTCCAAGTTCCGGGTGTGCCTGATGTAGTGCAAACCCATCCTATATTTCCGCCTGCTGACGGGGCGGTATTCCAGACCCTATCCCCGCGAATCCACGCTCCGGTCACAGGAGCAGCAGCCAACCATCTTTCTTGATAATTCCAAGAGTTACCGTATTCGTATAACGCAGCAGTAAACCCGTTGGTAATAACGCTGAATTCCGCTGTTGCGAATGTCCCTAGTGCCAAATTATTTTTAACCTGACCTACTTCAATACCAGTAGATCCGCCAACTCGGTATCCTCTTTGGTTGCCAGTAAGAACAGTAACGTCCTTTACCACATTTTCCTGAAGCGAAAGCATTCTAACGTTTTCGCATGTTACGCCAGAAGCCGTAGCGGCAAGAATGAAATTCCCATGGATTTGGATATCAAGAGTAAGTTGGGAACCGAGCGCTTGAATGCCGGTTTGTGCAGTGGTATTGATGATATTGGAATCGATTCTCCCAATACCAACACAGGAGGCAAATGCAATTCCTTGCTGGGCAGCGTTTTTTATGCTGTTACCTTCAACGGAAAATCCAGAACAGCCAACTAGGTTAATGCCTATATCTCCGGGCGACAGCACGATGTTATTGCTGATGATGATGGATTCTGGATTGCTCCCACTATCAGATACCTCGATACCCCTATACAAAGGGGTATCGATTATGTTGTCTGAAATAATGAATCTACCAATTGTAGGCGGAAGCGTGGCCGAGACGAAAGATATACCACCATTTAGCGATGCGGTTCCGGGGTTGTTGAATCCAGACATTATATTTCCATGAATGACTACATCCCTTGCATTGCACTTGCCCCTAATTGGCACCACATAGCTGCCAATGAATTTATTTCCGCTAATATCAACCTTGTCAGCCCACACATATGCATCAATTACTCCGATGCCTGATCCACTCGTAAAGCGACCATAATTCCTGAATCTATTATTTCGTACTGTGAGTTCTGTATATTCTTCGCTAGGCACAACTGTACCAGCTACGGATATTGCAGGGATTCCTTGCTTGGTCAGTGTCAGGTTATGGTCGAAATCACAATCTACTACAGTTAGCTCTGAGGCGTCCGCTGCAAAAATAGTAAACGTATCGTATACAGAAGACTCGCTTTCAGTGCCGCCTATGAATTTGCAGTTAATAACCCTCATTACTTCTCGCGTTGAAGTAGACCGATCACCAACAATCCTCAAGGCTCCTTCGCAGAAATCTTTTAGAGTCACTTGATTGAAGGTTACAATATGAGGGGACGATGCAGTCCCGTTTTTATCAGTATTGAAAAGGAACTTGCCGGACCCGGTGGTTTGTCCTGAATTGTTCTGATCGAGCGTTAGGCTATTAAATGCAACTGACACACCATCGGAAGATGGCTGAATAAAGAAATTGTTTGTCGCTGATTTTTGTTTTAGAGATGAGCCTTCACCAAGCCCAAAAAACTGCATAGAGTGAGGGATAGATAGTACGCTTGCAATGAATGTACCGTTCGGAACCAGTAGGCTTTTATTCTGGCTTGCGTTGATAGCTGCTTGTATTGCTACCGTGTCATCAGTGATGCCATCACCAACTGCCCCAAAGTCTTTAACGGACAGCACATCAGTATTCTTATCGTGCTGAGTCCTTGCAACAGCTCCAGTAAAGGGTTGCTTAACCACAACAAGTGCATCACCTTTAGCAACATCAGAAGAATCAGACAACCCCCCAACAACAACTTCTACAGCATCCAACCTACCATCTGTAACTACAGGAGTATCAATAGCATTTAAAGCACTCCCATCAAACTGATAAGTCTGCCCACTACTCTTCAGCGTTACAATAAACCACTTAGGAGTTGGACTAGAATACCTCTGGCCATCAGCATCAAAGTAGAGACGATTATCAGTAGTGAGGAAGTAGGCAGTGCCATTAGAAATAGCAGGGAGGGTTGCAACAATACCATCAATATTACGGTCATGGAGATAGGAGAACTTTACTAAGTTCTGATCCATATCTGTGTTCCAACCGGAACTGCCATAAGGCCAACCGAAGTTGGCCTCTACGAAGGGGGAGATTTCAGCCATGTGTTTTACTCCTTTGTTCTTTATAATAGTATGGCGATTGTTTACACGGCTTGGAAGCTTACACTGCTGATCTCAATATCATCGGTTGCGCTGACTCCTCGCAACCCAAGACCTACGGTGTCGGTAGTGAGGGCTCCAGTCATGGTTGTCGCAATCACAGAATCCTGAGTCGATAGCACTGTATCA
>JAKFDZ010000129.1:0-1879 GCA_036675925.1 Flavihumibacter sp.
GAAAATAGCACTTAATTTAGCACAGGGTCCTGGAAAAGCATTTGGTAAACAAAAGAAATTAATTGACCATTCCTTAAACGCAACACTCGAAGAAATCCTAGAAGAGGAGCGGCTTACTCAAGTATTAATGGTTCAAACAGAGGATCACAAGGAAGGCGTCGCTGCCTTTAAGGAAAAAAGAAATCCAGTATATAAAGGCAGGTAGAAAGGGAGTTTTTACATGAAAGCAATTCAATTAGAAAAATTTGGCGGACCAGAAGTATTAGAGATTGTTGAGATTGATAGACCCGTTCCAACAGGGCGTGAGGTACTAATTGAAATAAAGGCAATAGGCGTTAATTATGCAGATACAGCGAGAAGAGAGGGACAATATGTCGTTAAAACCCCTCTCCCATTTATTCCAGGAGCAGAAATTGCTGGAGTGGTTACAGCTGTTGGTGAAAAGGTGGAGAGTGTTAAGCCGGGGATGAGGGTTGTAACGTTAATCGAATCAGGAGGATATTCAGAATTTGCGCTTGCTGATGAGCGCTCATTGATTCCGATTCCTGAGCAGTTAGACTTTCAGAATGCAGCAGCTTTACCGCTCCAAGGGTTAAGTGCCTATCATGTGTTAAAAACGATGGGACGTTTGGAGAAAGGGGAAACTGTTCTCGTTCACGCTGCCGCTGGTGGTGTTGGAACTCTTTCTGTACAATTAGCTAAGCTGTTTGGTGCAGGGAAAATCATTGCAACCGCTAGCTCTCCTGAAAAATTAGAACTAGCCCGCAAAATGGGTGCAGATGTCCTGATTAACTACAGTGAATCAAACTGGGTAGAACAGGTTCTTGAAGCAACTGGCGGCAAAGGAGTAGATGTTGCACTTGAGATGGTAGGCGGAGAGGTTTTCAATAACACATTAAAATGTCTAGCTACCTTTGGACGTCTTGTTGTATTTGGTGCAGCAAGCGGAGAGCAGAGCAGAATGTATCCGTCTTCCCTGATGGCTCGAAATCAGTCTGTTATCGGCTTTTTCCTGCCGCAGATAATGAGAAAACCTGAGTTGCTTCAGTCTAGTTTAGTAGAATTACTAACCTATCTTGGGGAAGGAAAACTGAAGCTTACAATTGGCGGTGTGTTCCCGTTAGAGGAAGCAGCAAATGTACATGTGTTATTACAATCAAGAAAAACGACAGGTAAGTTAATATTAGAACCATAAATCTTTCACAAGTAAGTGTTTGAGGTCTGGAGATTTCCGGGCCTCTTTTTTCGTGGGTATATTAACAAACTATGAACAAATTATTAAATAGCAGGGAAGTTTTTGCGATATAGTTGATATGAGATAAAAATCATATAAACTGAAGAAAAGAAGAGATTTTGCTGGGAGTTGACGGATATTGAAAATACTCGTAATTGAAGATAATACAAGTGTGTGTTCGATGATAGAAATGTTTTTTGCAAAGGAAGGACTTGAAGGTACCTTTGTCAATGATGGTCTTGAAGGATACAACACGTTCAAAACAGGAACATGGGATGCTTTGATTGTCGATTGGATGCTGCCTGGCATGGATGGAGTAACCATTTGCCGGAAAATTAGAGAGGAAAAATATACGGTGCCCATTATTATGTTGACTGCGAAGGATACAGAGTCTGATCAAGTGCTCGGTCTTGAAATGGGAGCAGATGACTATGTAACCAAGCCTTTTAGCCCACTTACTCTAATGGCAAGAATTAAGGCGGTTACACGCAGATATCAAACGCAAGTGACGTCTCAAACAGAGGATTTCCTACAGACAGAACATTTTAAAATAAGCAAAAATACCCGTGAAGTGCTTGTTGATGGGGTGCCAATTACAAATCTTACGCCAAAAGAGTTTGATCTCTTATATTATATGGTGGAACA
>JAKFDZ010000130.1:0-3976 GCA_036675925.1 Flavihumibacter sp.
TGCAAATCTTGATCCCTCCCTAGCTGACACAGATAGCTTTGCTGTTGGTCATGTTTTTATCAGCCAAAAAGCTAACTGGGACTCTACTAAACAAGAATTACTTCAAAAACTAAAAAACTACGATTTAGAAATCATCTTTGAAACAAATCAGGTTACCGACTCTAGTGCTCTCGGCCCAATCGCCATTCAAGAAAATCCAGTATTCTGGCAATTTGCATGTATCTCCAAAAAGGCAGGGCAAGAATTAACTAAGGTTTTATTTGATGCGATTATTGATTTTGAAACCAATGAATTAGTTCATGTTGCATCCTTAAGCCAAAATCATGCAGTTTATAAAGTTATGGGTGCCGGAGATATTCTACCTCGCTACTACATGGATTTAGCAAGTCCCATTGTTGCCTCAACCGTAACACTTGGCCATAACCGCTATTCCACCAATACACTTTCAAGCTTTTTCCGAGTTCAGCCATTTAGTGTTCTTGGACACAATGGAGAGATTAATACCATCGCAAAACTTCGTGATGAAGCTAGAATGATTGGGGTTCCACTCGTTAAAGATGGCAGTGACTCACAAGATTTAAGCCGGACAATGGAAACATTAATTTGCCGTGAAGGATATACGTTATTCGAGGCAATCGACCTTTTATTCCCGCCAATTATCAATGAAATTAAAGCCTACTCAGAAGATTTACAAGATTTATATACTTATATTCGTGAAGCATGGGGCCATTTTGCCCAAGGTCCTGCTGGCATTATTTCTAGGTACGGGGATGAAGCTGTTTTTAGTGTTGATGCTTTAGGTCTACGGCCACTTTGGATGCTCGAAACTGAAACTTCTTATTTATTCTCATCCGAACCAGGCATCATCCCTTCGAGTGAGTATGTCAATGACCCTAAGCCGCTAGCTCCTGGTGAAAAAGTTGGCTTTAAGTGGAGCAATAGTAAATTAGAAGTTTACGAGCAGAACAAATTTCAAAAAGAAGTCTATAACCGCTATTCAAATCGCTTGAATCTGCAAGGTTCAAGAGTTCGTTTACAAGCACCTGCTTTAGAAAAAACAATTACGATGAATTATCCAGATAAAATCCACAATGGACAATATAAGGCATTTGGCTGGGAAAGAGACCACATTCAATTAATCGAGCAAATGGCTGAAAAAGGTGTCGAGCCGATTCGTTCCCTTGGGCATGATGCACCGCTTGCGGCTCTAAATCCTGAGCGTAAAAACCTTGCTGATTATTTTAAAGAAAGTGTAGCCGTTGTTACGAATCCTGCGATTGACCGCGACCGGGAAACGGAGCATTTTTCCACACGAGTGATTATTGGGAAACGTCCTGATTTATTTAAAAACTCAAAAACAGAAACTGTTCTTGAGTTAACTACTCCCCTTTTATTAGAAGGTAAAGCAGGTTTTAGCTGTTCCGAGACTATTGGACAACCGAGCTTCGATCAAGTGGTACAGCATTTCCAAAAAGAAAAGCTGGCTGCGTTTATTTCAACAACCTTTAGAAAAGAAGAGAACATTGACACTGCATTAACAAGAATTTCTGAAGAAGCTGTTCAAGCTGTACTTTCAGGAAAGAGTTTAATCGTTCTTGACGATGCGAATGCACATCAGGAAGACTTTTATTGGATTGACCCGCACTTAGTAACATCTGCTATTGATCAGGCATTGGTAAAGGCAGAAGTAAGAAGAAATTGTTCAATCGTGCTGCGCTCTGCATCGATTCGTTCGCTGCACGACATGATCACTGTTTTTGGATTAGGTGCAGATTTAATCAGCCCCTATTACATGTTCATGACAATCCTCGATGAATCCAATAAACCTTTAATTAACCTTTATGGTGCATTATCTAAGGGGCTTGAAAAAGTAATTTCAACCATTGGTATTCACGAATTACGCGGCTATGGCAGACTGTTCTCAAGTATTGGTCTACACGAAGAGATTGCAACTGTATTAAATATCGTTAACTTCTTTGGCTCTGCTGATATCGAGAATAATTATGAAGCAATGAAGAATGATGCTTTTCAAAGAGCTGAGGATTATCATAATGAGAAGGAAAGAGTCGGAAAAACCTTCCACCTTTTCCCGCGTATTTGGAAGGCTATTGGTGAAGTTGCAGCAACAGGTGACTACAGTGCTTACCGTGATAAAATTAGTGAACAAGAAGAGCAGAATCCAACAACGATTCGCCATTTAGTTCAATTAAAGAAGAGCAATCAAGCCATTTCTCCATCGGACGTTGATATTACAGTCGGCGATCATGATTTGCCGTTTATTATTTCTTCCATGTCGTTTGGCTCACAAAATGAGACTGCCTTTAGAGCTTACGCTGAAGGTGCTGACCGTCTAAACATGGTCAGTCTAAATGGTGAGGGCGGAGAAATCAAGGATATGCTTGGTAAATATCCAAAAACAAGAGGACAGCAGATTGCCTCTGGACGATTTGGAGTCAACGCTGAGCTTTTAAACTCTTCTAATCTATTAGAAATTAAAATTGGGCAGGGTGCAAAGCCAGGTGAAGGCGGGCACTTACCTGGTTCAAAGGTAACAGCTAAGGTTGCTGCTGCACGTAACGCTACACTCGGATCAGATTTAATTTCACCATCAAACAACCATGATATCTATTCAATAGAAGATTTAGCCCAAATGATCCTAGAATTAAAAACAGGTAATGACCAAGCGAGAATTGCCGTAAAAGTACCTGTTGTCCCAAATATCGGCACTATTGCTGTTGGGATTGCGAAAGCAGGTGCGGATATCATCACTTTAAGCGGATTTGACGGCGGTACGGGTGCAGCCAGAATCCATGCACTTCAGCACGTTGGACTTCCTGTCGAAATCGGTGTAAAAGCAGCCCATAATGCCCTGCTTGAAAGCGGACTTCGGAATAAAGTAGAAATTTGGGCAGATGGCGGTATGAAGAGTGCCATGGACGTCATGAAGGTTATGCTTCTTGGTGCAAACCGCGTTGGTTTTGGAACTCTTTCCATGCTGGCAATCGGCTGTACTACTTGCCGTGGATGTCATTTAGATACTTGTCATGTTGGTATCGCTACCCAAATTGAATCTGAAGTTCAAGCTAAGGAACATGGACTTCGCCGCTTTGTCCCACGTCAGTTGGACTTAGCTGTGAATGGAATCATGAATCTATTTTCATCCTTTGGAAGTGAATTAAAAGCACTTGCTGCCTCTGTTGGGATTACAAACTTGCAGGATGCAGTTGGACGGTCTGATTTATTAGAACAGGTGAAAGGAAAGAATCAGCTTAGCCTATCTTATCTATTAAAACCGCTTGAAATTAGCCAATTCTCAAAAACAGAAGAAACAAAGGCATTCCAAGAAGTCCAAATGCAAGTGGCCGTTGGTGCCGAGTATTTAGACGCAAGCGTTGACCAATTACATTCTTCACGCGAATTTGACAGTGTTACTTCTGAACAGCGCGTCTTAGGCAGCAGAGTTTCCTGTCACCGTGTTCGTGGAAGACTTGATGGTTCATACCAGCAGCTTCCTCCTGTGCAGCTTAAGTACAAGAATGGTTCCATTCCTGGAAACGGCTTAGGAGCTTATAATAGCGGCGGAATTGAAATCACGGTTAATGGCGGCGGTCAAGATGGTGTTGGAAAAACATCTTTTGGCGGCAATATCTTTATCCTTAAATCAAAAGGAAAAAATGGCAGCTATTATAATGGTTCTGTCGGAAAAGGTTTCGGATATGGGGCTCAAAAAGGTCTGTTAGTCGCTCAAGGTAATGCTGATGCTCGTGCAGGTATTCGTCTCTCAGGTGCAGATCTGATTATCGGTGGCTCTGTTAAGCAGCCACTTCCTGAAAATGAAGCTGGAAATATTGGAGGCAATGCAAATATTAAAGGCTTTGCATTTGAATACATGACAAACGGCCGCGGCTTAGTGTTAGGAGATCCAGGTCCATGGATTTGTGCCGGAATGACTGGCGGAGTCGTTTATGTTCGCCAA
>JAKFDZ010000131.1:0-111864 GCA_036675925.1 Flavihumibacter sp.
AGAAGAGTTTATCTATAGCGATAAATGGTGTGGTGGTATAAAAAATGGCAAACGATTAAAAGCCTGTATTCCCGGCGGTTCTTCCGTTCCTATTTTACCGGCTAATCTTTTATTAAAGACAGCGAAAGGTGATACCCGGATGATGAACTATGAAAGCTTAAGTGATGGCGGTTTTGCAACAGGTTCTATGATGGGTTCGGGTGGCTTTATTGTTTTAGATGAAGATCAATGCGTGGTAAAACATACCTATACGTTGGCCAGGTTTTATCGCCATGAAAGTTGCGGGCAATGTTCGCCTTGTCGTGAGGGAACCGGCTGGATGGAAAAATTATTATTGCGTTTGGATAAAGGCCAGGGAAAAATAAGTGATATTGATCTGCTTTGGGATATACAAAGAAAGATAGAAGGAAGTACCATTTGCCCATTGGGTGATGCGGCAGCATGGCCGGTAGCTGCGGCGATCAGGCATTTCAGGGATGAGTTTGAATGGCATGTGCTCAACCCCGATGAGTGTACAAAAAGAAATTATGGGTTGGCGCATTATGCCGAACCTTTACAAGTAGTTGCATAAATTATGGCTGAAGAGAAAAAATTATTTAAAGTAACCATCGATAATATCTCCATTGATGTGGAGCCGGGAACAACTATCCTTTTGGCTGCACGAAAGATAGGCGGTGATGTTGCTCCGCCTGCTATGTGTTTTTACAGCAAGTTGAAAGGTAGTGGTGGTAAATGCCGCACCTGCCTGGTAGAAGTAGCTGCAGGTTCTACCGCTGACCCGCGGCCGATGCCGAAACTGGTAGCAAGCTGCCGGACAACGGTGATGGATGGAATGATCGTAAAAAATATTACCAGTGACAGAGTAATGGATGCCAGGAATGGCGTGGTTGAATTTTTATTATTAAATCATCCTTTGGATTGCCCTATCTGTGACCAGGCCGGTGAATGTCATTTGCAGGATCTGAGTTATGAACATGGCAAGGAAGGTACCCGTTACGAATTTTCCAGGAGAACATTTGAGAAAGAAGATATCGGTCCATATATACAGCTACACATGACAAGATGCATTCTTTGTTATCGTTGTACTTATGTGGCCGATCAGTTAACGAATAGCAGGGTGCATGGTATATTAGACAGGGGGGATCATGCAGAGATATCAACTTATATTTCCAAAGCGATAGATAATGATTTCAGTGGCAACATGATTGATGTATGCCCTGTTGGTGCTTTAACCGATAAAACATTCCGGTTCAAGAATCGGGTATGGTTTACAAAACCGGTAGATGCGCATCGCGATTGCCCTACCTGTTGCGGTAAAGTAACACTCTGGAATCGTGGTGATGAAGTATTACGTGTAACAGCAAGAAAAGATGAATGGGGCGAAGTACAGAGTTTTGATGATAAGCCCGGTTGGATCTGTAATACCTGCCGGTTTGATAAAAAGAAATTGAGCGACTGGGTAATAGAAGGGCCAACTAAAATAAGCAGGCATTCGGTTATTTCTGCCAATCATTATGTAGGAGCAAAAAAACCGCAGGAAACGATTGCTGAAGTGATGGGTGGGCGACAACCGAAATTATTGATGGACATTCATAGCATCAGTGATGTAAACGATCCATCCGTAGATCTGAGTGAAATAGCAGGCCCGGCGACAGGCAGAACATTCGAAACGAAAATTGATAAATGATCCTGACAACTGACGATATAAGAAAAGCGATTGAAGCTTACTTTGCTTTAAAACCGGTCAAAAAAGTATGGTTGTTTGGGTCTTATGCCAGGGGAGAAGCAGATGAGAACAGTGATGTGGATGTGCTGGTTGATATTGAAAAGGGTGCAAAAGTGGGATTAAGATATTTTATCTGGCATGAGGAACTTGGGGAACTATTAAATAAAAAGGTAGATGTAGTCAGCCATGGTTGGGAAAATAAATTCATCAAACCATATATTGATAAGGATAAAACCCTGATTTATGAAAAAATAAATTGGGTGATGATGCAAGGCTGAGGCATATGCTGGAATGCATGGACGAAATAGGATTAGCCATTAAAAATGTAGATTATGAGGCGTTTGTTAACAACCATGTTTTGAGAATTGTGGTAGTTAAATGGATAGAAATAATAGGAGAAGCCTCAGTTTACATATCCGGAGAATTAAAAAATAAATACCCTGATGTAGATTGGCCGGCAATAAAAGGAATGAGGAATATTGTGGTACATGAATATTTTGGAATCAAGTATGATCTGATCTGGGAGGTTGCAAGCGAACACATCCCTGTATTGAGAGAAAATATTTTGAATATTATTAAGGAGTCATTTTAATTATGATATTATTATCTATAGACTGGTTTTTTATTCTGGAGAAATTTCTATTGATAGGATTAGTGATTACCCTGTCAATGGTGGTAGCTATGTATGCTACTTATGCGGAACGAAAAGTAGCTGCTTTTTTGCAGGATCGTATTGGCCCTAACCGTGCCGGTATCTTTGGTTTGCTGCAACCCCTGGCTGATGGTGGCAAACTCTTTTTTAAAGAAGAGATCATTCCCATGATGTCTTCCAAATTCCTTTTCATATTAGGCCCTTGCCTGGCAATGATAACAGCTTTGCTTACCAGCGCCGTTATACCCTGGAGCACATCTTTGCATTTATTTGGTAGAGATATACCGATGCAGATCGCCGATATTAATATTGGAATACTTTTCATTTTTGGTGTGGTAAGTTTAGGTGTATATGGGATCATGATCGGCGGATGGGCTTCTAATAATAAATTTTCTTTGCTGGCGGCTATCCGTGGGGCCTCACAAATGGTATCGTATGAATTACCAATGGGGCTTGCGCTGATCGCCGTGCTGATGCTGGTGGGTGATCTGAGAATGAGTTCTATTGTAAGCAATCAATTGGAAAATGGCTGGCATATCATTTATCAGCCGCTTGGCTTTCTCATCTTTTTTGTGTGTGCTTTGGCAGAATGTAATCGGACACCATTTGATTTACCTGAAGCAGAGAATGAATTGAACTTTGGTTACCATCAGGAATATTCATCAATGAAACTTGGGTTTTATTTGTTTGCGGAATACATCAATATGTTCATTAGCGGGGTAGTGATGTCTACATTATATTTTGGTGGTTATGATATACCATTTGTGAACGAAGCAAACTGGGGCTGGAGCCAGAACGTGATGGCTATTATCGGTTTTATTGTATTGATGGGTAAAGCATTTTTTTTCATTTTTGTATTTATGTGGATACGGTGGACGATCCCCCGTTTCCGTTTTGACCAATTGATGAAACTGGGCTGGAGAACATTAATCCCGCTGGCGCTGGTGAATATGGTGTTGACAGCAGCGGTGATATTGTGGTTGAAGAAATAAAGCCCATCCCGACCTTCCCGAAGGGAAGGCCATCAAAGCACAGCCCTTGCTTTTCGAAGATGTTCATAAAGTAATGGTATTCGAGAGTGTTAAGTATAGAACCGAAGTTGATGTGGTAGTTATGAAGTTTATTAAAGAGATGTAGTACCGCTCTTTCCCTTTTGGGGAAAGAGAAGGAGAATGGGGCCGATTTGGTAGTTATTAAGCTTGCCCGCCCGGATGACGTGGTCGGACGGGGATTTGCAATGTAGCACCGTCCTTCTCCTGTCATTGCGACTGCGAGCATAGCGAAGCAGGAAGCAAGGGAGAAGGGATAAGAAGGATGAGGCCTTATATTTGCGAAAAATTTAAATCTCCTTTTAGGAGTTAAAATATGCAATTAACACAAAGAGCAAAACAGGTGGATCGTAAGCCAATGACATGGCTGGAGAAAATATACCTGTGGAATATTGCAAAGGGTATGTGGATCACATTGACTCACTTATTTAAAAGAAAAGTGACGATACAATACCCGGAACAAAAGCGAACATTTTCCAAAGTGTTCAGGGGCTTACAGATACTGAACCGGGATGAAGAAGGCCGTGAACGCTGCACTGCCTGTGGTTTATGCGCCGTTGCTTGTCCTGCGGAAGCTATTACCATGGAAGCGGCAGAGCGCCAGCCCGGAGAAGAACATTTGTATAAGGAAGAAAAATATGCTGCAAAGTATGAGATCAATATGCTGCGCTGTATTTTTTGCGGGTACTGTGAGGAAGCCTGTCCGAAAGATGCGGTCTATTTATCGCAGACTTTTGCGCCAGCCAATTACGGAAGACAAGGATTTATTTATAAAAAGGAAGACCTGTTGATACCAAATCCTAAAGAAGATCCGGAAGGATATAAAAAGGCATTGGGTGACAGGGCGCCGAGAGTTTGAGGTTTGAGGTTGAGGTTTGAAAAAGTTTATTAATTCATAAAGATACATTGCTCGTAGCTCACAGCTCATTGCTTGCGGCTTCTTGCTAACAGCTCAAGAGAAAATGAATATTACGCAAATATTGTTCTGGTTACTTTCAGTGATGGCTTTGTTCGGGGCCCTGATGGTGGTTGTTAGCAAAAACCCCGTTTATAGTGTATTGTGGCTGATCTTTACCTTCTTTGCCATTTCAGGGCATTATATATTATTAAATGCCCAGTTCCTCGCTGTTGTAAATATCATAGTATATGCAGGGGCCATCATGGTATTGTTCCTGTTTGTCATCATGCTGATGAACCTGAACAAGGAAACAGAACCGCAAAAGAACCGCTGGCTAAAATTTGCAGGTGCTTTATCAGGCGGATGTTTATTATTGATACTTGTGGCTGCTTTGCGAAATAGTGAATTAAAAGGCCAGTTGGCGCAGGTGAAGGAAGGGAATATAGGACTGATCAAAAATTTGGGAAATGAGTTATTCACTACCTATGTAGTGCCGTTTGAGATAAGCAGTATTTTATTTTTAAGCGCTATGGTAGGTGCGGTGGTGATAGGGAAGAAAGATTAAGCCCCCTGTCCCCCTAAAGGGGGAACTTAGGTCAGGGAGTCATTATTTTATTCGATAAGCTCTTTTAATAGTTAGTTGAATGATTGTGTATCCAGCTTTAGTTTTTTATGGCATCTTCGTTGCCCGTCCGAATGGTAGGCCGGGCGGACGTCGCACACTTCAACTTTTAGTTCTTTAATCAATAGTAAAAAACAATAGTTCACTTACTGCTTTTAGGGTTGTGAGTGGATTCTCACCCTTTAGGGGGAGTTAGAGGGGGTTCTATGCCAATAAATTATTACATATTTCTGTCCATTGCTTTGTTCTGCATCGGGATTGTTGGTGTGCTCACACGCCGCAATGCCATCATTGTATTTATGTGCGTTGAGATCATGCTGAATGCGGTGAATTTATTACTGGTAGCATTTTCAAAAATGCATCATTTAAATGGACTGGCTGCTGGTAATGCTGCAGCAGGAACAGATGGACAATTGTTTGTATTCTTCATTATGGTGGTAGCGGCAGCGGAGGTAAGTGTAGGACTGGCTATTATTGTTATGATGTACAGGAATATTCACTCAGTGGATATAAATTTTTTGAACAGGTTAAAACACTAAGCCCCCTGCCCCTAAAGGGGAGGAATTGGGAAAGTATTAAGTAACGAAAATTTTATAAGCCCTTTCAGGGGTATGGGGTATGAAGAATGCATTAGACTTGGTTTATTTAATTCCGCTGCTGCCGCTGATAGGTTTTCTTATCAATGGGCTGGGCCGGAAACATTTGTCAAAAAGATTGATAGGAATTATCGGAAGCGGTACTGTACTGGTTTCTTTTCTCATCAGTGTTTGGGTATTCATGCAAGTGAAAGATGGCAATACGCATATAGCCAGCTATTTTAATTTTATTTCAGTCGGCAAACTTTCTATTCCTTTCGCTTTTCAAATAGATCAGCTTTCATCTATTTTTCTTCTGATCATCACCGGAGTTGGTTTTTTGATCCATGTGTATTCCACTTCCTATATGCATGAAGAAAAGACGGAACATTTTGGAAGATATTTTTCTTATTTGAACCTGTTCGTTTTCTCCATGCTGCTGCTGGTAATGGGCGCCAACTATGTGATCATGTTCATTGGTTGGGAAGGAGTAGGGTTATGTTCTTATTTACTGATCGGTTATTGGTTTAAGAACACAGCGTATAATAAAGCCGCCAACAAAGCTTTTGTAATGAACCGGATCGGCGACCTTGCTTTCCTGATCGCCATTTTCTGGATCATATCCAAAGTGGGTAATGTCAATTATGGAGATGTATTTGCTTTTTTTGGCGAGGGTAAAAATTTTACAGCTACTGATATTACCGCCATCACATTATTATTATTTGTAGGCGCTACCGGTAAAAGTGCACAAATACCTTTATATACCTGGTTGCCCGATGCGATGGCAGGTCCAACACCTGTTTCTGCTTTGATACATGCCGCTACTATGGTGACAGCAGGTATTTATATGATCGCCAGGAGTAATATTTTATATTCTTTATCCCCTGTGGCCATGAATGTGGTTGCAATTATCGGTTTGGCTACTGCATTAGTGGCCGCTACTATTGCACTCAGGCAAAATGATATTAAAAAAGTACTGGCTTATTCTACCGTTAGCCAGTTGGGTTATATGTTCCTGGCATTAGGAACGGGTTCTTATGTCGCCGCTGTTTTCCATGTAATGACGCATGCTTTTTTCAAAGCTTTATTGTTCCTGGGAAGTGGGAGTGTTATTCATGCTATGGGTGGTGAACAGGATATAAGAAAAATGGGAGGTTTGAGTAAATACATGAAAACAACCAATTGGACTTTTCTTGTAGGATGCCTGGCTATTGCTGGTATTCCCGGCTTGTCCGGTTTCTTTTCAAAAGATGAAATATTAGCAGGGGCATTTGCAAGATCGCCGATCGTTTATGCTATTGGTTTGGGAACAGCACTGCTTACCGCTTTTTATATGTTCCGTTTATATGCTTCGACATTCAAAGGATCTTTCAGGGGCTCAAAAGAGCAGGAACATCATTTGCACGAAAGCCCCGCAGCTATCACTATTCCACTGGTTATATTAGCTATACTTTCCATTGTTGGTGGTTATGTTGGCATACCGGAGTTCATGATGCATGGAGCTCATTCATTGAGAGAATTTTTAGCACCCATTTTTGCAGGCTCTAATAGAATTTTAGAAGCCCATGAAGTTTCTCATTCTACGGAGTGGATGCTTACAGGTGTGTCAACTGCTTTAATTGTAATCATTATTGTTTTTGCCTGGAATAAATTCAGTAAAAAACCTGATACGGAAGAGGCCACAGGTTTTGGAAAAGTGCTGGCTGATAAATGGTATATGGATGAATTTTACGATAAAATAATTGTGAATCCATTGGACAGGCTTGCCAGCTTCTTTAAAAATATTTTCGAAAAATCAGTGGTTGATGGTATTGTGAATGGAGTAGGCAGGTTAGTAAACTATAGTGGCCGCCAGTTGCGGTTGTTGCAAAGTGGCCAGGTAGGCAGCTATGTATTGTTGATGGTAATAGGCATGTTATTGTTTTTTGTTTTTCAATTTTTTGTTAGAAAATAATTATGATCCCTGTTTTACTGATATTAATTCCATTGCTTACCGGGTTGGTTGCTTTATTTTTCAAAAATGAAAAAACTGTTCGTTCATGGACTTTGTTTTCATCGATAGCGACGCTGATAGTTTCACTATTAGGATTGACTGTATTAAACGATGCAAAAGACCTGGTGCATCAGTCGGCATGGATGTCATCTTTGGGAAGTAGTTTTTCTGTAAAACTGGATGGCATGGGGCAATTGCTTTGTTTGCTGAATGCCGTTGCTTTTCCACTTATTTTTCTTTCAACCTGGCATTCTTCTTATAAAAAAGCGAATAATTTTTTTGCTTTAATGCTATTGTCGCAAGCGGGTATGATGGGCGTGTTCCTGGCAATGGATGGATTGTTATTTTATTTTTTCTGGGAACTGGCATTGATCCCTGTTTATTTTCTTTGTTCTCAATGGGGCGGTGAAAAAAGAATTGCGGTTACATTCAAATTCTTCGTTTATACATTTCTTGGTTCTTTATTAATGCTGATCGGTATTTTGTATGTATATGCACAAACACCCGATCATTCATTTAGTATTGAATCTTTTTATAAAACAGGTGCGGCGCTTTCCGGGAAAGACCAAACATGGCTATTCTGGTTATTCTTTGTTGCATTTGCAGTAAAAATGCCAATCTTCCCTTTTCATACCTGGCAGCCCGATACATATGAACAATCATCCACAGCTATTACCATGGTGCTTAGCGGTGTAATGGTAAAAATGGGAGTGCTTGGATTGATCCGTTGGCTCTTACCTGTTCTTCCGCTTGCGTCCTATTCATGGGGCAACCTGGTTTCGGGTATGGCTGTTACCGGAATGATCTACGCCTCACTGATTGCTATAAAGCAAGATGATATAAAAAGATTGGTGGCTTATTCTTCCATTGCTCACATGGGCCTGATGTGCATCGCTATTTTTTCTGAAAATAAACTGGGCATGCAGGGGGTAATGATACAGATGTTCAATCATGGTATCAATATCATCGGTTTGTGGATAGTAGTAGAACTGATAGAAAGACAATTTGGAACAAGAAAGCTTTCCGAATTGGGCGGGCTTGCACAGAAAGCTCCGGCGATGGCGATTTTATTTGTGATCATTGCTTTGGCAAATATCGCATTGCCCCTTACCAATGCCTTCGTTGGGGAGTTTTTAATGTTCAGTGGAATTTTCGGTTCCCGGGATATTACTGATTACAATATTGTATTTACTGTCTCAGCGGGTATTTGCATCATCCTGGCGGCGATCTATATTTTGAATATGGTCCGCAGGATTTTTTACGGAGAAGCAACCGCATTGACGGCGAGGGCACAGGATATTAATCCGAAAGAAAAATTGGCGTTGGGAGTTATTGTTGTTTTGATCTTCTGGATGGGAGTATATCCTCAACCGGTATTGAATATTACGAACGATATCACAGATAGTATTTTAAAAATATCAGATGTTCGTCATCTGTTAACGAAGTAAGGAAGTCATGAACGCATTAATATTGTCGGCTATTTTCGGAGTTGTCCTGTTGTTCAGCGGTATCTGGATAAAGCAGAAAGCCACTGTGAGGGCTATTGCTGTTATGGCAATGATCGTGTTGTTATTGGTTAATATTTACGAAATATATAATCCTTCTTTTTTCAGGATCAATACAGCAGGAATGATTTATTTCGACAGGTTTGCTTTGTTGTTTAATTCAATAGCTCTTTTCTCTACACTGGTATTTTTCATTTTGTCAGCAAAGGATATGGAAAAGGTCGGTATCCATTACGCTGAATATTTTTCACTCATCTTTTTTATTACCTGTGGTATCATACTGGTAACATCTTTCAAGTCTTTACTGATCCTGTTTCTGGGTATTGAAATTATTTCCATTCCCTTATACATTCTTACAGGTGCCGATAAAAGAAACCTGAAAAGCAATGAAGCTTCCTTGAAATATTTGCTGATGGGAGCTTTTTCTACCGGGTTGATGCTGATGGGTATTGCATTGATCTACGGTGCTACAGGCACATTTAACGTAGAACAAATGAAATTTGTTTTGGACAAACCTGCTGTATTGCCTGTTGCCGGAATGTTATTGCTACTTTTTTCTATGTCATTCAAAGCATCAGCGGCTCCTTTTCATTTCTGGACACCGGATGTATATGACGGGGCGCCAACAGTTTTTACTTCCTATATGGCAACCATAGTAAAGGCAGCCGTTTTCATAGGATTTATCCGTTTGTTCGACGAATCATTCGGTGTCTTTCATTCCCAATGGAAAGTGTGGATAGCTATTATTGCTGTGGCTACTTTGCTTATCGGAAATATTACCGCTGTATTCCAGCAAAGTGTAAAAAGAATGCTGGCGTATTCCAGTATATCTCAGGCGGGGTTTATGTTGCTGGCATTATTCGCCATGAATACAGATGCTAAGGAAGGTATATTATTATATGCTGCCGCTTATTGCTTTGCTACCATTGGCATTTTTGCTGTGCTGGCAAAAATGAGCGATTATACTTTTGAAGGATTTAATGGATTGGCCAAGCAACAACCTTTGGTAGCTGCAACTACCACTATTTTATTTTTATCGTTAGCGGGGATTCCGCTTACTGCCGGATTTCTTGCAAAATTTTATATGCTGAAAGCGGCAATGGGAACCGGCAATAATCTATGGTTAGTGATCTTTGCGGTAGTGATGGCTGCCGTAAGCGCCTATTATTATTTCCGTGTTATCCAGGCCATGTATTTTAAGGAGGGGCAGGCAACAGTGCAGGCATCTCCGGTATTTAAATGGACGCTGGTTGGTCTTACAGCAATTGTTATTCTCCTGGGTATCTTTCCCAACTTATTGCTTTACTGGTATTATTTTTAAGTTACCGGTTACTTGTTACCGGTAACTGGCAACCATTCACCACTTATAAATACTTCATTCTTATCGTTTTTCTTTCTTTAATTTCGGCATATCAATTTGTTATCCGGCAGGCTTTGTGTATCAATTGATGATTCAGTTATGGTGATACAGGGAAATTTTCATAAATCTTTTGCATGAGTTTTCTTGATGTTTTTTCGCTGGCATTTCGTACTGTCCGTAGTAATAAACTTCGCACAGGATTGACTGTTGCCATTATTGCTTTTGGTATTATGGCTCTGGTGGGTATCATTACAGCCATCAAAGCCATGAACCAGAAATTTTCAGAAAGCTTTTCTTCTATGGGCGCCAATGCTTTTACCATAAGATTCAGGGAAAGAAATATCCGTTTTGGTAATGATGGCGGCCGGGAAGTAGAACTTTCAAAAAAAACAAAGCGGAAAGAAAAAAAATCAAACCTTGGAAAACCGATCACGAAAGATGAAGCCGAGCTTTTTGTAAAAACATATCATTATCCTGCAATTACAAGCATTTCTATATTTGGCAACAGGAATACGATCATTTCACATGAAGACAGAAAGACAAGCCCGAATGTGACTTTGCTGGGAGGCGATGAAAATTATTTACTATTGAACGGATTTGCATTAGCAGATGGACGAAATATAAACCGGACAGAAGTGCAATCAGGAGCCAATGTCTGCCTGTTGGGTTATGATGTGGCAAAAAAAATATTCAAGTTGGGAATAGATAAAGCAACCAATGCGATGGTAAGGATCAATGATATTCCTTATCGTGTTGCAGGTGTGTTGGAAAGCCGTGGTTCAACATTTGGGTTTAGCCGTGATAACCTGGTTATAACAAGTTATACTAATATTTCCCGCAATTTTCCTTCCGGGTTTTCTTATGTGATCGCTGTTCTGACAGATAATATCATGCAGGTAAATGAGGCCATGGGAGAAGCCGAAGCAGCATTCCGCCCCATCCGGAAATTATTAACTACAGAAGATAACAATTTTGCTTTGGACAGAAGTGATAGCATAGCGGAAAAAGCGATGAACAGTCTTGGATTTCTTACTATTTCGGCTACAGTTATTGGTTTGATAACATTAATAGGTGCGGCTATCGGGTTAATGAATATCATGCTGGTCTCTGTATCTGAACGTACTAAAGAAGTCGGGTTGATAAAGGCTATCGGTGGAAAAAGTAAAATGGTAAGACGGCAATTCCTATTAGAAGCAGTGATCATCAGTGTGCTGGGCGCAGTGTTCGGCATATTCCTGGGCATATTGGTTGGAAATATGTTTTCAATAGTTTTGAATACCGGATTTGTTGTACCCTGGAACTGGGTTTTATATGGCATCGTCATTTGCACTATAGTAGGTCTGTTAGCGGGTCTGTACCCCGCTTTGAAAGCCGGGCGGCTCAATCCCATTGAAGCCTTACGCTATGAATAATAAGAATGATTGTTAGTACAAAATTGTTATCAAATTATTTGTCAGGGAGTTGCTGCTTTTAAAAAAAACCTTAACTTGAACCCCTGTGATAAAAAAAAAATCACAGGAAGATTTTTGTATAAACTTTTTCATTAGAATTGTAGCCGCAAACTAAGGCTCATTAACATTTAAAAAACACTAAAAAATTAAGATCATGGCTGAGACTAAACCAACTGCATCCGCATCAGTTAAGGCTACTTCTGTGCAAGCAAAGAAAAGCAGTAACGCCATTTCGTGGATTGCTCCTATCGTATGTATTATTGCTGGGTATGCAATCTGGCGTTTTATTTTAGGTAACCCAAGCGGATTCGAAGCTCCATCGGCTGAAGGCGGCTTCTGGCCCGAGCATAAAGAACCAAAAGATGCATTACACAGAATTTATGAAGGTGGTATTATCGTTCCATTACTGATTGGTATGCTGTTAATGGTAATTGTATTTTCTATTGAAAGATTTTTGACTATCCGCAAAGCGATGGGTAATGGATCTATTTCTGATTTTATCCGTAAAGTGCAGTATCATTTAGCTAACCGTAATGTTGATGCAGCCTTGTCTGAGTGCGACAAACAACGTGGTTCAGTTGCTAACGTAATGAAAGCTGGTCTTCGCCGTTACAAAGAAATGATCAACGAAGGCGGTATGGATACGGAACAAAAAGTAATCTCTATTCAAAAGGAAGTAGAAGAAGCTACTGCTTTGGAACTGCCTATGCTTTCAAAAAACCTGGTTTTCCTTTCTACCATTGTATCTACAGGTACATTGATTGCCCTGTTGGGTACGGTAATCGGTATGATCAAATCTTTCTCAGCCCTGGGTAAAGAAGGTGGTGCCGGTGCAGCGGGTGACCTGGCGGTAGGTATCTCAGAAGCCTTGTATAATACGGCATTAGGTATTGGTACATCAGCTCTTTCATTGATCATGTATAATGTGTTCACTACCAAGATCGACTCTATTACTTATGGCATTGATGAATCTGGTTTTACCCTGACACAAAGTTTTGCTTCGCTGTACAAATAATTTTGCAGCAAGGAGATGAACGTGTATGGAAATTGAACTCTATTTCATCTTATTATTAAATTTTTGAAAAATGCCAAGTGTAAATGTTGCAAAAAAGAACACGGATACCGATATGACACCCTTTGTGGATATCGCATTCCTGATTCTTTCCTTTTTCATCATGGCTACCAAGTTTAAACCGCCTGAGCCTGTTGAAATTAAAACACCAAACTCCGTTTCGGCTGGAAAATTGCCTGAAAATGATGCGGTAATGGTAACGATTGACCCGGAAAACAGGGTTTTCTTTTCTGTTTTATCTGAGAAGAATGTAGGAGTTTATGACAAAATAATGCAGGAGCTGAATACGAGCAATAACCTGGGATTAACCCCCACGGAAATGGCCAACTTTAAAAAGACAGCAGCGGTAGGAGTACCTTTTTCACAGTTAAAAAGTTTGTTGGCGATTCCCGCTGATGAGCAGAAGAATGTAAAGCAGGCTGGGATTCCTGTAATGGATTCAGCCACTAATGAACTGGTAAGGTGGATCGCTGCTTCGAAAAATGCTTTTGCGGGTCAAAAACTGACTTTTCTGATCAAGGGAGATTCCAAGTCAAAATTCCCAACATTTGAAGCGGTGGTAAGTGCATTGAAACGGAATGACGAAAATAAATACAATCTTGTTACATCTCCGGAAGATGCTCCAGCTAATTCAGAATTGGGGATTCAGCGCAGAGCAGGAGCGGCTAATTAATTTATTTAACTAAAACTCATGAACTATGGCAAGTTTAGATACCGGTGATGGCGGCGGCGGCCACAAAAAAGGACCGGGGGTGAAAAAAGCCAAAAAACTTTCTACCCGTGTTGACATGACGCCAATGGTGGATCTGGGTTTTCTTCTTATTACCTTCTTTATTTTTACGGCTACCATGAGTTCGCCATCTACGATGGACCTCAACATGCCGAAGGATACAGATAAGGATGAGGAGATAACCAAGACTAAACAATCAGGCGCCCTGACGGTTATGCTTGGAAAGAACGACCAGGTATATTACTATGAAGGAGAATTGGCTCCGGACGCAAGCAATTTCAAACAAACAACCTTTAAAGGTATCCGGGACGAGATAATCCGGAAAAAAAAGGAAGTAATAGCAAATCATACTCATGATGCTACTTGCGAGAAGCTAAAAGAAGAGGCTAAGAAAAAAGGAAACCCTAATTGGGAAACCGCGGATCTTGCCAGGGACTTTATGGTGGTGATCAAGCCTAATGAAGAAGCTACTTACAAAAACACGGTAGATATCCTTGATGAAATGACTATCAACAATGTAGAGCGTTTCGCTATGGTCAAAATTGCTGATGTTGAAAAAGACCTGATCAAAAAAACAGAAGGTGGAGGAGCGCCTCCTGCTGCTAATTAAGTTTATGGAATTGAACGGGAATAACATCTAATTTTTAAACAAACTCAAAATGGAAGCCAACAAAATATTATCAGCCGATATTCTTGACCTGGTTTTTGAAAACCGGAACAAGGATTACGGGGCTTATGAGTTACGCAAAACTTATAATAAGCGGATTATAATGGCCCTGGTTATCACAGGTTCTATTGCTTTACTGGCTTTAATTGGGTCCGTATTGTCAAGCTCGCTGGATGACGGCAAATCAAAAAAAGTGGATATCAAGGAGGTAACCCTGGCGGATATTAAACAGGAAGAGGAAAAGCCGAAAGAATTACCACCTCCGCCACCACCCAAACCACCAGATCCTCCAAAGGTCGAAATGGAGAAATTTACTCCTCCTAAAATTGTAAAGGATGAGGAAGTTGAGGAACCGCCTCCTACGCAGGAAGAAGTGAAAGAAGCAAAAATTGACGTGATCAAGCAAGAGGGCATTAAAGATGAAGGTATTGTTGCCCCTGCTGTAATTGATGACGGCAAAGGTATTGTAGAAGAGAAAAAAGAAGACGAGAATAAAATCTTTGAAAAGGTTGAGATCGAAGCTACTTTTAAAGGTGGTGAAAGTGCATGGAGAAAATACCTGGAAAGAAACCTTAACCCAAGTGCACCTGTTGACAATGGTGCTCCCGAAGGTATGTATACGGTATATGTGCAGTTTGTGGTAAGTAAGGATGGTAGCATCAGTGATGTAAAGGCGCTGACCAAACATGGCTATGGAATGGAAGAAGAAGCTGTAAGGGTTATTAAAAAAGGACCAGCCTGGACGCCTGCGATTCAGAATGGACGTAGTGTGAATGCTTATCGTAAGCAACCTATTACTTTCCAGGTTCAATCAGAATAAAAAATTTCTTTAAAGGATTTATATCCTCCCCTGGTCAACCGGGGGAGGATTTTTGTTTTTATGGGTAATATAATGAGAGGTATTTTTGAGTGATACAATAACATTTTACAAGAGCGAATTTTCAGGAGTAACAGAACATGATCAATAATCTAACAGGCTGGGATGATACGATTGTTGCGTTAGCAACACCGCCGGGTATAGGCGCTATCGGTGTTATAAGGTTAAGCGGAACTAATACTTTTAAAATTGTAAATGATCTGTTCCCTTCCAAAGATCTTTTACTGGAGCCGCCCAATACGCTCCACGTTGGTTTCCTGAAACAAAATAATAAAACACTTGACGAAGTAGTACTCTCCTTGTTTCGTTCGCCAAGATCATATACCGGTGAAGATGTAATTGAGATCAGTTGCCACGGATCCCCTTTCATTCATCAGCAAATAATAGGTGCTTGTATTGAGAAAGGAGCAAGATTGGCAAAACCAGGAGAGTTTACCCAACGGGCTTTTTTAAATGGAAAACTTGACCTGGCACAGGCGGAAGCCGTAGCAGATATTATTGCCAGTAACACAGAAGCTTCACATAAAGCCGCATTGCATACTATGCGGGGTGGATTTTCAGCAAGGCTCAAAGAATTGAGAGAGCAATTGATAAGGTTTTCTGCATTGATTGAATTGGAATTGGATTTTTCGCAGGAAGACGTAGAGTTTGCCGACCGTTCAGCTTTTTATAAATTGATCAAGGAGTTAAATCAATCCACCAGTCAACTCATCAACTCATTTCAATTAGGTAATGTAATAAAAAATGGTGTCAGCGTAGCTATTATTGGTAAACCCAATGCGGGAAAATCTACATTACTCAATACATTGCTGAATGAAAACAGGGCCATTGTAAGTGATATTCCAGGTACCACAAGAGATACGATTGAAGAGGTGATCAATATTGATGGCATTTTATTCCGGCTTATTGATACAGCCGGTATCCGGCAACATTCTGCAGATATAATAGAAACGGCAGGTATGGAGAGGAGCCTTGAAAAGATGAAACAGGCTGATCTTGTTCTTTATCTTTTTGATGCAAGGGATGAAAAACAGGAAGTAAAAGGAAAAAAGTTTGAACTGGATAGACAGCAATTGAATTATTTATTACTTGCTAATAAGATTGATGAAATTGGTGAAGTTGAAACAAAAGAAAAATTCAGTGACTTTGAAAAGCTGATCTTTATTTCAGCCAAACAAAATCTGCATACAGAAGTCTTAAAAGAAAAAATGGTAGATACCGTATTGCAGGGCAAGGTACAAGTTGAAAGCACTATTGTCACCAATGCAAGGCATTATCATGCATTGAAAGAAGCAGCAAAATCATTAGCTGATATTCAGGCAGGCCTTGATAATAAATTGCCAGGCGATTTACTTGCATTGGATATCCGTCGTTGTTTGCATTATCTTGGCGAGATCACAGGGCAGGTGAGTAATGAAGATATGTTGGATTATATTTTTAGTAAGTTCTGTATCGGAAAATGACACCCCTACCATAGTTTACCGCACTTTATTTAGAACGCTTACTTACAAACGGTTACGAAAATAAATTTTGAGTAACTGACGTTCTTTAACTCCATTTTTTATTGCTTTTTGTACCTTATTTGTACCTTTTTCTTAAAATTTTTCGGGGTACAAAATTGAAAAGTGAGAAGGAGAGATGATGTCAGTTACAGACAGTTCCAGTCAGCTCGTGGCAGTTGCTGGCAGTCTCTTAAGATTTTGAAGGGAATATTTTGTAAGCAATGAGTTCAAAAATCGAAATTAAACGTGTCTGCGAACACTGCGGGCAAATCTTTACTGCTCGTACTACCATAACACGGTATTGCTCACACATATGCAACTCACGAGCATATAAACTTCAGCAAAAAAAGGGAAAGATTCAACAGTCAAATCAAGCTACAAAGAATACAATTCTTAAAGCTGGTTTGGATACCGATTTGTCTCCCATTGTACCTCTGAAGGAAACCGTAAACATAAAGGAGCTTGCTGCCATACTTGGTGTGAGCGAAAGGACATTGTTCCGGTTGATCAGGGATAAGGAGTTCCCTAAGATTAAGTTAGGACGTCGTTTGGTATTCAAAAAGAATTTAGTTATTGATTTTATTACTTGTAAATATGGAGCGATATGAGAGGGACATTGAGAGAAAAGAAGTTGAAAGGTGGTAGACTTAGCCTTTATATTGATTATTATCCACCAGTATGGAATCCCATTAAAAAAGCATACTCAAGGAGAGAGTTTTTAAATCTTTACATCGTTAAAAATCCCCAATCACAATTTGAAAGAAAGCAAAATGAAATCAACCAGGAAATTGCTGAAAAGATCTTTGTTAAGAGAATGAAGTCGCTGATGCTGGAGGAACATAAACTTTTTAACAGGGATGCACTTAACGCTGATTTTTTGATCTATGCCAGGAATTTTGTTGTTGGAAAAGCAAGAGAGGGCATTAATGTTGAACATTATAATAGTGTGCTCAAATATTTAGATAGATATGCAGGCGAGCACCTGAAGTTCCGTCACATTGATGCTATCATGCTTGAAAAGTTCAAGGATTTTTTACTGGCTACAAATACACTAAAATCAAAGTTCGATAAGCTGGATGTAAACTCGGCTTCCTCCTATTTTGATAAATTCTGCCTTATAATTGAAAAAGCATTTAAGGACAATTATCTCCCTGAGGATTATACTTTGAAAATTGAACGAATCAAAAATGAGGAACGACTGAGGGAGGCACTGGATGAAGACGAAATCGAGCTGTTGAAAAATACGCCATGTGCTGATGAGCTCGTCTATCGTGCGTCTATGTTTGCGATGGTAACGGGATTTAGATTCGGGGCCGTTGAAATCTTAAAATGGAAACAGTTACATTATTCAAAGAAACTAAATGCCTGGTATTTTCTGATTATTGATCCGAAACCTAAGCGACCATTCAAGCATTATATCAGCCAGCAGGCGGTAGATATGTTAGGAGAAAGAGGTAATGACGAGGATCTGATTTTTGAGGGGCTGGATTATGACCGCACCAGGAAAGTTGTTAAAGAATGGTGTCTTGATGCGGGAATTGAGAAGGATATCACCTATCATAACTTTCGTCACACGTATGCAACCAGTATGATTTCTGGCGGTGAGGATATTTATGTGGTGAGCAAAATGCTCAACCATAAGAATGTAAGTACAACGCAGATTTATGCAAAGGTTGCTGATAAAGTGAAAGTGAAAGCATCAACGACGGTAAAAATCTAAGCAAACAAATGTGAATATGGGTAAGCAAAACAGTATCTCATTAGAGTTCCGTGTTAAAGCATTGGAAGATGAAGTAAAGCAGATGAAAATAGTTTTGAAAGGGTTATCAAGGGACAAAAGACTTGAGGAAACTAATGAGCTTGAAGAAGAAAGAATAATGAATTTCAATGAAGTGTTGAAATTGTTGAAGATTCCAAGACATATTTTGTACGCAAAGGTACTCGCGGGGGAAATTCCGAGCTTCCGGGTAGGCAAATTGTATAAATTTGAAAAATCGAAACTGGTAGCATGGCAGACTGCGGAAAAATATGGTAGTAATATTGACGTGGATGAATACGTAGAACAATATATGCAAAGACATAGTTTAAAAGCCTAAGCCAGTTCCAGCATCCTTAAAAAAGATATCAGTAGCCTCGACAGGGCTACCACAAATATTGGGAATCAATGTTGTTACAGAAAACGGTAAACTGGCGTTTTAGGGCTTGTAAATGTGTCAAATACTACTGCAATAGTAGATACTTTTTTATTGCAATCCAGTAAAAAATAATTCTTCTATTCTTCTGCAGAATTTCCTGAAGGAGGCACATCTTCCATTGAACCTACTAATTTAATTCCAGTGTCAGGTCGAGGTATTTGATCGACTGAATGTTTTTCAGCCGTACTACCTGAAATTCATTAATGTCCGGGTGATTCATTTCTTCCCAGTAGCCATACAGCGTTCGGCCGAGATAGAGACAGGGAAATCTGGGTATGCTAAACCGCTGCGTAGCGACCCTTCCTCTTAACTCAAAAGGAATATGAAACATTTCACGGGAGGATAATAATTTGTTTCCTTTCTGAATGCGCATCCTGAAGAAAGAATCATCGGCAGGATAGGTTTTAATCTTGAGTATCTGCGTAAAATCCTTCAGCTCATTATTCATCGTATCGCTCAATTTGCTGAAAGCATTGGCCGGTTTCCCTTCATGGTAGATCTCAATCGTTTTCACTAACCCGGCAATGAATTTTTGCTGAACGTTCTTTATGAATGTGCCATCGATAGGTCCCAGTTCTTCAACGTTCAGGCTCAGATTATCCGGGAGTGTTTTAACAGCCTCTAGGTAGACGGTCAGGGCTTTTTTCAGAGATTCCCTAAATGAATTCCCGGTTTGCGTGATGGGGAGATGGAGCAGCTTGTCCTGCAATATGTCTGTATAATTCATAAGCGGAAGGTTCGGTGACATGGTAAAAATCTTACATTGCGTGAATATGAAAATGGCGAGTCTATCCGAAAAGAAAATTCACAAAGCTGGCCGCATTGACCAGGTGGTGAGAGATTATTTTGAAAAAAATAAGTCCGTCGATGAAATACCGGCCAAGAATCTTATGAAAATTTTCATTGAGAAAGGTATTTTCTTAAAAGACCAAAAGGATGGAAAACCGATCCGGGATTTCCTTCGGGAGCTGGATGCTGTCGTCAAGTTATCCCTGGTAAAGCATGTCAAAGTGATCCGCAACGACATCAACCGGGGCTGGTACTTTAGGCGATAAGCCCGGGATACTCATCTCCTGATTTCCACGTAATTAGAGGTATTTTTGCGGATTGTTAGTAAAAAAAATCTATGAACCCTCTTCCGCATATTCTGATCGATAACTGCATTTTGCTGAACCTTGTTTCGCCGAACACGTACAGTGAGTTATTGCGAAAAGTGAAGCAACTGGCAGATGAAAAGAAGGTAATCCTGCTCGTTCCGGATACACTGGCGGCAGAGTGGCACCGCAATAAAGGAGACAAACGAAAAAGGATAATTGACGGTCTGTCAAAAGAGGCGACCATGCAAAGTACGATTCATCATGCCAAAGCTCCTTACACGAAGGCACAGCTGGAAAAACTGATAGCCATTCTCGATTCCCAGTTCACCGACATCGATAACCTGCTGACGATAACAGGGGTTCGTATCAAGGAAGAGGATTACCCGGCGGTCCTGATCCTTAATCAGCAACGTAACAAGAAAGCCCCTTTTACTAAACCCGGAAGAGATGTAATAGGTGATGCTGATATTATTTATAGCTCCCTCGATTATGTAAGAAAAAACGCAATTCCGTGTTTGTATTTCGTTTCAACGAACAGCACCGACTTTTCCATAAGCCCTTCCCGTCCCGGAGAACTTCATCCCGATTACCGCGAAGCGTTCCCGGAGATAGACATTTTATATTACACGGATATCCGCCAAGTAATCTCCAAACTGGATGCACTTGGGATCGGCATTTCGGAAAAACGATTTGAGTTCGAAGAGGAATGGCCGGATATGGAAGAGCCTTTCATGGATCGCAACCTACCTATCCTTGACCAGGTGTATGCATATTTTCAGGAATTGTTCAGCGAGCTGACGATCATTCCGCAGAACCTGTTTACCGGGCAATACCCCTTTATCCTTGACAGAAACAGCCATTATCATAGTTCACCGTTTACCCTTGTCACCGATAATGAAGCTCTCTATGAACTGCTGCAAGTGAAAGTTTTCGATGACAGAATAGAAGATCCTTCTGCTAAACATATATTAGACAATGAGGACGAGGACAAGATCAGATTTATCATTGTGACACTCCGACGAAACTATATATGGTATGTTTCTTTGAAGAACCGGGAACCTGTTGGGATCATTTACAATGTGAAACAGGCTCAATGTGACTGCGCACAGTGCAGCCTGTACCGCCTCAACTGGAAGCAAACGCTGGAAGCGCTCTATACTACATCCGATACTGATACTGCTGAACTACATACAAGAATGAAAGCTGCCTATGTCAAGTACCAGTTGGGCGATTTTAAAACGAGCGCACTGGAGTTCGAGCAGATTTTCGTGGACCCGGCAACCACCGTGCTTCAGAAATACATCTGTGCCTTCAACCTGAAATTACTGTCCAAGCTATTACAATACGAATTTAACCAGGAGGCTGTGGTACAACAACTGGAGAGAAGAATCGAGGGAATTGATCTCTTACGTGTAAAAGATGAAGCCATCCAGTCAAAACCGGTTTTTAAGCGGATCGTGGAATGGATCGACAGCAAAAAATTCTATTCGGAACCCAGGCAAAAAATGCTTTACACTTCAGAAAATATGCGCGACCTGTTTTACTCGGGCAATGGTGGGAATGTAGAGTATACGAACGAAGCACTGGAAGCTTATGCGGTGATGGATGATTTCCTGAATTATAATTATGTAGTTTATAATAAATTTTCCGAGTATATCGGTGTGACCCGTGCGTTTACGGAAACGTTGTTTGCTTCCTACGCCTGCAGCCGTTACCTAGGCGGAAAATTAAGACGGTTCTGGGATTATGTATTGGAAAAACTCGTCATGAATGCTCACTCCGACGTGATACGGCTATATAGCCGGCGGTATGATACAAAAAATGCAGTCTATGACCACCATGCCGGAAACCGGTTTGAATTTACTGAAGCAGTCGTGAATTTTTTTACCAATTACGCTACCGTCTCAGTTACCACAGCCTTTGAAAAAAGTTATTATTATAATGATCAGCTCACGACGATTGCCATGAATCTTTTGCAGTTTTTGCAGGTCGTCGATCTAAAATATTGCAACACCGAAGCGATCGCCGATAGTTTTGTAGTGTTCCTCCGGGAAGACAAGCAAATTGATTTTCGTTTGCTGGAAGAGCTTGCGCGGCTCCTGAATATACAGGGAAGCCATTTCCCGGTAAGCCTATACGAACGTATAGTTGATTTGATCGCCACCCATAAAGAGCTGCACCATGACAGCCTTTGCCAGGCTGTATGCAGACAACTTAAAAATTCCTGCTTTACACTGAACGAAGAGTTGTTTGGGTTCGTGATGACAAAGATTGTTCCTGAATGTCCGGATTGCAAGCGGCAACATTCCCGCAACATGTTAGCTGATCTTTCTGAGATATTGACAGAGGAGCAAGAAGAAAAATTGAGAGAAACGCTAACTGCCCGGCTGGAAGAAAGCTTTGATTCGGGCGACTATTACAGGGAAGTAATGGCAGGATTGATCAATTTTGAAAAAGAGTTTCACGAACAATATGAAACCTATATTCAGACCCTGGACTTGAAGCGACTTCGCCCTTCATTCTGGTCGATGCCGGAGTACGCCGATCCTATTATCGATCAATACCTGAATTATGTTTTCCGGTTTCAACTGGAAATACCTGCTGAACTGAAAAAAAGGATTCTTGATTTTTCGGATTATTATAAATGGCTGTTGAAACCGGAAGAGTTTGATTATGCCCAATTCGATAGTGAGTGGCTGACCGTTCATTTTACCTCCAATTATAAAGCCTGGTTCAGGAAAAGCGAAGCATTGAAAAATCATATGATCAGTATACTCTGGGATAACTTTGATAAAGTGTTAGAAAAGAAGTTCCTGCAGATCTATGCGATGCCGCTTATAAAAGAAAGTAAATGAAAACAAAAAGCAAGCGATACAATTCGTCATCGGACACACTCGAGGATAAACGGATTTGCAGTAATTGCATTGGTGAATCTTTTCTCTCCAATCTTGTTGAAGAAAGCGGGAAGAGAAGAAAATGTTCTTATTGCGGTAGTACAGGTAAAACAATTTCCGTTGAAGAACTAGCTGACAGAACTGAAGCTGTACTTCAAGGGTTTTATCAGCGCACGCTTGATCACCCGGATGGATATCAATCCGCCATGCTCTCCGACAAGGAATCGGGGTACTCCTGGGAACGGGACGGGGATCCTGTCACTGACGTGATAGAGGATGTTGCCCGTATTTCTCCTGAAGCAGCCATGGATGTTCAAAGCATCCTGCAGGAGCGGTTTTCCAGCCGGAGCTCCGATGAAATCGGAGAGGAAACGGAATTCGACCAGGAATCTCAATATGAATATGTAGGGGTTGATAGTAAAGCATGGGAAGAAAAATGGCGTGAGTTCGAAAAATCCCTGAAAACAAATACCCGGTATTTTAACCAGCTTGGCAAAGAATACTTGGATGAGATTTTCAAAGATCTTCATCAATTAAAAACGATAGGCGGAAATCCTTTTTTAGTTGGCGGACCGACACTGGCCTTTAAAACAGTTTACCGTGCCCGCGTTTTTTTATCCGACGATACGCTGCGAACGGCATTAACTAAGGTGGTGGAGCAACTGGGACCACCGTTGTCCTCTTTTGCAAAATCCGGCCGAATGAATGCTACGGGGATCTCGGTATTTTACGGCGCTACCGATGAACACACCGCACTGGCTGAAGTACGTCCGCCTGTAGGCAGCAAGGTTGCCGTCACGAAATTTGATCTTATCCGTGAGCTACGTTTGCTCAACCTCCTGGAACTGCAAGACATAACCGTTGATGGCAGTTTGTTCAACGAGACACACGCCGATTTACTCTCGCGGGTACAATTCTTAAGTCAATTATCCAAGAAGATGATCGTTCCTGTTATGCCTGGTGAAGAAGATACCCAATACCTCGTTACACAGGCCATTGCAGATTATCTTGCTATGGAAAGCACGATTAACGTGGACGGAATTATTTTTCCATCAATCCAGACAAAGACGGGCTCTAATGTTGTTCTTTTTCACAAGGCTTCGAGGGTAAAGAAAAGGGAGATACCCGCAGGTACACAGATTTCTGTGACGCTTTATGAATATGGTGAAGAGGGTCCTTTTCCCTGGTTCACGGTTTCGGAAGAAACTCCCCGTGAGCCGGTGGAGGAGCCTGTCCCGCCAATCGATCATGATCCCAGGCCTGTGAGCCTTGCGATCTCGGATAAGGATATCAAAATACATATCATCGAATCTGTCAAGTATGAAAGTGAATCGCAGGATTTATATATACGGCGCTATGAAAAAGTAGATTATGCGGAAATGGAAAAACGATTTACAAGAGGAACAGATTGGTAAGAGGAGTAAAATGAGTGATGAATTTCATATTGTCGCTATTTTAGGGCGTAAAACTTTCGATAAATGCAGTTTGCATTGATTAATTCGTTCAAATTTTAATTAGCGACGCAGATAATAATAACTAGTATAAACTAATGTCAGGAATTCTACTTCATGGGTTTCACGAAGGAAACCGTTCAGAGCATCTTGCTAATTATCTATTATCAGGTTTGGGAATTGTTAATTCCGTTCCCAGGCAAAATGATATTGGATTTGATTTTTATTGCCATCTGGCCAATGAGGAAAAAGAGATATTGAGTTTTGATTATCCATTTCTCATGCAAATAAAAAGTGATAGTGACTCTTCTATAGTTTATGGAAACTCTGACTCTGACAAGTGGAAAAAGCAAAACCTTGACTGGATTGATAAATTGCAAACTCCTCTGTTATTTGGTTTTGTTTCTAAAACGAATATGGAAATCGCAATATTCACCGCGTCAGGGTATAGATTTTTGCAAATTCCAACTCAGGAGCTTGGGTTTCCTGACCCATCTTTAGTGGAGTTTAAAAGGCGAAAGGAAGCGTTACCAAATCATATTACATGGCCGGTCAAGGAAAGGATTGCCAATTGGCCTGACAACGGAAAGGGGGATGGCCTAAGGTATACGATTGACTTAGGAAATCCGCTAATAACAATTAACAATGAGGATATTTTCGATAAAGAATTATTAAAAAGAAAAAAGCAAATAATTCGAAAAATAGTACTGGTAGAGCAGAGAAACCTGCTCTTTAAAACCTTACAAGTTCCACAGATATACTGGGCAACTGAAATTAATACTAACGAAGATTTTGAAGTTGGACAGATGTTCAGTTTCTCTGATGATAAATTGGTGGCTGATAAAATGCTTACTAACCTTGCTCCTGCATTTATTTCGTTGGCAACAAGCTTGAAATCCTGTAATGAGGATCAACTAGCAAATGCAATGAAACCATTACTGAAGAAAATACCCCAGCATATCCCTGAATGGATGAAGGACAAGTTCCCAAATTTGCTTGACTGACAAGTCATTTCTATCCTTTCCTCTCATGGCTCCCACTCAAAATTTACCTGTCTTAACAGAACAGTTTTATCTTAATTCTCCCTTTCGCAAAAGTCAATATCCCAATCACACAATTAAATGACATCAGTCCCGGTAATTTTAAGTCATTTCTTTTTAAATGAAAAATGAGTGATGTATGGCAGATGTGCAGATGCTATTTCCAATGGAACCAAAAGAGTTTTGGCAGAAGCTAAAAGCAATAGTCGAACAGGTTGTGATCGAGCACAACAATTCAATCCCGATTTTAAATGCACTGGACAAAAATGGCCAGCGGCCTTTGTTAAAGGCTAATGAAGTCTGCGCCATCTTCAAAATATCCAAGCCCACGCTTTATGAATGGATGAGCCATGGAAAACTGCCATCCATCAAAATTGAATCCCGAAGATTCTTCCGATGGGAGGATGTAGAGAACCTGATTAAAAACAATGTAGTCAAACAATCATTACCAGGTCAGCAGAAGGCTTAACGAGAGCATCGAGACTGCCTCTTTCCGCAGTCAGCAAGATGTACGTTTGTATCACAAACGGGCATCTTGCCCTCCACTCGGAGCTCGTTGCTGGACATTGCTATCGAAAGAAAAAGGAAATGAGGAAGGAGAATCGAACAAAGGTCATGCACGTCCGCTTTACGGAAAAAGAGTACGAAATACTGACTAAAAAATTCCAACGAACCACAAGTAACCAGCTTAGTCATTACGTACGAAACGCATTGCTCGAGCGCCCCATTGTGATTAAATTCCGTAATGAATCAATGGACGCGGCAATGGAAGAACTAATCCTCCTGCGGCAGGAGCTAAATGCAATTGGCAACAATTTCAACCAAGCTGTAAAAAAATTGCATACACTGAAACAGATCCCGGAGTTCCGCCAATGGATCGGTATCAATGAAGTCATACAGGAAAACCTCACCAGCAAAACAAATCATATTCAGCAAAAAATAAGTCAATTGTCAGATAAATGGTTGCAAGAATAAGAAGCGGTAAGAGTTTGAAAGGTGCGATCAATTACAATGAGAATAAGGTAAAGGAAGGTAAGGCCGAGTTAATCCTTGCCAAAGGATACCCGAAGGAGGCAGCTCAACTCAATTTTTACGACAAACTAAACAGGTTGCAAAAGCTAGCGGATCTGAATACCAGAGCAACTACGAATTGCGTGCACATTTCTCTCAACTTCGACATGACTGAGAATCTGGCATCAGACAAATTGCAACAAATCGCAGAGGCATACATGGCGAAAATCGGTTTCGGCATTCAGCCTTTCCTGGTCTACCAGCATCATGATGCGGCTCATCAGCATGTTCACATCGTTACCGTCAATATCCAAAAGGATGGCAAGAGGATCAGTCTACATAATTTGGGAAGGAATGAATCCGAAAAGGCGAGACAGGAAATTGAGAGCAGTTTTGGTTTAGTGAAGGCAGGAGGGATGAAGCAAAAGGATGGGCAGTTATTAAAATCGGTCAACTTGGAGAAGGCTGTGTATGGTAAGTCCGAAACCAAGAGAGCGGTATCCAATATAGTCACTGCAGTAATCAACCAATACAGGTTCGCTTCGCTGGCAGAGCTGAATGCTGTACTAAACCAGTTTAATGTTACAGCGGACCGTGGCGCCGAAGGAACACGGATGTTTGAAAAGAAGGGACTGCTATATAGCGTGCTCGATGAAAGAGGAAACAAGATAGGGGTTCCGATTAAAGCAAGCACGATTTCCGGGAAGCCGACGCTCTCTGCACTCGAAGGAAAGTATGCTTATAATAAGGAGCAGCGTAAAACTGTCCAACCGCAGTTGAAGGACATCCTTGACAAGACCCTTACTACTGCGATGAATTCCGATCATTTTTCCGAATTGTTGAAGGCGCAGCATATCGATGTTGTTTACCGTGCGAATGATGACGGGTTTGTGTATGGCATCACTTATGTCGATCATCGTACCAAGACTGTTTTTAATGGTAGCGATTTGGGTAAGGCTTATAGCGCCGCCGCCATTCGTCAGCAATGGGCGAGGGAGATCAGCCACGAGCCGCCGGAAAGGAAGGAGGGCATGCCGCCTCCCGTTTCAATCCAGTCCACAAAAGTTATTGCGGAATCACAACCTATTGACACGGACTTGTTTCAAGTTGTGATGGATGCAGAAAAGTCTTACGATTACCTGCCGCACCAGTTAAAGAAGAAACGAAAACGTAAACGAAAAAGGGGAATCTGATGAATACAGGGGAGAACGAACAAGCACTGCGGAAGATAGTGGACTTTACGAGGCTGTCAGCCATCATTATATTGTTCCTGCATGTCTATTACTATTGCTACCAGGCATTCCATGCATGGGGATGGACAGCAGAGTTATCTGATAACCTTTTGAAAAATATTGTAAGATCAGGTTTATTCACCAGCTTCAATCGTTCAAAGGTGATTGCCCTTGGTCTATTGATCATTTCGCTGATCGGGGCAAGAGGAAAGAAAAAAGAAGACATTCGCTGGCAAACGACCGCCGCATACATTATTATAGGGATAACTTCATACTTTGGCAGCTACTGGTTGCTGAAGATTGAAACGGATACTCAAACGGTCACTTTCATTTATACCGGCGTTACAACGATGGGCTTTCTATTGATCCTTTCCGGGGGTACATTATTATCCAGATTAATTAAATTAAAACTGAATAAAGATATTTTCAACCAGATCAACGAAACATTCCCCCAGGAAGAGCGGTTATTGCAAAACGAGTACTCAATTAACCTGCCGGCACAGTACAATTTAAAAGGAAAACTCCGCAGGTCCTGGATCAATATCATCAATCCGTTCCGTTCTTTTCTCGTGATAGGTTCGCCAGGTTCAGGTAAGACATGGTTTGTCATTCAGCATGTGATCAAGCAGCATATTCAAAAAGGGTTTTGCATGTTTATTTATGATTTTAAATATGATGACCTGTCACGCATTACTTATAACCAGTTGCAGAAAAATAAACACCGGTATAAAATAACACCCAGTTTCTATACGATCAATTTCGATGACCTGTCTACCACGCACCGTTGCAACCCGCTTGATCCATCCACGATGTTTGACATCACTGATGCAACAGAGTCTTCCCGTACCATTATGTTAGGTTTGAACCGGGAATGGATCAAGAAACAAGGAGACTTTTTCGTGGAGTCACCTATTAACTTTGTAACAGGTGTTATTTGGTTTTTGAAAAAATACGTGGAGGGTAAGTATTGCACACTACCTCATGTGATTGAACTGATGCAGGTGGAATATGAGAAGTTATTCCCTGTTCTGAAAACCATCCCCGAGATCGAAGTATTGATCAATCCATTTATTTCCGCTTATGAGAACGATGCGATGGAGCAACTCGAAGGACAGGTGGCGAGCGCCAAGATAGGGATGGCCCGACTTTCCTCACCTCAGCTCTACTATGTCTTGTCAGGAAACGACTTTACCCTTGATATCAATAATCCCGAAGAACCAAAAGTTGTTTGCATGGGTAATAACCCTGCAAAGCAACAAATTTACGGAGCAGTCTTATCATTATATATTTCCAGGTTGATTAAATTGGTCAATAAGAAAGGTCAGGAGAAATGCTCACTCATCTTTGATGAATTTCCAACGATTTATTTTAATGGAATAGATAGCTTGATTGCAACAGCTCGTTCCAATAAAGTGGCTACCACATTAGCCGTCCAGGATTTTAGCCAATTGAAAAAGGATTATGGGAAGGATCAGGCCGAAGTGATAATGAACATTGTTGGGAACGTGATCAGCGGACAGGTGACCGGTGAGACGGCAAAACAATTGTCAGAGCGCTTCGGCAAGATCATGCAGGACCGGGAAAGTGTTTCAATTAACCGGACTGATACTTCAATCAGTAAATCAAAACAATTAGATGCCGCCGTACCCCCTTCCAGAATTGCTTCCCTTTCAAGTGGAGAATTCGTTGGAACTGTAGCCGACAATCCAGATTGCAAGATTGATTTGAAGATATTTCACTCACAAATTCAGAACGATGCTGAACAATTAAAAGCGGAAGAGTCCGGTTACAAAGAAATACCGACGATTCGGAAACTAACAGAGCAACAGATCCAGGATAATTACATGCAGGTAAAGCTAGATGTGCAATTGATCATTGAACAGGAGATGGAACACCTTCGATCACTTAAGAAGAAAGCACCGAAAGACTAATTAGATTGCAAGAGGAGGTAATTCTACCCCTTTGTTTCCTAATTTCTCTCTCACAGCAAGGAATTCTTTTTTTGAGAGTTGGCTGATTTCTTCCTTTTTCAGATAAATTTTTCCAGTACCAAGATGAAGCTTAAATCTATTGTCGATTTGGTGAGCATGGGGGATAGAAGGAAAAGGATCTGCATCATATTTGTGGACTACCCAAATCAAGCCCTTATGCTTGACTTGTGCTTTTACCATTAGTAACAGTGAGTAATGAATATTTGCAGTTGTCGTATCAAATTCAATTTTGATTAATTCAAAATCAATAGAAGACATATATGCCAGCAGAACAGAATATTCAACTTTAATGAATAGAATGTCACTCCAGAACTCAATTTCTTCCGGAAAATTCTCATGACAATAAATTTGAATGGCAGCCCAAACCTGCTCCACAGTAACAGAGATTCCGTTTTTGTTTAAATCCTTTACGAGGTCTTCTTGGATCTGAATCCAGTATTCACGATGACTTTCTTTTCGCATAGCAGGATAAAAATAAAAAAAAAGCCGGGTTTCAGTGTCCGTCCCGGCCTCGGGGAGGCCTATGAATTCATTACCATAAAGTTTGGATATTGGCTAAATCTGGCAATGATAAAAGAACGATGCGAAAATGTTTTTTCCTCATAAAATATCCGTGTTTGCCGCATAAAATTCCGTTTCAATTACCAAAGAATTTAGTAAATTGTGCCATGCCAAGCAGACCAGAAATCGGAGGATACCTGATCAGACCAATTGAAACGGAAAGAGAGATGAATTTTGTGATCCTAGACAATGAGGGATATGTCTGCAGGCTTGTGCCGGGGCTGTTAGGGTTTAATCTTTCACCTCTGGACCTTGCACTGGGAAACACAAGGGCTTTGCCGCTTGTCCCCTGCTTTAGTGAATTCATTTTTCAACGTGATGCCTGAATTATTTGAACAAAAGGATAAGACTTTCAGTTTCGAGTCGCACAATGTAACATTGACCTGCGAGCGACTGGATCTCCCGCGATACGTCGCATTCCGGGTTGTATTTAGCAGTGAACGGGAACCGATCGTAGTAGCTAGGGCGAAAGGAATGGAACGGCCTTTTTTCTGGACTTCGATCCCGGAAGGCAGGCAAAAGGAAGCGGAAGGCGTCGGAAAATTAATTGAAGGATATTTACTGGATAAAGAATAAACCATGTGTTATTATAACGGACAAAAAGTTACGAGGGATGAATACATCCGGCTGAAGAACCTGGAAAAGCTGGTGGCCAATTATAAATTCCTCAATCGTGATGTGGAAGTTGGTTTTGATTTTGGTCCCACTGTCGTGCTGAAACCCATCCCCGGAAAAGAAGATTTTGAAATCGTAACGATGGAATGGGGTTTTATTCCCGACCCGCTGGCCTGGCCCTTTGTCGAAACAAGGGAACAACTCAACAACATGCGGCGTGGCTATAAAGATCACCGGGGCAACTTCGTGAAATATGATTTTCTCAATGCAGTATCGGAAGAACTGCTGTTTAAAAATAAAGTATACAGGAAGGCAGCACTCGAACGGCGCTGCATTATCCTATCAACAGGGTTTTATGATTGGCGGCATATTTTTCCATTGAATAAGCGAACCGGTGAACCCCGAAGGACAGCAGAGAAATATCCCTACCGGGTCATGATCAATGGCCGTGAATACTTCTGGATGGCCGGTATCTGGAACCCTTTCGAAGACCCTGATACAGGGGAATACGTGGAAAGCTGTGCAATTGTTACTACTGCGGCAAATGAAGTGATGGAACAAATCCATAACAGTAAAAAAAGAATGCCCACCATGCTGACCGATGACCTGGCTTTTGACTGGATGTTCAAACCGATGAAGGAAAACGAAATTACGGAACTCGCGCAATGGCAAATTTCGTATCAGGATTTGAGTTATTATACACTCAAGAAAGACTTCTTAAATTCAACTGATCCCTTGCAACCGTATTATTACCCGGATTTGAAACCCCTGGATGTGCCCGGAGGAGATAAGAATACTGCAGTAGCTAGCAATTCGGAAGATGAAGGAGAACAGTTGGGGTTATTTTAGTATCCGTTTAGTTCTATTTGGCTATGATAGTTATAGATGGATTGAAAAATGTAGACAATTACTACTCAATAGATGTATAATATAACTCTTGTTGGTACAATACATTCAGAAAATGGACAATGTAATCCTGATGAATTGTATAAAATACTGGAAGAGATAAATCCCGAAGTGATTTTTGATGAATTGCCAACCCATTTTGCTGATATGTATTACAGCGACTCGTTTGATATTTATTGTGCCAACAATATTTTGCTTAAACGATCTCCTCCAATAGTGCCTCTTGAAGTAAAATGTATCAAAAAGTATGGGCAAAGCTATAACATTGAAATCGTTCCTGTGGATATTGATGTAAGGCAAAAATTATCTGAACATCAACAGGGAATTCATTTTATGCTTCATACATTCTTCAAACACGAAGAGTATAAAAAATTAGATGAGGAGAAAGATGCTTTGATTTCAAGGGAAGGTTTTCACTTTCTCAATAGCAATGAATTTTTAGACTATTCAGAGAAAAAGGAGGTCATAGAAAAGAGTATTGTGGAATCTGAAACCCAGAAGAACAGACTACTAAAAATATACAATTTATTTCGTGCAGAACAATATGATAATCGGGAGAACACGATGCTGGAGAGTATTTACAATTACAGCAAAGCTAACCAATATAATCAAGCAGTATTTTTAGTTGGCGCCGAACATAAAAAGTCAATAATGCGAAAAATTACAGAGTTCGAAATACTGTCAGAAATTAAATTGAACTGGACGATGTATGGAAACAAATAGAAAACCTGCCTCTAACATGGCATTGGTAATATTATTCAACATCCAAGTAACATTCAACAATAAACTTTATGTCTGAAAAGACTACTCTAGATTGGAAAACATATGAATCCATTACGAAATACATCTATGAAACTTTAGGCAGCAAAACGGGTGTTAAAGTAGTAGGGTTCGGAAGTAATTGTAAAATTCCAGGTAAATCAGGAATCAATCATCAGATAGATATACTAACCACCCATTCTGATGGAATCCATTCCTATAAAACTGCAATTGAATGTAAATATTGGAAGGAAAAAATAAACAAAGACATAGTAATGAAAGTTGCTGCGACTATTGAAGATGCCGGCATAGAAAAAGGTGTAATTGTTTCAAAGACTGGTTTTACAAAAGACGGAGCTGAATTCGCGAGATATAAAAATATCGGTATAGTCGAACTAAAGGAAATAGGAGAAACAGTTCAGGATATAGAAGAAAAACAACTTAAAATCGCCTCAATTGAAATTTCAACTTTTGTCATTATACGCCGCCCGGACATATTAAGCATAGAATTCGAATATTCTGAGAACGGTGGTATTGAAAAGGAAATAATCAATATATACTCCACAACGATAATTCAATCAGATGGGAATCGGAAGCCATTTACTGATTATACAAAAGCATTTCAAGACGAACTTCACGTCTATAATAAAATAGGTGAAACTATTACGAAGCGATACGAAATTCCCGGTGGAGGTTTAATACATAAAAGAGATAACCCTCCCACTCAAATCAACGCCATAATTTTTACAGGAGTGTTAAATCAGATCAATTCAAATTCTAATCGAACGTTTTCGTTAGTAGACGAGGTTTGGTTAATCATGAAGTCGCTTTTTGAAGGAAAATCTTTTGGTATTTCCGAGAATGGTTTTATCGTGGAAAACAATAAATAAGCAAATACGGCTTTCGGCTATCAGTGTTTTGTAATTGGTATCGGATAAGATGATTTCGTTGAAATGGCCCTGGTTAGTTTCCCTTCCCCGAACCTTTTTTTGATATGATCGATGGATTGGTAGAGTTTGATCGTTTCCTGGGAGTCCTGGAACAGGTCGATCTGATAAGTGCCGGGGATAAGATTGGTGAAGCGGATGCCGAGCAGTCTCACCAGCAATCTACGCGTAAATAATTTCCGGAATAATTCCTTTGCGACATTTAGTAATACATGATCCGTATTGCAATAAGCGATGGCTCGCTGAATGGTATGCGTATCGCCGTCGGTGTATCTTAGTTTTAATACTACACAACCCGTTACTTTATTTTGCTGCCTCAGTTGAAATGCGAGCGTCTCAGTCATACTGGCCAGTTGTGCGAGAATGATATGCATATCGATCGTATCGTGCTGAAAGGTAAATTCAGTGGAAATGGATTTTTGTTCCTGGAACGGCACGACCGGCGATTCATCAATTCCATTCGCCCTTCTCCATAATTCGTTACCTGATTTACCCACCACATCACATAACATTTCCGGAGGAATTTCGCTAAGCGATGAAATGGTTTCCACGCCCATGTCGATTAACTTAAACGCCGTTTCCTTACCGACGCCGGGCAACTTTACTACGCTTAAGGGAGCAAGAAATGTCTTTTCGTTACCAAAGGGAATTTCCAGTTGGCCATTCGGTGTAACCTGGTTCGCTGCCACTTTACTCACCACCTTATTACTCGCGAGACCGTAGCTCGATACAAGCCCGCTGTGCTGGTAGATCTTACCTTTGAGTTCCTTTGTAAATTTTGCGCACCCAAAGAATTTATCCATTCCTGTCAGATCCACGTAGAATTCATCCAAATTCGATTTCTCTACAAGAGGTACAGAATCCTTAATTATTTCCGTAATGAGTTTGGATTGCTTGCTGTATTCTTCAAAATCAGCCCTGACGATCGTCGCATGTTTGCATAAGCGCTGCGCGATCCGCATGGGCATCGCCACATGAATGCCGAATTTTTGTGCTTCATCGCTGCAGGCGGCTACGATACCGCGATCATTGCTTCCCCCGATGAGTATTGGTTTCCCGGTCAGTCTCGAGTTACGAAGCCGTTCTACCGATATGAAAAACTGATCCATATCCAGATGCGCGATATGGCGGTCATAGGTCAGCATACTGTCTTGCCTTATAATTCACGGTTTCCATTTTATTCACTTCAACACTGACTACGCCGAAATCAAGCGTGACTTTGCCTGTCGCTTTAAAAAATCCAGATTGATCCAATGGATATTGCTTGGCCGACTGCGGAAAATGCACGGTATCGATCCAATCTAAATTGCTATCAAGAAAAGTTCCGAAATACATTTCCTCGCCGTTCTTGGTCGGTACATGTTTATGCGTAATGAAATACACCAGCACTGTTACATACTTATTCGCATGCTTGATCAGATCTTTAGAAGGAACATAGTTTGCCGGGTCATCGTCTGCTAAGCCAAACGGATTGCAAAGCGGAAACCCCAGGTGCTGTAGTTGATAATAAATATCATCCAGCGGATGATCGGACAGATCAGGCAACTTAAATTGAAGGGCTGGTTCATGGAATAGCGGTTGAGTATTTTGCAATTGGAGTTGATGTTTTTTCAGCAGGCTATGTGCTTCCCAGAGCAGTTGCTTCTTTGGTTTACCGGTAAAGCGGAAACATCCCACCTTAATTAATAAGGTCAGTTGCTCGATACCGCAGTGTACCCGTTCGATAAAATCCTGTAGATGCAGGAAAGGTCCGCTTCGCTGTCGTTCGTCGAGTATGGTTTCCCGGAGATTCTGCCGCAAACTCTTGATATGAATTAGTCCGACATAGACTTCATCTTCCTTGATATTCGTGTACTCGTCACTGTGATTGATACAGGGAGGCTGAATTTGCCCGCCTGCTTTGAACAATTCGATAAAATAAAGTTCCGTGGAATAAAAGCCGCCGAAATTATTGATCACCGCAACCATAAATTCTTTGGGATAATAGGTTTTTAGATATAGCGACATATAACTCTCCACCGCGAAACTGGCCGAATGTGCCTTGCAGAAACTATAGCCTGCGAAGCTTTTCATCTGCCGCCATACTTCTTTTGCGAGTTCTTCCGAATGACCCTTTGCCTTGCAGCCGGCGAAGTATTTATGCTGAATAATATCGAAGCTGCTGTTCTCGATATATTTTGCCGAGTTCATCGCCCTGCGAAGTACGTCCGCATCACCGAGTGAGAGCCCCGCAAAAAAGTGCGCTATCTTGATCACGTCTTCCTGGAATACCATCACGCCGAATGTTTCCGATAGATGTTCTTCGAAGATGGGATGCAGGTATTGGATTTTGTCCCGGTTATGGTAACGATAAATATACTCGCGCATCATGCCCGATTCTGCAACGCCTGGTCTTATTATTGATGAAGCCGCGACTAGCGTTAAATAGTCGTCACATTTCAGTTTCATCAGCAAATGCCGCATTGCCGGAGATTCGATATAAAAACAACCAATGCTGTTTGCATTTTTAATTTGCAAATTGACATTCGGATCTTTCTTGAATTTATTGGTATCATGGATATTGATATCAACTCCTTTGTTCAGCTTGATCAATCGGAGTGATTCCCTGATATGACTTAAACCCCGCTGACTTAAAATATCGTACTTGTTCAATCCGATATTTTCCGCCGCATACATATCCAGTTGGGAGGTAGGCATTCCTTTCGGCGGCATGAACAGCGCCACATGATGGGTGATCGGCTCCTCCGATATGAACATCCCGCAGGCATGAACCGAGCAGTTGCTGGGAAACCCTTTCATCAAGCTACCGTATTGCACGATATACTTTTGATTCTGGTCACGGGGAATATTGGTCTTTTGAAGTTCTTTGATCTCATTGTTGGGAACGCCGAACACTTTTCCCAGTTCCCGTATGATCGAATCATGTTTGTATGTCGTGAAGTTGCCGACAAGACTTACATATTCATTGCCGTATCGTTTGAATATATAATCCATCACTTCGTCGCGGTCATGATGGGAAAAATCAATATCGAAGTCGGGTGGTGATGTTCGTTCAGGATTTAAAAACCGTTCGAAATACAAATTCAGTTCGATAGGATCGACATCCGTAATACCCATGCAATAGGCCACGATAGAATTAGCACCGCTGCCCCGCCCAACATGCGGAAATCCTCTGGACTGCGCATGTCTTACGATATCGTAGTTGCTCAGGAAATAAAAATTAAATCCCATGTCACCGATTATCTTCAGCTCTTTCTGCAACCGTTCCAGCGCTACTTTATTTTTTCTGCCATAGCGTTGCGGCATCCCATCCATCGCCAGTTTTTCGAGCAAAATCCTGTCACCTTCCAGCGATCCAGTATAGGTTTTCTTCGTTTTGTCGGTATGAAATTCCATCTCGATCCGGCAGGCATCCATCAGTTTGTAGGTATTGGCAATGATGGAAGGGTACTGCTGGAACCGGTTCATCAGGTAGATGGGTTCCGGAAAAATTTCATCTTCAGCGCATTCGTATTCCTTCGGAAGCTGGGAGAGGAGTACATTCTTATCAATGGCACGTAGCAAACGATGGAGGGAATGATAGATTTTATTTTGTACGGTCACCGGTTGTCGTATCACAAACTTTTCTTCATAGTCACGCCAGTCGCTCCCGAACAGTTTATTGATCTCGGAAGGCTTGATGCCTATTCGCTCATTGATCCGTAAATTTTTCAATGGCTTTGCACCTGGAGGATAGATCACAAAACCGTCCCATCCGTTTTCAAATAGTTGCAGCTCTTCCGATGGTTCAGGGAAGTCTTTCTTGGCTATTAGATGTTCAGAGAGGAATTGATTGATCCACGCATAACCTTTGTTATTGGCGGCGATCAGTATGTAAAGCAACATATCCCCGTTCCGTATTTCTGTACCGACAATAGGTTTTACTTTCTGCTCCCGGCAGATCTTCACAAACTCCCATACGTCACAGGTCGAATTGATATTTGTTAGGGTTATAGCAGTTACGCCCTTTTCCACCGCCGTTTCCACCAGTTCCTGGGTCGAAAATGTGCCATATTTAAAGCTGAAATATGTCTTGCAGTTCAGGTACATATCCTGCAAGTCTACTAAAATAATTAGTTTTTTGCAGCTAAATTTATTAGTAATTGATATTCAACATTATAGTGCCCTGCTCGTCGTGTTTATATCAGCTTGTATCCGTGCTGCAAGAATTCTACAGCCTGAAAATAGGGGTCACATGATTTTTGGGTAGATGGAAGGACGGAATATATTCTTTCAACAGGGTAGGGCCTTTGGCGATTATCCAATAATGGGAGTTTTCTGCAATCTTTTGATTCAGCAAATGAATCATTTTATCGTCGGTATTATCAAGGTATGTATAATCTTGGCCAGGCGCTTTAATGATACTGATAAAGAAGTTAGGATGTAACGGAAGAAAGCTGTATCCATTAACAGCCTTGTGTAAAAAAGGTCTGTCGCTAATATTAAATTACCAGATTCATTCTTGCAAACGATAATGCGACACTGATTATACTCTCTGGCTAATTCAATCGTGGAATTCATCATATTCTCCAGAACTGCAAATTCAATATCTCTTTCTTCTTCCATCTCAACCATCTTTTTTATGTCAGGGTTTTCCTGCATAAACTGTTTTATATGGCTTTCATACTTAAACAGCAGATTGTATTACACCTCCATCTACACGGATGGCTGATCCATTCGTGGCTGCCGATAAGGGGCTGGAAAGGTAGACCACCATATTGGCTATTTCACTGGTCGTAATAAAACGCTGGAGAATGGAACTTGGCCGAGTCGAAGAGAAAAAGCCGCGCTCTATTTCTTCCATGCTTTTCTGTTGCTCTTTCATCATACTGTCGACAAATCCACCCAATGATTCAGATAGTGTTGGCCCGGGCAACACCGCATTTACAGTGACGTTTGTTCCTTTGGTCAACTCTGCTAAACCTCTTGATATGGACAACTGAGCAGTTTTTGTCATACCGTAATGGATAAATTCTTTTGGGATCTGTATCGCAGATTCGCTGGATATAAAAATGATACGGCCCCAGTTCCTGGCAATCATTTTATCAAAATACGCTCTTGAAAGCCGAACACCACTCATTACATTCACCTGGTAAAACCTCATCCATTCTTCATCGGTGATATCCCTGAATTCCACTGGGACAATAACAGCAACATTGTTGATCAAGATGTCCACCTCGGGCACTTGCCTAATCAACTCCGCTACATCCCCGGGCTTTTCAAAATCAGCCACTATACCGCTTACCTGTTGGTTACCGGTTTCCTCTTTTAACTTAGCCACGGCAGCTTCCAAACGTATCTTCGTCCGTCCGTTCACGATAACCTTTGCTCCCTCAAGAGCCAATTGCCGGGCTATTGCATAACCAATGCCACCCGTTGAGCCTGTTACCAGGGCTGTCTTGTTCTCTAATTGTAAGTTCATCTTTTTTAAAGCTGTATTTTTTACGAGATTTTCGATTGGTGTTTTCAAATTTTGTATTTCAACTTTTGGCGACAGGTCATTTTTTTTGTCTGAATAACCAATCTCTAATCCCCTCAATATTGTAAGCTATTTTCCAGGTATTTACGTGGTTTGCACCTGCGTTGTCGGTTTGTCCTTCTGGTACAACCGTTCCTTTTTGCAGCACTACATAATTTATATTACTATTTTCAGTTTCCATTTTAGCAACTAATTCAGAAAATTCCTTTTCGGTTGCTCTTCCACTCCAGGTTGCTCTGCTAACCATTGCTCCGTTTTCCTCCAAAGTTTTAGTAATAGCATTCATTCCCGGAAATGCTTTTGCATCTCCTTCGGCAACAACTATCCAAAGATTATCTTTTGTTAATGGCAACACTTTTGAAACGTCCCATTGTCCGGCTACTAAATAGGATGCTGCAAACAGGTCTGGATATTTAATATTCATTGCAATAGACATCATACATCCACCTGATTGCCCTGTGGTGTAAATTCTGTTCTTATCAACTTTATAGTCTTGCTGTAATTGATTTATCAAATTTATTGTAGCATCTAAATGTTCGGTTGCTTCCGATTTGTCGTTTACAATTTGAACTTCAAATTGAGGTGCCAAAACAAAGCATTCGTGTTTGGCTTGTTCTGTTGGCGAAGCCCAAATAGTTGCACCATTTCCTTGTATCAATGTTGTTTTAGGTTCTGTGCTTGTTACACCTGCGTCGTGCATAAAAAGCACCAACGGATACGATTTGTTTTTGTCGTAATTTTTTGGAATGTATAAATTGTAATTCAGTTTTATTCCTGTTTTACTATCCGTAAAAATTGCCTGTTTAAAATCATCCACAATTAAGTTCTTTACTTGACTGCTTTCCAAAAGTTCGTCATTAGTATCAATTTTTTGGTTGTCTATTGTTACCACATCAAGTAGTTGCTTTACCGAAACCTTTGCTTCCTTAATAATAATTTCCCTGCCTTGTTGCTTATAAATGGAGGCTGTTTCATCTTTCGGATTTAGTTCGAGGACTACAAACTTTCCGTTTTTCCCCTTGTCCGATTTATCATTGCTATCATTAGCATATATTTTTGTAATCGTTCTATTAGCAACACTAAATTGATTGGTAGAAAGGGTTTCGTTTTTGATTGCTTTATCATACTCAATAACAACGACAGTTACTTTTTGTCCGTCACCGAAAACTTCGGTTAAAGCAGTAATCGCTTTGGGTCTCGCAGTGTTTTTTTGTCTATTGCAAGAAGCTAATAATAAAATGCCTGCCATTATTTGTAAATATTTCATTTTTATTTTAACAGGTTTTCAATTGACTGACCACCGTTGTTTGCGGTTGTTATTTCTTTAATATGCTGTCCAAGAATTGAAATACTTTGTTTACGTTTTCTTTAGTTTCAAATTGCGGTCCGCCGTGTTTAGCTCCCTGAAGTAGTTCAATAGAAACTTTTTCTTTGCCTAAAACAGCAATCAATTTATTGTAGAAATTAATGGACTGTTGTGTTGGAACATTATCATCATCAGTACCGTGCTGAATAAAAAACGGGGGAGTATCTTTTGAAATATAAGTCTCTGGATTAGCTTTTGCAACTATCGCTGGAATTCCGGGTAGCGCCTTACCTAAAACTTTACTTTCCGGTGAATTGGCATCGCTATGATTAGCGCTACCTTTTCCGCTTGCTGTAAATTGCTCATCCATTTGTAAAAAATTGATGGGGCCAAACCAATCTACCACGGCCTGAACATTGCTGGAGTACTCTGGATTGCCCAAAGTAAGGTCTTCCAATTCTTTTACGCCACCACTTGTTCCTGCCAAGGCCGATAGGTTTCCACCTGCGGAACCACCCCATACGGCAATTCTGTTTGGGTCTAAATGATATTTAGCAGAATTTGCTCTTATCCATCTTATGGCCGCTTTAACATCATTAATTTGTTTAGGAAATTTACTTTCACCGCTTAACCGATAATTTATGCTAACTACTGCATAGCCTCTTTTCACACCATCCAACATAGGAACCACCTGCCCGTCGCCTTTGTCGCCAAACATAAATGCTCCGCCGTGAATGGATACTATTACGGGTAAGCTAGTGCTAATTGTGTCAGGCAAATAGATGTCTAACTTTTGTGCATTAGATACATTTGCATAAGCAATGTCCAAAAACTTGTTTTTAATTCCTGAAACATCTGCATTTCCTGGTTGTGAATTACAATCTTGTGCCACAATAGCAAAAACTAAAAGTGAGAATATTTTTTTCATATTGTTGTTATTTATAATTGTAAATGGGGCCCTGCTTTAATAGGCATTCCAGCCTCCGTCTACAACTATAACTTCCCCGTTTATAAAACTGGAATCATCACTTGCTAAAAACAATGCAACCTTTGCTATTTCGGAAGGGTCACCGGTACGGGGACTCAGTGCCATGCCCGGCATCAGCCTTTCCTTAACTAATGGCGAGAGCGTAGAATAGTCCATCGACTGAGCAATATTTGTGTTTACACCGCCGGGAGCAATAGCATTACAGCGAATACCTTCTTTGGCGTACATATACCCGGTATTCTTTGTCAAGCCAACTATTCCGTGTTTGCTGGCAGTATAAGCAGCTCCAGCCCTTGCACCATTTAATCCGCCCAGTGAGGTAACATTAATAATGATACCGTTTTTCTTGGGTAAAAAATGTTTTAAGGCACTCCTCATTGCCTTAAACGGACCATCCAGGTTTATGCTCATCACCTTTTCCCACATGTCATTATCAAGGTCCCCGACTGGTGCAAAGTGATCCATTATACCGGCATTGTTAACCAGTATATCCAGCCCGCCATAGGTAAGAACTGCCGTATGGACCATGTTTTCAATATCCTGTTCTTTTGCAACATTGGCAATAACGGTGGCTACCTCACCGCCTGTCTTCCTTATTTCATCAGCAAGCATATCAAGTTTTTCCTGATTGATGTCTGCTGCCACGACTTTGCTTCCTTCTTTTGCAAATGCAAGCGAAATGGCTCTACCCATTCCGGATGCCGCGCCTGTAACAATGGCGATTTTGTTTTCTAGTTTTCTCATTGTATATAAATTAAATAATGTGTTAACTGATTCTATTATTCGTTTTTAATCATGTCTGCAAATAACTGATACGAGAACTACTGCCGGATATAAAACCGAAAATGGTAAATACGATAATTGTTTTTTATCCATGTATTAATTGCCAATGCTAAACCTCCTAAAGCGCCTTCTTATATACTTTTGCAGGAGGTTTAATATTTATGATTTTGTTGGGAATAGAACACCGAAGCGTCAAATGACTTTTTATTTCTTAACGCTCTTTTATCGGTACTATTTTAAATCTTCCCCATGCTACAAATAAGGCAACAATAGCAAAGGCTATATTGAACCAGATTACTGCTGCTTCCCCTCTTGAAACATGAAAAATGACAGCGGACAGCATGAGTACAATACTCGCCACAGCAGCCCAGGGTGTAAGTTGTGGTTTTATCCGAAGTAATGCCGGTAGTATCAGGCCTAAGGCCCCCAATACATCTATTACACCAAGCAGCCTTACCATCCCTTCGGGAACCTGTCCCATCCATGGAACTGTTGAGGCTATTTTTTCAATAGGCTGAAATTTCATCACAGCTCCATTTATAAAAAAACCTGTCAATAATACTTGTGCTATCCAAAGAGTGATGTGCATCGCTCTTGGTTTGTTTTGCTTGTTTGTCATTTTATTATACTTATACTTTAAACAACGAAATGATTAATTTTTTTCAATGCTCTAGCCGAATCTGCAATGGTATTACTCGCATATACATCATAGCTATATGCCACCCTGGGTAAGAAATCAATATGGCTGCCGACACACTATTCTCATTGCTTAGGGGAAAGGGTCATGTCTACTTTGTAGTGATGGGCAAAGTTAATACCATTGCTATCAAATATAGCGTCATAATGCATGATAGCGCTATACAAAAGGATAGCAATGTGCAGGAATCATTGAATAGTTTACTTTTTACTTTGAATTCTACACTTCTGCCGCGTAACTGAATTTTACATTTGTTCCAGATTAAAAACTGATACTAATTCTCATTACGTCTACCCATCTTTCAGTTATAACGGATTCTGACATGTTATCAAATCGATCTTACTGTTTTATTATTTTAGCAACGGGCAGCTCTTTTGAAAATGATAGAGACATACCGCCCTTTACCTTCAAGGGAAAGACACTCCTCCGTCATACGGTAGACGAAGCAATGAAAGCAGCAGGGGATATTATAGTAGTCACAAATAGTGAAAAGGAGTATGTTCAGCTACAATTGGCAGGACTCCCTATCCATCTGGTTGAAACAAGGCAAAAAGAAAGTGGGATGAGGGGATCAATCCTCACTGGCGTGTCTTACGCCCTGGAAAACTTTATGAATCTTCAAGGTGTTATTCTTTCTGTCTGTGATCAACCTTTTATCATGTCAAAAATATTTATTGACCTGATGGATAAGCAGGAGCAAACAAATAAAAATATGATAGTATGTAAATACAGGGAGGGTGCGGGTGTTCCTGTTCTGTTTGGAAAAAAATATCTTGGTGAAATAAACGAGACAGAGCTGAAAATTCCGACAGAACCAGATGAAGTGGCTGAGGTAAGTTTTCCACTTGGAGACATCCATATCAAGACGCCCGAAGACTATGTTCATCTCCTGACAATGTAGCCGTAATACATTTCTAATCATCGCCAGATAATCACATTTCCTGAATCCCTTTGATTATCATAAATTTAGCATCATGAAGAAAAGTGAATCTATCAGGGAATTTTATGAACAAATTGGTGCTCCTGTAGAGTCTACTCAATTCAGTGTGTATGCCCGAGAAGAATATAATAACAGTTGCACGGCCTACAACCGAAAGGAATTTTATAAAATCACCTTACTGGTGGGCACTAACCGATTACTGTATGCTGATAAAGGAATAGAGATTGACAAACCCGCCCTGCTTTTTTCCAATCCCATGATCCCTTATTATCTGGAACCCGTTTCTGAACATCAGTCAGGATACCTATGTGTATTTACGGAGGATTTTTTCAAAGGAAATGATCGAAGCGCAAGTCTTCAGGAATCTCCCCTTTTTAAAATCGGCAATAATCCTGTTTTTTTTCTCAATGATAATCAGGTGGCATATGTCAGTGATATATTCCAAAAAATGAAAAATGAAGTAAATAGTGCGTACATCTATAAGTATGATTTGTTACGAAACTTCGTAAATCTGCTGATCCATGAAGCACTAAAACTACAACCCGCAGAGAACTATTTTAAGCACCATAATGCAGCCAGCCGTATTGCCAGCCTGTTTCTGGAGTTATTGCAGAGGCAATTCCCTATCAATTCTCCGCAACATCGTCTCACATTGAAAACCGCCAGTGATTATGCAGCCAACCTTTCCATTCATGTCAATCATCTTAACAGCTCGGTAAAAGAGATTACTGGCAAAGCCACGACTTCCCTCATCAGCGAACGGGTCATACAGGAAGCCAATATTTTATTAAAAAGTACAGACTGGAGTATTTCAGAGATTGCTTACTCTCTGGGTTTTGAATCTTCTAATTACTTCAACAACTTCTATAAGAAACATACAGGTGTAGCGCCATCTAAAGCGCGTAAGACGCTTTGAATCTTACACTTTTCACTTTGATTCTCTTAAAACTCCTAACTGTACATGAGTGAACTTTGGAGTTCAATCAAAAAGAAAATTGTATGAGCGCAACCGTAGATAAGTACTTCAAACTAGTAGACACAGCAGGACGTGGGAAGGACCAGTTGAATGAATTGGCTAATCTCTTTGCAGACGACGGTATCCTAACCCCGGCGGGTATGAAGCCAATTAATGGCAAAAAAGCAATTCTCGAATATCTCACTACATTTTATACCACTGTTGCTGACGAAAGCCGGCATTTCTATAACACCACTTCAGATAGTCGAAATCGAGTAGAGGCTGACTGGGCAGTGTCCGGAAGATTAAAACAAGGCAGCCTTGTTTCGCTGCAAGGACACAACCTCTTCGAATTAACTGACGACGGCAAAATCAAAAGCCTTAGCGTTTACAATGACTGATAGGGCATCCCACCGAGAAAAAATGTAAAACGCTTGGAATTTTACACTTTTTACTTTGAAATCCTTATAGTTCTAATATCCTCCGATCAGAACTTTGTGGAGGAATTAAAAGGAAAATATGAAAAAGGTATGGTTTATTACAGGTGCAAGTCGTGGTATTGGTGCTGAAATTGCCCGTACAGCACTGAAAGCAGGTGATTACGTTGTAGCTACCGCACGCAATCAAAAAGCAATTGAAGCGTCATTGGGAAGTTCCGATCATCTTTTGGCGGTAAAGCTCGACATAACAAAACCTGAAGAAGCAAGTGCCGCCGTTGCCCGTGCTAAAGAAAAGTTTGGCCGTATAGATATACTGGTAAACAATGCAGGTTACGGCCAGCTCGGCTGGTTTGAAACAACTTCGGATAAACAGATCAGAAATCAATTTGAAACAAATGTATTCGGTGCCATGCATGTCACCAGGGCTGTACTGCCGCTGATGAGAGAACAGCATTCCGGTTTTATTTTCACTATCTCTTCTGTGTCCGGAATTTTTGGTGTGGCAGGCTCATCTACTTATAGCGCATCGAAATTTGCTGTAGAGGGATGGATGGAAGGGTTGGTTCAAGAAGTTAAACCTTTTGGTATAAGAGCCACAATAATAGAACCGGGCTTTTTTAAATCCGACTTTCTCGATGCCTCATCTGTTTCCTATGGGGAGATTGATGTGGAAGATTACCGCGAAACAATTACCAGGTTCATCGAGTGGCACAACAACATGAATCACCAGCAAGTTGGGGATCCGGCTAAGTTGGGTCAAGTACTTATCCAATTAAGTGAGCTGGAAAATCCCCCGCTTCGTTTTGCTGCTGGGTCGGATGCTGCAGGCGTTGTTTTGCAAAAGGGCGAAAGTATTCGCAAGGAAGCAGAACAATACAAGGAACTCTCAGCATCTACAGATGGCGAAGTAAGAAAACCCGAACTAATGAGCAGCAGCCCCTTGGCTTAATCCATTGGCTGTAAAAAGTATTGCAAACATTGTAAAAATATTCAGCTCCCCATTGGTTAGATAAGCTAGTCAATTTCCATAAGTTCCGGAAGATGTTGAGCAAATTTTTTCATAGAAACGATAAGCTAGGACTTTTTTAAACTATAAAAAAAGGAGGATTTTATGCCAGTTGTTCATGTAAGTATACCGCAAGGAACTTTCAGTTCGGAACAGAAACAAGAGTTGGTTAAACGAATTACCGATGCGCTGGTAGACATCGAACAGGTGCCGGAAGTACGCTCTTTTGTTAATGTGCTCATCAGCGAAGTCACCGACGGTGGATGGGGCGTAGGTGGGCAGGTGCACACCAAAGACAGTTTAGCGTCGCAGTTTGGAATTGGGCCGAAAACGATTAAAAATAAATAGAATCTTTCATCAATGGGTATGATTACTGATACACCATATGGCCCCAGAGCGAAGTATCACTTCTGATCCTGGCAATCATGGTGAATTAATAACAGCAGAACATTGGCGAAACAGATCAAACAGTGCAATGGAGTCAATTTAAAATCTCATGAAAAATAATAATGTCTTAAGATGTAAACTAATGGTCTGCTTTATTCTGGCTACATTAAATATTACTGCACAGACTGCTGAACCCAAATCCAATGTAGCCAAAAACTTTGTTCCCTACTCCGATATGCTGAGAAAGGCACTTGGTCAGTTGCTTGACAGCTCTGCCAAAACAGTGACAGATATGTTTGCTGCTGATGGCATTCTTGAATTTCCTTATAACCCAACATTACAGAATATTCGAATCGAAGGTAAAGATGCTATTGCCGCCCAATACGAAAAAGCTGCCGGTACTGCCATCATTGATAGTATCATGGGATTGACGGTGTATCAAACGACAACTCCTAACCTCGTTATTCTTGAATTCGACGGCAAAGGGCATAATATCAAGACAGGGCACACTTATAAGCAGCATTATATTTCAGTGATTACGATGCGCGGTGGATATATCGTGCGTTACATTGATTACTTCAATCCGTTGGGATATAAAGGCATTTATGACCTGTAACCAACCATATATTAATTGCTGGCCGGTTTCTTTTACCAGCCATTAAAAAAGCAATATGAAAAGATTAGAAAACAAAGTGGCCATTATCACAGGGGCAGCCGGAGGCATGGGAGCAGCAGAGGCAAAACTCTTCGCTAAAGAAGGGGCAAAGGTTCTTATTACTGATTTGCAGGAAGAAAAATTAAAAAGTGTTGTTGCCGAAATTGAAGCTGAGGGAGGTATTGCCGATTATTTTGTGCATGATGTAGCCTCGGAAAACAGTTGGAAAGCGGTTGTCGAAAAAGCAGAGACTACATTTGGAAAAATTGATATACTGGTAAATAATGCGGGCATTCTTGGAAACGTTATGAGCTCTTTGGAAGACAGAACCGTAGAAGAGTTTGAAAAAGTGATTGCGGTTAATCTTTTAGGCCAGTTTATAGGCGTTAAAACTGTCGTTCCTTATATGCGAAAACTCGGTGGTGGCTCTATCATTAACATATCTTCTGTTGGGGGTATCACGGGCTCAGCAAATGGCACTGCATATTCTGCATCAAAAGGCGGTTCACGTATTTATTCAAAAGGTGCTGCTGTTGAATTGGCAAAAGACAATATTCGGGTCAATTCCGTTCATCCGGGTTATGTGTCCACTCCGATGACAAGAGATATGAAAGGATCTTCTGATTTTGAAAAAGGAGCACTTGCAATGACACCTATGGGAAGGGGCGCAGAACTGGAAGAGATTGCTTATGGTGTATTATTTCTTGCCACTGACGAATCCTCTTTCATGACGGGAAGTGAATTAATAATTGATGGAGGACTTACCGCATTATAAAAAAATTATTTGTTGGACAATGGTTATATAATCCGTTATGTCGATTTCCTCATTCGTTGGTATATAGAGGAATCGCCGTATATGCTTGAGTCCTTAAAAGAAGGGTTTCATTTGCCATTTACAGAAGACAAATAATTGTATTAGACACATCCCTAAGATGAGCAAAGAATAACACTTCGATTTTTATACTTTGTTTTTCATTATTCTGAACGGATTGTCTTGAAGACTTTTGTATTATCAAATGAATCGCAATGAATAATAATTCAGAAGAAAAATCCATCTTAAAGCCAGGTGAAAACAACCATTTAAACCGCAGAGGTTTTATAAGTACCTCTGCCATTCTTGGCGCTGGTTTATTGTCGGGCATCAATTCCTTAGGTAATAGTGTACAAACATACAACTCAGAACGTAACAGGAAAACAGAAAGCAATCTTGAGTTACAACAACAATTAAATAATTATACTATGATTCAATTTTTCGCTTTAATACCAAGGAAAAAGGGAGTTTCATCTCAAGAGTTTCACGATCATTGGCGTCATCCGCATGGAACTATGGGCAGGAATATTCCAACCCTTCGGAGTTATGTACAGAGCCATCAAATTCATACCGATCTACTAGGTGCTGATCAGGCCCGGTTTGAAGGGATAGCTGAATCAACCTTCGACACGATTCAAGATGCCATGACGTTCGGAGAAGAGCCATATTATAAAAAGCACATTCAACCTGACGAGCCAAACTTTGTGGACGGCCCCGGTCTCGAATGGCTCAATACGGAAGAAGAAGTGATTGTGCCACGAGCCACAGCGAAAGAAAACAGTTACGCTGATAGCCTGTGGTTAAACCTGGACCTTCCTGTATCTATCAAGCTCCTTCAGTTCATTCGAAGCGATGGAAATCCTGATTGGGCTGGTAGCGACGACATTGAGTTAGGTCACCGTATAGGAGCTTTGCGTCATGTTCGCAATTTTCCTGTTAAGGCAATTCACGGTGACAAACCACCATATCTTGGCGTAAGGCAACTGTGGTGGCCGACACTCACGGCATTCAATGCAGGAATACAAAAAGACACCGAAGCATTTAACAAACTCAAGTCAAAAGCAGGCAACTCGGTGACGCTTCTTGCACAAGCAGAGCGTCTTCTCCGGTAAATGCTGTAAAGACAATAAATCTTTTTTTGAATATTAAAAAGAAAAAAATGGTTGCTAATCTAAATGCGCTGAATGTTGCCGATCGGTTTACGAAAATCCTTGCATCGCGAGATGCCCAGGCGCTTAACGATATTTATTCGGACGATGTGGTGATTTGGCATAACACAACCAATGCAAATCAATCCAAGGAAGAGAATATTTCCCTGATGAAAAATATTTTCACTTTACTGAGCGAATTTGGATATCATGATATTACACGTCTTCCAACGCCGGAAGGCTTTGTTCAGTACCACACAGCCAAACTTATTTTCAAAGACGGTACACCGGTGGGAGATGCGTATGCGTGTATCGTTGTAACAGTAAAGAATGATAGGATTTCGGAGTTGCATGAATTTTTGGATGCTTCCCAGCAAAAAAAACTGTGGGAACGTCTGGGACAAGGATCGTTATCTGTTAGATAACTTAAATGTAGTAGTCCCTGTTACTTTAATATAAATGCGCTTATTATAAAATCAAAAGGCCAATACAATGAAAAAGAATGCTGTTTCGTCAATTTTAAATAAAATTGCCTGCACCTTTTTTCTGATGTCTTTGATTTCTGTACCTACGATTGCACAAATGATAGACAATCCACAGGACTGGCCCATGTATAACCGCACTTACGATGGAAACCGATTTTCTCCTCTGAATCAAATTACCACGAAAAATGTAAAGCAACTTCACCTGCTGCATACGTTTAACCTTGGTGCTGATATAAGCAGTCTGCAAACAGGCCCGGTTGTAGTTAATGGTGTTATGTATTTCACCACTGACACCACAACCTATGCTATCGACGCAGCTTCAGGAAAACTCAAATGGAGGTCAAGCGTACCGGTTAACAAAGAAAGTATGCTGAAGGTGAATCGGGGGATTGCACTTTATGAAAATAAAGTAATCCGGGGTGGTTCTCATGCTCATGTGTATGCCTTTGATGCAATCAATGGCAAGCAACTTTGGATGAAGCCTCTTGATGAGGCCGGACCAGGCGTTACAACGCCGATGGCCCCCATTGCATGGAATGGAATGGTGTTCATAGGAAATGCAGGTGGAGACAATTCAGGTGTAACAGGTCATGTTTATGCATTGGATGTGAATGACGGTCATGTCATATGGAAGTTCCATGTAGTACCTGACACAGAAGCCATTCTTAAAACTTGGACGGGTGCCTCTAAAGGCATCCCAATTACAGGAGGCTGTTTTTGGACAAGTTTTACACTGGATACGGCAAAGGGTGTGTTATACGTGCCATCCGGCAATCCGGCTCCCGATTTTGATCTTGAAGTAAGAAAAGGAGATAATCTTTATAGCAATTGTGTAATAGCACTTGACTGTAAAAATGGAAACATATTGGGTTATATTCAACTTGTCCAACATGATTTTCATGATTGGGATGTTTCTTCTGCACCCACCCTCATTACTTCTAAAGCAGGACGTAAAATTATTGCATCAGCAAACAAAGATGGTTTGCTTTCAGTAATTGACCGCAGTGCCATTGGCAGTAAAAACCTCAATATTGAAGAGACGTTGAAGTTTATTTATGCTGTACCTACCACTACCCGGGAGAATACGGACGTACAACTTTCCAGGGAACAATTTACGTATTTCAAACCGGGTATAACAGGAGGATCGGAATGGAATGGAGCTGCTTACAATCCTGATCTCGATTTGATCTATGTAGGCGCTGTTGATTGGGGTATGTCTGTGCAGCTTTTACCAGATGATTCCGCACGTATGGTTCCTCCAGGAGGAAATATGTGGTTTGGTGGAAATGAAATATTCGATCATCCTGATAAGGCAAGGGGTTGGCTTACCGCCTTCAACGCAAAGGATGGAAGTGTACATTGGAAATTCAAAGCGCCAGCCCCGGTATTGGCTGGTGTAACGCCAACCGCAGGTGGTCTGGTTTTTTCTGCGGCATTAAACGGTAATGTGTATGCTTTCGATGCAAAAACCGGAAAAATTCTTTGGCAAACATCTACTGGATTGCCAACTGGTGGCGGTATCGTGTCATATTCCGTTAACGGCAAACAATATATAGCAGTGGCTACCGGGATGAAATCGAGAGCATGGCCCGGTTCTCCTAAAAAAAGCTTAATCATGATTTATGGTCTCTGAATGAGAGTTGAATAACTAGTCTGGTCAAATAAATAACAATGTGAAAAGAAATTATACAAAAAAAGATTTTCCGGTATCTAAGGTTCGCAAGTTTCTTGAGCCTGGACCGATCGTGCTGGTTAGTACAAGATGGAAGGACGAAACTAATATTATGACGTTGGGATGGCATACTGTGTTAGAGTTCACGCCTTCTTTGATTGGTTGTCTTATTTCAAGTGGAAACCACAGTCATGACTTGGTTAAAACAAGTAAGGAGTGCGTGATTAATGTCCCTACGGTGGATATGATTAATAAAATTGCGGGCATTGGAACTACCTCAGGAGCACAGTTGAATAAATTCAAAGAATTTGAGTTAACACCTGAAGCGGGAGAAAAAGTAAAAGCGCCACTGATAAAAGAGTGTTATGCAAATTTTGAATGCAAAGTGATCGATACGAGTCTTCTTTCCAAGTATGATTTTTTTATTATGGAAGTTGTAAAAGCACATGTGGCAACGTCACCCAAATATCCAAAAACAGTGCACTATACGGGGGAAGGCGAATTTATGGTGTCAGGAAAACATTTCGTTGTCCCGGAAGAGTACAGAAAGAAGATGTAACAGCCAAAACAACCGCACAGATATTAAGGTTGATCTGCTGTTTCTTAATACTGTACTTGAAACAGTTGGTTTAATGTTCAGCGAAGGGACTTAAGTATTAGGATGAAATAAAGTTGGCAAAATAGGTTAACTGCGGTTACTGAGCAAAGATTAATTTATTCTATTCATAAAGAATATTAGAGTTGTGTCAATCAAAAAAACAGTTGGAATCCTGGTAGGGAGTTTAAGAAAAGACTCTTTCTCAAAGAAATTAGCAAGAGCACTGATAGCCATGGCTCCGCAGGGCTTTGACTTTCAAGTTATCTCAATTGATGATTTGCCGGTGTACAATGCGGACTTTGACGAATACAATAGCGTTCCAGAAGCTTATGTTCAATTCAGAGAAACAGTTAAAGCAGTTGCTGGGGTGATTTTCGTAACACCTGAGTATAATAGGTCGATGCCGGGCGTTTTGAAGAATGCACTTGACATTGGCTCACGTCCAAAAGGAAAAAATGTATGGAGCGGAAAACCTGCAGCTATTTTTAGTAATTCTCCAGGTAACCTAGGAGCTTTTGGAGCAAATCATCACTTGCGTCAAAGTTTAGTTTTCCTAGACGTTCCAGTAATGCAGCAACCTGAAGTTTACCTTGGCAACGTTGCCGAGTTATTTGATGAGCATGGAAACCTCAAAGAAAGTAGCAGCAAAGATTTTATTCAAACAGCTATTGAGGCCTATATTGCTTGGTTTAATAAAGTAACGATATAACATGTGGTAACGAGAGATTCTTTGAATGGTGAAAGTGCTGGCTTAGTAGTACCAGGTAAAATCAACCGAACTGATTGGGGTATTAATTTCAACAACGTACTCGAAACTGGGAGCATCATGTTAAGTGAAGAAGTAAAAATTAATAGTGAGATACAGCGGTAAAACAGACTGTAGAGGTTGCGGTTTAAGATTAATTATTGTTTATCATAAAAAATTATGTTATGTCACTCAAAAGAAAACTTGTAAAAGTAGAAACGCCGGAGGGACACCCTGGTTTTATGGGTCCTGATCATACGGCTCGTCCAGTCATACGTGGTAAATATTCAGACAGTGATCCTTTCATTGTTTTGATGGATGATTTTTTAGATAAGAAAGATAATGAACCCGTTGGCGGCGCTCATCCTCACGCCGGCTTTGAAACCGTGTCTTTACTACTGGAAGGTGAAATGGGTGATGATTCTCATAAAATGAAAGCTGGTGATTTCCAGATAATGACAGCCGGAAGTGGCATTGTGCATACAGAAACAATTGATAAGGCTGCCAGAATGCGGCTGCTGCAATTGTGGGTCAATCTGCCTAAGAAAGAAAGATCGACAATGCCAAGAGTGCAGGATTTGCCTTTAGAGCATGTGCCTTCCTTGTCCGAAAATGGTGTACAGATAAAGTTGTATAGCGGTTCGCTGGCGGGTTTAAGTTCCCCTGTTCAAAACTATGTTCCAATCATCATTGCAGATGTGAGCATTGAACCAGGTATAACCACTACACAAAATATACCTGCCAACTTTAATACCCTCCTTTATGTCCTTGACGGAAGCATGAGCGTTGGAGAAGCTGAAACACCGTTGACCCAAGGCCAGGTTGGCTGGTTAAGTCTTACCGCTGATAATGCATTAAGTGAGTTAACGGTGACGGCTGGTGACAAAGGTGTTCGTTTTGTATTATATGCTGGTAAGCCATTAGGAGAAAACATCATTTCGCAAGGGCCTTTCATCGCCGATAGTTCTGAAGATATTAGACGTTTGTATCAGGAATACAGGGAGGGTAAAATGAAACACATCTCGACCGTTTCTGAGAGCCAAAGGATATTGTTATAGGACGACGAACAAATTAATAAAAGCCAGAAGGTTTAAAACGAAAAGACTGATGTAGTAAATGCTTTTGTTAAACGGATGTAGAGAAACTGAAAATTGATTGTTGAACTCTTTCTTTGAAGCATCTAAATTCAATTAGTACATGTTTACAAATAATTTGAACGGAACGGTGGCGATTATTACTGGGGCCAGCAGTGGTATAGGAGAAGCTACAACCAGGCAACTTGCTAGTCTTGGCGCCAGGGTTGCTGTTATAGCCCGAAGGAAAGAGCGTCTTGATAAACTGGTGGCAGAAATTACACAACAGGACGGCACAGCATTAGCCATTGAGGCTGATATCTCCGATCGAAATCAGGCGGAAAAGGCTGTCAAAGCTGTTATTGAACATTTTGGTCGAGTGGATATCCTGGTCAACAGCGCGGGGTTAATGTTGCTGGGAAATGTATCAGGTGCTGACCCCAAAGAATGGGATCAGATGATCCACGTCAATCTACAAGGTCTTTTATATATAACACACGCTGCTCTTCCTCATTTATTGACGGCGGCGGCAGACAGCACTCGTAAAGTGTCCGACATCATCAATATCAGCTCTGTTGGAGCTTTTCAATTTAACTCAATCAATAGTGTATATGCGTTGACAAAAGCAGGTGTCAATGCTTTCACGGAATCACTGCGTCAGGAAGTGGCAAAAAAGAGTCATGTCCGGGTAAGCGCCATTGAGCCAGGATCTGTCGCCACCGAACTTGCTTCTCATAATTCACAGCAAATTCAGGAGAATGTGCTACGGCCATATTTCAATGAGATCGAAACGCTCGTGCCGGAAGATATTGCGGAAGCTGTTGCCTATATGGTTACCAGGCCCGCGAGAGCTTCCGTCAATAAGATATGGATCGGTCCGACAGAACAGATTTAAAAACCTTAAATCGTTAGTATATGAAAAAGAATTTAAACAAGTCTAATTCTCATAAAATCGATCGCAGAAGTTTTTTATCCAGTTCAGCCATGCTGGGTGCCGGGTTGGTTACTTCAACTATTCCAGGCATTGCTGCGGTCAGCGAAGATCAACCAGAATCCAATCAACAAGGCAATCCACCTGTTAAGGAAGCCGTTATTCAAGTCTGGTTAGTTACCGGGGCCAACCGCGGAAATGGAAGGGGAATTGCCGAGGCTGCAGTAAAGGCAGGCCATAAAGTAGTAGTGACAGCGAGAAAGCCATCCAAGGTGCCGAAAGAACTGGCAGAGCATCCTAACGTTTTGGTAGCAGAATTGGACGTTACAAAACAAGCTACCATCAATAGTGCAGTATCCAAAGCCATTGAAAAATTTGGACGGATAGATGTATTGGTTAATAACGCCGGTTACGGACAATTAGGTTGGTTTGAAAACACCACGGAGCAGCAAATCAGGAATCAGTTTGAAACCAACGTTTTTGGACCGATGAACGTGACGCGCGCCATATTGCCATTCATGCGAAAGCAACGTTCCGGAAATATTTTCACAGTGACCTCCGTAGCTGGAATTTTATCCGTGGCAGGAAGTACTACCTACAGTGCTTCCAAATTTGCATTAGAAGGATGGATGGAGGGTCTTGCAGATGAACTTAAACCGCTCGGCATTTCAGTAACCGCAATAGAACCCGGCTTTTTCAGAACAGATTTTCTGGATAAAAGCTCGGCCATTTATTCTGCCGTGACTATCGAGGATTATAAAGAACGAGCAGTAGCCTTTATTGAGTGGCACAATAAAATGAATCATCACCAGGTCGGTGATCCTGCCAGGCTAGGAACGGCGATCACTGAAATAGCTAAATGGAAAGAGGCGCCCCTACGCTTTGTCGCTGGCACTGCCGGTATGCAAGGTGCTATTACTAAATTACAAGGAATGATTACCCAGATCCCGCAACTAAAACAACTTTCCTCGTCCACAGATGGTAACTGGAGGGATACGATGCATGCATAATAAACTTTGCGGACTTAAAAGATAACCATATGGCTTTATTGATAAAATGGCTTTAATGAACGTTTATTGCGAAAATATTGCACTAGTTACCTCTCTCTTTACGGAAAATCGCCGTCCAAATTGGTCCGTTGGGATAGTGGGTTTAGTAAATAATTGTTGGGGCTGCACGGTAAATGCTCACAGCCTGGTGTGTCAGGATGCAATTACGATAAAAAATAAAGCCTGCTGATTCAAGCGTCCGGCAGTAGTCGTGATGGTGAATACTTGGGATCGTATATAGGTGACCTGCTTCAGAAAATCCGAAATACCAGGATAGAAAAGCTGCCATTGCGACTTGCGGAACAATCGGCGGTTGCGTAAACAGGAACCGGCCGACGCAATCCTTATCCGATACACGGACATGTTTACCTAGGTCGCTGGCTTTAGCTAGGATAAGATCTATATGGCAGATCAATTGTCCATCGAGCAGGCCGACGATGGCATGGGTGTCTGGATTTTTTTGAACGGCAATATAAGTATCGCTGGGATGCGCCTGTGATGTTGGAAAATGCCAGAATTCGTTCCAGCAACTGGAAGACAGCCAGTGATGGGTGACTGGCAGATCATGTTTGGGATGAAGCGAACGAAAAACCAGTGTTTGTCCCTTTTCAATTGGCTTTTCATAAAGTAAGGCTGCCTTACGGGATGGTTTACAAAAAAGCATGATGAGTTGAAAAAGACAAGATAAAGACGCCTGTTGGGGCGACAATAGGAAACAAGATCCAGTTCTTGTGAAAAAGGTAGGCAGGTTAGTAGCGCAATAATTACTGCTGGTTGAGCAATTATTTGACCGGCGGATCATAGATATTCCCTGCGCCTTTTACACTGCATGACAGAAATAACCTTATCTGATGGCCATCCTGTCCCACTGAAACCTGCTCCGGTAAAAAAATTCAGGGGCACCCGCCTACCCGGTGCTGAATTGCTTCAGGCCGACCAGGATAATTATGTCGTGTCTGTCCATGATTTTGCACGAAAACTATTCCGCATTTCCCTTCGCAGCTTCCATTGCCATGCTGCTCAAATATTTACTATTAAGGAATCCAGTAAGTATTTGAGGTTAGAAACGGTGTTAACAGGAGAATTGCCAATCCGTGAAATGGACGGAACGACAATTAAATTATTAGCTGGTCAATACAGGATTTCAGATGCAAAAGCGTTTCAATCGGGTTTTGATGTTTCGCACGGATGCCAATATTTAGTGGTGTACATAAGCCTGGAACTTCTGGCGCAGACACCGATGGGAGAAACAATTGTTCCTTCAGTTCCCCGAATGATGCCCTTGCCAATGAGGCAGGTGATTACCCGCCTCCTGGATAATCCGTTCGAGGATAGGTTGCGTGATGGCTTTTACGATTATAGTATCCGTGAATTATTATTCTACCATGTCTCTGCACCTCCGTTCACGCTGCCTGGTGAGTTAACACCGACCGAAATCGCCGCCGTGTATGCAGCTGACCAGATCATCGCCTCTAATCTTAGCATTCACTATTCTATTCATGAGCTTGCCAAAATGACCAGGACTAATGTGCATGTATTGAAGACCGGCTTTGCCCGGATATTTGGGATGGGAACCTTTGAACGGTTATTGCAACGAAAGATGGAACGGGCCAAATATTTACTCGAAACGACCGACAAACAGGTACAGGAAGTAGGGGAACTTTCTGGCTACGAAACCGTGACGGGATTTATTAATGCATTCCGAAAGCAGTTTAAAATGACACCAAAGGATTGGCGGAAGAAAAGCAGAGGACTCCTCTAATAGCAATGTCATTTCTTTTTCTTCGAAGATTTAGGGGCGGTATTTTTTTTGCCGGATTTAGTGACCGATTTATGCTTGTCAACTTCTTCATTAGTCAAGGAATCGTGGATAGACGCAAATTTTGAAAGGGTTATACCCAGTGCGTTTAAAATAGCCATCCAGGTAGTTGTTTCAGCATTTATCTTTCCTTGAACAATGTTGACCAAAGTGGATTTTGTAACTTCTGATTCTTTTTCAAGTTTTCCAAAACTATCAACTATTCCTTTATCTTTTTTACCTGTATTTTTCTTCTTTGTTTCATTCAACAGTTTATTGGTATCCAATACTTTCTTCAAGGATAATCCCCACCTGATTATAATGTCGTATTTGTCTTGTTTCTCCATTCTAAATGGAAAGAACAAGGATTTTCCAAACTTTATCGGTATGTGAAAATATACCGATTTGAAAATTTCCGTTACCTTTAGGAATAACTGCATAGAAACAGCTTTAAAAGAATCACTCCTGTATCTATAAAAGTTATTTTTGGCGAATCTTCATCGCAGAATTAATTGAAGCTTTCGCTTTGAGTCTTGGTTTGGAAACCTCGGAAATTTTCAAGGACACAAGACAATAAGCAAGGGCTCACGTTTAGGCGTGGGCTCCCTTATTAGTGTCCACAGGCTCTCCGAGGGCCTCCAAACCTATAAGTGGAGACCTGCGCCTTTTTTTGCAGCTTCCTTATTGATGACTCACCGGGAATGTCATCATTTATGTAACGATAGTGCTACACCAGTCGCAGGAATGGGGTCCGGAATTTTTTGAAGCCTTCCGCCAGGGAGAAGAACAGGCGTTTGACCGGGTATTCCGCGCTTACCACGGTCCGCTCACCTTTTATGCCTTTCGGTATGTAAGGGATGAAAAGCTGGCGGAAGATATAGTGCAGGATTGTTTTGTAGAACTATGGGAACGGCGGAAAAAACTCTTGCAGGTCCAGTCCATTAACAGCTATCTCTATCGCTGTGTCTATAATCATTGCTCCAAATTGCTGAAGAAGATGGACCGGAGAGCACTGGCAGATGAACTCCCCGCAGATCCGTCGGAAACCCACATTGTGGAAGGAGAGATCCTTGCGCGGATACTACAGGTTATAGATCATTTACCCCTGCGTATGCAGCAAGTAGTTCGTATGTATTACCTAGAAGAGAAATCCCTGGCAGAGATCGGCACCGAAATCGGCATCGATCCTGAGACAGCCCGCAGCCACCGATACCGCGCAATTCAGCTTTTGAGGAAAACAATTATTCCCGGTTGAGCAACTTTTGTATTGTCAAAAACACGTTCTTCTCGCTAATTTTTTTGTCTCCGCTCCCCGTTTTTCTTACGATTTCGCTACTCATAAGGGGAGCCTTTGGTTTTACCTTAATATTAAATTTTATGGAATCCCTGGACACACGCTTTGACAAGCTTGAGAATCCCCGAAGGATTGGTTACCTGATTGGTGGCTCTATTACCGGCACGCTCACTATCGAGGAACGCGAAGAGCTCGATGCTTGGGTTAGTGTAGACGAAGATAATATGCAGTTGTATGAGGACATGACGGATGAAGGAAGAGTTGACGAGTTCCTGCGGTGGCTTTCAACAAGAGATACGGAATCGAGGTTGATTGATACGAAAAGACGATTGAAGTTTAAACGAAAAGCACGGGCGATCAAATGGTGGCATTATGCGGCTGCCGCTTGCATTTTCTCGGTGATAGGCCTCACCATTTTTTATAACAGGACGAATGAAACGAAAGGTGAAGCGGGTATTGTTCAGGAAAAGCTCCCGGATATCTTACCGGGTTCCACGTTCGCCGAACTCAGGTTGCCTTCGGGCCAGGTGATTAAACTGGATGGAGTAGGAGATACCGTTATTAATAATATACAGATCAGGGATGGACAGATTGTATATGGGCTGAATGAATCCGACACGCTGATGCATGAAGTTATTATTCCCCGCAAGGGATTCTATCAGTTGGTTTTGCCGGATGGTTCCAAAGTATGGTTGAACGCAGAGTCATCTATTCGTTATCCCGGTGCATTTTCAAAAGCTGCGAGAGAGGTCGCTGTATCCGGAGAAACATTCTTTGAAGTAGCAAAAGATCCGGCAAGGCCGTTTATAGTTTTCATTGCTGATATAAAAGTGCAGGCAGTGGGAACGGCATTTAACGTGAATAGTTTTGATAAAACGGTTACGCTGACAGAAGGAATTGTCCGGGTGTCAAAAGAAAATAAATCGGTGTTATTAAAGCCGGGTCAACAGTTGGAGTCAGGCGCATGGAAAATTATTGAGGTGGAAACAGACCCTGTTACCGCATGGACCAGGAACCAGTTCAAATTTAAGAACGCGACCATTGAAGAGGTGATGCGCCCGGTGCAGCGATGGTATGATGCGAAAGTAATTTATGAAGGGAAGATCAGTTATCACTTCAATGGCACTATTGACCGAAGTGTGCCGGTATCAAAAGTTTTGGAGTTACTCGAAGGAACGGGGCATGTTCATTTTACGATTGAAGGAAGTACGATCACAGTCAAAAATTAAACGAAGGTAATCCCAATAAAAAGCCGGAAAGTGGTGACACACTGCCCGGCGGCGCCTGGGTTACCATTGTATAAATCGAGCAAACGATTATTGTTTAACCCAAACATCTCAAAGCTATGAAATGGCGAGGAAGAATTCTGTTTTTACTGTTATCATTTTCTTTCGTGACAGCAGCACGAAGTCAGCTTATCAGTTTTTCCGTCAATAACGAATCGCTGGGAAAAGTTTTTCTGCTGATTGAGCAACAATCAGGTCATCATTTTATTTATAGTACCGAGGAGTTGTCAAAAGCAAAACCGGTTACGCTGGCAGTGACGAATGAACAGTTGACAGCGGTGCTCGATAAATGTTTTGCGGGTCAGCCGCTTCAGTATAGCCTTCATGAAAAAAATATCACGGTCAAAGAAAAACCGGTTGCAACTGCAAGCCGCTCGTTGCAGGGAAGAGTTGTAAACGAACAGGGCGAACCGGTCGCGGGCATCACGATCGGCATAAAGAACTCTTCGTTGCAAACAGCGAGTGATCAGGTTGGATTGTTCAAATTGGAGAATGTTCCGGCTGCTGTAGTCTTGCTGGTCAGTGGCGCAGAGATGGAGCCGCTTGAAATCTCCGTTGGGTCCGAAACTTTTGTTCAAATTACGATTAGAGGGAGGGTTGGGACACTGGACGAAACCTATATCATCGCTTATGGCAAATCCAGCCGGCGTTATGCCACCGGCACCGTATCCAGTTTGAAGGCAGAAGAAATTAGTAAGCACCCTGTTTCCAATGTACTGTCGGCCCTCACTGCTCGTATACCTGGCCTCCAGGTAACGCAGTTTTCGGGCGTGCCCGGCGCCCATATGCGCCTGCAGCTCCGGGGCATCAACAGCATTGCCAATGGCAACGATCCCCTGATCGTGATTGACGGCGTACCCTTTCCCGCACAGCCGCTGAATGGATCCCTGAGTGGTGGGGCCGGCGTGTCGGGAAGTCCTCTGAACTCCCTGAACCCCTCCGATATCGAAAGTGTGGAAGTGTTAAAAGACGCCGATGCGACAGCCATTTATGGATCGCGGGGTGCCAATGGCGTGATCCTGATCACAACCAAAAAAGCTAAAGGTGCCGGCACGACAGGTAGTATTCGCTTGACCCATGGGATAGGGAAAGTAACCCGCAAACTAAATTTGCTTAATTCCACCGAATACTTGGCCATGCGGCGGGAAGCCTTTGCCGGAGATGGATTGACACTTACCATGGCAAATGCCCGGGACTTGCTCCGCTGGGATACTACCCGTTATACGGACTGGCAGGAGGAATTGATCGGCCATACCATGACAACGACGGATGCGCAGGCTTCTTTTTCTGCCGGCACGGAACGAACGCAGATGCTGCTAAATGCCGGCTATCACCGTGAGACCACCGTTTTTCCCGATGATTTCGGGGAGCAGCGCAAGTCATTGCTGCTGACAGCGGCACACCGCAGCGATAACAGGCGGTTCAGTATCGCAGTTACGGCGGCCTACAGTCACTACCGCAGTGTGTTGCCCCAGCAGGATTTGCTCTCCGCCATTATGCTACCCCCGGTGGCCCCGGCTATTTATCAGCCGGATGGCAAGCTCAACTGGGAAAACTCTACATGGTCCAACCCGCTTGCCAGGACCAAAGCGACCTTTACTACGACAACGGAAAATGTCAATGCCAACCTGTTGCTGTCATGGGAACTGGTACGCGGTCTGCAACTGCGTCTGGCGGCGGGAGCAACCACCCTTCGCACCCAGGATCATACCCCTACACCTGAGGGAGCGACCAACCCCGCCTTCGGGAATCAGCGTTCGGCTGGTTTTGGCGATAAGACCATTCAGACAGTGATCTCGGAACCGCAGATCGAATATAGCGGCAAGTGGGGAAAGCATACCGCTTCGCTGCTCATCGGTGCCACTGTCCAGCAAACAACCCAGCAGGCCATCTACCAGATGGGCACGGGATATACCAGCGACGCACTGCTGGGAAGCCTGTCCGCAGCCTCCGGTGTGGCGACCCTCAGCGAAACGGATAGCCGGTACCGTTATGAAGGAACATTTGCCCGACTAAAATATACCTATGACAAGCGGTACCTGGTTAGCCTGACCGCCCGCCGGGACGGATCCAGCCGCTACGGGGAGCAAAACCGCTTTGCCAGCTTTGGCTCGGCCGCCCTGGCCTGGCTGTTTTCCGAAGAGCCCTTTCTGCGAACCGGATGGCTCAGTTTTGGAAAGCTCAAAGGCAGCGTGGGTGTCACCGGCAACGACCAGATCGGCGACTACCGCTACCTGAAACTCTACTCACCGGCAAGCTATCCTTACCTCGGCATCATTCCCTACTATCCGGTACAGCACCATAACCCGCTTTTCAGTTGGGAAAAAGTGACCAAGCTCGAAGCAGGTCTGGACTTGGGTTTGATGAAAGATCGGTTACTGGTGGGAGTGAACTATTACCACAATACTACGCGCAACCAGTTGGTCAGCTATCCATTGCCGGCGGTAACCGGGTTTGATGGCGTATTGCAGAATGTGCCCGCAACCATCCGCAATACCGGCTGGGAATTCGACCTGACAGTAGCGGCCGTCAACCGCCCTGCGTTTTCCTGGAAAATAACTGCTAATTGGACCATTCCGTCCAGTAAACTGCTAGCCTTTGATGGGCTCAGCACGTCTGCCTATGCCAGCAGGTACGTGATCGGTCAGCCCCTGGGCATCGCCAAAACCTACCAGTTTACTGGCGTTGATCCCGTTACGGGTGTGTATACCTTTTCAGATCGCAACAGTGACGGGCAATTATCATCACTGGATCGGGACCGGGTGCTGGTCACGGCACAGCAGGGTTTCGGCGGGCTACAGAATATGTTGACGATGGGACGCCTATCCATCTCTTGCCTGCTGCAGGGCGTGTTACGACAGCATACACCGGGGTACTTGTCGCTGTTTTCAAAACCCGGCGGGATGCAAAATCAACCGCATTACGTCCTGGATCGCTGGCAAACCCCGCGTGATATCAGTCCTATACAACGGTTCAGTGTATCACAGTCCGCACCCAATACCGCCTACACCCGTTATCAGCAAAGCGATGCCGCTTACAGCAAGGGGTCCTTCCTTCGGCTGCGGAACCTGGCGGTTGCCTGGCAATGGCGCAAGACTGTTGCCACTAAAGTAAAAACACCCGGGGCGACTCTTTTTATAGAAGGACACAACCTCTTTACGATAACTGGTTATGACGGGCTCGACCCGGAAAATTCGATTCAATTACTGCCGCCGCTACGGATGATCGTCGCCGGCTGCCAGTTCACCTTTTAATCAAGCAACGATGAAATACCTGAATCTATATATCTTCATACTGCTGTTCCTGCCGGGTTGCAAAAAATACCTTGAGCCCGGCACACCCGGCACGCAACTCGATGATGCGGCCGTCTTCCGCAGCGATGCGACGGCGACGGCGGCTATGCTTTCGGTCTATGGAAGGATGGAGCTGGACGATCTGGCTTATATGCAAATTGTGCTCTCCGGCCTTTCGGCCGACGAATTGACCGACTATTCAGCAGCCGGTCCCAATATCGACCTGGCCACTAACAACCTGACGGCTGATAATCCTTTGATTCTGGCACACTGGAAAAACTGGTATAAATACATTTATCAGGCCAGTGCCGTGATTGAAGGCGTTGCGGGTAATTCAGCGCTCTCTCCCGCAGTGGCACGTCAGCTCGAAGGTGAGGCGCGCTTCGTCCGGGCTTTTTGTTATTTCTATCTCTTCAATTTATTTGGGGACGTACCGCTGGCAACAACCACCGATTACCGGGTCAATGCGCTATTACCACGTTCGACGACTGTAGCGGTAAATAACTTTATTGATACGGAGCTCGCTACGGCTATTACCCTTTTGGCAGAGGATTACCTGACTGCGCTTCATGAGCCCGGTACCGAACGCGTACGTCCGAATAAGGGCGCCGCCCGGGCCTTGCTGGTACGGCAGCATATTTACCACCAGCGTTGGCAAGAGGCCGAAGCGCTGGCAACCGCTGTGCTGAATGAAACTGCGCGGTATGAACTACTGGCTGACTTGGATGCCGTGTTTCAAAAAAACAGCCGGGAAGCGATCTGGCAGTGGCAGAACCAGTTTCCCGAATACAATTCATCGGTGGGGGCGCAGCTGATTCTCATCGCGACGCCCACGACAGAAACGGTGAGCACGGAGCTGTTAAACGATTTGCCGTTGGGCGATGCCCGCCGGACCCATTGGATCGGCGTCTTTAATGATGGTGTGACGGATTATTGTTTCCCGTTCAAGTACAAGGTGAAACAAACAACATCCGCCGTTACCGAATATACCATGGTGATTCGGCTGGCCGAGCAATACCTGCTGCGGTCGGAGGCCAGGGCCAGGCTGGACCAGTTGCCACAGGCCGAAAGCGACTTGAATGCTGTTCGCAGCCGCGCCGGTCTCTCACCGGTCACTGGGCTTTCACGCACAGCCTTGCTGGATAGCATCCACACCGAACGCCGGCGTGAGCTTTTCGGGGAGTTTGGTGACCGCTGGCTCGACCTGAAACGGTTGGGCAAAGCCTCACAGGTGCTGGGACCGCTCAAAGCGCCCAACTGGGTTGTCACTGATTCGTTGTACCCGGTTCCCCAGGTGGAGCGCTTGCTGAACCCGCAGCTTACCCAAAACGCTGGGTATTGACCAGTCCCTTGTAATAGTATTCTAAAATTTAAAACAATCGTTATGCGGACAATATTGTTTTGCCTGCTCCTGGCCGGGCTGTACCCGGCCATGGCGCAAAAAAAGCCATTGGTCGTGGGAGAAAAAGTGCCTTATTCCAATAGTATTGCTTACCAGACAGGTTCCCTGCACCTGGCTGGGTTAAAAGGCCCGGTGATCATTGACCTTTTTTCCTCCAACTGCGTGGTGTGTTTCCAGATGATGCCCAAGATCAACGAGCTGCAGCAGCAATTTGCCGGCAGGCTGCGATTTTTGTTGCTGGGAAGGCGCGATAAAAAGATCGAGCCCATGTATCGTAAGTTTGAAGAGCGCTTGAAATTAAAGCTCGAAGTGGCATTCGATTCGCTGTTTTTTAAACAGGTACAGGTAAACGAACTGCCCACTTATATCTGGATTGGATCAGATGGAAGGGTGACCGCGGTGACAGGGCCATCAAAAATGTCGGCGGAGAATATAGAGCTGTTCGTTCAGGGCCGCCCACTGCCTTTTTCGCCAAACGTACAGCCAGTCGGGCTGGATGCGGCAAAGCCCTATCTGCTCAATGGTAACGGCGGCCCCGACAGTAATTACTTCGTGCGTTCGGTACTTGGCCCCTGGCAGGAATCTTTGTCTTACCGGCTGTGGCCGGCCCGGGCGTTCAACCCGGGAACCCGAACATTTAATGTGATCGGGGCAGACAGAAAAAGACTGTATAACTATGCTTACTGGGGACTGCTCAGTTGGTCTTTCGGGGATAGCTTATACGGCCGGGCCTGGCAACTGCCACTGGTGGAACCGGAAGCGGTGGACCTTGAAGAAAAATATTGTTATAGCGTATCTTATAACGGTACGCACATACCTGATCTGGAAACAATCATGAGAAAAGATCTGGAAAGTTTTTTCGGGTATGCGGCCAAAATGGAAACGCGGGAGATGCCGGTATATGTGTTAAAACTGGAAAAACCGGGCTTGCTCCGCAGTAAGGGAGGGCCCATTATCTTCGACATGACCCATGCCGGTTTCAAATTACACAATAGGCGGGTAGAACACCTGGTCCAGGTGCTAAGTTACTATGACTCCACATTTATTCCCTTCCTTGACCAGACAGGGATCGATTACCCCCTTGATCTGGAAGTGGAGACGATCCTGACCAACCAAGCCGATTTTTTTGCCGCCTTACGGGAGCAGGGTATCTTGATCGTGCGGGAACGCAGGCCCATGAAGGTGCTGGTGTTGCGACCCAAAAAGGATGTTGCGGCAAGGCAATAGCCGCCGCAACATCTGAACGGGTTACAGGTCCCTGCGGTAAACGGTACCATCACTATGGTAGATCGTTTCCAGTTCCCCGCCAATTGTTATTTGGCAATCGGCATCAAACCCGGCAGGACATTCCGTTGGCACATCGATAGTGGATGGAACATTGACAAGTTGATTTTGGGCATTACGGTATTTATACGGCGGGCCCACTTTTTCAGGTGTAAAGGCACTAAACACGACGGCGAGCGCGGCAGCGGAGGCCACAAGCATGAATTTTTTCATAAATGGTCTTTTAATTAGTTAAATCGAAATGGTTACCTACTATTTTTACAGGTGTTCGGCTTCTCCTGTTTGTCCGGGCAAATCGTTTGGGGTAGAAAAAGTAGGCGGCAAGGCTGATGATAGTAAAAAAAATATTGAACGCTAAATGTTGTTGCCAGTTCATGTGTTCGATAATACCGCCGCAGGTGCAGGGCAGATTAGAGGAATACGTTATGAGTACATAGCCAACATATCCTGTAAAGGCCGCCATTAGAAGAGTTGAGACCAGCAGGCCGGTTCGGCGCAAGTTCGGAATGATGAGTAAAGTTGCAACAATTAATTCAAGAGCGGGGATGGTAACAGCTAATGCCACATGGTAATCTGCAATTACAGATGAGTGTAACATGGACCGTGCAAAACCGGTGAAGTCTCTTAGTTTTGAAATCGCCGTGTATAAAAAAAGCAGGACCAGCAGCGCGGCCACTATCTCCACAAACCAGTTTCTTATCATCAGTTTCGGTGTCATAACTTAAAGCTCGGGTATGAACAGGTACATTTGATTGCGCCCGTGGGAGTAAAAATTGCTTGCTTCAGAAAACAGGTGTTAACGCTTAATAGAAAAATTATGCGGGCGCAGGATTTACTTCCGGCCGGGCAACTTTGAAGCGTACGCAAAACTTATTTTGCTCCCCGATGGAACGGTTGCTCGGATTTTTAAACGCGGTGCATCCCTTAAGCCAGGGACTTATTCAGCATTTGCAGGATATCGTCAGATACCGCGAAATAAAGAAGGGAGAATTTTTATTAAAGGCCGGGCACCTGTGCCGCGACATTCACTTTATTGACGCTGGCCTGCTGCGTTGTTTTTATCGTAAAAAAGATCTCGAGGTGTCGAGCTGGTTCATGAAGGATGGCGACGTGATAGTTTCGGTCGAAAGTTTTTACCAACGAAAAACTTCCTATGAATGGATACAAGCTCTCGAAGACTGCCGGCTTTATTATATCTCCTACGAAGAACTTTACGCGATATATAAAGAGTATCCCGAGTTCAACTTTGTCTCCCGCGAGCTGACCCAGCACTATTATATTCTTTGGACCCAACTCCTTTATGCGCTCCGTATGAAAACAGCCGATGAAAAATACGCCTGGCTCCTCGAACGCTTCCCCGACTTCATCCTGCGCATCCCTGCCAAACACCTGGCTTCCTGGCTTGGTATCTCCGAGTACCATTTCAGCCATGTCAAAAACAAGCGAAACAGCCGCGCCTAACCATTCAATGGATCGTTATCAATAAAAGTGCTGATTTTCTCCGGCGCAATTTTTACTTCCACTTGAATAACTTTTTAAAAATTCATTGCAGGTAAATTGAAACGATAGCAGTACGTAATTCATTTCTTACGAAATCGCAATTACAATGACCTTACTGCATTTATAAATTCGTTTCACAAAAAACTTTTACCATGCAACGTTTATTGCTAATCTGTTTTCTGGTAGTTGCAGTCGCTTCCTGCCAGAAGGAAATTGAAATGCCGCGTAATCATGATTACCCGGAACTGAAACAAAGTTTATCCGAAAATTTATCGGCTGCTGATTACAAGGCGCTGGATTTTTCGCGTGTCTCCCGTACTGTCATCAATGATGTGACCCTCATTCGTGTCGCCTTCAAAGGAAAAAACATGGATGAGTCATTTGTACTGGTAGATGTCGATACAAAAGGCAAGATTAAAAAGGGTCGCATCGTTCAATTAGCAAGAGATAACAAAACGGAAACGTATAACGGCAGCCTGCTGTTAAAAACACTGAAAGGCGAGATCATCCAGGAAGCATCGATCATCAATGGTTATCGTCGCAGTAGTAAAGCTATGACGCGGACACTGGTCGTGCAACCCGATCCCTACGTTGAACTCCCGGAAGTAGTGATAGTGTCCACTTATCCGTCCGGCGGGGGTGGTATTAGCTGGGGAACCTGGATGAATTTAATGTCATTTTTCAATGACACCGGTGGTGGTGGCGGTTGGGGCGGATGGTACTCCGGCGGAGATCCTTTCGGCGGCGGCGGGGGTAGTGGTGGTGGAGGCAGTACTGGTGGTGGCAGTACCGGAGGCAGCACGAATAGTCCCGGCTATCCATCCAACCCTGATCCGTATGGTCCGGTTGATGTGATCGATGACGAAGTAATACTCGTAGATTTTGAATCGCAGTATGCCGACCCGGCTATTGACCTTGATAAATATCTCAAATGCTTTGATAATATTCCCGATGCCGGCGCGACTTGCAAGATCACGATTCACGCCGATGTGCCGGTCAACAGTGATCCGACCAAAATAATGGACTGGTCCACAGGTTCTCCGGGTCATACCTGGATCCGTATCGAGAAAAATGGGGCAGGTGGTTCGGGATCTGCTTCCCAGCATATCGGCTTTTACCCAAAAACAGGCTGGAAAACGACGCTCACCGATGCACCGCTTGATGGTAAATTTGTAGACAACTCCGGCCATGAGTTCAACGCATCCTATGAAGTGACGGTTTCTCCGGAAAACCTGCGGTCGGCGATCATGCGCATCCGGCAGCTCGCCAGTGTTAGGTATGATATCGATGACTATAACTGTACTGACTGGGCCATCCAGGTATGGCGATCTGCCGTCAGTCCGGGAATATGGTTTGATATTCCACGCTTTCACATGCCGGGCAGCCTTGCCCCAAATGGTACGAGCACACCGCAGGGGCTTTATGTAAAAATTAAGGAACTTGATGATGCCGGCGTTCAGGGTGCAACTGTTCCCGTAATCGGCTGGTCCGGCACCAGCACCGGTCCTTGCAATTGACAACGATAATACTATTCACTATGAAACTTATCAATATCATTACACACCCCGTTCTTGTGCTGGTTTCATTCTGTGTAATTTTAATCAGCGGCGAACATTTCGGTGGTTTTTACCTATTGTACATTATGATGGCATTGCCACATGGCGGTATTCACGCAGTGCTGGCGCTCATTGGAGCAGGACTCGTGCTGTTTAGCTACGCCAAATACAAACGCGGGTCAAAATTTTTTATTGACCTGTTATTAAACATCGTAGGTGTTTTTGCACTGTATGGATCGTTGTTATTATTTTTCTGGAATAGCTGGGAATATAATGACCAGACCTTTCAGCAGGGATTGCCACTATTTACCATTATCCTGTTCGTGGTACTTTCTTTAAGTTGCCTGATATATAGCATTGCGCAATTCGCGCGAACCAAGCCTAACGGATCTGTAGGCTTACTAACCTAAGTGAAGTTTGAAAACTGTGAGCACGACTTCCAACCCCGGCCCGACTGCATCTTTGGCCGGGGGAGGAAGTTGATTGAAAACCCAAATGTGAACCTGACCCATGAAGAAGCGAAAACCCGTGCCGCGGCCTGGCTATGTATTGCCATGCGCCACGCAAATTAAAAATGATAACGGCCTTTTTCAGTATTATAAAGGTGATTTCTTTACCTTCTTCGTGACACAACCTGCCGATTCATCATTGCATCATCAATTAACACAGAAACACCTTGACCCGCAGCAACCCGTTCATTTATTATACCGCAATAACGATCTGCTATTTGAAATCTTTCTGCAAGCAGAATCACTCGATGGCTACGATGATTTTACAGGCGTAACCAATCTCTCGACACTCATTCCTTTCTGGTCGCTGGGTATGGAGCAGGCGGTGAAAGCGTTTTTAAATTCATCGCTCACCGGCCCCCTGGCCGATCGCTTTTTATATGCCAGGGTCATTGACTTATTCGTACAACTGGCGCACCATATTCACCAGGTGTACGAGATCACCATTGATAACGCCGCCATTCAGCATGCTGAAAAAGCAAAGCAGATTATAGTAGATGATCTGTCTGTTTACGATACCGTTGAACAAGTCGCACGGAAGGTCGGTATTTCGGAAGCAGAGCTGCAGCTTGCTTTTAAATACCGCTTTGGTATGACCGTCGGTAAATTCTCCAAAGATGAGCGCATGAAATTTGCCCATGATATGCTTGAGAAAAAAGATGATATCCTGTTATCCGTCGCGTTGGAGGTCGGCTACAATGATCCAGGTAATTTTTCCGTGGCGTTTAAAAATTATTACGGCTATTCGCCTGGTTATATTCAGCGAAAGAAAAAGGAATTTAATTCAGGAAGCCAGGGAGGATAGCAGGTGTTTCAAAAACCCAATACATTCTTCCACATCTTTTTTTATTTCTGCGACCATGTTCCTGATAAAAGAGCTGTCTTCAGCCCGGTCGATATGATCTTGAAGGATCTTTTGCAATCTTTCCAGCAATCGAGCATTGCCTGCACAAATTTCCTTTATCTCCCTTCCAATTACGACTGCGGAAATGTCCTGCAACGTACGCGGGTCGTTTTCATCTTTGAACAAATCAACATGCTTGCCGTAGATCAGGTCAGCCTGCAGGTCAAAAAAATGGTCAATAATATTGGCGATATCCCTTGCATCCTTGGTACGTCGCTCCGGGCGGTCATCAAAAGCAATGAATTTTAATAGGACAATCGAGGAAAGTGTCGCAACCTTGAAATGATGGCCCGTTATAAGTTCTATTTCGGCTGTGCCGGACTGGTATACTTCATTAAACCCGTTTACTTTGATCGAAGTCATTCCTTCCCCGGTAACTGTAATACCATCATCAATCTCAATTTCGCCAAAGGGTAATATATCCACCTGAATACCTTTGGGTGTGACCATGACAAAAGAGTTTTCTTTTGTATCCTGGAAATGACTATGCTCTTTCAGGTAGTTTCGGACAGCATCGTATTCTTCGTGGCTTCCGACGAGTACGGCAAAATCAACATCCTTTGTTCCCCGGAAAGACTTTTCACCTCTTGCATACCATACATCCCGGGCGAGCGCACCTATAATATAAAAATCTGTTCCGGTGGCTGCGAATGCTTCTTCCAGCGCACTGAATACCTCTTTCAACTCTCCTTCTCTAATTTCGTTCAAACTCATGTTTTAAATGTTTATCATAGATCATATTGGCGGTTTCAAGACAGCGGGGATCATTCGTCAATAACAGGTCGGCATAAACCAGCAGCGGAGGAGCATAAGGATATTGATCGAGTATCTCATCTTTCCAGAATTTTTGATACACTTTCAATACGCCTTCTTCATTGGGTATGATCGTCCATTTTGTAACGAGTTTGCTTTTCTCCCGGGTATAAAGGGTAAGTATTTCAGGTTGCAAATAATTGGTAAGCAGATCACCCCCCGGCTCGCCTCCCCATACGGTTTCTCCTTTTTCAAACGCCAGGTTCTGCCAGTCACGAAATTTGTTTTTGTCCCAAAAATTATAAGCCTCCAAAAACAAGGTTGGGCGTAAGGTTTCCCCGTATGCAGTGATCCATCGTTCGAGTAGTGCCTTTTTATTTTGTAGCTTATAAGTCGTTTTATTGATGGGGAGGATGAAGCCGGCTTCTCTAAGTCCCTCAATAATGTTTTTGATGTTACCCAGGGCGACGTCTGTTGCTTCAGCCAGTTTACGATAAGGAAGGTTGATGGCGTTTTCATTAATCAGTAGGTAAAACACTGTTTTCAGTCCTGTCTTGGTAAAGGCTTTATTGGTTCCTGTTTTTTTAATGGGTATATATTTGTTGCCATCTATCCAGATCATTTGATCTTTTGTCTTGATAAAAATGTTACCTGCTGCATCGACATAATTAATGTTATTGGCGCGTAGTTCTTCTTTCAGAGCAGGAAAGATTTTTTCGGCCATCACCATATAAGGCTGGTGCCGTTGCGCCATTTCCAGAAGATGCGGGATCTGGTAATGGCGTAACTCTTTTTTTATCTCCACTTTAAATGCGGGGAGATTTGCCGGTATCCGGAACCTTAATTCTCCATCACATCCGTCATCTTCAATTTTGAACATGTGTTGGAATAAACCCTGGAATTTGGTGTTCCGGGCCAGCATCTGTAGGGTCGTATCGACAATTTGCGTTTCGTTCATAATTACCTCCTGTTCTCGTACCGTGAACAAGCAAATTTAGTGAACATTTTCTGATGTCTAAGCATAAATGTTCATTTTTTATTATTGTTCACGTTCCTTGAACAACAGATATTATTGAAAATCAGCAACTTTTGAATGCCGAAAACATAGAAAAAACATGAACAGTGAACTGTTCACCAAATTTAATTCACAATAGCGCGGTTCCGATTCAGAATAAACAAGCCTGTCAGAGGGTGCAAATTTGTATTCCTCAAACACAATGCTATGTTCCAATCAATTTCCTGGTCCGAATACATCAATTTTTTACTTATCGCGCTACTCATTTATTATCCTGCGATCGGGTTGCTTTTCTATAAGAAAGAGCTGGCTTTAATAATTAAGAAAAGGCCTGTTAACGGCAATGGCAAGCCTGGTACATCATCGTTTACCGAAGAAAGCGAAGATAAATTACTGGAAGAACTCCGCGAGGTGCACCATGCTACTACGCACCGCGAATTTGCCAAAGAAGAACTGATGCTGACCATTATACAGAAAGTGAAACAGTACACTGGCATCAATAAAGAGGTAGTCAACCAGTTCATAGAAGAGGCATTCCCTCAACTCGAGGAACGTGACCGCCGCCGTATCTGGCAATAATCTTTTTAATTCTAAATATACTTACGTGAATAAGAAACTGTGGATCACCAGCACACTCATGCTGCTGGTGTGTGCTGGGCTGTACGCCCAGGACGGTAATGCCGGTATCAATGAAGCCAATACTAAAGTCAGAAGTTATTTCGCTGCGGGCACCAACCTGATGTATGCCGTTGGCGCAATCGTCGGTTTGATTGGCGCGGTGAAGGTCTACCAGAAATGGAACGCGGGTGATCCCGATACCGGTAAAGTTGCCGCAGCCTGGTTCGGCAGTTGCGTGTTTCTTGTTGTGGTAGCAACTGTGATCCGTTCCTTCTTCGGCGTATAAATCTGTTACATATGGCATGGCAACTGGCTATCGTCGAGATCGACGGTAAGAAATATTATGATGATGTTCGGCTGCGTGAATACCGTAACGTGGACAATTTCATGGACTCCATTCAATACAGCGAACTCGGAACAAGAAAGGTTAAGCCGATTCACGAAAGAACGGATTTATTGGATAAGAAACGGGTTCGTCAGCGGCCGGGAGGAAAGAGGTTATGAAGGAAAGGATTTTTGAGTTATACCGTGACTATATCCGGGATCACCACCCGGATTTACTCGCCACCCTGCTGGAAGAGCAAAGGGCCATTACCTTTTTTACGGAGCAGGTTGCTTCTGCCGAAGATCTGATCATAGTGCTTACAGGACAGGAGCAGCCGCGTTCAGTAATAGAAGAAGAATGCCTGCGTCGGTTAATAACATCATTAGGGCCGTCCCGGTACGATTACCTGCATTCTATTCTCGAAGAAGAATTTCCTAAACATTTTGAAAAGTATTATGAGCAGGGCATTCTCTATACTGAACTGATCAACCTGGTTCGCTGTTGCCAGCCTGTTTTTGAAGAGCTGCAATTTTCCGAGTCAACTATTGAAGATCGCTATACCCGTTACGCCATTATAGGCGCGGTCCATGAATACCTCGAGTCCAGCGGTGGCCTATAACCCGTACCATATTATAAAGGCCAACCTGGCCGCATTGCGGGTTGCGCTCGACGATAAAACCCCGTCAGACGAAGAGTTGCAGGCATTACAACAATACAGCGGGTTTGGCGGTATCAAGTCCATTTTATATCCCGAGGGACCAATAGAAGAATGGATAAAACTCGGGGCATCAAAGGATGATCTTAAACTATATGACGACATTCAATTACTTCATCAATTACTGAAGGAAAAACTTACAATCGAGCAATATGAACGGTCTATTGCATCACTTCGCAATAGTGTACTAACTGCATTTTATACTCCAGCCTTTGTTCCCGAGACTATCTATGAAGTATTGAATACGCGGGGTATTGAACCAAGGCACCTTTTTGAACCCAGCGCCGGTGCCGGTGTATTTATCAGTGAGGCAGTAAAAGAATTTAAGAAACTTGAAAAGATAACCGCCATTGAAAAAGACTGGCTCACGGCGAAAGTATTGTATGGCGTCAGTAAAGGATGGCGGGTTGATTCAAAAATTATCGCAAAGGGTCTGGAGGATACAATTCACCCGAAAAATACAAGATATGATCTCACTGTAAGCAATATTCCTTTCGGCAATTTCAAAGTAGCCGACAGTGACTATCCGGATGGGGTCATCAGGAACCGTATCCATAACTATTTTTTTGCGAAGGGCATTGACAGCACTGCGGATGGCGGGCTGATGGCATTTATTACAACCGATGCCTTCCTCAACAGTCCGTCCAATAAACAAGCAAGAGAGTACCTTTTTCAGCGAAGTGATTTTATAAGTCTTTCGGTGATGCCGGATAATTTAATGAAGGATACCGGCGGTACCGAAGCGCCGAACCATTTACTGATCGTGCAGAAAAATGGAAGCAAGAATGAATTAGGGGTAGCAGAACAACAGTTATTAGAAACAATAGAGCAGTCAAATGAGTTCGGCTCTTATCATATCAACAAATATTTATTCGACCATCCCGAAATCATTTGCGCTGATAAAATAAAGCCCGGTCAGAACCAGTATGGAAGGGCCTGCCAGCAGGTATGGCAAAACGGGAAGTTGTCGGGTATCAGGAAGCAACTGGCTATTACCATTCAGGAAGGATTCGATGCACGGTTTAACAGGCAGGCGTTTGAGAAAATTCATGAAGAGAAGGAAAAAGTTAAGCAGGGCAATAGCTTTATTTTTCTTCCCAATCCCCCAGATAAAGCGGGTGGCAGTGGCATACAACTGGGATTGTTTGATACAGGACCTGCAAATAGTAACCGTGCTGCTGCTTATATCACACCCGGCGATGAACAAAAGATTTTATTTCATACGGCAAAGCTGCTCGCGACAATCCGACCTGAACATGATCCGGCGCATGAAAGCATCGTGTTATTATCCGCGCGGCTCAAAACAAATCCTTTCTATGTCTATAAGCTGTATTCCAACCTGAAAGAAGTACCGGTTTCAATAAGCTGGCTGAATGCCGGTGCATTGAATACAGAACTGGAACGCTTATCAGCTCAGCTTAAGGAATCCCGCTACGAATTCCGATATGAAGGGGATAAGCAACTCGAAGCAGGATTCGACTTAAAAACAAAAGAAGAAATATTCCGGGGATTGCAGCCGCATTACCGTGATGGGACATTGGTGATGCTGGCCGGGAAACCCGGTCGGGTCAATACCATCGATGCAGAGCAGGACCAGGCTTTCTTCCAGGCATTGGCAGTGAACAGTAAGACGCCTGCATTCTTTCAGCAGTACATAAAGATGCGTGATGACTATTACGCGTTAATAGAGAAAGAAAATGCAACCGGCATCGCGCAGCCGGCGTTGCGGCAGTCATTGAACGATTCGTATAACCGCTTTGTATCTGCACACGGTCAGTTGAATGCATCGGTCAACCGTAATGCTTTGCTGGAGGATAGCCTGGGTTTTATTACACTCTCTTCTCTCGAACGAAAGGACGGTGATCGCTACGAGAAAGCGGATATTTTCTCCCAACCCTTATTCAAAAATGCCGAAGCCTTCACCACCGACAGCCCGGTGGAGGCACTGGCGCATTGCCTCAATGAAAAAGGAAATGTTGATATCAGTTTCATTGTCGAAACAACTGGTAATACAAAAGAAGAAACGATTGCGGCACTGGCGGAACATATCTACATCAATCCCGCAACAGGCCATTGGGAAACAGCCGATCAGTACCTGAGTGGTAACGTGGTTCATAAATTAAAGGAGGCCGAGCAGGCAGTTCAGCAAAATGAAAGCAATGCAGAATTACATCGAAGTTTAGCCGCCATCCAGCGCGTGCAGCCCGAGCGCGTGCCATTCGAGTTGCTCGATTTCAATATGGGCGAGCGCTGGATACCGGAGACCTACTACCAGCAGTTCGCGACGCATTTGTTCGATGTGCCGACTTCGGTGAATTATTTACCTTCCGTCGATGCCTTCAAAGTAGCGCCGCGTCATAACAATGCCCGCATCAATGAAGAGTTCGCCGTCACGCCAAAGAGCGGCCAGAAAATGTATGGCTATACCACGATGGAGCATGCGCTGGAAAACACGGCACCCTTTTTTACCTATGAAGTGCAGGTGGGTGACTCGAAGATTCGAAAGCCCGACAATGAAGCGACACAGCTCGCGCACCAGAAGATCGAATCCATGCGTAGCAGGTTTGTTGAATGGTTGCAGGAGTTGCCATCTGCTGATAAGAAGAAACTCGAACAATTATATAATGACACGTTCAATTGTTATGTGCTCAGGGAATACAACGGAAAGCATTTAAGTTTTCCCGGGCTCGATAAACGTGCATTGGGCATTGCAGATCTTTATGATTCGCAAAAGAATGCCGCGTGGCGGATCATCCAGAACCGGGGTGCCATCATTGATCACGAAGTAGGACTCGGAAAGACGCTGACCATGATCGTGGCAGCGCACGAAATGAAACGGCTGGGCATTTTGCATAAGCCGTGCATTCTCGCACTCAAAGCAAATGTTGAGCAGATTGCTGATACATACCGGAAGGCGTACCCGTCAGCTAAAATACTATACCCGGGCAAAGACGATTTTACACCATCCAAAAGACAACAGCTTTTTCATGCAATTAAAAATAATAATTGGGACTGCATTATCCTGACACATGACCAGTTTGGTAAGATCCCCCAATCACCCGATATACAGAGAGAGATATTATCACAGGAATTGGAAAATATCGAACGCGATCTGCAAACCCTGAAGGAGCTGGGTGGTGAAGTAACCAAGAAGATGATGAAGGGCCTGGAGATCCGCAAGAACAATCTCGGCGTTCATTTAAAAGAGGTGCTGCATAAAATTGAAACGAAGAAGGATGCTGATATAAACTTCCGTGACTTAGGTATTGATCATTTATTCGTCGATGAAGCACACAAATTCAAGAACCTCACGTTCACGACGAGACACAATCGCGTAGCTGGTTTGGGAAACACGGAAGGAAGCCAGAAGGCGCTCAATATGCTGTTCGCCATTCGAGAACTGCAATCGAAATTCAATAGCGATTTATGCGCGACGTTTTTATCCGGCACACCCATCAGTAACAGCCTGACCGAAATGTACCTGCTGTTCAAATATCTCCGGCCAAAAGAAATGGAGCGGCAGCGGATTGAAAACTTTGACGGATGGGCCGCCGTTTTCGCGAAGAAAACAACTGATTTTGAATTTTCAGTGACCAATGAAATTATTGCGAAGGAACGCTTTCGTCATTTTATCAAAGTGCCGGAACTCGCTTTATTCTATAATGAGATCACCGATTATAAAACGGCCAGGCATATCCAACTTGATAAACCACAGTTGAAGGAAGAACTGGTTAACATCAGTCCGACTGAAGAGCAAACCGAATTTATCAAAAACCTGATGGCCTTTGCACGGACCGGCGACGCGACACTGATCGGTCATCATAAACTATCGCCCGATGAAGACAAAGGCCGCATGTTGATCGCCACCAACTATGCCAAGAAGATGGCGGTGGATATGCGGCTGGTAAATCCTTATAACTATGATGACCATCCCCGTAACAAAGTAAGCGTCTGTGCTAAAAAAATAGCTGAACATTATACGGGAAGTGCATCACAAAGGGGAACGCAAATTGTATTTGCTGATATCGGCACACCTAAGCCTGGTGAGTTCAACATTTATGATGCGTTGAAAGAGAAACTGGTCCAGGAGTATAATATCCCTGCCGGGCAAATTACATTTATTCATGACTGGAGCGATGCAAAAAAGCCGGAACTGTTTAGGAAAATGAATGCGGGGCAAATCCGCGTGCTAATCGGCAGCACAGAGAAAGCCGGCACCGGTCTCAACGTACAGGAACGAGTCATCGCCATGCACCATATCGATATTCCATGGAAACCTTCCGAACTGGAACAACGTAATGGAAGAGGAGCGAGGCAGGGTAACCGTGTCGCGAAAGAGCATTATAGTAACGAAGTCAAAAGTTATATCTACGCCGTTGAACAATCACTCGATAACTATAAGTTCAACCTGCTAAAGAACAAGCAAACCTTTATCTCGCAGATGAAGAACTGCGAGCTGAATGTACGTTCCATTGATGAAGGAGCACTCGACGAAAAAAGCGGGATGAATTTTTCTGAATATATCGCTATTCTTTCCGGCGATACTACATTGCTTGAAAAGTCAAAACTGGAGAAAAAAGTCGCTGTGCTGGAAAGCTTGCGGGCCGTCCATCACAAGGAAGTGGCAAAGGCACGCTACCGGCTGGAGGATGCACAGTACGAAACAGACAAGCAATCTGCCATCGTTGATCAGTTAAACCGGGATGAAGATGTTTACAGCAAACAATTACAATATGACAAGGACGGCAACAAGGTCAATCCTGTTCAATTGAATGGGTTTACTTCTATTGATGCTGAGAAGATCGGCAATAAAGTTATTGATCTTTACAAAAACTGGAAACCAAAACAACGTGACGATACCGATGAACTCATTGGTTCATTATACGGGTTCAATTGTTATATCCGCCAGCAAAAGGAAAGCATTGAAAGCAAGGGAATATTTCAGTACCGCTATCACAATGCATTTTATGTGCAGCACAAGGATGGTGGTGTGAAATACACCTATAACCAGGGCCATCCCTCTGTTGATAATCCTAAACTGGCAGCGCGGCATTTTCTGTATGCTTTAGATCGTGTCTCCAAACTAAAGGAAACACACACCAGGGAACTACAGCAGTTGCAGGCAAACATTCCGGTACTCGAAAAAATGATCGCCAGGCCATTCGACAAGGAAGAAGAATTAAAATCAATGAAAACTGAACTCTCAAGGCTCGAACGCGAGATTAGCATGAAGATTCAGGAAAATCAAATACCCGATAAAGAAGCACCGATCATTGCGCTCAATACAGAAACAGAGGAGATTCAACCAAAGAAATCCCGCGGCATACGCATCTAAAAGTATTTTTATGGCAACAAGTGTTTACACTATCAACAAAGGAATTAATAAACCGATAGAATTTAAGGGGCTCAAAGCCCAATATATCTGGTGGCTCGGGGGAGGATTACTGGCGTTGCTCATTCTCTTTGCCATACTTTACATCTGCGGTGTAAATACATTTGTTTGTCTCGCCATCATCATTATTGCCGGAACCGCACTCTTTATTCATGTCTATAAGCTCAGCCATAAATATGGTGAGTACGGTATGATGAAGGCAGTTGCCAGGCGCAGCATTCCGCGTGTGGTAAAAAATTATTCAAGGAAAATGTTTACCCGGCTGAAGATGAAAGCGACACCAGGTCTTCTTCATTAATTACAGGAATTCAATGTTGTTTATTTTGTCCAGTATACTTTTATCTTGTAAATCGTACAACCCCAAAAAAGCTATATTCTGTATGCTTTCTTTTGTATAATCCTGGTATATCTTGATTTGCTTTCTTAATACGGGAAAATGCTGTCCTACGTAGCGTTCAAAATCAAATGGAGAAATAGAAGGTCTGAAAATAATCTCGCTTTGCTCGAAAGTTCTGTTCTGAAGACGTGTTACTTTTTCACTGTCAACATTAAATATCAGTGAAAAGTTTATTAACCTTGATTTGAGGTAAGTATTCTTTATTGCTTGAAATATAGTTTCATCAACATCATCATGCGGGTACATCTCTTGTTTTGGAAAGTCCAGGTAATAAGAGAAATCCTTTTGTTCTTTTGGTGTTTCCTTGAATTTATAATTATCTGAAAATCTTCTTTGATACATAATATAACCGATAGAAAGGTCCTGTTTACTTCCCGACTCGTAAATCAGGAATATCTGTTTGATAATTCTCATTTCATCAATAGGTCGTAAGGTAATGGTTTGATTTTCCATTTTTGAATAGGTTTATATACGTGATGCAATGTGCAAAATAAAGCTATTTCACAATTCCCGGTAGTTCCTGCATATTGATAGCGTCCGTGTCAGCAATCATATTTGCTTCCTTAATAGAAGCGAATGACCGGTGCGAGAGAATTAAAAGAGGTATTACCTATACTGGGTGTTGAAAAAGATTGTATCCTGAGTAAACAAGGTGATGTCACTGTTGCTTATGAGGTGACACTGCCTGAACTGTTCACCTTATCCGACCAGGAATACGAAGCCTTTCACCAGGCGCTGATCAAAGCGATCAAAATTCTACCCAGGCATTCCATCTTCCACAAACAGGACTGGTTTACCGGGGCGAAATACAAAGCTGATTTCTCAAAAGACGATAAGAGTTTTCTCTCGCGATCAAGCGAACGTTTTTTTCATGAACGGCCGTACCTGGATCACCAGTGCTATATCATGATAACGAAAAAGCCTGCGGGCAGGAAACTGGGAAGTTCCCTTTTCAGTAACCTGCTGCGCAGGTCTATTGTACCCGTGGAAACATTAAAGCCGCAGCTCCTGCAGGATTTTCTGGATAGTGTGGGACAGGTAGAGCGCATCCTGCAGGACTGTGGTTTTATGCAATTGAAGCGATTAACCAATGAAGAACTGAGTGGCAACGGAAAGTATTGCGGATTGATCGAGCGTTATCTCAACCTGCAACCCAATGAATCTTCTTTTTTATTGCATGATATCTCTTTTGACAAGGGTATCAACGTTGGACCGAACGAATGCCAGCTTTATACACTGAGCGATGCACAGGATCTGCCTTCATATTGCGGTTCAAGAATTAATTATGATAAATATTCAACCGACCGCACCAAGTTCAGTGTCGGGTTTGCCTCACCGTTAGGACAATTATTATCGTGCAATCACATTTACAACCAATACATCTTTATTGATGATGCACAAAAGACAATTCAGAAATTAGAGAATAAGAGATTGCGATTGCAATCGCTAAGCGCTTATTCACGCGAGAATGCGATATCGAGAAACGCGACCAATGAATTTCTCAACGAAGCGATCTCTCAGCAACGCCTTCCCGTCAAAGCGCATTTCAATGTGCTTGTATGGACCGATCAGAAAGATGAGGTAAAGGACTTACGTAACCTGGTATCATCAGCCCTGTCCCAGATGGACGCGGTACCGAAGCAAGAGCTGGACGGCGCACCGCAGATCCACTGGGCGGGCATACCGGGTAACGAGGCCGACTTCCCGATGAATGATACGTTCGACAGTTTCGCGGAACAGGCCTGCTGCTTTCTCAATCTGGAGACCGCCTACCGGTCCAGCATTTCGCCAATCGGGTTAAGACTGGGCGACCGGCTCAGTGGTAAACCGGTGCATGTGGACATCAGTGATGAACCGATGAAACGCGGTATAGTGACAAACCGCAACAAATTTATCCTTGGTCCTTCGGGGTCCGGGAAAAGCTTTTTCACCAATCACATGGTCCGTTCCTATTATGAACAGGGCACGCATATCGTGCTGGTGGATGTAGGCCATTCCTACAAAGGATTATGTGATATGGTGAAAGGCTATTATTTCACGTACAGTGAAACCAATCCGATCAGGTTCAATCCTTTCCATTTGGAAGAGACGCTTGATACGGAAAAAAAAGAAAGTATAAAGACGTTACTACTCGCGCTCTGGAAAAAAGATACGGAAACATTTAAACGGTCCGAATATGTCGCTTTATCAAACGCCTTGCAGTTGTATTATGATAAAGAAATTGAGTTTCGCTGCTTCAATTCATTTTACGAGTTTCTGCAGCATGACTTTGTAAGGAAGCTCGAACAGGATCAGGTGAAAGAAAAGGATTTTGACATCAGCAATTTCCTGTATGTACTGCGACCTTATTATAAAGGCGGTGAATTTGACTACCTGCTGAACGCTACCGAGAACCTGGAAATGCTTGGCGAACGCTTCATCGTTTTCGAGCTAGATAACATTAAGGATCACCCGATCTTATTTCCCGTTGTCACTATCATCATCATGGAAGTATTCATTTCCAAGATGCGCAAGCTGAAAGGCATCCGCAAGATGATCCTGATCGAAGAAGCGTGGAAGGCTATTGCGAAAGAAGGAATGGCGGAATACATCAAGTATCTCTTTAAAACCGTTCGCAAATTCTTCGGCGAAGCAATCGTTGTTACGCAGGAAGTGGAAGATATCATTTCATCACCCGTCGTAAAGCAGGCCATCATCAATAACAGCGACTGCAAGATATTACTCGATCAATCCAAATACCAGAACAAGTTCGACCAGATCCAGGAACTGCTCGGCCTCACCGAAAAAGAAAAAGCCCTTGTGCTTTCTATTAACAAAGCCAATGATCCATCAAAAAAATATAAAGAAGTATTCATCTCACTCGGGGGCACACTTAGTCGTGTGTACCGAACCGAAGTGTCATTGGAGGAATACCTGGCCTATACCACCGAAGAATCGGAGAAAGTGAAATTGAATCAATATGCCGCACAGTTAGGTGGCGACATGCAGAAAGCACTGGCGGCAATGTCTGAAGATATCCGGAGTAAATCTTAACAAAATGTTGATCGTTGTAAATCAATCATAGTCCATTCCATTGTAGCCACAATGAAAATATAGGTTATCGGCAATTAATTTGAAGCATTAATAAAAAACAAAACAATATGAAACCAATCATTAACTTTTCATGGATCGTTCTGATCGCGCTTTTTTCCTGCGCCAAAAAGGAAAGCAAAATAACAGCACCTCCGAGTAAGAATACTTTCACTACCGTGAGGCTGATTAAACCTGACGGCATCGGTTTTGAACTGCCAAAAGGAACAAGGATCACTAATCTCGGTGATACAATACTGCAGGTAGAATTACCGGAGGGTTACGCATATCTCGTTGCCGGTGCAAAGAAACTGCCTTACCTCACATTTGCGACCTACAAATGTGTTTGTTCTGGTATCGGGTCAACCTGCCGTGTCTTTTACCAGGAGCAGGTCGGGGGGTTCGGCTGTATTCATGACAACTGCACTGGGAGCTGCACGGGAAGTTTTTCATCCAGGGAAGGCGAAGTGATCGGTGTACTTAATATGAGAAATGATGAAATCACCGCGCAAAATAAATCGGTTATCGAAAACGCTTCGCTTTCTGCAAATGCGATGGAGGAGTTCCTGTCGAGCCCCGATATCCAGCAGGTAATTAAGTACGAGTATGACGTCATCTATGACAGGTTACCCGTACCTGATTTTAACGAGGCAGAAAAAAGTAAGGGCTATGTCTATGTCAAATACTATTTGTACGGCGTTTCATTTTATTTGCTGGCTCCACGCGAAGTAACGCAGGTGCGTAGCATTGACGCCATTGAAACGTCTGCTAGCTGTGGATGCACGAGCAATGCCGGCACCTGTGAAAAGAAAAGTAAAGGGCTGCTCGGCTACCGCCTCTACTGGTGTGAAGGAACTTGTAACGGATGTGCTTTAACCATAAACTGACTGTTATGAAAATCCTCATCGCCTTACACGTTATTCTGTTGGTTGCAATAGGAGCATGTCGGGAACTGAATACGGATCCCGTTCCCGCCTTCATTCCCGGTACCTATATCCGCTATGCCGAACACGAATTCGGCCACGAGCATGATACTCTCGTTATTAAACAGCAATCAAATCTTTATCTTATTGAACGCCGCTGGAAATACGAGCGCATACTTGATGAACGGCACATAGAACCGGAATACAAGCGAACCACGACAACCGGCATTTGGAACAATGATATCCTCACCGAACAACAAACCGGGATCCATTATTCTTTCGATCCAAAGCAAAATTGTTTATTCAGTGGTGACACACGCTTCGATAAGTTGTAGCTTTGAAAATGAAGATGCCCTGGCAATGCCGGGGCATTTTTGGATATCTTTCCGAATCTTTGGATAGGTAATTGCTCCTATTGACAATTACAGTACATTTATATATTTTTGATTTATAACCAGATATGGCTGCATCGGATCAAATAAAGAGCTTAATTAAATCCTTTGGAGAGGGAGATGAGACCCGTTTTTTTGCTTCGGCGATGCAGATTGCAGCTTCAGAAGCGAGACAGGGACATACCAGCTTTGCCCAGGAATTAAAAAACCTTATTGAAATAGCCAGGAAGAATAGATCCGAAGTTCAGTTTGACAAGGGTAAGCTGGTGAATATGTCCCCTGGCAAGCGGGAGATTACCGAGCTTATTGAAGTGTTTCATTCCCGGGTGACATTGCGGGATATGGTGCTAGAGGAAGACATCCTTAAACTTCTTCATAAAGTGGTTAAAGAGCAAAAGCAATGGGAATTATTGAATCATCACAACCTGTCGCCATTAAGAAAGCTACTTTTTACCGGTCCTCCGGGTACAGGCAAAACCATGACTGCTCATGCCCTCGCTGGAGAATTGGGGATACCGGTATACATTATCAGGTTGGATGGTCTATTGTCGAAGTTCATGGGAGAATCTATTGGTAAACTAAGGTTGATCTTCGACCTGATGGTAAGCCAGCGGGCTGTATATTTATTTGACGAGTTCGACTCTATTGGTTCCCATAGGAACCAGGGTTATGATGTTGGCGAAATCAAAAGAGTTTTAAATACCTTTTTGATCAACATTGAAAAAGACCAAAGCAACAGTATTATTATCGCGGCAAGCAATCTGCCTGACTCATTGGACCTTGCTCTCTTCCGCAGGTTCGATGAAATAATTAAATATCCCTTGCCCACGGAAGAGGAAATTGAAGCCGCACTTAAAAAATACACGAAAGGATACAGCTTTGATAACCGTATTAATTTTAAAACCGTAGCGAAATCAGTTGTGGGGCTGAATTTTTCAGACCTTTCAAAAGCTTGTGAATCGACTATAAAAGAGAAAATTTTATCCGGCTCCTTAAAACTGCATAAACAATTCCTGATTAAAGCTCTTCATTCCAAAAAGACCTAATGGCAGGAGAATTCCCCCATCTAACGATTGACCCGTTTTTCAAACCTCATCCTTATGTATATCCAAATCTGGACGTGCAGGGTCCTGAGTTAAAATTGGCTGAACGTAACCGAGCCCAACATGGAGCGGAAATTATTCGGCAATTAAATAGTATTAAGGATCAATTTGAGATAGACCGTGCTCAGCAGCTTCCACAAAATATTGTTCGCGATGACGCCGTGTATGTTGAATTTATTTCAGATTGGGATTTCTCTTTAAATTTTGACAGTTTCAATTCGGATGCTGCAACCCCGAAATATCAATTAGTCAATATAAAAAAGGAAGTCGTCAAACAAGGTGACGAAACCAAAGAAAGATTTAAGGTCGTGGTCATGATGACCGAAGGCGGCGTAAGCACATTTCTTAAAAAGGCGGCACAATACCTCACAGATAACACAAAAAATAGGGATGGCCAGGATACCGGGCTTCCGACTAATAGAAATTTAATTACCAATATTGAAACGATTCAGTTAGCGGCATTACAGGCATTTTGGAGTGACGAACCGGAAATTCCTTTTCCTTCGGAGGATGAGATAGTATGGTGGGAGGTGTGGTTTAGAAGAACAGATAATGATGAAGAAAGGAGTGCAAAAGTATTTCAAAACCTGGAAGGCATCGGGGCCACGATCGGACAGCAAACATTGGTATTTCCAGAGCATGTTGTGAAGCTTGTGAAAGCCTCTGCACGACAACTATCGGGGTCTCTTATTTTACTTGATAATCTTGCAGAACTAAGAAAGCCCCAGCAACTGAATGATTTTATTACCAATAGAAACATTGATCTTCAGGACAAACAACAATGGCTGGAAGATTTAGTAAACAGAACGGATGCGATATTCGATGATCGATCGGTCGTGATATGCCTGTTAGATAGTGGAGTGAATAATAAACATCCTTTACTGCAACGTTTTCTTCCTGATAACAGGATGTATACATTTAATCCTGCGTGGGGAACAAATGATTCATGGGAAGATGGCGGGCATGGAACCGGCATGAGTGGGCTTTCCATCTATGGAGATTTGACCGTAGCATTGTCAAACAGGAGTAGAATTAAAATACTGCATGGGTTGGAGTCATACAAACTTTATAATCCAGCCGATCCTCACGATGAGCAAATGTATGGTGCGGTGACTGAACTGGCATGTAATACTCCCGCAGTCGATTTTCCCAATAACCCAAGAATTTATTGCTTATCTATAACAGACAGAAGTACGGCGTTCCATGGACGACCGTCTGCATGGTCTGCGGCCATCGATAAGATTGCGATGGGCATTACATTAGAAACTCCTCAATTGTTTGTTGTTAGCGGTGGAAATGTTGAGTATATGCAGCAACATATTGATGCGACACATTTTTCTTCCCTCAATGACAATGAATCGATACATGATCCTGGGCAAAGTTATAACGCGCTGACTGTCGGAACGTATACACGTATGGATCGTATCGATCAAAATACCTGGCCTGGTATTACAGCCCTGGCGCCAAATGGTGGGATTGCTCCTTCTAATTCTACTTCTTTATTTTGGGACAGTATATGGCCGGTGAAACCTGATATCGTCATGGAAGGCGGAAACCTCGGAGTCCGGGGAACACAGATCATGGATAATATTCCAACATTAAAACCACTTTCACTGGATAAAGAGTTTACTACTTATATCTTTAATCCGTTTGGTGATACTAGCGGCGCAGCCGCATTGGCGTCAAAAATGGCGGCAGAATTAATGACTGCCTATCCTCATTACTGGCCTGAAACGATAAAAGGTTTGATTGTCCATTCGGCTGATTGGACAGGAACAATGCTTAACGGGATTAACTTGAACACTGCGAAACAATCCCAGAAGAGAAGTTTGCTTAGGACTTTCGGTTACGGGGTTCCTTCTGCGGAAAAGGCATTTTACAACGCTAAAAATTCACTTACGCTAATAGCACAGAATAGTATTCAGCCATACAGGATGGTGGGTTCAAGTGTTAAAACAAACGACTATCATCTTTATGATCTTCCCTGGCCGGTTGATATTCTTCAAAATTACCTGACGGAAAAGGACGTAAAATTGACTGTTACGCTTTCCTATTTCATAGAACCTAATCCGGGAAACCGCCGGTACAGCAATAATTTTTCATACCAGTCTCACGGACTGGATTTTAAGATGATCAAACCAACAGAGGATATTGAAGAATTTAAAAGACGGGTATCGGCTGCTGAAGAAAATCTGAATGCGTCATATTCAGGAACAGAGGAGCCCTGGCTATTAAAGGAAGGACTTCGAAATAAAGGTGGAATTAAAAAGGATTTTATAGTTTCATCTGGCGCCGATCTTGCGACCCGACATACAATAGCTATTTATCCAAAAAGAGGATGGTATTTTACAAGGAAAAGGCTCGGACTTGCCGACACACTTGTTAGGTATAGTCTCATAATGAGTATCGAAAGTGAAGACTTAGCCGTAGATATTTATAACCCGGTCGAGCAGTTAATTAAAAACACTATTCCTGTATAATAAGGTTCATTGTTCAAAAAAATTCTTTTTCATCGACTGAAAAACAGGTATTCTTATTCGTACATTCTCCGATGCTGCTGTTAGCCGGATTTCCTTCACAATTACTAATACCTTATTCACAACACCTGGGGCTACACATTGCTTCATCTTTGTTGAATGATAAAGAAAGTTGCAGTTGTGCTGGCATTATTCATCAGCGTCCAATCCCACGCCCAGGATCCCATCCTCGAAATCATTAAACAAGGTATAAAGAAAGTCATTGTTGCAGTCGACCTCAAGATCCAGCGGCTGCAAAACCAAACCGTCTGGCTGCAAAATGCGCAAAAGACCATCGAGAACACGATGTCTAAACTTCGTCTCACAGAAATTTCCGATTGGGTTGAGAAGCAAAGAAAGCTATATGATGACTACTTCCAAGAACTCTGGAAGGTTAAAACAGTGATCGCTTATTACCAGCGTGTGAAAGACATCATTGAAACGCAGGTGGCGATGGTGAACGAGTATCGCGGGGCCTGGGCGCTCTTCCGGCAGGATCACAACTTCACTGCCGAAGAGCTTGACTTCATGTTCAAAGTATATACGGGCATGCTGGAAGAAAGCCTGAAAAATATTGATCAGCTCTATTTAGTGATTAACGCGTTTGCCACGCAGATGAGCGATGCCAAACGGCTGGAGCTGATCAACCAGGCAGCCGACCAGGCGGAGCAGGGGTATATGGACCTGAAGCAGTTCAATAACCAGAATAAGATCATGAGCCTGCAACGGGCTTCAGAAAGGGGAGAGATCGAATACGTGAAAAGACTCTACGGCTTATGAAAAAAATACTATTGCTGCTGGTCGCATCTATGGTCAGTTTACTTTGTTTTTCCCAAACCTGGGACGAATGGTTTCGCCAGAAGAAGACGCAAAAAAAATACCTGCTGGAGCAGATCGCTGCCTTACGGGTATATCTCGGGTATGCCAAACAAGGGTATTCCATTGCAAAGAAAGGACTAGGTACCATCAATGACATTAAACATGGCGACTTCCATTTACACGATGGATATTTTAATTCATTAAAGGCGGTCAACCCGGAAATTAAAAACTATGCAAAGGTTGCGGACATTATCGCCTTGCAACTAAAGATCGTAAAACAAAGCCGCCAGTGCATGATCGCTGTTCGTGAACTGGGCCAGTTTACGCCAGCAGAGATGGATCAGTGCGCCCTTGTTTTCAGTAACCTACTTACCGATTGCGTAAAGAACATCGATGAGCTGATGTTACTCATCACTTCAGGTAAAATAGAAATGAAAGACGATGAGCGACTCAAACGCATTAATGCTTTGTATAGTGATATGCAGGATAAGTACGGTTTCTGTTCTTCCTATACAGAAGAGATGACACTGTTAACGGTTCAGCGGATGCGTGAGCAATATGAAGTTAATTTATCCAGAAAATTAAATGGCCTGCAATGAAGAAACTGATCATACTCCTGACATTTGTTTCGATCAATAAGATTTCCCTGTCACAGTCAGCAGAAGCCCAGCAACTGCTCCTCAACGTGGAGAAGCTCGCACAGATGAAAAAAATTCTGCATCAGCTTTATGACGGCTACAAGATCCTGCACGGAGGTTATACCGCCATTAAGAATATTTCTGAAGGCAACTTTAGTATTCATAAAGTTTTCCTCGATGGTTTGTTACAGGTGAGCCCGGCGGTTCGCAATTACAAGCGGGTCGCCGATATCATCAGCTACCAATTAAGGATAGTGAAAGAATACCGATCTGCTTTCAACCAGTTCAGTGAAAGCGGCGAGTTTACAGCCCAGGAGATTGAACAATTATCCAAAACTTATCACCGCCTGTTCAATGCGAGCCTGCAATGCCTGGAAGATCTCGCGATGGTGATTACCGCCGGGAGGCTTCGCATGAGCGATGATGAGCGCCTGCAGGCGATTGATAAGATTTATAATGAGGTGGTCGACCAGTATTCCTTCTTGCAGGAATTCAATAACCAGTCAGCGATCTTATCTGTTCAGCGCGAAAAGGAGAAGATGGATATCGAGCTGATGAAGAAGATACATGGCCTTCAATAAAATTAATGTGTGATGAAAAGATATGTGAGTTACGGGATCGTAATGGGAATTGTATTGCTGCTACCAACTATATGCGAAGCGCAAATGGCGACGCGCATCCGAAGCCTGCACGAGGTGTTGGAAAAATTATACGATGACATGATGCCGCTTTGTTCCCGCCTGATTGGCGTTGGCCGCGGTATCGCCGGTTTTGCCGCCACCTGGTACATCGCAGCCAGGGTATGGGGCCATATTGCACGGGCAGAGCCGATTGATATGTACCCGTTGTTCCGACCATTTGTGTTAGGCTTTGCGGTACTCATCTTTCCATCGGTCATTGCCATGATCAATGGGGTGTTCAAACCAACAGTGACAGCGACCGCCGCCATGGTCACCGATTCCGACAAAGCTGTTGCTGAACTCCTGAAGATGAAAGAGGAGGCGATCAAGACCACCGCTTACTGGCAGATGTACGTCGGTCCGTCCGGGGGAGGCGACCGCGATAAATGGTACAAGTATCACTATGGAGATAAAAGCGAAGGCTGGCTCAAATCCATTGGCAACGATATCCGGTTTGCCTTTGCCAAGTTCTCTTATAATTTCCGCAACTCGATCAAGCAATGGATGTCGGAAGTGCTGAAAGTGTTGTTTGAAGCCGCCGCCTTATGCATTAATACGGTCCGTACGTTTTACCTGATCGTGCTGGCCATACTGGGGCCGCTGGTATTTGGCATTGCCGTCTTTGACGGGTTCCAGCATACACTCACCGTTTGGATTGCCCGCTACCTGAATATTTTTTTGTGGCTGCCGGTCGCCAACATCTTTGGAGGCATCATGGGAAAGATCCAGGAGAATATGCTCAAAGAAGATCTGCAGCAGATTGCCACCAACGGCGATACTTTTTTCTCGACCACCGATACCGCTTACCTCATTTTCATGATAATAGGGATCATCGGTTACTTTACCGTGCCCAGTGTTGCCAACTATATCATTCACGCCGGCGGTGGCAATACGTTACTGCATAAGGTGACCAACATGATGAGCACTACCACCCGTTCTGTTTCTACCGGTACAATCAATGCCGCTTCTTCGATGGCCAGTGATATGTATGGTGATACAAAGCGTATGATGAGCGGGGGAACGCAAAGCGCGACCGGCGATTATTTCCAAAATAAAATTAAAGGCAAATAAATGTTCCGGCAAACGAAAAATATCGACACCGCTTTTAAACAGATCCGTTTATTCTCCATCGTGTTCGTAATCGCATGTATGTTACTCACTGCATTCATTTGCTATAGCAGCATGCAGCAAACCAGCCAGGCGCAATCCCGTATCTATATTTTGGCGAATGGCAAAGCATTGGAGGCTTACAGCGCCGACCGTAAAGACAATATCCCCGTCGAAGCGCGTGATCATGTCAAAATGTTCCATCATTTTTTCTTTTCGCTCGATCCGGATGAAAAGGTAGTCAATAGCAACCTTACGAAAGCATTGTACCTGGCCGATAATACCGCCAAGCAGCAATACGACAACCTCAAAGAGAACGGCTATTATGCCAACTTGATTTCCGGTAATATCAGCCAGGAGATACAGGCCGATTCCATATACATCAATATCGAAAGCTATCCTTTTTATTTCCGGTATATGGGAAGCCAGCGAATCATCCGCCCGACCAGTATCGTCACGCGTTCACTCGTTACGGAGGGCTACCTACGCAACGTGGCACGTAGCGATAACAACCCTCACGGCTTTCTATTGGAAAAATGGCGTACGCTGGAAAACACTGATATCAATTCGGAGAGCAGATGAGAAAGAAAAAAGAAAAAAGAAACTCCTGGTCAGACAAAGCAGCATCGAAGATTTCAAAGGTAATTCTGGCTATTCAAACAAATGTATCCAATCGTATGAACGAGAAATTAAATAAGGTATCGATCAAAAGACTGAAGACCGGTCTTATTATTTTTTGCATTGTCAGCGGCGGCTTCAGTGTGTATTTAGCCATAGAAGCCATCGTGGCCAAACCAAAAGCAATCAAGGTTCAGTCTATCAAAGTACTGCAACATATCCAGCAACAGGAAGAACTATCGCTCAACGATCGTGTTGACGAAGAACTGTACCAGCAGATCCAACGCTACAAACACTACCTCGACAGCACTGGTGAAAGTATTTCTCCCGGCCTGCGCGATTCCATCCGCATCATTGAAGAACTCTATCATTCACAACAAAAACAATAACGATGCAACAAGTAAAACGAAAGCGAAAGTTACTGCTCGTACTGCCCGTCCTGGTCATTCCTTTTATGACCGCCGCGTTCTGGGCGTTGGGCGGCGGCAAAGGAAATGCTGCGGCGCAAACCAGCACCTCCAAAGGATTGAATACGTCCTTACCGGAAGCAAAGTTAAAAGATGACAACCTGCTTGATAAACTCGGCTTCTACGATAAAGCCGACCGTGATTCGGCCAAACGTTCTGAATGGTTGCGCAGCGATCCGTCCTTCAAGCCTTCGGATTTAACCATTCCATCTTTTGAACAGAAGCTCAACACATCCGTTTATGAAAAACCGTTAAACAACCCGGAAGAGCAATTGATGCAACGCATTAATCAATTGCAAAACGAAATGGCTAAACCCTCGTCGTATTCATCGCCTGTTCAGCCCAATGCCAATTTTTCTTCGGAGGTAGATCGACTGGAACAACTCATGCAGATGATGAGCAAAGGCAGTTCCGAAGACCCGGAGATGAAACAACTGGAAAATACGCTGGATAAAATCATCGATATCCAGCACCCGGATCGTGTAACCGAAAAATCAAAGGATCGTGTAATAGCTCCCGCTCTTATGGTTAGTACCAGTAACGATTCAACAACAACTGGCTTTTACGGACTGGATAATGAAGTAATAAACAATGAAGGAAACGCTATCAGCGCCGTCGTTCACGAAAACCAAACACTGACGAGCGGAGCTGTCGTTAAACTGCGTTTGATGCAGGATATATTCATCAGCAACCAAAAGATACCTGCCGGCAACTTCATTTTTGGTACAGTCTCTCTTGACAATGAACGGCTGAAGGTGGAGATCAATTCCGTCCGGACAGGGAACAATATATATCCTGTCAAACTTGAATTGTACGACATGGACGGTCTTGCCGGCATTTATATTCCCGGTGCAATTACCCGCGATGTGGCCAAACAATCTGCCGACAATTCGCTGCAGTTAATGGAAATGACTTCCCTTGATCCTTCGCTCAAAGCGCAGGCTACAGCAGCCGGTATCAGCACTGCCAAATCACTGCTCTCCAAAAAAGTGAAGCTCGTGAAGGTGATGGTGAAGGCAGGCTATAAGGTATTACTTCACAATAAAAATAATGATCAATGAAAAAAGTGTTTATTATCCTGTTAACTTTTTTAACGGGTGGCGCTTTTGCGCAAACATCCATCGCTGTATCCAACAATGAGACCGTCAGTTTGATTTTCCCTTTTCCGATCAGGCATGTTGACCGCGGCACAAAGGAAGTACTCGTGCAGCAGCCAAAAGAGTCGGATAACATTTTACTTGTCAAAGCATCCACTCCGCAGATGGCTAAAACTAATTTGAGCGTCATCGTCGGTGACGGTTCCGTATATGCGTTTACGATTGATTATACCCAGCATCCCAGGCAATGGGTCTACCAGGTGCCGGTGATCAAACAGGCAACGATCGCCACTTACGCAAATGGCATACTTGACAACCAGCGAACGATGCGCGGACCAAAAGATGTAAGTTGGGAGATCGGGGCAAACATCAAAGGCATCTACATTAAAAACGATGTAATTTATTACCAGTTACAACTGCATAACTATAGTCCGCTGGATTATGATGTTGATCTTTTAAAGTTTTTTATTAAAGACAAAAAGAAAGGAAAGCGCACCGCATCGCAGGAAAACGAAATGATCCCGTTGTACATATCCGGCAACACCAAACAGATCAAAGCAGAAAGCTCCTCTATTGTAGTTGTCGCGCTCGGCAAATTCACGATCCCCGATGCAAAGACCTTGATAGTTCAACTCATGGAAAAAAACGGCGGTCGTCATTTACAAATCACTATAAAGAACAGGCACATCCTCCGTGCGATTCCCTTACCTGATCTCAATTAGAAAAATATGGAAAACCGTATTGTGAAAGGCATGCAGGAATGGAAGGAGCGTGAGCAGAATATGGCGAACCTGTTTTCTCCCGACACGATCAAGAGCCGCTACTTCCAGCTATTAAAACTGGATTATCTGCGCGGGCTTACCCGGTCAGTTCGCAAAGATGCCACCAGCGATGAACGGATGACCGCCCGCATACTGCGCGGACAGACAAGAGATCTCGAGCGCAAGCTATATCCCAATTATGCGGTACGCATGGCGATGAAGCTCTACCGGTTTATCACGGATAGATCATTAAAACAGCGGCAGGAACCCATGAATGCACGTACCGACTGGATGATGAAAGTGGATACGGGTGGCAAAAAAACCAACGGAGAGAAACCGGTAGTCCGGCAAATGCAAAGAAGTGCCATTAAACCGCTGGAAAAAAAACGTGTATCACAAAATAAAGGGCAACAGTTATGAATGATCTGGCAAAACGCATGGAGAAGGCAGACTGGTTCTATGACTATACCGAAGACCATGACGTATGGCTCCGCGGCAATATTGAAATTGGAGGTATCAAAAAGGATTTACAAAGTCTCTGCCAGCAGAATGGCGGTAAAACTATCGCGAATGCATTATGGGATGAACATGTACCGGAGTTTTCGGTTAGCAAGCCACCGTTCCTTGAGTGGCAAAGTAACCTCCATCAACGTATGGATAGTTATGATTGGTCAACTGTCTTTCATGATCCGCTGCATGATTTTATCGAAGCCGATACGGTGGAGGCTAAACAAGAGCACGCCGCACTGGAAGCATTGATGGAGGACCTGCAGCAGCACCATAAACGGAATCCGGGCGAGGTGATGCAACTGGTCAGTAAATACTGGAAAGATCAACCAATGGAAGAACAAATAAATGTATTATTTAACCAAGTAAATGAAAACGTGATGAATGAAAAAAACTTCGAGAATCTTCAGAAAGATCTCAAATATTTAGGCTTCGGCGATGCGCTTAATGAAGCGCTGGAAAAAAATATTGCAGAGAAGAAACGGGATTTCACTTTGCAAATGCTGGTGGAGTACAATGGGCGGCAAATGACGACCGATCTTTCCTTTAAAGCCGGGAAGGAAAACGACATGTACTTTTTCAACAACTACCGCGCGACCTTGCAGGATAGTCCCGAACTCTCGCAATTATTTTATATCGACAAAGGTAAAGGCATCACTACCAAGGAAGCGTTCAACCTTCTCGAAGGCCGAGCTGTCAACAAGGATCTCACCAACAGGGACGGCGAACAGTACAATGCCTGGCTGCAGCTCAACTTCAAAGAAACGGAGGAGAATGGCAACTACAAAACGCACCGCTACCACGAAAATTATAACTATGACCTGCCCTACGCGGTGGGCCAACTCGTCCTAAAACCTATGTCGCCCAATGAGGAGGAAAAACTCCTGAACTCGCTGGAAAAGGGCAATGTGCAATCGGTCACTTTCCTGCGTGAGGGCGAGGAAGTCAAAGGCTTTATCGAAGCCAATCCCAAAGACAGAACGATAAATATTTATGACGGAAAAATGAACCGCCTTTCCGAAGAAGAGAAGCAGGACTTATTGGATTTACCACCGGCACAGCAGCAACGTGCAAAGCAGTCAATGGGCGGTGAGGACGATGAGGACGGCGGACCGGAACTGAAAAAGAAACGCACCCGCAGACAAGGCAACGGCCAGTCCGTGTAATATATATGGTATGAAAGAGACGGGCCCCAAGAGGACGTGCCGGTGGAGACCGTCACCAGCAATAAGGCCCCGCGGTGAGGATGACGCCAGCCCACAGGTATCGTGGGCTGGCTTTTCAATGCTAAGCCATGACCGCTTTAGATAGGATTATCTTATGTTCATAGTCTGCGATTGTTTTCATGGATGAAGAAATATTGATGCCGACAAGCATGATTTTTTTTCCATGGTGAAGAAATCGTTCATGGTATCTCTTTTTTTCAATCTGGTCAAGTCCTGACGGACTATCTACCTTAAATTCCATGATAAAAATAGTTTGGGCTGTTTCAATGACAGCATCAATTCTGCCCGCGTTTGTCGGGAGCTCTGACAGAATGTGAAATCCCAGTACGTCAAGCAGGGTATGTATAATGTTATGGTAGGTAGATTCGTATTTGTCGAGTTGATACGGAAGAGCGGCAAATAATGTTTTCAATACGGAAATAAATGTGTCCAGGTCATCTTTGCAAAGAGCAATACACAACTGCTGGTATTTTGTATTTAGTTGAGTGCCGTGTTTTCCGAAGTCTTCGATAATCCCACCCAATAGAATATACTGTTCTTTGGCAAACTCGATGAAGTGTTCCAATGCTTTCATTTTTCCCAGTTCATAAGCAATATCAGCGTCTGTGAACGCTTCGCCGAAAGGACCGACTACGCCATAGGGATCATCCGGGTTATTCATTTTTAGTTCGACATGTTTCAATCCGACGGGAATGCCAAACTGGTTTTTTTTCCAATGCAACCGGATGCCGGTAACTCTTCGCTTTTGCTTTTTTCGATATTCGGTTACTTCCTTGCGGAATGATTCTATTCCCGGTTTTATTTCATGTATGATTTGCTCAATCGACAATCCAAGCCTGTAGCCAGCGTCAAATCCCTTGCTAACATTTTTTCCAAGTGTGCCCGAGTAATTGATCCCGTATTGCAACCCGTATAGTCCGCCAGCAAATCCCGTTGCAAACTGCTTGTCCCTTGAACGCCCAACTATCTGCTGATAATTTTCCATAATGTTCTTGGTTTCAGTAGCTACAGATTGCTGGTAAATCAGCTCCAGGTCAGTATTCATGATATTAGTTTTTCCTAAAATTAGTTGTTTAGTAAATTTACCAAATGGAATTTTCGGAGATACAGTCAGTAATCAAAAAATATAACCGGTCGGGCCTCGTCACAGAGATTTTAAAGGCGTTGCATCACATTCAACAGACAGACAAACGGGGTGTCCCTTTCTGGTGCTTACTCACTTTATTGAAATGGGCGCATATCCATACCGATGACCGCTTCCGAAAAGATATTACACCAGGTCAGTTGGAGGATTTGATGCAGCTTATCAATAAATTTGAAACGGAATATGCCGGTCTCAATTTTAAAACGCATAAAGCTGTTTCCCGTTCCTTTCGGATTATCGCTTATCAGCAATTCGAATACCAGGAAAACTTTCATAATAGCGTGTTGAACCGGCAGATGGTTTTATATCTTGATCTTCATTCCCGGTTCGATATCAATAGTGAGTTTAAGAACCGGACAGGAATGGATATACTGTCCTTTTTTAATTACAGCTATCTTACTTACATCTGTATCAATAAAGATACTTTCGATGACCGGTTTCAGTATGACGGAGTTTTAGGCGAGGATTATATGCATTTATTCAGGATGCAGTTTTCAAATAGTGAACTTGACCAGTACTTAAATTTACTGGCCATCAAGGATCCCGCACAATTCGTTCCTCTTCATCGGCTCAGGGATGAGCGTCTTCAACTTTTTGAAACCAATTTTTTCATAACTAAGCCCTTCTTGTTATTTAATAAGAATTACTTGCTGCCACATCGGGCGATCTTCAACCAGACACTGAAGCACTTTGTATATACTTTTATGAAAACAGCTATACCCGATCAGTTTTCTGAAGAGTTTGGCAGAAGATTGGAAAAGTATGTCGAATTGGGATTAAAAGAGGTGAATTTGAACTACGTCCGGGAGAATGAAATGAAAAGGAAATATGCTCTGTCCAAAGTGGTGGACTATAAGATTGGAAATAATATCTTGGTAGAATGCAAGGCAATCGAGCTACATCCGCGTTCCGGTGTTCTGCGTGAACCCAATATGCTTAGCTCTGAATTGAACTCCTCCGTCATAAAGGCATATTGTCAATTGCTTTGTACTGCGAACGCGATCGACAAAAAACACGAGTGGTGGGGTATCGTCATCATTTACCGTGAAATGTACCTGGGTTTCGGGCAGGACGCCTGGGAAGAGTTTATGCAGGAACCAGTCGAGCAGTTCGCACGCGACAATTCTATAGATATATCAGTACTTCCACCTCAAAATTTATTTTTTGTTCCGTTGGAGGATTGGGATTATATGGTGCAGGCGATAAAAGACGGTAAAGGCGATTTGGAGAGCATGTTGAAGAAGGGAAAAGAGCTCAATTTAACTACTGATCCGACTGAGAAGAAATTTATCATGGAACAGGTGTTGAACAAGCATTTCAAAATAGAAAACTTTAATCTGTCTTATCTCTCCAAAGCACATGAAAGGATTGATATACTTTCTAATACGGAACATTGAACAATGGGTAAGCTAATTTGTCCAGTTAAAACGGATTAACTTACGATGTAGAAAGTTAATATCGACAATCTCGATATCGAGCATTACCGGTTCTACGGCAATGACAGAAGGGGAGTCAATATACTTCCACGTCCCGTCATTAAGAAAAGGTATCTTTTCGTCAAACCGCATAAAGGTTGGCGTAAACCGCTCGGTTAAATAATCTTTCAGGCCGCGGTAATCTACCGGGATAAAGTATTTAAAATGGTGCCGGTGGAAGATCTCATATTTAATTCCGCTTTTCAAAGCCCAGAGATCGGGCTGAAGTTTCAGCATTTCCTTATCCAGTTCCAAATAATGGGTACCCGGGGTTTTATCGATCGTATCGCTTTCCCATCTTCTTACGAATTCCTCAATTGCCTTTTCAGGATACGGCACTTCTATACCGTCTACGGTCATCGGTTTTGTCGGAAGGTAATGATGTTGAAGCGTTAGGTTGACCGCTACGCTCCGTTTTATAACCGGCACTTGTATCTCTGTTTTCCAATCTTTGTTAGAAGCATCATGCGCAGACATTAGATCAATGCCATGTTTCTTCGCGTTTTCCTTGATTGATTTGGTGAATCCCGAATTGGAAATAATGACCCCTTTTGATGCCCGTACATCTTTTATTACCGTCGCGAAGGCGTCTATCACCGGCCGGGTCACTGGACGTTTATGGTTTTTTGCCTCTATTACAAGTAGTATTTCGTGAGCGCCGACGGTTGTTCTCACCGAAATATCAATCTCGCGTGTTTCAGTTGAATTGTAAACAGCGATATGATCGTTCTTTTTTACTGTTCCTAAAGGCTCAAGTTCTGTATAAATCTTATAAACAAGATCCTCGTATTCCTGCCATGAAATAGGTTTCTTTTTTGCCATTATGCTTAAAAATACAGGTGTTTTTTATGCGGACCTATCTTTTCTTTCCATAGCATCACCGCTTGCGACGCTCCATTAATCGTTCGGTTCATTAGGCATCAGGATTTCCAATGATCCGGCGCATTATTCACGTCTTATTTTTTAATCGCCTTCGGCAAAATAATCCCTGACAACTGTGCCGGATAAACATTGCGTATTCAACGGTGCTTCCTTCGTCAGGCCGTTCAATACGGACGACCCTTCAATTGAATTAGAACAGAGGTTAAGTGTTTGTAAGAAAACGGTCAAAAGCGAAAGCAAGTTAGCGGCTCCCACGCGCAACCAAATCGTTCGGCATAAACGGTTTCCCCCCAGAGGGTCCCCCCATTTATTCCGCGTGCGATTTGGTGTTCTGCCTCAGCCTGGCCGCTCCCAAAACTGCTTTCTTTTTTTCCGTTTTTTCTTTTACAAACAATTTTTTTCATCACAAACAAAAACAAAAATTATGGAAATCGTAGGAAGAATCGTAGCAAACGCAGAAGTGAAAACTGTGAGTGACGACCGCAAGGTGACAAACTTTACCGTGGCGGTTAATGATCGGTACAAAAGTCAGGATGGGGAGGTCGTGGAGAAAACTGCCTTTTTCAACTGCGCATACTGGATCGGGTCAGGTATCGCAACGTATCTCACCAAAGGAACCATCATTCAGGTAAATGGTACAGTCAGTGCAAACGCATGGATAGACCAGAAAGGTGAGGCAAGAGCCAGCCTGAACTTTCATGCCAACAGTATCAAACTGCATGGCGGTGGTAAACAGGAAGCGGGTACTAAAAAGCAATCAGTTCAACCGGTGGCTGTCACAGAACCTATTGATGATTTACCCTTTTAAGTGAACTAATGGCAACGGCACAATCCTGTGCCGTTGCTTCTCAACCAATCATTCATCATCAAAATATTTATCATGGCACATCAACTGAATTTTAACGACAAGACAGGACAGCACAGTTTCTTTTCTGTGAAGGAAAAGGCATGGCATGGTTTGGGTAAAATAGTAGAAGATTATCCCACGAGCAGCGAAGCCCTGAAATTTGCGGGACTTGATTTTACAGTAGAAAAATATCCCAACGTTCACCGTTTACCGGATGGAAAAGAGATTATTTCAAAGACCTCCTTCTTTACCACCCGTACAGATAATGATGCTATTCTCGGAGATCGGTTAGGAGTGGATTATGAAGTATTGCAGAACGTTGATGCCTTTAGCTTTTTTGATTCTATTGTCGGTGGAGATGGCATCCAGTATGAAACCGCAGGAGCATTGGGCAAGGGCGAGAAGATTTTCATTACGGCAAAGCTACCGGGTTACATAAAGGTGGGCTCCGATGACATGATCGAAAAGTATCTGTTCTTATCAACTTCACATGATGGATATGGAAGTATTACGGCTGCTTTCACTCCTGTTCGGATAGTCTGCGCCAATACACTAAATGCTGCGATGCGTAACCATACGAATGCGATCAAAATCCGTCATACTGCTAATGCAAAGGAAAGACTGGAAGAAGCCCACAAAGTAATGGGTATATCCAACAATCTCTCTTTCCAGATGGAGGAAATTTTCAATAGCTGGTCAAAAGTTCGTATTACTGATAGGGAGGTGAAGAAACTGATTCAGCTTGCAATGGTTCCGAATAAAGAGGTATTGAAGAACCTCCAAAATGGTGAGCAGGACGAACTTTCTACGGTGTTCAAAAATATGGTAGATAGCGTGTATGAATATGGAATGTCCAGCCCTACCCAACTGGTAGAAACAACTAATGGAACTGTGTTCGGTGCATACAATGCTATTACCGGCTATTTCCAGAATGTACGAAACTATAGAAACAATGAAGCGAAGCTGAAATCCATCCTTTACGGTGGAACAGCCCAACTCCGTTCACAGGCTGCATTCAACCTGTGCAATGAATTTGCAAGCAAAGGTGTAGATACTCTTAATTAATCACATTAATCAGGGACGGCCAACCTGTCCCTGATTTCCTAAACATATTATATATGAAAACGAATTTCTTTGAATGCCTTGCCGCCCTGAATGTAATTGGCGACTGGCAAATTACTATCAAGACAGCACCATCCAACCGCATGCTGGTATCTGTCCTGTTTAGTAACGATAAAGTAAGCGACGAAGCCCGCAAGCTGATTCCACCCATGCTGCTGAAGGGAACGACCATTGAACTGGACGAAGGTTTTTTTGCAGCGGTCGCATCCCCTGTAAAGCAAACTGCTGAACTCTTTATTAATATGGAGCAGTATGCTGCCGCCCAGGAGGAAGTAAGGAAGCAATCAAAAATGGAAAAGGATAAAGAACAGCAGACTAAAAAAGAGAAAGACACCGGCAATAAGAAGTATGAAACACAAATGAAGAAAGTAGCAGAACTGGAAAAAGCCGGTAAATACCGGGAAGCATACGCTCAACTTCCCAAAGCAGCAGATTTCTCCGATTTTGAAGATGAGATCAACACCAAGAAAGAAGAACTGGTTGAGAAGTTCGAGCAACCGAGCCTTTTTGAAGATTAATTCCCGAACGCTAAATCAAATATCATGTTAACGACAACGCAACTACCAAGAGTATTTATTCATACCGATAATGGTAAAGAGGTAAGGCTTTCTGATCCCGCTTTGAAGCTAACACCCGAGGCGGTGCTGAATTTTTACGCAAATACTTATCCCGTTCTTACGACTGCAAAGATCGAAGGCCCGGAGATTAAGAATGATGAAATTCATTACCGTTTTGTGTCCACATTAGGAACTAAAGGATAATCATGAAATCAAAAAATAAAGTAAGGGTCATTACCCTCAATCAACACTCACAGCAATGGCAGTTACACAGAAATATCGCAAGGTTCGCAGAAAGGTTAAATCAATTACAGGACACAGCAGCAGCCAAAAAGCAAAAACTGAGAAGTTTGCCACCGGGAATGCTGGACATGGTTTTCTGAAATTCACGTTTCTGCCGGTTCGTGAAAACAAGCATTCCTTTTTAAAAAGCCAAAAGAAACTGGAAAGGGAGTTTTTTAATTCCCTTTCCAACCTTGCGGAGTTGTATAATATTTCAATATCCGAAGCAAGTCAGCTTCCGTATCCACTCAACATATCAGCAGCCTACAGGGAGGCAAGGGAACAACTATCGAAAATTAATGATAAGCTGGTGTTGATAGTTGCACAGGATGAAGAAAAGGTTTGCAGTCTTGCAACCGTGGAAACATTTGCTATTGGTCAGAATCTCTATTATATACAGGTTCGGCCACTGGCTGATATGATTGATAAAGACGAACACCGGAAACGACTTGAGTTATTACTATCAGTATTTTCTTATCTGCATTTTCATGTAGGGATACCGTGGCACACGGATAGGGGAACCTATATGAACGGTTGCTATGAAATGCTCAAAGAATGGTATCTGGAAGGCGAGTATGAGGAAGGAGAACTTGCGGATTTATTGGAGCATTTTGAAAAAATGGAAACAGATTCCAATAGGATTTACCAGTTGATGAGGGAACCGGCCAACCTCAATGAATTTGCAGACCGGGTTATGAATTTTAAACCCGCTACCAAAGAAGATCAAAGTTTGCTGGAATTGGCGAAGGCAGCCTATGATCTGTATAAAAAATATCCCAATCGTTCCATTTTCGGTAGCATACATGACAACCTGTTTGACCCCGAGGATGAAGAACGTATCCGCCCGGAACATTACCTGTCTTTTTTTTGGGATGAGAACGATTTTCTGTACGATCATCTGATCGAGTATGTCAATAGCTATTTACAGGAATGTGCTGTAATGGATGAACCCGTAACGATTCAATTTTTTGATACGAAACAGGAAACGCCGTTAAAAGGACTGCAATTTGAGAATGCACTTTTTCCCCTACTTGAAGATTGTTATACCGTTTTAAACTTTAAATGGAATGAGGAACATATCTAATCTATTGGACGAAATTTATCGGCCGGTAAAGGCACTTGTGATTTATGAATCAACCAGTGAAAAGGATAAGAATGTGTATGTGGAGTCCTTTGATATGGATGACAAAGGCAGACCGCTAAATGCCCATCCTTTAACGATAGAGGAAGCAAATGGATTAGCAGAATGTTTGGATAATACACCACAGGTGCGGCGTAGCTTTTTAAAGCCAAAAGGAATACTGCCACCAGAAGTACTTCATATTAATCCTGACAAGAGTAGCTTTGTAGTATGGTTTACTAAAGCGCAAAAAGAGAATTTGTTTTTTATAGACAAACTGGGAATACCCTGCGGCAAAGCGAGTATTCCACCGATGATCTGGAAAGCTGACGAAGCTGGGCTTTCAGTTTTTGCACTACGGGATAATAAGCGACCCACCATTAAGACGCCGTTGTTTCATGCGCCGTTCTTCAATATTTATACTAACGGGAAAGTGTGCATGGGAACAGTTGACGTTGAAATAAATAGTTACGGATCGCTGGAAGAATTTATGCAAAGCTGGCAGGAGTACTTCTTCAACAGTTACTTTTCCCATTCATTGGATAATTATGCTCCTGCTACAATCAATATCGTGGGATTGTGGAAAGACCTTGTAAACACCCGCAAGAAATTTCCTGTTTCAGTATTAACCAAAAATGGTCAAACACTTAAAAATATTATTTCATGAAAACCGCAATTCATTTTGTAGACAATTACTTATTACAACCTACCAATCCTGTTACGGTGAATATAATCGGGGCAGGTGGAACCGGCAGCCAGGTGTTAACCGCAATGGCAAGAATCAGCCATTCATTAAATGCGCTTAATCACCCCGGTCTATTCATTCAATTATGGGATAATGATCTTATTACAGAAGCAAACCGGGGAAGGCAGTTATTTGCTTCTGCTGAAGTAGGTTTGAATAAGGGAGTGGCGCTCATCAATCGGGTGAATCGTTTTTTCGGAACAAGCTGGAAGGCTATACCATATAAATATGAAGAAATGAACTTGCGACGGATAAGTAACAATGGACTGGCCAATGTCACAATTTCATGCGTGGATACCGTACCAGCACGTATTGCGATTGCCGGAATACTTCAACAACACAAAAGAAGTAATCACCATGACCCGTTTATGCCTTTATATTGGATGGACTTTGGTAATAGTCGTTATACGGGACAAGTAGTGCTGTCCACCGTAGGAGAGATCACTCAACCCAATTCAAAGAAATACAGAGCTGTTTCAAATCTTCCTTTTATAACCGAAGAGTTTTCAAAATTGTTAAATGAAGCAGGTATGCACGATGATACACCAAGCTGTTCCGTTGCTGAATCGCTGACGAAGCAGGACTTATTTATTAATAGCTCACTGGCTGATGAAGGTGCTTCCCTGATCTGGAATATGTTCCGTGAAGGCATGATCGAAAACAGAGGATTCTTCAAAAACCTGAAGGATTTCAGGACACAGCCACTTAAAGTTGCGTAAGAAGATATGACCTGACGGTATAACACGCATTGAAAAATGCCCGGAAAGCTGCCGCCCGGAAGAAGGGGCGGCAGCTTGATTTGCTTCAGCGGAAAAAGAAGAAAGTCAGGAAGCGTTATTAATCCAGTTTGAAATTTTTTGAATCTCGCTCCAATTATTAAAAATATTTGCTTGTGGATCATATCGTGTAGTGTCCAAGACAATGTGATTTTGTGCATCTTTTAATTGATCTATTCTTGCACCATAATCCGGGGTAGTAATATGGGGAAGGGGTAACGTGCCTGCGATCATCGTCTCAGAATATTCGGTTCGTAATGAAAAAACATTCATGATTGACCGCACACCCGGATTATGAATATAATATGTACCTGTATGTTCTGATGCGAACTGATCTTTAATAAATGGCGTCCAGGGATAGTGAATTTGGTCGGGCTGCAGTAATTGTGCTCTGATGTTATCGTAGGCAGGATTTAATAGAAATATGTAGCCAAATTTTGAAAAGGTAATGATATAGTTTGCCTTTACTAATGCATAGTTTACTCTTTTAGAGTCTACCCGACTTCTTGGTGGCATAAGATTCAGAGCAGGGCCGATTGTTTTTTCCTTAATGGAATAAATAAATTTATCTAAAAGGGTCGGATTGTTATTTTTAATTCGATGATAAGCTTGTAAAGTTCCGTCTCCCATAGAAGTCAGTTCCACAGAAATTAGCTTTCCATTGTGCTCGATGTTTCGGTGATGAACTGATCCTTTATAGAAATAGCTGGCATCAATTTCCCTGATAACTTCTGTCAAGTGAAAGTCAATGGTTCGACCACAGTTTGAATTACATTCCTTGCACGTCAAAGCGACTTTTGAACCTCTTAGCGAAGCCGGAGGGGCATCTTCCAAGGTTAAGAAATTCTTCTTCGAGTTTTCAGCCAAATCGGCTTCAGAGAATTCCCGCAGGCAAATGGGACAGAGATAGGGCCGATCATATTGAAAGTTAATAGCAACCAATCCTTTTTCTTTCAGTAAAAGAAGTTGGTCGGAAAATCTGCTAAGGAGATTTCGGCGACGTTCTAATCCGTTGGACATATCGAATTTTGAGTAATATATTAATAAAAAGTATCCTGAAAGTAAAAGTGATTTCAATTGTCACTATAGTGACGATCACTGATTAGCATTGGTAATTGCTATTCCAAAGCTAAAAGATTTCGGTCATTTACCATTCTTGTATGCTAAAAGGTACTCACCAACGTTGAGGTATCCCACTTTCTCAAACACGCGATTAGAAGAGGGGGTGAATGCGTTGGTGGAAAGCATAATAAATTCATGACCTACGCCCAACAATCCCTTTGTTAATTCATAAGTGATAGAGGCACCATAACCTTTGTTGCGATACGTTGGGTGGGTGTAGAAATGACCAATAACAGGAAAGTCATAGTCTTCGTTTAAACTTTGCGCAATGGAACATACCCTCCCATTATCAACCCACTGATAAATTGAGTCACTTTGTATTCCGACTATAATTCGGTTAATACCTTCTTCGATGCTATCACGTTCTCCATAGTAATCTCTTGAGAAACCCGAACTGAGAACGGCCAACTCATTCAATCTTCTGATGTCACCCATTTGCATCTGACCTGGGGACGGGATAAAGTTATTTGCAACTGCAGTACATTTATAGATAACTCTGTGTTTTTGCAGCTCATAATCTTTGCCATGTAATCGGAATAACGCATCAATCGTGGCTTTAGATCCTGCAAATTGATACCTTATAAACTTGTCAAATTCAAGTTCTCTTGATAACAGCGGTATGTAGTCTTTGTTGAATTTATCGTCATAAATTAGACAAACTTCAGTCGTTAATAAAGCCATGATCAAGTTGTCATCCCCGGTTATTTTGAAAAACTTATGAACCTTTTCTTTGCCTTTAATTATACGGGCCAAGGTCTCCTTTAAAAAATAATAAAGCATGGGATTAGTTTCTATGAATGCTTCAGCTTCCTTTATAAAGTTTCTGAAATCCGAATATTTTATTACTTCTCCCATTTTGTCAACAGTTTAATGAGTGCTATACATTTAATAAGTTTTTAAATAACTTTAGATTTTGTCAGCACATGCTCTTAATAGCCAAAAGCTGTGAGCAGTGTATCCATATCAGTACTTGGTACAGATTCGATTCCCGTCTTTTTATTTTTCAAAACAAAAGTCATTGGTACAGAATACTCATAGTTCTCCGGATCACCAGGCATTCGGATACGCAAAACATCAAGGCTGTCATCTGTACAGCGGGAATAGAACATGCGATATGATCTCATTTCATGCAATACATTGGGGAAACGTTCTTTAGGTAGTTTCAAAGCTTTTATGTTCAGGTGTGCAAGATTTTCCATTTCATTTTCATCCAGCAATAATAGAAATTTTAGCGACCCATTTGTCTCGGTTTCCTGATTTTGCTTTCGCGCCAATAAGGAAGGAATAACCATTGGATAGGGCGATAAGTCAAAGGCTTGTTCCATTTCTGATTTCACACGATAACACTCTTGGAGGTCAATGGGATCTTCATATTGATAGTAATTCCTGGAAATTTCCACTAATTCAAGTGTGTAGCACAGGCATTTATGAGCTTCCCCATAATACGACAGTTCGTTAAACTTAAGATATGACTGGAAGGAGAGATGAACATGATTGCGAAAAAGATCTTTGTGATCCGGCATCCGCATAGAGTGATCAAGTTCAAATGATATATAATCGATCTCCTGTGAAAGTACATACATGGAGTGAAGCATTAATGCGTATGCTTTGAGTAATGTATTTTTTTCCTCGTTAGCTATTTTGTTGATTTTGTCCAAGTGCGCCATGAATTGTTTTTGGAGCGCCATTAGTGTAACAATGGCGTCCTTTTTCTCCTGAAACGTGAATTCTTCACCTAGCGATTTTCTTATTTGTAATTCGCTGAACTGCTTTTGCCTGATATTTGAAATTAAGAGCATGAAATTTTGAAGATTCCAGAGCTCCAACAAGCGTACATTGGACTTATCTTTTAATTGATCAATCTTTGAAAAAACGTTGTCAATAGAATCAATCAACGATTGAGGGATAGTGTGCAACGCTTTAACCTTAAGAAGTTTGAAAAAAGTAATATTAATCTCTAAGCAAATTTCATTTTCCGGATCGCCTATTCTTCCTGTTATAGAGGCGACTACCGCTATAAATTCGTCGGAGCTTATCAGGCCAAGTGCAAGATCATTCTTCAATTTTGCGAACTGAATCATTTGTTGTTCGTCTTCCGATACGTTATTCCTGCGCTGTAACTTTTGAATATAAAAGTTAGAATCGGTGTGCTTTCCACATTCACCATATGCGATCGCTGCAATTAACAACAGTTCTTTATCTGCAATAATTTCTGGATTCGGTATTGATTCAATAAGCCGAAGTACAAATTGCAGATCGTACATACTGAGTTGAAGAATGCCATATTTTTTAAGAATAGTTTTAATGTCATCTATGTTATTGAAATCATACTTTTGATCAGTACCCAGGTTAATGCTTGGGAGATCATATTTGACGCCGTGAGAACGTTGCATCAATGTCGCTTGCTCGCTTCGTTTAATAAAAACAGAATGCAATTGCTTGGCCACTTCTGGTGAGAGCACATTAGTAACAGGAATATGGATATTTACGGTGTCATTATTCTTCCAGCCGTCGGTCGGTCGTTCGTCAAGCAACCTGCTGTATATTTTGTCAGCATAGTCATAAAACAAACGGTCCGAATTCACATCATATACAACGATTATACCCATGTTTGGAACAAAGCGAAGTAGGTAACCCAGCCTGGAGGTTTCAAACGCGTAGCTTAAGATTTGACCGTCTTGTATAAACTGGGGGTTTAGAACGCTTTTTAGTTGGATTGCAAATCTCCAATTTGTCGCATTCTGGTCGTCAAAAATCAACTCTGCGAGATAGTCACACCCATAGTCCGGGATATCTGGCCGGCATATAAATCCCGCGGACATGGATAGAATCTGTGTCAGTCTTTGGTCGGACATATTTTCCGATTTGGCAGCAATATCTATTTTTGGATGGTCAGAAAGGGCCATATCACTTATAATTATTGGAAGTGAAATTACCAATCTTTGAAATCTGGATGTGCTTTCTTGTACTTTGTGTTTCACAAAAGTGATATCCGTAATATCCAGGCGGAGCAGGTAAAAGGGAATGATTGAAGCAATGTATAACTCAGTTTAATTTATGAAATATTTTATTTGAGATAAAGGAAATTTTATTACTTTGCTTAAGTAAGTAATCAGTTGAAATATTGCTGCGTAAACTACAGTAAAGTTCCTATTTTAAAAACCTTGTACCTCTGTTGTACCTCCGAGGTCAGATACTCTTCATAATCAAGGTTTATCATTTTCTGTATTGGCAAGTAAGGCACCTACTCTTCTATTGTGCTTCATCCTGTTTGTTCATTGCATAAGATGGGATTGGAAGGGAAATTTATTCATATAGCCCGTCATTTTGCTAACGAAGTGAAAGTGCCGGTGCATGCAGGCTGCTGCGGGATGGCAGGTGACCGGGGTTTTTTATTTCCTGAATTTACAATATCTGCAACCCGTATCGAAGCGGCTGAAGTAAATGAAAAAGAATTTAATGGCTACTATTCTACTTCAAAGACCTGCGAGATAGCGATGTCTGACGCCGTTGGAAAAAATTATCAATCGATATTAAACCTGGTTGATGAATGTACCTGAGTTTTGGACTTTAATAAATCATAACAGGTATTAGGAATGAAATAGTCCTGGTGGTTAACGATGTCGTGTGTCATGACATGTTTCGTTTTGGCCAAATCATAGCGCTGTTAGTAGCGATCACAATAGTTATATAGTCCATTCCATTCAGTAAAACCTGCAAATAAATTATTTGATAAGTAGGCATATTTGTAAAACAAATAGGGGTTTCTTATGCCGGTTTTTATAAAACGTTTTCAAAAGGCCTGTTTAGGTTTTATCATTGCATGCTTATTTGCATCTTGTAGTGTACAGAAAAAAGCTGGTGGCGATCATAGGGCGGATACAGTATTACAGCAGGTAATGATTGAGTCGTCGTCGCAATACAAGCTATTAATGAAAATACGGCCTGAGAATAAATTACCCAGAACCTTTGAGAAAAATAAATTGTTAACAACCGGTTCTGATGGTTGGGTAAGCGGTTTTTACCCCGGCACTTTATTTTACCTCTATCAATTTTCTCACGATAGTATCCTGCTAAAAGAGGGATTGAGCGTCTTAAACCTGTTGAAAAAAGAACAGTTCAATAAAGGAACACATGATCTGGGCTTTATGATGTATTGCAGTTTTGGTAATGCAGCTAAAGTATTACAATCTTCCGCCTATGATACCATTTTGATTAACAGCGCAAAATCTTTAAGCAGCCGTTTTAATCCTGCAGTAGGTTGTATCCGTTCCTGGAATTCTGACTCATCTCATTTTCTGGTTATAATTGATAATATGATGAATCTTGAATTGCTGATGTATGCGTTCCGGCAAACAAATGATTCTTCCTTTTATAAAATCGCGGTGACACATGCAAATACTTCTTTAAAGAATCATTTTCGTGGCGATCATAGTTCATACCATGTGATCGATTACAATCCAAACAATGGTGTGGTACAAAAAAAGCACACTCACCAGGGAGCTGCTGATGAGTCGGCATGGGCTAGGGGACAGGCCTGGGGTCTTTATGGTTATACCATGATGTACAGGGAAACGGGAGACAATAAATACCTGCAACAAGCCATCTATATCGCCAATTTTATTTTGAATCACCCTAATCTGCCAAAAGATAAAATTCCTTACTGGGATTTTAATGCACCAGGCATTCCTGCTGCATACCGCGATGTGTCCGCAGCAGCGATTATCAGTTCTGCCCTGCTGGAGCTTTCTGAATATGTTTCTCTCCGTGATAAAAAGAAATATCGGAATGACGCTATTACAATTCTGCAAAATCTTTCAAGGCCACCCTATAAAACGATTGGGGATGAGGCGGGAGGTTTCTTATTGCAACATTCAGTAGGGCATTTGCCAAACAAATCAGAAATTGATGTGCCTTTAAGTTATGCTGATTATTATTATGTTGAAGCTATATTGCGTTATTTAGGGAAACTTGAAATAAAAATGAATCCATAAATTACCCGGCAGTGTACTTATTTAATCTGATCATGAAAAGTAGTTTACAAGTAATAATGATTCTGACTCTTGCAGGTTGTGCCCAGCCTAAAGTACAAAAGACACCTGTGGAAAATCAAACTAAGCCAGTAATAGAAATTAGTGTGCTCAGCTATAATATTCATCATGCCAATCCTCCTTCCAGGCCTGGGATAATTGACCTGGAAGCTATTGCCAATATTATCAAGCAACAACAACCTGATCTTGTTGCATTGCAGGAGGTGGATGTATTTACTTCACGTTCTGGCGCAAGCATCAACCAGGCGACCGAACTCGGACGCCTTACAGGAATGTATTATTATTTCGCAAAAGCTATTGACTATGGAGGTGGAGATTATGGCGTTGCCATCTTATCAAAATATCCAATAGAAAACCCGCAACATTATCCGTTACCTACTGTAGAAGGTACAGGCGGTGAGCACAGGACACTGGCAACAGTTTCGATAAAGTTACCCGGCAATAGAAAGGTATTGTTTGCTTGTACGCATTTGGATGCCCAAAGTAATGATACGAACAGGGTGGAGCAGATCAAAAGCATAAAAAAAACTCTTCAAAAGGAAGAAAGCCCCGTTATCATCGCCGGTGATTTTAATGCAATACCCGGTAGCAGGGTAATACAATTAATGGATAATTTTTTGCAAAGAGGATGTATCAGTCACTGCGCTTTTACCATACCCGAAATTAAACCAACCAAAGAAATTGATTTTATCGCTTATACTCCATTCACGGCTTTCGATGTGATAGAATATAAAGTAATAAATGAAACCTATGCCTCCGATCACCGGCCTGTAAAAGCTATTGTCAGATTAAAATAAAGAACAAATGAAGCCTGCAATGAAGACTATAAAAAAAGGAAGACCGTTATACACCCGTTTTCTATTCGTACTGTTTTTAATTTTTAGCAATTGCTTTTCACTTTTTTCACAAGATCAATTAGCAAAAACGCCACCTATGGGTTGGTCAAGCTGGTATCCCTTTGTAGATACGATCAACGAGAAGAAAATTATGGAAACAGCGGATGCTATGGTGAGTAGTGGTTTACGAGATGCAGGTTATACCATTTTGCAACTCGATGACGGATGGATGGCTGGGACCCGTGATGAAAAGGGCAGGCAATTCGCTGATACAAGCAGGTTTCCCCGTGGTATGAAATACCTGGCCGATTATTTACATGCCCGTGGTTTGAAACTGGGGATTTATTCTTCTGCCGGTGCTACTACCTGTGCCAAA
>JAKFDZ010000132.1:0-1618 GCA_036675925.1 Flavihumibacter sp.
TTGGCAGCAACCAACGGTGTTACCCGAAATGGGGAACTCTTCGCAGTATGCCGAATTATTAAATGAGCAGGCCTTGTTCAATAATGATATTCCTTACCAGGAATGGACCGCTGCCTGGGATGCATTTAAGGCAACAGGTTCTTATACAAAACTTGCCGGGGGAAAGGTAAATGCATATTACACTCCAGACGATATCAAAAAATTTGCTGATGGCTCCAGCCCCTTTACGCATCCTAACACGGATTGGTATAAAACGGTCTTCAAAGATTGGTCGGGCCAGCAGCAGCATAGCCTGCAGGTAAGTGGGGGATCAGAAAATGTGAAGTATCTCGCTTCTCTTGGTTACCAGCAACAAGATGCTTTTTATAAAAATTCGGCAACGGGTTATAAGCAGTACGACCTGAGGCTAAACCTTGAGGCCAAAGTAAACAAATATATTACAACCAATTTCGGTATAACAGGCCGCGAAGAATACCGGTTTTTCCCTACAGTCGACGCTGGTGCTATTTTCAGGATGCTGATACGTGGTAAACCTACAGAGATCGCCAAATGGCCTAATGGCCTTCCTGGAATTGATATTGAAAACGGGCATAATCCTGTTGCTATTACTACCGGAACCACCGGGTACGACAGAGACCGCCGGGATTATATACAAACAAATGGCCAGGTCGATATTACCAATCCCTGGATCAAAGGATTAAAACTTACGCTTCAGGGTGCAGTGGATAAATATATAAGGCGCACCAAGCGCTATGCTACTCCCTGGTCGTTATATACCTGGGATAAAGTATCCTTTGAAGCTGATGGTGTAACGCCGAAGCTCACCAAAACGGTTCGTTCTACTTTTACTGATCCGCAACTGACTCAATCTGATGAAATGGAACTGCGCATTAATTTGGTAGCCATGCTAAATTATGAGCGGACGATTAATGATGATCATACAATTGGCGTCATGGCCGGTGTACAGAAAGAGACAAGAGAAGGGGATAATTTTAATGCCTTCAGGCGCAATTTCATTTCTCCCAATTTACAAGTTTTGAATGTGGGTGGAACACCTCAACAGACTGTTGGCGGATCGGGGTATGAGCGGGCCCGCTTAAGTTATTTTGGACGGGCTGCCTATAATTTTAAAGAAAAATACATGGCTGAATTTCTCTGGCGCTATGATGGGTCATATATTTTTCCTGAATCTGGTCAATTTGGGTTCTTCCCCGGTATTTTGGTCGGTTGGAATATTACCAAGGAAGATTTTATGCAGAGTGTTGGGTTCCTGAATAATCTAAAGATCAGAGCTTCTTATGGTAAGATGGGTAATGACCTGGTTGAATTTAACGGGGTATTGCAGGAATATGCTTTTCTGCCTTTGTACAACCTGGGCAACAGAGTGGTTGATGGGCAGGTAGTCAGGTCGTTGACAGAACCCCGTGTTGAGAATCCTTACTTTACGTGGGAAGAAGCCAATAATGCCAATATCGGTCTTGAAGGTGCCATATTGAATAACAAAATATTTTTCGAGTTTGATGTGTTTAAAAATGACCGGAAACAAATTCTTATTCCACCTGGGTCAGCCCCTCAGAGCTCGGGCATTTCCAGGAGACTGCCTCCCGTGAATGCCGGA
>JAKFDZ010000133.1:0-3792 GCA_036675925.1 Flavihumibacter sp.
CCTTGTATAAGGATCTGTTTCTTTTACCAGCTTACAAACGGTAGCCGCCGTGTCTTGTGCTGAGAGAAATAAGGGTACCAGGAAAAGGATAAGAGTGATATATTTCATGTTACTGATTAATGGCTAAAAATAAGATTTTTCTTTTTACCGATAGCCAGTCAGGAAAATAGATGACTTGCTAACAAAATACGGTTGATCAACAGCTGCATTTTTCGTTATTAAAGCCGTTTTGATTATCCCGGATACAGGCAACTATCAGGCAATAACGACCGATATAAACTTTACGTTCTGCTTTTCTGCTTACTATCCTACAGAAAGCAGGATTAGTGTTATATTCATATTGAAAAAATTCAGCAAACCATTTTACCAGGAAGTTTCAAAAAGCAGCTGTGAGAAAACTTTTTTTAATACTGCTTTTTTGTGCTTTTTCTTTTATCGCAAAAGCAGACCACATTACCGGTGGAGAAATGTATTATACTTACACAGGAACTTCCAATGGGCAAAATATCTATGAGGTTACGCTGAAACTTTTTATGCGTTGCAATTCCGGTCGCCAGTTTCCTGACCCCGCGATCATATCCGTTTTTAACAGGACCGGCTATACCCGTATGCAGGATATAAGTGTAGAACTTTTCGATCAGAAAACGATCCAGTTAACGAACCCCGATCCCTGTATTACTAATCCTCCAAAAGTGTGCTATGAAGTAGCTTACTATCATTTTTCAATTACTCTCCCATTAAATCAATTGGGCTATCTTTTGGCCAGCCAGGTAAATTACCGGATAAACGGTATCAGCAATCTTGATGGCACCCAGGTAGGCGCTACGTATACCTGCGAAATACCTGGAACGCAACCGATGGGTGACGGGCATATAAATAACAGTGCTGTTTTTACAGGCTCAGACCTTGTAATTGTTTGTGCAGGCAATTATTTTACCTACAGTTTTGCGGCTAAGGATCCCGACAACGATCAATTACGCTATTCTTTCTGCGCCGCCTATAGAAGCTCGGCTTCCGGTGTAAATGGCGTGCCGGCCGGTGATCCTCCTTACAACTCTGTTCCTTACAATGTTCCGGATTACCTGGAATCATTTCCTTTGGCTAATAAAGTAACGGTTAATCCGGAAACAGGATTGATCAGCGGTGTGGCGCCACCCGGCGGTGTTTACGTAGTTACTGTTTGTGTAGATGAGATCAGGAATGGAAAGGTAATTGCCACGCAGCGAAAGGATTTGCAGCTCAACGTAGCGGATTGCAGTATAGCTGCCGCTTTACTGGAAGATGATTATATGCTTTGCGGCGATACAAAAACTATTACAATTAATAATTTATCAAACAGCCCCCTGATCGCTTCCTATGACTGGACAATTATCAACCCGGGAGGTACCACCCTGTTTACTACTACAAACACCGCACTTAATTATACTTTTCCGGTCAATGGCAAGTACACTGTTCAACTGATCGTTAACCGGGGGCAGGCCTGTTCCGATACAACTACTGCACCTGTATTCGTTTATCCGGGTCTTGTTCCTGATTTTACTATTGCCGGCATCTGTATTACAAAGCCAACTGTTTTTGCGGACCATACAACCACGCTATCAGGCACTGTCGATTCGTGGAAATGGGATTTTGGCGAACCAACTACCACATCCGATATTTCAGTAATGCAAAACCCTTCCTATACATATCCGGGTGAAGGAACAAAAGCGGCCCGCCTGATCGTTACTACAACGGATGGTTGCCGTGACACTATTGTCAAATCCATCGCCATCGTTGATAAACCACCGGTCACACTTGCATTCCGGGATACATTAATTTGCGTAAACGATATATTGCAATTGCAGGCAAGCGGTGCCGGTAATTTTATCTGGTCACCTGCAACAAGTATTACAAATGCCAATACAACAAATCCTGTTGTTTCTCCGGCTGCCACTACTACTTACTATGTTGATCTTGAAACCGACGGATGCACAAACAGGGATTCTGTAAAAGTGCGGGTAACAGATCATGTGAGCCTGCAGGCAATGAATGACACTACTATTTGCGCCGGCGATACCATTCAATTGCGGATCAACTCAGATGGCCAGCGGTATGAATGGACGCCAGCCGGTCAGCTTAATAATCCTCTTGTACAAGATCCGCTGGCAGTAACGCCTACCACAACTCCTTACCAGGTAACAGCCTTTATTGGCGGCTGTTCCGCTAATGGCAATATTATAGTCAGTACGGTTCCTTATCCTATGGCGAATGCTGGAAAGGACACAACTATTTGTTATAATACACTGGTTCAATTACAGGCTTTTACTGATGGAAGTTCCTGGCTATGGACGCCTTCATCATCATTAAGCAATGCGGTATCATTAAATCCTGTTGCCAATCCCGTGAGTACGGTTCAGTATATGTTTTCAGCATATGACACAAGAGGATGTCCCAAACCGGGCATAGATACCCTTTTAGTCACTGTTTTACCAAAGATCCTTGCTTCTGCGGGAGAAGATACTACTGTTGTCATCGGACAGGCATTGCAATTAAATGCCTCCGGCGGTGATAGCTATTTATGGTCTCCCGCTTTTCCTTTATCTGCTGCAAATATTGCTAATCCTGTTGCCTTCTTTAATGAACCATCCAATGGCATGCGGTACAAAGTGGAAGTATATAATAGCATCGGGTGTTATGATTCCGCTTTTATCGTTATCAAGGTATTTGCTACAGCGCCAATGGTATTTGTTCCCACAGCTTTTACACCAAATAATGATGGCAAAAATGACCTGTTACGACCTGTTGTCGCTGGTATGCGCCGGTTTGATTATTTCAATATTTACAATCGTTGGGGCCAGCTTGTTTTTAGTACAACGGTAACCGGCAAAGGCTGGGACGGGACCATCAATGGGGAGCCACAGACAAGTAATACTTATGTTTGGATGGTAAAAGCCGTTGACTTCAACGGGGCGGCTTATTTTCAAAAAGGAACGGTAACGTTGATACGATAGTCTCGCACTAATTTTTTTTGAAGTGCTATGAAAATAACATAAAGTCAAAACACTGATTATGCTATTGATTCTTTTCTTTTTTTCTTGACAAAAAAAGAAACAAAAAAGTCAAGGAAAAAAGAATGCTCCGCCTTTTTTCCCGGCCAACGCACAAGGACTCCGAAGATTTGGAATATGCTTACTGGCATTGTAGTGATAGTGCCAGACCCTGCTGCGTATTATCAGACGCTATTGAAGGCACTGCTTTTTCGCCTGACTTGTTGATAGAAGAAAGCGTCTTATAGTAGGCGAAAAAGAGGTGCTGGAAATATCCTTTGAGGGTAGAGTTGGTCAAGTCAGCAACTCAAAATAAGAATTAGCCCTGATCCTTTTTTCTTCATGCCAATCGGTGATATTTAATTAATTTGCCAGCTTATATAAATAACATATCACTATGGCAAAATCGGTAAAGTCAAAAGGAAAAGCAAAAAAAACGATCTTAACTGACAACTCTTTCCAGTTCTTACGGAATTATATTAATAATGCCTCACCTGTAGGTTTTGAAACATGGGGGCAGAAACTATGGCTGGAATACCTGAAGCCTTATGTAGATACTCATTATGTGGATCCTTACGGAACTGCGGTTGGCATCATCAATCCCGATCATAATTTCAAAGTAGTAATTGAAGCACATGCCGATGAAATAAGCTGGTTCGTAAATTATGTCACTCCCGAAGGACTGATCTATTTAAAACGTAATGGTGGCGTGGACCACCAGACAGCACCCGCATCAAGAGTTCTTATTCACGGGAAAAAAGGGCCT
>JAKFDZ010000134.1:0-2583 GCA_036675925.1 Flavihumibacter sp.
TACTGGAAAGTTTAATGTCAGCTTCCCAGAGTATGTTCAGGGCATGAAGGAAGTAGCAGCAGAAATGGATGTCGAAGTTGTCGATTTAAGTGCACGCAGTGTTGCTTATTACGATACCATTGGACCTGAAGGTAGCCTTTCAGTATTTTTACATACAGACCCAGGTGTTTATGGTGCATTCCCTAATGGATCCCAAGATAATACTCATTTTCAAGAATATGGGGCCATTCAGCTTGCAAGGTTGGTTTCAGATGAAATAAAAAATCTGAATATTCCACTTTCACAGTATGTTACGGGTATAGACCCACCGGCCAATTTACCTGCTAAACCAGTCAATGTGACTGTAAGCAATGTAAGTAATGCGGGTGCCCTTATTACATGGAAAGAGGTAGACGGAGCAGATATCTACAAGGTATATCGAAAGCTTTCAACAGATAGTGATTATAAATTAGTTGGTACCTCCACCCTCCCTAGACTGAATGTAACGGGGATGGAAGAAGGTCTAACCTACGATGTTGTTGTTTCTGCTGTAAATGGAAAGGGTGAATCCGAATATTCGGATGCAATACAGTTTACAACGAAGAAAGCAACCCTAAAATTTGACTTCGGTTTAGCCGGGAGTCCAATTGCCGAAGGTTACACAGGAGTCAATCTCTCTACCATATATACTGCTGAACGAGGTTATGGAATTGTTGATTCAACTGGTATGATTGGCCGAGACCGCAGTACAGGTGGAGACGTTATTCGTGACTGGCTGGGTTATTTTAACGTCGGATGGAAATTTAAGGTTGATGTGCAAAACGGTCTTTATGCGCTAAAAGTCTATGTTGGAGATATGACTGGAAGTGCAAGAACTACTTTGGCAGTAGAAGGTCAGGATTATGGGCAAATTTCTGCCTCTAGAAATAACTTTACAACCAAAGTTGTTTCTCAAGTTTCTGTTAAAGATGGTCAAATGAATTTTAGTTTCGGTGGTTCAACAGGAATTGTTAACGGTGTAGAAATCACCCCAATTTTAATCGCTCCGTCCGAACTTAAAGTGGATGAGACATCATTAGATGCTGAAAATCCATTTGTCACTTTATCATGGAAAGCGGTTGAGGATGCAGTAAAATATAATATTTACCGGAAAGTGGTCGGGACTAGTGACTTTACAGTGGTCGGCAGCTCCACTACAACATCCTTTACTGATAAAACTGTGGATGTAGGAATGGAATATGAGTATGTTGCTACAACCATAGATAATGCTGATGTTGAAACAGATCCCTCGCTTCCGCTAAAAGTGGTAATGATTGATCCATCACAGCCAGTTCCTAGTGCACCAGATAACCTACAGGTTGGTGATATAAATAAAAATGACCTTACGATTAGCTGGGATCAGGTAGAGGGTGCTATTACCTATAATGTGTACCGTACGAAGAAGGTGAATGGAACATACGAATTTATCGGTAAAACCAAAACAAATTCTTATAAAGACGAGACCGTATTAACAACGATTCCTTACTTTTATAAGGTTGCTGCCGTTAATGCAGGTGGTACTTCCGAACTCTCTGAAGTCCTAGAGACTCCTGCAGTAACGAAATTGAAAAGACAAATGGAAGACTTAAAGCGTGCTCCAGTTGCGATGAAAACAGAAGAAGGTGTTTTTGTCAGCTGGAGAATGCTCGGAACAGATTCTGAAAGTATTAGCTTTAACGTTTACCGTGATGGTGACAAGATTAATTCTGAACCAATTACAACTAGAACTAATTATGTTGATAAAGATGGAAAAGCTGAATCAACCTATGAAGTTCGTGCAGTAATGGATGGTAAAGAAAGAAAATCGAAGGATACAACGAAGGTATTGAATCAAAATTATTTGGATATTCCTCTTCAAAAACCAGCGGACGGTGTGACACCACTTGGCGATCCATATTCATACCGAGCAAATGATGCAAGTATCGGTGACTTAGATGCTGATGGAGAATATGAATTGGTATTAAAGTGGGATCCAACCAATTCAAAGGATAACTCGCAAGCAGGCTATACAGGAAATGTATATGTAGATGCCTATGAAATGGATGGTACCTTAAAGTGGCGCATAGATTTAGGTAAAAATATCCGTGCAGGTGCCCACTACTCACCATTCCTCGTTTATGATTTTGATGGGGATGGCAGATCAGAGATTGTTTTCAAAACGGCAGATGGAACGAAAGACGGACTAGGAACTATAATCGGCCGAGCAGATGCTGACCATCGTAACAGTACAGGTTATGTTCTGCAGGGTGCAGAGTACTTGACTGTATTTGATGGAGAGACTGGAAAAGCACTAGATACTGCGGATTATGAACCAGCTCGTGGTGACGTAGGTGCCTGGGGTGATACCTATGGAAATCGTGTAGATCGTTTCCTTGCAGCTGTTGCTTATTTAGATGGCGAAACTCCTAGCATTGTTATGGCACGTGGGTATTATACAAGAAGTGTGCTTGCTGCTTACAATTTTAAAGATGGAAAACTAACAAAACAGTGGGTTTTCGATTCAAATGATGAAGAGCATCGAGACTATGCAGGTCAGGGATATCATAACGTAAGTGTAGCTGATGT
>JAKFDZ010000135.1:0-2086 GCA_036675925.1 Flavihumibacter sp.
AAATTATTTCAATCGATTGTAAGAAGCTGGAGGGAAGCAAATGTTGTTAAAGCATGAACCAAGACCAGATCAAGTAAAGACAGAAAAACTTTATCAGCAAATGGGCTTATCCGATGAAGAATTCACCCAGATTGAAAACATTCTTGGCCGGACACCGAACTACACTGAAACAGGATTATTTTCGGTCATGTGGTCTGAGCATTGCAGTTATAAAAACTCTAAACCAGTCTTAAGAAAATTCCCAACGACAGGTGAGCGTGTTCTTCAGGGTCCTGGGGAAGGGGCAGGAATTGTTGATATCGGCGATAACCAAGCGGTTGTGTTCAAAATCGAAAGCCATAACCACCCATCAGCCATCGAGCCATATCAAGGGGCGGCTACAGGTGTTGGCGGCATTATCCGTGATATCTTCTCAATGGGTGCACGTCCTATAGCTCTATTAAACTCACTTCGATTCGGTGAACTTGATGAATCTGCACGAGTGCGCTACTTATTCAAAGAAGTTGTAGCTGGAATCGCTGGCTACGGTAACTGCATCGGAATCCCGACAGTTGGCGGCGAAATTCAATTTGAACCATGTTATGATGGCAATCCATTAGTAAACGCTATGTGTGTCGGTTTAATTGATCATAAAGATATTAAAAAAGGTCTTGCACAAGGTGTTGGCAATACAGTGATGTATGTTGGGGCGAAAACAGGCCGTGACGGAATTCATGGAGCTACCTTTGCTTCTGAAGAATTAACAGAACAATCCGATGAAAACCGCCCGGCAGTTCAAGTGGGCGACCCATTCATGGAAAAACTTTTACTAGAAGCCTGCCTTGAGTTAATTCAATCAGATGCCCTTGTCGGCATTCAAGATATGGGTGCTGCGGGATTAACAAGTTCTTCAGCAGAAATGGCAAGTAAAGCTGGAATGGGTATTGAAATGAATTTAGACCTGGTTCCACAGCGTGAAACGGGTATGACTGCATATGAGATGATGCTTTCGGAATCACAAGAGCGAATGCTGATTGTTGTTAAAAAGGGAAGAGAGCAGGAAATCAAAGATCTATTCACAAAATACGACCTTGAAGCAGTAGCAATCGGTACAGTAACAGATGATAAAAAACTACGTTTGCTGCAACATGGCGAAATCGTGGCAGATGTCCCAGCAGATGCCTTAGCTGAGGACGCACCTGTTTATCATAAGCCATCAAGAGAACCAATTTATTATCAGGAATTCCAAGCATTAGAAGTAGAAGTCCCACAGGTTGAAGATTTGAATGAAACATTGAAACAAATTCTTAGCCAGCCAACAGTGGCAAGCAAGGAATGGGTATATAATCAATACGATTATATGGTGCGTACGAATACAGTCGTTTCACCTGGATCAGACGCTTCTGTTGTCAGAATCCGCGGAACGCGTAAGGCATTGGCAATGACGACTGATTGTAACTCACGCTATGTATTTTTAGATCCAGAGGTAGGCGGGAAAATTGCGGTTGCAGAAGCAGCACGTAATATCGTTTGCTCAGGTGCAGAGCCATTAGCCATTACGGATAACTTGAATTTTGGAAATCCAGAAAAGCCAGAAGTATTTTGGCAGATTGAAAAATCAGCAGATGGAATCAGCGAGGCTTGCCGTGTGCTAGAAACTCCAGTTATTGGCGGTAACGTCTCTTTATATAACGAAACAAGCGGAACAGCGATTTATCCAACACCGGTAATTGGAATGGTGGGCTTAGTAACAGATCTTGATCATATTACCACACAGAACTTTAAAACAAGTGGTGACCTTATTTACTTAGTTGGGGAAACTAAAGATGAGTTTGGTGGCAGTGAGTTACAAAAACTGCAAAACGGACGGATTTTTGGTAAAGCTCCTGAACTTAATATTCAACTAGAAAAAGAAAGACAGAATCAAGTGTTGGCAGCTATTCGTGCAGGAGTTGTTCAATCGGCACATGACCTTTCTGAAGGTGGTCTAGGTGTTGCGGCTGCTGAAAGTCTTTTTGGCGATGCTCAGCTTGGGGCGACTATCACGATTGAAGGTAACCCAGTAACTGCATTATTTAGCGAAACACAATCACGTTTCCTACTGACC
>JAKFDZ010000136.1:0-2490 GCA_036675925.1 Flavihumibacter sp.
AAGAGGTTAAAACAACACAGGCACTAGCAGATATTTTGGATAATTTGGGTGTTACATACCGTCGTTTTGATGATGTCACTGGGCTTATCGCTGAAATAGGCGAAGGGGATGATGTGATCGCGGTGAGAGCAGATATAGATGCTCTATGGCAAGAGGTTGACGGAGTTTGGCAGGGAAACCACTCCTGTGGTCATGATGCTAATATTTCAATGGTGCTTGGCGCACTTCTTTATTTGAAAGATAAACCGCTAACAAAAAAGGTACGTTTTATTTTCCAGCCAGCTGAGGAAAAAGGTAATGGTTCACTTTCGATGATTGAAAGGGGAGCCATCGATGATGTGAGCCAATTATTCGGGATTCACCTTCGTCCGATAGAAGAGCTCCCGCTGGGACAAGTTTCGGCTTCTATTCATCACGGTGCGGCAATATTTCTAGAAGGAAGAGTTAATGGGGTAGATGCTCACGGTGCCAGGCCGCACCAAGGTAAAAGCGCTCTTGACGTGATTGTTGGACTGCATCAGTTCGTCAAATCTATTTATCTATCACCGTTCGAAGCCTATTCTGCAAAACTTACAAAAGTTATCGCTGGCGGAGAAAGCCTAAACATTATCCCAGGTTCAGCGGAATTTGCCATTGATGTCCGGGCGCAAAAAAATGAAGTTTTAGAAAAACTGAAGGACCAAATTGACCACGGAATGAACAGCTTAAAAGACCTTTATGGGGTCGAAATCGAATGGAAATGGAGCGATTTTACGCCTGGTGCTGAGGTTTCTCCTGAAGCCGCAGCGATCGCCGAAGAAGCTATTCTGAGTGTTGCGGGCCATGAGGCGCTTTCACCGCCAGTAATCACTTCCGGAAGTGATGATTTTCATTTTTATACTATAAAGAATCCAAAATTGAAAGCAACGATGATTGGTGTGGGCGCTGACCTCCAACCAGGATTACATCATCCTAAAATGAACTTTAATACCTCGGCCCTAAATCTTGGGGCACGGATACTTGCTGAAACACTGCTCAGAGCATAAAAATAGGATTGCGATGCATATCATGCATCGTAATTTTTTTGTCTAAATTCTGCAAATTTTGGTTGACGTAAAATTAACCTATGTATAAAATGTAATTACCGACTATTTAACGACAATTACCAATTTTCTAACAAGTAAGCGCTAACAATATTTACTATCTAATTTGGGCGGGGGAATGTGTATGAAAAAAGAGATGAGTTTTAAAATGGCTGTGCTGCCACTTTTAGTCATGATCGTGGTAATGGGGATTACGATTATCGTCCTTGAACAAGGACCACATATTCCATTAATAATCGGAACATCAATTGCGGCCATCGTTGCTTGGCGCTACGGTTATAAATGGTCAGAAATTGAGGAAATGATGTATAAGGGGATTCGCTTGGCTCTGCCTGCAATCGTTATCATCATTCTCGTTGGCTTAACAATCGGTGCCTGGATTGGCGGCGGAATTGTAGCAACCATGATTTATTATGGATTAAAGATCATTACTCCTTCACTATTTCTGGTTTCCATTACAGTAATCTGTATGATTGTATCATTGGCAATTGGAAGCTCATGGTCAACAATGGGAACTATCGGTGTAGCGGGTATGGGAATTGGCTTAAGTATGGGAATTCCAGCACCAATGATTGCAGGTGCCATTATTTCTGGATCTTATTTCGGCGATAAAATGTCCCCGTTATCTGATACTACTAATCTTGCATCCGGTTTAACTGGAACAGATTTATTTGTGCATATACGTCATATGCTTTATTCTACCATTCCTGGTATCGTCATCACTTTGGTGATATATGGATTTATGGGCAGGAAGTTTGGTAATGAAGGAATGGATTCTGCTAGTATTGATAAAACGTTAGCAGTTCTCCAAGACAGCTTTGTCATTTCGCCATTTTTATTACTCGTTCCATTATTGGTTATTATTTTGGTCGCAAAAAAGGTACCGGCGATTCCTGCATTGATTATTGGTATTACACTTGGATTTCTCTCGCAGGTAGTTATTCAGGGAGGAAACGTTTCGTCTGCAGTTGCAGCTTTGCAAAGCGGGTTTGTCATTGATACCGGAAATGAAATGGTGGACAACCTGTTTAACCGCGGTGGTCTTGATTCGATGATGTACACAGTCTCTATGACAATCGTTGCAATGACCTTTGGTGGAATTCTAGAGAACTCTGGAATGTTACAAGCTATTGTTAATCAGATTCTAAAATTAGCGAAGTCAGCTAGAGGTGTTGTTGCTTCAACTGTCGTTTCCTGTTTCGCAACAAATGCAACATGTTCTGAACAATATATTTCGATTGTTATTCCATCACGGATGTATGCAAAGGCCTATCGTGATAAGGGTCTTCATTCAAAAAATTTATCGCGGGCACTTGAAGATGGCGGGACACTTACCTCTGTGTTTATCCCTTGGAATACCTGTGGTGTGTTTATCTTTGGTACCTTGGGTGTTCATGCGTTAGATTAT
>JAKFDZ010000137.1:0-6515 GCA_036675925.1 Flavihumibacter sp.
ATCATGGCTGCTTCATAATACGCTCGATCAATCCCGACAATGGACGCTAAATACACGATACTTCCGTAACCGACACCTTTCCACAGAGCCATAAACACTAGGATAAACGGCCAATATTTCGATTCGCTATACCATGAAATTGGATCGATATTGAACCAGCCAAGAACATGATTTAATAGGCCGTGATCCGTACTTAAGAACGTGAATACAAAGTAGCTCCCGATAACCCATGAGATAAAGTGCGGAAATAGAATAGAAGTTTGATAGACTTTTGATAACTTCTTATTCACCAGCTCGCTAAGCATGATTGCTGTTCCCACAGCCGCAATTAACCCCACTACAATAAAGATAATATTGTATACCAGGGTATTTCTGGTTATAATCCACGCATCACTTGTACTAAACAAATATTCAAAGTTTTCCCAGCCAACCCACTCACTGTTCATAACACTGGCAAAGAATCCATCTGGGTGAATCCTGAATTTCTTAAAAGCCAAAACTTGTCCAAACATTGGTAAATAGGAAAATAATAGAAGCCAAATCGTTCCAGGCAGAACCATTAACAGCCAGATTCGGTTTTTATATATATCACTCAGTATTTTTTTCATATTCATCCTCCTCTCAGTTGTTGTAAGCACTTCCATATCTATATTTTATAGTGAAAGCGCTACTATTTATAGTTGACTAATTTGGGATTAAGTGCAAAAATCTTAGTTAACTGAAATTTATATCCTCGAATGAAGAAATAAGACCAGATGGTGACTGCCAACTGGTCTTATTTTTTATATTACAAGATTCTTATGGTCTTAATTTCATATGGTTTAATATCAAACTCAATTGGCAAATAGCAACGTTTAGCCACTGCTTCTTCCATTAGATTGGTTTCCATCCATGAAGTGATATTTTTGCCAACATCAAGTGTAACCTTCCCTCTTCGTCCCTCATACTCATGCATGCGGACAATGATTCCGTTACCATCATAGGCCGGCTTCACGGCATCAAACCAGACGTGGTCAGAATTTGTATCTAGGAATGACGCTTCTTTTGTCCATTTCCCTTCTACAGCAACAATCGAATCATTGAGATCCCATGCCTTTTCGACTGTCTTACCTTTCCTCCAATCGCCGATATGTGGATACAGCGAATAAACAAAAGAATGGGTTCCTTGATCCGCTTCTGGGTCAGGATGAATCGCTGATTTTAATAAGGTTAAACGCATTGTATTTTCTTTGATATCATAGCCATATTTGGAATCATTCAATAAACTTACGCCATAATCCGGTTCAGATAGATCAGCCCATTGATGTCCCACCGTTTCAAATTTGGCCATGTCCCAGCTCGTATTCCAATGCGTAGGACGCTTTACATTTCCGAATTGGATATCATAGGTTGCCTCCGTTGTTCGAACATCTACAGGGAAAGCAGCCTTCAGCAATTTTCTCTTTTCGTGCCAATCAACACTTGTGTCAAAATCAATTCTGCGATCATTTTGATAAAAAACAATCGACTGCGAAATATCAGTATGATGATACTTCCACTTAACATGAATAGTAAAGGAAAGCTCGCCATCTTCAACTACTTCAAATGAGGCTAGATCGTTAATTTCTTCCATTTTTTCTTGATAGAAGATATCAATATCCCACGCATCATGTGCGAGTGGCTTATCTTCAAAGATTTGCAGAACGTTTCCTCTTTCATTTTCGGCTAGAACATGACGTTTTGCCTCTTTATCATAGATCGTTGTTATCTGACCGAATTCATTCCATTCAACGAGATAAAACGGTGTTTCTAATTTGCGGTCATGATAGATAAAGCTTGATTTCTTTTCGCGGGCAGCTTCCTGTGGTTCAAAAGATAACGTTTTAGCACCAAAGGATGGGAGTCTATCCACTTCAACAAGCCAGCCAGCAGGAAGCTTTTGATGCGGTAACAGTGTTCCGTTATCATCTCTCCATACCCCCGCTTTATAATCAGCAAATTGAGGGATCACAACATTTCTCATTCCCTTATGATGTGAAGCGTTAAATAGCACCACAGAACGGTCAGCCTGGTCAATCCCGCTATTGATTACACGTGAACTTACATTTTCGCCTAGTTCCATCGCTTCCCTGTATTCTTCCTTTGCATCCTCATATACCTCATGAATAGACGAACCTGGAATAATGTCATGGAATTGATTTCGTAAAATAATTTTCCAACCGTCTTTAAGCTCCTTATCCCCAATCCACTCGCCATTTTCAGATATCCAGGAAGATAGGAATTCAACTCTTCTATATAAAAGCTCCAATTTACGATTCGTTTGTTTCATAAACGCCTGGCTTGTATACGTGCCCCGGTGGTATTCCAGATACAATTCGCCATCCCATTTATGGATATAGCCGTTAGATTCCGCTACATTTTGGTGAAGCTTTTCAAAAAACTCTCCAGCTGTTGACGTCTTTACATTCGGCATACCAGGCATCATGTCCAGTCTGCTTCGCATTTCAAGCATGTGGCGATTGACTCCGCCGCCGCCGTCGCCATATCCGTATGAAAGCAGAAGATCTTTTGACAGGTCCTTATCACGATAGCCCGTCCATGCTCCTTTAACCGTTTTGGCAGTAATAAAGCCATTATACGTGTAGAACCAAGAGTCCGGACCGTTCCATGGTTCCGGCGTTGTAATAAAGTGCGTTAAAATCTCTGACCCATCGATTCCCTTCCAGTAAAAGGTATCATGCGGCATGCGGTTGTATTGATTCCAGCTGATTTTCGTTGTCATCATTGTTTTAATGCCTGATTTTTTTAAAATCTGCGGCAATGCCCAGCTGTAACCAAAAACATCGGGAAGCCATAAATATTCACAATCCACCCCAAATTCTTCCTTAAAGAAGGCTTTTCCATGCAGGATTTGGCGGACAAGAGACTCGCCGCTAGGAATATTACAGTCCGCTTCCAGCCACATCGCGCCCCCTGCTTCCCATTTACCTTCCGCAATTCTCGCTTTCATCTGTTCGTAGATGTCAGGGTAATCCGTTTTGATATAATCATAAAGCTGCGGCTGTGTTTGTAAGAATAAATATTCTGGGAATTGCTTCATTAAATGCAAGACAGTCGAGAAGGAACGTGCTGACTTCTCTCTAGTATTTCTTAATCTCCAGAGCCAGGCAACATCGATATGTGTATGGCCAACACTGTGCACCGTTATATCTGATGATTTATTGATTGATTGGAGTGCCTTTGTTAGATTCTCCTCCGCTGCATAACAGGATTCATAAAACTCATGACTTCCAGGTTCCGTCCAACGGATAAACTGCAAGGCATTGGTAAGCACCTGCTTCAAAATCGTATAGGCTGACTCTTCCTCACTTGTTTCCATCAATACTTCATAAGCTGCCAAAAGGGTGTAGTATAAGTTATCCACACGCTTATCAAGCCAGCCTATTTTCGCCATCTCCAGTTTAAATTCATTTTCAACCGGAACTCCCCCGCCTTCCAGCCCTGACCAAAGTCTAAAATCTAAACGCATTGGCCCCTTAGTGGAATCTTCATCGAAGAGAACTTCTTCATGATTGGAATCGACGCCTTGATAGGGTTTGCCATTTACAAATAGTAAGGATTCAAAACCTGAATTATGCCCCCCTCCCGTCTTTCCGAAGGAGAACAGCCCGACAACCTGCCTGCTGTTGTTTGGTATGTGACAATCAACGTCTGCATGAAGCCAGATATATCGATCCCGGCCTTTCCAATAATCGCCTAGATTCATGATATTTTTTTCATCGTAAGATTCTGGCGGGTAGGCCCCTACCTTGCCGTCATCCTCCTGTGTGGTAAATTGATCAATTGTAATGCAATCGCGATAACGGTAACCTTCTAATTCCCGAATACGGGCTTCAAACTTTCTTTCCGTTAAAAACAATCCGTTCACCCCATTTAGTTATTTTAGGATTTTATCCTTTATAATGAAAAGTTTCCTGCAGTGACGATCCGATGATAGACATTGCCGCCAACTAAGCCGTCAACAATTTCCCAAGGCCCATCATGGCGTAACCGTTCTACTTCTAATTCCTCAATAGCAGAAATCCTGCCCTCCAGCCATTCTTGAATCCGATATTTTACCGAGTCAATTCGGGTAATAACGCCGCCGTATCGAATATCGATAATCTCCCAGCCAAACGGCTTGTACGATTCAAACCAAACTTTTCGGTGCTTTTGACGTAATTGGTCCACATTGGTTTGAATCCAATCCAGCTCTAAGAGGATTGATCTCATTTGCTCGTAATCTTTTTTCTCGTAAACTTCTTTTATCTTAATTCCGATTTCCGCCTTCACGCTTAGAACCCTTGCCAATTGCTCATAGAAGTCAAATAGACTTTCCCATTTTGGGTTGTTGTGCTTTGCTTTTTCAATCTTGGAAACAAGTTTTTCATAATGCTCCCCTAAGGATAATCCTTTACAATTTTCATCATATAAACCGATTAGTATATCCTGGTACAGCAGCACTTTAGAGGTCATCGACGTATTCATGTTATCTTGCATAACGCCAGGAGTCTCATCCAGCTTTTTCAGGACCATGAAATCATCAAAGTTTCCTTCACCACAGAATGCATAGCGCTCAGCTGTTTGTTCAAGTGTGACTTCCTTATGATAGGTGTGCTCCGCAAATAATTGTAAGATGGGTAAGGAAGTAGAGAATGGCGTTTCGGCTCCATTGTCGCCCCACAACGTGACAAACACTTCTTTAATACCCTCTTTTTTACACGCCGCCATAGCGGCCTCCGTCGTTGCAATGGCTTTCCCATAGTTAGGGACGATTCCATTCCATGTCCACGCACCGCCAGCAAAAATTGGAGTCTGACCGAGCAGCTTATGGTGTTGAAAATCTTTTTCATAGACTTCCTGCTCTTTCCGGTAATAATTCCAATAGACAAGCTCTACATCAGGGATGGAGGCAAGTATGTCTTCGCGAATTTCCCCGTTTTCATCTCGGTATTTACTGTCTTCCGAAAACAATGGAAAGTACATATCACTCCAAATCATCGGTTTTAGACCATACTTATCCGTAATCGCAACGACCTTTTCCAAATGCCTATTCATGATATCAATATGATTCTCATAGCCATGTTTTTCTAAATATTTACCTAAACCAAGCTGGAACGTCTCATCCATACCTATATGAATACGCTTGGTCCGGAAAGGCTCGGAGGCAGCCCTGATACAGTTTTCCAAGAATTCATATGTCTCAGGCTGATCAACCAATAAAATGTCGTCTGTGTCTTTAATATTGGAAGCATAATTCCATTTAAGCGCTTCCCGTAAATGACCCAGTGATTGAATACAAGGGATCATTTCAATCCCTAACTTCACCGCGTAGTCATCACATGCCTTTAATTCCTCAGCAGAATATCTTCCCCGCATATACCCGAAATAAGGATGTTCCTTTACCTCGTACGTATCCTCTGTATAGAGCATCAATGTATCTAATCCCATTACAGCCATTCTTTGCAGCAGCTTTTCTACATCTGAAACAGTTGGGACCGCATTTCTAGACGCATCGAGCATAACACCGCTCATTTCAAACTGCGGTTCCTCTGACAAGTCAAACTCGTTCTCTTTATAAAAATGTTCAAGGAATAATCCTAAGCCGCGAAAAAAGTGAATAGGCCTCTCAAAGCGAATTTCCCCCTGGCCATTGTGATTCATAACACGCAATGGACCCTTTTGCTGTTTTAAATATACCGGATAGCCATCCTCTGAAAGTTGAACCTTTAAATTCTTTATTATAATATTAAGCCCTTCGGTAATAGAGGATACGTCACCGGTTACGTGTAGTTTCATCTTTCTCCCTCATTTCGTTTCACTTTCATAACAAGTACTGCGCAGCCCTAAGAAAGAGACATTCTTTTCTCAAGCGTGTTAAACCGAATCAAGTTGACTCTCATCATCCAATAAGCAGGAGCAACTCCGGAAATAAACGGAATTAAGCCAGGCATCCTAATTAAGAGCATGCCAATAACCAATAGTCCTGCCCCAATCCATATCGTGGATAGCAATCCTGTTATGGTAAATAAAAAGGATTGTTTTATATATTCTTTCGTTGGGAGTTCATAATGGACATAAAGCGAAAAGAAATTACCAACAGCCAATAGCAGGACAAATACAAAGATATAGAAGATGATTAATAGAAAACTGGCAAAAACGCCTGTCATTACTTGTTCTACAATTCGAATATCGACAAAAAGAAAAAGGCCAATGCTGTAAAATACAAGGCCTATTCCATTGCTTCTTTTCCATTCTTTAAAATAAACTTGCTTAAACGTCGCCCATACAGGTAGATCACTTTCTTTTCTCAGCCATTTCCGCACAATGGTAAACAGGGCAATGGATGCTGGAAAAAAGCCAAAGATCCCTAACCCAAGGATGGTAAAGGCAACCCAGTATAGATTAACCAAAATCGCCCTCCAGATCCATTCACAAACGACAATCATCCATGGAACCTTTTTCATGATCCATCACCCTTTCAATCGATTAACTTG
>JAKFDZ010000138.1:0-13079 GCA_036675925.1 Flavihumibacter sp.
TGCTTACTCTCTTATAGGTTTTCAGCATCCCCTGTTCTCCCGCCGGGCCCGGCGGAAGCCGTAGTTAAACCGGTAGAAATTTTTATCCGGAACCACCGGTCCGCCACTGGTCTTTCATAATCATTTCAGGATAATTAAAAACGGAGCTCCCATAAATCATTCACCTTGCAATATACCAGGCTTAGATGCTCATACGAATGTGGTTGATACGGTATTTTAACCGGCTACTACGGTATTTTAATTATGCAGCGAAACTCTCTTTGTTTGGTGCCTGCATAAGGAGTTTCAGGTACGCCTGTCAACCTTAGTTTGTTTTAAAAGGATGAGCAAAGTATCCGTCACAAATAGCATTTCATCCTGCAAAATTCCTGTCCGGGTGAGGGCGCAAACCGTTATGGAATGGACCCTCCCCGTGAAAAAAATGCTTTTTTGCCGTTAAAAAGACGTTTTTTTTACCGTGAAAAAATGGAATAAATACCGTGTAAATATTTGCTGCAATTAAAAGCAAAAGACCATATTCGTTTTACGAACCACCACAAATGCTTTTTCGCCAGAACCTGCTTTTTATCCTTGTCATACTTGCTGCCACCTCTTGTGCTGCACAAATGGATACAACACAGTCCCCGCAAATCCTCTCTTCCAAATACCTTGACATTGTTTCATCCAAAGCCGGTAACCTGGAAGCCAGGCTTGACAAGCAAACGGCAAAAACTTTACAGCAGTGGCAAAAACAGGAAGCCCGCATTCAAAAAAAGTTGGTGAAAACTGATTCCGCAAAAGCAGTGGCCGTCTTCGGTAATGCAAAACAGCAATACGAACAACTGGAGCAAAAACTGCAAAACAAAACTTCGCTGCAACAGTATGTCCCGTCACTCGACACACTCACGACTTCATTAAAGTTTCTGCAGCAAAACCCGCAATTATTATCTACTGCTAAAGGAGCAAAAGAAAAATTAAGCCAGGCTCTTTCAAAGGTGAATGGCATGGAAGGAAAGTTTCAAAAAGCTGAAGAGATAAAAAAGTTCATAAAAGAAAGAAAACAATTACTGAAAGAGCAATTGGGAAACCTTGGGTTTGCTAAAGAGTTAAAAAAACTGAACAAGCAGGCTTATTATTATAGTGAGCAATTGAGAGAATACAAATCATTATTAAAAGATCATAAAAAAGCAGAACGTAAGGCACTTGAACTATTGAGCAAATCAAAACTGTTCAACAACTTCATGCGTAAGAATAGCATGCTCGCTTCTTTATTCCGCTTACCCGGAGATGATCTCTCCCCCACCGGGGGAGCAGGAGGGGGCTCTCTTGCGGGCCTGCAAACAAGAGCCCAGGTAAACGGACTTATTCAACAACAATTAGCGGCAGGTGGCCCTAACGCACAACAACAATTTCAACAAAACATACAATCTGCACAATCGCAATTAAATCAACTAAAGGAAAAGCTGCTGAAAGTCTCCCCCACCGGGGGAGATTTAGAGGGGGCCGAAATGCCCGAAGGGTTTAAACCCAACAATCAAAAAACAAAAAGCTTTTTCGAACGATTGGAACTGGGCACCAATATTCAATCACAAAAAGCTAACGGCTATTTTCCGGTAACCAGTGATCTGGGATTATCACTTGGTTATAAACTCAATGATAAATCGATACTCGGCATTGGAGCCAGTTACAAATTAGGCTGGGGTCAAAATATCAGGCACATCAATATTACAAATCAAGGCGCTGGATTAAGAAGTTTTGTTGACTGGAAGATCAAAGGTTCTTTCTGGTTGAGTGGCGGATATGAGATGAACTACCGGAGTGAGTTTGCAAATGTGGATGAATTAAAAAACCTCAACGCCTGGCAGCAGAGTGGATTAATCGGTTTGAGTAAAGTAGTGTCGCTGAAGACAAAATTTTTTAAGAAAACGAAGCTGCAGTTGATGTGGGATATGTTGAGTTATCAACAGACGCCGAGAACGCAGCCGATTATATTTCGGATAGGGTATGCATTTTAATAAAAGATTTGAAAAGAAATTATCAATTAAAATTAAATTTAATGAAGCTGTTTAGCATTATAATGGCTATAACTACCGTTGGATTTTGTGAGCCTTTATTTTCTCAATCAGGTAATCTACAGGCTCCTAAAACTACCATACATTCTCCCAACGCTGCCAGTCTGGGGCAGTACGGAGAATACAATGTTGATGTATCAACCGGTGTTCCAGCAATCAACATTCCTCTTTATACAATCAAAGGAAGCAAACTGGAGTTCCCAATCTCTGTAGCTTACCATGCAAGTGGTATAAGAGTTGATCAGGAAGCTTCTTTTGTCGGACTCGGCTGGACTTTAAATGCAAGCGGGATAATAACCAGGGTTATAAAAGATAAAGTAGATGAACATGGTAACGGATTCATTACTACCGGCAATTCCCTTCCCGATTATGACGATATTTATGACTTACAGGCAGCAGGGAGAATAGGTACGAGCACTTACCTAAAACAAGCTTTCACTACCGATAAACAACCTGATGTTTTTAGTATATCAGTCAACGGACTTTCGGATGAATTTTGTTTGAATAATGCAGGGAACTTTGTAAGTCTGGACCTGGAACCCCTGAAATATAATGTTGACCTTTTTAATAAATTAATAGTAGTAACCGATAAGGTTGGAACCATTTATAGGTTTGGAAAAAACCTGAACGATCAACCAGCTTACGAAACGACTCATATAGCTTACAATTCTATCCTGCAGGAGGGATATACCTCCAGTTGGTATTTAACGGAAATTATCTCTGCCGACTATTCTGACACTATTCGTTTTAAATATAGATCCACTCTTTATAGCAACGAAAAAGTAATAAACGTTACACGGTATTTATTAAATGCTGAGGCTGGCCTGTCGCCTATTGATCAGGACGGAGTTTCTTTTGATCAAACCACTATGACTTTTGCCAATACAGCAATGACTAACCAACAAGTAGTTGACAGCATCCAATTTAAAAACGGATATATTGTATTTTCTTCCGCTAATGACAGGATCGACCAGTCTACAACCAATTCAACAAGAATTACTGGGTTTATTATATATGACGATAAAAATAATGCTACCAAAAAAATTGTTTTTGATAACGCGGACTATTTCACGAGGACAGGTACGGGGTCTGCTATTGATTATATGCCCATTCCGGATCATCGGAAAAAAAGCCTGAGATTAAATGCTGTAAAGTTTTACGATGCGGCAAATGACTTCGTAAATGACTATAAATTTCAATATGAAAGTACCCCATTACCTGGCAGAAACACTACATCCCAGGACTATTGGGGATATTATAACGGGAAAATTAATACTTCACTGATACCACAATCATTTTATGTAACCGCGGGTACTGGAAAGCCTGTTTATTTAGGCGATAACCGTCGTTCAGATTTCAATTTCATGAAAGCCGCCAGCCTGAAACAAATATCATTTCCTACCGGAGGATATACGCAATATGAGTATGAACCAAATTATTATTTAAGTGTAAATCAAACTCAGAGCCAGTCAGAAGAAAATAAGCAAAGGGCATTATTCGCTATAAACAGGCACACTAGCTGTGACCCCGACTATCTTAATGGAGTGCCGGCTAATAACAGTCTTGATTTTACAGTGGTTGAAACGATAGGCAATAATGGAGTGGATGTGGGTAAACTAACTATTGTTTTTTCAGATTACCTAATCTGGAATGGTTTATCAATGACCGCTAAATTAACTAACCTCACCAGCGGACAAGAGTATTTGTTTGCCCATCCCCCTGCTGATAAAGACCAAAGAAAGGTAATTAATCAGGATGTGACAATAAGGGCAGGCCATAGTTACAGATTGGAATTGAAAACAAACGGGGTAACCGGATCGAATACCAGCATGTGTAATAGTCCTACAATTGAAGCTTATTTATCTTACAAACATTGGGTAACCACTACGACAGAGCAAATAAATCCTGAGCAGGCAGGAGGATTGAGAGTAAAAGCCATTACTCATTTCAAACAAGATGGAAGCCCGGCAAGTAAAAAAATATATGAATATGGAGACACAAAATATGGTCCACAGCAAATAGGAGTAGGAACGCTTATCTCCGACCCTTCAAAGAATTTTTATAATTATCCGCTATTGTATACGACTGTCCATGAATCACTGAAGGAACTGAAAAATGTTTTATGGTTTACATCCGACAGCCAGGTAGAACTCGGTCAGAACAATGGGTGTCCTGTTGATTATACGATGGTTACTGAAAAGACAGTTTCATATAATGATAATAATGTTACAAATGGGAAAACAGAATATCTATATAATACAACAGGCAGAGATGTAAAGCCAGGTGCAAGCACAAGACATCCTTATGACTTTTTTTATTTCCCGTCATGGGATAAGAATACCTTAAAAAAAGTAATACATTACCAGTTAAGCGGGAGTACTTATTCTCCTGTGAAAACTATTGAATACGAGTATGAAGATCAACCTGAACAGCGGATCAAAACGCTTGAAATATTAGAGTTTCAGCCTGATATATTTTTTGCATCTGCTCATGTAACCGGAGGATACATGTATTCAGACAACAATCCCAACCGTTTTTTCTATTATAATTACTATGTGTCCCGTGGAAAGAAAACGCTTAAAAAAGAAATCACTTCGGAATATTTAAATGGACAACTGATATTAAAGACGGACAAGTTTTTTGAATATAATAATAGCTTCGATGTAAAGAAAGAGTATTTTGTAAATAGTAAAGGCCAACAGTCAGAAATCGTATCGAAGTATACGGCCGATCTTGATTATACCACTCTGGTTAGTAAAAATATTCTTTCGCTTCCTGTTTTAAAGGAAAAAGTAGTGGCAGGGAATGTAAGTAATGGTTCTGTTTTAAAATATAATAATAGCGGTCAGGTAACAGATTTATATACCTTCAAATCGATAGCGTCTGTTACACCGATAACTTACACCAATGCGGCCACAATACCTTCTTATTATGAAAAGAAGGAAGAGCTTTTTTATGATGCAAATGGAAGTATCAGGGAAAGGCAAAAATCAGATGACATAAAATCATCTTATCTGTGGGGATATAACAATACGTACATTATTACCGAAGTAATAAATACCCCGGTCAAGGATATTTTTCATACTTCTTTTGAAGAAGGTGATGGTAACAGCAGCAATGGCGATAGTAAAACAGGTAAAAAAAGCCGAACAGGAGGATATTCCAAGCCAGTTACTAATCTTACTAACGGTCAATACGTACTTAGTTACTGGCAAAAATCAGGTAGTACCTGGATTTTGCAAATAAGTACCATCGCTGTTAGTGGTAATGCATATACAATTAATCTGACCGGCCAGGTAGATGAAGTAAGATTTTATCCTGCTGCTGCGCAGATGACAACATTCACTTATGAACCTCTAATCGGCATGACCAGCCAATGCGATGTTAATAACAGGATCACGTATTACGAGTATGATGGGTTTGGGCACTTAAAGTTGATCAAAGATCAGAATGGCAATATTATCAAAACCATGGATTACAAGTATAAAACCAATTAAGCTGCACCCCATGAATTATACAAATCAAACCCGGCTTCAAAAATTGATTCGGCTTATCTGCATAAAACCGATTTTGATAAAGTTCGTAGCTGTATTGGTTTTAGCTATTGGTTGTTTTCTAACTGTACAAGGGCAGACCGACACAACAGAAAAAAGAGTTGTAGTAAATAAATCAAAAAAGAAAACGGGCAGGAGCCAGCAATCGGCTGAGGCAATGCTTCTGCCTCCACCTGATGGTTGTATCCTTAATGGAACTACTAATGTAACTGGAGGGGGAACCTATTATTATCTTTTGAGTTGTAGTGAAACTACCTATGCTGATTATTGGGGTGTAACCGGTGGAACAATTGTTGACGCCTTCAGTGATGAAGTTACGATTCAATGGTGTAGTAACAGTTGTGGTAGTGGATCAGTAAGAGCATACACCTATGCAACGGGATTAATAGCGACAAAGAATGTAACGATTAGCTCTCCACCCAGTTTATACGGAGGTAGCATAAGCAACCCCACTCAAACAATTGGTTATAGTACTACACCTGCACAACTCAATGCATCAGTAGCCACGGGTGGCAGTTGCAGTGGCAGTTATAGTTATCAATGGCAAAAAGCTTCTGTAATAGATGACCCTTATACAGATATTGCAGGAGCCACAGGCTTGAACTATCAACCACCTGCCCTTACATCTACCACGTATTACCGTAGAAAAGTTACCTGTAGCAGTTCTACGACTTATACCAATATCGCAACTGTCACAGTAACGATACCACCATTAAATGGCGGCAGCATCACTAGCGGTAACCAAACAATTACTTATAATACAATTCCTGCTACTATTACTGCGTCTATAGCTTCTAACGGAAACTGCGGTACCAGTTATGCTTACCAGTGGCAATCATCAACAGATAATGTAAATTTTACAGACATTGGTGCAGCCACGGCACAAAATCTTTCCTTCAGCAGTGCACAGATCCAAACAAAATACTATCGCAGAAGAACGATCTGCAGTAGTGAGACGCAATATACAAGTACTGTAACGATAACAGTAGCCGGGCCATTAAACGGAGGCAGCATCAGCAGCGGTAACCAGGCAATTACTTATAACACTATTCCAACAGCGATCAGCGCATCGGTTGCCAGTGCTGGTAATTGCGGAAGCAGTTATAGTTACCAGTGGCAATCCTCAACGGATAATACAAACTTTACGGATGTAGCAAGTGCTACTGCCCAAAACTTATCTTTCAGTACTTCTCAAACACAAACAAAATATTACCGGCGCAGAACCATCTGCGGTAGTGAAACACAATATACTGGTAGTGTAACGGTAACAGTAGCTGCGCAATTAAATGGAGGAAGTATCACCAGTGCCAATCAAACGATAACTTATAATGCCATACCTGCTACCATTACGGCATCGGTGGCAACAAACGGTAACTGCGGCACCAGCTATGTTTACCAGTGGCAATCATCGACCAATAATATAACCTTTACAGATATCAGTGGTGCCACAGCTCAAAATCTTTCCTTTACTGTTGCCCAAACACAAATGAAGTATTATCGCCGAAAGACTAGTTGCAGTAGTGAAATACAATATACCGGTAGTGTAACAGTAACGGTGGCTGTGCAATTAAACGGGGGTAGCATTACCAGCACAAATCAATCCATTGCTTATAATACTGTGCCGGCTGTTATTACTGCAACAATAGCCACAAATGGTAATTGCGGTAGCAGCTATGTCTACCAATGGCAAAGCTCCGTAGACAATGTAACCTTCACCAATATATCAGGTGCCACTGCTCAAAACTTAACATTAACCGCTCAGACCCAGACAAAATATTATCGTCGCAAAACAACCTGTAGTAGTGAGATACAATACACCGGAAGTGTGCAGGTGATTGTTGCCTTTAATGCGGGTTGTTTAAATGGATCACAGTCTATACAACCAGGCGGTGCCGTAACAGCACTAACGATCAGCAACCTGGGAGGAGGGACTTGCAGCGCTTATGGTTATCAATGGGAGTTGTCAACAGATGAGATTACCTGGACGATCATCAGTGGGGCTACAACAAATAGTTATACTCCGGCTTCTCCTGCAAAAACAACCTACTACCGGGTAAAAATAAGCTGCTTAGCAGAAAGCAATTATACCAACCCGGTGTCCATAAAAGTAAAAGCCGCGGTTACTACCATTATCCCTGATGGTTCTGCAGCCAGCGCATCTCAAACAGCTGTGGCTATGCCATCCTATGCTGCGGGTACGGATGCCAATAATATGAACTATATCCGGGTAAGAACTTTTGTAAAGCCTGGTATTACCAGTATTACTGCTGCCGATGCACAAACCGATAAATATGATGTAAGCCAGGCCACCGAATATTTTGACGGGTTGGGAAGAAGTATACAGACAGTAATAAAAAATAGTACTCCTGGAGGTAAAGACATGATCAGTACTACCTGGTACGATGAGTTTGGCAGGGTGGCACAAAAGTATATGCCTTATACCGATAACCTGGCCACCGGCAACTTCCGTTTGGACCCCACAACACAACAACCTGCTTTTTATAATAGCTATTTTAATAATACGGAAGGCTTTTATTATTCCAAAACATTGTATGAAGCCTCTCCGCTGAATCGTGCATTAAAGGAAACGGCTCCTGGTAAAAGCTGGACAGGAAATGATAAAGGTGTACGGGGGGAACAAAGAACCAATCGCAATTGTGAAGATGTAAAAATATGGACGATCGCTTCAGCCATTGGTTCAGTGCCCCAGGTAACAGGTATCTACAAAGCCGGAGAGTTATACGTAAATGTGACTACAGATGAACATGAGAACAAAGTGATCGAGTACAAGGACAAAGAAGGACAGACATTATTAAAGAAAGTGCAGGCGTCTGATATTTTGCAGGATGGGCATACCGGGTGGCTTTGTACGTATTATGTATATGATGACTTAAACCAGTTGCGCTATGTCATGCCACCCAAAGCCGTGGAATGGCTGGCATCCAATAGCTGGAGTCTTGCTAATACTACGGTTCAAAATGAGCTTTGCTTCCGCTACGAATATGATGCGAGAAAAAGAATGATCATCAAAAAAGTACCGGGTGCAGGAGAAGTATGGATGGTTTATGATGCAAGGGATAGGTTAGTAATGACACAGGACGCCAAACTGCGGGGCCAGGCCACCAAGCAATGGATGGTAACAGAATACGATGGACTAAACCGGCCTGTAAGGACAAAACTTTGGAATGATGCTAATACGAGAGTTTATCATGAGCCTTTAGCTTACAGCAGCACCAGTTATCCGGTAGCAGCCAGCGGCTACGAATTACTCACAGAAACTTATTATGATGACTACAGCTATGCCGGTGCTAAAAATTATGATAACAGTTATAATAGTCAGTTGCAGGCAGGCATCAACCGTTATGCAGAAGCAAACCCTGCAACAAAATCGCAATTGACCCGTGGTATGGTTACAGGAGCTAAAACAAAAGTGCTGGGTACTACTTCCCAATATCTCATCACTTCTATGTTTTACGATGATAAGGGACGAGTGATCCAGGCACAGGGCGACAATGCCAGTGGCGGTGTTGATATTACCACTAACCAATTTGATTTTAATGGTAAGCTATTAAGCAGTGTGCTGCGCCACCAAAAAATCGGAACAGGTGCATTAACTGTTACCCTGCTCACCAAGATGGAATATGATCACGGTGGAAGGGTAATGAATATAAAAAAAGTGATCAATGGCGGAACGGAAAAACTAATTGCTCAAAACAGTTATGATGAACTGGGGCAGTTAAAGACAAAAACACTCTCCCCCACCGGGGGAGCCGGAGGGGGCCCATTGGAAACACTGGATTATAAATACAATGTCAGAGGTTGGCTTACAGGAGTCAACCGCGGTTATGCCAACCCGGTATATACCAGCGAATCTTCAGCACAGGCCAATCGTTGGTTTGGTATGGAACTGAATTATGATTTTGGGTTTGGAAAAAATCAACTCAATGGGAATATCTCCGGTATAAAATGGAAGAGCACGGGCGATGATGAACAACGGGCTTATGGTTTTGATTATGACAATGTGAACCGTCTGCTGAAAGCCGACTTTACGCAAAACAATAGCGGCTGGAATACCAGTGCCGGGGTGAACTTTAGCATAAAAATGGGCGATGGCATCAGCGCTATCAATGCCTATGACGCCAATGGTAACATCAAGCGGATGCAGCAATGGGGATTGAAACTTACCGGCAGTGCCCAGGTAGATGATATGCTTTACAGCTATTATACCAATACCAATAAATTACAGGCAGTAACGGAGCAGGGTACTGGTACTACCGATCATAAACTGGGTGACTTTACCGATAAAAATATCACGGCTACTGATTATGGCTATGATGTGAACGGCAACATGGTCACTGATCTTAATAAAAAACTCAATGGCACGGCGGCACTGACAGTTACAACTGGCGGCGCTATTGCATACAACTACCTGAACCTGCCACAAACGATAAATGCAAAAAAAGATGACAATACTGTCAAAGGAACCATTACCTATACCTATGATGCAGCAGGTAATAAGCTGAAGAAAGTAACGGTTGATAATACGGTAACACCTGTTAAAACAACTACAACAGATTATATCAACGGTTTTATATATGAAAACGACAAGTTGCAATTTACTTCCCAGGAAGAAGGCAGGATAAGAGCCGTTTATGATGCAGTTGGCACTACGGTTACCGGTTTTGTATTTGATTACTTTATCAAAGATCATTTAGGGAATGTACGGATGGTATTGACGGAAGAACAAAAACAGGACAAATATCCTGTTGCAAGTTTAGAAACTGCAAAACTGGCCACAGAGAAAAACTATTATAATATAACAGATGGCCAAATTGTAAATGCGACTGATGTAACCGGTTTACCGGCTTATACAAATGACAATGGTATCGGCAACAATCCTTCTGACCCGGCTTTTGAAACTGACAATAGTGCAAAGCTGTATAAGTTAAATAGCAATACCGCTAAAACGGGACTTGGTATTGCACTTAAAGTAATGGCCGGAGATAAGCTCAATATATTTGGCAAAAGCTATTGGTTTGAAAACAATACCGGTGGCAGCGGAGCAAATGTCGCTCCTGCTGTGCTGGAATTATTAACCGGGCTAATAGGTTCTCCGACAGGAGCAACAGTTGAAGGCCATACTACGGCAACTGAATTAAATGGTATTACGGGAGTTAATAATCCGATAAACAGTTTTATTGGCCGCCTGGACAGGGACAATCCCAGCTATCCGCAACGGCCCAAGGCCTTTATAAATTATATGTTCCTTGATGAACAGTTCAAATTTGTGAGCGGAGGTGTTAGTGCTGTAAATAATATAGCAGGAATTAAAAATCATTTTAGTGAATTGCAAAACCTATCAGCTTCCAAAAACGGATATTTGTATATTTATTGCAGTAATGAGAGCCCGGTCAATGTGTTCTTTGACAATCTGCAGGTGGTGCATACCAGAGGACCATTATTAGAAGAAACACATTATTATCCGTTCGGGCTGGTCCAACAGGGTATAAGCACTAAAGCATTATCATTCGGAAGTCCTGAAAATAAATATAAGTACAACGGAAAGGAGGAACAGCGAAAAGAGTTCTCTGACGGTAGTGGACTTGAATGGTTGGATTATGGGGCGAGAATGTATGATAATCAGGTTGGAAGATTCATGACAATTGATCCTGCGATAGAAAATTATAAATCTTGGTCACCCTATGTATACGGAGCTGATAATCCAGTTAGGTTTATTGATATTTTTGGTTTGGGCCCTGGAGATAGAGTTAAAAAAGCACAGAGTTTCCATGGTACTAAGTATTCACAAGAGCCAGGTAAAAACCTGGGAGTTGAACTAAGAACTGGTAATTCTGCTAAGGCATTTGAATATCTGGATTGTTCGGAATTAGTTTGCAGAGTTATGGCTGCGGATGGAATAACTAATGGGATTAAAGCAATGAATACAGAAGCCTTGAAAAAGTTCTTGTCAAAGGAAGATAAATTTATACGCAGTAAAAATGAACCCAAACCAGGCGATATCTTTTTATGGAGAGCTAATGGAGCTGGGCATACAGGTATTGTAGTTAGCTATGACCCTAAAACCGGGGAGGTAATTACAGCTGAATCAAAAGGAGTAGATTATGGTACTTTGAAAGCAAACCCACGGAAGCTAAAACAGATGATGGGCATGGCAGGATGGGAAGGCTTTTTCAGACCAAAAGAGGAAAGTGATGATGCGGATAAGGATGATGAAATGACTAAAAACCCATTCTCCTTCCAGGCATTAATGGCCACTTTAAATGAAGCAGCAGAAAAAAATGCTGCGATTAAAAAAGAATTAGAAAAAATATATCCCGGTCCTACAAATTTTGAAGAATTAAACAAACGAAATGCTAGAATGTGGCGAAGATTAAATGCATGGGCAGATGAACAAATCAAATTGTGGAAAAACTATCAATATTCAAATCATAATTAAACTCAGTATTTTTTATGTTTAGCTACAAAGTTTATTTTATTGTTATAATTAGTGTTATTGGTTGTAAAAATTCAACTTCATCTCAAAAAAATTCTCATGATAGTAGTATAAACAAGTCGGGAATTGAAAAAGCAGAATTGACTCATTTAGGAGACACTACTGGTTTTTTTTCAAATTGTGAGGAATTAATCCACCATTCAGCATTAGGAGGTTTGCAAGGGGTTGAGGCCAACCCAGACTCACTGCGAAATCTTTATTTTGGCGATTGTTTTGATTATTGTAAAGAAACCTTCCAAATAATATTTGTACATAAAGATGCTAATAAACGAACGGATGAAGGCTATGATTTTCTAACGAAAGAATTTGACAATGGTTGTTCTGATTATTTTAAAAACTTTGAATGTTTTGCATTTGTGTGTCCAAGGCGTGATCCCGACAAACAAGAAGATATTCACGCTTTGAATATTGACTTTCCAGTTGTAATGAGAATATATGAGCGTGTATCTGAGGATACTTGGAGATTTATTAAAAAAGTTACAGCTAAAACTTATGAGGAGTATGCTCTCATCAGGTTTAAAACGATTTACCATCTTAATTGATGAAGTATATCTTACCCCGTTCTCGTGAGTTTGTCCTGCATCGGAAGTGAATAAAAATAAAAAAAGTTGAATGGTTGTGCGGAGTTCCGATAGCTATCGGAAGCATCTGCTGCCGTGGTTTGTGTCCGTAATAAAAAAGGAAGCCCCGGTTCGTGTCTCACGAACCGGAATCATGTAGTTAGCTTTGAACAATGGAGGAAGATATATTCAAGTATAAGCGAAAATCATACATTGAGGTAGGCGAAGTGTTTTTCTGGACAGCTACCATCAACCAATGGCAAAAGCTGTTATGGGTGGATAACTATAAAGATGTTATTATTAGTTCTTTGGAATGGCTGAGCAATGAAGGGAAAATTGATGTATTTGCTTTTGTCATCATGCCCAATCATATTCATCTTATATGGAGGACAAATGAACT
>JAKFDZ010000139.1:0-1557 GCA_036675925.1 Flavihumibacter sp.
AAGCTCAACACTCATCGCCACATATCCAAGTTTAACAATCATCCTCATCACTCCTAACAGGCTATTACCATTAATGTTCCCATTAAACACCCCGTTAAAATAAAAAGAGAGCAATGGACATTAAGTCCATGCTCTCTATCTTTATTATCTGTTAAAGCTTCTTGGTTTTCCTGATGTGCGCTTTTCACCTGTTCTTGGCTTAGCAGGTGCCTTTTTACGATCGCGGTCACCACGTTCGCCACCGCGTGAAGAATTATAGCTTCTATTGTCATCTCTTCTTCTACGGTCACGGTCTTGTGGTTTTCTATCTCTCTTATGATGAACCGGTGATTCTTCCGTTAACTTCACAGGAGTGGTATCTGGTTCTTTTGTTAACATTTTCAAAACAGCTGCAATGACAGTTGAAGCATCATTTTCTTCAAGTAATTCATTAGCCGCTCTCTTATAATATTGAAGATTATTGCCTTCAATCGTCTGCACAATCTTATCGACAACTGCACGTTGTTGACCTTCTAATGCTTCATCAAGTGTTGGAGCAGTCATTCTCTCCATCTTGCGTTTCGTTGTTCTTTCTAATACAGATAGGTAAGACTTTTCACGTGGAGTGATGAATGTAAGTGCCATACCTGATTTACCAGCACGTCCTGTACGTCCAATTCGGTGGACATAACTTTCAGGATCTTGTGGAATATCAAAGTTGTAAACATGGGTTACGCCAGAGATATCTAGACCCCTTGCTGCCACGTCCGTTGCCACTAATACATCAATGGTTCCTTCTTTAAATTTCCGAAGGACCTGCATACGTTTCGCCTGCGTTAAATCTCCGTGAATTCCCTCAGCAGTGTAACCTCTTAAGGTTAATGCTTCAGATAATTCGTCAACACGGCGTTTCGTCCGTCCAAAAATAATCGCTAACTCTGGTGATTGAATATCAAGAAGTCTTGTTAAGACATCAAATTTATTTTTTTCCATCACTTCAAGATAGAATTGTTCAATCGCTGGTACAGTCATTTCCTTCATCTTGACACGTACAATTTGAGGGTCTTTCATAAACTTTTCTGCCATTCTTTGAATCGGAGCTGGCATTGTTGCTGAGAAAAGTAAAGTTTGACGCTCTGACGGTGTAGAAGCAAGAATGGTTTCAATGTCTTCAATGAATCCCATGTTTAACATTTCATCTGCTTCGTCAAGGATTACAGTATTAACTGTGTCTAAGCGCATTGTCTTTCTGTTTATATGATCCAATACACGTCCAGGAGTACCAACAATAATATGTGGATACTTCTTTAATGAACGGATTTGGCGGCTGATGTCCTGTCCGCCGTAAATGGATAGCACGCGGACTCTTTTTCCTGATCCGATTTTATAAAGCTCTTCTGATACTTGGATTGCAAGCTCACGAGTCGGTGCTATGATGATTCCTTGGATGGCATCCTTGGTTACATCAACCTTTTCAACTAAAGGAATTCCAAATGCAGCTGTTTTACCAGTTCCTGTTTGAGCCTGCCCGATCAAATCCTTGTTTGCAAGCCCCATTGGAATTGTTTCTGCCTGGAT
>JAKFDZ010000140.1:0-3300 GCA_036675925.1 Flavihumibacter sp.
TACCCCCGCCGCTCTTGTCAGCGGATTTGCAACAAATTGTCCATTCACATAGCCGATATTCATTCGTACAAAATCCTCGGCACCCATACCTGAAACGATACGGCGGCCAAGCTTGACGGTAACCGTCTGCCTTTTTGGCTCAGGGATTTGTAAATACTTGCAAATCAACGGCCTGACAAACCATTCTAAGGACAAATAGGCGGAGACAGGATATCCTGGAACACCTACGACAATCTTTTCATTTATTTTCCCTAAAATCACAGGCTTCCCAGGTCTTGCGGCCACACCATGGGTGAATACGGTTCCAATTTCGGTGATGATATGTACGGTATAATCCTTTGAACCTGCTGAGGATCCAGCATTAATGACAATAATATCCGAAGTCTCTGCTGCTTCAAGCAATACAGACTTGATCATTTCAGGGTCGTCCTTCACAATCCGATGAAGTCTCGGCTCCCCGCCCCAATCCTTTACAAAGTTCGCAAATACCGTTCCATTAAATTCAATAATATTTCCAGAAGAAAGTACGCTATCCGCCTCGACTAGCTCATTACCTGTCGGGATGATGGTGACAACTGGCTTTTTCGCAACCGGAATCTGAAGCTGCTGGGATGCTAACAGAACGCCCAAATCCGCTGGTCTTAGTATATGTCCCTGCGGGAAAAGCATTTCCTCCTGTACAATATCCTCGCCAATCGGGCGTATATGCTGCCACGGAGTTGCGGGCTCAATAATTTCAACATTTTCTTCATCGATCATATCGACATGTTCAATCATGATTACCGCATTAAATGGAGCTGGAATCGCATTTCCTGTATCCACTATAGCAAAATCAATTCCCAGCTTAAGCTGAAGTGGATTTTGCTCATGGGCGGTATATGTTTTTTCAGCGATTACCGCAATTCCATCCATGGCAGATGCATGGTAATGAGGCATTGAAACATTTGCAAAAATTGGCTCAGCCGTCACACGGCCAAGGGCATCACTTATTGGAATCATTTCTACTTCAAGGGGCAGAGAAAAGTTCTCAAGAATTTCTGTTTTCGCTTCCGATCGGGGTTTGTCCTCTAAATATATTTTCCGTTTATAGCGTTTCTGGTCCATCTATTTTATCCCCCTCATCGTGTTGCAATCACAGGTACATAATCCCCCTGTGAAATACCCTCTTTTTCTGAACTAATCTCAACAATTCCATCGCTTTTTACTAACGTCGTAATTAGCCCTGATTTCCCGATAATCGGCTCCGCCCACCATTCTCCTCCTTTCTCCATCAAACGAACACGAATATAATCGGAACGCCCTGGTGCAGAAGGAATATTCTTGGTAATCCGGGCAAAAATCCGATCAGGCTTCTTATCGATTTTTTCACCTTTTAACTTTTGAATAATCTTTTCGCCAAATAGCATGAAAATAATCATCGCTGAGGCTGGATGACCCGGCAGGCCTATGACCGGTTTTCCATTCGCCATTGCAAGAATCGTAGGTTTCCCTGGTTTAATAGATATGCCATGCACGAACACACCTGGTGAACCTAGGGACTGAATCACATCTGTTGTGTAGTCCTTTGCTCCGACCGAGCTTCCCCCTGAGAGAATTAAGCAGTCCACTTCATTATATAAAGCCTGTGCTTTTTGCTGAAACTCCTGATAGTCATCCTTCACAATTCCACCGTACACAACCTCAACATTCCATTGTTTTGCGAGCCCGGAAATCGTCAAATAGTTAATATCACGGATTTGTCCTTCTGAAAGTTTTTCTGTTTGATAGGGAACAATTTCATCACCCGATGATAGATACCCGACCTTAAGCTTACGATAAACACTTACATGGCTAATACCCAGGGAGGCAATCGCACCTAACTCCTGAGGTCTGAGCATTGTCCCCTCTGGAAGGAGAATTTCCCCTTCACGGATATCCTCGCCTGCACGGATAATATTTTCACCAGGTGCTACTGGCTTGTAGGTGTTTAATAGTCCGTCATGATCTTCACAATGTTCAATCATTATCACGCTATCACTTCCTGGAGGAATCATCCCGCCTGTTGGGACATAGACGGCTTCCCCTTGACCGACAGGGAGCGAAGCAGATTCTCCCATTGAAACTTCTCCCACCACCGTTAAAAACCCCGGCATGGAATCAGAGGACCCATAAGTGTCCTTTGCTTTCACAGCATAGCCATCCACCGTTGAGCGATCAAAGCCAGGGACATTTTCCTTCGCGGTGACAGGCACCGCCAATATATATTGAAGAGCCTCTTCAAGAGAGCGTTCTTCGGCAGCTTTTATCGCTGGAATTTTTTCTTTAATCATTGCAAACGTTTCTTCAACTGTTTTTACTTTGAAAAATTGCACTGTGCCTTACATCCTTCCTGCCTAATCAGCTTCCAGCCATTTTTTTGCGTCCTCATACTCATGGGGATGATTCATATTGAAAAAAACTCGCTCCATATCGATGTTGGTATAGGCTTGCAGTTCTTTTTCCGTTACATAAAGGACATTTAAATGATCAAGCAGATGTTTGATTGGAAGACGTCCATTTTCAATACATTCTTCAATTTTCGTTACACACTTCTTTTGAAAAACCGCACATAAAGTTTGCATTTTTCCATTAATAACGGGAACTAAGGCATCGTGATGGTCAATCATATTCACCAGGGCAGCAGCTAGTTCTCCGGACATAAATGGCATGTCACACGCTACTATGAAATTCACATCATATTCCGAAGCACGTAAGCCGGCATGAAATCCTGCAAGCGGTCCCTTTCCAGGATAGTGATCAGACACCATCTTCACTCCTAAAAACTGATAGGATTCCCTATCATTGGTGACAAGAATGATATCATCAAAATAGATTTTAAGAATATCAACCATTCTTTCAATTGTCGTCTTCTCATTTAGTTTAAGGAGCGCCTTGTTTGTGCCCATTCTGCTTGATTTCCCGCCTGATAAAATAATAGCACCAGCTTTCATGAAAAAGCACCTTCTTAATTTGATTGTTTTACTTGTCTAGCTGCAGCGCCTAAGGGCTCGGGGGCATTAGCCAATCCGTCAAGAAGGTAAAGACCAACCTTCTCGCCGGATCGTCTAATGCCTGTCGCCCTTGGTCAAGGCGCTTCCGCTTTTCGTTTCTCCAACCGCTTGATATCCTTGCTCCTGGGCTACAAAATCTAGATGAATCGTATTTAAGTCCAGCATGGCAGCTGAAGGCTTGCTGAGATATTGTCTTGTATCTATCACTTTAATATATCCTGTACACTTTTCGCAAACCTGAATTTGTGAGGCTGCATCCCCTTCAATGGAG
>JAKFDZ010000141.1:0-1849 GCA_036675925.1 Flavihumibacter sp.
ACGAGGTAAAACCGAAGAAGAAGACCAGATGTTAGGGCAAACATTACTTAATGATAAGAAAAACCTTATTGAGCATGGATATGTAGTTGAAATGATAAAAGAAGCTTTAGAAGAATCATGTGAGGAAATAATCCTTCCAGATAAGCCGCAATTAATGAAAATAAGGGACATTCAACACCTTTATACACCTGTCATTGGTAAATGTCAGAAGGACGCATCATTGCTTTTATTAGTTGAAAGGCTTCATCCAACTCCTGCCCTAGGTGGACTTCCTAAGCAAGAAGCTATAGAAAAAATTAGAGAAGTCGAAGAATTGGATCGTGGGTTTTATGCGGCTCCACTTGGATGGTGTGATTATCGAGGAAACGGTGAATTTTCCGTTTCTATCCGATCCGGTCTCATTCAAGATAAGGAAGCTTCATTATTTGCAGGATGTGGTGTCGTTGCGAACTCGGATTCAGAAAGTGAATATTTGGAAACAAGCTTAAAATTCAGACCGATGCTTCGCGCCCTTGGAGGAAATTAATATGAATCATCAAGTATCATTAACAGCTTATTTAGCTGCCTTTGTTGTTGAGTTAGTACAAACAGGAATAAAAGATGTTGTTGTCAGCCCGGGGTCTAGGTCAACCCCTATGGCAATGGTAATGGCAGAACATCCAGAAATAAATATCCATATCCATGTAGATGAACGTTCAGCGGCTTTCTTTGCCTTAGGTATCGCGAAAGCTGCAAACAAGCCAGTGGCCATTTTATGTACTTCTGGTACAGCTGCAGCAAATTATTTTCCGGCAATTATTGAAGCACGGTATTCACGTGTTCCGCTACTGGTTCTAACCGCTGACCGCCCACATGAGCTTAGAGAAGTGGGCGCCCCACAAGCGATTGACCAAATTCATTTATATGGTCAGCATGTAAAATGGTTTGCAGATATGGCTTTGCCTGAGAATAGGGATGAAATAATCCGTTATGCCCGAACTGTTGGTGCACGTGCAGCTGCCATTGCAAGTCAGGCACCTGCTGGACCAGTCCATCTGAATTTTCCGTTCAGGGAACCGCTTATACCTAAACTTGATGAAGAAATCTTCGAATTAAAAGAACGTCCTGCGGGCTATGTTAATGTTCGAAATGGGGAATTGACAGTTCGTGAGGATGAATTTAGGGAGATTTCTCAAAAGCTGGATGGTTATAAAAAAGGAATTATTGTTTGCGGAAACATTGCTGACAACCGATTTGCTCAGGCTGTCACAGAGTTATCAGCAGCCTTGAAATTTCCAGTTTTAGCAGATCCATTGTCACAGCTCAGGAGTGGACTACATCCACTAGAGAATATTGTGGATGCCTATGATACATTTTTAAGGAATGAAGATGCCAAGGAATATTTGAAGCCGGATGTCATTGTCCGCTTTGGTGCAATGCCTGTTTCAAAGGCATTAACTATATTCCTAAAAGAAAATCATCAAGCTGAACAATTTGTCATTGATGGGGCAGGGGGCTGGAGGGATCCGGCAACATTATCAACGGAAATGATTTTCTGTAATGAAACCATTTTTTGCGAGCAGTTGGCAAGCCTAACAGAAACAAGAGAGTCTACAGAATTCATGGACAAATGGCAGGAAATTAATGAGCTTACAAAAGCAAACATGGCTTTAATTAAGGATAGCCAGATGTTAAGCGAAGGTAGATTGTTCTATCAATTAGCGGAAATGCTTCCTGAGGAAGCTACTTTGTTCGTTGGGAATAGCATGCCTATAAGAGACTTAGATAGTTTCTTTCTCAATAATCATAAATCAATAAAAGTTATGGCCAATAGAGGCGCTAATGGGATTGATGGAACTGTATCAACCGC
>JAKFDZ010000142.1:0-1612 GCA_036675925.1 Flavihumibacter sp.
GCACAAATCTTATTTTTGCAATGTAGCTTTAATAAAGTCACGGAATAGCGGCTGTGGACGCGTAGGTCTTGAAACGAATTCCGGATGGAACTGAGACGCCACAAACCATGGATGGTCTTTAAGCTCAATGATCTCCACAAGACGGCCATCTGGGCTAGTCCCAGAGAACACAAATCCAGCGTCTTCCATTTCTTGACGGTAATGATTGTTAAACTCATAACGGTGACGGTGACGCTCATAAATCACTTCATCCACATATGCTTCAAACGCTTTGGTACCTTCAATTAGACGGCATGGGTAAAGACCCAATCTTAATGTTCCGCCTAAATCCTCTACATCCTTTTGCTCTGGAAGTAAGTCAATGATAGGGTGCTTGGTTTCCGGTACAAATTCTGCAGAATGTGCATCATGGTAGCCAAGAACGTGGCGTGCATATTCAATCGTTGCCAGCTGCATTCCTAAGCAAATGCCAAGGAAAGGCTTTTTCGTTTCACGTGCATAACGGGTTGCTTGAATCTTCCCTTCAATTCCGCGGTCTCCAAAGCCACCAGGAACAAGGATTCCATCCACGTCATGCAGAAGTTCTGCAACATTATCTGAAGTAACATCTTCCGCATTAATCCACTTAATTTCCACATCAGCATCAAACGCATAACCTGCATGCTTCATCGCTTCGACAACAGAAATATAAGCATCCTGAAGCTCAACATATTTTCCAACTAGACCAATGCGTGTTTTCCCGGAAAGATTAAGAACCTTATCCACTAACGCTGTCCATTCGGTCATTTCTGGTTCTGGTGTCGTTAACTTCAAGTGGTCACAAACAATTTGATCCATGTGCTGTTCCTGAAGAGCAAGTGGAATCGAATAAAGCGTATCCGCATCCTGACATTCAATGACCGCTTTCGCATCGATATCACAGAATAACGCAATTTTATCCTTCATATCCTGGGAAACCGGCATTTCGGTACGAACGACGATGATATTTGGCTGAATACCAAGGCTGCGAAGCTCTTTAACACTGTGCTGCGTTGGTTTGGTCTTCATTTCGCCAGCCGCTTTAATGTAAGGAATTAATGTACAGTGAATGTACATCACATTGGAGCTGCCAATGTCACTCTTAATTTGACGAATCGCTTCTAAGAATGGCAGTGACTCGATATCCCCTACTGTTCCTCCGATTTCAGTGATGACCACATCGGCATTTGTTTCGTTGCCAGCACGGAAGACGCGTTCCTTAATTTCATTGGTAATGTGCGGGATAACCTGAACGGTTCCACCTAGGTAATCACCACGGCGTTCCTTGCGCAAAACAGTAGAATAGATTTTTCCAGTGGTCACGTTAGAGTACTTGTTTAAGTTAATATCGATAAAGCGTTCATAGTGTCCTAAGTCTAAGTCCGTTTCCGCGCCATCATCGGTAACAAATACTTCACCATGCTGGTAGGGACTCATCGTTCCTGGGTCCACGTTAATGTATGGGTCAAATTTTTGAATCGTAACGTTCAATCCACGATTTTTCAATAAACGGCCTAAAGAGGCTGCGGTAATCCCTTTTCCTAACGATGAAACGACACCGCCAGTTACAAAAATATACTTCGTCATAAAATAT
>JAKFDZ010000143.1:0-1742 GCA_036675925.1 Flavihumibacter sp.
GGAGGAGGAAGAGGGATTCGAACCCCCGCGCGGTATGACCCGCCTGTCGGTTTTCAAGACCGATCCCTTCAGCCAGACTTGGGTATTCCTCCGTGTTGACAAGATATAGATTAACACAGTAATTTATTCGTGTCAACACATTAGTGAAATAAAATTATATTTTATTATTCTGGAACGATAACTTCTTTATTTCCCATATATGGACGTAACACATTCGGGATAACCACACTGCCATCAGCCTGCTGGTAATTTTCCAAAATAGCCGCAACTGTTCGCCCAATAGCAAGCCCAGATCCGTTTAGTGTATGGACATGTTCAGGTTTTGCCTTTGGATCACGGCGGAAGCGAATATTGGCACGACGCGCCTGGAAAGCTTCAAAGTTACTGCAAGAAGAAATCTCACGGTAGGTGCCATAGCTTGGAATCCATACCTCAATATCGTACTTTTTGGCAGCCGTAAAGCCGAGGTCACCCGTACACATGCTTAATACACGGTAAGGTAACTCGAGTAATTGAAGGACACGCTCTGCATCACTTGTCAGTTTCTCAAGCTCCTCGTAAGAATCCTCTGGCTTAACAAACTTCACTAGTTCCACCTTGTTAAATTGGTGCTGGCGAATTAATCCCCGCGTATCACGCCCTGCAGAGCCAGCTTCAGAACGGAAGCATGCACTGTACGCTGCAAAGCGAATTGGTAGCTCATCTCCGCTTAATATTTCATCACGATGGAGATTGGTGACAGGCACCTCTGCGGTTGGAATTAAGAAATAATCTTCATTTTCAATTAAGAATGCATCCTCTTCGAATTTTGGCAGCTGTCCAGTACCTGTCATGCTCGCACGGTTAACCATATAGGGTGGTAAAATTTCTTTATAGCCATGCTCATCCACATGCAGATCAAGCATAAAGTTCATAAGTGCACGCTCTAAGCGGGCCCCCAGCCCTTTATAGAAAACAAAGCGGCTGCCGGTAACTTTGCCCGCACGTTCAAAGTCAAGAATTCCCAAGTGGTCCGCAACGTCCCAGTGCGGCTTCGCTTCAAATTCAAAGTCTCGGACATGACCCCATTTTCTAATTTCAACGTTATCATCCTCTGTTTCACCAATTGGAACACTTTCATGGGGAATATTAGGAATGCTCATTAACAACAAATCAAGCGTTTCCTCGACACTGCGGAGCTCCTCATCCAATACTTTAATTCTTTCCCCCACCTCACGCATTTCCACAATAAGATGGTCAGCATCGGCTTTTTCACGCTTAAGTGCTGCAACCTGCTGAGAAACCTCATTTCGCTTGCTTTTCAATTGTTCAGCCTCAACAATTAAATCACGTCTACGCTGATCTAAATCCTCAAATTTACCAAGGTCTGTTAGGTCCTCCCCACGGTGTTGAAGTTTTTCCTTAACCTCTGCAAAATTAGCTCTTAATACTTTAATATCTAGCATCTTTACCACTCCTTTATTATAAAGCGAAAGCGCCTTGCTCAGGGGCGACAGGCATAAGACGAGCCGGCGGAAAGGTTGCTTTTTAACCTTTTTGCCGGCTTGGCTTATGACCCCGAGCCTCTAGGCGCTGTAGCTAGGTTAATAAAAAATAAATACAAAAAACTCCCGTCCCCAAAAACAGGGACGAGAGTTACCCGCGTTACCACCCTGGTTGACAGCTATTAGTCTGTCCACCTTGAAAAAAATTAACGGTTTTTACCGAAAGTACTTACTGACCCATATAGGGTGTTCCGCACC
>JAKFDZ010000144.1:0-223118 GCA_036675925.1 Flavihumibacter sp.
TAAACATTACTGACAACAAGGACAATTATCTCGTATCACTGGCAGTACCCGGAATGGATAAGAAAGATTTCAACATTGACATTGATGGAAACCTTCTCACCATCAGCGCGGAGAAAGAAGAAAACAAAGAAGAGAAGGAAACACGCTATTCCCGCAGGGAATACAGCTACAGTAGTTTTAGCAGAAGTTTCACCATTCCTGAGGAAGTCCTCATTGAGAAGATCGATGCGACTTATGAAAATGGTTTATTGAAACTGGTTCTACCAAAAAAAGAGGAAGCTAAAAAGCCTCAGATCGGAAAGCACATCGATGTTAAATAGTTTTGGTGTAATGGTGAATTGCTTAAGGCCCTTCAGCAATTGCTGAGGGGCTTTTTTTACTTAAAATATTTTTATGAAACGGATCCTATATTTAGAGTTATCATCTATAATGATCATTTTATTGTTTGCCTGTTCTACTTCAAGGATCACCAGTTCCTGGACGCCTGCTGAACTTACCCCAAGGCAGTTCAATAAGATCATGGTACTGGGATTAACGGGTTCTGCCGAACGTGATTTCAGGCAAAAAATGGAGCAGCATATTGTAGAGGATTTGCAAACAAGAGGATTTAAGGCTGTGTCGGCATTTGCAACATATGGACCAAAAGAATTTGAAGGATCAGATGAAAAAACATCGCTGGAAAAACTAAAGGCTGATGGTGTGGAAGCGGTTTTGACAGTGGTATTGCTCGATAAGGAAAGGGAACGGTATTATGTTCCTTCGCGGGTCAGGTATTCTCCTTATATCATTTACCAGAATCGTTTCTGGGGATACTATCGCACCATATATGATCGTGTATATACGCCGGGATATTATACCAGTACAACCAAATATTTCTGGGAGACAAATCTTTACGATCTCTCAGATATGAGTCTGATTTATTCTACGCAAACGGAGAGTTTTGACCCCGAATCATCAGAAAGGCTCGGCCATGAGTATGGCAAGCTGATCATCAATGATTTGGCCTCAAAAAATGTACTGAAACCGGCAAACTAACCCGTTAAAGTATTCCCAATGAAGCAGCTGTTTTACGGCTGCTTTAACATTTATGGCATGGCATGGCACCGTTCTTGAATTATCACTGTGTAATTATTTGTTTCATTTAAAAAGTAGAATATGAGAAAGCAAAGAACGGAAGCACTGAATTTTGAACTGGTAGTTGACGGAACACCTATAGAAATTGTTGCAAAGCCATATATAGCTGCCAATGAGCAGCCACGATTTCGCGTAAGCTATGACGGTAGTCCGGTTCATATCTTCGGATACGAGCCTAATATGGGCAAGGTTGTAGTGATGGATAGCGCATCAGAAGATATACATCCACGAATTGAAGATGCCATTGGTAGAATGCTGTTGAAAACAATAGCGGCATAAATCAATTTCTCTCTTGATAGTTTGTGTAGCAAAAGCCACCTTTAAGCAGGTGGCTTTTCTTATTTATTTCCAGTGAAAATTTTAGCCGAGATTTAGGGTATGCTAAGACATGCCAAATACGAGGACCTGCAATTTGTTTTCGGATTGTATATGCACCCCGATATCAATCCTTACCTGTTATATGAACAGATGAGCCTTGCTGCATTTCAATCGGTGTATGATGCATTGATGCTGAAGAATATTGTTTATATCTATGAGGTGGAAGGATCGGCAGTAGGTATGTGCAAGCTTGTTCACCAGGAATACAGGAATGACCATATCGTTTACCTGGGGGGTGTTGCCATTCATCCAGACCAGATGGGCAAGGGTCATGGCCGAAAGATGCTGGAAGAGATCATAGCCCTGTGCGACCGGAACGGTATACGCAGAATAGAATTGTCAACGGCAGTAACTAATGTAAAAGCGATCCGGCTCTATGAAGGAGTTGGATTTGAAAAAGAGGGTATCATGCGAAAGTATACCTACCTGAAATCCGAAAATCGTTTTGTAGACGAAGTCCTTATGAGCCGGATCAATTAATATCTAAATACTAAAGGTCTTATGATTGCTGCACCAATAGTTCTTCTTCGATCACCTGCTTAAAGGCATTCTTTGGAAGAGCACCGGGCTGCATCATTGGCTGTCCGTTAACCGGTATAAAAAGTATGGTGGGGATACTCTGGATGCCAAAAACGGCAGAGAGTTCCTGTTCCACTTCTGTATCAACTTTATAGATGATCAGCTTACCATCATATTCTTTAGAGAGGTCTTCAAGAATGGGTGCAACCATTTTACAGGGACCACACCAGTCGGCATAGAAATCTACAATGGCAGGTAATTCACCCGCATAGCTCCATTCTGTAGCATTTTCATAATCAAACACCTTTTTCTTGAACTCTTCTGTTGTGAGTTTTACTGTTGCCATCGCTAATATTTTACTGTCAAAATTAGTTTAAGGGAACGCATTCTAATGTGCGTAAAGTCACCTTGGTAAGGGATTAAAATTTTCATGCCAGGGCGGGGTGGAGGGGTGGAGATGGAGGGATGGAGAGGTGGAGGGATGGAGGGGTGGAGATGGAGGGATGGAGGGATGGAGGGAAGTGGGGAGGAAGTATGGTAAGAGTATTTTGGAAGACGTAAGATAAACGTAGGATAAACGTAGGGTGGCAAGCTAAGAATGCCTCGAGAATACTTAGAAAATGTCGCTAAAAATGAAAGCCGTGACGTATGGAAATACGCACGGCTTTTTTCAATCAATCGACCTTATCAATAATAAACCTTCAGGTACGGACCTTAAAGAATATGTCCGAAAGCGGGGTCTGTATGTAAATGAACATGCTCAGGTTCAAGGGCCTGTTGGAGGTCGGCGATCAGATCAGCCGCCCTTTCAACACCAACGCTAAGTCTGACGAGTCCGGGTACAATACCCAGAGACAACTTCTCCTCTTCAGGAACATCAGAATGGGTCATTGTGCCGGGATGTTCAGCTAGGCTTTCTGTTCCGCCAAGACTCACCGCCAGTTTAATATGATGAAGATGGTTAAGGAAACGGAAAGCTCCCTTCTCCCCACCTCTTACAACAAAACTGATCATGGCGCCAGCCCCTTTGCATTGTGATTTATATATCGCATATTGGTTTCCGTCAGTTTCATCCAAATGGCCCAGGTAGATGACCTTTTCCACAGCCGGATGTTTAACCAGCCATGCTGCCACTTCTTTAGCATTTGCCTCTGCAGCATTCATACGAATCAGCAGTGTTTCGAGGCTCCTGAGCAATAACCAGGCTGTATGTGAATCGGTATTGGTACCCATAACGGTTCGCATCCTTTTTACTGCTGTCATAAGGGTAGCGCTTCCTGTTGCAGCTCCTGCTATCAGGTCACTATGTCCCCCTATATATTTAGTAGCAGAATACAAAACGACATCAGCACCGAGCTCCAGCGGGTGTTGCCATATGGGACCCATATAGGTATTGTCTACCACAGTGAGTATGCGCTTTACATCTTCTGGCTTTGCCGCTGCGGCGAGATTTTTTGCAGTATAACTGGCAGCAATATCCGCAGCCATACGGATATCGATGAGGTGGTTGGTAGGATTGGCAGGCGTTTCTACATAGATCATGCGAAGTCTTTTGCCGAAACCTGAAGCATCTATCATAGCCATTATCTCTTCGCGGGTCTGGTTGGGATGAAATCCCAATATCTCCACACCAAAAGCGGGTAATATGCTGTGAATGAATTTATGTGTTCCGCCATACAGGGGATTACTGTAGAGCAGGAGATCACCGGGACGTAGAAAGGTCAATAGTGTGGTGGATATGGCACTCATGCCACTGGAGAAAACGGCAGCAGCTTCTGCTTTATCCCACAGTTTTAACCGGTTCTCCAGGATCTCGACAGTTGGGTTGTTGATCCTGCTGTAGATGAGTCCCATCCTATCGTTTTCATGACCTGGTTTTCCCATGGCCATCTCGAAATAAGTCTTGCCTGCCTCAGCGGTTGGGAATACAAAAGTTGATGTTTGGAAGTTGGGGCATTTGACTGCGCCTTCACTCCATTCGGGATAATATCCATATCCAAGCATCGCTGTTTCAGGTGCCATATTTTCCTCGCCCTGAACAGGCGGAATTCTTCTATGATCCATGATCGGTAGTTTGTACAAAACTCTTCTTTTGGAGGGAGATAAACGATGACTTAAGTCACCCACAAGTATGAGGTAAGAGGTGGAGACAGGTAAGAATTAAGAGGTAAGAAGTAAGAATTAAGAGAAGAGGTAAGCGAGATCTTCTTCAGTTAGTTGTTTGATGAAACCTTCTTCTTCTGTTACCAGTGCATTTGATAAGCTGCGTTTGCGCTGCTGGAGGGCCACGATCTTTTCCTCGATGCTGTCTTTGCAGATCATCTGGTAGGCGAATACATTTTTTGTTTGCCCGATCCGGTATGCCCGGTCAACGGCCTGCTGCTCTACTGCCGTATTCCACCAGGGGTCAACGAGGAAAACATAATCGGCTGCCGTAAGGGTGAGTCCGGTATTGCCGGCTTTGAGGCTGATCAGGAAAATATTAACCTCATTTCCTTTTGCCTGGAATTGCGCAACGAGGTCACTTCGTTTTGCCGGGGGCGTGTCGCCATCAAAATGATAATATGAGAGGCCTGCTTTCCGGCAGGCATCACCAATAAGGTGGAGCATCCCTTTGAACTGGGAAAATACCAGCACTTTGTTTGACCGGAGATTATACTGCAGTTCATCGATCAGCAGATCCAGCTTTACCGAGCTCAGGTGTGAACTACCGGGCTCATCCTTGAGCAGGTGTGGCGATGCACATATCTGCCTAAGTTTTTGCATGCCCTGGAGTATCGACAACTTGCTTTTACCGAGTCCCTCAGATTTGATATTCAGGAAAATGCTATCGCGGATCTGTGAGCAGGTCTCTTCATAGAGGGCTTTCTGGTCGGGCCCCATCGTACACCAAAGAACCGATTCTGTTTTTGGAGGCAGGTCGGTTGCCACCTGCTGTTTGGTGCGGCGGAGAATAAATGGAGCGGTGATCTGTTGCAGGGCCCTGATCTTTTCTTCATCATGGTCTCTATCAATGGGATGAGCATATTCCTTTCGGAAGAATTCCTGTGCGCCAAAAAGTGTTGGCACCAGGAAATGCAACTGCGCATACAAGTCGAAGGTATTATTCATCACCGGTGTACCGCTCAGCGCTATGCGGGCGGCAGCAGGTAACTGGTAAACAGCTCGGGTAACCTGCGCCGTTGGATTCTTGATGGTATGGCTTTCATCCAGAACCACGGTATCCCATTGGATGGCGGAAAAACGTTCGCTGTCGGACCTTAGCGTTCCATAGGAAGTGATCATGACCTTCGCGCCGCTTTCAAAAAAAACATCGAGACTGCGACTGCCACCATGGTATATGTAGGAACTTAATTCAGGGGCAAATTTTTCAAGTTCGAGACGCCAGTTGTGAAGCAGGGTTGCGGGACAAACGATGAGTGAAACCGTACCGGGTTTGGCGGGCGTGTTCAATGTTGCGCGCCAGGCGAGGAAACAGATTGTCTGCAGTGTTTTTCCAAGTCCCATATCATCGGCCAGGCAGGCTCCGGCACCGATCTCCGAGAGGAGGCAGATCCATTCAAATCCCTTCTGCTGGTAAGGGCGTAAGGATGCACGGATAATTGGCGGCAGCGTGTATACATTATCGTTGGACTGCTGCCATTGCCGCCATTTCTTCCACCAGGCTTCAGGAATTGCTTTCTGCGCCAGGTTCGAGTTGTTGTCATCAACTGTATCATTAAGGGGGTTGCCAATACCCAACACGATCCACTGAGGCACCACCAGTTCATTGCGGATTATCTTTCCGTGTTTGATAATGGTGCTGTATCGTTTCATCCATTCGTCGTCGAGAACACCAATAGAATGGTCCTTCAGGAGCAGGCTCTTAACGCCCGACAGCAAGAGCTTCTGGAGTTCTGCCAGCGGAACTTCTTCCTTTCCAAACCTCACCTTCGTTTCAAGATGAAGTGTTGTTCCAACAGTACTGCTTATGCGAAGATCTGTTTCTACTGCAAAGGGAGAATAGCGGAAGTGGCGGAGCAGTTCCATTCCCAATAAGGTCACGTCCTCTTCGAGGAGTTTATGATAGACTTTCAGGAACCAATGTTTTTTCTTTGCCTCTGCGAAGGGCAGGTTAAAAACGCCATTGAGTTGGCGACTGAAATTAGGATGCAGGGCCTGGATGCTATCGTGGAATGCCTGTTCCTTTTCGCGGTTCCGCATCACCACATATACATCACCGTTACGGGTGAATTCTTCGCTGTGCTGCCATGGGCCCTCCACCCAGAAACCTTCATAGTTCCAGCGGGGCGTAAGCATCAGGAAGCTACCACTGATCTCGCTGAGGTAGATCGCGTTGGCGGGCTCCACTTCTACAAGGTGTTTGTTGAGAAGTGATCCCATCTCAATACTATAATCGGACTGTAATCTTTTCAGCACATGTTCCGAAAAGGAGGCTGCATCATCAGCATATAGGGATGGATCATTGGCACCAAGCCATTGCAGGGTCTGGTAATCCTGCATGGAGAGGAGATAGTATGTTTTCTCTTTCAGGAGGAAAAAATATTCGCGTGTAAAATCTTCGAGGCTAAATGCTTCTTCAGCGATAACAATAATAGTATGTAGTGACAGATTGCCTTCACTATCACGGTCAACTCTAAACGAAAGCTGGGGTTTCAGGGTTGACAAAGAACATGATACTATGAGCGGGTTACCAGTATCGGGATTGATGATCTGGTGATAGAATTTAAGCGGCTCTGCTGATGAAAGCAGCACCGAAAAAAGCTGGTGCACATGCCTGATAAAAGTTCGTTCAATATAAGCTGTTAGTGACATGCCTGCTTTTTGGCGGGCGTGGGTACGCGTATACTCCTGGATGGTTTGCTTCAGGGATTCATCGCCCAGGGCAATCAGTGCATCGCGGAGGGCTGCTGGTAAGGCGGTAAAATGCTTTTGTACTACCTGTTTATCGAGGGCTTCTTTGGCGTAGTCGGACCCGCGAACAGTGCGTGTAATATGGAAAGCTTCCAGGGGCGACCATCGGTTCCGCAGCCGCTGGGGCTTCAGGAATAGTGCTGTTCTGGTTTCCGGTTTTGTCATAAGGAACGCAAATATAGGAGAGATGGAGGGATGGAAGTGAGTGGAGAGATGGAGAGATGGAGGGATGGAGAGAACCAAGAGGTGGGGGGATTTGTTTAAGGTTTATGAGAAGCATTAAACAGATCCATCGGGCGGTTGCATCGCCTATTGGTGACCTTATAACTTTCCGGGCGCTGCCAACAGCCTCCGTCGATTACCTTGATCCCTTTTTATTCCTCAATCATCATGGTCCGCAGGTGTATAAGCCCAATAACCGCGGACTACCTTTCGGTCCGCATCCGCACCGGGGCATGGAAACGGTAACGTTCATACTCGACGGTGATATCACCCATTATGATAGCGGGGGGCATGAGAGCGTCATCAATGCCGGCGGGGTTCAGTGGATGACGGCGGGTAGGGGACTGATCCATGCAGAGGTGTCATCCCGCGATTTCAAGCGCGATGGCGGTCCGCTGGAGATTCTGCAGCTCTGGGTGAACCTTCCCGCGAAGCGGAAAATGACGAGTCCATGGTATGAGGGCAAACAGAAGGAGGAGATCCCCGAAGAGCTATATGATAATGGAAAGGTGAGGATACAGCTTGTGAGCGGACCGATATTGGAACCTGAAACCTCTATGCCGGCGCTGAAAGAAAATGTGGAGGTGCCGGTTCAGCCTGCCTTTGCCTCGCCCGGGGGTATCACCCTCCAAACATGGTGGATGAAGCCAGGGGGAAAGCTGGAGCTGGATGTTCCCGAAACGCATACTATATTCTTTTATGTAGTTCGTGGGAGGGTGAATGTGAATGGAGCCGAAGCGAGTGCCCGCCACCTGGTTGAATTCAATTACGGGGGAAGGGATCTGGTGGTGAGTAACCCCGATGGGGAAACCGAGGCAGTTGTGATATTTGGTCATGCTGAGCCGCTGCATGAACCGGTGGTATCGCAGGGTCCTTTTGTAATGAATACCGACGAGGAGATCAGGCAGGCATATCTTGATTACCAGGCCGGAGCTTTTGGCGATGTGCCCCTTATAGATTCGAACTAACAGTTGTTTGTAAAATCTGGATGGCGGCATATTTCTTCCATTTTCTGTTCCTACCTTCGCAGCGCATAAAAAACGCCTGCAATGAAACTTAGTTACCTGTCGGAGACCCTGATCGGCTCCGAGATCGTGAAGCTTGGTGGTGAGATCCGCGAAAAAATTCGCCTCGGAGAGAAGATCTTCAATTTTACCGTCGGGGATTTTGACCCGCAGGTGTTTCCCATTCCCAAAGCACTGGAAGATGAGATCGTGGAAGCATACCGTGCCCATCTCACCAACTACCCCGCCGCCGAAGGCAACCTCGACCTGAGGGAGGCCATCGCCCAATTCACGAAAGAAAGGGAGGGACTTGATTATACGCCGGCAGAATACCTGGTGGCAGCGGGCGGAAGGCCCCTCATCTATGCGCTTTTTCGCGCAATCCTCGACCAGGGCGATAAAGTGGTTTATGCGGTTCCTTCCTGGAACAACAACCATTACACGCATTTCGTGGGAGCCGAGCATGTGGTGGTGGAAGCCGGTCCTGAAAATAATTTCATGCCTACAGCCGATTCACTTGCTCCGCTTCTGAAGGGTGCCAGCCTGCTGGCGCTTTGTTCGCCGCAGAATCCTACCGGCACCGTTTTCAGCAAGGAAGAACTGGAAAAGATCTGTGACCTGGTGCTGGCAGAAAATGCTTCCCGCAAGCCCGAGGAGAAAAAACTCTACGTGATGTATGACCAGATGTACTGGCATCTCACTTATGGCGATATCCAACATTATAATCCGGTTGGTCTGCGCCCCCAAATGCGCGACTATACCATCTATATCGATGCCATTTCAAAGGTTTTCGCCGCAACGGGCGTAAGGGTGGGATGGAGTTTCGGTCCCGCTACGGTCATCTCTAAAATGAAGGCTATCCTTACCCACGTTGGTGCCTGGGCACCGATGGCGGAGCAGAAAGCCATGGCGAAATTCCTGGGGCGGACTGATGAGATCGACCAGTATCTTTCTCATTTCAAGGGGGAAGTGGAAGAACGCCTGAGAAGGATCTACGAGGGATTGCAGGCATTGAAGGCGGAAGGTTATGGCGTTGATGCCATCACTCCGCAGGCGGCGATCTATCTCACAATAAAGGTAGACCTGGTAGGAAAGACCACGGCAGCAGGCAAGCTGCTTGAGAAGCAAGTTGATGTATCGGATTACCTGCTGAATGAAGCCAAGCTGGCGGTGGTACCTTTTTATGCTTTCGGTGCAGCCAAGACCTCCCCATGGTACCGTCTAAGTGTAGGCACCTGCCGCAAAGAGGAAATCGACGGGATGCTGGGTCTGCTGAAGGACGCGTTAAGTAAACTGTCATAACCCGTCTGACGTATGTCCTGACATACGTCAGACGGGTAAGGGGGCGGCGGCTTTGACGGCCTCGGCTACCCTTGCCGCCACGGAAGGGTCGAGGGGGGAAGGGATGATGGTGTCGTGCATCGGATCTTCCACGCAGGAGGCGATGGCATGTGCCGCGGCCAGTTTCATTGCCATCGTTATTCGCGAGGCGCCGGCATCGAGGGCGCCGCGGAAAATTCCCGGGAAACAAAGCACATTATTTACCTGGTTGGGAAAATCGCTCCGGCCGGTTGCTACAACAGCGGCGCCACCCTGGAAAGCCTCCTCGGGGAAGATCTCGGGGGTGGGATTGGCCAGCGCAAAGATGATGGGGTCCTTCGCCATGATCCGGATATCGTCGGCATGGAGGAGTGCGGGTTTGCTTACACCAATAAATACATCAGCTTTTTGCAACGCATCGTGAAGGCCGCCTTTGAGATCGCCCAGATTTGAAAACTGCAGGAGAGCAGTTTTTTCTTTATTCAGATCGGGCCTTGAGCGATGGATGATCCCTTTGCTATCACAAATTATAACATCAGTTACCGGCGAGCAATCTTCACCCGGACCCGAACCAATACATTTGAGCATTTTGCCGATGGCAGTGCCTGCTGCTCCTGCCCCGTTGATGACTACCCGAAGATCTTCGAGTTTCTTACCGATATGCTTAGCCGCGTTTATCAATCCAGCCAGCACAACGATTGCCGTTCCATGCTGGTCGTCATGGAAAACAGGTATGCCCAGGTCCTGCAGACTTTCTTCAATTTCGAAGCATCGGGGTGCGGAAATATCTTCGAGGTTGATGGCGCCAAACACGGGAGCAATATTGCGGATGGTGCGAATGATCTCTTCTGTATCCTGGGTATTGAGACAGATGGGAAACGCGTTGATGTCGGCGAATTTTTTAAAGAGCATAGCCTTGCCTTCCATTACGGGAATGGCAGCGAGCGGACCTATATTTCCTAATCCAAGTACCGCGGAACCATCGCTGATAACAGCCACCATATTGCCTTTCAGCGTATAGGTATAAACGTCAGAAGGGTTGCGTGCAATGGCAAGACAGGGTTGTGCCACACCGGGCGAATAGGCCATCGAAAGCTGGTCGATGGTTTCAATTTCCATCTTGTTTTGGATCGCGATCTTGCCTTTGAGTTGTTGGTGCAGTTGGAGGGATGCTTGAAAATAATCTTTCATGGTGAGTCATTTTTTGAGCCGATGAAGATTGCCTGCCACTGTAAAGGTAGTTAAGCGTTTGATACTTCACTTAAGCAATACCGAAAGTGAAATGAATATAGGTGGTGCGAAGATGAAGCCAATAAAAAAGGCCGTCGCAGGACGGCCTCAATATATCAAGTAAATTGGAATCAATTCTTGTTACATAAAAAAACAAAACCTTTTTCACCTTGTGTGATGGTTTGCATGATGCGTTTGGTATCGCAAAAAACTTTTAGTTTATTACAATCGATCACTTCAAAAACACGGGAGAATGTTGCAGATGTTTCAACATCCATCAATAAGCCATTCAGTCGGTTTAATTCCCGTTCCATGGCTTCGTTGTCATCGAGAGCATGCTTAACCAAAACAAGCAAATCACGGTTAGGTGTTTTCATTTCATCAGATTTAATAACCAACATAACCTTTGTTCATGTTGCAACCGCAGCCTTTACCACCTATCTTGGCTCCACTGGTGCAGCTTACTGCAACACTACTGATCAGAATAACGAGAACGACGTAAAACAGCGTCTTCTTCATATTTTAGATTTTCAATTTAAACTAATTTCTAAAGAAAATAGTATGTTGTATTGAGTCAATTTTCAAATTTTCCTTCAAATATTACACAAAATGCCCGGATCCTGGTTTCCCCGCTGGACTGGGGGCTGGGTCACGCCACTCGGTGCATACCTTTAATTGATTCCCTTATAAGCCGGTATAATGCCCGCATAACTGTAGCGGCGGAAGGTGCCCAGAGGGCTGTGATCCAGGAAGCTTTCCCTTCATTACCCTTTCTTTCCATACCCGGATACAAAATAAAATATCACAAAAACCGAGCCGCAACTATAGCCGGATTGGTGCTTTCATTACCCCGTATTGCGCGAACAATTGAGCTGGAGCGGCAGTGGCTGGCTGACCTGCTGCGGCATGAAAAATTTGATATAATAATCAGTGATAACCGATATGGGTTATACCATCCCTCCATTCCTTCTTACCTGCTGACACACCAGTTGCTTGTCAAAACAGCATTTGGTGCCATCGCAGACAGTCTGGTGCAGCAGCGACTCTACAAATGGATCGATCGGTTTACAGAATGCTGGGTGCCCGATTATGAAGGAGAGCCATCGCTCGCCGGAGAGCTATCCCACCCCAAAAAGATGCCCTCGATACCTGTCCGCTACCTGGGCCCGCTAAGCCGGTTAAAGGCGGTAGATGCCGATGGAAAAATTGAGTTGCTGGCTATACTTTCTGGTCCGGAGCCGCAGCGCAGCCTGCTGGAAAAGAAGATCAGGGAGCAGTGGGATAGGAAGCCGGGGGAGAGTATGGTACTGGTGCAGGGTTTGCCGGGAGGGGAAACAAGGGTCGGCCAGCAAAATAATCTCACCATCTACAATCATGTAAACGGCGAGACGCTATCCCAACTGGTGGCAAACGCCTCGAGGATCGTTTGCCGGAGTGGATACAGTTCACTGATGGACCTGCTGCCATTGGGTAAGGATTGTGTGGTGGTACCCACGCCGGGACAAACAGAGCAGGAATACCTCGCCAGATTTCTCGCCGCTGAAGGAAGGGTGCGCATGATGTTACAGAAAGATTTTGACCTGGCCAGTATCCTGCAGCCGGGCAGGTAATATCTTTGCGGCCATGACCGCATCAGCCACGCGAAGTATTCAACCACACCTTGCTGTATTGGCCGCCAATATATTCTTTGCGATCAATTTCATAGCGGTACCCCATCTCACCAATGGCTTTATTGCACCCGCTGCCATCAACCTGCTAAGGGTTGGAATCAGTGTTTTACTTTTCTGGATGCTGCTATTGTTCAAACCATCCTATGCGGGAATTAAGAAAAAAGACCTTCCTCGTTTTTTGCTTTGCGCCCTCACGGGGGTGGTAATAAACCAGATCCTTTTTATCAAGGGGCTTTCGCTTACGCTTCCCATCCATGCTGCCCTGCTGGCATTAGGCACACCCATTTTTATAACTTTTGTGGCAGCCTGGCTCGATAAAGAATCACTCACTGTTTTAAAGATTATTGGTTTGGGGTTGGGAGTAGGCGGCGCCCTGATACTGGTAACAGGAAGGGAGGGATCGGGAGAGGCAAAAGATATTGTGCTGGGAAATATCCTGGTGATCATCAATGCTATTTCCTATGCCTTTTATTTCAGTCTGGTTAAGCCACTGATGAAAGAATACAAGCCCTTGCATGTATTGCGCTGGATCTTTACACTCGGCCTCCCCTTCATGCTTGCCTTTGGATGGAGATCCCTGACAGAAGTGGATTGGAAGCAGTTTGGAGAGTTGGAATGGGCGGCAATAGTGATGGTGGTGGTAGCTGCCACTTTCCTGGCTTACCTATTCAACTTATATGGGATCAACCAGCTGGGTGCAGGAGTGACGGGGGCATATATTTATACGCAGCCGGTTTTTGCCACAATACTTTCTGTATGGCTCATCGGAGAAAAATTGAATGTTACCAAGATCGCAGCAGCGATTTTAATATTTGCTGGTGTTTGGCTGGTCGGAAGAAAGCGGGTGGCCCTTAATCCTCGCCCTGTTTAGGAGAATCGAAGAAGAGGAATTTCTTCCTGGCCGCTTCAAAATCAGCCCAGTGTTTTGTATCAATATCCACCGCGAAAATGGAGCAGGTGGGCATATTGTCAATACGGGAATCAGTAAGCTGGTTCACAAATTCGGTGATACCCGGGTTGTGACCGAACACTGCAATTGAATCATAACGATCATCTACAGCCGATATCACCGCAAAGTATTCACTTGCCGGAGCATGGTATAATGATTCCTGTAACTGAAGTTCTTCCACGGAGCGGCCATAGGCCTTTATAAAATGGGAAGCGGTCTGGAGAGCGCGTTTTGCCGTTGAGGTGACAAAAGCATCGATGTGGATCTTCTTTTTAAGCAGGCGCTGCGCCATTTCCGGCGCATTACGCTGCCCACGATCATTCAAAGGACGATTAAAATCAGAGAGTGTTAAGTCACCCCAACTACTTTTGGCATGGCGCACTACGTAAAGTGTTTTCATAATCAAAAGTAGCTGGGTTTTGTGACTGGGACAAGCCCTGGCTCGTCATAGGTTGGATATTAAAAACGGTCGGTTGCGATTTAGCAACAAAAACATTGCCAGAATCATGGTAAGTTCAATAATATAGAACGATCTCGTCTAAACGTTGACGCAAATCAATAGCCTCTTTCGTTTTTGCCTTCCATATAATTTAAAAACGCCTTATTAACCACCCTGTTTCCACCGGGGGTGGGATAGTTACCCGTGAAATACCAGTCGCCCGTGTTGGTTGGGCAGGCAGCATGAAGGCTTTCAATGGTCTGGAAGATCACTTCAACCGGGAATTCGATCTCTGGCGGGGTGATCAGTTGGGCAACTTTGGCAGCTATTTCTTCTGCGCTGAAGGGGTGGTAGATCTCCTTCACGATATTCTTAGTATGGAGCTCGCCGGTACGTGCCAGCTCGCGGGCTTCATCATGGAGTTGGGTCAGCAATCCCTCCATTCCCCTGTCTTTCAGCAGGGCAATGGCTGCGCGGAAGGCAATAAAATCACCCAGCTTACTCATGTCAATACCATAGCAGTCGGGGTACCTGATTTGTGGCGAAGAAGAAACCACAATGATCTTTTTTGGGTTGAGCCTTGCCAGCATCCTGACAATACTCTCTTTAAGGGTAGTACCCCTTACAATAGAGTCATCAATTACAACCAGGGTATCTTCATTAGGTCGCACTGTTCCATAGGTGATATCATACACGTGCTGCACCATTTCATTCCTGTTGGAATCTTCTGTTATGAACGTGCGCATTTTCACATCCTTGATGGCGATCTTTTCCATCCGGATCTTACGGTTGATCATCTCCGTGAGCTTGTCCTCGTCAAAGTCTTTATCCCACGACATGATGCGTTGCACCTTGATCTTATTGAGATAGTGCTCCATCCCTTTCACCATACCATAGAAGGCAACTTCGGCGGTATTGGGGATGAAGGAGAAGATGGTATTCTTGAGGTCGTGGTCAATGGCATGCAGTACTTTATCGCTGAGGTTATAGCCGAGCTGGCTGCGTTCGCGGTAGATCTTTTCGTCGTTACCCCGGGAGAAATAGATGCGTTCAAAGCTACAGGCCTTGCGTTCTTTTGGTTCCAGGATCTGGTCGATGGTATAGCTGCCATCAGACTTCACGATCAATGCCTGGCCGGGCATCAGCTCTTTCACTTCATTCTCGGCTACGTTGAAGGTAGTGCGGATGGCTGCGCGTTCGGAAGCGGCAACGATCAGATCGTCAGAGATATAATAATAAGAGGGTCTGATACCGTGTGCATCACGCATAACGAAACTGTCGCCATTGCCTACCAGTCCGCCGATATGGTAGCCACCATCAAAAAGCTTTGTTGCTTTTTTGAGGACGGTGCTGATATCGGGGTTACCGGGAGTTTGTTCATCTTCCTGCACCAGGAAGTGGTGAACCACTTCCATCATGGCGGCAAGGTCACTCTGTTTCTGAAAAACGCCCGGGTCAATATTTACCAGTCCGAAAAGCTCTTCTGTATTAACCAGGTTGAAGTTACCGGCGAGGGCCAGGTTCCTGCTCTGGATGGTATGTCGTTTGATGAAGGGGTGGCAGAATTCAACATTGTTTTTTCCCTGTGTTCCGTAGCGTAGATGGCCCAGCATCAGTTCACCCAGGAAGCGGACATGGCCTTTAAGCAGGCCGGGATGCTTGCGAATATCGGGCTGGTATTTTTCGAGGTCAGCCACTTCTTCGCCTATTTGGCGGAAGAGGTCGGCGATGGCCTGTGTGGCGCTACTCCGGAGGCGATGAAGAAAAGGATAGCCCGGCTCCACGTTCAGCTTTACCGCCGCGATACCTGCACCATCCTGACCGCGGTTATGCTGTTTTTCCATCAGCAGGTAGAGCTTGTTAAGGCCATACATCACAGTACCGTGCTGCTGAAGGTAATAAGAGAAGGGCTTTCGCAAACGAATGAAGGCTAATCCACACTCGTGTTTAATTGCATCGCTCATGGGAAGATTTGAGGCCGCAAAGTTAGGGAAATTTAAGGGAGGGGGAGGGCATCTTATGCTTTTGTTGTACCTTACTTTAACAACCCTTTACCTTGCGGCGCAACCTTTTGACGGCAACCCTGGCTGTTTTCGCGGCAGCATTTTTCATGCTACCTGTGTATGCCGATGCCCGTCAACAAAAGGACAGTCTGCCGAAACAATTATTCCGCTCAGATTCTATACTTGACCTCGTTATTACCGGCGATATTGATGCCATCTGGCGCGACCGTGGCGAGGAGCCTGCCTATCATAAGATCACGTTGAAATATGCGATTCCGGGACAGCCGCCGGCAAGTTTTCCAGCCCGGGTAAGGGTACGGGGGCATTTCAGGAAAATGAAGAATATCTGTTATAATCCGCCGTTACTGCTGAATATTGATAAGGACACGAAGACCAAGGGCACTTTGATGGCGGGACAGAACAAGCTGAAGCTGGTAATAACCTGTACCAGTGAGGAGCTGATTCTGCGCGAATACCTGTTATACCGGGTTTATAATCTGCTGACTCCTTTCAGCCTGCGGGCGCGGCTGGTTAAGGCAACCTTCAGGGGGCCGGACGAAAAGATCAAATTCCTGAAACCGGCGAATCCGCTTACAGGCTTTTTGCTTGAGCCTGCAGAACAGGCGGCTAAGCGGAATGGGATGAAGATGGTGGAACAGAATGGATTATCCCCCCAATTCCTGATGCCATCTGATTATAACCTGATGGCAGTTTTTCAGTATTTCGCCTCCAATACCGATTGGGGTGTGCAGCATCGGCATAATATAGAACTGGTGAGTCCGGCACCCACTCTCTCCCCTATTCCCATAGCCTATGATTTCGATCATAGTGGCATGGTGGATGCCCCATATGCAGACCCCCCCGAGATGCTGAATCTGAGTTCTGTGAAGGTCAGGATTTATCGGGGCACCTGTCTCCCATCATTAGAGCCATTAGAACCTGTATTTGAACTCTTCCGAAACAGGCGAAAAGAGATTGAAGCACTGTACCAGGATTTTCCCGGCTTGTCGGCTGGTTACCGGAAATTCGCACTCCGGTTTATTGATCAGTTCTATAATGTAATAGATAATCCCAAAAGGGCAGAAATGGTTTTTCTTTATCCATGCAGTGCAGAAGGAAGTGGAAATGTGATCATTAAGGGTTTACGCAAAGATTGATTGGCCATGCCTGCAAGGCAGGAAGGGTTTTGAGGTTACCGGGCAAACTCAGGTGCGGGATAGAATGAGGTAGAGGCTTATCACCGAGAGGAAAAAACTGATAATAGAAAAGGCAAAGCTCCACCAGTAGGTGATAATCCTGTATTTGGTAAAGCGCAGCCTGGCTACGCGAAGGTCTTCTTTAAGATGATTGTTTTCAATATCGTGATCGTGGTTGCCATTGTGGAGGTGAGTGTGATGTTCTTTTAATTTATGTTCATTGTCTTTCAGAAAGGCCGGGTAGCCCCCCATCAGGATCCAGTATCTGCCGAAATTAGAAATAGCCAGGGTGGTTCTTTGTTCATCGGTGAAGTGTGCGAGTTTTTCGGTGACGAGTTGGTCGCCGAAAGATTTTGCTGATTTAAAGAGCTCATTATCGTCGGGCCATTTACCTGCTATATAATCGTATAAGGAAATACTTCCTTTCTCGTAGGTTGCATCCAGCAATTGCTGTAATAACAATTCTCGGTTCATGGTGCAGGTTCTTCCTTTGAATTTACAACATTTACGCTGATGCCGGGCATCCGTAATTTTATTCGTCAGAAGGAATTCTATGGCGGGGTTATCAGGGAACTTTTCCTTTTCTTTGCCCAAAAATAAAGATGGATCTCAACGGAAAAATAATACAGCTACTCGGAACACAAACAGGGCAGGGGAAAAATGGTCCCTGGAAGAAGCAGGAATTTATTCTTGAAACGGGAGATGCATATCCTAAAAAAGTATGCATTGCGGTATGGGGCGACAAGATCGATATGAGCCAGTTTCGCATAGGCGACCCCGTTCAGGTATCCTTTGATGTTGAAAGCCGTGAATACAATGGCAAATGGTATACAGATGTGAAAGCATGGAAAGTTGTAGGACAGGGAACTGCAGATAACAGTGCGGCGGCGCCACCACCATTTACCGGTACGATAGATCCTATGCCGGATGATGATCTGCCCTTTTGATCAGCATAGGTTCATACCTTAACCGTAGTCGTTATTTTATCAGGAAGTTCGTTCTCTTTGGAGGCTAGCAGAATTACCTGCTGACTTATATGTTCCATAGCCTCATTTGTAGCCAATTCATATTGATCAGCACGCGCATGGGTGAAAAGATTTTCGCCGAATGCGCTTGCTCTGATCTCACAAACTTTATTATCGGGAGGGGTAATCAGGTTGTCTTCTCTCCACACACACTCCATGCGGGCAATAGATTTAAACTTGTTGGATAAGCGAATCATGGCCTGCTTTGCCTGCTTCACAATCGCTTCCTGCAACCCCTCATGTGGGGTGTGAATTTCTATCGTCATAATTTTTTGATTTGTGGTGCAAAAAATCAATCCCGTTGTCAGTCTTATAAAGTTAGTGTCTTTATATTATTCGTAGATTTAATAAAATTGTTTGTCATGAAACTTTTTGCAAAAAGCTTACTGGCATTGGCCTGCATGATGTTTATTGTAGCAACCTCATCAGCGCAGGAAATGCCCGGCCTGAGAGGTGCATGGAAGGCAGAATTGAATGGTAAAACGCATATACTGCTGATAACCAACAAACATTATACACATACGGAGTATGATCTTGCCGGAAAGAAATTTATACAGTCGAATGGAGGAACCTGGAGCGGGGTAAATGATGTTGAGCTAAAAGCTGAATTCAATACAACCGATAAAGCCAGTGTAGGTAGCACCTCAAAAATTAAGGTACAGATTGCTGATGATAAACTTCAACTAACCGGATCTTCTATGCCTGCCGCATGGCAGCGGATAGATGCAGGAGGAGGAGCGTTAAATGCCACCTGGAGGATCAGCGGAAGAGAGCAGAATGGACAGTTGCATGATATTCCACCGAGTGCGCGTAAGACCATCAAGATATTGACCGGAACGAGATTTCAATGGGCGGCGATCAATACTGCTACAGGTGAATTTTTTGGTACCGGGGGTGGAACCTATACATTCAAAGATGGACGGTATACAGAAGCAATAGAATTCTTTTCAAGAGACAGCAGCCGGGTTGGGATGCAGCTAAGTTTTGAAGGAGAGGTAAAAGGAAATGCCTGGCACCATAGAGGTAAAAGTTCAAAGGGAGATCCTATCTATGAAGTGTGGACTAAGGAGGACTAAAAAATAACAGCCCGGTTCATCCCCGGGCTGTATACGCCGAAGCGCAACCAAACAACCAAACCATATAAACCGACCGTACTTATGACTTTATGATTCCTCCCGTTTTGTTCCAACGGAGGAAAATGCGTTTTGAATAGATTGAGCAAGTCCGCTTGCCGGACCTTTCATTTTATTTGTATTGTCATCAAGTGTATCATCATTGAGAAGATTACCCAGTTGAAGATCGGCGGGTAATGCCCCTAAGATGTTTTCCCGAATTGATCCGAAAAATAATTGCACTTTATCAGCGCTGATATCATCTTTCAATTCATTACGGTAATAACGAACCGTTTCTGCAGTAAGGTCACTCACGATCCTCGAAGCAAAACCGTTATCAATTTTAGAGAATGACGCAATTCTTGATGCGATTTCATCATCATGGTCAGCAAAAATCCTGGAAGGAGTTATGGCTGTGTCTTTCGCCAGGTATTCCGCTCCCTCCTCGCTTCTGCTGTATTTATAAAAAGCCGCCAGCACTGCAGGAATTGCAGCCTGCGCAATGAGGTCAAAATTGCTATCAACCTTTTCTTTATTCACCGTTTGCGTATTGGGATCTACATTATGTATAGCAGTTCCCATATACGATTCGAGGTGTTTGATAATATTTGCTGACATGATTGTGTTATTTTAATGCGACAGTACTGAGGCAGGATAAACTTTCTCCCCGATGCTTCTGCCGGAAGCCCACACATTGATCTCGTCCATAATTTTTTGAAGGAAATTCCTTCTTGAGCTTCTGCCTGTTTCTGTTACTGTTGCGTGCTGGATCCTGAATCGAACTATCAATCCATGATAACGCAATGCCTGTGCCATACCATAAGATATTTTGGAGCAGGCAGCCCAATCTTCAGGATCTGTGAGAATAACTCCTTTACCATTTGCTTCCACATAACAATCCCGGCCTTTTTCATAGAGGCGGATACGTGCGGGAAATTCCTGATCATAGTTAACTGCCTGTTCAGCATTAACATGAAAGAGGAACCAGCAGCAACCTGTTTCATCCACTTCCAACAACCGCGCAATACCGTTGGGAAGTTTCCACTCAGAGTTACTGAGGTTGAAGAAAAGTCCCTGGCGGAAACTATTCATCAGTTGTTGGAGAGTAGTATAGTTGGTCATGGTGATTAATTTTGATAAGTGCATAAAAAAAGAATACCAATGCGGGATTCTTTTAATAAGTGCTTTGTATCGTGGAAAATGCGCCTCAAACACGCCCCAACTACAGGAGGGTGTACCGACTGGATACACAGTGGAACGGCTTTTTAATAGATAAACTGACTACTATTCAATTACTATTAAAATTGTTATTATGGCAAACTTAGCAGAAGTATTAAATGACCTGATCCTCATCAACAATGACAGGGTAGAAGGATATGAAAAAGCGATGACAGAAACAGATGGTATTGATGTGGATCTTAAGGCGATCTTCACGAAGATGGCCAACCAGAGCCGCGATTATGTAAGAGAACTTACCGTTGCTGTATCACAGCTTGGTGAAAGGCCTGCTGATGGTACAACTGTATCTGGTAAGGTATACCGCGCATGGATGGATGTAAAGAGTGCCTTTAGTACTGAGGAGCGTAAATCTGTACTGGAGCTTTGCGAATTTGGTGAAGATGCCGCACAGAAGGCTTATGAAGAAGCTTTGGCTTCGGATGCTGACATGAGTACTGATGTACGTCAGATGATAACAAGCCAGCAGCAGAATCTCCGTACTTCCCATGATGTGATCAAGAAGTACCGCGATCTTCATAAGGTTATCTCTTAATCATTAAAGCATAACTAAAATGAAAACAGATTCAGCCTCAGTTCCAATGCGTAGTCTAAGCTACTGCATGGAGAAGGCCATTGAAGATGGGTATAGCGCAAATTTCCAGGTTGTGGATGGATTACTGCAACATGCAGACAGCGGACAATCCTACGAACCAGACCAGGTACATATTGTGAACTTTTTCAGGTTTGAAGGAGAAAGTGATCCCGAGGATAATTCCATCCTTTACATCATTGAAACCAATGATGGCCGGAAGGGCACTATATCAGACGCATATGGCACTTATGCCAGTGAGGAATTCGGTGCCTTTTTTACTAAGGTTGAGGACATTCAGAAAAAGACAACTACAGAAGAGTAGGTTGTCACCCTTTAAATACTAAAAGGCCGTCTCAAAAGAGACGGCCTTTTAGTTTAGTTATTTGCCAGGCAGGTAAGTGTGGTTCTTTTAATTCGGGTGGTATCATAACTGAATTTATCAGCCAGGCCTTTAAGTAATTCCTGGTAACCGTTTTCAGTAATAGATGGTTCGCGGGTTAGTATCTGTAATGACTTTCTATTAGGATGGCCCAGCATCACCCATTGATTGGAAGGATCCATTTCAAGAACCCAGAGGCGGGTTCCGAAAAGTCCACCTTTGATCCTGAGTTTACTGTTATTAGATCCGCGTACAGGCCGGGCAATACGATCACGCTTTTCTACTTCACCATCATCTTTGGCAACGCAGCTATTTTTAATAAGAAGCTCACCGCTTCGGTATGCATAATCTGCTGTGGTACAACTACAGTCCTTTTTTCCAATTTTTGGAATGCTGGCCAGTTCATACCATTTGCCTTCTAAGCGCTGAAGAGATATACTATCTGCCACGGGAAGTTTTCCCTGGGCAGCGAGCTCGGTTCCGGCAGTAAGAATACCAGCCATCATCAATATTGCTTTCATATATGTTGATTGAGAGTTAATAAAAAAAAGGCCATAGAATGGCCTTATGCGTGTGATATATGGAGCCGAAGCGCTATGCTCCCCGGCGAATAAGCGTCAGAAGGATTGACACTACAGCCAGTACCAACAAAATGTGAATTACACCGGTAGCACTGTAAACAAAGATTCCAAGTAACCATCCGATAATCAGGATGACAGCGATCAGATATAGTATGTTGTTCATAACAAAAAAATTTAGGTGAAAAGATTGTTTACCCATTCATGAAAAAAACAATGCCCTGCTATAAACTATCGGGGTAATATCAAAAACGGCTGATGATTGGTTATAAGTTTCCCCATAAAGGGGAAATATTATGTGTAAATTATATAGGGTTTGACGGCACAATTTCTTCTTAACAAATTCTGATGAAAAGAATCCGCAATTTTTTCAAACTACTGGTATCATCGGGCAAATCATTTATTGAAGATGATGCACTAAAACTAAGCGCATCTCTATCCTACTATACCATTTTTGCGTTGGGTCCGGTATTGTTACTGGTGATCTCTTTTGCGGGAATATTTTATGGCAAGGAAGCGGTGCAGGGAAAGATATTCGGGGAGATCAAAGGGTTGGTGGGCAATTCGGCCGCTTACCAGATACAGCATATAATCAGCAGTATTGAGAAGAATGATAACAGTGTGACTGGGGCAATAATTGGATTTGTGATCCTGATATTTGGTGCCACCGGTGTGTTTACGGAGATACAGGGGTCTATCAATTATATCTGGTCGATCAAGGCCAAACCCAAAAAGGGTTGGGTAAGATTATTGATCAACCGTCTTACCTCCTTTTCTTTAGTTGTGGCCACGAGTTTTATTTTACTTGTTGCCCTTATCGTAAATGCAGTCCTCGATCTTTTCAATGAAAAGCTTGCTTCGATATTTCCTGAGACGGCGCTGGTAGTATTTTACATTTTTAATAACGTTACCATTTTCGTGGTGATAAGCGCCATGTTTGCCATCATATACAGGGTGTTGCCTGATGCAACTATATCGTGGAAGGATGCGTTGCTGGGAGCCGGATTTACAGCAATATTATTCCTGGCAGGTAAATCATTGATAGGGCTATACCTGGGGAATTCAAATTTTGGGATCACCTATGGTACAGCAGCCTCCATCATGATCATCCTGGCATGGGTTTATTATTCATCTATGATCCTGTACTTCGGGGCCACGTTCACAAAATTATATGCATTGAATTATGGCTCCGGAATTGTACCCGATGAAACTGCTGTATTCATTATAAAAAGCGAAACCAAAGAGATCAACAAAACCTAAACCGATGGATCTGCGATCACACAGTGCTTACTGGCTGATGAAGAATGGCCTGATAAGCAGTTATCCCTCCCTGCAGCAAAACGAAAAAACAGAAATAGCGATAATGGGTGCCGGTATTACCGGTGCACTTGTAGCATGGCATTTATGCCGGGCTGGTTTCAGGGTTACCATAATTGATAAGCGGCATGCGGGCATGGGAAGTACTGCTGCCAGTACTGCCCTTTTACAATATGAAATCGATACGCCACTTCATGAACTCATAGAAAAAGTGGGTGAGAAGAATGCAGTAAGGAGTTATGAGTATTGTTCTGAAGCAATTGATGCGTTAGAAAAAATATGCAACCGCTTTGAGGGTAAAGCAGGTTTCAGAAAGAGGCCCAGCCTGCAATATGCTTCTGCAAAAAAAGATGTAGACGATCTTAAAAAAGAGTATGCATTAAGGAAGCAAAATGGCTTTCGTTTACAATACTGGGACGATAAGAAAGTAGAAGATACTATGGGATTTAAGGCACCCGCTGCATTGTATTCAAGCCAGGGTGCTGAAATGGATGCCTATCGATTAGCACATCATCTTTTGGGAGATTGCATTAAGAAGGGGGCCGCCATCTATGATAATACAAAGGTTGAATCAATAGTGCATCATAAGAAAACGGTTACCTTGAAAACGGAGAATGGAAAGAAGATCGAATGCCGGCAATTAATAATTGCCTGCGGTTATGAATCGCAACAATACATTCCACAGAAAGTAGAGACCCTGCATTCTACCTATGCAATGGTGAGTGAGCCTATGCCTGACCAGGAATTCTGGCATCGCAACTGCCTGATTTGGGAAACGGCAACGCCTTACCTCTATATGCGTACAACAACTGACAACCGGATACTTGTGGGAGGCCTTGATGATGATTTTTATGCCCCAGATAAACGAGATGCGCGAATTGCGGCAAAAACAAAAAAGCTGGTACAAGATTTCAATAAGAAATTTCCCGATATACCAATTGTTCCGGATTTTCAGTGGGCCGGCACCTTTGCTTCCACCAAAGACGGGCTACCTTATATAGGGAGTATACGTCAGCGACCCAATACATATTTTGCCCTTGGATTTGGCGGAAATGGAATTACGTTCAGCCAGATAGCCGCTGAACAGATCACAGCAGCTATAAAGGGAAATCCACACCCCGACCTTTCAATTTTTTCATTTAACCGATAAACCTCTACCATGCAGCCAATAACATTACTGCAATATTTCCATTGGTATTATCCCACCGATGGATCACTCTGGAATCATCTTGCTGAGCAGGCGCCTGAACTAAGGGCAAAAGGCATTAATGCCGTTTGGATACCTCCACCATATAAAGGTGCCTCTGGCGGTTACTCAGTTGGATATGATACATACGACCTGTTTGACCTTGGAGAATTTGACCAGAAGGGATCTGTAAGAACGAAGTATGGAACAAAAGAGGAGCTTCTTCATGCAATAAAGGTTTGCCACGAGAATGGCATTGCTGTAATTGCAGATGTGGTTTTCAACCACAAGGCTGGGGCCGACCATCTGGAAAAACTTACTGTAAGAAAAGTGGATCCTGCCAATAGAACAGAATTCATCAGTGACCCTTTTGAAATAGAAGCCTGGACCAAATTCACCTTCCCCGGCAGAGGAGGTAAATATTCTGAATTCATCTGGGATCATACATGTTTCACTGGAATTGACTGGGCTCATGATATTAATGAAGATGGAGTGTATACCATCCAGAATGAATATGGTGAGGGCTGGGAGGATCTTACCGAAAATGAACTTGGAAATTATGATTACCTGATGAGTGCGGATATTGAATTCCGCAATCCTGCCGTTCGCGAAGAATTGAAATACTGGGGTAAATGGTTTCTGGAACTAACGCATGCCGATGGATTCAGACTGGATGCAGTAAAGCATATGACCCCGAAAATCATCAACGAGTGGGTGGAGCATGTACAAACAGTAAGTCCGAAAGAGCTATTGGTGATAGGTGAATACTGGAACGTTCATAATGTACAGGCGCTGAAACAATATATTGATGCTACGCATGGTAAAGTACAGTTATTTGATGCCCCATTGCACCATAATTTTTTCGTGGCCTCTCAACTAGGCAATAAGTTTGACATGCGTCATATATTCGATAATACGCTGGTAAAGGAAATTCCGCATTTAGCCATTACGCTGGTCGACAACCATGATACGCAACCGCTGCAGGAGCTGGAGAGCCCGGTGGAGGCCTGGTTCAAACCCATTGCATATGCTTTGATCCTGCTGCGTAAAGATGGTATCCCCTGTCTCTTCTACCCTGCCTTTTTTGGAGCGCATTATGTTGATAAGGGCGATGATGGTAATGATTATGAGATATGGCTGGCCCGTGTTGAAGAGCTGGCAGCGATGCTTCCTTTAAGAGAGAAGATCGCTTTTGGAGAACAACGCGATTATTTCGATCATCCCAATTGCATTGGCTGGATACGTACAGGTATTGCAGAGGATAAAACTTCAGGATTGGCTGTGGTGCTTTCCAATGGAAGCGATGGTTATAAGTATATGGAACTGGGCGAACAGCATGCAGGAAGGAAGATGAAGGATATGCTTGGCAAGTGCCCGCAGGAAATAGTTTTAAATGAAAAAGGCGGTGCAGAATTCCATTGCCTGGCAGGATCTGTTTCCGTGTGGGTATAGAAATTAATTCTGGATTGGAAGGTTAACAACAAAGGTTGTTCCCCTTCCTTCCACGGATTTGACCTCAATAAATCCTTTATGACTTTGAATGATGTTCATAGTGGAAGCGAGGCCCAATCCCATGCCATTACGCTTTGAAGTATAGTAGGGTTCAAATAACCTGCTAAGGCTTTCCTGTGACATGCCGCAACCGTTATCAGTGATCTCAGTAATTACATATTTATCCTTGTGGTAGATGCGAATAAATATCTGCCGGTCGGCACTTCTTTCTTCCATGGCTTCAATGGCGTTAACGATTATATTCATGAACGCGATCTTTAGCTTATCCTTGTCCGTTAAAACAAGCAAGGGCCTTGCTTCAATTTCGGAACTTACCTTTACCTGTTTTAATTTAATACTGTCAGCCGCATCTGCCAGCACTTCGTCTACCAATAGCTGTAAACTTCCCACTCGAAGATCAATTTCCGATGGCCTTGAACTGTTGAGCAATTCAGAAATAATATTGCTTATCCTGGTGCTGTTACGCCTGATTACATCAAGGTAAATTTTAGAACTGTCGTCGCAGTTTTCCTGTTGAAGTTGTTCAGCAGAGAGGGTTATATTATTAAGGGGATTACGCACTTCATGCGCCAGGGTTCTGATAAGGCGTCCGGTGGCAGCCAGTTTTTCGGCCTGCAGTGTGAGCCATTCTGCTTTCTTCAGGTTGGTTATGTCATGCAGGATACCATGAATATATTTTCCTTCATTGATATCGGCTTCTACAGAAGCGGAGAGAATGCAGCTTTTGCGGTCGCCCGTTCCCGTTACAACATCTACTTCATGGCCATTAATGGTATGCCCGGCCTGTAATAACTGGATAATTTTTTCACCTGATTGCGGCTCGTACAACATTTCCTGCAGTGGCGTATTGAGCAGGTTCTCCATCGAATATCCCAGGAGATCAGTGGCGGCTTTGTTGACATCGCGGAAACGCAGATCCATACCTGCAATAAATACAGCATCCATGGATTGCTCAAAAATATTTCTGAATTTCCGTTCGTTACGTTTGATGGCTTTGATATAGGAATATCTCTCCAGCGCATAACGAATTGTTCTCTCCAGTTTTTCGCTGTTCAGTTCAGATTTTACCAGGTAATCAAATGCACCAATACGCATGGCTTCGCGGTCGATATCGCGGTTGCCCTTTCCTGTAAGCAGGATTATCGGTTCCTCACATTTCCTTGCAATCGCCTCTTTTAATAGATCGACACCGGTTTTTGCACCAAGGCGGTAATCCACAAAATAGAGATCGTATTCATGGTTCACCATCATCTGGAGCGCCACGTTGTACTGGCTGGCCCATTTTATTTCCAAATTGGCCTCAGGGATACCGTTGAGATAATCACTTGTAATAAAGAAGTCATCCTCATCATCATCCACGATCAATATCCTGGTGTTCATGTTAGTAAAAGGCATTCAGAAACTTATTGTTTGTCTGGTATGATAAAACTAAAGGTGGCTCCTTCACCTGGCCTTCCAGTGGCGAAGATCTGACCATTATGCCTTTCTGCAATTCGTTTGCAAATGGAAAGACCAATCCCTGATCCGGGATATTCTGATTTACCATGAAGCCGCTGAAAGATCTGGAAGATACGATGTTCATAGTCCTGGTCAAAACCAATACCATTATCTTCCACATCGATCTGGTAATAGTTTTTATCGGTAGGTAAAAGATGCAATTCCTTATCCTTTCGACTTATCTTAAAAGCACTGATTCTGATTTCCGGTTTCACATCGGGCTTACGGAATTTCAGTGCATTACCCAGCAGGTTGATGAACATTTGACGGATAAGCGAAGGGATGGCTTCAAGTTCCGGCAGGGTATCAACTTTAACAATTGCACCAGATTCCTCTATAGGTATTTCCAGATCGAGGATAGCTTCACGTGCCACCAGTGAAAGATCGATATATTCAAAAGCATGATTACTTCTTGATACACGGGAAAGTTCCAGGAGATTTTCAATGAGGTTGCGCATATTGCCAGATGCTGCTTCCATCCTGTCGAGATACATTTGTCCTTCTGTGCCCAGAATATCCCCAAATTTTTCGCGGAGCCGCGACCCAAAGGTGGTGATCTTCCGGAGAGGTTCCTGGAGATCGTGTGAAGCCGCATAGGCAAATTCTTCCAGCTCTTTATTAGAACGATTCAGTTCACGAACATTCCGCTGCAATTCATTCTCCACCTGCTTTACACGGGTGATATCACGGGTTTTGCCAATAATTTTAATGGGAACATTGGCATTATCAACAACAACCCGGCCCCGGCTATTTACCGTTATCAGGTGTCCCTTTCTAGTATATGTAGCAAATTCAATTTCGAAGTCAGATCGATTTTCGATTGCGTCCATTACTACCGTTTCCACTCTCTCGCGATCTTCATCGTGAATTGATTTAAGGAAGTCTTCAAATTTAAGCTCCCTTCCATCGCTATCATCTTCATAGACTGCTCTTAAGCCCTCCGATCGGGATACATTATTTGTTTTCAGATCCCAAACAAATACGCCATAATTCAAAAGAAGTTCGGTCTGTTTCTGCAATTCGAGGCTTGCTTTGCTCTCGATATTCTGTGAATATTGATCTGAGATATCACGAAAGAAACCAGTAAGTTTTTCGACCTCGCCATTATTATTCAGAACCGGCTTGGCAACAGATGTTATGAATATACGTTTCCCATCTTTTCGACCAAGGGAAAACTCTAATTTAAATTCTTCTTTAAGATTGGAGGCTGTAGTAATTTTAGAGCGGATATCATCTCTGTCCCTCTCACAAATATGACTATAAAGAAGCTCACCGGTAATTTCCGGTCTCTCTTCTTTTGAGTATCCCATTAGGTTATACATCCCTTCTGACCATTCCATTTTATCAGTTTGGATATCCCAACTCCAGGTTCCAACATTCAACATGCGCTCTGCATCTTCAATAAGTTTGCGAGCAGCGGCGCGTTCCTGGTCAATTTCTATTTGTTCGGTGATATCCTGTGCCATGAATAACATGGAAGAGGGGCTGCCTTTTTCGTTTCGACGAAGCACGGTTCCGACAGTGCGGAAATAGCGGAAATTCCTTTCTTTATGCTTTAACCGGCAATTATAAGAATAGCTGGAATTATCTTCCAGCTTATAATATTTCTCCAGTTCCTCCTGTACCAGGGTGAGATCATCATCAAAGATCATCTTTGTGAAATCATTGTCCCACTCGCTGATATCTTCCCATGCGTATCCAAGCAGGTCAGTGATATGCCTGTTGATATACCTGAGTTTGCGGCTCTCAGCGTCAAAAACATATATAAGGGCAGGAAAAAGGTCCGTTATCTGTTGCACCAATCCCTCACTGTTTTCATCGCCTGTAAGCAGATCTCTCAGTTGCCTGATGGAGATATTGCCATTTTCATTTTGCATTACAGATTGTTGAATTGCTGGTACTGCTTCATTTTATTGTAAAGGGTTTTCCTGTCAATATTGAGCAATCTTGCAGCTTTTGTTTTGTTGAAGTTGGATTGCTTCAACGCTTCTACGATCATTTCATATTCAGCATCTATACTGGCGGATTTAAGAGACAGATCATTCAATACAGGTTTTAAAGGAGCAGCCTGTACAGGAGCTACAACTTCGGGTGCAGCCTGGTACATATTGAAATTAGCCGGGCTATCGGGAACCTGTGTTGAGAAATTCAGTTTATCGTGATAAATAATTTCGAATGGCAGTGCCTGCACTTCTACGAATTCACCATCGGTGAGCAATGCCGCCCGCTTTACAACATTCTTTAATTCGCGAAGATTTCCAAACCAGGGATATTGAATAAACACCTGCTGAACTTCCCTGCTGAAATCCGAGATGCCCTTTCCGAGTTCTGCATTAGTTAATGCAAGGAAATGACGTGCATATAATAGTATATCTTCTGATCTTTCACGAAGAGGTGGCAGGTTAATGCTGAATTCATTAAAGCGATGGTAGAGGTCTTCACGGAATTTACCGTTACGCGCAGCATCCCATAGTTTTTCATTACTTGCAACGATTATGCGGAGGTCAAGTTCTATATCTTTATTGCCCCCCACTCTCCGGATCTTACGCTCCTGTACAACCCGCAGTAATGAAACCTGGATATCATATGGTAGGTTGGCGATCTCATCAAGAAATACTGTTCCGCCATTTGCCAGTTCAAGGCTTCCTACTTTCTGGTTTAAGGCACCTGTAAAGGAACCTTTCTCATGGCCGAATAATTCACTTGCCGCCAGTTCTTTTGACATTGCACCACAGTCGATTGCGATGAAGGGTTTATCTTTTCTCTTGCTTTGTTCGTGTATCTTACTGGCGATGGCTTCCTTACCGCTACCGCTTTCCCCATAAATGATAACGCTGTAATTTGTAGGCGATACCAGTTCGATCTGCTTCAATATATTTTTCATTTCCGGTGTATTCCCGAAAATGTATTTTTCTTTTGGTGGTTCAATGCCCTGCCTGCGCGCCGGGGTGCCTGGTGCTGATGGTTTTGAATCTTCTGACGACTGAGGAACATGAATTCTCGAAGCCGCTTCAAGGGCTTTGCGGATAGTAATCAGTATTTCATCCGGGAAAACTGGTTTGGTGACATAATCATAGGCTCCCATTTTCAGGATTTCGACAGCCAGTTTTACATCACTATAGCCGGTGATGACAATAAATGGAATGCCCGGGTACATTTCCCGGGTTTTTGTGAGAACCTGTTTTCCATCCATGTCCTCCAGCCTGAAATCGCAGAGTACGAGATCAGGTTTCTGCTGGCTCATGAATTCAAGCGCTTTTTTGCCGTTGTACATCTCCGTTACTTCGAAATGTTGCCTTGTCAGAAATCTGTTCAGCAACATACACATATCCCGGTCATCGTCTATCACCAATATTTTCTGCATGATTGATTTATATATTATCTGATGGTAATGCGAATCTTATGCCCACATGGCCCGAACCTGTGCTACCGGGATCTGCAACAGGTCGCGGTATTTGGCAACAGTTCTCCTGGCTACTTTATAGCCTTTGTTCATAAGGATTGCTACCAATTGCTGGTCGGTATATGGATTGCTTTTGTCTTCATTGCTTATGACTTCTTCCAGGGCATGACGAATAACCCTGTTACTGATTACTTCACCGGTTTTGTTGATAATACCTTCAGTAAAGAGGTCTTTCAGGTGAATTGTTCCAAAATGGGTATCAGCATATTTATTACTGGTAAGTCGGGATACCGTTGAAATATCGAGTCCAACCTGGTCAGCTATATTTTTTAGAATCATTGGCTGAAGCTTATTAACATCGCCATCTTCGAAATAATCTTTCTGGTATTGTATGATGGCTTTTGTGATTTTCATCATGCTCTCATTGCGTTGCCTGATAGCATACAGAAGCCAGTTTGCTGATTGAAGCTTGCTGCGGAGGTATTGCAGTGCACCTTTGTCTTTAGTAGCCTGCATGGTTTCCTGGAGTGCATCACTCACTCTGAAATTTTCAGCTGTAATACCACAAACGGTAATGGAGAAGCTGTCGCCATCTAAACTGATCTGTATATCCGGAACGATATTGTCTTTAGGAGAAATGGAGGTAACAGTTTCTGCTACAGGCCTCATGGATAGACCCCCCAGAAATTGTACGATCATGCGGAACTCATCTTCGTCAAGGTTAAGAGCGTCCATGATCTTTTCAAAACGGCGACCTTTAAAGTCATCATAATAACGTTGTAAAAGCGCGGTAGAAACCTTTACATCGGGTCTTTTCTGGTTCATGCGCGATAATTGCAACAGCCAGCATTCCCTTATATCACGGGCACCGATACCTGCTGGTTCCAATTCCTGGATCAACTTAAGAGCTGCTTCCACTTCTTCCTCCGTTGTCATGAAATGGGAAAAGCTGAAATCATCAGCAATTGCTTCCAGGTCTTTTTGAAGTAACCCGGTTTCTTCAAGGCAGTCGATCAGGTAATGAGCCAAGCTCAGCAGTCTGTCGTCAACCACGCGCATAGATAATTGCCGGCGTGCTTCTTCCCTGAATTCTACCACATCTGCCATTGGTCTTTCGGGCATGGCTTCTGCATTGAAGTAATTGGCGTATTCCACGCTATAATCGGGAACATCATTATAGGCATATTCATCCCAGTCTTTATAATCCTGTGCAGCATCCCTGTCATATGTGTCACCCATCCGCTCATCGGTATGATCCAGGGTTTCTTCCAGGTAGGGATTCTGGTCCATTTCCTGGCGTATGTGCATTTGAAGTTCCTGGGTATTCAGTTGAAAAAGATTCAGCAGCTGAATCTGCTGAGGCAATATCTTTAATGTCTGATGTTGATTTTGTTGCTGGCGGATCATAAACGTTCATTTGAAGGTTACCTGATTTATAAAACAATCCAGACGCCAAAAACAAGAATATGGCTCCCCAAATCGAGAAAATTTATAACTATCTGAAAATCAGCAAATAAAAAATTAAACTAAAAATTTACCCCAAATTTATTCTACATAAATATAAAAAATAAGTGAAATAAATTCCCCAATACGGGGATTATTAAATGAAAATGAGAAAACCGAGCTTTCTATATCTTCTTATTGGGTTCATTCTTACCCTAACGGTACTGATATTTTTTACCATTTCCAGTTACGAGCGGTTGAATACAATGATCTCTTATTCAGACCAGGTTGAAAAAACGTTCAGGGTCATGAATAAAATGGAGGGTTTAAACAGCCTGATGAAAGAGGCAGAAACGGCGGTACGCGGTTATATCATTACCCGGGATAGTATTTATCTGGAGCCCCTCACTCTTGCCAAGAATGAAATTCCAGCCACATTTGAAGAGGTCAAAATGTTAGTGGCGGATAATGACGTACAGCGAACGAGGATGGGGTTGGTACAAAATGCGGCCAGGATGAGGATCCAGGTATTAGAATCTTCCGTGCATATGGTGAATGCAGGAAGCTATGATTCAGTTAAGAATGATCACATGATGCAGGGGCGCAATCTTATGGAGAGCTTTAAGTTGGGGATGAATAAGATGATGGAGTATGAGCGGAAACATCTGGTTGACAATTACCAGCAAAAAGATATTTACCAGCGCATGGCACCTACCATGTTCCGATGGGTTTTCGGATTGGTTGGGTTGGCATTTCTGATCCTTTTCATCCTTTTGCTGCGTGAATTTTTTAAGCGGTTAAAATACCAGGAAGAATTACAGCTGCAGCTGATGGCGTTGAAACAAAGTCATGCTGAGCTAACCCAATTGGCCTTTGCCGCATCGCATGACCTGCAGGAGCCGGTCAGAAAAATACGTACTTTCTCAGACAGGCTTATTATCAAACAAAAAGACATGCTGGATGATGATGGTAAAAAGATCATACAGCGGATAGATGTTTCCGCGCGGAGGTTACAGGGAATGTTAGAAGATGTTTCAGGTTATATGAATCTTATTGATTCAAGAGAGGAAAGGAAACTGGTATCACTAAAGAAAATAATTGAGGAGGCGAAGGATAATTTCAGTGATAACATTTACCAGAAGAATGCAATGATAACTATTGGAAATATGCCTGAACTCTGGGTTTATCCTTCGCAGGTCAGGAGTATGTTCAGGGCACTTATAGATAATGCATTAAAATATTCAAAAACGGGTCAATCGCCGGCAATAATCATTTATAGTGAACAAATAGAAGGACATCGCCTTGGCGCTGCTGTTCCACATCTTGATAAAACCTATACTGCAATTACGATACAGGACAACGGAATAGGTTTCGACAATGAGTTTCGTGACAAAATTTTCCAGATTTTCAGACGTTTACATACCCAGGAAAATTTCAGTGGTAAGGGAATTGGGTTGGCCATTTGCCAGCGGGTAATGGCCAACCACAATGGTCTTATAATCGCAGATGCGAAACCTGGGGAAGGAGCAACTTTTACTTTGCTATTTCCCAGGGACTGAGCTTTGAAACCCTTTCCCTGATTTTGTCAATTGTATTCAACACCGCATCATCCCAACGCGCCGACCTGGATGACTCTGTAATATGTCCTTCATTACTAACAAGACGGAACATAGCAACCTTGTCGGGCTCTTGCGTGCTTGCGTTCTTATCATCAAAAAGGTTAAGTTCCATTCTTTGTATTGAACTGGTAAGTGATTGAATCATTTTCATTTTTTCAATCATCAATTCCATCAGGGAACAAAGTGCGCGGGGGTCTGTAATACTGCATTCTAATTTTACATGGATGTTGTTTTCCATTGCAACTGTTTTTAGGTGTGTATTACAAATAGAAAAACCATACCATTATTAACAATGCCCAACTGGCACGGTTCTTTAACATATAGGAAAATATTTATTCATTCACCTTAAAGCTATAAGTTATGTTACGCTGGACACTTATTTTTCTTGTGATCGCTTTGATAGCAGCCGTTTTTGGATTTACAGGAATTGCTGCAGGAGCTGCAGGTGTTGCTAAGATCCTGTTCTACATTTTCATAGTAATATTCCTGGTATCATTGATCATGGGAATGCTAAAAAAGGGGTAAATTATACCCAATTCAGGCTGCGCCTGCACTGGAATTAAAGTATTTAACGTAAAAAGGCGCTCAGGTGCCTTTTTTTAAATTTATGACAGACAAGATCTATATACTGGTAGCTGAGGATGATGCAGATGACCGTTATCTGCTGGAGACTGCATTTGCAGAAAAAGGATTCAAGGAGAAGCTAACATTTGTAGAAAATGGTGTTGAGCTGATGGACCATCTAAAGCGAATACATCCAGGGGCCAGTTCAACTGAAGGTCCCCTACCTTGTTTTATCATGTTGGATCTCAATATGCCAAAGAAAGATGGCAGAGAAGTTTTGAAAGAGATCAAGGAAGATCCCCGTTATAAGAAGATCCCTGTAATTGTTTTTACCACAACCAAGAATGAACAGGAGATAAGCAGATGCTACGAGTTAGGTGCAAATACCTATGTAGTAAAGCCGGTGGGTTTTGAATCATTACTCCAAACCATTGAGGACATACGAACATATTGGTTTAAGACTGCCAGAAGGCCACAATAAAAAATTCCGGAATCATTTCCGGAATTTCTCTGAGATCTTGTCAGTAATGGCCTGGGTCCAAAGCCTGGCTTTCCCTGAGAGGATGTTTGATGACATCACTCTCATGGCTATGGGCATTAGTAATTTACTAATCATGCCCGCATTTCTGAATAATGTTTTTCTAAGAAGTACATCAATCCCCATTTCAACTCCCAACTTCAGTAGTGGCTGGGCTGCGGGTTTATTAGTTACAGATGCAATGGAACTGAAAAGATTGGTAACAGGCTGAGCCTGTTCACGAATCAATGCAAGATCTGATTTGATCTGGCCCCGCTGGTGTAAAACAAGTGCCTGAAGCCTTTGTTTTTCCTCTTGCAGGGAATTATAATCAGTAATATTATTAGTCATATACATTTCTTATGATGGTGTTTCGTATCATGGGAAATACCATTTGCTTTCGCAACAGGATAAAGATCATAAGGATGAGTGCGTATGCACCACCAACTATAAAGAACCCTGCTTTCATATTTTGCATGGATTCACCAATCCACCATGCTAATCCAATTCCCAGGAAGAAGAATACGATCAGGCCAAAAAATGCAACAGCCAGCGCTACGAAACCTGCTGAAGCTGCTTTAGTAGCTTTTTCTGTGGCATTGACCACGGTAAGTTTATAATAAGACTCCAAAAGATCGCCGGCATGATCCAGCAGATCTTCGGCAGTGGATTTTATTGCTTCCATATCGATAGTGTTTGAATGGAAAAAGTACCGCACAGAATTTTTGTTATTCCGTGCGGTATTATGTTATCAGCTCATTGTGTTCTTCGCCTTGTTCCACTCTGCACCAGCCTGGTCAGCAACATCTTCCGCGTGAGCGGCTACAGTGTTCTTGATGTCCTTAAGATCCTTCTGACGTGCAGTAAGCCAATCAGTGAATTCGCTTGCCCAATCGCGGGCACCTGAGGCGATTTTCTCTCTCATGTCACATCCTTTTTCAGGTGCAACGAGCATTCCGATAGCAACTCCGGCAGCCGCAGCTCCCAGTACTCCAAGTACAATTTTTGATGTAGTAGTCATAGTGATAAATTTTAATAGTGAAAATTTTAATCCTTTATTACAGGGGTTAAAACTTCGTGCCACGGTAATTGTTATTATCTTAGAATTTACAATCTCAGAACAGGCAACTTAGCGGGCAATAAATTTCCCATTAAGGTGTTGTAATACAGGTTCTTCCCTTTAAAAATAGATGGCATTGTATTTAGACTATATTAAATATGGATATTTTGAAAAAGATATTGATCGTTGATGATGAGGAAGATCTGTGCATGCTACTCAAGATCTATTTTACCAAAAAAAAATACGAGGTCTCAATTGCAAACACCTTATCGGAGGGTCTACAACAGGTGAACCGGTGGAACCCGGATATTTTATTTCTTGATAATAACCTGCCTGATGGATTAGGGTGGGAGAAGGCACCTATGCTTCTCGATGAAAACCCCAAACTGAATATTCTCCTCATCAGCGCATTCCATCCCACTGTACCTGACAATTCTCATCCCGACCGTCTCAGAGTTATTGAAAAGCCTTTCTCCCAGCAACAACTTAATGCACTGAATCTTTAAAAAAAAAGTGCCTGGCGAACCAGACACTTCCCTTTTTACCTTTTGCTAGAAGGTTTACTTAATCTCACTGTAGTCTTTAAATAATTTAACTGGATTCTCTTCTGCCAGTTTCCGGTAATTTTTCCAATCATTGTTGAAAAACAGATTGATTTTTTCTACCGCTTTTCCGATTTCCTGCTCTGCTTCTGTTACCATTCTTTCTTCATCGGCTCCTGGTTTCAACGCTTTGGCACTTATATACCTGTTTGCCTGTTGATATACCGACATGGGGGTTGGAGGCTGCTGGGGACGACCGTATCCCTGTCTTTCAATTGACTTTCCATTTACGAATTCCCTTAATTTCTTTATATCATCCTGTATCTTTTTACCTGCTATTTTTAGGGTGTCGGCATCTTTTCCTGTAATATCTTTTAGTTGTGCATCCATTTTTTTGGTGATTTCCTCTGCCTCCGTTAGTCTGTCCATTCCTTCTATTAATTTATCGGCACTTCGTTGCAATCTTTGTTTCAGATTTTGTTGCGCAAGCAAAATTTCTTTTCGGTCTCCCATTCTCGGATCAGCGTTTACCCTCACCAATGTGCTGTCTTTTTGCCCAGCCAGTTCTATAACTAGCTTATATGTTCCCGGAAGCACATCGTCGCCTCCCTGCTCGGGTGCATTGGGTCGGGGTTTAAGTGAGCCCAGTCTGCGGTTGCCTTTTCTTTCCATACCCCAGTAGCTCCTGTTATACCCTGAATCAGCTTTCCATTTCAGATTTCGGATAAGGTCATTATTCTCATCATAAATCTTAACCAGCACTGTATCCGCCTTTTTGCGGGCGGTTGTATCAAGCAGACGTTTATCAACATGATAAGTTACGGCTGCTCCCCTCCTTCTGTTTTCTGCGTCCCAAAGTCCCCATGTACTCCATTCATAGCCGGGAGCATTACGGAATTCTGCCTGGTAGGCCAGAGGCGCTTCAAATACGGTAAGCGCCTTTTTTACAGGCAATCCATTATTAGCGGCCACGGTACGTAGTGGCCGGATATCATCAAGCACCCAGAGGGCGCGGCCGAAAGTTGCAATTACCAGGTCGGCCTCTCTTTCCTGGATGGCAAGATCATAAGTAGACACGGAGGGATATCCATTTTTCCACTGCTGCCAGCTATTACCATTATTAAGACTTACCCAAAGGCCCTGCTCGGTACCGGCAAAGATGAGGTTTGGCTGAACGGGATCCTGCAAAACACATAAAGCATAACCGGTCACTTTTTTTTCATCCAGCAGTTTTGTCCAGGTTTTTCCAAAATCGGTGGTACGGAATATATAAGGCCGGAAATCGCCCCTGCGGTAATCGTTGGATACAACGAAGGCTTCGCCGGCATTATGTCGCCCTGCCTGTATTTGTGGTATCCATGCCCCTTGCGGCAGACCAGGGATCTTATTGCTGAAATTAGTCCAGGTTTTACCGCCGTCTCTGGTAAGCTGAACATTACCATCATCGGTTCCCACCCAGATAATTCCTTTTTCTTTGGCGGAGGGTGCGATTGTCAGAATTGTGCAGTGGTTCTCCGCACCGGTGATATCAAGACTTAATCCCCCGTTTTTATTCTGGTCGATCTTAGCTGAATCATTGGTGCTGAGGTCGCCAGAAATTGTTTCCCAGGTATTGCCCTTATTTGCACTTCGATGCAGATACTGGCTGCCGAAATAGATCGTGTTATTATCAAATGGATCCTGTGCAATTGCTGCATTCCAGTTAAACCTTAATTGCGTCTGCAGGTTAGGGTTAGCAGGTTTTACAAACCAGCTTTCTCCTGTTTTGGTATTGTACCGGCCAACGTTACCGCCCTGGCTCATGGCATAAACCCAGCTTGCGTCGTCGGGATCGGGCATCATATCAAAACCATCACCGCCCCAGATACTTTCCCAATAATAATTTCGGATACCGCCATTGATCCAGGTATATGCCGGACCGCGCCAGGAGCCATTGTCCTGCATACCGCCCATTACATTGTACGGAATTTCGTTGTCAACATTTATATGGTAGAATTGTCCCACCGGAATTTTTTCATCAAAGATCCAGGTCTTACCGAGGTCGCGACTGATTCCTATTCCACCGTCATTTCCATCAATGATAAACTTATTGTCTTTTGGGTGGATCCAGAATGCATGGTGGTCGGGATGAATTCCATTATAAGGAATGACCACTTTGAAGTCCTTACCACCATCTTCACTTACCCCGATCATCTGGTAAATGAGCCAGAGCCTGTTTTCATTCAGGGGATCGACGGCAATTTCCTGGAAATAGAAAGGCCGGTTTGTTACCCACTGTGGGTTACTGTTGATTAGTTTCCAGTTGTAACCTCCATCATCACTACGATATAATCCGTTTTTGGTGGCTTCAATAAGGGCATATACAACATCGGGGTTGCTGCGGGATATTGCCAGTCCGATTCTGCCATAATCACCCTCGGGTAGACCGTTTTCCTTTCCCAGTTTTTTCCATTTGCCTCCACCATCTAATGTCATATAGAGACCGCTGCCGCTACCGCCGCTGTGAAAACTCCAGGGTGTGCGGTAATGATGCCACATTGCGGCAAACAATTTATTGGGATTAGAAGGATCAATGATCATATCACCGATACCTGTACTATCATTGGTAAAGAGGATCTTGTTCCAGCTTGCACCGCCGTCGGTAGTTTTGAAAACTCCCCGATCCGGATTAGGGGCATAGGGGTTTCCAATGGCCCCTGCATAAACCGTATTGGGATTAACCGGGTCAATTATCACACGGTGGATATTCCTTGTTTTCTCCAGTCCCATTTTCTGCCAGGTCTTACCCGCATCAAGGGTTTTATACATGCCTTCGCCTATATTAATGGAGTTCCTGGGATTACCTTCACCTGTGCCTACCCATACTACGTTGGGGTTGCTCTGCTGGATAGCAATTGATCCAATATTGAGTATGGGCTGCTCATCAAAAACCGGCTTCCATCCCGCCCCTCCGTTATCAGTTTTCCATACACCACCGGATGCAGCGCCGATATAAATAGTTGAGGGGTTGTCAATGACGGCATCAATGGCGGTGATACGACCGCTCATGCCGGACGGACCGATATTTCGTGGTTTCCAGTTTTTAAACTGGTTTATATCGAATCCTGCCTGCTGAACAGGTTCAGAAGGCTTTTTCCGCTGGGCGTCAGCAGAAAAAGCGGTGGCTACCAGCAGACATCCTGCCAGTACAGATTTTCTCATGAGTGTCATGTGCAAAGTTTTGTAAGGGGGAATTTACTTGATATTGGGTTTTTACCACTGTAATTTTTATGAATGGCATATCTTAGTGTTGAAACAATAATAAAACCCGTTTACATGAAGAAAATGAATTTACTGCTGGCAATCGCCGGCTTATTTTTTGTGAGCAGCTCAATGGCGCAAACCAAGTGGAAACTCGACAAAGGACATTCTGTAGTTCGATTTTCGGTTAGCCATATGGTTGTAGCCGAAGCGGAAGGCACTTTCAAAATGTGGGATGGTACTGTTGAGCATACCAAGCCTGATTTCACTGATGCCAAGGTTAATTTTACAATTGATGTGAATTCAATCAATACGGATAATGAGCGTCGCGACGGTCATTTGAAGAGTGATGATTTTTTCAATGCAGAAAAATTTCCCACCATTAAGTTTGAAAGCACTTCTATGCAACTTGTGAGTGGTAACAAATACAAACTGAACGGAAATCTTACCATCCGCGATGTTACCAAGCCGGTAACTTTTGATGTAACCTATGGGGGGCAACTTGCCAGCGCGCGTGGAACCAAGGCTGGTTTCAAGGCAACTACTACCATCAATCGTTTTGATTATGGTCTGAAATGGGATCGTGCTACAGAAACCGGTGGACTGGTTGTTGGTAAGGATGTGGAGGTAAGTGTAAAGGTGGAGCTTGATGAAGTGAAGTAAACGAATATTTGTTCGAACATAATTAGAACATGTGTCAGACAAAGAAAAGCCCCTCGTCCAGGAGGGGCTTTCTCTTTCACGCGAACCGTAAAATTTTCCAGATAATGTCCAAATCAAATATTAACAACCGTACGAAAAATCTCTTTATTTAGGGTTTAGGGGCTTCCTCTTTTCAGCTTGCAGGCGGCTGGTTGCCTGCTTGCTGAAACAAAGATGCAAACTCTTTTTTAAGCAAAAGAACGCATTCGCTCAACCGGATTAAATTGTCGATAAACGGTATTAAAACGCTTTTTTATCGCCCGTCTTTCCTTTTTTATTGAGGTGTTTTTCGAGGAAATCAAGCGTAACCTCCGCTGCTTTCATCTGGTTTGCTTTCTTCATAAAGCCGTGTCCCTCATCAGGGAAGAGCACATATTCTACGGGTTGACCATTCTTTCTTGCTCCTGCAACGATCTCATCACTTTCAACCTGTAATACCCTGGGGTCATTGGATCCCTGTAATACCAGCAAAGGAGTTTTGATCTTTTCGGTATTGAAAAGCGGTGAGATATTACGGAGACGAACACTGTCTGCCGTTGATGGATCACCCATTTCCTGGTAGAGAGCTTTCCGGAAACTTTCCCAATAAGGTGGTATACTGCGCAGGGTTCTAAGCCAGTTGGTAACACCATAAAGATTCACTCCAACAGCAAATTCCCGGGGGTACTGGATCAATCCGGCCAGGGTCATGAAGCCACCATAGCTACCACCATAGATTCCGATCTTGGATGGATCTATATAGGATTGTTGGGCAAGCCATTTCTTACCCCATACCACATCTTTGAGGTCTTTGTCACCATGATTCTGATTATCCATCGCGAAAAATGATTTACCATATCCACTACTTCCGCGGTTGTTGACTGCGAGGATCGCATAACCATGGTTTACGAAATACTGGATCGATTGCGAATAACCCGCCATGCTTTGTCCGCCTGGCCCACCATGAACCCAAACCAATGCCGGCACTTTATTAGTGGCTGAAGCGCCATGCGGTTTGTAAAAAATGGCGGGGATATCAAGTCCGTCAAATGACTTGAACCTTACAACTTCGGCATCTACCAGGTCGGCAGGATCAATTTCTGGGTTAAGTGAGCGGGTGAGCCGCTCAAGCTTATTGGATGCCGGCTCATAGAACCATATATTGAGCGGATTACGGTCACCGGCTACTCCCAGCAGCATTCTTTCTTCCGATGGTGAAAAGCTTACGTAGCGGACACTTCCATCAGGTACGTTAGGAAGTTTTATTTCCTTTCCCGACATATGATCGAACAAACGGCAATTCATCCGGCCATCCTCATTAAGATAAACAGCCCGGTATTTGCCATTACGGCTGATATTCATTCCCTCGATATCCCAATTTGTTGCCAGGAGTTTGGAACGATTGCCTGTTGCGAGATCATATTTTACCAGGTAGGTGAATTCATTCCCATCATTGGTAGTATAGTAAAAAGCACTGTTATCAGGATCAAATCCAGATGGCGAATAATTTGCAACGCCGGTATCGGCAGAAATTTTTGTGAGTTTACCCGATGCGAGCTCAGCCAGGTATAGTTCGGACTGGTCGGTGGTAATTGCTTTTACGAGAGTGAGCCATTTTTCATCCTTACTGATATCACCTGTGTTAAGTGCCGAGTCATTCTTGTAGATAAGGGTGGGCTCCCAGCTACCCTTTTGCATTTTATAAAGATCAAAGGTTTTAGGATCGCGTTGGTTGGTGCTGAAGTAAAAAGCATCTCGACTTTTATTCCAACCATCGAAGCCGGCTTTTACTTTATCGCCGGGGGTAAGGTCTTTTGTGGTTCCATCGGCTTTAAGAAGATAAATATGACTGTTTTCATTTCCGCCCTGGTCGGCAGTATAAAGGAGATCATTGGTACCCGGAACAAATCCGAGTGAGAAATAGGATTCTTTTTCAGATTTGGTCACCGGACTAAGTGATTTAGCGGCCAGGTCCATTTTGTAAACGTTGAAAATTCCCGTGCTGTTTTCACTGAGAACTATCTGTTTTTCATCATCATGGAAAGAGGCGCTGGTATAATTGACTGTTTTGTAAAACTGTTCAATTGTATACTGCTTCACTTTGGCAGACCGGGAGGCCTTTTGTTGGGCCGAAAGGGAAAAACAGAAGAATTGTGCGGCAACAAGTGCCAGAAGTAAAATATATTTCCGCATAAGCTAAGGTGTTTTTAAGACCCTTAAGTTACGCCACAATCTTAATCATATTAAGTTTGCCCATCATTTAAATAGGCCGGTTGTCATAATAGGAGGCGATGGTTTTTTACTCGCCTTTGTTCCCTTTATAAGTCTTCTCGGCGTCTTTCGCTTTTTCAAAATCGAGAATAACTCCATTTATACAATAGCGCAGGCCTGTTGGAGGAGGGCCGTCTTCAAATACATGGCCAAGATGGCTTTTGCAGCGCCCGCATGTTACTTCTGTACGCTGCATTCCATGTGAGTTGTCGGGTGTATAGATGATACTGGTTTTGGAGATGGGCTGGTAAAAACTCGGCCATCCGCAACCGCTGTCAAACTTGGTATCGCTCTTGAACAGGGCATTGCCGCAAGCAGCGCAATAATAAGTTCCGACTTCTTTGAAGTCTTCGAATTTGCTGGTCCATGGACGTTCAGTGCCTTTCTGACGGGCAATCTGGTAAACTTCCTGGGGCAGAATTTTTTTCCACTCCTCTTCGCTCAGATTCAATTTTTCTGTGGCGTTCCTATCATACACAGGATTTTTGCGGGTGCTATCCATAGTCTTTTTTTCTTTATTAGGTGATGACTGCGAGAAGCTGCATTGCTGAAATACAACAAGGCATAATAAGAGGGCACAATATCGCATCATAATTGACATATTTTAATAACAAACCTACGCAGGCAAAGTTGCATCGGATTGGTTTGTCAATCAATTGAAATCATTTTATGGGGTATTTTTAACACACAAGCCTTAAATTTGAACCTCATCAGGACAAAGCAAGCATGTTCAACTTAATTCTATTTGGCCCTCCCGGAAGTGGAAAGGGCACACAGTCAGAAAGACTGATCGCCCGTTATGGATTGAAGCACCTTTCAACGGGTGATATCCTGCGTAGTGAAATAGCCAATCAAACGAGGCTTGGAATGGAAGCTAAAACTTTAATGGATCGCGGTGAACTGGTGCCCGATGAAGTGGTAATAGGAATGATCAGGTCGGCATTAGATAATAATCCGGAGGCTAAAGGGTTTCTTTTTGATGGCTTCCCCCGTACCAAGGCCCAAAGTGTGGCATTGGATACCCTGCTCTCAGAAAAGGGAGAGGGCATCAACGTGGTGCTGGCACTGGAAGTAACAGAGGAGGAGCTGATTAAAAGAATTTTGAACCGCGGACTAACCAGTGGAAGGACCGATGATGTTAATGAATCGGTGATCAGGGCACGCATTGCCGAGTACCATAAAAAGACATCTTCGGTGGCAGATCATTACCGTGAATATGATAAGGTTGTTGGTGTGAAGGGAGAAGGCACGGTTGATGAGATCTTCGATGCATTGTGCGAGGAGATAGAAAAACGCAAAGTAGCCTAAGGCATATGCATAATTCAAAACTGGAATTCCTTCTTGAGGAATTCCCCCGGCTGTTGCTGACCTTGCCTCCGGATAAGCCTGGCAAATGGGGACTCATGAACGCACAGCAGATGGTGGAGCATTTTATTGATGCTGTACTGGTGGCGGCGGGAAAGATCCCGGTACCCCAACTGACCCCGGAAGAGAAGCTTCCTAAGATGAAAGCTTTTCTGTTCAGTGATTTGCCATTCCAGGAAAATATTAAGAACCCATTGATAAAAGATATTCCACCTGCTCCCCGGCTGGCAGATATGGACACGGCTGTAAGCGAGCTAAGACGTGCATTTAAAGCATTTATTGAATCATATAAAGAGGATCCGGCAAAAGAAATTATCAACCCGTTTTTTGGGCCTCTTGATTTTAATGGCCAGCAACAACTGCTGCATAAGCATGCCCTGCATCATCTCCGGCAATTTGGGATTGATGCATAGAATCGCATTGAATAATTCACCTATTTTTTGAAGATGGAATCTGCGCGTTGAATGCTCGAAAGAATATTATTTTTTACTTTTTCAACTTTATCCTGTTCGGTCTTGAGGTACTCTAAACGGAGTTCCGGATTATCTTTTGCAGAGTCTGAGTTGAATTCTTCCATCCAGGTATTCATACTGTATTCTGCATAGTTGAGATCTTCCTGGATATCCATAAGCATTTGTTGCCATTGTGCCTTATTTTCGGAAGATGACAATTTATTTAGGCTATCAAGGCTGCGTTGCGCCTGTTGCTGAAGGCCTCTCAACTTTCCCATTTTTGCCATGCCGATATCATGGCCTTCCATAACCAATTTATACAAGCTGTCTTCAGGTGTTTTTGCTGTTTCTGAAAAACCATCTTTTCTTTCCTCTGATTCGTTTGCACCATCATTACACGCTGCCATGAGGCAGCAACAGGCTAAAAGAATGGTCAGTTGCTTCATATACCGGTTATTTGTTAATGCAAATATGGGGGATGTTTTGTTTTCACCCACCAACGGCTAAATTCTTTTTCAGCTAATTTGCACCATTAAATGCTTGCTATATGAATAAACTGGGGAATTATGTTGGTGGCAATTGGATCACCGGCGATGGTGATGGTCAGCTGCTTTACAATGCGGTTACTGGCGAGGCCTTTGCAGCTGCCAGTTCAAAGGGTCTGGATTTTAAAGCCATGACTGATTATGCCCGCAAGGTTGGTAATCCCGCTTTGCGGAAGATGAGCTTTCACGAGAGAGGAAGAATGTTAAGGGCAATTGCCCTTCACCTGCAGCAGCATTTATCTGAATTTTATGATATCAGTTATCGCTCCGGCGCTACCAAGGCCGATAGCTGGATAGATATAGAGGGAGGGATAGGAAACCTGTTTTCATATGCTTCCTTAAGAAGGCGATTCCCAAATGAAAGCTTTGCGGTGGATGGTGAATCACATAATCTCAGCAAAGAGAATAGTTTTATGGGAACACATATACTTGTTCCAAAAGAGGGTGTTGCAATACATATCAACGCATTCAATTTCCCGGTATGGGGGATGCTTGAAAAAGTTGCAGTCAACTGGCTGGCTGGCATGCCCGCTATTGTTAAGCCAGCAACTGTAACCTCTTATCTAACTGAAGCTGTTGTTAGGGAGATAATCAATTCCGGCATACTGCCTGATGGGGCTTTGCAGCTTATTTGTGGTAGTGCTGGCGATCTACTGGATCATGTTCAAAGCCAGGATGTGGTAACCTTTACAGGATCTGCAACAACGGGATTAATGTTGAGATCACATCCCGCGATATTGAGAGAGAGTGTGCCATTCAATATGGAAGCGGACTCACTTAATTGTATTATACTGGGTAATGATGTATTGCCAGGATCACCAGAGTGGGATATATTCATCAAGGAGGTACGTAAAGAGATGACAGTAAAGGCGGGACAAAAATGCACTGCCATCCGTCGCATATTTGTGCCGGAGAATAAAATGGAAGATGTTTGGAAAGGCATTGCCACGGCGTTACAACAAACCACAATTGGAAACCCATTGAACAAAAACGTTCGGATGGGTAGTTTGGCGGGACAAACACAGAAGCAGGAAGTAATTGAACAGGTAACAAAATTACTTGCGGGTTCACAGCTTGTGTATGGATCACTTGACAGTGTGGAGGTGGTAGATGCGGATGCAACCAAAGGCGCGTTCATAAGTCCCCTGCTCATCTTAAACGACAAACCATTCGCAAACACTGCCTCACATGATGTGGAAGCATTTGGTCCGGTAAGTACTATCATGCCCTATAAAAATGATGATGAAGCCATTGAACTTTCACGAATGGGTAAAGGTTCACTGGTAAGCTCGATTGTGACCGCTGATACTGCTGTTGCCCGTAAATATGTTATGGGTGCCGGACCCTGGCATGGCCGGATATTGGTACTTGATAGAAATTGTGCTAAGGAGTCTACCGGACATGGTTCGCCGCTACCCTTGCTGGTACATGGAGGTCCGGGGCGTGCGGGAGGAGGAGAAGAAATGGGTGGTATCAGGGGCGTGAAGCATTATATGCAGCGGGTGGCAATACAGGGTTCGCCCGATATGATAACAGCCATCACCAATCAATACCAGGCTGGCGCGGTCGGGCATCATGACGATGTACATCCATTCCGTAAGTATTTTGAGGACCTGAAGGTGGGAGAGCAATTGCTCACCGGGAGACGAACCATCACTGAAGGGGATATAGCAAATTTTGCCAATCTGAGCTGGGATCATTTTTATGCCCATACAGATCATACATCACTTGAGGGTACGCTTTTTGAAAAGCCTGTGGCACATGGTTATTTTATTCTTAGTGCAGCTGCGGGATTGTTTGTTGACAGCAGTGCGAGGGGGCCGGTATTATTGAATTATGGCCTGGATGAGCTGCGCTTTGTGAAGCCTGTTTACGCTGGTGCTACTATCAGAGTGCGATTCACCTGTAAAGAAAAAATTGAACAGGAACAAAAACTGGATACTGATATACCCAAAGGCATCGTTAAATGGTTGGTAGAGGTTATGGACCAAACCGGTGAACAGGTTGCCATTGCTACCATACTAACAATGGTGCAGAAAAAAAATTAACTTTAGCACCCCTAAATATTTTTATATGATCCATGAAATAAAGGGCGGTTACGTTAAAAGCGATACAAGAAAAGACATTACAACAATTGAGTTTTATCATCCCCAGAGCAATTCAATGCCGGGGAAATTATTGCAGGAACTTGCCCTGGAGATACACGCGGCGGGTAATGATGATGGTACACGCGTAATTGTTTTGCGGTCGGGTGGCGATACTGTTTTCTGTTCAGGAGCTTCCTTTGATGAACTGAATGCTATTAGTACACCGGAGCAGGGATTCGCATTTTTCAGCGGCTTTGCCCAGGTGATAAATACGCTACGCAAATGTCCCAAACTGGTAATTGGAAGGATTCATGGAAAATGTGTGGGAGGTGGAGTTGGATTAGCTGCAGCGGTTGACTATGCCATTGCTGCCGAAGGTGCTGAAATAAAACTTAGTGAACTTGCAGTGGGAATAGGACCATTTGTTGTTGGTCCCGCTGTAGAGAGAAAAATAGGGACCTCTGCTTTTTCACAGCTTGCGATTGATGCCACCATGTGGCGAAATGCTGACTGGGCAAGGCGAAAAGGACTTTATGCTGAACTTCATCCCAATTTGGAAAGCATGGATGAATCCATTGCGCGGCTGGCATCTACACTGGCTACATCCTCACCTGATGCAATGCAGGAATTGAAAAAAATATTCTGGAAAGGCACTGATCACTGGGATCAATTGCTCACCGAGCGTGCAGCTATCAGTGGCAGACTCATACTGGGAGAATTTTCAAGAGCGGCCATTGAAAAATTCAAAACAAAGGTAAAAGTTTAAGTGGCTACCAGCCATCTTCTTCATTTTCGGGTGGCGGTTGCCGAAATTGTTTGCGTGTTTGCAATTTCTGCAACTGTCGCTCTATAATGAGATCTGCTATAATATAGTCAGCATCTTCCCCAACTTTTTCGCTGAGCAGAAATTTTAGTTTGTTTTCGTTTATATCTATCCGGTATAGCGTAAAAATAAGTTCCTCGAAACTTCGGTTGATCATTCCTGATACCCACAACGCCAGGCTATTCCTTAAATCGGACCATGATGTAATTTTATCCATCCTGATCGCCTCGTGATTGGTGGTGAGTTCAAGTTCCTGTAATATTTCAGCCAGTGTTTCAGCATCAGCTGGGAATGCTTCTGAGCCATCATTCTCCCTACGATTTGGATTCTCGTCTGAAAACTGTTCCAATTTGGCCAACATATCCTGATCGTCAATCATATCTTAAAGTTAGAACTTCTCTACTACGCCTAGTGCAAAAAGAGCGAAATCATATTTCACAGGGTCCTCAGGATCGTAGTTGCGTAGGCAGCTGGTTAGTTCCAATGCAGCCTGCCAGTCGATCTTTTGCCGATGAAGAATCCCGAACCTATATGCTACCCGCGCAACATGAAGGTCAATCGGGCAAACAAGTTGAGCTGGCGATATACCCGTCCACAATCCAAAATCCACACCCTTTTTATCGTTTCGTACCATCCAGCGCAGGTACATACTAATGCGTTTACAGGAAGAATGCCTGAATGGTGCTGCAATATGTTTCCGGCTTCGCTGGGGCACGTCGGCTCCCCCGAAAAAATATGTATAGAATCCATTCAGCGCGCCGGTTGTGTCTTTGTCGGTTGGAGAAAATCCTTTCAGGAATGCAGGTTCCAGCGAATCATGGTTCTTGTAATGATTATGCAGGAAATCAATAAAATAAAGAAGATCGGTAGCATTGAAGGTGCGGTGTTTAAAGGAAAGCAGCGTTTTCAGGTCTGAATCCTTATGGTGCAGCACAAAATCATGTGGCGAATTGTCCATGAGCCGCATCAGCTCTTTTGACTTATTGATGATAGTGGTTCTGTTTCCCCAGGCAAATACGGCTGCAAACAGTCCTGCGATTTCAATATCAGCCTTGCTGCTGAACATGTGGGGCACAGAAATGGGGTCATCCTTTATAAAAGCTGGCTGGTTGTATTCTTCCACCTTCCGGTTAAGGAAATCCAGGAAACCCGTCTGACGCCTGTCAGGACAGGCGTCAGACGGGTTTCCTGGATTGTGCGGGTTATCCGATTGCTTTTTCAAGGTCTTCGATGAGGTCATCTGCATCTTCAACGCCTACACTGAGTCTTATTAGTGAATCAGAGAGCCCGTTCTTAATACGTTCTTCCCTGGGTATGGAGGCGTGTGTCATTGATGCGGGGTGATTAATTAACGATTCCACGCCGCCAAGGCTTTCTGCGAGAGAGAAAAGATGGGTTCCGGAAAGAACCTTCTTTGCGGCTTCCATGCTGTCATCTTTTAATTCAAAGCTCATCATGCCACCGAAGCCTCGCATTTGCCTGCTGGCTATTGCATAGCCGGGATGATCTTCAAATCCACACCAGAAAACCTTTCCCACCATTGGGTGTTGGCGTAACCAGGTGGCAATTTTTTCACCATTTTCACAATGGCGTTGCATCCGCAGATGAAGGGTTTTGATGCCTCGCAGCACCAGGAAACAATCCATGGGTCCTGGAACCGCTCCACAACTTTTCTGGATAAAATATAGCCGTTCGCGCAATGCAGTGTCATTCATCATCAGGGCTCCCTGTATCACATCGCTATGGCCTCCAAGGTATTTTGTTGCTGAATGCATAACAATATCGGCACCGAGGTCAAGTGGGTTCTGGAGGTATGGGGATGCGAAAGTATTGTCAACGCAGAGAAGAGCCTTTGCCGACTTTGAAATCTCGGCAATGGCAGCTATATCGGCAATATTCATCAAGGGGTTGGTAGGAGTTTCTACCCAAACCAGTTTTGTGTTTGCGCTGATGCTGTTTTTCACCTCTTGCAGGCTACTCATATCAATATACCTGAATCGGATGCCGAATGGTTCGAAGATCTTTGTGAACAAGCGGTAGGTTCCACCATACATATCATTTCCTGCGATCACTTCATCACCCGGAACCAAAAGTTTTAATACTGCGTCAGTAGCAGCAACCCCACTACTGAAGGCGAGTCCGAACCGGCCATTTTCAATTTGCGCATATGCCTCTTCCAGTGCCTTACGTGTTGGGTTCTGGGAACGGGCATATTCAAATCCCTTATTGATGCCGGGGGCTTCCTGAACATAGGTTGAGGTCTGGTAAATTGGTGTCATGATAGCCCCTGTGGAAGGGTCGGGTTCCATACCCGCATGAATGAACTTTGTAGCAATCTTCATAATATCCTTATTGTTAATGTAGGTCAATGGGCATGAAAGTTAGAACAAAACGCAGAACCATCATTCTGCTCTTCATGAATCATAGAGAGAGGCCAACACCAAGCCCCGCCAGTCGGGGTCATACCTTGCATTGGCAGCCATGGGATTTAGCGGCTGAGTAAGTAATTTATTTTGCATGATACCCTGGTCTACCAGCTTTTTCCTTGACTCATGAACTCTTTCCTGCATCTGAGGATCCTGCATCCATTGATGCTGGGGCGGTTCAAAACCGATCTTTTTTGTTTGCCAGCACACTTGGGTTGGAAGCCTATCGCTCATGGCTGTACGAAGTAGCCATTTTGTAAATCCGTTCCGCATTTTATAATGAGAAGGCAATGAAAAAACCAATTCTACAAGAGCCGGTTGAAGAAAGGGCAGTCTTACTTCGCAACCATTTGCCATACTGTTTCTGTCAGCATATCGAAGTAATTCAGGAAGACGACCCATTGTAATGTCAAAATACAGAATATCCTCCAGCGTTGTTGCCAGCGGTTTATACAATTCCTCTGAAGAAAAATGTGCGTCCGCAAAAGCAGGATTCAGGTTTCTGATACCAAGAATAGCTCGTTTTTGTGCAGCCAACAATTGGTGCTGTGCGCCTTGCGGAAATAGAGCGGCGATAAAATTACCAAGTCCCCATCCATGCTTTGACCCATGATTACGGAATAACAAATGCTCTCTTCGCATTTTTTTCCAGTTTCCGCTTCTGAACTGCTCCTGCAGAAACCAATGGATATAATTTTCATATCCACCAAAAAGTTCATCAGCACCCTGGCCATCGAGTAATACCTTAATACCATGTTGTTTTGCCAGGGCAAAAACCTGATATTGTACTAATGCGCTTGCGGAAGAGACCGGTTGTTCCTGGTGAAATAGTAGTTTTTCAAAATTGTCTGAAAGTGCGCCGGCGTTGGGAGATACCTGGTAGTTTTCGATTTGCAGATAATTGCTGGTAAGATCAATCAGGCTCTTTTCATCTTTTTCAAATCCGGGGAAAACTGCTGAGAACGATTTGAAGTGCTGCCCTTTTTCACCGGCAACCATTGCGGCAATAGAACTACTATCGATGCCTCCGCTTAAAGAGGTTCCAACGGGAACGTCTGATCGAAGTCGCATGTGAACTGATTGCCGGAGAAGTTCTGTTACTTTATCTATTGCTTCTGCTTCAGATAGTGTTTCCTTATGAGTAGTATCAATATCCCAATAGCGGGTAGCTACAGGTTCAGATATATTACCTGAAACTAGTTTTATCGATAAAGAATGTGCAGGGGGCACCTGGTTGATTTCTTTATAGAAACTGCCGGAATTATCTAATGGGAAACTGCTCATTCCGGTTGCAAGGAATAGAATGCTGAGGTCATCGCGTGGTACTTTGGGTACTCCTATTGCCCAAAGCGCTTTCATTTCTGAAGCAAAAAGAAATCTTCCATCAGCAGCCTGGTGGAAGTACAGCGGTTTTTCGCCAAACCGGTCACGCGCCATGAAGAGCTGTTGATCAACCGCATCCCAGATGGCAAAAGCGAACATACCATCGAAATACTGAAGGCAATCTTCGCCATAATGATCAAAGGCAGCAAGTATGACCTCTGTATCTGAGGCAGTGTTAAATGTTTGTCCCGCCCCCTGCAGCTGCTGCTTCAGTTCAAGGTAATTATACAGTTCCCCATTATAAACAATTGAATAGCGGCCGCCGTAGTGCATTGGCTGAGCGGCTGCTTCGGTGCGGTCGATAATTGCAAGACGACGATGCCCAAGCCAGATCTGGTGGCCGGTATCGGTCCAGTAAGACTCGCCATCGGGTCCACGGTGTTCCAATGACAGGGTCATTTTCCTGATATCACGGTAATGATCAGCCCCATAGCCGGGAGAACCTGCCATTGTTATAATACCAGCAATTCCACACATATTGTAAATATCAGAAAAAGCTTATCGGCATTCTTACCGATTCATCATCCCAACCGATAACCAGATTAATATTATTACTGGCTTTTTCGAAATACATGCTAAAAGACTCCAGCACATCACCATTACGAACTACGGGAAGATCTACTCTTGCAACATCTTTTTTAGGGTCATATTTAAACGCCCCCCAAACATCATTTTCCTTATTGATGATGAGCGTCCACCTGTTTTGAGTGGGGATAGCGTAAAGCGTATACCGGCCTTTCTTTACGCGGTGTGTGCCTATTCTGGCATCGCGGAAGAGCTCAAGTTCGGTGGCTTCATTTGCCCCCAGCCTCCATATTGAACCATTTTCTACGAGCTCGCCAAAAACCTGCCTTCCGTTTTTCTGCGGCCTGCTATACAACACCCTCGCCAGCAGCGGCTCCGATGCTTTATCCTGTATTTTGAGGATGGGATAATTGGCCGGGTAATAGCTCATATCCATGGGAGATTTGTCAACAGCAGGGAAGCGCGACTGTGCCAATATAGTCATCGATATAAGAGTAAGGCTTAAAACCAGCATCATTCTTTTCATGTTCACAACTTGATTGAGTGTCAAAAATAAAGCAGTAAGCTAATAATCTGCATATCATCATATGATATAAGTCAAGAATGTTGATGGAAGCTAAAGTTTAATTTTGTCCAAAACTTTTAATGCTTCCTCCCATTCATTATGTTTCTGCTGCTGATGCTTTAGCTGTGATACAATCGGGCCACCGGGTTTTTGTTCATGGAAGCGCGCAAACACCATCATTCCTGATGCGTGAGCTTGCCGCACAAAAGCACAGGCTGCGGGATGTTGAGCTGGTCAATATCAGTGTTTATGGCGATATGGTGGTTGACAAGCCTGAATACAGCGGGCATTTCCATATCAATTCACTTTTTGTTTCTGCGAGTATAAGGGAGGCTGTTAAAGAAGGCCGGGCAGACTATGTGCCTGTTTTCCTGAGTGAGATACCTGAACTATTCAAGCAGGGGATCCTGCCAATTGATGTGGCCATGGTACATGTTTCGGTGCCCGACAAGCACGGTTATTGTTCCCTTGGCGCCTCGGTGGATGTTGCCCGTTCGGCGGTCAATACGGCAAGGTATGTGATAGCACAAGTGAACCCGAATGTTCCCAGAACTCATGGTGACGGGATGATTCATGTTAATCGTTTTTCGGCGATGGTCTATTCTGAGGAACCGCTTCATGAGGCAATATTTGGGGAGAAGGGAGGAGAGGCAGAATTACAAATCGGGAAATATATAGCTGAAATGATTGACGATCGGAGCACACTGCAAATGGGTATAGGTGCTATTCCCGATGCCGTTCTGAAATGCCTTGGCAATCATCGCGACCTTGGCATACATACTGAGATGTGCAGTGATGGAATCATAGACCTGATCGAGAAAGACATCGTGAATAACCGGTGCAAGCTTATCCATCCAAATAAATCGGTCGCTGGTTTTGCATTAGGAACCAGGAGGCTTTATGACTATATAGATGATAATCCCGCATTTGCCTTTCTCGATATTGACTATGTGAATGATACTGCTGTGATCAGGCGTAATCCCAAAATGGTAGCAATCAACAGCGCTGTAGAAATAGATCTTACTGGCCAGGTATGCGCCGACTCCATTGGAACTTATCAATATTCAGGCATTGGGGGGCAGATGGATTTTATGCGGGGCTCAGCACTTAGTGAGGGTGGCAAACCCATTATAGCCCTTCCATCGCGGACGGCGCATGGGGAGCCGAGAATTGTACCTTTCATTAAACAGGGGGCCGGAGTTGTGACCACCCGTGGACATATACATTATGTAGTGACTGAGTACGGTGTTGCCTATTTATATGGGAAAAACCTGCGGCAGCGGGCAGAAGCACTTATCGGCATTTCGCATCCTGACGACCGGGAATTACTGGAAAGGTCTTGTCATGAACGATTCAGGGTGTTCCCTGGTTTCTAAATCAGGAAGCCGTTCCCGGGGAACTAATCAGGTGATTTCTGTAGTAATTGGTAACAAAAAGCAGGAGTTCGGGGAAAAAACGGTGATAGGCATTTTGAATTTGATCAATATTTGATTCAAAAGCATCAAAGGCGGGTTTTGCATCTTCAAGGTAACGGGCCCGGCGTACCAGCCCCTGCATACTTTTCTCAATTCCCCATCTGAATTGATAATTGCTTAGCCAATCCTGTTCCTTCATATATGGATACATTCCGGCAAATGAGGCAGGAAAATGGTGCTCGTAACCTCCTATCGTTTTGTAAACCCATTGAGTAAAATCAGGAAGAGAACCTGAGGGAAAGGCCAGATTGTCCGCGGCCAGGAAATGGTCATATGCAACGTCTAAAAAGGCTGCTCCATATAAACCCACTGCGGGTTTGAATATTTTCTTCGCCTCGATATTGACCGGGTGCTCATCTGTGAACGTATCAATGGCGCGGTGTAGCGCTATCCCCTTTTGTATTCCGTCAGGGAAATCAAAACGTTTCCGGCCTTTGACGAAATCGCTGATCATATTGCCAACCAGTAATTCCGGCTGACGAAAAGATAAATATGCATGCGCCAGTAGGTTCATTAAAAATTCGTATTTATAAATCAAATTATTGGGAATAGGGAAGTAAAAAACGGAACAATTGTGGTCTTTTTTTAAAACTGATTTCCACTTCTCTAATTTAACCATCGCTTAACCGGGATTTATTTTTTACTTAACAAATTTTATCAGTGTGCTTAAAAGCCATTGATTCAAACAGATTTTGCAGTGCCTGAATCAGCTAATCTTATCAGGCTCTTTTGAATTCTTTGATGATGGATGCCACCAATCACTATTTGCTTGACCTCAGTGTGTAACCTAATTACTTTTACATCGTCAAACAATCAAACGACATTAATCATTAAACCTTTCAATTTTTAAGTTATGAAAAAGATCATCGTAATCGCAGCAACAGCTTTCGTTACATTATCAAGCTTTGCAAATGTAGATCCAATTACAGGAAAAGTTCTCCAGGCATTTCGTTCTGAATTTTCAGATGCAAAGAACGTTCAGTGGAAATCACTTGATGATGCTGGTTTGTACCAGGCAACATTCAACTTCCGTGATACCGAACTCAGTGCATTTTACAATGTTGATGGCGAACTGGTTGCCACAGCGCGTTACGTCAGCAAAGAGAATCTTCCTATCATGGTAACAAAAGCAATAGGCGAGCGTTATCCTGAGCATGTAGTTGGAAATGTAATTGAACATATCTCCCACGGAAGTACTACATACCATGTAACACTGAACAGTGAAAAATCAAGCATGATTGTATCAGCTAATGGAAGTGGAAATCTTAGTGTATTCAAAAAAATTAAAAACAAATTGTAACCTTTTAATGGGCAATGCGTCCCATAGGTAACAAACTATTAAACCTTATAACAATGAAACGTATCACAGCCGTTGTGGTATTTACCTTAATCATCGCAACAACCAGCTTTGCTGGCAGTATTTCAGATCCAGTGAAAAAAACAAACTGGAGAGTAACAGAATCTTTTAAGAAAGAGTTTTCAGGAGCAGAACAGATCACGTGGTCCCGGACAAATGACCTTAACAAAGCGCAATTCACGCTCAATGGTCAGGTCATGTTTGCCTACCTCAATGATGAGGGAGAACTGATAGGAGTATATCGTAACATCCTGTCCACCCAGCTGCCCATCCAGCTGATGAATGAAATCAAAAATTCCTATTCGGACTATTGGATCACCAGCCTGTTTGAGATGGCTACCAATGATGGAACTCGTTATTTCATTACCATGCATAATGCGACCCATCAGTTGATCTTGAAAAGTGAGAATGCAGGTGAATGGACCGAATATTCAAGAATAAAGAAATAAGTTTTTTCTCTGAGGTTTTGTTGGAAAGTCTGGCCCCGCCCCGTAAGGCGGGGCCATTTTGTGTGCCATCTCCCTTACCTTTGCTGTCCATAAATATATAATCATGAGTAAAGGTCCTGTTTCGCAGTTTATTCAGCATCATTATCGCCATTTCAACGCGGCGGCACTTGTAGATGCTGCGAAAGGCTATGAGCAACACCTGTTGGAAGGTGGAAAAATGATGATCACGCTGGCGGGGGCGATGAGCACTGCTGAGCTGGGTGTTTCACTGGCTGAAATGATTCGCCAGGATAAAGTCCATATTATATCCTGTACAGGTGCCAACCTTGAAGAAGATATCATGAATCTCGTAGCACATTCTCATTACAGGAGAATCCCCAACTACCGCGATCTCACACCACAGCAAGAGTGGGAGCTGCTGGAAAAGGGACTGAACAGGGTAACTGATACCTGCATTCCTGAAGAGGAAGCTTTCAGGAAGATACAGCACCATGTTGCTAAGCTTTGGAAGGATGCAGATGCAGCAGGAGAGCGATATTTTCCGCATGAATACATGTACAAGCTTCTTAACAGTGGTGTGATGAAAGATGATTATGAAATTGATCCGAAGGACAGCTGGATGATTGCTGCGGCAGAAAAAAATCTTCCGATCATAGTGGGCGGATGGGAAGACAGTACAATGGGAAATATTTTCGCTTCCTATATTATTAAGCAGGAAATGAAAGCCACTACCATGAAGAGTGGTATTGAATATATGGTTTGGCTGGCCGATTGGTACAGGCATAACAGCGGGGGAAAGGGTGTTGGTTTTTTCCAGCTGGGCGGTGGAATCGCAGGAGATTTCCCGATCTGTGTTGTTCCCATGATGTACCAGGACCTGGAATGGCATGATGTTCCATTCTGGAGTTATTTCTGCCAGGTTAGTGATTCAACAACTTCTTATGGATCTTATTCTGGGGCTGTTCCAAATGAAAAGATCACCTGGGGTAAATTAAGCATTGATACGCCTAAGTATATTGTTGAAAGTGATGCAACCATTGTTGCGCCGTTGATTTTTGCGTATATCCTTGGATGGTAATTATGGTCTCACGGTGCCGTCAGGGTGAAAATAAAAAGGCCGTCTCAAATGAATGAGACGGCCTTTTGTTTTGGAGGGTACGGATCAACTTAAGATCTTTTATCAAAAATGCCTGGGAAAGGGCGACGGGTGTCAGTTCTGCGGTCTGTTCGCTGGTCGACCCGACGGTCGTCACGACGCTCATACCTGCCATCATCCCTTCGTTCGTAGCGGCGGTCATTCTTTCCGTAACGGCGGTCATCACGACGGCCATCACATGAACCACGCCCGTTTCTGCCATCTTCATACCGGGCGTTATGGCTATGGTTATCCTTATAATGTCCTTTCTTTTTTCCTTTTCCGTTCTTCCACTTATCATGACCGGGACCATTTCCTTCATGGGCAAAGCTGGAACCGGCAATCACCAGGGCACCGAGGGTTAAACCCATCAGCATGATTCTTTTTAATAATGGTTTTCTGGTCATAGTCATTGTGTTTTTAGTATATGGAATGTTTATACTAAGCTAGGACCATGCCTGAAGAACCTGGTTTAACCCATATAAGGCAAAAGAATGTTAAAGTGAACTATCGAGCCATGGCAGGCAGTTCAAGGTCGCGTTTGATCATATTATCGCGATTAGCCATTTCCCATGCTGTATAGAAAACGAGGTCGGCGCGCTTTTTCAATAATTTGTAATTGATCTTGTCGGGTGTATCAGTTGGTTTATGGTAATCGGCCTGAAGCATTCCATCATAATAAAATATAACGGGTACACCTTTTCTTGCAAAGTTGAAATGGTCGCTCCTGAAATAGATTTGGTTGGGATCGGCGGGATCATTGTATTTGTAATCGAGGCTTAATTTCAAATACTTCTTATTCACCATTTCGCTGATAGGCTTTAATTCAGTGCTAAGCTTATCATCACCAACCACATAGATATAGTTCAGGGTATCAGCTGACTTTCTCTCGGTATCAACTCTTCCGATCATATCGATATTCAGGTCTGCAGTAACCTTATCCATCGGTACTGGTGAATTTTCACTGAAATATTCAGAACCCCAGAGACCCTTCTCCTCTCCACTTACTGCCATCACCAGAACATTCCTGCGTGGACCGCTGCCCCCGGCCCTGGCCATGGCAAAAGCTTCGGCGATTTCCATTATGCCTACCGTACCGGAACCATCATCATCGGCACCATAGTAAATAACGTCGCCTCTTTTACCGAGATGATCATAATGTGCCGTCAGGATCAGCCATTCATCTTTTTTGTCAGAGCCCTCAATATATCCGAGCACATTAGTGCTTTCAAGTTGGCTAACCTTCTTTTGCAATTCAAGCATTGTATTAGCCTTAAATACTGCAGGAGCAATGGCAGCATCTTTTCCCTTTGTTATCATGTCTTTCAGGCCTTCACCTACAATTGCTGTTGCAAGGTCTGTTGAAACAGTAAACAGACTTGCGGGTTGTTTGTCAGCATACAGATTCGTATACATATTGCCGTTTGGCTGTAAAGCCTGTCGCGGAAAACCATTACCAATAATGATAATAGCTGAGGCGCCTTTACTCATGGCATTATTATATTTTCCATAAAGACCATTAGGAGCACGCCATCCACGCTTCGTTGTTTTGTAGCTGGAGGGTGCACCGTCAAGCAGAAGAACTGCCTTCCCTTTTACATCCATTGATCCGTAATCATCAATACCTGCATCGGAATCAACGATGCCATGGCCGGCAAATACAACTTCAGAAAAATATTGGCTTCCAGGTCTTGTAAGTTGCAGTGTTGGCTGAAAATCCTTGTTCAGATCAAATGCTTTGCCATTCACCATTAGCGATGCATTGATAAGTGAATCACGAAATACCGGAAAAGTTTGTTGGTAACTTCCATTATTGCCAGGCAGCAGACCTATACTTTTAAAATGCTGCTCAATGTATGCAGCTGCTTTACGCTGGCCTTCAGTGGCGGTTTCGCGACCCTCCATTTCTGCACCAGCAATTACGTAAAGATGTTCTTTAAGTTCTGCCTCTGTTATGGTGGCTGCGATTTTCTCAACCTTTACCTTTTTAGATGACTTTGCCTTTTTCTGAGCAAAGCCCATTGTGGCCGGAAACAGCGCCAGCAGTAGAAAAAATTTTCTCATGTGTTTTAAAATGAATTATCTGTTAGGGAATGATTACATGCAGGCCATCTTACCAACCCTTGTTCCATGACGGCCACCTTCAAATGAGGTATTGACAAAAGTCTCAACCATTTGAATGGCATATTGCAAAGCAACGAAACGAGCGGGAAGGCAAATTATATTAGCATCATTGTGCAAGCGTACGAGTTTAGCAACTTCAGTATCCCAGCAGAGCCCTGCACGCACGCCCTGGTGCTTATTTGCAGTAATGGCAACACCATTTGCACTACCGCAGATCAGCACTCCAAATGCAACTTCGCCGGCTTCAACAGCGGCTGCAGTGGGGTGTGCATAATCAGGATAATCAACGGAATCGGTACTACGGGTACCAAAGTCCCTAACCTGCCATCCCGCCAATTCAAGGTGCTTCTTAATGGCTTCCTTATACTCGAAACCGGCATGATCGCTTCCAATGGCAACTGGTAACTGCTTAGAGAAATCTGACATCAGGATGAATATTTTAGTGGATTCAAATTTCGGATTTATTGCCGGCCTTTCAACTCCATTCCTCGGGAAGGTTTTGCTCAGCAAGATCTTCTTTGTTGACCCTTGCAGCAATGCTTATGCTAATTTCATAAAGAAACCAGAGGGGAACTGTTACTATCAGCTGGCTGATGACATCAGGAGGGGTAATTACAGCGGCAATAATCAGTATTATCAATACAGCAAACTTGCGATATGTACGCAAGAAGGAAGCAGTCACAATACCAACCTTGGCAAGGAAATAAACTACCAATGGTAATTGAAATACAATGCCGGTGCCTAAAACAAGGGATACTATATTGTCGATATAATTACTAACCGTAAATGTGTTCTGGATATCAGGACTTAAGGTATAAGCGGCAAAAAAGTTGACGGTATAAGGTGCAATCAGGAAATATCCGAAGGCAACGCCTGTGAAGAATAGCAATGAAACCCAGAAGATAACTCCGCGTGTTCTACTTAATTCCTTATCGGTAAGCGCGGGTCTGATAAAGCGCCAGAACTCCCAGAATACATATGGGAAAGCCACTATCAGTCCGCCCACAAAAGCGATAGTAAAGCTCATCATGAACTGGCTGCTCATTTCTGTACTGATAAGCTTCAGGTTGATATCGGCAAGGCACATGGCATCGCCAAGGCCAACTTTGTGACTAAACCAGCAGAGAGCTTTGTATGTAATGAAATCTTTATTTGTTGGGCCCATCACAACCCGTCCGAAGAAAAAATCCATGTAAACAAATACTATAATTGCCCCTACCATGATGGCAAGTAAGGAGCGCATTATGTGCCACCGCAGTGCTTCCAGGTGATCAACAAAAGACATCTCAGCTTCGGTTCCCGACTTTCTTCTGAACAATGATTTGGCCATACTTTAAGTGTTCTGTACTAATTATCAGCAATAAAATAAGCGTATATTCGTTTTAATCGTAATTCCACACCAAAAAACCTGTATCAATGAAACGTAATACAATGTACTACGATACTCACGCTATCAAAATCAACAAGGATAGCTATCGACCCGGCATACATCTTTTCCGTTTTATCAGATACATCTGGTGCGTTCTATTTAAGGGTGAATCACCCATTGAGAACAGGCCAGGGTATGCCAGACGGTCGGCAAGATACTAACCCAAATACATATCTGGCACTTACCTCTGAAACCACTTTTTGTATGTGCCCGTCCCCGCCTGCACCGGCGGGGCTTTTTTATTAGCTGAACAGGTACTCTACATCCTCTCTTGTGAGGTTCTTCACAAATCCTTCGTCATCGGCAATCAGGTCGCGCGCCAATACTCTTTTCCTGTCTTGCAATTGCAATATCTTATCTTCAATGGTATCCTTGCAGATCATCCTGTAGGCAAAGATGTTTTTCGTTTGCCCTATACGGTGGGTTCTGTCGATAGCCTGTTGCTCAACGGCAGGATTCCACCAAGGGTCAACAATATATACGTAATCGGCTGCCGTAAGGTTCAAACCAACCCCACCAGCTTTGAGGGAAATAAGGAAAACACGGCAGTTATCATCTTTCTGGAAGCGTTGGATGGCCTTTTCGCGATCGATGGCAGATGTGCTGCCGTCAAAGTATTCATAATCAACCCCAAGCTCTTCCAGTTTTTTCCGGATAAGCGCCAGCATTCCCAGGAACTGTGAGAATACAAGGGCCTTGTGGTTACTGATATTCTCACTGATCTCGCGGCCCAGTTCTTCCAGCTTGATAGAATGGTTTTCAAACTTATCCTGTTCATTCAGTATGGCGGGAGAATCACAGATCTGGCGAAGCTTCATCAATCCCTGTAAAATGGTAAGCTGAGATTTCTGCATTCCCTGTGCTTCAATGGTGCCAAGGATCTTATCGCGGTAATCATTACGATAGGCATCATAGATTTTACGCTGTTCATCTTCCATTTCGCACCAGAGAATGGTTTCCACTTTCTCGGGAAGGTCTTTTGCCACCTGTTCTTTTGTACGGCGGAGAATAAAAGGGAAAAGTATCTTGCGGAGATGGTCCTTCCGGTCGGGTTCGCCAAATTTATCAATAGGGATAGCAAATTCCTGTCTGAAAAACTCCATACTACCCAGCATACCCGGATTCAGGAAGTTCATCTGGGCGTATATGTCGAAAGTATTATTCTGTAACGGAGTACCGCTCATGCACAAACGATGTTTTGCTTTTAGCAGAGAAGCTGCTTTTGTAACCTTGCTTGCCGGGTTCTTGATAGCCTGAGACTCATCCAGAACCACATAGTCAAAATCCATTTCCACCAGCATTTTAATATCACTTCTCAGTGTACCATAGGTGGTGATGATAACATTCTTTTCAGCGAGCATCGCTTTATTACGAGAGCGCTCGCCACCATGATGTATATGCCAGGTAAGGGTTGGAGTAAATTTCCGGATCTCGTTTTCCCAGTTGAACATTAGGGTGGTGGGACAAACAACCAGTGCTTTCAATTCATGGTGTGTATCGCGGTAGTGCTGCAGGAAGCTCAATGCCTGCACTGTTTTACCAAGACCCATATCATCAGCCAGGATTCCCCCCCAATTCACTTCACTCAGGTAATTGATCCACTGGAAGCCGAAGGCCTGGTAAGGCCGTAGAATGGGCAGCAGGTGCTCTGGCGGCATCACTTCGCGGATACTTTTGAAGCCGCGTAGCCTATCATATTTCTCTTCCAGTTGTATGAACAACTCTTCTTCATTGCGCTCATTGTAGAGTTCATCAATGACGCTCATATGGTATTTGGAGAGACGCAGACTTTGCGCTTTCCCTTCACCGATACGAAACAATAAGGAATATTTTTTGATCCACTCTTCCGGTAAAATTCCAAGTGACCCGTCTTCCAGTTGAACGAACTGCTGCTTGTTGGCCAGCGCTCTCTTTACTTCTGCAACGGTCACTTTCAGGTCGCCGAAAACAATATCCACTTTGGCATCAAACCAATCAGTATTGCTGCTGATCTGTATCCTGGTTTGTGGCTTTGCTGTATTAAATCGAAAATTGCGTAATGCTTCAAATCCGAATACAGGCACTTTCATATCTTTCATGGCATCCACAAACAAGAAAAACCAGTTATTGCGGAGTACATCTGCACCCTTCAGGACCAGGTTCTGTGAGCCATCCGGACGGATAAAATTGGAGTGTAATGCCTCCAGCTTCTGCAGAAATTGCGACTCTACTTCTTTGTTTCTATGTACGATCATTACCTTATCGCCGTCCGGAACAATGATCTCATCCTTATCGCCTGGTTTGGTCTCGAAGCCTTTATAGGAGAAGATGGGCTGGAACACAAGGTAGTCGCCCTTTTCCTGGAGCATCAGGATACGCTCCGGGTCTCCATCCTTATAAGATGATATAATGGCAGCATCAAATTCAACATGATAATGTTTTGCCAGCGGCAGAACAAGTTGTTTGAGCTGCATCTGCCAGGTGCTTTTTGTAATGGTGATACTTCCCTTCGGCATGAAAGTCTCCACGCGATTCACATCTTCCTCATTACGCCAGCAGTAAAGATTTTCGTTAAACAGGAAAAGAAGGTTACTGTTGATCTGGTTATCAGTAAGTTTCAGTTCCTTTCCATTGATCTTTACATAACAGGTAATCTCATATTGGGTCTTCTTCTGTTGTACCCGGAAATAAGGAACCAGTGGCTCAGTCACTATTCCGATAGACTGCAGGTTATCGGTCTTGAAAACCTTGTTTGGCGGAAGCATATAAATAAATGGGCTATCTGCCACCTCATTCATTAGTTTCCGCAATTTCGGCTGCATATACTCAACCACCAGGTGTTTGGTTTCTGCGGGTAGATCATCACTTTCATGATGAATAATATTTTCCCAGATACCGCTAAAAGGGGAATTCCTGTTCAGATATTTGGTAAGTTCTGTTTCCTGCATCCTGCGCAGCGCCGGAATAAGCGCACGGTCCGACTCCGGGTATATTTCAGCATTTACATATTTGGTCAGGTCTATTTTTTCAACTTTCCCCAGTAGCTTTTGCTGTTGTTCATCTGCTTCTCCCTGTACAGCCTCCAATAAAAATCCAGGATATGAACGAGGATGGAGATTTAATACAATCCCAATTCGTTGTGCAGTAGCTTCTTCCTTATCATTTTGTTCCTGCTCAGCTTCTTCAGTCAGAACAGCAACTTCCACTGGTTTAGGTTTGTTAGCCTGTAATGGATTGATTCTTTTAATAGAATTGTCAAGAACCCTAAGAAAAGGCTTGCCTTCTTTATAGGCAAATTCAAATTTACCCTTCAGGTCATCATTAAGGCTATAGCCGTAGGCTTCCAGTAATTTATTCTTCTCCTTATCCCAATTCCGGATCGAATCAAAATAGTTAGGGCCAAAAGAGTTTAGTAACTGAAGAAATACAATAACCTTTGGCAGGCAGAGTGGATGTTTGGTATCAACATAATCACAGCTGGTATCAAAGTTGCGTTCTTCGTTCTTACGGATCACCACTTTATATTGGCGACCTTCCAGGTCAACTGTTGCCTTCACCACTTCATCGGCAGCGGATTCAATATTAGCTTTTGATGTACGTAAATACTGTTCCGCTTCATTATATGTTTCCTGTCCACTCAGGAGCCGGATCGTTTTCAGATCGATGGACTTCATCTTAATAACCGTATGACGCTGGTCGTAAACAACTTCCTCGGCCAATAAGAGATTTTTGTCAAGCAATTCCTGTAACTGTATCAGTGCTGCGGCTTCATGGCGACAGATATCGCCAAGGTTATAAGGGCAGCTGCACCTAACGGATAAACTCTTTGGGTCAGAGAATTTCTGAACATACACCTTATAGAATGTAGCATAGCTGTCATCCTTTACCCTAAAGGTAACAGAGCCCAGCAATTCATCATATTCTACCAGTTCAACATAGCCGATGGCATGGATTTTTTTTCCTCTCCTGATAACTTCATCGGTTCCATTGGTATAAACATATTTAATAAGGTGCGGTAAAGCCATTCGTGTATTCTTTTATCCGGACTGCAGCTTGGTTGCGGGCAGGCCAATCTGCAAAAGTAACGGAAAGAGTGGCAGATAACCATATTAATTATTGTTTTTACGGCATGGTATTCGCCTTCGCAATGATACCTTTGTTTCTAAAGAATTGATCTCTATGAATCTTTTTCTCCGTGTTGCCATTGCAGCAAGCATATTGAACACTTACCAGGTACAGGCACAGAAGCTGAAAAAATCAGATAAGCTTGTCATTAGTAACTTACAAAAACATGTTAAATACCTGTCAGACGACAGGTTGGAAGGCCGCAGAGCCGGCACTGCTGGAGAGGAGCTGGCAAGAACATATATTAGCAACGAATTCCAGAAAATCGGGTTATTGCCAAAAGGTGATAAGGATGGCTGGTTTCAGTCATTCCCCATAAATGATGGAAAGGATTATTCGGGTGATAGTTACCTCTTCATTGATGAGCATGAGATCAACAAGAAAGATTTCTTCCCCTACCCATTATCCCCTGAAAAAATCATTGAAGCGATGCCTTCCATTGCATTAAGGGAAGAAGGTGTTCCATGGTTTCTGGATCTTGGTGCTGAGAGGGAAGCAAACAAGCATAACCCTCATTTTGACGCTGAGGCAAATATTCTTCTTAAGGCGAAGGATGCTGCTGAAAAAGGAGCTACTGCATTATTGCTCTATAATGACAGCAGCCAGGTCTTTAATCCAAAACAAAGAGGCGATCAACTACCCATTCCCGTGATCTTTGTTTCAGAGAATGTTTCAAAAAAATATTTTGATGATGAAACTGCCACGCTTGAAATCAAAATGAAAACTGGTTTCAGGACAAAGGAGCGCACGGGTAATAATGTGATTGGCTTCATTAACAACAATGCTCCGTATACAGTGATTTTGGGAGCCCATTATGATCATCTTGGTTACGGAGAAGATGGCAATTCTATGCTTCGCACCACTGAACGTTTAATACATAACGGTGCCGATGATAATGCGAGTGGAACGGCAGCGCTTATTGAACTTGCCCGAAAGTTGAAAATGGAGAAGAAAAGCAGCGCGAATTACTTATTCATTGCTTTTTCTGCCGAAGAGCTTGGACTTTTTGGATCAAAATATTTTACTGAAAATGCTACTATTCCATTAAGCCAGGTCAGCTATATGATAAATATGGATATGGTTGGCCGGCTCAACGACAGCTCCCGTACGCTTACTGTGGGCGGAATAGGCACTTCCCCCTCCTGGGCTTCCACCTTTAGCTCAATCAGCGATACCCGGTATTTCAAGATCAAATTCGACAGTAGTGGTACCGGCCCCAGCGATCATTCTTCTTTCTACAGAAAAGATCTTCCTGTATTATTTTTCTTCACCGGACTACATACTGATTACCACAAGCCAGGTGATGATGCTGAAAGGATCAACTATGAAGGGCAATACAGAATTCTTCAGCTCATTGAAAATGTAGTAAAGAAAACCCCGGCTCAGAACAAACTTGTATTTACAAAAACACGAGAACAGCAAATGGGCACTTCCACAAGGTTCAGTGTGAGCCTTGGCATAATGCCCGATTACAGCTTTAGCGGAAATGGTGTAAGGGTTGATGGCGTTAGTGATGGCAGACCTGCAATTAAAGCTGGCATACAAGCCGGGGATATTATTCTCCAATTAGGTGAATACCGAACCAGCAGTGTGGAATCATATATGCAGGCTCTTTCCAAATTTAAAAAGGGTGACAGCACTACTGTGCGTTATAAAAGGGGAGATAACGAGCTTTCTGCCGATATTCGTTTTTGAGACCCGGGATAAATATGAAACTGAAACTAGATATGTCCGGTGCGGCAGATGATTTTTTCTGCGATGCCCATTTGCTGGGAATCGTTGCGCCGATCCGGGACTATCAATTCTGCTGGCAACTCAACCAACGGTTTCGTTTTCAGTTCAGGGTCAACAATGACATTGAGATCCAGATGAACAAAAAGAACCGCAATTACTATTTTCCAATTTACCAGTATGCAGAACCCAACCAATTTCTAACCCACTATCTGTATAAGAATCATCATGATGGTGAGTATTTATTGCCCGAGTTCAGGCACCTGGATTTTTTATGGCTTATCAAGGGTGATGATGTGAGCGCAACATTCATAACGGAGATCATTCAGAATATACGTTTAATCAATGCGGTACAACTGGTAACTGAACTTACCAACGAAAAGATCAAGCACAAAGAACACCTGATTTTCTAGTCCAACTTTATTTGCCGAAATTGAGGGATGCTTCAAAAATTCCGTAATAGTTTTAAGCAATACGGGGCACTTAACTTTCCGGTAGTATTGTTGAAATCCGCCTTACAGAAATTTTCCATTTACATTGAATCATTCATTGTTTATGGGAAAAAGCTGAATAGTATCCGTTCATTGAATAGTCCCACTGGTTACCTGATTCGCGAAATTGATCTGGAAGTTTTAAAGAGTGCTGCTTCCATGCATTTTACCGATATTAATATCAGCAGGTTTACCGACCGTATCAACAGTGGTGGATATTCTGTTTTTGGTGCATTTAAAGGGGACGAATTGGTTGCCTATGCATGGATGTCAATGGACTCAATTGAATTACCCGGTTTTATAAAGAACCACGGGCTTGTTCCTGATGAAGATGAAGCTTATCTCCTCGATGCCTTTTGCCTGCCCGAACATCGGGGCAATGGTTTACAGAAAGTATTACTGACTGCGAGAATGAATAAGGTTTACCAGGAAGGAAAGGGGAAAGTGATAACCATTGTAAGAAAGGAAAACCTCTCTTCGCGTACAGCAATTCTTAAGAGCGGATTTCGGGCTGAAAGAAAATTAATATTCCGAAGAATAGGGAATAACCAACAACTGCTACAGAAGGCAGTCAGTTCTTTTAATCAATAAATTTTTTTTATGTGGAACGAAACAGATGATCAACTCTACAGAAAATTTGAGTTCAAAGATTTTTCAGAAGCATTCGCCTTTATGACAAGGGTTGCGCTTGAAGCAGAGAAGATGGACCATCATCCAAAATGGACAAATGTTTGGAACATTGTGGAAGTATGGCTGCGCACCCATAGTGCTGGTAATATTGTAACAGAAAAGGACAAAAAGCTTGCTGCTGCAATTGATAAAATATACAAGTCGTCCTGATCGTTACTGCACCATTATCCTTTTGTCTCCGGCTAATGTCATTCTCCCAATGGGTTCCAGGTACTGAATGAGACCGGCTTCTGACAACTGTTCACGGACTTTGTGAGCCATGGCCGGATCAACAGAAATGAGTAAACCCCCATTGGTTTGCGGGTCGGGTAACAGACTGAAAGCCTCCATAACATTCACCCCTTTAGCAAAACCCACTTGGGAACTGTAACTGTTCCAGTTTCTGAAGGTGGCATCCGGAATAATTCGTTTGGAAATATATTCTTTAACACCTGGCAAGGTGGGAATTGCGGCGTAATTAATTTCTGCCGACAGCCCACTGCCTTCTGCCATTTCCAGTAAGTGACCCAGTAGTCCAAACCCCGTAACATCGGTCATGGCATGAACACCTTCAATTTTCCCGATTGTTGCACCCATTTTGTTCAGCAATACCAACTGGTCAATAAATGGTTGGAAATGTTCAGGCTCAAGCAGATTTCGTTTCATTGCGGTAGAAAGTACACCGGTACCCAGCGCCTTAGTAAGGAATAAAAGATCGCCGGCACGGGCAGTATTATTCTGCTTAAGATCTTTATGGTTGGCAAGTCCATTCACAGACAATCCAAAAAGTGGTTCGGGCGAATCAATGCTATGTCCGCCGGCCAATGGTATTCCTGCTTCTGAACATATCGACCTTGCGCCTTCCAAAACCTTTTGCGCGAGTGAAGCGGGTAATTTTTCTACCGGCCATCCAAGAATGGCTATAGCCATGATTGGTTTTCCCCCCATCGCATAAACATCACTGATAGCATTGGCGGCAGCGATGCGTCCGAAATCAAATGCATCATCAACAATTGGCATAAAAAAATCGGTTGTCGATATCAATGCCTGGTCATTCCCAAGGTCATAAACAGCCGCATCATCTTTGGAATGGTTGCCCACTAATAATGAGGGGAATTTTTGATCGGGTTGTTCTGAGTGAAGAATCTGTTCTAATACCTGGGGTGATATTTTACATCCACAGCCAGCACCATGAGAATATTGTGTAAGAGAATAATTGGTTTCAGACATATCAATTCTGTTTCAGTTGATTCAATAATAATTGCGCGTTACGAACATGATCCACAGCAGATCCCTTAACGGTTATTACAGGTGTACCAGGCTCGCGGCTATCGAGGCCTTTCAGGTACCATTTGTCGTAGTATTTCAGCAGGATCGCAAATGAGGACCTGATATCATTTTCTATCAGGCTGTTGATGGCAGTTTTTGTTTCCAGTCCGCCAAGCCTTTTCTGGATCCTCAGGATTGCACCTATAAGTTTATCACGATCTGCTTTGCCATAATCTTTAACGATAAAATCAAGCCGCTCTTCAAAAGGAACATCAAGAAAATAGCAGGGAGAGCTTCGCATTTGTTTGTAAAAAGGCTGGGGTATCAAGAGGTTCCCGATCCGGAGGCTTTCATCCTCTGCCCAGATCGCTTTTCCCGCTGTTTCTTTTGTATTATGCCATTGACGCAACTTCATGCCCAGCAGGTTCTCAAACATTTCCTGGGAAGGTTGTTCGGGCTGCCCCAAATGACCGAAGGCAGAGCCCTTGTGCATGGCAAGAGCCTCCAGATCTATAATGGGCTCTCCAAGCCTTTCCAATTTTTGAAGAATTTCCGTTTTGCCGGTACCTGTGTATCCGCCAATAATCTTCAAATCAACGGGTGCTTCAAATTGTTCAAGTATGTGATGCCTGTATGATTTATAACCACCTATAAGGGTATAAACCCTGAAACCATAAAGATCAAGCAACCAGGCTACACCGCCTGATCTCATTCCGCCACGCCAGCAGTGGACAAGTATGGTTTGAGGAACATCATTTGAATTAATTATGGGATTGCTATTTGCCTGCTGAACATGATAAGCTTGCAGGAGTTTCTCCACTTCCTCAACCATGGGTCGCATTTTAGGGCCAAAATAATCCAGCCCCATCTTTATCGCCTGTTCGCGACTTTGCTGTTTATAGGCAGTGCCAACAACCTTACGCTCTTCATCTGTAAACAACGGTAAGGAATATGCGCCCGGTATATGTGCATGGTTAAATTCTGATGGGCTGCGTACATCCAGAACAGGATGACTGGCTGCCAATTCAAGAAACGATTCAATTACAATAGGTTTTACTGCCATGGCTAAACAACAAAGCTGACCTTCAGAAGGCCAGCTTTGAATATTTAAAAGATCATGATTATCTGTTCATGCTTGCGAGGAATTCTTCATTGCTTTTTGTTCCCCTCATACGTTTAAGCAATTCTGACATTGCTTCTTCCGTATTCATATCATTGAGATAAAGTCTTAACAGGTTCATACGTTGCAGCACATCACGGTCAAGAAGCAGATCATCTCTCCTTGTTGAAGATGCCACAAGGTCAATGGCCGGGTAAACACGGCGATTGGCCAGGCGACGATCAAGTTGAAGTTCCATGTTACCGGTACCTTTAAACTCTTCGAAAATCACTTCATCCATTTTGGAACCAGTATCGATCAAAGCTGTTGCCAGAATAGTGAGTGATCCGCCATTCTCGATTTTACGAGCCGCACCGAAGAATTGTTTTGGCTTCTGCATAGCGTTGGCTTCAACACCACCACTTAATACTTTTCCGGAGGAGGGTGCTACAGTATTATGTGCACGCGCCAGACGGGTAATTGAGTCAAGGAGAATCACAACATCATGTCCGCACTCTACCAATCGCTTTGCTTTCTGCAATGCCATAGTAGATACTTTTACATGCTTCTCGGCTGGCTCATCAAATGTTGAGGCGATAACTTCCGCTTTAACGCTTCGTTCCATATCGGTTACTTCTTCAGGTCGCTCATCAATAAGAACAACCATCAGGTAACATTCAGGGTGATTAGCGGAGATGGCGTTGGCAACTTCTTTGAGAAGAACTGTTTTACCAGTTTTAGGTTGTGCAACAATAAGTCCTCTCTGGCCTTTACCAATAGGAGTAAAAAGGTCTATCATCCTGGTGCTATAACCATTTGGTTCAGTGAAAAGATTCATCTTTTCAAATGGGAAAAGCGGTGTGAGGTAATCAAACGGAACGCGATCGCGCACTTCTTCAGGCGTACGTCCATTAATTGTTTCAACCTTTAGCAGGGCAAAATATTTCTCTCCTTCTTTCGGTGGGCGAACAGATCCATTTACGGTATCGCCTGTTTTCAGCCCGAATAATTTTATCTGAGAGGGAGATACATAAATATCATCGGGAGAGGAGAGGTAATTATAATCACTGCTGCGAAGGAAACCATAACCGTCGGGCATCATTTCTAATACGCCTTCGGCTGGTATCACACCATCGAATTCAATATTGAAGAAATCTCTGTCGCGGCGTTGTTGCTGCATTTGCTGCGGCTGCGACTGGTGTGGTCGATTCTGTTGTTGTTCAGCGGGAGCCGCCACAGGAGCCGGTTCAGCAGGTTTACGTGCTATCTCAGTAGCCTCTGGCTCGGCAGCAACTGTAGCTGCTTCCTGCGAATCCTGTTTTTCGTTGAATACAGGTTCCGGGGTTGGTTCTTCTGCCTTTTTACGCCCTCTTTTAGCTGCGGGTTTTTCTGCCGCGCGTGCAGGGGCTGCATCAGCAACAACTTCTTCCTTTTTGCCTATAACCTTTTTTGCTTCCGGCCTTGGTTTGGGCTCTTCCTCGCTCATAACTTCTGCCTCTTCCGTAGAATTAGCGGTAGTTGCTTTAACGATGCGTTTTCTCTTATTGGAAGCTCCGGAATCTGTGCCTTTCCCTTCACTGGCAGTAACTGCCTGCTTATCCAGGATCTTGTAAACGAGTTCCTGTTTATCGAGTTTTTTTGCACCGGGAATTTTAAGTTGCTCCGCAATATCGAGCAACTCAGGAACGAGCATGTCGTTCAGTTGCAGAATGTCATACATACTAAGACTTGTGCGTTTTGTGAGATTTCAATCAGCCTTACTTCTTGAAAAATGGAATGAATTATTGATTGGGTGTACTACAAGTGACGAGTTGGTGAGCTGGAAGATGAACTGATCAGCTTGGTTCCAATTGCAATTTTAGGCTAAAAAGGCCATATCCAAAAAAAAATCCTGATATTTTTTACTGCCCTGATCACCTAACCACATTCTCCAAAGCCTTTCCAGCTTCAAAATCTGTGATATTACCCAGCGTGGTAATCGCAATTTGGGTGAGTGCCTCCTCCGTGAAAAAGCCCTGGTGCGAGGTTATCAATACATTAGGAAAGCTTATCAATCGAAGTATATCATCATCATCTATCAATTCGCCGCTGCGGTCATAGAAAAAAAGCTTTTCCTCCTGCTCATATACATCAATGCCCAGATAGCCCAAATGACCTTTCTTTAAAGCTTCAATAACATCAGCAGTATTGATGAGGCCGCCACGGCTGGTATTGATGAGCATCGAGCCGCGTTGCATTACTGATAGGGTTTCCGCGTTAATAAGGTGATGTGTTTGGTCATTAAGCGGACAATGCAAAGAAATGATCCTGCTTTGTGAAAGCAGGTCAATAAGAGGCAAGTATTCCACTCCCCTCACTTGCAAATCTTTATTGGGCATAATGTCAAAAGCCAATACCCTGCAGCCAAAGCCAATCATGATGTTGGCAAATGCCTCCCCTATTCTCCCTGTTCCGATCACACCAACTGTTTTACCGTAAAGGTCGAAGCCATCCAATTTCTCAAGTGAAAAATTGCCCTCCCTGATCCTGTTATATGCCTTATGCGTTTTCCTGTTAAGTGTCATGATCAGTGCAACGGCATGTTCGGCAACAGCATGCGGTGAATAGGCTGGTACCCGAACGATGGTAATACCTAATTTTTGTGCGGCTTCAAGGTCTATATTATTATAACCGGCACAACGTAAAGCGATCAGTCTTATGCCATGGAGGTTCAGAATTTCAAGAGTATCGGCCTGAAGTTTATCATTGACGAAAACACATACGGCATCTGTTCCCGCGGCCAGGGCAGCTGTTTGGGCATTCAGGGGTGCGTCTAAATATACTATTTCATGCAGGTCATTAAAGCGATTGAAAAACTGCCTGTCATATAACTGGGTTGAAAAAAAAGCTATTCTCATGATAAAAAAATTGATGATAAAAATACATATGAACTCCCCAAACTACGAATCGGCTTATCTTTGCCCTCCTTAAACAAAGGCTATGTTCAACAAGCGCGTAAAGATAAAAGAGCTGCTCACCTGGAATCCTTCGGGTCAGGAAGTTACAGTAATGGGATGGGTAAGAACCTTTCGCAACAACCAGTTCATTGCACTAAATGACGGGTCAACCAATACCAATTTACAGGTAGTGGTTGCCCTTGGAGAATTTGATGATGAAATTCTGAAACGCATTACCACCAGCGCCTCTTTAAAGGTTACAGGCACAATAATACCATCGCTGGGCAAGGGACAAAAGATGGAGCTTAAGGCTTCGGCAGTTGAAATACTCGGCGATAGCGATCCTGAAAAGTATCCCCTTCAACCCAAAAAACATAGTCTGGAATTTTTACGTGAGAAGGCACACCTGCGTTTCCGAACCAATACATTCGGATCCATTTTCCGGGTTCGTCATTCAATAGCTTTCGCCATCCATAAATTCTTTCACGAGAAAGGCTTTCTGTATTTGCACACCCCTATCATTACCGCCAGTGACGCTGAGGGTGCGGGTGAAATGTTTAGGGTGAGCACTCTTCCATTTGACAATCCACCACGCAATGATGATGGCAGCATTAATTTCCGGGAAGATTTTTTCGGAAAGAGCACAAACCTTACTGTCAGCGGTCAGCTGGAGGGAGAACTTGGTGCCACTGCTTTTGGGGATATCTATACTTTCGGTCCAACATTCCGTGCTGAAAATTCAAATACTACGCGCCACCTGGCTGAGTTCTGGATGGTTGAACCAGAGATGGCATTTTCTGATCTCGAAGACAACATGAATCTGGCAGAGGAATTTATCAAATACATCATTGGCTTTGTGATGGAGAACAACCGGGAAGACCTGGAGTTTCTTGCCAGCCGACTTGCTGAAGAAGAAAAACAACTTCCTGCCGACAAGCGTACTGACATGCCGCTTCTCGAGAAATTGGAATTTGTTCTTAACAATAATTTCGAACGAATCACTTATACAGAGGCCATTGACATTCTGCTACAATCACCCGCTTATAAAAAGAAGAAATTTCAATATGAAGTGAAATGGGGTATTGATATGCAGAGTGAGCATGAGCGTTACCTGGTGGAAAAGCATTTCAAAAAACCTGTTATCGTCACCAATTATCCAAAGGATATCAAAGCATTTTACATGCGCCAGAACGATGATGGCAAAACGGTAGCCGCAATGGATATTTTGGCGCCGGGCATTGGGGAAATTGTTGGCGGATCACAAAGGGAGGAGCGGATGGAAAAGCTCGAGGCGCGTATGAAAGAGATGCATATACCTGCGGATGAACTCTGGTGGTATCTCGATACACGCCGATTCGGAACAGTGCCGCATGCAGGCTTTGGACTTGGTTTTGAACGTATGGTGCTCTTTGTTACCGGCATGGGTAATATTCGCGATGTAATTGCTTTCCCGCGTACGCCCAAGAGTGCTGAATTTTAATACTGCCGGGCCAGATGGCTCAAGGTAAACTAGTGCGGCTTAAGGTAAACATCGCAATCCATTATTGGCTCCCTGAGTCTGTTCCAACTTGAAATAACATGACTCCCCGGAACATCCACAGAAGCTGGAACAAATACGATTGTAATCTGATTTTGAGTGATCAGCTGGTTTGCCATTTTTACCTGGGCAGGTAATGACAAATAATGCTTCCCTTCTGCGAAATAGGCTACATAAACCGATCCAAAGAATTGATAATCGGAACTATCGGGCCATTTTGCCATACGGCTATTCTTATAGTGCCCTGCTGATAGCTCCTTGCCCAGTTTATATTCCTTCATGGAATAAAACTTATAGTAAGGCTGCGGTACAAAGAAGTTCGCGTGATTCAGATATCTGAGGAAAACAATACTAATTGCAACTACCGTAAAAACCAGTTTCCAGTTAATAAAGGATTGGTTCGTATTTTCCAACCATTTGGAAATTATTTGATCACCCAGATGGGCGAATACAATAAATGAAATCAATACGTTGACCCACAAGTACCGGTCTTCAATGAACAAAAAAAGGTAGCCGGCAATATTTAACGAAAAAAAGAAAAGGAGCTTCGAAAAACTGCTTCTTAAAAAATTCAAACTGGGATGTTTATAAGCGCGGAAGTATGCTACCACTAATGCAACTGCGCCAGCTAAGCATACTAACCTTGTACTGGATCTTGTGATTATTATTGATAAAAGATTATTCCATATTACATCGATCTGGAATATAAAGTTATTCCATGAGCCGAAAGCATTATAATCTCTAAATCCCGAAGCCAGTATAGGATCCTGCCATGCAGTTACTGCTTCGTTATTATTAACAGGGGCTACAAACTCCAGTAAGAACTTCCAATTGTCGTACATCATCCCTCCATGATTAAATCCACCGGAACCTGTTAACATGAGATACCCATACTTGCTATACAGTGCATATAACCATGGTGAAACAAGGAGAAAAAAACAGAGATATACAAGCAGATATTTTTTTATTGCATTCCGGTAATTATTGGGCTCTGAAAAAACTGACTCCAATAATGACCATAGAATCACTCCACTAATAAAATAAAAATTATAGGACTTAACCAGATATAGTACGCCTAACCAAATAGCCGTGATCAGAGGTTTCCGAAGAGTATAACCTTTCAACCAGTAGTATGCAAAAAACAATAATAGGACGGCAGAGCTCAGATCAGGGGATGTGACATCATATACAAAGCGAAGTATAATAGTTGCAATAACAGAAAGGAAGACGGCCTTCGTACTTTCATGTACGTTGAGAATGTTCAATAGCATCCAGCAGGCAATTATGCCTGCGAAACCAACCATTATATTATAGATCTTGAAAACAAAAAGCAGTTCAAATTCTAAGTGTGTGAACGGCGCAAGTACCCAGGAAAGCAAGGGCGACCAATAAGCATTAACAGCATCATAAAAATGCCCCATCCCATAGCTTTTGGCGATGCTGAGATAGGAGACCGCATCCAGATTCATCATGTACCTGAGAGGGAAAAAGAAAATTATGGCGATTGACAGGTAACCTGCAAGTATCCATTTCAGGTATAGGGGAATGCTATCCGGAAAAATTAATTTCTTCAATGGATCCAGTTTTGCTTGATGTCTTCAAATTTTACATTAAACGTAACCAGAGCATTCAGGAGAATTGCAAATATCATGATCTGCATTCCAGCCATTATACCGAGACCACCGGGTATAATAAGCCGAAATGTATGCATGGGATCAAGATCACCATAGTTCTGCCTTGCCCATTCAATAACTGCAATAAGAGAGAGTGCAAGGCCAATCAAAAAAACAAATCCGCCTATTATTAGTCCTCTTTCAAACCTGAATGCCCTGATCATTTTCTCCTCGAGCCTGGAGAGATAATGAAACTGCATTCGATTTCCATAAAAACGAAGAAGGAGATAGAACTGAAGGAGTTGTAAACCCAGCAATATAAAAACTGATCCGAAAAAGAAAGTATGTATGTCGAGGTTGATTGAGGCAATAGTAATTCTGGAAAAGAGAAGCGCGAAAAATAAAAATATTCCCGTCACAAGAAAGAGAAGTCCCGGCATAAGCATGAGCCATTTTGGTGAAAGCATAATTATCTGCCTGAATTGTCTCCATCCATCCTGCCAGGTTTTGAGGTGTGGGGCTCTGTTTCTGCCATCCTTATAAAGTTTCACAGGCACTTCTGCTATGTTCATTTTCCGATACCCCGCCCTTGCCAGCATTTCTGTGATGAAATCCATACCCCGGGCCTGCATCCCCAGGGAAAGATAGGCGGCACGAGTAATGCCACGGAGCCCGCAATTAAAGTCGCGAAAAGGAACGGCAAAAGATTTTCTTCCCATATAGGAAATAACCGGAGTACCAAGGTATCGGTGTAAAAATGGCATTGCATCTTTCTCAACACCCCCGCTGAACCTGTTTCCAACAACCAGGTCGGCCCCTTCCATAAACTTATCATAGAAAGGTTTGCATTCATCGAAATGATAGCTATCATCTGAATCGCCAAAAATTATATGCGACCCTGATGATGCCATTATACCATAGTGCAATGCGGAGCCATATCCTTTCACCGGAACCTGCAGGCATTTGACACCTTCCTGGCGGCATATTTCAATAGATCGGTCGGTACTCCCATTGTCGGCAATAATAATTTCTGATGGTACCGGTAAAGTTGATAAAAATTCCCTGGCTCTTCTAATACAGGTTGCCAGCGTCAATTCTTCGTTCAGGCAGGGCATAACAATGGAAATGGAGACTGGTATCATCTTACCGGTTTTGTTTCCAAAGAATCAGTTGGATCAACTTTGGCATTGGCAATAGCCTGGTTCCTGATCAACTCTGTAATATGTTCTTCAAGTTTCCTTATCCTGGCATATAAGCGCATCACCACATACCAGAATATGAGAATGCATATATAGAAAACAAGGTCGGCTCCTCTACCCACGCCTATCCGGTGGGCAATCTGGTTTGTTAATTCCGGTTGCAGTATTAACAAGATCGCCAATACACTCATCAGCGTTACCAAAACCACACTAAATACTGCTTTCTTCATACGCTGAAAGAAATATAGTGTAATCATCAGCACACCTGTGATCAACAAAATCTGGATACCCGTCATCGGAATAGTTTGTGTAAAACTACATCAAATAATATACGTATGCTGTTGGCGGACGACTGGCCCTTTTTCCTGCTATAGGCCGAATAGTGTACTGTTACAGGCAACTCCATCCATTTCAGGCCATGCCTTTTAATTTCAAGAATAAGCTCAGTAGCGTGTGCCATCCTATTCTCTTTTAATTGGATCTTGCTGGCAGCCTTTCGGCTTAGCGCACGGATACCATTATGCGCATCACTCATCCATAGTCCGGTTAACATAAAATGGAATATCCTGGCAAAGTGAATCAGAATTTTTCTCGCGAGTGGCATCTGGGGTGCTTCTCCTGCAAATCTTGACCCCATTACTACATCTGCTTTCCCTTCCAATACTGCTGACACAAGTGTTTTAATATCGCGGGGATCATGTTGACCATCGGCATCAAAACTTACAATAATGTCTGCACCCTTCTGCAATGAATACGATATTCCTGTTTGTAATGCTGCTCCCTGTCCAAGATTTATCGCATGCCTTATTATATGGCAACCTTGTTGCTCAATAAAGCTGGTAAGTGGAGGATCTGATCCGTCATCTACTATAACCAATACGTATTCACCAGTGGCTCTTATACCATCGATGACCTCGGACAGCGTTTGCTGTTCGTTATAAGCTGGTATGACTATGAATACTTTACTCATTTACCACTGGTTTAAGATGGGTGATAAAATGTACGGTATTTGAAAATGCTTTCCTGGGCTGAAAGCCATAGCGATCAAGGAATGGGGCTAAGTATTTTATATCTCTTGATGGCATTGATAATACCACTGTTGTTGGCCTTCTTAGTTTGATTCTTGAATCAGGTCTCAGGTCGCGAATAAGGCGGAATACTTTAACCTTCTCCTGAGCGGCAAAGAATGCATCGCCATAACCAAGTGAGAACAATACAACATCATTCCCATTAATGCGTCCCTCGTTCAACAATGCCTTATAAGATGACCACCCAGCTGCGGCTCCGTCTGGGAAGAATGGGTCTTCTGTTTTAATCAGAGCTGTCCTTTTGGCAACAATATAAACAGTATGCGTTACCTGGAAAGCAAGAGCCGAAACAAACGCAATTTTAAGTACCTGCTGCAATCCGGGGCGGCTCCACTGACGCATATAAAGCCTCCAGGAAATGGCAAATAGAATTAGCGTAAGCGGGAAAAGAAAATAACGATCTTCTATCAGGTATGACCAACCGCCGCCATCTTCAGTACTGAAATCAATACGGATACTCAATATTATCAGTACCACCATAAAGGGGATGCATATTAATCCGGATGAAAGAAAATATTGCTGATCCCTGCTTCTCTGTAACAGAAGGTCGTAAGAACTGGTGCGGATTATCCAGGAGATGATCATCAAAACAAGAATAATTTCCGAGGTCCTCTTAAGAAAGGAATGAAATAATGAAAAGGGGGTATCAAATAGTATTGAAAACTGCATGCATAAAAAAGTTACATGCGTAATAGCCTGCCAGAATAACGGAACCAGGTTGAATGCTTTAGCGGGGTAAAACCCTTTCTTCCATTCTTCCAGATAAGTAAAAGAACCCGTATTGATCTTGTTGAAACCAAGATATATTATAATAGAAAGGCTCACCAATAATGCCATCACAAGGCCCGCCTTAACATACTTATTTCCTTTTTTATTCCAGCCATTCCATATCAGTAAAACAGGTAAAACAAATAAGGAAGTGATGTAGATGTACCTGAAAAGAAATGCAGCGGAAAGAAAAACTGCCACAATAAGTATATAATGAAAAGAATGCTGATCGAGCCATTTCATAAAATAATAGACTGCCCATAGCAGGCAGGCTGTTGCAATGATATCGGTGGGAAAGGAATAGTACATGCCTTCATACACTTCGGTGGCCTTGAACCAAACAAGCATCATTTGCACCACTCGGGGAAGGCCAATGAATTTTGCCAGCCACCATATTGCTCCGAGGTAAACAATCACACCGGTTGTTTCTATAACCATGGAACTGGTTATCAGATCACCGTCGGTTATTTTTAATAATGCAGCAAGAATAATACTGTAAAGTGGTGGCCACTCCAGTAACACACGATTCGTAACGTGGTTGATATTATTCAGATCTACTAACGGAATAGTATAACCATTCCCCTTTGCAAGTTCAAGGGCCGCAACTACCTGCAAGCCACGGTCACCATCAATATAGAGGTAGCTCCTGAGCAGAACTGATTTCAATATAACCGCGAGCAGGAATAAAGTCCACAACAGCCATTTATTATCAAAATATTCCTGAAGCCGCGATGGGGTGTTGATCAAGTTTCTCATCTTTCACTGGTGCGTTTTTTAAATGCGTCCACCCGCTGATCAACATTGGTCCGGATATTCATATAGAACAGGTTAATATCCCCCACATGATAATTTTTCCTGCGGAATAAGCGACTTCCCGGAAAATCAGGCCAGCTCACCCAGAGCAGGTCTTTATAGATCTGTGCATCATTAACGCGGGGGAAGACTTCATTAAACTTATACAACACGGCTCCGCGGTGCAAGGTATCAGGCGCATAAGAGGTATCGGTAGTCCAGGTAAGAGGATTGGTTACCACTGACTGCCTGGCCGCGGCTGCATAGTCGGGTTCATAGCCCCTTCGGAAGGTACGCCAGGTTACAAAACATCCCGTTTCAATTGAATCGGCACAGGGCTTTAACGAACTGAAATAACCAGGTTCAACCTGGATGCCAATGATATACGCTGCCACTAATTGATGCTGGAGTGATTGCCCTTCAAAAAACTCCTTCAGCAATCGCTTTGTATGCGTGGTGCCCTGACTATGAGATGCTATGATAAGGGGTTTCCCCTTATTTTCAAAATTCAGGTAATATTCAAATGCCTTCTTCACATCTTCATATGCCAGATCAAGCGCCATGCGCGCATTGGCGGTATCTTTTGTATAGTAACTGAATATATGTGCCTGGCGATAGCGGGGTGCATAAACATTGTAGCGGTTGAAGACCGAAGCCTGGTAAAGTATACTGCTCCTGTCAGTTTTTTTATTCAATTCAACATCAGCAATATTTGCGTTCCACGTCATTACTTTCTTATCGCTATAGGAGGTAGGATGTACAAAAAAAACATCCACAGTAGTATCACGATTAAAGCCATCCTGTAAGGGCTGTGGTACACTATCGGAATGGTCGGTCTTTAAGGGGTGGGCAGCCCATGAATCAAGATTGCTATAATTTACTTCAGAACGGGGTTCTGAGGGCTCGGATTTTGCAACTTTAAATCTTGGTGAGCAGCCATTCAGCAATATTATGGCCGCAACTACTTTGCCTGTATTTAAAAAGGATTTAACTATTTTCACTCCCCAAAATAAGCACATTTCTAACCGTAAAAACGATGCATATGGCCATTCCTGTTGTAAACCTCGCTGATTTCCTCAGCGGCGACCCTCATTTAAAGCAGCAATTCGTTCAGCAACTAGGCAAAGCTTACGAAGAAGTTGGTTTTGTAGCAGTGAAGAACCATGGCATCCCTGATGACCTTATCGCTGAAATGTATAAACAGGTTCAACAGTTCTTTTCACTTCCGATCGATAGGAAAAAACAATATGAGATCCCGGAATTGGCCGGACAAAGAGGTTATACATCTTTCGGCAGGGAGCATGCCAAGGGTAGTGATGCGCCTGATCTGAAAGAATTCTACCAGCATGGTCAAACCGTGCCTGACGATGATCCGGTTAAGGCAGAATACCCCGATAATGTTCTTATAGATGAGGTTCCAGGATTCTCAGAAACCTTCAATAAGGCTTACCGGGCATTCGAAAAATCAGGAAAGGCATTACTGCAGGCAATTGCACTCTATCTTGGACTGGATGAGCATTATTTTGATGACCATATTCATAATGGAAATTCCATCCTCCGGGCCATTCACTATCCCCCAATACTTAATGAGCCCAAATCAGCCATTCGCGCGGAGCAACATGAGGACATAAATCTTATCACCTTACTGGTTGGCGCCAGCGCTGATGGACTACAGATCCTGACCAAGCAAAATGAATGGGTGGGAGTAACCTCCTTACCCGAACAAATAGTTGTAAACGTGGGGGATATGTTACAGCGACTCACTAATAACCGCCTTCGTTCCACAACTCACCGTGTGGTAAACCCGCCACGCGAATTCTGGCATACCAGCAGATTCTCCATACCCTTCTTCCTGCATCCAAAAAGCAAAATGAGCCTCGCCTGCCTGGAAGGTTGCATAGATGAGGATCACCCAAAAGCTTTTCCGGATGCTACAGCCGGGGAATACCTCGATGAAAGATTACGTGAGATAGGTTTGAAAAAATAACGGTTTTCTTCGTAATTTCTTCGGCTAAACCTTTACCATTATGTTCAGCCGGAAGAACCTCGCATTCATTGGTCTCTTATCGGGGTCGCTTTTAAGCGCACCTGCTATATTCTCACAAACGAATAGCCCGCTTTATCAGCAGCCTGTTCAGAATGCAGATACCACCAAAAAAGACACTGCCAGGTATTCGTCATTCAAGGGATTGCCCTTAAAGCCATCGCGGAAAATCAGGCTTAATACAAATGAAGGAACATGGATGTCACTGGATGTTAGTCCGGATGGAAAATCAATAGTATTCGACCTCCTCGGCGATCTCTATACCATTCCTATCACCGGCGGGAAAGCCACCGCCATTACCAAAGGCATGGCCTTTGATACACATCCGCGTTATAGTCCGGATGGACAAAAAATCCTATTTACCTCCGACCGCAATGGTGGAGAAAATGTATGGTGGATAGACCCTTCCAAAGAAGACACCATGCAGCTTACCAAGGATATGAACATGAATATCCCAAGCGCAGCCTGGACGCCTGATGGAGAATATGTCATCTATGCGAAAGGCAGAATGAATGTGCAGCTTTTCATGGTTCACAAAGATGGCGGGGCAGGTGTTCAGTTGATAGATGCACCGCCAACCCTTAAGACTATTGATCCTGCTGTAAGTGCCGACGGTCGTTATATATATTTCTCACGTCGCATGGGTGCCTGGACCTATAATGCCCCGATGCCTCAATACCAGCTGGGCGTTTATGACCGCAATACCTCAAAAGTCAATACCCTAACTTCAAGGTATGGGTCGGCATTTACCCCCGTTCTTTCAAAAGATGGTAAGTGGATGGTTTATGGAAGTCGTTATGAAGACAAGACCGGGCTTGTTTTAAGAGACCTTAAATCAGGTGATGAAAAATGGCTGGCTTACCCGGTGCAGCGAGATGACCAGGAATCAATTGCCACCATGGGCGTTATGCCCGGAATGGCCTTTACGCCAGACAGTAAAGCATTAATTGCTTCATTCGGCGGAAAGATCCAGCGGATTGCAATTGAAGGAGGAACAATTACCGAGATCCCATTTATGGTGGACACAGAGCTTGAATTGGGGGCGCAGCTTGATTTTCAATATCCGATCTCAGACAGTTCACATGCTCAGGTAACCCAGATACGTGATGCCGTTCCATCTCCCGATGGAAAGAAACTGGCATTCACAGCACTCAACAGGCTCTATGTTATGGATTATCCAAATGGCAATCCTAAACGTATCACCAGTAATAATTTCACAGAAGCACAACCCAGATGGTCGCCTGATGGCAAAAGCATTGTATTCAGTAGCTGGACACCTGATGGCGGTCACATATTTAAAGTTCCTCTGACAGGAAAAGCTGGCATTCAACAACTGACAAAGCAACCCGGAAAGTACCAGTTTGTCCGATTCAACAACGCGGGCGACAGAATCGTATTTCTTCGCAGCAGCACAGAGAGCTATAAACAATCCATCTCACCATTCTATAATGGCGCCGAGGATGATCTCTGCTGGATACCAGCAAATGGTGGCGAATTAACTGTAATTGACAAGGCCGCAGGGCGTTATAATCCACATTTTGTAAAAGGTGATAATCGTATCTATTTAAACCAGGGTGGACAGCTTTTATCAATACAGTGGGATGGGTCAGATGAAAAGATCCATGCAAAAATTACCGGGATCACTACCTATGGAATGAGTGAATTCCAGAATGGCTTACCCGTACTTGATAAATGTATTCTTACAGAAGCGGCGGCTGAAGCCATGGAGCTTACCATGCCTTCCAGTGCAGCGTTTATTGAGATGGCGCCTGCCGGGGCACAGGCATATGCCAAGATAAACAACGAACTCTATCTTGTGAATATTCCCCAAACTGGTAAGACGGTTACTATTAATGTAGCAGATCCCGCCAATGCACAATTTCCGGCAAAGAAATTAACGACCATAGGTGGTGAATTTGCTACCTGGTCGGCCAATGGCAAAAAAATACACTGGAGCCTTGGCAGCACCCATTTCATTTATGATACAGATAAAGCCCAATTTTTTGAGGACAGTGTAAAAGCATTTAAAAAGTCGGAGGCCAAACGGATTTCCGACTCTCTCGAAAGGGCAAAAAAGGACACATCAAATCTCAAGACAGCGCTTGCTAAAAATGTGCAGCCAAAATTGTTGGATAGTAGCCTCGCAAAGAAAGATACCCTTCGCCCGGTTACTGACACTATGATGGCAAAGAAAAAAGAAGAGCCTGTCTACAAACCGGAGGAAACACCTGTCAGGGTCTTTTTTGAACGTGATATACCTGGCGGTGCCATCGTACTCAGGAACGCCCGCATAATTTCCATGAAAGGTGACGAGATCATTGAAGGTGGTGATGTTCTGGTGGTGAACAACCGCATCAAAGCTGTTGGAAAAACCGGAACATTGGAATTGCCTGCTGGTGTGAAAGAGGTGGATTGCAGCGGAAAAACAATTGTACCCGGGTTTGTTGACACGCATGCACATATGTGGCCCAACTGGAGTATCCATAAGAACCAGATCTGGATATATGCGGCCAACCTTGCTTATGGGGTAACCACAACTATGGATCCGCAAACAAGCACCAGTGACGTGCTTACTTACAGCGATATGGTTGATGCCGGTTCAATGATCGGCCCAAGGGTTTATTCCACGGGTCCGGGAGTAGGCTTCTGGTCTTATAATGTAAAAGATTCGGCACAGGCTGAAAGCATCCTGCAGCAGTACAGTAAATATTATCATACTAAATACATCAAGATGTATTTAACAGGTAACCGCCAGCAGCGACAGTGGATCATCATGGCCGCTAAAAACCAAGGTCTGCATCCAACAACGGAGGGTGGACTCAACTACAAACTCAACATGACCAATCTGCTTGACGGATATCCCGGCCATGAACATGCTATTCCTGTTTACCCGCTCTACAAAGATGTAACAGGTACAATCGCGAAGGCGCAGATGGCTGTTACTCCTACGCTGCTGGTTTCCTATGGAGGGCCTTTTGCGGAAAATTATTATTTCCAGACTGAGAACCCCTACCACGAAAAAAAGATGCAGCATTTCATGCCCTATGAAGAACTCGCCGGCAAAACGCGTAGGGTACAGGGTTGGTTTATGCCGGAAGAACATGTGTTTCCAAAACATGCCCGGAATATGAAGGCGATGGTGGAACAGGGAGCACTGGCAGGAATCGGCAGCCATGGTGAATTCCAGGGATTGGGTTACCACTGGGAACTCTGGGCCATGCAAAGCGGTGGAATGAAGAATCATGATGCCTTAAAAACAGCAACAATATTGGGTGCAAAAACACTTGGTCTGGACGACAACCTCGGCTCTGTTGAACCCGGAAAACTTGCCGATCTGGTTATCCTTGATAAAAATCCGCTGGAAAATATACGCCATTCAAATTCCGTAAAATATGTAATGAAGAATGGCCGCCTCTATGATGGAAATACAGCTGACGAGATTATGCCGGCCCAACGTAAGTTAGACCGGCGTGAGTTTGATTATGCAAAGCCAATAAGCAACACCGGAATAAACGAATAGCCTATTGCAGGTCCTGCATCATTTAAATGAATAATTAATGCCAAACATCAACAGGTCTGTTGTCATTTTGTAGGAAACTTCACTACCGTTGATGGCACCGTATTGATTCGATTCGCTAATCATCATAGGGCTGAGTAACATTCCTCTGGTAGCACCGCCGCTGGTTCCATGATGGTAAACCGCATTAAGGGTGAGCCGTTGATTAAATTCAACGCCAAATCCAAGCTGGAAACCATGCTTGATAATGGCTGTGGCCGGTGTTGAGAAAAAGGCGAGTTTCTCATCAATGGGGTTTGAACTATAAGTATATCCTACCCTTAGCGGGAACTTATTTATGCCCTTATACTGCAATCCCGCAGAAACTATCGACATGCTCTTCCAGCCAAAACCTGCAACTGATGCGGTTTGTGTCCAGCCACTTGCCTCAAAGCCTTCTGTGTTTTTATAATCTACATAGCGATAGTCTAATGCAAAATCAATTGCCTTTTTTGAATATCCTAAGCCAACTGAAATGATAGAGGGATAGTTCATCTTGAAATTTACACCAGGAGCTGCACTGCCATCCAGGTAAGTATTTTCAAATTCAAATTCTTTAAACCTTTGTTGGGTTTTGTAGGAAGCCCCCAATTTTATACCCATACCGGAATTATAAAAAACACCAACCTGACCACCAAATCCCAGAGCAGAAGCATTATCAGCAACAGGGTATCCCTTTTCCATATTAGGGGAAGCGAGTGGATTAGGAGCAAGTTCCAGCGCTGAATAATTAAATGTTGGGGCAAGCCCTATTGAAAATTTCTCCGATAATTCATAGGCATACGTGAATCCTATCTGCATAAGCATATAGTTTGATTCAATCCGCCCAAAGCCACCCTGGTTCTGGGGCATATTGATCGGGTTACGGTTGTTTTCCGGGAAAGTAACGCCAAACCCGCTAACGCCAAAGGCGTATGCACCAAAAGTGTGTTTGCTATCTTTCTTTCCCCATACCATAGCCAATGCAGGCATAATGGATATTCCCTTATCATCTTTTGTAACTCCGCTGAATGGTCCGGAGGGAGTAGGCACGGTGGATGATAGTTCAGGAGAAGAAAAGAACAATCCCGCATTAGCGGAAAACACTTTAGAATCAAAGGCAGAAATTCCTGCCGGGTTCCAATGTAATGCACCACTGATATCGAGCGGCTGGCCAGTTGCTGCGCCTCCCATCGACATATTAAAAGCACCGATTCCCTGCATAATATGCCCTGACTGGCCAAGGGTGCCAAGCGGAACTAAGGCCACCAAAATCAAGTTGAATAACTTTTTCATAACCAATTATTATTTGATACTTGCTGCCTGAAAATGGCAGTATATAAAGCTATTCTGGTATATGTGGGTAGTTTGTGACAGATATCACATGGGGCTGATATCATAACCATAGCTGAGAAAGTTCAGGCATTTAAGGTCTAAACATGAAAAAAGGGCCATGGTATGGAACCAATTATCATTGGTTAAAGCCATTTATCCCAATCCATAAAAATAATTCTACTTCACCATAGTTACGCAAAGCCTTGCTGGTATTATATTTTACCCATCACCCATTATCTTTCTATGAAAATTACCTTCCTTAAAGAGGTACTTTAGTTTGCATAGTACTAAAACCTTTCCTATATTTGTGTTGTCAAAGGTAGAGAACGGGCTGGTGGTTTAGTCAGCGGGACCTTATCCAAACATTAAACCTTATCAAACCACTGACAGACCACCAGCCCAAAAAACCCAAAAGCGCCATGAATATAGAAAACACACAAAGCCAGATGCGGAAGGGGATACTGGAATTCTGTATCCTCTCCATTATCCGCCGCGGCGAAGCCTATCCGAGTGATATCGTGGACGAAATGAGGGCGGCCAATCTCCAGATTCTGGAAGGCACCCTATACCCACTGCTGACCCGCCTCAAGAATGCCGACATGTTAACTTACCGATGGGTAGAAAGCAATTCGGGGCCACCCCGCAAGTATTTCTCCCTTACAGAAAAGGGAGAGTCATTCTACCAGGAACTCGAAAGCACCTGGAAAGAACTGGCAAACGGCGTGAAAGCGCTTACTTCCAAATCCGAATCATTACCCTCGGTTCCCGAAAACCCAACAACCAACTAAAACTTCAACCTGCTAATACTTATCAATTATGAAAAAGGTCATCAATATAAACTTCCAGGGCCGGGTGATCCCAATTGAGGAGACCGCCTTCGACCTGCTGAAGAACTATACCGAGAGCCTGCGTCGTTATTTTTCGAATGAAGATGGGCGCGATGAGATCATCAATGATATTGAGGGTCGTATTGCCGAACTCTTCTCCGACCGCCTGAAAAAAGGTGCTGTATGTATCACCGATGAGGATGTGAACAATATCATAGCCTCAATGGGACGTCCTGAAGATTTTGAGGCCGCCGATGCAGACAACACCCTGGGAAGCAGCGCTTCTTATACAAGAACTGAATCATCCAGCAGCCATAGCAGTGCCGGTACAGGTTATACCGGAAGCACGGCATCTATGGCCCGTGGACGCCTTTATCGCAATGCCGACGACAAGATCCTTGGCGGTGTGTGTAGCGGCCTTGCCAACTATCTGGGCATCGACCCGGTAATTATGCGGATCATCTTTGTTCTGCTGGCAGGAGCCCTGTTCTGGGTATATATCCTCCTCTGGATCATTGTTCCCTCACAGTCGCTCAGCTCAAATATCACCAAGCGCCTTTACCGTAACCCCGATGATAAAGTCATCGCCGGAGTAGCGGGTGGACTTGCAGTATATTTCAACATTGCTCCCTGGATTCCCCGTCTGATCTTCGCCCTTCCGCTTATATTAGGTATTGTGGGCGGAAGTTTCAACGCTTTCTTCTGGGATTGGGATTTCATGGAAGGTCCGCGTTTTATCTCGGGTGGACTTGGAAGTACTCTGTTTGTTGTATACCTGGTGCTTTGGATAGCTGTTCCATTTGCAACCACTGCCGCTGAAAAGCTGGAGATGAAAGGTGAACGAATAGACCTGAATTCGATCCGTGATACAGTTAAAAGCGACCTTGAAAATTTTAAGAGCAAGGCACAAAACTGGGGCGCTGAAGTAAAGGAAACTGCCCAACAATTCAGCAGCAAAAGCCGCAGTTTCTCTGCAGAAGCAGGTGAGCGTGCCCGCAGTTTCGCCTCCGAAGCCACCCCGGTAGCAAGAAGGGCAGGCAGCGGCCTGGGAAATGTGATAGGGATACTCTTCAAGGCATTCTTCCTGTTCATTGCGGCAATCATCGCTATCTCATTATTTGCTGCCCTTATGGGTATCATGTTCAGTGGCATAGCAGTTTATCCGCTTAAGGATTTCTTCCTTGAAGGGTTCTGGCAGAATACCCTTGCATGGAGCAGTATGATCCTCTTCCTTGGGGTACCTGCAGTAGCGCTGTTAACCTGGCTGATCCGCCGTGTAATGGGTGTAAAAAGCACCAACAATTACCTCGGCTATATATTCGGAAGCCTTTGGATCATTGGTCTCTTCAGTTTTGTTTTCCTGGCCGGAATGGTTGCCCGCAATTTCAAAACCCGCGCTGGGGTTGAAAACCCTGTCCCGATGACGCAGCCTACCGCCAATAAATTACATGTGGAGGCAGTTGGTAATAATATTCGTTACTATGGCGATGACTGGTTTGGCATTGAACTGGATGATGATGCGCCATTCTACGGCATCAGTCGCGACAGCCTTATGCTGAAAACTGTTCGGGTGAATGTTGTAAAAAGCAAGGACTCTGCCTTCCATATGTATTCAATCCGTTTCAGCAGGAGCAATACCAATATGAAAGCAAGACAGCTTGCAGAAAAGATCGAATTCCCGATCAGCCAGCAGGATAGCATCCTCCAACTGCCCAAGGGATTTGCCATCACTAATAAGGATAAGTTCCGCAACCAGCAGGTTTTGATAGTGATTGAAGTGCCTGTGGGAAAGAAGATAGAACTGGATGGAAGTCTTGAAGATTACGAGTGGTTCTCTGTGAACACAAACCGCCGCCGTGGATTCAATGTGAGCTGGGATGAAAACTGGGACGATTCTTATGGCTGGACCTCTGATGTAGAATATATCATGACCCGCGAAGGATTGGAAAGAACTGATAAGCCAACTGAACAGGAGATCGAAAAAGAATTGAAAGAAGGTGAGTTTAAAATGAAAATTGATGATGATGGTGTAATCATTGAGGGACAAGGAAAATTCCGTCAGAAGGATAGTGTGTATGAATACAAGGGACCTGAAAAAAAGAATGAAAAAGTTGATACAACAGTTATCCGTACGGAGACGCGAATTTCCGGCAACGATAATGATGATGAAGAAAAAACCGGTTCATTCAGCGGTAAACTTCAAAGGATACGCAACATAGGTGATGACCTGGATGCCTCACCGTTATTGGTACTTAGTACATTTCTTCGCTAATACAATCAACCCGGCCGCCGCATCCTTTTGGAAGGAAGGCGGGGTTGAAGTTGGAACTCCCCGGGCTTTTGCCCGGGGATCTTTTTTTGAAGTAGAAGGGGAAATAACTAATTTAATATCATGCAAGTAGCCCGCCAAAAAATTGCCATGATAGATGACCATCGTCTGTTGCGGGACGGCATGGCCCAGCTTATAAATACATTTGATGGATTTGAGGTTTACCTGCAAGCAGATAATGGCGCCGAATTCATTTCCCAACTTGAAAATGCGGAAAAGCCTGATATTGTTCTACTTGATATCAATATGCCAGTAATGGATGGTTTTAAAACTGCCGATTGGATTCGTAAAAATCTTCCGGAAACACGTACAATGGTACTCACTATGGTTGATTCGAATGTGGCCATTATCCGAATGATCAACTTCGGTGCACGTGGATTCATTTTGAAAGACAGCCGTCCCGACCAATTCAGGCAGGCACTGATTGAAATCCGTGATATCGGCTATTGCCTGAATCAGCATGTGTCGCCCGAAATGGCAGCCAAGATGATGAAGCCTGGCGATATTGTTTTAGAGGGAGACCTTATCAGTAAATTAAATGACCGCGAAACCAGTTTCCTGAAATTGGTTTGTCAGGAGTTAACCTATCGCGAAATTGCAGATCTGATGTTTGTCAGCTACCGGACGGTAGATGGTTACAGGGATGCATTATTCAATAAGCTTGGAGTGATAAGCCGGGTGGGATTGGTAATTTTCGCCATCCGACATGGCATAGCCGATATTAATACTCAAGATGACCAAAGAACCTGAAACCCTCAATGATTCCACCACAGCCATTGCTGGTGGCATGAAAAACTGATTTCTGGTCGGCTGTGGCTTCCTTAAGAACCTCCTCAGCACCCCCAACAACTACACCATTATAGCCTGTCTGAAATAATGAAAGATCATTAAGTGTATCGCCTGCCACTATAATTTCACCCTCGGGAACATTCAACATCTCCATCAATTTCCTCAAAGTGAAACCTTTATTTATACCACCTGGTAAAACATCTATGAATTTGCCTGCAGAAACGATAACATCCAATCCAAGCTCTTTTGCATTTTCTTCCAGCATCTTCATGTCTACGGCCTCATCATAATAATAAGAACAGCGTCTTTCCATTGGCACCAGCTGCTTCCTTAATCCAGGAACTTCCTTCATATAAAGGTCCACTTTAAGAGCGCCTGGCCAGCGGTCATTTATCTCAGACTGGATTGGTTCAACAGGTTTCAGTGTACGACCATCAACTACCGTTGCACCTACATCACATATAATAAAATCAGGATTGGGAATAATAGGATCCTCCAACAAGGGCTTCACGGAGTCTAACCCTCTTCCGGTAACAAAAACCACTTTAATACCAGGGTTTTCATTCAGGATCTTATACAGTTTAAGTTTTTCGTCCTCATGGCCGCCTAAAAGGGTACCATCGAGATCGGTTGCGAGCAATAACATGAAGCAAATTTAAAATTTCAATCCCGTGAAAACTAACGCTTTAAATCGGCATTTATTGTATGGCGCTAGTTTTCAACGGTTTAGAGTAAATATTTTAATCAGATTTTCATACTGTCTTCCTTTTCAGGAAGGTTTAAGGGATTGTTTGCAGCTCTGGGTTAGAAATAGTGGCCAATTCAGACAAGAAATCATTGCTCCAGAATTCGATATCATAATAGCTTACAGAATCAAATAACCTGCTCATCCTCATTTCACGTTCTCCCTCTTCCATTAGGAGTGCCTGTAACAACACCTCCTTCAACGAACGTTTATCATAAGGATTTGTTCGCAGTGCATAACCCATCTCAACCGAGGCTCCGGCAAATTCCGAGAGAACCAGCACAGCTTTGTCTTTCGGCTTTAATCCCTGCACGGCAACAAATTCTTTTGCCACCAGGTTGAGTCCATCCCGTAATGGCGTGATCCAGGCAACGTCGGAAACTGCATAATAGGCAACCAGTTCTTCGAAGGGGAAGGAGCGAAAGAAAAAATGGATCGGTGTCCAACCTATCCTGGAATATTTACCATTGATGCGTCCAATTGCCTGCTCCAGTTCCTGTTGTACTTTATCATATATTTTCATCCCTCTTGCCGGAGGGGTACAAATATTGATCAGCTCCACCTTTCCATGGAATTCAGGATATTGTTCCAGGAATTCTTCAAAAGCATAGATCTTTTCCAGAGGGCCTTTTACATAGTCGAGCCGCTCTACACTAAGCACAATCTTTTTATTATCACCTACCTGCTTACGAAGCTGTTCAACCAGCAGGCGGGTTTGGGGCCTTTCATGTAATTCGCGTATATAAGAAGTGTTCACTCCAATCGGGTGCGCTCCAAGCCTCACCTCCCTGTTACCAGCAGCAATAAGGCGAGGCATCTTTTCAACACCTAAAGGACAGCTATAGGTAAGAAATCTTTCAGTGCAGTTCTGTTCCTCAAGAACTTCTACCGGCAGGATACTTCTTGCCACATCAACAAAATTCTCTACATAACGTGGTATATGAAATCCAATATAATCACACTGCATCAGGCTACCAATAATATCACCACGCCACGGAATTATGTTGAAAATATCTGCGGGGGGGAAACTGGTATGGTGGAAGAATGCGATCTTAAGGTCGGGTCTTAACTGGCGTAAGTAACCCGGCACCATCCAGAGGTTATAATCATGTACCCATACTGTTGCGCCATGATCAGCTTCCCTGGCTGTTTTTTCAGCAAAGAGCCTGTTGATTCTGAGGTAATGATCCCAGTGATCATGATTGAAGGTGGCTTTATCAATGAAGGAGAAAATGGTTGGCCAGAAAGCTTCTTTAGAGAACACTTTATAAAATAGCTCCACCTCTTTTTTTGTAAGGCCTATCCTTCCTGCAAGCAGATTTGGAAATCGTTCCTCATCAATATATACATTCCTAAGTTCCTGTCCCTGCTTCTCAACTTCCTCCCATGCGATCCATGTTCCCGATCGACCCTGATCAAAAAAGCCCATCAGCGAAGGAATGATTCCGTTAGGACTTTTGGGAGCGGTACGATGCCTGACCCCATTGATCACCTGCGTCTCAAATGGAAGGCGATGATATACCATCAGTAACTGGTTCTCTCCTTCTCCATGAACCATATTATCTTCTTCAGCAGCAGGATCAAACTGATTAAAGGCACTGAAGGCCCTGAAGGCTTCCAGTATTCCGCCACATCCTGTTCTTTTTGCATGGTAGATAAGGCTTTTGCCCCTGGTAGCTTCTAACAGCGCTGGCTCCGCATCACCAACCACAACACCCTTATAGCCTGTTTCATAAAGTGAAAGATCATTAAGGGTATCGCCGGCAACCAGCACCTGGTCTTCGGGAACATGGAGAAGCCTGATCAACTGCTGGAGTGTAAATCCTTTGTTCACTCCAGGAGGCAGGATGTCAAGGAATATACCTCCAGACATTAAAACATCGCATCCCAGATCTGTTGCTGAATCCTGGATGGTCTCCAGGTCAGTTTCTGAATCAAAATAATATGAACTTCTTCTTGACATCGGCACTTCCTGCCTCTTAAGTCCCCTTATGTCTTTCATGCGATGGCCAACTTTCAGGGACCCGGGCCAGCGCCCTTCAATCTCTGCCTGAATCGGCTGAATGGGCTCAAGTGTTCGGCCATGAACAATAGTTGATCCCACATCGCATATAATATAGTCGGGATTTGGTATAACAGGATCATTGAGAAGTGGGATAACCGTCTCCAGTCCCCTTCCCGTAACAAATACCAGGCGGATGGAGGGATTTTCACGGATCACCCGGTATAGCTGTTGTTTGTCAGCGCTCTTTCCTCCTAAAAATGTTCCATCAAGATCTGTTGCAAGTAATAGCATAATAGTTTTTTAACGTAAAAAATGTTCAAGCAGCTTTATTTCATTGAAAGGCGCCGCTTGTTTATAAAGAATTCTATACACAGCTGATAAAAGTGGTAATTGCAGTCCGGCTTTAATTGCCTGCCGGTATAATCCTTCTGCAGCCGGATAGCCTTCGGCTGTCATCTGCATCTGAGCTTTTGCCATTGTTACAGAATAACCCCTGCCGATCAGCTGTCCGAAATTGCCATTCCGGCTAAAGGGAGAATATGCTGTAACGAGCAGGTCGCCGAAGTAAGCAGAATCGTTAAGATCACGATTGCCGGGATCCAGTGCATCCAGCAGCATACTGGTTTCCCTCATTGCATTGCTGATAACAACGGCCAGGAAATTGTCACCATAATTCATCCCCCGAACCAGTCCGGCGGCAATTCCAACAACATTCTTCATGATAGCGGCAATCTCAACACCCACAGGATCCGGATTGGTGATAACACGCAGGTAATTGCAGGTTATATCTGCTGCGAGTTCACTAACAGCTTTCTCATTACGACCGCTGATGGTCAGGTATGTCCTTCTCCCCATGGCAATTTCTTCGGCATGGCATGGACCGCCAATCACGATGATTTCAGAAACCGGTAACTGGAACCGGCGGGCCAGGTATACCGAAGGAAAATCTCCGGTAGAAGGAACAACTCCTTTTATAGAAACCAGCAGTTGTTTATGTTTTGGAATTTCACCTTCCCATACGGAGATGGCAGATTCCAGAAAGGCAGAAGGAACAGCAAATAATATATTATCACTGGCCTCAAGGGCCTCCACCAGATCCGTAACCGGATTGATGCGTTCAAGTTCTAACTGAACATAACTGAGATAATGTGGGGGCCTGCCGTGGCCGAGGATAAAATCTACGTGTTCCTGCGACCGTAATTGCCAGGTGACATAGAACCCACTTTCAGAAAAGATCTTCACTAACGCTGTTGCCCAACTGCCACTACCGATAATGGTAATACGTTTTTTATGGGGCATGGCACAAAGGTAACTTCTATAAACCGGCGAGAAAATCCTCCGCCAGGTACTGATGTCCTAACTCACCCGTAACCAGTATGTTATGAAGCATATTTTAATGATATTTTCATATCATCAATCTCATACCGACGCTTTGCGCTACTTTTGCAGCCTTACAAATGCAGCTATATGAAGAACACAGCTTTCACGCAGAAGCACCTCGACGCAGGTGCTAAAATGGCCCCTTTTGCGGGGTTTAATATGCCTATATCCTACACTGGTATCAATGATGAGCACGCAGCTGTTCGCAACAATGCGGGTGTATTTGATGTGAGCCATATGGGCGAATTCATCCTGAAGGGTGAAGGCGCGCTTGACCTGATCCAGCGGATCACTACAAATGATGCTTCCAAGCTTACTGCCGGTAAAGCTCAATACAGCGCACTTACTAACAATGAAGGCGGAATTGTTGATGACCTTCTGGTATATTGCCTCGAACCCAATAAATCATATATGCTGGTAGTGAATGCCGGCAACATCCAGAAAGATTGGGATTGGATAAGTGCTCATAATACTACGGGGGTGGAGATGCATAATATTTCTGAAAAAACATGCCTCCTGGCGGTTCAGGGTCCTAATGCAACAAAGATCCTACAGCCACTAACTGAGATGGATATCCTAAATCTCAAATATTACACATTTACAAAGGGGAAATTTGCCGGTGTTGATAATGTTCTTGTAAGTGCCACTGGTTATACCGGGGCCGGGGGTGTGGAGATTTATTTTGAAGACAGCAATGGTGCAGCCGATATTATCTGGGATGCCATTTTTGAAGCAGGTAAATCAGCAGGTATTAAACCGATAGGTTTGGGAGCCCGTGATACACTGCGACTTGAAATGGGATTCTGCTTATATGGAAATGATATAGATGATACAACCTCTCCTCTTGAAGCAGGCCTTGGTTGGATCACACGCTTTTCCAAAAATTTCACGGCGAGTTCCATGCTGGAAAAACAAAAGTCGGAAGGTGTTAAAAGAAAGCTAGTGGGTTTTGAAATGATTGACAAAGGAATTCCGCGCCACGATTACCAAATTTCAGATGCTGAAGGAAATATCATCGGAAAGGTAACCAGCGGAACCCAGGCACCTTCACTGCAAAAAGCCATCGGTATGGGTTATGTAACCACCGAAAACACCCATACAGATAATGAAATCTATATTTTAGTGAGAGATAAAAAATTAAAAGCGAAAGTTGTAAAACTTCCCTTTCAATAAGCATTCAAACATTTCCAGATGAGGCCGCAGTGATGATCAACTGCGGCTTTTTTAATATAAATTTAATAGTTCGCGCACTGCTCAAATGCAGCCGTATCAAGGGTTTTCTGTAATTTTGCATCTACTGCTTTCATACCTGCACATCGGTTCATCCAGCACAATTAATAGTAGTATAAAATAATCTGACCATGAATGATATACTGAACCAATCATTTTGGGGTAATACCTATTTACAATACATCATTGCTTTGGGGGGCATACTTGTTGCCCTGATCATAATCAGGCTTCTTAAAAAATTCGTTATACGGAAAATACAGAAACTTGTTGCCGGCACTGATAACCAGTTTGATGATATGGCCTTTGAAGCGGTAGAGAAATTTGTTCTCCCCTTTGCCTACCTCCTTATTAATTACAATATAATCACCCAGCTCACACTACATCCCAAGGTTGCCAGCGTACTGCGTGTAGCCATTGCAGTTATAAGTGTGTATTATATCGTTAGAATTATCAACCATGTTCTGTCAGCATCGCTGAAAAAGTACATGGAGCGGAAACTTGAATCTCCTGAAAGGATAAGGCAGATGGGCGGTGTCATCATTGTACTGAAAGCCATAGTATGGTTTATGGGGGTGGTGTTATTGCTTGACAACCTTGGCTACAATGTTGCAACCATCCTGGCTGGTATGGGAATCGGAGGAATTGCCATTGCATTGGCTGCTCAGAATATCCTCGGCGACCTGTTCAGTTATTTCGTCATCTTCTTTGATAAGCCTTTTGAGATCGGTGATTTTGTTAATGCAGAAGGTAAATCAGGTACGGTGGAATACATTGGTATCCGCACCACAAGGATCAGGAGTATTTCGGGGGAAGAGGTGGTATTATCCAATACAAAGCTCACCGGAAACGCGCTCCACAACTACAAGCGTATGCAGCGCAGGAGGATTGCCTTTTCAACGGGTGTTATATACCAGACCAGCGCAGAGCAGCTTAAAAAAATTCCATCCATCATGGAAGATGCTGTCCGCAGCCAGGAGACGCTGACTTTTGACAGGGCTCATCTTGCTTCCTTTGGCGATTTCAGTATAAATTTTGAAACTGTCTACTTCGTGGATAGTGCGGATTATATGGTTCATATGGATGCGCAGCAGGGTGTATTACAGAATATATTCGAAGCTTTTGAGAAAGAAAATATCCAGTTTGCTTATCCTACGCAAACACTATTCTTAGAAAACCAGAACAAAGAAGTGCCTGTGGAAGAACCGCAGCTTTCTTAATGCAAATCGTTCCTTATTTTTAAGGAAACCTTGCAGCCATGAGATTAGTCTTCCTCCTTATAGCGGTACTTGCCTATGGTACCAGTTCTGCCCAAAACGACAGTAGCTATGCTGATAAACTTGGATTCCCCCGGGGTGCCAAAGTGATTATACTACATGTTGATGATGCAGGAATGAGTTTCGATTCCAACCAGGGCGCAATCAAAGCGCTCACAGAAGGTGTTGCTTCTTCTGTAAGCATCATGATGCCCTGCCCATGGGTACCACATTTTGTTGGGTGGCTGAAGAAAAATCCACGTACAGATGCAGGATTACACCTCACACTAACTTCTGAATGGGAACAGTACAAATGGGGGGCACTTAGTGGTGCACCTGCAGTACCCGGATTAATTGATACGGCCACCGGCGCCATGCATGCTAGTGTTGAAGCCGTTGTTACAAAATCCAATGTGAAAGAGGTTAGCCAGGAAGTTGATGCGCAGATAAAGCGTGCACGCCAGATGGGATTTGAACCCACCCATCTCGATAGCCATATGGGCACTCTTTTTGCCACTCCTTCATTCTTATTGGCATACATACAAACAGGAATACGCGAACGTATACCTGTTATGTTTCCGGGAGGCCACAATACCCTGGTCCGTAAAACAAATCCTATGGCTGTTCAACAGGAACAACAGATCAAACAACTTGCGCAAACACTCTGGAATGCAGGACTGCCAGTATTGGATGATCTGCATAACAGCAGCTATGGCTGGGATATCAGTGCCGAATCTTTAAAAAGTACCGAAGCACTGAAAATACATGCGCGGAAAAATTACATCAAAGCATTGGAAGAGTGCAAACCCGGACTAACGATGATGATCATGCACTGCACCGAGCCCACCGAAGTTTTCAAACACATCAGCGATAGCGGGCCTACCAGGCAGGCTGATATGCTCGCTATGACAGACCCCGCAGTAAAGTCCTACATAAAAGAAAAAGGGATCATAATAACTACCTGGCGTGAAATAATGGAACGTCGGCAAAAATTAAATTCCAAATAACCTATCCTGATGCCAACCATACACCTTACCACATTTATCAAAGCACCCCTTGAACGGGTATTTGACTTAGCAAGATCTATTGACCTGCATAAGAAAACACTTGCACATACCCGTGAGGAAGCAGTATCCGGAACAATTACTGGTCTTATTAATTCGGGAGAATCGGTAACCTGGAAGGCAAGGCACTTGGGTAAAACCCGCGTACTCAGGTCGAAGATAACCGCATTGGAAAGGCCTGAACATTTTACCGACGAGATGACCGATGGTGATTTCCGCAGCCTTAAACATGATCATCATTTCAAAGCTATTGACAACGGCACCCTTATGATTGATTATATGCATTACGAGCTGCCCTATGGAATCATTGGCCGGGTTGCCGACCGTATTTACCTGAATAAATACCTGGTGAGGCTCCTCGAAACGCGCAATGACGCCCTTCGTAAAGTTGCTGAGTCAGAGGGCTGGAAGCAATATTTAATGTAGTTGGTGTTGAAGGCAGCACAATCTTCCTATTTTTGCCACCCATGAATCAGCCAAGTCTCCACACTTCCCTTTCACCCGCCCTTCTGCATCTTTATGATGTACGCGATAGTATCGTGGTAATCATTGATGTTCTGCGCGCAACATCTACCATTGCAACAGCTCTTTACAATGGCGCCAATTTTGTGATACCGGTAGATTCTGTTCCGCGTTGCATAGAACTTGGTGGACAGCTTCGCGCCATTACTGCTGGCGAACGAGATGGTAAAGTTGCACCTGGACTCACCTATGGTAATTCACCTTTTGAATATCCACGTGAATTCATCCAGAACAAAATTCTTGTACTTACAACTACAAATGGTACAAAGCTGCTCCATATGGCATTGAATAATGGGGCCCCGTCTATAATTACAGGATCCTTTCCCAACCTTAGTGCTGTATGTGATTTCCTGGTAAAAGAGAAGAAAAATGTAATTCTCGGCTGTGCTGCATGGAAAGACCGCTTCAATATTGAAGACACCCTTTTTGCAGGCGCTGTCATCTCACGTGTTAAAGAACATTTCGATATCAATTGCGATTCTTCGCAGATGGCGGAAAGTCTTTACCATGATGCCAAAGATGACCTCTATGAATTTATGAAAGAGAAGAACGCTTCCCATTATCATCGCCTCACCGGGTTTGGACTGGAAAAAGATATCCGCTATTGCCTTACCCCTGATGGAGCCAATATTCTACCCATCTATCGCGATGGCCGGCTTATTGTAGAGAAGCAGGAAGATTGAGCTCTTTTTTAAAAACAAGGGTCTTCAATCCGCTTTTTGCTGTTTCGGTTGCTACCAGAACAAAACCTTTTTTGGTATAAAAATCAGCATTGCTTTCATTTTCAGTACTGAGCCAACATTCCTGTATTGCCGCCTCCCGCATCTGATCAAAACAAGAATCCAAAAGCTGTGAGGCAAGTCCCCTGCCGCGAACAGAAAAATCTACCGCCAGTAACCATATATACCCGAAATGCCTGGCATCCCGGGAAATTATTGCTTCAGGAGTTTCTTCATGCATGTTGATTTTTCTCCATGCTTCCACTACATAGGGTGGCTGGCTGCTGATACGGTTGTCATCAATATGGGGCGGGAAGGCAGTTCCGGGTATCCAGGCAAGGAGTGCAGTATTACCGGGAGCCATGATGAATTCGCCAAATTCAAGGCAATAATCGAGTGCAGCACCAAAATAGGCTTCCATACCCCTGTGCCGCTGAACGGAAGTGCCGGTAAATGCATACCGGAATAAGGGATCTTCGGAAAAATTACTGGAAAGCAGCAGGCTGCATTGCATCAGGTTCATAATGTAAAGATACTGTTCCGGAAATCGTAACCTCTTTCGCTTGAAGCTTGGTACTTTTGTCAATTACAAGAGGAACAGGCATGATTCAAATCGGATTAGTGGGTAACCCCAACAGCGGAAAAAGCTCACTCTTTAACGCACTGACAGGACTAGACCAGAAAGTAGGTAATTTTCCGGGGGTGACGGTCGATAAAAAGACCGGCAGATGCTCTCTTGGCGATGGTCTCGAAGCCAGGATCATTGACCTGCCCGGCACTTACAGCCTCTATCCAAGACGGGGCGATGAATGGGTGACTTATAAGGTGCTAATGGGGCAGGACAAAGAAGTAATGCCTGATATGCTCGTATTGCTTGCAGATGCAAGCAATCTTAAACGAAACCTGCTGTTTGTTTCGCAGATCATAGATCTAAAGATCCCGGTTGTGGTGGCACTTACCATGATGGACATGGCCCGCAGTAAGGGAATAAATATAGATATCGATGGATTGGAGCGCGAACTAGGTGTACCTGTAGTTGCAGTGAATCCCCGAAAGAACAAAGGCATTCCATCACTCCTGAAAATTATGGCTGCTACTGCAAGGCAGCAATATAAAGCACCCCTTCGCGATTTTATTCCCAACCAGGAACTGAATCTCAAAGCGGTAGCTGAGGTAAAAGAGTTGGTATCGGGTCTTAGCGATTATAAGGCAATTCATTATCTCATCAACCATGAACATTTCAGCTTAAGCAGCGATCTTCAGCTAAAGGTGGAAAATGCAGAGATCAATAACCAGTTCAATCCAACCAAAACACAGGCAGAAGAAATATTGCAACGCTATTCGCGCATCAAGAGCATCATGCAGCAGACCGTAGCGGAGCCCGACCCCTTACAGAAAAGCCTGTTCACCGAAAAGCTTGACAATATTCTCCTGCATAGGGTTTGGGGCTATGTGATATTGCTCGCCGTTTTATTCCTTCTCTTCCAGAGTGTATTCCTAATAGCCACATACCCCATGGATGCAATTGAATGGGCATTTGGCAGTTTCGGCCAATGGGTGGGAAATATTCTTCCTGAAGCATGGTGGAGCGACCTGATCATTAATGGATTAATTGCTGGTCTTAGTGGTATTCTTGTTTTCGTACCACAGATCATGATATTGTTTGGACTGATTACCATTCTGGAAGATACCGGCTATATGGCGCGGATAAGCTTCCTCACAGATAAGCTCATGCGCAAAGTGGGACTTAACGGTAAAAGTGTAATGCCAATGATCAGTGCCTTCGCCTGCGCGGTACCCGCTATCATGAGTGCGAGGAATATCGAGAATACAAAAGAAAGATTGCTGACCATCCTTGTAACTCCACTCATGAGTTGTAGCGCAAGGCTTCCGGTCTTTACAATATTGATCGCACTTGTGGTTCCACAAAAAATGGTGTGGGGTGTCATTGGGTTGCAGGGATTGGTGATGATGGGTCTCTACCTGCTTGGGATCGTGATGGCCATGTTGGTTTCTTATATAGCTAAATGGTTTATTCGCATCCAGGAAAAAAGTTTCTTCATACTGGAGTTGCCAATGTACCGGGCTCCACGCTGGAAGAATATTTTCACCACCATGATCCAGAAAGCTAAGATCTTTGTTTTCGATGCTGGTAAAGTGATCATGATCATCAGCCTTCTTTTATGGGCACTGAGTAGTTATGGTCCCGGTGACCGCATGGAAAAAGTATCTGAAGAATATGCAGTGCTTAAACAACAGCAACCAGATCGTATTACTGAGCTAAACCGCGAAGAAGGTGCTGCAAGGCTTGCCAATTCCTATGCTGGCATTCTTGGTAAAAGTATTGAACCAGTTATAACACCTTTGGGCTATGACTGGAAAATAGGCATTGCACTTATAACCTCTTTTGCTGCCCGCGAAGTATTTGTGGGCACTATGGCCACTCTCTATAGTGTGGGTGAAGGTGATGATGGAAGCGGTCTCTTACTTCGTCAGAAAATGCAACAGGCAAGGCATGCAGACGGCAGCCGTGTTTACACACTAGCAACTGGCTTATCGTTGATGGTATTTTATGTACTGGCCATGCAATGTATGAGTACACTTGCAGTTGTGAAACGCGAAACAAGAAGCTGGAAATGGCCTATCATCCAACTAGTTTACATGACCGTGCTGGCTTATCTCATGAGCTGGATAGTATATAATCTTGCCAGCTGATCATTCAACTTTCTGCTGTTACCAGCGCAAACTCAACGCTGTCAACGAATTCCTTTGCAGTATGTGATCCTTTGTCCTTTGCATACCAGCCATGCAACTGGCTATACATCTCTTCTTTGGGAAGTGCATTCTGCTGTTTAAGTTCTTTCAGCAGATCCACCGCTCCTGCAGGGCGAGGCCCCCAACTTCCCAGAACACGGTGGGTTGACTGTTCCAGAATTACCGTTTTGGGAATTGACCGGGTGCCATTTGTAAGGAACTGGTCCATCAGTCCGGGGTTTTCATCGCGCAAAATAAGCCGGTGACTTATAAGTGGATTTATCGCCGCGATCTTTTCCAGTATTGGAACGATCTGTGCAGCATCACCACACCAGCCCTCTGTTATGGTGAGCCATATCAGTGGTGTTTCCATTGCCAGCATCCGCTTCTCGATCTTATCCGAAGGTTTCCATGTTTTATCAAGCCGGCTCATGCGCTGCAGATTGAGTCGCGAATAATCCACCAACCACTCATCCTGGTTTTCTCCCGTGGTTTTTCCATCTTTCATCAGGCCATCTAACAACAACTTATATTCTTTATAATCAAGGGACAGATCCATGATCTCATCAGAAATTACTGCCATATCTCTACATTTCAATTATCGCAATGATAATCCATTGCTTTTAAATGACAGCAAGCAACTGTTAATTGTTCAAAGGGTAGCAATCAGCTCGCGCACTTTGGAAGCAATATAATCACGCACTTCGTTAAATGCTTCCGGCTCCATGTGCTTGGGGTCGGGTATCTGCCAGTCAATGAACTGCCTGGCAGGCATCCAGGGGCAGGCATCACCACAGCCCATCGTTACAACCGCATCAAACGGTGCATACTTCTCCACTTCCTGCAATGATTTTGAATCATGCGTACTCAGGTCATAGCCAAGTTCTTTCATTGCCGCGATGGCCTTGGGATTCACGATTCCACTGGGCTTACTTCCCGCACTATAGGCTTCAACCGCATCCCCGCCAATTATGCGGGCAAAAGCCTGGCTCATCTGGCTACGGTTTGAATTTTCAACGCAAACAAATAATAATTTTTTATTCTCCATATATCAGTTGGTTTTTTCACAAACGGGTTCAAGGAATTTTGGTTGCTGTCTTAAGGCAAACCTAACCATCAATATCAGAACAGGTACTTCAATAAGCGGTCCGATCACGGCCGCAAATGCCGCACCACTATTAATGCCAAATACAGCAATGGCTACTGCAATACCAAGTTCAAAATTATTTCCGGCCGCCGTAAATGCCAATGATGTTGATCGCGGATAATCCGCCCCCGCACGTTTTGATAAATAAAAGGCAGAAAAGAACATGATGGCAAAATAGATCGTCAACGGAATGGCAATCCTCACCACATCAAGAGGGATCTGTACAATAAGGTTACCTTTTAGACTGAACATAACCACAATTGTGAAGAGCAATGCAACGAGGGTAATAGGACTAATAAAAGGCAAGTATTTATTTTCATACCAGTCCACGCCCTTCCACCTGGTTAAGATGATCCGTGAAAAGATTCCCAGCAGAAAGGGTATGCCTAAATATATAAATACACTTTCGGCTACCTGGCCGATAGTGATGTTCACTTCATATCCTTGTAAACCGAACAAGGGAGGAAGTTTTGTAATAAACACCCATGCATAAACGCTGTAAAAAAATACCTGGAAAATACTATTGAAAGCTACTAATCCGGCTGCATAAAGTGGGTCGCCATTGGCTAGATCATTCCACACAATTACCATGGCAATACACCTCGCAATACCGATCAGGATAAGTCCGGTCATATACTCCGGTTCATCACGCAGGAAAACGATCGCCAGCACAAACATCAGCAATGGACCAATCAGCCAGTTCTGGATAAGAGAAAGGGTCAGGATTTTTTTCTGGCTGAAAACTTTCGGCAGCTCACTGTATTTTACTTTAGCCAGTGGCGGATACATCATCAGCACCAACCCTATTGCAATCGGAATATTGGTTGAGCCCTGCTGGAAACGCTGAATGAAGCTTGTAGAGGAAGGAAAGAAATATCCGATACCCACTCCAATAGCCATGGCCAGAAATATCCAGAGGGTGAGATTTTTATCGAGATAAGAAAGCTGTTTAGACATAAGCAGTAAAGAAAATTTAGATCAGTTTCAGATAGTTTTACGCATAAGGGCAGAAGAAGCTGGACAGAGTCCATTGAACTCCGCCGATACGGCCACATTATCCGGAACATCAGTCCTGGCTATGATGTTGAATCCCTTCCTGCTGAAATAATCTTCAGCTGTATTTGTTACCAGGTAAAGCATTTCAATACCCTGTTTCCTTGCGTATGACTCTAATTCAGTCACCAGTTTAGAAGCGATGCCATGGTTCCTGAATTCCTGCTTTACGATCATCGACCGAAGCAACCCGTCTTTGCCATAAGGGTCGAGGCCGATAACTGCTATCGGGTTATCATTTGATTCTGCAATCAGGAAATGATCAAGATCGGGCCTCAGATCACTGGTAGGAAGTTCTTCACTTTGAAGCAAACTGCAGACCGGACCAAAATCACCCGGTACTGCAGTTCTGATTTTAATATCTGTTGACATTGAATAAAGTTTAACAACAACCTGATCCGGGTTCACAACAAGGAGCTTTTGCTTCCAGTGGTTTTTCAGCATATACAGTAATGCTTAAAACTTGCACATCGCCTGACTGGTAGGCAAGTACTTCATCGGGACTAAGATATTGAGAAAGTATATCCTCCGGAATAGAGATCAGCTTTTCCTTTTGTACCGTGCGGTTGGTGAAACCTGCCTTATCAATGATACCTATATATTCATCTTTCTGAATGGCGCCCGAAATACATCCTGCATACAATTCAGCAATTGCTTTCCATTTCTCAGGCATATTGCCCTTTATGACGATATCAGAAATGGAGAAATGTCCACCTGGTTTCAATACCCGGTAAATCTCTTTAAAAACGGCGGGTTTATTAGGAACAAGGTTCAGCACACAGTTGCTAACAACAACATCAGCTTTGTTAGCACCCACGGGCATCTGCTCTATGTCGCCCAACCTGAACTCAACATTATTATAGTTGAGTTGCTCGGCATTTGCCCTTGCTTTTTCAATCATCTTCTCGGTAAAATCTATACCGATAACTTTTCCACTATCACCCACTACCGCACGGGCAATAAAGCAATCGTTGCCGGCGCCGCTTCCAAGATCGATAACTGTATCGCCGGCCTTTATCTTCGCAAATGCTGTTGGCAATCCGCAACCGAGCGATAGGTCGGCGCCTTCATGATAGCCTTCAAGTTTTGTATAATCATCGGCCATGATATGATATACATCATCACCACAGCAGGATGAGGTTGCACCGCAGCAGGAGGCAGCATTCTGCGAAGCAGGTTGTTCTGCAATGGCACCGTATTTTTCTTTTACGATTGATTTGATTTCAAGGTCATTTTTCATTTGTCAAGGCTTTATAGTTTAAAATGTAGGTTTTGACGATTTCTATCAACAGCATTTGGTTCCGGGATCCTTCATGGCATCCATCAATCCCTGGAAGGATGATCCCATTTTTTTGAAAGCTTCATAGTTGATGCAATAACAGCTGCGAGGGCCATCAACGGAACCACTTATCAATCCGGCTTCTTTCAATTCCTTGAGGTGTTGTGAAACAGTGCTTTGAGCCAGCGGCAGAATCTCCACTATTTCGCCACAGATACACTCGCACTTTTCGGCAAGCACTTTAAGGATGGCGATTCTTGCCGGGTGGGCAAGAGCTTTGGCAAATGCTGCCAGGTCCTGTTCTGTTTGGGAAAATGCCTCTTTCTTGTGAACTGCCATACTTAATCTTATATCGCAAATATACGATTAAGTAGATAGAGAGCAAGTTTTCACGACTTTTTTTTCTTGCAGGGTAAAATAATCGCAAAATCCCCGACTCGCAAAACATCAAGGGTGATTAGTTTCCTGTAGAATATTTAGGCCTTGGGATAAGATGAATTTCCTTTTGTCGACCATTAATGTATCGGAACCCTTCTTTGTCTAAATAACCATCTTCCTCAAGCATGATGCGAATGGATTTCTTCCATTCGGGAATATCTGTAGCCGTATTCAGCTCAATAGACCAGGCGGTTTTATTGTGGAGGGGATAGTCTCCCGCCCCGGGAACTCCTCCCTGCTGGTCCCACAAGCCAATGGTAGAACCGGCGGCATGCCCATGATAGCCCAGTGGATGGGTATATATGGAGGCGGTTATGCCTTCTTTCTTTGCCTGCTCCAGGGATGCTGCCAGCACCTGGTTACCTGTTTTTCCTTCTGCATAATTTGACGTCAGTATATCCTGTAGCCGGTTGCTTTTAGCGAAGGCGGATTTCAGGTATGGCGGCAGACTGGTTTCTCCAGCCCTTAGTACATATGCATGTTGCTGGATATCCGTATTCAGTCGCAGGTAGCTGATGCCTATATCTACATGAAGAAGATCACCGGGTCTTATTATTTCTCCGGCGGGTCGATTTGAAAAGCTTCGCAGGTGTTCAAAATTTTCGGGGTCATTCCTTTGCACGGCCACGGAGGGTTGGAACCATGTTTCCAGCCCCATGCCCTTGATCTTTTCCCGGAACCACCATACAACATCATCGGTGGTAGTGATGCCGGGTGTTATAACCTTTTCTGAAAAGCCTTCATCAATTATTCGATGGGTTATGGCTACCAGCTGCGGGTAGATCGACATCTCCCTTTCTGTTCTGGTTTCTAGCCAGCGGATGGCAAGGTCTTCTGCAGACACGACTTTGTTCCGGAAGGCTACTGGTATTTTTGCCATCATCTCCTGGTAATCTGTATGATCGAGTCCATCGGCATGAGCGTGATGCTTGCTGGTATTAATACCAATCCTTGCCGGCTTCCTTATTTGTATGATATCTGCCAGAGCATCCCATTGGTCAGGAAATTTCTGCATATCCCATGATGCCTTTATATGCTCCCCAACATTATACCTTGCAATAGCAAGTTTCTCATAACTACCAGTTTGTGCATTACGGTAAAACACCAGGATAGTGCGTCTGCGGGCCGACATCCACTCTGCCGGTAGCATTGTTTCCAATACGGGATCTTCATTGTATTCACGCGAAACCAGCACCCACATATCAATACCCGTTTCCTGCATAAGGGAAGGGAGGAGGTTATTCAGTCTTTCTCCCAGGATCTCATTTATCACCGTAGCCTGCTCCCGCAGTGGTATCACCTGGCTATATGCCTGTAAATATAAAAAGCTGATAAGGGCAAGAATACATGTACGCATAGCAGTTAGTTATTTCTAAAAATAAGTTTTCATAAGGAAGCTTCGGTAGTTTGATTTCCCTTTACCGTATCCAGATAATTCAGATGAGCCAGCACGGCCTGTATATCAGGGTAGCTGAATTCATCTCCTAAAACTTCCCGGAGGGGTGCCCATTGACGGCTCTCCACTTTTTCAACGGCCTGCAATATGGTGGCCAGCTTTTCCTTTTCAACCAGCTGCTCCACCGGGAGCTCGCCCTGTGCCACGAATCTTGAAAGATGGCCATGGATGGTGGAGTATGCAAGCTGACGGCTCTCAGCAATATCAGAAATACTATTACCAGCCATGAACATTTCCAGGCTGATTCTCTGGGTTTCTCCTTTCACCTGTTTTGACCTTGTGGCGGTAATTTTTACGGGTTCAGGCTTTGATGAGATCATTCCCAACAGACTATTATCAGTGGCGCCTGAGGCAAGTGCGGCGGTTATTTCGGCCGATTTTTTCAACTGTTCAACACGCAGCAATAGAGCAGCTTCCATAATACCCAATTCTTTCAAATACTTAGTGGCACGGGAGGCTTTATTCACATCTTCTTTATGGCTGCGGAGATTCTCAATGATCTTCATCAATGCGGTAACAAAATAGCCTGATGCAGCGCGGGTTCTCTCCACCAATTCATTATAACCAACGGTATCCCCTAGCCGCAGATGAGATTCAAGATGCCCAACTGTTTTAGCAGCCACCGGCATAAGTTCTTTTACCTGGTTGTGGAATTGGAGCGCCCATTCTATTACACCGGTTTTGGTTGTGAAACTTTTCCTGCCTGCCTCCTGAACCCAATTATCTGCCATCTCCTGAATTGATTCCAGGTGAAATGCCTTTAGGAGTGATTGCCTTATATAATGTTTTTCGGATCTGGCCAGTTCTTCTTCCAGTGCATCAGTTGCCTTTTCACTTGATGAGAAGGCAAGTACACGTGGGTCGGTATTGATAGCCCCATATGGTACCCTTGACCGGAGTACCAGTCCTTCCATATTAGTTAGCCTGCTCAGTGCTACATAAACCTGCCCTGGTGCAAATGCTGCACCCGCATCAATGATAGCCTTGTCAAAACTTAATCCCTGGCTTTTATGGATGGTTATTGCCCATGCCAGTCGTATTGGATATTGTGAGAACGTTCCCAGCTCTTCCTCATCAATACTATCCTTTGCTTTATCGTATTGGTAGCGGATATTTCGCCATACCTCTTTTTCAAGGTCAATTATGCTTCCATCATCGGCGAAAGAAACCCGGATACGTTCATCTGTGATATCATGCACTTTTCCGATCCTTCCATTGTAATAGCGGCGCTCCTCTCCTTTATCATTTTTGATAAACATGATCTGCGCTCCTGGCTTCAGGTGGAGGTCAAGGTCAGCGGGGTAGGCTTTTTCAGAAAAATCACCACTGATCTCCGCCCTGAATGAAACTGCCGGTCCGCCAAGTCTCTGGAGGGCCTGCTGGTTAATAGCATCCGCTCTTGCATTATGCGTAGTAAGGGTAATGAATTGCTCTTCGTGAGCAGGTTCAAAGCCAGGACGATAGCGGCTGTTCAAATATTCCATGCCTTCCTTATCAAGCCTGTTATTGCGGACCATATTTAACAGGCCGATAAAAGCCTGTTCGCTCTGCCGGTATATTTTCTTCAGTTCCAGATAAACCGGTTCGGCCGCCTGCATTACCTGGGCGTCAAAAAAGAACGGACTTGCATAATGCTCTTTCAGATAATGCCACTCCCGATCGGCTATAACTGGTGGTAACTGGAAGAGATCGCCAATAAATAAAACCTGAACACCACCGAAAGCCAGATAGGGCTTTTTACGCACATGGCGAAGCACAGCATCGATGGCATCGAGAATATCAGCCCGCATCATACTCACTTCATCAATCACCAGTAACTCAAGCTCGCGCAGGAGTTCCCGCTTTTGCTGTGACAATCGAAGGTTACGCAACAGCGTTTGACGGTTATTAAAAAGCTGATCGCCACTATCAGGTATGCCTCCCTGGGGAACATAAGCGCCAAGGGGCAATTGAAAAAAAGTGTGAAGGGTTACACCACCTGCATTAATTGCCGCCACACCTGTTGGAGCAACAATAGCCATCTTCTTGGAACAGTTATCTCTAATATATTTAAGGAAGGTTGTTTTACCTGTTCCTGCCTTCCCCGTAAGAAAGATATGCTTATCGGTATGCAGCACAAAGCGGCTGGCCAGTTCGAAATATATATTGGCAGGATCCTTTTGCATAAGGTTCGGTAAAGCTAAGGATTATGAAAGGTATGCTGCACCACAGGGTACAGACATACCCTTCCGGTTTTTCAGATTTCTGCCTTGCTGCGATCCTGCAATACCACCATGTCATACACATAGATCTCTGTAATGTATCGCTTGGCCCCGTCCTTATCAACATAATTCCGGTAGATAAGCTTGCCATCCAGTGAAACCTCGCAACCTTTATGCAGTTCATGCTCAGCTTTATCCGCCATTTTGCCCCAGGCTACCAGGTGATGCCATTGTGTTTCTGTAACTTTTTCTCCCTGTGCATTCAGGTATGACTCACTGGTTGCCATATTGAACCTGGCTACTTTTTTTCCGGTAGCGGTCATTTTAATCTCGGGATCCGATCCCAGGTTGCCCACCAGCAACACTTTGTTCTTATTCTCACTCATGACTCCTTCTTTTTGGCCCGGTATAATACCAGGCCGGTTAACTATTAATTGGTGTTCACCCGGCGCCAGTTGAACAATGTAAAGATGGAGAGCAGGAGAAAGCATTGCCGGAAAATAAGTGATTATAACCGCTAATAAACCGTTGAAAAACGCTTGTGGTGAACAGAGGAGAATCTTAGTTTTCATGAAAAATAAAAGATGGAAACAGACAAAAGATATTGTCTCTGGTGCAATGATCTGCTGAAGGGCAGGATCGACAAAAAGTTCTGCGACGACAGTTGCCGCAATGCCTTCAACAATCGCCGGACTGGAGATGAATACAACCAGGTGCGTAATATAAATCATGCCCTGGTGCGCAACAGGAGAATACTTGCTACCACGCTGGCCTCAGGCGAGGACTCTAAGAAAGTTAGCCGCGAAATTCTCCTGGAACAGGGATTCCAGTTCAAATATTTTACACAATACTTATCCAATGATCCCCAGGGCCCCCTATGCTTTTGCTATGATTATGGTTATATACCCCTTCCTGATGAATACTACCTTGTGGTGCGTAAGAAATAAGAAAGATCATGACCTTGGCTTCAGGGGTTTTAATACCGCCTTGATCTCATGGATCTTCATCTTGTCAGCACTCTTAAGTTCAACACGGGCATTGGCAAGCGGTTTGCGTTTTTCAATTTCTTTATGAAGTTCATACTTGGTATCAGCCGGACCGAGAATGATCACTGATTCTGCTTTGGTGATTTTAGCTGCAACGCTTTTCAGGTAAGTTTTTCGTTGTTGATTCAGTTTATTCTGGGCATGCTTCTCATTATTAAGAGTGGCGCCGAACAGGCGACTTTTATTGGAGCTCTCCCCGGCAAATCTGACCTGCTTCTCAATTTCTGATTGCATTGATTCTGTTGTAAGGTTTCCTTCTTCGTCTAAACAGGCGATGATGGCCTTCTGGAGATCTATCCAGATCGCATACTTAAGGCAGTTCGTGTTTTTCTTTTTCATATCAATCATATTTTACCGGTCATAAAAGGTACGAAAAATACAGGGCTGTTGTACCTTACAGGAATGACAGGAAACTTATTTCTATATGGAGCCAACGGCTATACCGGGCGATTGATTCTGGAATATGCCGAACGCTATGGCCTGAGTCCAATTTTAGCCGGCCGGAACGAAACGGCTATACGTGAACTTTCCGGTCAATATGACCTTCCGTATAGAACCGGTAGTCTCACAAATGCTGATGAGATGGATAATCTCCTCAAAGATGTCAGTGTTGTGCTCCACGTTGCTGGTCCATTCAGCGAAACAGCCAGGCCTATGGTTGAGGCCTGCCTGCGAAATAGCATACACTACCTTGATATAACCGGCGAAATCCCCGTTTTTGAATATGCGAGATCGCTCGACGGAAAAGCCAGGGGAGCCGGCATCATGGTCATGCCCGGAACAGGCTTTGATGTAGTGCCCACCGACTGTATGGCAAAGCGCCTGCGCGACCAGCTTTCTGATGCAACCCATCTTGAGCTCGCCTTTACCAGCATCGGAGGAGGCATCTCCCATGGTACTGCCACAACTATGGCAAGGTCACTCGGAGAAGGCGGCGCCATCCGTAGCAATGGCAAGATCATTTCTGATCCACTGGGCAATCATTCACGTCATATAGATTTTGGAAAAGGACCACAACTTGTCATGAGTATTCCATGGGGCGATGTATCAACTGCCTACCACACTACTGGCATCCCCAATATCATTGTTTATACCGGCATCCCTCCACGCATTCACCAGATACTTAAGTTGCAAAAATTATATAACTGGGCATTGCGGACCGGATGGGCAAGGAAGAAAGCGCAGCAGTGGATCGATAAAAAACCTGCGGGGCCATCACCTGAAACACGAAGTAACAGCAGGAGTTATGTATGGGGTCAGGTTCGCAACAGCCAGGGTTCTTCCAGCACGGCAATGCTTACCTGTGCTGATGGTTATACGCTCACCGCTCATAGCAGTCTTATCATCGCAAAAAAAGTATTGGACGGCAATTTCTCCCCCGGCTACCAAACACCTGCAGGATGTTATGGATCAGGCCTCATTGATGAAATACCAGGCAGTGCATGGTTATAGGAATATATGCGTTAAAGACTGGTTAATAAATGCCAACGGTATCGCACAACCGATATGGGTACAGCATTTTTGTGCCCACTAAATACCTTATTCATGCAAGTAAAACTCGTAACGCTCTCAGCTATTATGCTGGGAACAATGGCCTGCTCCAAAAGCAACGACAAACCCGTGCAGGCAGTATCAGAACTCAGGCTTAGTATCCATTATGAAACCGGCGGCATCTTTTCAGAAACCCTCAATGATGACGCTCTCGCAAGAAACAGCTTCATGCAATATTCAGTTAACGATGATGGGCAGGTGCCGTTGCTGAATATCGGAGCAGTAACCACCAATATTAATACGGTGCCTTTCGGAATTAGTTTTGCCTTTAAGGATGCCGAAGATTTTACAGCAGTGTCAGGTATCTACAACTTCCCCGCATCAAACGAACTTATCAGGACAGCCCTGAGAATTGAAACAGGTGATGATAATACGGTTATCCACTTGCTGCCATCTGCCGGCAGACTGGTGCTCAATTACAACGCATCGGATAAAACTATTAGCGGGCAGATTGAAAACCTTGAATTTCCCCAGGATGAATTTGATGATCCCACCATCACAAAAAAAGTTCTTAACGGAACATTCAGGAGTGTAAGAGAAAAATAATCGCCATAAAAAAAGCAAGCTCATTAAGGCTTGCTTTTTTATTTATCATACAAATTCTATCTTAATCTTGATTGCATTTCACTGATAATATCCTTGTACGTATTCAGGATACGACCCCATTCACGAAACTTTTCATCATCCTTTGCGGCAGTATTTGCAGCACCGGATGCCTCGCTTTGGATCTTCACTACATACTGTGAACTTCCCGTATTTCCCGGCTTTACAATGATGCGTGTACGAATAGTATTGTTGGGGAAATTCTTCATGTTCCAGGCAGTACGAACATATCCGGTTTCCTTATCAGACATTTCGATAACATCGAAATAATTGGTAACGATCTGGTTCATTACTTTCCATGCATCTTCTTCTGACCGTCCGGATCCCACACTAATACTAAAGTTCACATTGGCCTGATCACTCTGTATAGAAGAGCTGTAAGCCTCGTCTTCTTTAAGAACAACATGTTCATTCACCGGTGGACTCTGCATATTACGCTGGTTGCAGAAATTTTTGGTGATGGCAACATATCCTGCTTTCTCCACGATCACTTCTACGCAGGCACCTTCAAGGATCTTAATACCATACTCACCCGCGCCAACCTGGCGGCCATCCATTTTAATGGTTGCATCATTCGGTGTAGTATTGATCTGAACCACACGATCCTTCATAACAATATTATCATAAAGCGGCGACTCAGGCATTCCTTCTTTATTACAATAGCTCCGTTGAATAGTCGCAAATCCCTCTTTGATAAACTCAACAGAAACACATGCCCTGGCGGGAATTACAATTTCGCCACTGCCGTCAGCAACTTTCTTCCCATCCACAAATATCTGTGCATCCGCTGGTGTCAATTTCACCTGAAGGGCACGATCGGCCAGAACAAAAACTTCATCAGCCGGTGGAAGATCCATCCCTGATTTGTTGAAATAGGTTTTTGTTTTAGTGAAAAATCCAGGCTTCTTTATCTCAACAGTAACCGATCCGTTCTCTGGGATGACAGCATTCACCTGACCTGATCCCATCTCTATACCATTCAGGATAATTTTTGCATCATAGGGCTGCGCCATTATTTTAACCAGGCGATCCTTTAGTACAAATGTTTCTGTTTTAGGAAGATCAACTCCTTTTCTTTTGATATAGGTTTTGACAATGGGATTGAAACCCGGTTTGCGAAATACGAGTTTAATTGGTTCGTCTTTTTCGGTCTTGATTTGTGCAGTTCCACTTCCAAGGGGTTTTTCAACGCCGCCCGGACCAACTTCAGAAATAGTGGCATCAGCCGGCAGCACATTTACTACGATCCGCTTCTGGGCGGTGAGGGTCACAGACAGCAATACTGCACACAAAAGCAGTGTTATACGGTTCATAAGTACGAAGGGTTTAGGATGAAGGCGCAATATTAAAAAAATCTTCCAAATCAGGAAGTAACGGTTATCCAAAAACGATGATCCCCCTAAAAAATACCCATAAAGGGGTATATTGAAACCTGGAATATGAGGAACCCATAAACTCAATTATATGTTCATAGGCCATTTCGCAGCAGCCTTCGCCGCAAAGAAAATTGACTCCAAACCCAGTCTCGGCACCTATTTCCTGGCAGCACAATGGCTTGACCTTATATGGCCGCTGCTCCTGTTAACCGGACTTGAAAAAGTTGAGCTCGCTACCGATCCAAACAGTCCCATCCCCCTCTCATTCACCCATTATCCCATCTCACATAGCCTCCTGGCGGTTGCCGGATGGGCCCTGCTATTTGCAGTAGTTAGTTATCTTTTTAATAAGAATCTAAAGGTGGCAGTTCTGCTTGCTGCGTTAGTAATGAGCCACTGGGTGCTCGACTGGTTTGTACATATTCCCGACCTTCCCCTCACACCGGGTAGCGATTATAAAACCGGCCTGGGACTATGGCACCAGAAATGGCTTGTACTTGCCATCGAGCTGATCTTTTTCGGAATGGGTGTTCTATTATATACCCGGGCTAGCCGTGCCATAAATAAAACAGGATCCATAGCATTTTATAGCCTGGTTATCTTCCTTGTTCTCGTACATCTCCTGAATATATTCGGACCTCCTCCAACAGATGTGCAGCCCATTGCCATTGTGGGATTGAGCCAGTGGCTGTTGGTTGCCTGGGCTTATTGGGCCGACAGAAATCGAAGGCCTATATGAGGAGACGACAACTATATTTTAATATTAGCCTGCATGCGGATGGGCGTTTGAGCGAGGGTGTCTTCTATGAAGCGGGGAGTAACACCTGCAAATTGCTTGAAATCACGGATCAGGTGCATCTGGTCAAAGTAGCCGCATTCATAGGTTATATTCGTCCAGCTAAGATCTGGCCGCATTTCCCTTAGCCGGTATGCTTTAGAGAACCTGGCAAGGCGGCCAAAGAATTTTGGGGGGATGCCGATCCTCTCCTTGCACTTTCTTTCAAACTGGCGAAGGCTTAAACAGGAAAGGGATGCGATCATATCCATCCCCTGGTTGCCATTATGCAGCAACAGTTCCTGCATCGCATGGTCAAAGGGAAGAGCCTCTTTCAACAAATGCAGCCTTTTTAAAAGAAAGTTTTCAATAATATCTTTGATCTCATCGAAGCCGACTGCTTCTTGTAGTTTATCATTTACTATACGAACATCTGCTCCTAATATTTCTTCCGCATTAAATCCATCATCATAAAGTTCCGTCATCGGTATTCCAAGCAGCCGGTATAGGCCACCCGGATGAAAGCCCACCGCAACAGCTTTATGGCTTTTTCCCACGATCAGGTTAACACGTGTAATCTGTGGTCCCACGATCACACTGCGGGGTTGCAGCAGAAAACCCTGTTCGCCTTCCTTCTGCATCTCCACCAGGTCATCAATATAGAAGAAGAGGCAGTGTTGCGGTGTAGGGGGATAGGGGCAAGCGATACCAACCTGCTCATCGGGAACATTCGCATGAACGATCCTGATGGTGCTTACAATATGTTGTAAGGCGGGATGTGGTATATAGTTTCTTGTTTTCAGCTACCCTTTTCCGAAAAAGTACAAACTTTAGTTGAATATTTTAACCAGTTCCTTCAGGTAGGCAAGAACGGGATCGTTGCTATCCAGAAATTGCTGCGGCAGAGATGACAAAGCGATATCAGGTTTTACCCCTGTTTGCGAACCATCTCCACATGCTGCACGGTATACCGCCGTTGCGCAATAGCCGTTGAGTTTTGTATTCGGAAGAGAGAAGCCAATGGTTTCACCCGTCAGGTCGATCCGCTCGCCAGTGGGCTCTCCTATGATAACCCCGATGCGATTACACTTTACTGCCAGCGCGGTCATGTGTGCGGAGGAATACGTTGAAGGGCCTGTAAGCAAGTAAAACTTACCATTGAAGCGGTTCTCCGGATGACTGATCTTTTCCGGCTCATTGCCTTTAAACTCACGTGTTAGCAAATCTCCATCACGCACGCCCATGGCCCTATAGCCAGTTAGCATATTATGCACCCAGGTGCCCTTAGTGAATTGGTTCAGCAGGCTTCCGTCGCGGATGGTCTTGGAAACAACATCAGCAAATGGTTCGCTGGTGATATAGGATAAGAAATAATTGCCAATGGCAGAATTGCCGCCACCATTCCTGCGAATATCAAGTGCTACATGTTTCAATCCCTTCTTTTTTACCAATGCAAAAGCTGAGTCTATAAAGGCCGAAGCTGTCTTCATATTCCTGTAAGAACTGCAGCTGAAAATAGCCAGGCTTTCTTTTTCATTTATCTGCATTGTCCAATCCTGTTTTGGGAAGGTCCTGTCGAAATACACCTGGGCCGGCACACCAGGCACCAGGTAATTGTTGGTCAGCCCTTTCCTGCCGCTGGTTGTAATATTGAATTCTTTCTCCCATCCATAATTTGCCCAAAGGAAAAAGGGAAACAACCGCGAAAGATTTGCTTCCACATTCGCGGGATAGTCGCCCGCGGTAAGAGCAGTAAGTGCTTTAATGATCTCACCAACAGGCTTTCCATTCACCACCAAAAGCTTCTTCTTTGCGAGGGGAGAACCTGAATTTTCCCAGTGGTCGGTAATGATAGCTTCCCCATTGCTGATGTTTACGCGGAAAGGGAAAAACTTACCATCGCGCTTTAAAAATGCATCAAGTTCCTCACTCTCAAAATCATAGGAGAGATTGGTATGTCCATCACGGAACTGGTTAACAAGCGGTGCCACCACGCGGATAAATTCCCATCTTGTCATGGGCTGCTTAATATTATTTTTCGCCTCCTCCCATGCCATCCCTACTTCATAGCGGTCGGCAAAACGGTAGAGGTCGGGATGGTTATTGTTGAGGATCTTGTAAAGTGAATCGAGGTCCTGCTGCAATGCAACAACGGGAAATAATTTCTGATGAAGCGAGTCTGTGCTTTCCTGGGAAAAGCACTGTGATGTTATCAGCAGCGCAAATGCAATTATTATCTTTTTCATATTCAAGGTTTCAATATGCCTGCAAATTTGCAGAAGCTTCATTCACACGGCAAGGACTCAATGCACGGATCGTAATAATAGGCGGATCAATTGTTTTTTGCTATCTTTAAACAGCATCCCTCCCCCCTTCTAAACGGCTTCCGTTTCCCAAATTTTTTCAAACCATTAATTAAGAATTTTTATGCCTGACATCATTGAGCAGGAATTAAACGACTATTGCGCTGAAAATAATATCACTTCCGATATAGAACTTATCGAGATGAAGGATATCAATCAAGCCTTTGGAAGGATGGATTGATATCGCCACTTTGTGATATATCCGTGGACGCCAACCTCGGGCAGATGAGTGATCATCTGCCCTTTTTTATGCGGGACTATATCCTTTGCTGGTTTTTTCCTTTATAAGTCTTTGCTTTTCTGCCAATGCTTTCTCTGCATCGGGTAGCGTTTTTACAAGTACCTGCCCCTTTGTATCGATTCTTCCATAACGGATAACCAACTTGTTACTGCGGGTGCCAACTTCCCAGAATTTATTGCTGGTAACATCTGAGAACACCCATCGTTCAAATTGAATGTCTTCAAATCCCGGTAGACCAACGGCCACGGTAGCAGGTGTTTCTTCTTCCAACACCGGTACAGACAGGGCGGATGGATCAATAGGTGTTGCCTCTGACGCATCCATAGGTGCTTCGCGGATGATCCTCAATATCTGTGATAGAACTCTCTCTTTTTGTCTTAACCAGTCCTTGGCAAATACCTGTACATAACGCCATCCAAATGCTCTCAAAATTTCCGGCCGCTGGAAATACTGTTCAATGAGATTACTGTTGGCATAATGCCGGTCATCATCAACCAAAATTCCCAGCGTGTAAGCCGCATCAGCCGGGTCTACTTTTATAGCAAGAGAACATTTGAAATCTGATTGTCCAACCTGCTCATCCACTGTATAACCATATTGCTCCAATGCCAGCTTTAATTCACGCAGCACAACACTTGTTTCACTGCTTGCAGGTGCATCTTTTTTATTGACCACCAATCCGTCAAGAATGGTCCTTGCTGCTTGCATATTACCGTTACTTACATTCTCTGCATACTGCAAGAAGCGACGGAAATAATTCGCGCCTTCATTATACTCATTGGTAATATCGTGATGACGTATACTGCTCACAACAGCCATATGTTTTTTGGCCCTGCTAAAAATTACATTCAATCTTTTCTCTCCGCCCTTCTTATTGATGGGACCAAAATTCATCAACATTTTTCTCCTTGCGTCGTATCCATAGCAAACACTCATGATGATGATATCACGTTCATCGCCCTGGATATTCTCGAGGTTCTTGATGATGAGTCCAACAAACTGATCGTCTTCTGTTCGTATATAGGCTTCTTCAAGCTGCTGTTCAAAATCCTTGTCTTCCTGCGCAAGCGCAGTAAGTGCATATTCAATAGCATGTTGCTGCTCCTGGCTGAAAGCAACAATTCCGATACTGTCTTTGGATCCCCTCTTTAGGAGCTCCCTCACCAGTTGGGCAATATAAGAAGCTTCCTGTTGGTTGGTTCTTTTCTCATAAATGCCATGTGTCTGAAAATGGAAGCTGATGCTGCGGTCATACAAGCGATCCACATTGGCCGCGGCCTCAGCTGGGGAGGCTACTTCTATTGCCGCTTTATTATCATGGTGGATGGTGCGATCTGGAATGGTCAGCAATCCAGCTTCATAAAAAGCATGGTTACTATAACTGATCAGTGTTTCATAATGGCTGCGATAATGCCAGCTAAGCATTGTTCCCGGAAGTTTTCGTGTGGCCTGAACCAGCAGGCTATCGGCATCGGCACTGAGCAATTCATCCTCCTCCTCTTCAAATGATCCGAGATCATCTGGATCTTCCGCCTTAGCTGTAAAGAAATTTGTTGGTGGCATCTGTTTGTCATCCCCCACAATAATTGTTTGTGCCGAACGGTATAAAGCAGGGATACCTTCTTCAAGGGTGATCTGGCTGGCTTCATCAAAAATCACCACATCAAAATAAGCGGTATCAAGTGGAAGGCTGTCGCTCACGCTCAGCGGACTCATCAGCCATACCGGTTTCAGATCTTTCAACACCAGTCCGCTCTCCCTTGCACTCAGCTCACGGATACTTTTGTATCGCATGCTTTTAGCGAATTCATTCTCCAGTATTTTCCTCCCTTCGTTATAATTCTTTTTGAATTGTTTCTGTTCAGCACTGAGCTGAGTTACAGAAGTACTGCTCAGTTCCATATGGTCAAAAAATCGCTGGCGTATGGAGGCGCGAATCAGGTCGGCATTGCTCTTCAGCAATTGCCTGTAGAGCTGTCGGATCTGCTGTACACTCTGTTCAATCACCTTTACATCTGTATCCGCAAATCCGCGATGTTGCTGGTAAAACTGTTGCAGACACTGGTGGGCTATGGCAGCTTCGGCTTGTACCGCTGAAAGCGGAACAGTGCGAAGAAATTTTTTAACCCCATCCGGTAAAGAAGTGAATTGCCTGAGAACCGGCAGCAGGTCCTGTAACTGTGCAGCATTCAGTGATATATTCTCCAGGTCATCTTCCATTGCCGCTATGGTTGATTCGGAAGTATCGGCATTGAAATATTGCAACTGCAGTTCCAGCTGGTGGAGTGTATTATTCAGTTTATGCAGCCGGCTTACAATAGTATTTGCATCGGGATGCGCAAGCAGGTAATCAATTTCCTTATCTCCTTTTTTATTGCGGAGAATATCAATGCCAAGCCATGTGGTTTCAATACTGTGGAGATGATAATCCTGCCTGATTCTCGTACTTGTATCCGAAACCGCTTTGGAAAGTTCATATTCCGATTGCAGTAACCGTAAGATGGATGACAATGATGGCTTAACCTGGTGCTTCGAAAAATCATAGCTCTGTGCGAGCTGCTTTTTTAGTTTTCTCCAACTGCCATTGAGGAAACCAAAGAATGAATCTTCATTTTTTTCTGCGATTGGTATGGCGTTGATAGCATCCTGTTCAGAAAATTTATGTATCCAGTTCTCATTCTTAGAACTAACTCCGGCGAATTGTTTTTTCAGTTCTTCATACTCATTGATCCTGGCCTCAAAGGCTTTTGCCTCAGGAGTTGTGGCATCAACCAGTGAAAGATTATTATGTTCGGCAAGCGGATAGAGCAGGATAGCATCCTGCACGAGGTTCTTAACCTGTTTCAGGTTGGCACTATGATCAGTAGAGATATTGCAATTACTTAGTACTGTGTTGATCTCTCCAAGCAGGTTCTTCGTGTGACCGAGCACGGTATCGAGCAGGTGCATCGGTTGCTGGTGAAGGAATACGTCATCTTTCAATTTACTCAATAGGTGAGAGGCAAAAGAACCCTCAGCGCCCGCCTCTTCCATAGTACTTCCCAGCTCCTGGATGGTATTGCCAAATTGTAACCAGTCGTTATAGGAGGGAAGCAACTCCTGCTGTTTTGCATCAAGGGGTATTATGGATCGTTGCAATTGGATCAATCTTTCAATAAGTTTCCTTACTTCAAGACCGGCAGCGGTTGGTTCGGTTGTGCTTGCCTGGTGAAACTGCTGGAGTACCTGCAACTGGTCCTGCAATTTACCCAGCAATAATTGCCTGTTTGCTTTTACAGCTTTCAGGTCCATCCTGTTTTTGCTGAAATCTTCATAGGTAGTCTTCAGGCTTCGGATGAATTCCCTTTTATCACCCTGGCTGTCATGGATATAGCAACAGAGTTCATCCAGACCGTTCTGCTTGAGACGATGGTAAACCACATCGAGTGCCGCGCGTTTCTCACAAACAAACAATACACTCTTGCCCCTCGCCACAAAATCTGCAATCAGATTGGTGATGGTCTGGCTCTTACCCGTACCCGGCGGGCCCTGGATGATATAGCTATTGCCCGACCTGCTTTGTATGATGGCCCTTGTTTGGGTTGGATCAGCTGTGATCACATGGTGCCATAAAGATGGATCATTGGGATCAAAAGAAAGATCATTGATCGGTTTGGGTTGGTTGCTGAAGAGTGATTCAAAAACATGATGCTCCACCTTGTTATCGATCACATGGTTGTAATCGCGAACCAGGCTCATCTTCTTATAATTGAAATTGCCAAGTACCATATTACAGGTATCAAAATCCCAGCTATAGGGATTACTCTCACTATCGGTCATTTCGAAGAGCGTTCTTTCGCGGGTATCGCTACCCGTAAGTTGCTGTGAACTCAAACTGATATCCTCATTAACAAGGAACTCAAGAAAGCTTGCCCTGTGTTCGATCTTCTGGCGAAATATTTCAAGTCCAAGGGGTTTATAATCTTCCTGCTGATAGCTGTAAGACATATTCCTGTAGCCATCCATATTTGAGCCCTGGCGTCGTAATTTTTTCCTGTAATTGCTGATCGTTTGACGGGCTATGCTGTGCACCAGTTTTATTCTCGGCTTATCAATATAGTGTAATTGAATTCCCTGGTTGGCTGTATCTATCTGCCCCTTCAGGAGCTGGTAGAAAGTATCCAGACTCATTTCTTCCAGGTCAATAAAATCAGGGAGACTGATACCATAGAGTTCTTTCAGTTGATTTGCCAGAACGGGGTTCACCTCCGCCTCGCTGTCAAGTACTTTCATCACGAAATGATCCTCCTTCAATCGCTTTACTTTTTTCAGTTCAACGGGCACAAGCAAAAGCGGACTCTGGATTCTTTCATTGATATCCTCCTTCAGGTTATGCCAGTTTAAAAAAGCGATCACCATTTTAAGCTGACTGAATCCATATTCCTGCACATCGCGCTGGCTCTCCACCCTGATCTTATCAAGGGCGGAGGGCAGGTAAGCATGGTCTTCAAAGCGCAGGTATTTATTGAGGATGATCTCCTTCATTCCGGAAACTTTTGAAGAGAGTTCACTGTTCCAGGTAAAGAGAAGATCGGCGCGGATGCTCTGGTAATGCAGCACCATGGGAACGCTGCTTACGGTAAGGTTTACAAAGCGGGCATTGGGTTTATAATAAAGCAACCTGTTACGGCGGCTGTTATCAAAGAGGCGGTTACGAAGTTTGCTCAGGATGAACTGGCTTCTTTCGGAGAGGTCTTTGCTGATCCATCCGGCCACGGTAGCGAGATCGGTTTGCTTTTCAGGATCAAAGTCGCGGTAATGATGAAGCCGGTGGATGATATCATACAGATCGGCGGCGCGCTTCTGCCGGTCGAGGGTCGTCATTTCAGTGATCAGCGCAGAGATGGTGGGATGGATCCTTTGATTATGGTAAACTGGATTATTGCGGTAGCTGGCAAAGGTTTCGAGGTCATCCTTATCATAGAGATCAAGGCCAAGTGCCATACTGCCGAGTACGAGTCCCAGGCAGAATATATCAGTGAGTTCATCATGATGCCCGAGCAGATGTTCAAAGCATTTGTACCCCGGAATATAGGAAGGGTAGCGAAGCGGCTCGTTGATATTAAAATGCACCTCGCTATTATCAACTCTAACCTCGCCATCATTGATATCTGTTTCTACGGTTTTATGTCCAACAACATCAAACTTATGTGATTGCAGTTCTGCAAAAACTGATTTTACTTTTTGCAAAGCCTTCAAGGGCTTATGGCAATATGATTCGTCAACATCAATGGCATTACCGGAAATGAACAATGAATCTTCGCGGCCAAATGGGGCAACCAGTCCGGCTTCATGAAATGCAAGCACCTCACGGAAGAGGGGCATCACAAAAGCGATCACATCATCTGTTGCATAGATGCCCTGGTCAAATGCTGTTTCCAGGAATTTTCGAAATGGTACTCTTTGTAATTCCATAGCGGTACTGGATAATTAATTGTAAATCTGTTCTCCTTCGTTTTCTTTCACCCGGCTATAGGCCATGATTGCTTTCTCCCTGTATTGCTGCAGTTTCTTTTCACTTAGTTTCAATTCCTTTTTGAGGATAGTATTGAACTGGTCAACGATACGGATCTCTTCCGCAAACTGAAGCGCCCTTCCGGGTGGGATCTCTTCAAGGGAGGGGTCGGCCAAAGCGAAATCAAGGAGGAGATAGGCCAGGTATTCTTTGATACTGCTGTGATCATTACTGATTCTTTCAACGAGGGCTTCATCAATTAATGCGGCATCATCCCATGAAAAATCCGGGAAGTATTGGCGGGCCAGACTGCTCACCATAGTGGTGCGAAACCAGTTTGGTTTAAGGAATAGCTGCAATATTTTCCTGGTGAGCAGGGAGAGTTCTTTCTGTCGAAAAATATCAAGCTGGTCGAGCTCACTCATCCCTTCGATCATACTGTTTATAACAGCTTCGGCTGCATCACCTTTTTCATGCCAGTATTGCACAGCGCGGGCACGGATAAAATTCTCGGGGTGACTGATACCGGCAGTTTTGGTATTGTTATCGGCAGAGAAAATTTCGTCGGCCTGCTTAAGATAATTTTCGGGGTTCACTTTATCGAGACCGGTAGATGTTTTCACCAGGGAGCTGATAACGGGTCCGGTTTTACCGAGCACCATACAAGCGCCCCTGTCACAGAATATTTCAGTGTACAAACGGTATAGCCTGGCTGTTTCATAATAGGCAGGTTCACTCTGGTGGTGGTTTGCTATAGCTGTTATGATACGATCCGCCACTTCAAGCTGCCCATCCTGTAATGTAAAAAGTTTGACATGGGTAAGCTCATGGGCCAAAACGGCCAGCAGCTCTTCATCATCAAGCAGCTTTATAATTGACCCGCTGAAAACGATATGGGCTTCATTGTTTAGGTAAACAATACTAGCATTGAGCTCATCAGTATGCGCTGCCTGGTACACCGTAACCGGAAGCTGCTGCAAGCCAAGTTTATCTTTTATGATATTGATCTTATCATAGATGAATGGCTCACTGGAAGGATCGAACTTATAGGTATTTCTCAGTAATTCCGTTTTGAATTGCAGCAGTTGCTCTTCTTTATTGCTGGCGCCCGCGAAATAGTCCCATGTTTTTGACTGAGCTTTGAAATGGTCTTTGACCTTCTCGTGATAGGATAAGGCAGATAACATATGAGGCCTGGATTATGGATGAAGGAACAAATTAATTCCTTTCCTGTTAAATGCAAGAATTTCCATATCTGCAAAGGAGCTGCTGTTGAAATCATCCCTTTGCATCTCCCATATCAAAAGTGGGTGACCGCTGGTGCCTGACGCACCACCTGTTGTTCTTTCAATCATTTTAAAGCCCAGCTTTTGAGGGATGGCAGCACTGGCCAGATTAGTATCCGCACACTTGATAACGATCCGTGATAAGCCCTCCACCATAAAGCCCGCTTTCACCAATGCCCTTACGGCTTCTGTTGCATAGCCTTTACCGTGGTGAAGACTATTGATCCAGTAACCGATCTCCCTCGAATGCGCATCCAGCCTGGTATGCAGGCCCGTTGAGCCGATCAGTGTTTTTTCATCTTTATCGAAAATACCGAAGACAAAATCCTTTCCTTCTTCGAAATCAAGCTGAAATTTTTTTAGCAGGGCCTCGCGCTCGGGCATTGAAATGGGTTCTTTCAATGACCATGGCAGCCACTGTTGTAATTCAGGGAGACTGACCTGGATGGCAGCATCAACTATGGCGGTATCAGCAACGCTATAAGGCCTGATTACCAGCCGCGCTGTTTCTATGCGATATGTTTTTATGGAAAACAATTGTATGTGCTGGTTTTATAATGTGTTGATGCGGCTGGCTTGTTGTTTTCGGAAAGCGCTTGGATTTTCTCCTGCAAACTTCCGGAAAGTACGGTTGAAATAAGACAGATTCTCAAAACCGCTTGCATAACATGCTTCGGTTACTGATTGCTGTTGGAGTAATATTTTTTTTGCCTGGTTGATCCTGTAGCGGTTAATAAAATCTGTGAAGGTGAGATGGGTTGATTTTTTAAAATAGCGGCAGAATGCGGCGGTGGTAAGGTTTGACAATTTAGCCACTTCATTAACATCGATCGGTTCCTGGTAATGTGTTTCGATATAATGGTATATACGATGAAGGCGTTGCTGCTCTTTGAGTACCGATGCTTTTGCGATAGGCCTCGCGCCCAGTTCAATGTACTCTTCACTGGCGGCAAGAATTTGAAACACCTGTAACAAACAGATCAGCTGATCGAAATGCGAAAGCGCACTCAGTCCTTTCAACTTTTCTCCCGCAAGTTTTTTTGTATTACCATAGAATGCGAGTCCCATTCTTGCTCTTTCAAAAAGAGTGTTCACGGCGCTCATTTCCGGGAGTGAAAAAAATGCTTCCCCCAGGAAATTCTCTTTCATCTGCACCACTACTGTTTCTACGGTAGCTTTAACACCATAGTCGAAGTTGAGATGGGGGATATCCGGACCAATAAGAGCGAGGTCGCTTTCCTGGTAACGTGAAATATGATCACCGATATGCCTGATACCGCTTTCCGCCTCTACATATACGATCTCGTATTCGCGGTGAAAATGCCAGTAGAAAAGTTCATTCAGCCGGGGAGTCAGAAGAATTTTGAAGGAGCTGTCCTCATCGGGTTTTATGGCTTCAAGCCGAACTTTCATTTAACTGGTTTTGGTACCGGTATGCATGCGGGATTATCAAATTACAAAAATTATGTCAATACAGTGCAAAAACCGGCCATTGGAATGGTTGAAAATGGCTTCTGAAGGGAAGTACTTTTGATCAGTATTTAACAAACTAAAAATTGCCATATGCAAGAACAAACAATGACACCCACCATGGCGCCCACCATGGCTACAGGTAATGCCCATAAGGACATACCCGGCAATCCATCTACTGCCAAAAGCAGTGCGGTAAAACTGAACGACCGGAGCAATGGAAAACCGTTGCGGGTGATGAGTGAGGACGATTGGAATTTCTGGATCCACAATGGCTATATCGTCATCAAAAATGCGGTTCCCAGAGAGCAGGCATTGGCAACAGCAGCGTTTCTCTGGGAATTTGAAGAGAAGAAGGCTGATGACCCTTCTACCTGGTATACAGCCCCCAGGGCCGAAATGCAAATGAAAGAGCTCACTAACACTGGTATGGTGGAAGTATATAATAACCAGGCACTATGGAACAACCGACAGATGCAGCGGGTATATGATGCCTTCGTTGATATATGGGGAACAGAAAAATTATGGGTGACTATCGACAGAGCCAATCTCAATTTCCCTATTCGTCCGGGATTTGAATACAAGGGTTTTATCCATTGGGATTATGATCCGGAAACAAAGCCGGTAAATGTGCAGGGGGTGCTGGCATTGGCCGACCAGGATGATGAGAATATGGGCGGCTTTCAGTGTATACCGGAACTGTTCCGAACCTATGATACATGGAAGCTTAGCCAGCCGGAAGACAGGAATCGCTTCAGGCCCGATACAACAGGCTTTGAGCCGGTAAAGGTAAAAATGCAGGCCGGTGATCTGCTGATCTTCAATAGCCTGCAGCCACATGGAATCAGGCCCAATAACAGTGAGAACAAAGTTCGGATTGCACAATACATTTCCATGATGCCGGCAGAAGAAGATAATGAGGCATTACTTCAGTGGAGGATAGCCTCCTGGCGAGACAGGATAGCACCTGAAGGATATGCTTTCCCTGGCGATCCACGTAATTGGGAACAAACAAAATATGGCACAGCAGAATTGACTGAGCTGGGAAAGAAATTATTAGGACTAGAAAAATGGTAAGCAAAAAAAACCAGCCCTATACCATACTCAGCAATGGCATAGAAATGCCGTTGCTGGGGCTCGGTGTTTATGATATGCATGGCGCTGAAGCGGAGCAGGCTGTTCAGGATGCTTTGGAAATTGGTTACCGGCTTTTTGATACCGCATCATTATATGACAATGAAAATGAAATCGGGAATGCTTTGCGTAACAGCAGCATTCCACGCACTGATGTTTTCGTCACAACAAAACTTGGTAACGATGATCATGGGTATGATGCAACACTCCGCGCTTTTGAAAAGAGTTTGGAAAAATTACAAATGGATTATGTAGATCTCTACCTGGTGCACTGGCCGGTAAAGGGTCAAAGAAAAGAAAGCTGGAAGGCCCTGGAGAAACTATACAATGATAAACGGGTAAGGGCCATTGGTGTTGCCAACTACCTTATTGAATTTCTGGATGAACTTGAATCTTATTCCTCTATAACACCGATGCTCGACCAGGTAGAATTTACGCCATGGTTATTCCAGGGTGAATTGTTGAAATATTGCCAGGAGAGAAATATCCAGTTACAATCCTATTCGCCCATCACAAGAGGAGTTAAGCTGGGAGATCCCAGGCTTGTAGCGCTGGCGGAAAAATATGATCGTACACCGGCACAGGTTGTACTAAGATGGAATCTGGAACATGGAATATCCACCATACCTAAATCAGTCAGCAGAAAGCGACTCACAGAAAACTTCGAGTCGCTTTCATTCACACTTTCTAAAGAGGATGTTGCCCTCATGGATGCATTCAATGAAAACTTCCGCATCTGCGATAATCCGATGGAGATGCTTTAAAAAAGGAAGAAGTATTCACTGCATATCAGCAACATTCATGATCCAAAATGGCAAGCGTCTTATCATAGAAAGCTTTTGCTCTTTCGGGAGAACTGCCAACGCAAACGAGGCCTAGTTTACCGAATTCAGAAAGTGCACCAACCAGGTGAAACATCACACCTTCCTGTGCGGCGCCATCATACATGAGTTCATGATACATGGCAATATCAATGAGATCATCGGGTGTAAGTCCTTTGTATTTTTCACTGCTAACATTATCGGAAGCAAAGTAATAGCGTTTGCTGTTGCCGGCTGTTATATAAGCTCCTTTTTTTGCATCATACTTGCCCCCGGTTAAAAACTGCAACATCAGGTAAGGGTGCGTGGTGCCTCCCTTGCGAAGATTTATTTCGATAGCATAATGTTTCCAGGAACCATCTGCCTGTTTCACCGATATAAAATCAATGGCGAATCTTCCCAGGGTTCCTTTCTTTTCAAGAACAACTGCAATCTTCATTCCTTCTTCTGCAAGCGTTACGTTATATGTTTCGTCGGCAGGGAAGATGGCACCTATGAAGATCTGCCCATCATCACCACCAAGCACCTGGTCGTGCGTGCTAACAATATTTATTTCGCGGGTTGGATTGATAACGCACTGCACGGATGGCGACATTTTGATTTCTCCTTCCAGGAACTCTTCCACGATGCCGCCCATCTCCTGGAACTTTTCAAAAAACATAGCCTGGCTTAAATCTTTGGCAACTGTACTCATCTGCTTTGTTAGCACTGCTTCGATATTTGTTTCCAAAGCATCATCTATAACGAGATCAGCATATTTAAAAACAGCATTGCCATCACCGCTAAATCCATCATTCATCTTGATCACCGCTTTTCGAAGCGATGGATTACTGCGTTTAAGTTTTGCAAGTGCTTCAGCAATATCCTGCCGGGTATGAAGGTCCTCATAGCCATCAGGTAATAAAACACCTGCTGCGCGGAAACTCTTCCTGCTACCTGATTTGGAGCCTTCGTATAATTTATCGGGATCGGTACCAAACAATGGAACACCCAATTGTACTGAAAGAGATTTTTCGAGGCTAGTTACATTGTAACAAGTGAGATGTGCAACTTCTTTATCAGGCACCAACTGCTTTATCCTTTCCAGCAATCTTGGTCTTTCTAAAATTTTTTGTGTGAGTGGTTTTATGGAGGCATCATAACAACTTAACATAGTAAGTCGCTTCTTAGCATGATGCCCAGTAATACCCGGAAGCAGGTGGAGGTAATAATCTACAATGGTATCTGCAACAGGCATGCTGGTGATATAAATAAGATTTGTATTGGGCATACGCAATAACATCAGGAGGCATAACATACGTTCCTCATAATGCACCACACCTTTGATCTTTGAAAGGATATCCTGGTCGAGTGTGAGCGATGGGATGATGATGACAGTTCGCGGAGCCAGTTTATCGGGAAAAATGCTTTCAAATTGCTTACCGAATTTTTGCTGGATATCGGAGAACGCGGCATTCTCTTCCGGTGTTCCGGGAGGAGGGCAGTCATCGCATTTAACAAAAGTTTTACCCAGGTGACCGGCGGAAGGCGACATAAGCATTAGTTTGGCTAGAAGTTACAAAAAAGAGTGCATTCCACATTACTGCCCCGCAGGTGATTGTTAAGTTTTTATGCCTGAAAACAATGTGAGGGATATCTTGTTTAAGACTGTACTTCGAAACCTTCAAAATAATGAACAGGAAATTATCATCTATACCTTTCTCAATACTTGATCTTGCCACTATTCACCAGGGCGATATGAATGCCGGTAATGCCTTCAGGCGAAGCCTTGAGATGGCGCAAACGGCTGAGAGTCTGGGTTATAAGCGCTATTGGTTTGCAGAACACCATAATATGGAAAGTGTGGCCTCCGCAGCCACATCGGTATTGATCGGGTATGTTGCAGGCGGAACAAATAGTATCAGGGTGGGGTCGGGAGGTATCATGTTACCCAACCATGCACCACTGGTGATTGCCGAGCAGTTTGGAACGCTTGAAACATTGTATCCCGGGCGAATTGACCTTGGCATTGGCCGCGCGCCGGGAACAGACCCGGTAACCTCTCATGCATTAAGAAGAAGCCTTAAAGGGGATATCAATGAATTTCCCTCCGATGTGGTTGAGCTGATCAATTACCTTGGCGATGCAGACCCGCAGGCAAAAGTGAGGGCCATACCCGGACAAGGCACAAAAGTTCCGGTATGGCTTTTGGGATCAAGCACTTATAGCGCACAACTGGCGGGAATGCTGGGCCTCCCTTTTGCCTTTGCCTCCCATTTTGCACCAGCACAGTTAATGGACGCCCTTCAGGTTTACCGCAGCCATTTCAAGCCCTCGATATTTCTTCATGAGCCTTATGCAATGGCATGTGTCAATATCATTGCAGCTGGTTCCGATGAAGAAGCAGAGTTCCTCGCCAGCTCCTTTTACCAGTTAGCGCTGGGACTCTTCCGCAATGACCGGAGGCCTTTGGCTCCACCGGTCAGCAGCATGGAAGGCATCTGGACTGAGCCGGAAAGAAATGCCGTGATGCATATGCTTACCTATTCTTTCCGTGGCAGTAAAACAACTGTTGCCGAATCATTACAGGCCTTCCTAGATAAAACTGGTGTGGATGAGATCATGGCCGCCACCTATGTGCATGATCTGGAAGCGAGGAAAAAGTCGATGGAGTTAGTAGCTTCCATCTTTAGCAACAGTAGTATTTATGCAAGAATAGATTGACCGCCGGGTTTTTGCTGCTGGCTCGGTCAGGTTCATTATTTTACAGTCCCGGAATGTTAGCTCAGTTGGTTAGAGTATTACCTTGACATGGTAGGGGTCGGCGGTTCGAATCCGCCACATTCCACTTACTGAAGTCTTTCCATGACCGCGTGTTTGTATAAGCGGCCTATAGGGATTTCCTTTTCGCCCAGTTGAACTGAAAGGCCGTTATATCCCGAGATTTTATCGAGCGAAACGATATAGGAGCGATGAACCCGAATGAACTTATGTTCCGATAACAGGTTCTCCATGGCGGTGATGGACTGCTTCACCAGGTAATGTTTGTTGCCGGCCATATAAACCATAACATAATCTTTCAGGCTCTCTATATAGGTAACTTCATTCACGAAAACCTTCTTCATGTCCTTATCCACTTTGAGGTAAACAAAGGCAGGGTTTTTTGGCGCATCACCCTGGGTGGCCAGCGGTGCTTCGAGGCCCATGATCCGGTTCAGTTTGGTGATCGCTTTAAAAAAGCGCTCGAAAGAAACAGGCTTCACCAGGTAATCCACCGCATCCAGTTCAAAGCCATCCACGGCATAATCGCGATAAGCTGTTACAAAAATCACCTTGGGGGGATGCGTAAGGTTCTTCAGGAACTCTGTACCGATGATGCTCGGCATTTTTATATCAAGGAAAATGACATCAATGGTGCGTTGGTGAAGCACTTCAAGGGCTTCAATGGCATTTCTGCACTGCCCGGCGATCTCGAGGCCATTGATAGCAGCTATATACCTGCTAAGTACCTGCAGGGCTGGCGGCTCATCATCTATCAGCAGGCATCGCAGTTTCATGCAGGACGCATTTGAATGTTTACCGCTGCTTCAGGCAGGGGCGATGGTGAATAGGATGGCTGGCTGACTGTAAGGCGGATCAATAGTGATACAACAAAAAAAGAACCCTCATCATTTAACTTCAACTCGTACCGGTCTGGATATATAAATCCAAGTCTTTTCTTCACGTTTTGTATGCTCGTATCAACCTCGCCCTGCCTGATATTTTCATCTTTACTATAGGCGATCTTACAGCGAAGGGTCTCATTTTTTACAGAAGCATCAAAAGCCAGCCATGGTTTCTCGATATGGTCGGCCGCACAATATTTAAAGGCGTTTTCCAGGAATGGCATAAGTAGTAAGGGAGCTATAAACTGGTCGCGGATATTGCCATCCACACTCCAGGAGATTTCTATCCTGTTGTTAAATCGCTCACATTCCAGGTCAATATAATTACGCATAATCGCGATCTCATTTTCAAGCCTTACTTCCTCCGATTTGCAATCGTATAACATATAGCTTAAAAGAGAAGAAAGTTTCAGGATCAGTGTTGGGGTATCAGATGATCTGTTAATGGAGCAGGTATAAATGTTGTTGAGCGTACTTATCAGAAAATGGGGATGCACCTGTGCCTTCAACAGCTGGAGCTCAGTGCTGATCTTCTCCTGTTGAACCTGCATCCGGTCGCGCTGTTTGACTGTCCATAATTTAAAAAACTTAATGATCATGGGGCTGGCTGCTGAGGTGGTCATACAAAGAAAACTTTGGGGAAGTGCAGCACTTAGTGATTTAACCGGGATCTGCATAAGCTCCAGCACGGGAACAACCACATAGGTGCGATAACCAGCATTCATATAAAGTCCAAGAGCGCCCCATGCAAGCACCAATAAAAGGAACTGCCATAATTTTCCCCTGAGTAATAGCCGGGGTATGGCGTAATAAACCATAGGATAGCTGAACAGGATAAACATCGGCAGCCATAAAAGCATTTTAAAAAGCTGCTGGATAAAAGGCACATCGATAGTGCTCATTATACTCCAGAAAATAGCCCAGATGGTTATATGAAAACTCCAGTAAATGGCATGACGCAATACCCGATAACGATCTGAAAAAACAAAATCGTTATAAAGGAAAGTATTAACTCTTTTGAGTAATAGATGCATCTTATCTTTTTAATTCAACTATGCCGGCACCGGCATTTTGTATTGTTTCTCCGGTGCTGTAAATATTGATGTCACATATTCTGTACCTGGTAATATCATACCGGTTAAATTGATCTGCAGGAACACTTCAAATGAATTTCCTTTATCATTCAGATCCAGTTCATAGTTAGCCGGATAAATAATTGCGAGTCTTTTCTTTACGTTAGCGATCCCGATACCGTTTTGGCGGAAGGGCTGGTCTTCATTTTTACTATTGGCTATGCTGCAGCGCAGTATACCATTCTGCACCCGGATATCGACGCTGAGCCACGATTTTTCTAATTGTTCGGAAGTACCGTGCTTAAATGCATTCTCGATAAAAGGCAGGAGCATGAGTGGAGCTATTCGGGTGTTATGTCCATCATCTTTTACCTGCCAGCTTATATCTATTTTACTGCCATAACGTTCGGCTTCAAGGTCAATATAATTCTTCATGATCGCTATCTCCTTTTCCAGTTTTACTTCTTCTGCTTTGCAGTCGTAGAGCATATAGCTGATCAGTGAAGAAAGCTTAACGATGAGCGTTGGTGTTTTGGGAGATCGCTCCATCGAAAAGGAATAGATATTGTTAAGCGTATTAAAAAGGAAATGCGGGTGAACCTGTGCTTTCAGCAATTGCAGTTCGGCAGTTGCTTTTTCCTGCTCTGCGTATAACCATTCGCGTTGCTGCAGGGTGAGCATCTTAAAGAACTTTATCACCATGGGGCTTGCGGCCGATGTTGTCATACACAGATAGCAGAAAGCAAGCGGGCCCCGTGGAAGAATATTATCCAATCCCATTGCTTCCTGAGCAGGAATCAAAACAAAAGCGCGGTATCCGGCGTCAATATAGAGTCCGGCAGCGCCCCATGCCAGCAGCACCAGGAAAAACTCAAGCAATTTTCCTTTCAGTAATAAATAAGGAACGGCGATATAAACAAGGGGATAACTAAAGAAGATAAATACCGGCACCCACATTGCCATATTGAGTAGTTGCCTGGCATAAGATAATTGTACACCCATCAGGACCCAGAAGCTGGCCCATAAACAAATATGAAATGACCAATAAAGCAGATGCCTCCATACTCTGTAGCGGGAGGAGAATAAAAACTCATTATATAAAAAAGAATTCATGGTTTTCGCCTTATACAATTTAAACAATTTAGAACAATGATTTCCTGTCTGGATGAGGAAACAGACAGAATGCTTGTATTTCCGACGAATGACGTTTTATACCGCTAAAAGCCATTTACCACAGGGCTTCTGCTTTATTTCTGTAAATGGCAACGTTCAGCGATTGGAGCGGGATTGAGCGAAAAAACGATTCTATCTTGGTTATTCTTCATCGTTTAACCTTAACATCTTTGATTATGAAAAAGTATTTCCTCCAGGCGGCATTTATAACCTGCATTACTGTTCTTCTTTTTTCCTGCCAGAAAGAGGATGGGCTGGCAGTAAAAGAAAATGCCTCATCACTCTCTGCGCGGAATGGTGAACTCATGGGTCACCTGAAGCAGACCAAAACATTTTCTTCTGACGTGGCCATTAAGTGGATGACCATGCAGGTAAGGCAGATGACTAACTATCCTCCGCTTGTAGGAAATGTAGCCTATTCACGTCACTATGCATACAGTGGAATTGCCCTTTATGAGGCAGTGGTTCCGGGGATGCCGGCATATCAGTCGATCGCCTCACAGCTCAATGGTTTAACCGGACTGCCAACCACTGAGCCAGGTGCGGCCTATCATTGGGCGGCGAGTGCCAATGCGGCGCTGGCCCATATAAACCGGAGCATGTTTCCCAGTGCCACCGATGCGCATAAGCCTGCTATGGACAGCCTGGAGCAGAGTCTTCTGGAAGAGTATAGTTCTGAGACCGATGCTGCTATCATTGAGCGCTCTGTGAACTTCGGAAGGGCAGTTGCCGAGGCGGTGATGAATTGGGCCAATACCGACGGCCATCAGAATATCAACAACCCATACGTTCCTTTGGACCCCACCAAGATTGGTGGAATCTATTGGACACCACCCGCAGTTATTCCTGTCCATACGGTTCAGTATATTGGAGACCTAAGGCGGATGGTTGCCAACAGTGGTGATGGAGCCGGACTACCAGCGCCGGACTATGCCAATTTACCCGACATGACCATGGAAGTAGTTAATGCAAGGCCGGAGATCGGAACAGATAATTATTTCAAGGCATTCTGGTGGAGAGATTTTCCCGGCACCAGTACTCCAGGGCACTATGTAAGCATATTGCGGCAGGTGCTGTCAAAGGAAAAACCATCGCTTGATATAGCCGCCCTGGCCTATGCGCTTGGTGGAATAATTGATGTTGATATCACTATCAGCAGCTGGCAGGACAAGTTTAAATACCTGCTTGCGCGACCATTCAATTATGTATCGGTACTTGGTATTGCCCCAAATAATTTGTTGGGGGCACCGCATCCTGAATACCCTGCTGCTCATGCAACATTATCTGCTGCTAATGCAGAAGCAATGGCCCATATTTTCGGCGAAGATTATGCCTTTACAGACAGTACTTTTTATGGAATGGCCACACCCGGCGGCCCCTTACAACCCCGTCATTTCAGTTCTTTCCGCGAAGCCGGTGAAGAAGCAGGATGGTCAAGGCTCTATGGTGGAATCCATTACAGGCCGTCTATTGAAGCCGGTTTCTGGCAGGGAAGGAAGGTGGCCCATAATATCATCTCTACACTTCGGTTCAGGAAATGAGTTGCTATTTGAACCCCAAACAAAATTGCTCCCCTCTGTAGATATAGTTCAAACCACTAAACCTTAGCCTTGAAATGGGATCCTTCGATCCCAAAAAAGAAGGCCGTCTCAAATAACTTCTGAGATGGCCCTTTTTTTTACTACTGCCTTAATACTTTTTTGGTTTCATTGCCGGCAAAGTCGAACACGCTGAACAGGATGATATTATCAGGTTGCAGCTGATGTGTACACTTCACCGTATATTCCCAATTCAGGCCTGTTACGGGGTTCAGTTGTGCGGCTCCTTCTTCAATGATACTGCCGTCAAAAGCATATATCACACACCAGGCAGCGATCACTTTTATATTATCGGAAGCGTCCACCTCAATGATATCACCTTCCATTCCTCTGTATGCATGAAGATCATAGGAGTGAATCACGGGAGCTATTGAAAAATCGGACAAGGCCAGGTTATACTCCGTTTTCCCGTCTTTGCGAAAGGGCGTATAAAAACTTTTTCTTACAGGGTCTTTATTGACTTCGGAGGCGTATTGCTGGGCCCGTTTAAAATTGCTTTGAGAAAGCTTTTGCTTATGAGTTTTCACATGAAGGCTGCGGTTAGGTTTGCGGATCCATATTTCTTTACCACCCCTGTTCATGAGGTAATGGGTATCACTAATGCCGCCTGTAAAGTGCCGTAATAAAATGTTGTGTTTGGTTGAGGCCATAAAAAATCATTTTTAAATAGTTTTAAAATAATCAACAAAGAACCTCCCATGGTAACATCACGGTATCGTCACGGTACCGTCACGGTACCGTCAGGGTACCGCTAAAGGTCCGCCATAGAGCCGTTATAGAAAGGTCATAGACCCGCTAATCACGGCATTCTAATAGCCATGTGAACTATGGAAAGTGGGTCCCTGTCTAATCCCTATGCTTGGTGGTCCCGATATTGGGAGATTGCCATATGAGAGAAACGGCAAAAGAGGGATACGTGGGAACTTGAAAATCCTTAATAATTTAAATATATGCAATTAATTTACACTTTCTTCATCTGCAAGCTGCTGCGAAATATTATTCCCAAAAACGAGGTTTGTGCCATGAATATTCAGTTGCCGGTTTTTAAGGCTTCCACATAAGGGCCCTCCCGCAGTATGCGAAGGGATGGTTGCCTTTTGCCGTCACCATTAATGAACCGGACTTTAAAATCCCTGTCTTTCACGAAGAACAGTTGGGGCGTTTCCGGTAATAATATTAAAGTGGTGTTGCCTGCATGTCCTTTCAATTGGCCGGCTTCAAGGAAAATTCGCAAACTGTCATTATTTGGAAAAAGATAGTATCCAGTATAATTCTTTAATAGCATGGTATCCACCTTTATCTCCACCTGAGGCCTTGGTGAAAGTCCATAAAGGATATTCCTGATCTCTGTGATCTTCCCATTTGCTGCTCCACCATTTGCCAGCAGGATGATTGTTTTATTACTCTCGGAATGGCGTTCAATCCAGGTAGCATACCCCGGCCATCCACCCGAATGAAATAAGTATCGTCCGAAATCCGGTGAACGATCAATCATCCACCCAAATCCATAATTAATAGTGTCGCCATTATTCAGAATAGCCGGACTAAATGCTTCCCGCATATCCTCCTGGCTTAACAACTTGTTCTTATACAAGGCCTGGTCCCATTTAAGTAGATCAGTAGTGGTTGAGTTTGTAATGCCATCACCATAAATACCATCAAGCGTATAAACCATATCGGCTTCTTCAGAACTATCAGCCATCAGCCACTTATTATTTTTCTTATCTAACACATACCCATAAGCGTAATTTTCAATTGCACGTTTCTCCAGTCGTTTATGAAACACTTCTGTACGATGCATATCAAGCGGACGATAAATTCTATCACGCATAAAATCGCGGAATGATTGTCCGGATACTTTTTCAATGATAGTTCCCAACAGCGCATAGCCAGTATTGCTATAGGCCCATCTCTCCCCGGGAGCAAATTCGATGGGTGGTTTTTTCTCTGCCATCAGGGCGATCATCCTTGCGTTATCAAAGATCTTTCGCTCCTTCCAATAGGGCTCGGTAAGCGTCATATAATCAGGCATTCCGGAGGTATGAGTAAGTAGATGGCGGATGGTAATATTCGAATAGGGGAGTTCCGGAAAAAAGAAACGGAGACTGTCTTCATAGCGAAGCTTTCCATCTTTCTTCAACAGCATAATGCCCATGGCGGTGAATTGCTTTCCAATTGATGCAAGTTCAAAAACAGATTCGCTGTTAAGGTCCAAGTCTTTTTCGCGGAAAGACTTACCATAACTCTTTTGAAAGATGGGCTTGCCATTTTCAGCGATCAACACATTGCCGGTAAACTTCTCCTCTTTGTAGAGTTGGGAGAAAAGAGAATCCAGTTCTAAAATTCGATCCTGGCTTATTGCCTGGAATGAAATGGCAAAGTAAAGGAGGATAAACAGGCTTTTTAGCATAATGCAGACTTCGGTTATTTATATAAAAGTTATAACATAAACCGGAAATTGATTTATAGGATATCTTGAAGAATGGCTTTGACGGAGTATAATGGATTGAGCGGGTTGAGGGGAATAAAAAAAGACCCACATTACTGTGAGCCTTATTTCGTGGTGTGGGCCGGAATCGAACCGGCGACACAAGGATTTTCAGTCCTTTGCTCTACCAACTGAGCTACCGCACCGGAGACATTTAAGATGTAAGAAGTAAGATTTACTTCTCAATCGGGACGCAAAAATAGGGGGATTTCAACAAAAAACCACGGGTTATCAACAAATTTTTATTTGCCTACATCCCGTACTGTCCCAAAAACTTGATCCGCATGATCTTAAGCTGCTCCCAGGTGAAATTGCTATCTGCAAGTTCTTCCTGCGCCACCTGCAAGGAGGATGTTTCGCAACCCTTGAAATATTCGAGGATCTCTTCCTGGTCATATTCATCCAGCATCTCGTCAATGGCGTAATCCAGATTCAATCGCGTACCACTGGCAGCGATGGTTTCCATCTCTTCCAACAAACTATCGAGCTTCAGCTCCTTATTCCTTGCAATGGTTTCCAGCGGAATACGCTTATCGGTTTGCTGGATAATATATACTTTAAGTCCCCCTTTGTTCAACACGCTTTTCATCACGAAATCATCGGGCTTCTCAATATCATTCTCTTCAACATATTTGGCTATCAGCTCCACGAATGGTTTACCATAGCGAAGGGCTTTCCCCTTACTAACGCCCTGGCATTTGTCGAGCTCCGCAACGGTGGTGGGATATAGCGTTGCCATATCCTGTAATGAATTCTCCAGGAATATAACAAAGGGTGGGAGGCCTTTTCGTTTTGCTTCTTTCTGGCGAAGCTCTTTCAACATCTCAAACAATTTTTCATCGGTTGCTGCCACTGCTCCGCCACCCGCATCGCCACCTTCTTCATCATCGGCATTGGCATCCTCGAAGAGATTGTTCATCACGATCTTGAAACTGGTTGGCTTCTTAATAAAGGCTGCACCGGTTTTGGTGAGCTTCAATACACCATACTCTTCAATATCCTTAGAAAGATATCCCGCCAGTAATAACTGGCGAATGAGGGTAGCCCAATAATGATCGGGCTGGTCTTTTCCAATTCCAAATGCATCCAGTCCGTTATGGCGGTACATCTGGTTTTGCGGTGTCAATCTTCCAATAATAATATTGACTGTATAATCGGTAGCAAATCTTTCGTCGAGGGTCTTCACCAGCTTCAGCACCTTCACTGCATTTTCCTTCGCTTCAACATATTCTTTGGGGTTGCGGCAGTTATCACAGTGACCGCAGTTCTCCACCTGCCAGTCTTCGCCGAAATAATTCAGCAGCACCCTTCTCCTGCACACGCCGGTTTCGGCATAGGCAACGGTTTCATTGATCAGCTGTGCACCCACTTCTCTTTCACTAAGTGGCTTATCGCGCATGAGGTGTTCCAGTTTTGAAACATCCTTATGCGAATAATAGAGGATACAAACTCCTTCCAGTCCATCCCTGCCTGCGCGACCGGTTTCCTGGTAATAGTTTTCTATACTCTTGGGAATATTATAATGCATAACGAAACGAACATCAGGCTTATCGATGCCCATTCCAAATGCGATGGTAGCAACAATCACCTGGGTGTCTTCATTGAGGAAAAGATCCTGGCGTTGTGCGCGAAGCTTTGAATCAAGTCCCGCATGATAAGCAACCGCCTTCACTCCATTGGCCACCAGCACGCCGGCCAGTTCCTCGGTGGTTTTGCGGTTAAGCGTATAGATAATTCCACTTTTGCCCTTGTTCTGAACAATGTATTTGACCATGTTGCGTATGGTCTGGTCTTTATTGATCTTGGGCTGGATCTCGTAATAAAGGTTATCGCGGTTAAAGGAGGATATGAAGATCTCGGGTTTTCTTAGTCCGAGGTTCTTGACGATATCACTCTGCACTTTGGGGGTAGCCGTGGCTGTTAGTGCGATGACGGGAACAGATTCACTGATCTGGTCCATCATTTCACGGAGGCGGCGGTATTCGGGCCTGAAATCGTGGCCCCACTCGGAGATACAGTGCGCCTCATCAACGGCGAAAAATGAAATGGGGAGGTCACTGAAAAACTCGAGGTTCTCCTGCTTGGTGAGGGTTTCGGGCGCTACATATAACATTTTCGTGTGACCATTGAGGAGATCATCATGTACTTCACGGATCTCTTTTTTGTTGAGGGTGGAGTTTAGGAAATGCGCCACGTTGTCTTTATCACTATATCCACGAACCAGGTCAACCTGGTTTTTCATGAGTGCGATGAGGGGAGAAACGATGATGGCCACTCCCGGCAGAATCATGGCGGGAAGCTGGTAGCAGAGGCTTTTACCTCCGCCGGTGGGCATGATAACGAAAGTATCTTTACCGGCCAGCAGGGAGGAGATGATCTCTTCCTGATCGCCTTTGAATTTATTGAATCCGAAATATTCCTGCAGGGAATCCTGAAGGGGAACCGAATTAGCGGTGGATTTGGATTTTGTTTTAGCAGTGCTTTTTTTTGGTGCCGGCTTCACTGCGTCGGTTTTCCGGGATCTTGTTGTTGTTGCCATTGCATTGGTTTTCTAACTCACATAAGTGCAGAACGCTCATAAGTTACCGAAAAAAAGCGGCAATAAGAGCGGTGAACCAACCCGGTTCAGCTCCCAATTAGTTGCCTAACTAACCACTTTTTGACGGACCGCGAAATTACTTAAATAGGAGCAGGAAAACAGGCTGAAATTGTTAATATCCGGCCGGGGTTCGCCAAATCTCCTATTTTTGTGCCGCTTCAATATGAATTCTCAACAGATAAAAGCCATTGCCCGACGCACCATTGAACTGGAAACAGCCTCGGTAGCGGGATTACAGGAGTTTCTGAACGATGACTTTGTAAGTGCGGTGCAGGCCGTTTATGCGAGCAAAGGCCGTCTTGTGGTCAGTGGCATTGGCAAAAGCGCCATCGTAGCGCAGAAGATCGTTGCCACCCTCAACTCTACCGGAACCCCATCCCTTTATATGCATGCCGCCGATGCCATCCATGGCGACCTGGGCATGGTTCAGGAGGCCGATGTGGTGATGGTGATCAGCAAAAGCGGTGAGAGTCCGGAGATCAAGGTGCTGGTTCCGTTGATTCGCAATTTCGGCAATATCCTGATCGGCATGGTGGGTCGGGTGGATTCTTTCCTTGCACATCAGAGCAACATGGTGCTGAACACAACCGTGTCGCAGGAGGCCTGTCCCAATAATCTTGCCCCTACCAGTTCTACAACAGCGCAGATGGTGATGGGCGATGCCCTGGCAGTATGCCTGATGGAACTGAGGGGCTTTAACGGACAGGATTTTGCCAAGTTCCATCCTGGCGGCAACCTCGGAAAGAAGTTATACCTGCGGGTACGCGATTTGTATGTGAACAACCAGAAACCGTCCGTTTTACCCGATGCCAACCTTAAGGAAGTGATCATTTCCATTTCGGGCAGCAGGCTGGGTGTTACAGCAGTATTGGGGCCCGCGAACGAAGTTTTGGGGGTAGTGACCGACGGTGACCTGAGGCGGATGCTGGAAAAAGATCCGGACCTGAAGACTATAAGGGCGGAAAACATTATGACGCCAAATCCAAAGAGCATAGGCGGAGACGCGATGGCCATCGACGCACTCGACCTGTTGAGAAAACATGATATCACCCAACTGGTGGTAGCAGATACCAATAAACAATACCTTGGTATCATACATTTGCACGATCTAATAAAAGAAGGGCTTATCTAATGAATAAACATCACTATGTGGCCATTATGGCCGGCGGCATCGGAAGCCGCTTCTGGCCCATGAGCCGTACCCATTACCCGAAACAGTTCCTCGATATCCTGAATACCGGAAAAACGTTGATACAGTGGACCTATGATCGTTTTGCCGATTTCATTCCCGTGGAGAATATTTTCGTAGTTACTTCAGAGGAATATTCCGGAATTGTTGCGGAGCAGCTTCCTGATCTGCCGGTTGAAAATATTTTAGGGGAGCCATCCCGCAAGAATACTGCTCCCTGTATTGCCTATATCTCTTTCAAGCTGATGCAGAAAGATCCGCTGGCCTCGCTGATAGTTGCGCCATCCGATCACCTGATCCTCGATAATATCGCCTTCCGGAAAGTATGCATGGAGGCGCTGAGTTTTGTGAACAAGCACAATGCTTTCATCACCCTTGGCATACAGCCAACCCAGCCAAATACGGGCTATGGTTATATCCAGTTTGAGCAGCATGCGGTGACCGATAACGTTTATAAGGTGAAGACCTTCACAGAAAAGCCGAACCTGGAGCTGGCGAAAACATTTGTAGCCAGTGGTGAGTTTCTTTGGAATGCGGGCATTTTTGTGTGGCAGGTGAAAAATATCCTGACAGCATTTGAACACTATCTCCCTGAGATGCATGAAGTATTTGCGGCCGACAAGGACAAGTTCAATGGTCCGGAAGAGAAAAAGGCCCTGGAAGCGATCTACCCGCAGTGCACCAATATTTCAATTGATTTCGGCATCATGGAGAAGGCCAATAATGTTTATGTGATACCGTCATCCTTTGGATGGAGTGACCTTGGTACCTGGAACAGCGCCTACGAGAACATCAATAAAGATTCCAACGAAAACGCCGTAGCGGGAAATAATGTAATGGTGATTGAAGCCCGCAACAATATGGTGCATGTACCTGATGAGAAGCTGGTATTACTGCAGGGACTGGAAGATTATATAGTGGTGGATACAAAGGATGTATTGCTGATTTGTCAGAAAGACCGGGAGCAGGAGATCAAAGAATATGTGGCTGAGGTGAAGCGCAAGAAAGGGGAAAAGTTCCTCTGACGGCTGCCACTCATCAATTTTTTAGGATACCCCATGGATTTAACATGGGGTATTTTATTTTTACCAGTAATATTGTATTTATACCGGTAATGCACCGGAAACCCACCCCAGCCGTCGGAAAAGTTGAACAGATAAAAATATATTGTAATGACAAGGTATAACTACTCCTCCGGGGCGCCCTGGGAAGAAATTGTTGGTTACAGCCGGGCAGTCAAAATTGGAAACATCATTGAAGTAACGGGAACTGTTTCCGTTAACGAGCACAATGAAATTGTTGGTGTGGGTGACGCCTATGCGCAGACGAAATACATTATCGAGAAGATCGCTAAGGTTTTGGAACAGGCTGGCGCGGGACTTAAGGATGTTGTAAGAACCCGGATGTTCGTTACAGATATCAGTTTATGGGAAGAATATGGCCGTGCCCATGGCGAATTCTTTTCTGTAATTAAGCCCTGTACAACAATGGTTGAGGTTAAGGCCCTGATAGCACCGGAGTATCTCATTGAGATAGAAGCCTCCGCTATCCTCACAAGCTAATTTTTTTTCAAAACCTTATTCAGATGCAGAAACAGATTACCTACTATGAAAATCTGGTTGAATCCTTTCTTGGAACAAGTAATATTGATCCCATTTCACCGCATTTTGAACTGATGCGGTTCGAAGATATTCCAAACACTATACAGGAGGGTACTTCAAATCCTTTCCGCCTGAATGCCTTTGTGATCGGGTTTGTAACAGGTGGAAAATTTAATCTCAGTATTTCCAATGAAGTATACGAGATGAAAAAGAACTCTATTTATTTCACCTCCCCCTGGCATATCAGGCAATATGCGAATATTGAAAACTGGCAGGGTTATATTCTTTTCTTTACGCCCGATTATATTTTCCAGTATCCGCAGGGAGAGTATATTTTCAGAGAGTTCAGGTTTTTCCATACAGAAAATGGAATGGTGGTTTCACCTAAAGAAAGCACCATTGATATATTGAAGACGCAGTTCGATAAAATGTATGCGCTGCTGCACAGCGATTACCCAGATAAGATGAAGATGCTGTTTCATCATATCAATCTATTCCTATATGAATGTAAGGCAGCATTTGGCGTTGATAATAACCTGCCGGTTAGTGGAAAGGAAACCACGCTGAATAATTTCCTGCAGACGCTGAACAATTATTTCATGGAGTTGAACAAGGGCGAAATGGACAAGCCGCTAACACTGAAATATGTTGCCACCAAGATGCATCTTCATCCAACTTACCTGAGCAACCTGCTGAAACAGCAGACCGGCAAAACCGCCGCCCAGCTTGTACGGGAACGATTGATCCTGGAGGCGCAATCGCTCCTGAAGAACACCGATATGACCATTGCAGAGATCGCCTATTATCTGCACTTTAAGGATAACAGTAATTTCGCCAAATTTTTCCGTCATCAAACAAGTGTGAGTCCTTCCGACTATCGGGAGCAAGCCAAATTGACCCGCATGTAACTGCCGAAGGCTATCTTTGGCGCATGCTTGCGTTAAATTCAAAACTTCCGGATGTAGGCACCACCATCTTTACCACGATGAGTGCGCTGGCTACCAAACATGATGCTATAAATCTTGGGCAGGGCTTTCCTGATTTCCCTATGAATCAGCAGTTGGTTGATGCCGTGAGCAGGGCCATGCAGAGTAACTATAACCAGTATGCGCCGATGCCGGGATGGATGCCATTACGGGAAGCAATTGCAGAAAAGATTCAATACCTCTATGGGGCAGAGGTGGATCCTGACCAGGAGATCACCATTACTCCGGGTGGCACTTATGCCATCTATTCGGCACTCACAGCCATTCTTTCTCCTGGTGATGAAGTGATCGTACTGGAGCCTGCCTACGATAGTTATATTCCCAATATCGTGGTGAATGGTGCGAAGCCAATACTGGTGTCGCTGAATCCTGTTGACTTCTCCATTAACTGGGAGGCCGTGAATGCAGCAGTCAGTGCCAGCACCAAAGCCATCATTATCAACTCGCCGCATAACCCCAGTGGTGCAGTACTTAAAGAAAATGATATCACTGAACTGCAAAAACTTATTCACAAAAAGGATCTATTCATAATCAGTGATGAAGTATATGAGCACCTGATTTTTGACGGCAGGAGCCATCTCTCTATGTTGCGGTATCCTGAGTTGAGGGAAAGAAGTTTTGTATGTTTCTCCTTTGGAAAAACATACCATTGTACGGGGTGGAAGCTGGGATATTGTGTTGCGCCGGCAGCACTCACCCGCGAGTTCAGGAAGATACACCAGTTCAATTGCTTCAGCTGCCATACACCCTCACAGGTAGGAATAGCCGAATACCTTCAACATCGTGATGCCTACCTGGAACTTGGCGGTTTCCTCCAGCAGAAGCGCGATCATTTTCTGGAATGCATGAAAGATACCCGGTTCCGTTTCCTGCCTTCTTACGGCAGTTATTTTATACTGGCTTCTTATGAACAGATCACTGACGAAGAGGATGCTGCCTTTGCGATCAGGCTGACCGAACAATATGGGGTGGCCACCATTCCTGTTTCGGCATTCTACCAGCAACGGGTTAGCCAGAAATTACTGAGATTCTGTTTTGCGAAAAAGGAATCTACACTTGAAAAAGCCGCAGAGAGATTGCGGAATCTTTAACGAAATCTGTTCAATTGAAAAAGATCGTCCTCATATACCAGCAATTCCTGAACAGGCTCCGTCAGAAAACCAACAGGTTACAGTTTATGATGTATGCTGCAGTGATCACTGGACAGATTGCGGGAATGGGGGCGGTATTGCTTAAAACAATTGTTCATTTTCTGCAGGCGTGGATCAACCGGCCGGTTCAGCACGACTATATATATCTTGTTTTTCCTATCATTGGACTACTGATCACCGTTTTTATAACTAACAGGTTCTTCAATGGCTATATCGAAAGAGGGGTTGGAATGGTGTTACGTGCCATTGCCCGCAAAAGCGCTTTCATTCCTTTATCAGATACCTACAAGCATATCATCACGAGTTCCATTACAGTGGGCCTGGGTGGGTCGGCGGGACTTGAGGCGCCCATAGTGGCCACCGGTTCGGCAATCGGATCAAATACGGCACGTATCCACGGAATGGAGTACCGCGAGCGATCACTGTTGTTGGCATGTGGCGCAGCAGCAGGAATAGCTGCTGTATTTAATGCCCCCATCGCGGGTGTTATATTTGCTATTGAAATTCTGCTGACGGAAACCATTGTGAGTTATTTTATTCCGCTGATGATTGCCTCCGTTACCGGTGCCTTATGCAGCCGCATCATTCTCCAGGAATCTTTCCTTTTTAATTTTCGCCTGCGTGAGGCCTTTGACTATAATAATGTTCCCTTTTACATTTTACTGGGCTTTGCGGCAGGGTTTATCTCCCTCTATTATTCAAGACTATTCAAGAAGGCGGAGAAGGGAGTTCATCATATGACGCGCAACTCTTATACGCGTGCAATAGTGGCAGGAATATTCCTCGCTGCTATCCTGTTTCTTTTCCCCCCACTTTTTGGTGAAGGCTATGCAACGGTATCAATGCTTGCCAATGACCAGGCAATGCAGATTGCAGAAAAATTTTTCGCCAGAGAGTATCTGAATGACTGGACATTACTCGCATTTGTTGGCGCCATCATTTTATTAAAACCGGTGGCTGCGGGCATCACCCTTGGGGCAGGTGGAAATGGCGGAAATTTTGCGCCATCCCTTTTTGTTGGAGCTTATCTCGGATTCTTTCTCTCGAGGATGGCCAACAATACCAAATGGCTACAATTGCCGGAAGGTAATTTCAGCCTGGTAGGCATGGCCGGTGTTTTGAGCGGTGTGATGTATTGTCCGCTCACTGCTATCTTTTTGATTGCAGAGATCACCAACGGATATGAGTTATTCATTCCTCTTATGATCGTATCTGCCATTTCCTTTTTTATCGTAAAACACTTTGAACCATATTCCATGGAAACAAGGCAATTGGCGATGGAGGGACAGATCTTTACGCACCGCAAAGAAGACAATATCCTTAACCAGTTCACGGCAGGCTCTTTCATCCAGGATAAATATGACAGTATTGGTATTGACAGCAACCTGGCCGACCTGATCGTTATTATAAACAAAAGTGACCGCAACATCTTTGCTGTAACGGATAAGGACAACCGCTATGTGGGCATCATTGAACTCAATGATATCAAGAAAAAAATATTTGAGCCGGTAAATCACCAGCAGATCGCAATAAAATCTATAGTCAAGAAGGCGGCCGCCACCATACAGGAAGAGGAGTCAATGAAAAAGGTGATGGAAAAAATGGATATTACGCAAAGCTGGTATCTGCCGGTACTCAACAAAGAACGACAGTTCCTGGGCTTCCTATCCAAAACAAGGATATTTGAAAAATATCGTGAGGCCCTGGCAAACCAGGCGGATATATATGAGTCAGAGTCTGATCATCAATAATTATTTTTAATGAACAGGTTAACAAGAGCGCTGCATTGGTTTATATGGGACCGCTTCAATCTCCATAGTGATGCTGCGAATGCGCAGGATATTATTGAGTCATTCAGGAAGGGTGTAGATATAAAAGGTACCAATCTCTGGATCCTGATCTTTGCCATCTTCATAGCATCCATCGGACTCAATGTTAATTCCACTGCTGTTATTATCGGGGCCATGTTGATCTCTCCCCTGATGGGACCAATAATGGGCTTTGGCCTTGGCATTGCCATCAATGATTTCCAGTTGGTGAAACGTGCCATCAGAAACCTTTCTGTTGCAGCAGTGATCAGTATTGCAACGTCAACGATCTATTTCCTTGTTAGTCCCATCAGCGATGCGCAATCAGAACTTCTGGCACGTACCCAGCCTACAGTGTATGATGTATTGATTGCACTGTTCGGCGGATTGGCAGGAGTAGTTGCGGGCACGAGAAAAGAAAAAAGCAATGTAATTCCGGGTGTGGCCATTGCCACTGCGCTAATGCCACCCTTATGCACGGCGGGCTATGGAATTGCGAATGGGCAGTGGACCTTTTTCCTGGGAGCCTTTTACCTCTTCGTAATAAACAGTGTTTTTATTGGCTTATCGACCCTGCTGATTGTTCGCTTCCTAAAGTTTCCAGCGGTGCGCTATATCAACCAGAAAGAACGAATCAGAGTCCGTAATTCAATAATGGTGGTTACAATGCTCACGCTTATTCCGAGTATCTATTTCGCATACCGGGTGGTGCAGAAAAATATCTTTCAAAAAAATGCGCTACGATTTATTGAAAGAGAAATGGTTTTTGATAACGCGCAACTACTGCGACAAAAAGTAGATCCATCCCTAAAAAAGATCAACCTTGTATATGTGGGATCTTTTGTACCTGATAGTGTGATCGGATTAAAAAAAGAAAAGCTTGCCGCATACCAGTTGCATGGCGCTTCACTGGAGATTAGGCAAACGGGCATAACAGACAGTCTCCGGATCGATATGCTCCGAAGCGCCATTACAATAAACAAGAGCACCGCCACTGAGCAGGAGAAGAATTTAGAGAAGATGGCGCTACTGGAAAAAGAGCTTATGAAATACAGGGAACAGGACCTGGCGCAAACGGCCATCGTTAAAGAAGCAAATGCCTTATTACCCCAAATAACCGCAATAGCAGTTGAACCAACACTTCTCAGGCGGGTTGATGGAAAAACAGACAGTACTACACTCGTATTGGTAGCGCTCAATAAAAGACTAACAAACGGGGAAAGCGCTCAACTGGAAAACTGGTTGAAAGCGCGATTACAGACCAATAATGTAGAAATCAATACCCAAATAAAAAACTAAGTTCTTTTTAATCGTTTTCTAATTCAATGTACTCCTTCCAACGGGAGATTAGACTTAATTTCACCATTGAACCAGCACCCGGAAAGCATGCATGATATCAGTATTCTTCTTGTTGAAGATGAGAAGAAAATTGCCGAGACCCTTAAGAAAGGACTGGAAGAACAACAGTACCAGGTTGATGTTGCCTATGATGGCAATATTGGTCAGAAATTATTTGATACCCGTTCTTATGAATTGGTAATAGCAGACATCAATCTTCCCGGAAAAAATGGATATGAATTACTCCGGCATATCCGTGCCGTGAACCAGCAGGTTCCGGTTCTCATGTTAACAGCACTCAGTAGTACCGAAGACAAGATCGAAGGTTTCAATACCGGCGCAGATGATTATATTGTAAAGCCATTTGACTTTGCTGAACTGGTGGTAAGGATCAGGGCACTGCTCAAGAGAAGCCAGCACCAGGCGCCTGTTGGCAACACTATACGTGTAAATGACCTGGTGATCAATATGGACAGCAAGGAAGTTTCAAGAGCCGGCAACCTGATACAACTAACTGCGAAAGAGTTCCAGTTGCTGGAGTATATGATCAAAAACAAGAACAGGGTGGTATCAAGAGCTGATATAGCATTGAATGTATGGGATATTGACTTTGATACCGGAACCAATGTAATTGATGTATATGTAAACTTCCTTCGTAAAAAAATTGATCGCGACTATGATCAGAAGCTGATCCACACACAGGTAGGCATGGGTTATGTGCTGAAAGAAAACAGCTGACTTGACCATCCGCACAAAAATAACACTACTCTTTACGGTGCTTGTAACAGCATTGTTACTATTTACTGCCTATACGGTTTATTATCTTTCTTCTGTTCAACGCAAGGCTGTATTTAAGCAGCGTCTTTCGGGAAGGGCTCACAATGCATCACAATTGTTTTCCATTTTGGGCGATTCAAGCCAAAGCCTTCTACAGCGAATTGACAGGAGCAATGCACGATTCTTTACCTCCAAGTCGATCCATATTTTTTCTGAAGATTATAAGCGGCTATATGTTTTCAATACAGATGCCACTGATGATTTTTATCTGCCTCAATCGAGGCTCAATGAGATAAAAGAAAAAAAGGAACTTTCATTTACGATCGGTAACCGTGATGCTTTTGCACAGGTACATAGAGATAGCAGGCAGCGATATATAATTGTGGTAGCTGCTTTTGACAGTGACGGGAGGTTGTGGCTGAACCAGCTGCAGAAGATCCTCTTTGCAAGTTTGTTTGGGGGGATGGCAATGAGTATGTTGGTGGGTTATCTTTTTTCGCGACAACTTGTAAAACCTATTTCCAATATTATTGATGAGGTTACGAATATTTCTTCGCACAATCTATCACACCGTATTTATGCTGGAAGCGGTCAGGATGAATTATTTCAACTGGCGAAGACCTTTAATGATCTGCTGAACCGTTTGCAGGAATCCTTTACCATACAGCGGCGATTTATTTCTAACGCATCGCACGAATTATCTACCCCGCTTACTTCCATCTCTTCCCAACTGGAAGTTACGCTGCAGAAGAAGCGTTCGGAAGAGGAGTACCATGATGTGCTTGAATCAATCCAGGAGGATGTGCAGCAGATGCGGCAGCTCACCAAGAGTCTTTTGGAGATCGCAAAAACAGGGCAGGAAGGAAGCATTGAATTACATGATGTGAGGATAGATGAAGTGCTATTGAAAGTTACAAGTGCTGTTCAGAAGATCTCTTCGGAATATGTTGTGCATCTCCATTTTGACGAGTTCCCTGATGACGAAAAAAGTGGCCTCGTGTTTGGTAATGCCGACCTCCTTTTCAGTGCCCTGAAGAATATCGTGGAAAATGGTTGTAAATATTCTGCAGACCATACCAGCAAGGTCAATCTTTTGTTTGGGAAAAATGAGCTGGTAGTAGAAGTAATTAACCAGGGAGATGTGATAGAGGAGGAGGAAATAGAAAATATTTTCCTTCCATTTTACCGGTCGCCCAATTCCGGAATGCAAAAAGGATTTGGGCTTGGCCTGGCGCTTGCACGGAGAATCATCGGCATCCATAAAGGAAATATAGAAGTAAGATCTTCCTCCCAGGAGGGTACGGTTTTCCGTGTGAAGTTGCCTGCCGCCGGAAGTTTCACCTGATATTCCGCTGTTTTAATGCTGTTTTAATGGGGCTTTAATCGGGTCTTAATGACCCTGAACCATATTTGATATTCTAAAAGAGTGCATCTATGGTTACAGTTATCATCCCGGTATTAAATGAAGCAGCAACGATTGCCAATGTGGTTTCGTTTTGCTTTCGACAACCCGCTGTTTCTGAAGTAATTGTGGTGGATGACAATTCTATTGATGACACGGTGGCCAAAGCCAAAGCGGCCGGGGCTGTTGTTATTAACAGCCTGGTGCGCGGTAAGGGAACATCCATGAAGGAGGGTATCCAGGCTGCTACCAATGATATCCTGGTTTTTTTGGATGGTGATATCGACCCTTACCCGGATATGACCTTACCCTTGCTCACGGAACCTATTATTAAAGACCGGGCAGATTTTGTGAAAGCAACATTCTCTCGCAATGCAGGTCGGGTTACGGAGTTGGTGGCCAAGCCCCTGCTCAGCATTTTTTATCCGGGGCTGGCTCATTTCAGTCAGCCGCTCAGTGGTATGATCGCCGGTAGGAAAAAACATTTCCAGCGTATTGAGTTTTTCAGTGATTATGGAGTAGATATAGGTATACTGATAGATATGTTCCTGATGCAGGCACGCATTACAGAAGTATGTATCGGTCATATTGAAAACAAGAGCAAACCATGGCAGGCTCTGGGCAAGATGAGCAGGGAGGTGACGCGAGCCATCATCGTAAAGGCGCTCCGTCATAATAAGCAGATGGTAAATCTCAACCAGCTTGAGCTCGTTAACCTCATCTCCTCTGAAATGAAATCGGTAGTAGTTGATGAGGTGGGCAATCTCCGCAAAATGGTTGTATTCGATATGGATAATACCATCCTTCGCGGTTCATTTCTGGAAACCTGTGCCGATAGGTTTGGCTTCAGGAAACAGCTTGATGAATTGCGTGTAAAAGAAACAGATGCATCGGCATTCACTAAACGCGCTTCATTGTTAATGGATGGTATCAGCATGTCGGATCTGTTACAAACAGCCTCATCAATTCCCATTGTAACAGATATTATAAAGGTGGTGGAAGAGTTGAAAGCAAGAGGTTACCTGGTAGGTATTGTTAGCGATAGTTACCATATAGCCACCGACTATGTGAAGAATACTATAGGCGCAGATTTCTCGCTCTCTAACCAGCTTGAATATTTTGAAGGGGTGGCTACCGGCGAGGTGCGTATCCCATCCTATTTCTATCATACGGATGAAAGTATCTGTACGCATCCGATCTGTAAAACAAACGCATTGCGTTACCTCGCGAAGCGTTATGACATTGCGCTTGAAAATTGTATTGCTGTGGGTGACAGTGAGGCAGACAGGTGCATGATTGAACAGGCGGGTATGGGTATAGCGTTCTGCTCAACAAATGAGCTCCTGAGCTATGTTGCTGACAGGGAGATTTCCGAACCTGCATTCTCAGAAATGCTGGGATACGCGGTTTAAAAAATTATAATGGAAAAACTTTTAAAACAAATACTTGTAGTCATTGATTTTTCGGATACTTCCCGGAGTGTGATCGAGAATATCATTCCCATTGCCAACGAAATGGATTGTGATGTTCACCTGTTGCATATTGTGAAGCCATCGATATTACCTGTACTGGTTGACTCACAGCACATCATTGCCACACGCGGTCATCATGTGGCAGAGTCTTCCAATACCCTTATGCAATGGCAGACCAATTTTATAAGCCAGGTAAAAAAAGGTCGTTATCTCTTTACACATTGTGTACAGGGAAATGAAGAGAAGCAGATCCGCGAGTATGCGCTTCGTCATCATATTGATCTTGTTGTGCTGACGCATCACCGGCCATATCCCTGGAGTAAACTGCTTTCAAGAATAAATATTGACAGGCTGGCAAGAAGGGTACAATGTCCTGTATTAAATATGCCCGACCCTGAAAGCCTCCGTTTTATACATAACATCGTATTACCGGTAACCAATGCGTTACCACTCCGCAAGATCATGTTCGCTTCCTACCTGGCAAAATACCAGGATGCGCGCATACACCTGGTGGCGTTGCAGGAAGATAAGGAAGCAAGCCATGAGGAGAATCATTACCTCATGAAGGCCTACCAGCTTTTGCGGGATAATACCAACCTCTCAGTAGAATGCCATCCGGTGAATGGAGATAATATAGCTGGTACTACATTGCATTATGCAGAGCAGGTTAAGGCCGACCTTATTGTAGTTCAACCAGGCAAGGAGGCAGAGCTACCCGGACTATTAAACAATATTTTTTCACGCTTTTTATTTTCCGCATCACGAATCCCGGTGATGGCGGTATAAAACAAAAAACAGAATATAAATGAGAAAACTACTTTTTTTCGGATTAACAACATTGTCCATCACAGCAATGGGACAATCAATTGAAGAAGCAAAACAATTGCTGTACTACGATCGATACCAGAGTGCGGAGCAGGTGCTCCAGCAGGTGATCCAGCAAAAGGATGACGAAAAGCAAGCCTATTACTGGCTTACTGAGTTGTACCTGGAGAATGATGATATTGAAAAAGCAAAGTCCTTGCTGGAGCCTAATGCCGCAAGTCTTGCAGCGGCACATCCACTCAACAGGGTGGCCTATGGAAGTCTGCTGCTGAACCAGGATAAGCTTACAGAGGCAAGAGCACAATTTGATGCTGCCCTTAAAGAAAGCAAGCGTAAGGACGAGGCTGTTATCAAAGCTGTTGCGAAGGCACAGGTGGAGAACGAGAAAGGTGATGCTGCCTACGCATTGCAGGTTCTGAATGAGATAAAAGAAAAAAAGATTGATGAAGAAATATTGTCAATAAAAGGCGATGCATATCGCAAACTTGGGCAGGGAAGTGAATCGGCCAAGGCTTATATGGAAGCACTGATCAAAAATGATAAATATGCGGAGGCCGCTTTCAAACTTGGCAAGATATATCTGACCCAGCAGAATACAGAGATGTTTCTGAAATATTTTAACCAGGCCATCGAGGCTGATCCAAAATATGCAGCCGCCTACTATGAACTGTATTATTACTACTATTTCCGTGATGTTAACAAGGCAAAAGAATACCTTGATCTTTATGTTGCGAATACAGACAAAACCGTTGAGCATCAGTATATGACCACCGACCTGATGTTTGCGTCGTCAAAATATCCGGAGGCCATCAGTGGCGCCAATGCCATCCTTCAACAAGAAGGAGAAAAAACAAAACCACGCCTCTATAAATTGCTTGCCTATAGTTATGATGCCAGTGGCGATTCTACAAAGGCCCTGGAATACCTGCAGACCTATTTCAATAAAGAAGTAGACAGCAATCTTGTTGCGAAGGATTATGATCTGCAGGCAAAGTTGCTGACAAAAACAGGCAATGATTCACTAGCCCTTCAGAGTTGGGAGCGTGCCATTGCAATGGACACTGTTACTGAATACAAGCTGGAATATATGCAGCAGCTCGCCAACTGGTACAAGGAGAAAGAGAACAGAAGTGGGGAAGCGCGCTGGCTGGGAAAGATCTTTGAAACAAAAGAAGATCCGAATAACCTGGATATCTATAACTGGGGACTGGCACATTATGCTGCAGCAGAATACAATGCAGCAGACAGTGTATTTGGATTATATACAGCGAAGTATCCTGACCAGGTGTATGGATTCTACTGGCGTGCAAAGAGCAGGGCACAGATCGATACCACCATGGAGCAGGGCTTAGCTGTGCAGGATTACCTGAAGGTGATAGAGATCGCTGAAAAGGATGTGGAAAAGAACAAGAGCCTTTTATTGCAGGCCTATGGTTACCTGGGGGCTTATGAGGCGAATGTGAAAAAGGATTATCCCGCAGCGTTAGGATGGTTTGAAAAGATTCTTGCAGTACAACCAGATAATGCAGATGCAGAACGTTTTGCTGGCATCCTGAAAAAGTGGATCAGCGATGGGGGACCAAAATAGTCTTAGTTTTCTCAAACCGAAAGGTTGGTTTTTTGGGTGTGGCCCCTCTTGTTTAAGAGGGGCATTTTTTTGTTAGAGGATGGCACCAAGTGCCACGCAAAATATCACTATAACGGGGGAGGGTATCCGCGAGAAAGAAAGTGCCAGCCAGGTTCCTGCTATAACGAGGATATTGATCCAGCCGTGGTCGGCCCATTCGGTAAGTGTGATGTCTTTGAACATGTAAAGAGTGGAGGCGATCAGGAATCCGACAACTGTTGCATTGATACCTTCCAGTGCCCGGAAGAATATAGCGTATTTTTTAAGGTTGTTCCATACGGGAAAGAAGAAGAGTACCAGCAGGGCGCTGGGGAGGAAGATGGCAATTGTACCAATTACACAGCCTGTTATCTGCCAGCGTGTTCCCCTGTCGCTCATGGCCATGCCACCCATAAAGGAGGCAATAGAAAAGACGGGGCCAGGCATGGCTCTAACCAATCCGGCGCCGGTATAAAAGTCGGCTTTCTCAATCTTAACCACATTAGGATTGCGTTGAAGGAGTTTTTCATTCTGTGGCCTCACCACGAACTGCTCATACATCATGGCCACCAACACCTGTCCTCCGCCAAATACCAGGCTGCCGAAACGATAGGTGTTCTCAAAGAGGTTGATGGGGCGCCTGTTAGGCCAGTCATGTTTACGAGCCTGTTCACTGAGTACCCCTGCTGCAAGGAAAATAAAGGCGAAGAGCCAGATATTCCCCCATTTGATCTTGCGTGGTTTTTCGCCTACTTGTGGAATCCGGCGGTCGCTGAGATTGGTAACAAATCCCCCAACTACAATAAGCAAGGGAATAATGACCGGAACTTTAAAGAATACGAAGCTAAGAATGGCGCTCATCACCATTATGATCTGTGTGATGGTGTTTTTTACCGAAAGTTTGAATGCTATCGCTGAGGCATATGCGAGAAAGCCGATGGTCATGGGAGCGATATATTTGAATATATCATTTTTCATGGTGGCCTCGTCAAAATAGCGAACCAGAAAGGAAAGGGCACCCATTAATACGGAGGCTGGTAAGATCCATACCAGTAAGGTTAGCACTGCGAGTGGAACGCCCCCTCTTTTATATCCCACCAGTGTCAGAACCTGTGTAGAGGAAGCGCCGGGGAGCATCTGGCAAAAGGCGTTGTATTCCATCAGCTCTTCTTTGGTAACATCCTTTCGCTGGCTCACAAATGTTTTAAGCATCATCCCGAAATGGCCTTGTGGTCCGCCGAAAGCGGTAAGGCTATGCAGCAGCACTGCTTTGAGAAAGGGGATATGCCTCAGTAGGACCATAGGATTAAAAATATTCAATTATATGTTAGCATGATGGTGTTTTATTACCTGCCACAAAGCGTTGCATAGGAACAGTACTGGCATTTTTCAATTTTGTTGGTTTGGTCAAAAGGAATATCTGCACTGAATATTTCTTCGATCACGGGAACTAATCCGTCCATTGTATCAGCAACCATTGTGGACACAGCACTGTGATCGAGGGGTTCATTACCTGCGCTGGTGTCGCGAAAACGCCAGTCAAATTTTCCTGCGTCCTTTCTCATATTCCTTACATCATAAAGGCCCGCTACTACCGGTATATCAGAATCGAACTGCTGCTTCAAAACATATGTGTAAAGAAAAGTTTGCAAGGCGGCTTTGTTTCTGTCCCTGCCCTCACGGTCAAAGAAAGAGGATACGCCTTTAAAGTCCTTGGAATCCTTTCCCGTTTTGTAATCAATGATACGGTAGATGCCATTTTTGATATCCACCCGATCAATGATGCCTCCCAGTTTTATTTTCCAGGTTTCCCCATTTATTAGCATTGGGATGGCGGTTTCAAACCTTTCTTCCAGGTTCCAGATCTGGAATGGCGCATATAGTTTATCGTTAGCCAATACTTCCTGCACATAGATGCGTACAACTTCATGTATCACTTTATAACTTCCGGAATATTCCACTTCAAAATCTGCATCGCCGGCGAGGCATTCACCGAAACCTCTTCCAATGGCCCAGGGCACCCATTGAAGCATTGTATCAATATCTGGTGGCAGCACCCATTTATCGCCAGCTTTGGATTCCTGTAAACGGATATATAAAAATTCAATGGCCCTATGCAGGATATTTCCTAGCATTCGTGCATCAATTTCATCCTGGAAATCTTCGGGCTCCCGAATGCCTACGAGGTTCTGGAAATAGAACCGAAGCCGGCATTCGAGATAGGTATTTATAGCAGAGGGGCTCAGTGCCGTTGCTGTATACTTACGCAGGCTCTGCAAAATGGCTGCATCTTTTTGTATAGTGATGGGATCCTTGGCCCGCGGAGCTATATCAAGCTGAACAACAGATCTGATAATCGGGATTTTTGTTTCATATTCCAATTGAGTAAGAAAGCGGCTCTGCTCTCCCGTACCCTTATCGTCTATTGTATTATTATAAAGGCAGCGGACCGACTTGCTTCTTTGAAGCAGTCTGTAAAATACGTAGGCAAAAATGGCATCCTGTTTCTCCATTACGCTGAGTCCATATGCTCGCCTGATACTATCCGGAATAAATGTTGGTGCCACGGCTTTCTTTGGAAGGGCACCTTCATTCACATTCAGCATAATGATATGGTCGAAATCCAGTCCCCGGCTTTCCAGCAATCCCATTACCTGCAATCCTTTGAGCGGCTCCCCTTCAAGCGGTACCGATTGCGCACGCAGTATATTCATCAGCGTTTCGCCAATAAAGGACAGGCTAAGCGGATGGGTGAATTGTAGTAGCAGATCGTGGAGTCGGTTGAGTTGGAGATATGTTGCGGTCAGCAGCTGGGCTTCAAGTGCCGCCATTACTGTGGTGGTTGTTTCCCTTGCCTGTATTTCGAGTACCAGTTTGATCAAAGAAATTATATCAATCGGTTTTTCCACCGCCTGCATAATATGCATAAGCCGCTTCTCTTCTATATGCATCCATTTTTCGCGGGGAATGGAAACAAGGCTCCTGCCGTTTATTTCCGCTGCCAGGTTTATGGCATCCGTTACCTCATAGAGATAGGGATGCTGGAGCAACTGTAACAAGGGTTGGTAATAAATCCTTTTGCCTTTGTTCTGGGCGAGAGATTCCTGTACACGGATGATGGTATGCACCAATGAAAAAACGGGGGATTGTGCCAGCCCATATCCCATAGTGATATTGATATATGGAACAGAGGCGGGAAGTGCATGAAGTACAGGTAATAATTGTTTTTCATCACCGAGAAAAACGGCAACTCTTTCCGGGTTTTCCTTTATGTCAGGAATTGACTCAAGCAGTTGAGGCAATATCCTTACCTGTGCAGCATTGCCTTCTGCTGCAATAATATGGATGGGTCGGGCTGAATTATTGATGCCATTTACGGTTGGTAATTCGTTGCCAAACAACTGCAGGTTTCGGCGAAGAAATAGTCCCGCTTCCTGCAAAGTATCCTCTGTATAATGGACATCTGCATCGAAATAAAAAAGCGCGAGACCCTCATCCTTCCACTTTTTGAAAAGTTGAAGCTCGGCGCGATTAAGCGCATTGAATCCTATAAATACTAGTTTCGCATAATTGCCAGGAAACTCTTTATTATCGTATGAATCCTTTACCAGGTTGCGATAGATGTTTCCGGTGGTGGTGAGATTTCTTTCTTTAAGGAGGCTATCGAATTTTTCAAAGATGGCGGGTAACTGCTGCCAGAGCTGTAAGAACTTTTCTTTCTGGCGGCTAAGTTTTTCCATGGAAAAGTTCTTCCAGAATCTTTGAAGGTATTCTTTCTGTTCTTCGGTGAGGTAATCAAATCCCTGGTCGATGGCAGCAAGATCCGCCATGGTTGTATAGAGATCTTTATGGTTGATCACATTAGACTCCAGCTCAGTATAATCATTCAGTAGTATTTCGCCAAGGGAGAAGAATTTTTCATAGGTAGAAATATTCGTATCGCCGCTTTCCAGCATAATGGCAGCATAAGCTTCATACAAAAGGAAAGACTGAAGTAATCTGTCGGCCGTAAGTTGCCGGGTAGAAAGCTGGATAAACTCGTGAATGGTCATTAGATCGGGGCTCCAAATGGGTCCGTCGATGAGGTTACCCAGGTGCCGCCGGAAATAAACAGAGGGACGCTTGTTAGGAAAAACCAGCGCAAGCCGACTCAGGTCTTTTCCGAATTTATTATATAGATCAGTTGCTACTTCCTGGAGAAACATGTTACTAACATTTATCATTAACCGAATAGTTGACCCTGCTGTACTGCCAGTTGCGCAAGAGGTACCAGGGAACGGTTATACCCATAGTAAATAAAGGATCGAACGGAGGGATAGCCCATTTCCACAAGAAGGTCATGGTATTGCTGCAGTTGTCTTCCATGCGAAGGAGACGCCTCCTGCGTGAATTTAAAATCAAGCAGAATGGTTTCATTGGCACCTACCAGCACTTTATCTGGCCTTCTTACTGCGCCTCCCTTAAGGAGGATGGCTTTTTCATTAAGCGCCTGATAGCCAGAGCCGAACCACTGGGCGAGTTGTTCATTTTCAAGTGCCATCGCCACCCTTTCTTTTACGGCAGGTAGTAACTCCGTGGTTAGTTCACCTTCCAGTTGCATTTTTTCCAGCGTAATATCTAATTCATCCAGCGTCTTCACTCTTGCTAATGCGAGGTGGGCAAGTTGCCCGATCTGTTGTTGTTCTGTTACTGCTGAATGAAGAAGTAATTCCTGTGTTGCCGGCTCGCGAAGATCCTGCAGCAAAGAGGCGTGCATAGTAACCGGATTAATGCGAATGCTTTCGGTTGAGATATCTTTTTTCTCAACTGGCTCTACGAAACCTTCCACGATCAGTTCTGATGCTGTGAATTGTTTGGCGTAATCTGTAAGGGTTGTGGGCAGGGCATATTCAGTGGGATGAAGGCACTGCCAAAGCAGGTCAGCAATAGTTTTCATTCCGCCTTCATTGTCCTTTTTTACTGACGGTGCCGGTGCCATAATATACATGGCCTGACGGGTACGGGTAAGCGCCACATACAACATATTCAATGCATCCATTCTCGCCATCAACTGTTCTTCGAAATAATCATAGGCGAACCGGGTTTGATCGAGATCTTTTTTCAAAAGAACAGGCACCCATTCAATGCCCGACTCATCGGGTCCCCATTGTGACCAGAGCATGCCTTTATCATTGGTGAGTTTCCAATCGGCATAGGGAATGATAACCACATCAAAAGCAAGACCTTTTGATTTATGGATCGTCATCACCTGGATAGCATTTGCCGCGGCCGACAATGGCAACGCTTTTTGCTCCCCTTCTTCCTGCCACCATTGAAGGAATTCACGGATATCGGGTTTGCCCCTTGCACTTACATTATTTACCATATCCCGAAAAGCAAGTATATAGGCCTGTTCGCTGGTCCACTGGTCAATACTAAAAATAGTGATCAGTTCTTCCACACACTCGTAGAGCGCTGTTTGCAAAAGATATCTTTTCCTGTGACGGAAAGCTTCCGGTAGTTGCTGAAGCGCGTGGTTAAAATCTTTCCTGTACCAGTCGGTATTACTGATGTCAAGTCCCAGCCTTATTGCATTGGCCTGTACCAGTTCGGCGCGGGCCAGTTCATCCTTTTCATTGACCAGGAAACGAAGGGCGGCCACCAATAACTGGATGGCGGGGGATGCGTTCACCAGAAGCGCGTCAGCAGAAACGAGTCCATAACGGGCACGTGCATCCGCTGATTGCTGGTATACCAGTAACAAATCAATCAGTCGCCGTGCATCATTATTATTTCGGGTAAGGATGGTTATCTGTTCAGGTCTTATTCCTTTGTCGGAGATAAGTGTGTCAATATGTGTGCAAAGCCATTCATCGGCAGTGGGCTTCCATGAATTGGGAGAGCGACTGTCTTCTTTCTGGAAGAACCTGATTTCTATATTTCCACCGGGTTTGGAAGGCACAGGAACTTGCTGTGTTGCATCTGCATATGCCTCTGCAATAATGTTGAAGTATCCGTTGGCATGCAGGCGGGCAAGTATGGCGCTATCCTGTACCACTGCCATTTCAACATTGAAATTTTCCTGCAGTAATAATGGGGCTATATGAAAAATGAAATTATTGACATGGATAATATTCTCCCGGCTTCGATAATTTTCTTTCAGGCTGGCATCCTTCACATTAGCGGCGCCGATATCTTTTTTCACCTGTTCCTGCAATAATCGCCAGTCGCCGCTGCGCCAGCGATAGATCGATTGTTTCACGTCACCCACCACCAGGTTGAAGTGACCTGTTGACACAGACTGTTCCACCAGTGGCCTGAAATTATCCCACTGAAATGTACTGGTATCCTGAAATTCATCGAGGAGGAAATGCTGGTAGCGGTTGCCAATTTTTTCGTAGATAAACGGGGCATCATTATCACGAACCAGTTCACGAAGCAATTGCTGGGTATCAGAAATCAGCAGGAGGTTATTATCTCTCCGATAGTCTGCAAGCTGCGCTGCGAGCACCTGTAGCAGACTTAGATTATTCAATTGGCGCAAAACCGAAAGGGCTGTGCGGTATTCAACATTGTGTTGCTGGTAGTGTTGAATACATTGTGATAACAATTCATTGAGCGCGGGATAGATAGCTTCCACCCGTGAAAGAACAGAGGCGGGCGTTTTTGATTTGGACGTCCACTTCGAAAGATCATCCACCGCTTCGAGGCAGCGGGGCCCCGGATTGAAATCTTTCTTATTTTCTATGCGGTTGAAATAATTGATGAACCCGCTCTTTCCATAAGAAAAATCAGCTGCTTGCAGTCCGCTATTCAATAATATGGCATTGGCTTGGGCTGCAAACTCTTTCATCGGCGATTCCATTTCTTTGATAACTGCCTGCAAACTTTTCTTCAGTGTTTCGAAAGCTTTTGAAGGCTGTTCGAGTTGCTGCATATTGGCTTCAAAGTGATGAAATCTCTCTTTGAAAATCTCACTGGCAAAGTCGAGCAGGGTAGAACGGAAATCCCAGCTTTCCCCATTTTCAATTCTGTCAATTGCGATCTGCTGCACCCATTGCAACAGGTCTTCGTTGGTTTCCAGTAATTCGAAGAGGCGGTCGGCAAGTTCCTCTTTCACGAGGTCCTGGTTCAACTGCAATTCGAATCCTGCATCCAGTCCAATTTCATAGGCGAAAGACCGGATCACCTGTTGTACAAAACTATCGATGGTACTAACGGAGAATTTCGCATAGTCGTGCAGGATAGTCCGGTAGATCCGGTCGGCCTGTAAGGCAAGTTGCTGACCCGATTTAAAAGCCGGAAACCGTTCTTTTATAATGGAAGCATATCCTGTTTCTTCTCCGAGAGCGATCTTTTTCAACTCACCGAGGATGCGGTGTTTCATTTCTTCGGTAGCCTTGTTGGTGAAGGTGACAGCGAGGATCTCGCGGTATTTTTCCGGCCTTTCAAATAGCAGGCAGAGGTATTCGGATGCCAGCAGGAATGTTTTGCCGGAGCCTGCGGATGCGCGATAAATATGGAGTGGGGGGGAGAAGCTTTCTTCTTTCATAATGCAGGTCAAACTTATTGATTTAAAAAGCTGTCAGCAACTATACCTTTGTGAAATGATGCACTGGAATAATTGCTTTTCGCATGGTCGGTTCGGCCAGGGATATATATCAGCGCAACCCCGCACACCATATGAACGTGATTTTGACAGGCTGATCTTTTCCGCTGCTTTCCGGCGTTTGCAGGATAAGACCCAGGTGTTTCCATTACCCGGGCCTGTGCTGGTGCATAACCGACTAACACATTCTTTGGAAGTGGCCAGTGTTGGTCGTTCATTGGGTAAGTTGGTTGGAGAGGGTTTGGTGTCTGCTGAGGGTGCAAATTTAGATGCGGCGGCAAAGCATTTCTACGAAGCTGATCTTTCCAGTGTAATTGCCGCAGCCTGCCTGGCGCATGATATTGGCAACCCTTCTTTCGGGCATTCGGGAGAGGCCGCCATCTCTTCTTATTTTATTCAGCATGGCGGAACTTTGTTAGATGACAAACCGCTTCACCAGCATTTCAGTGAAGCGGAATGGAGCGACCTTACGCATTTTGAGGGCAATGCCAACGCTTTCCGCATATTGACACATCATTATGCCAACCGGCAGAAAGGAGGCTACCAACTCACCTATAGTACCCTTGCGGCCATTGCAAAATATCCCTGTGAATCGTTGGCGAGCAACAAAGAGCAGTTACACATGAAAAAGTATGGCTTTTTCCAGGCCGACCGCAAGGCATTTGAGGAGGTGGCTGTGGCAGTGGGAATGCATACGCAATCCATTGATCCTCTGGCATTTAAGAGGCATCCCTTTGTGTACCTGGTGGAGGCGGCGGATGATATCTGTTACCGGGTGATCGATTGGGAAGATGCTCATCGTCTTGGTATAATTGACAGCAATACTGCCATTTCACTGTTTGTAGCCTTGCTTGAAACGGCAGCATCCAACCAGATGGACCGCATCCGAAAAACATTATTGGAATTGGAAAATGATCCACGTGAGCAGCTGGCCTACCTGCGTGCTAAATGCATCAATTTCCTTGCGTTAAGTTGCGTTGATAGTTTCATTGCGAACCGCAATGAGATACTCACAGGAACCTATAACCGATCTTTGATCGATGCGATAGAACCCCCTGCAGCAAAGGCTTTGGACGATATTAACCAGGTTACAGTGAAGAAGATTTATAACCATGAGACAGTGGTGAAAATCGAACTGGCGGGTTATGAGGTGATGAGTGCACTGCTTGAATCTTTTATCCCGGCTGTGCTGCATGAGAGTGCCAGTCACCGCGAGAAAAAGTTACTCCGATTATTACCTCAACAGTATGTTGCTCCGGATGGCAGTGGATATGAAAAAGCTTTGTCGGTTATTGATTTCATTTCGGGGATGACCGATTCCTATGCCATGGAGTTGTACAAAAACCTTCGCGGTATATCCTTGCCCACACATACATAATATATTTCTGAGGTCTGCATCAATCATTCCTCACTTCGGTGGGATTACCTTTTACATCCATAAGTGGTTTCCATTTTGAACGTGGCTCGAAATGATTCCAGAGCAGGGAGGAAAGTTTACGTTCCATCACCCAGCCCTCGTTGTCTGATTTCCAGCTGGTATCGAGTTGGTTTTTTGTAATGACAGAAAAGATATAAGGACCATGGGGAGCCATTACCAGCATGGTTATGCTACGGGAGGCATCAACTGCGCCATTTTTTGACGCAACAAAGATTTCGGGTGGTATCATGGAAATGGCTTCTTCATCCCAGTAATTTCTTCCCATAAGCCGGAGCATTCGTTCTGAAAGGGTATCGTTGATCATTTTGCGGCGATAAACCTGTTCCAGGAGCCGGACCATTTCCCGGGGGCTGGTTTGTCCCCACCCGTATTGCTCCCAGTTCCCCCGCCGGCCTTCGGTGCGGGAGTTGACCCTTGTAGCGGTATAGCCCATTGAGTCTAAGAGTTGGTTAATACGGGTTCCGGTTCCTGCCAGGGATTGAAGCCAGAGGCTTGCGGTGTTATCACTGGTTGTCATCATCAGCATCAGGACTTTGGCAAGTTGTATTTGTTCGCCTGATTTGAAGGAGCCAAGGATATCTTCTCCTGCGTAGAGGAGGGAGTCATTATAAACAAGGGGTTGGTGGTATTGCAGCTCATTTTTGTGGATCTTATCCATTATGCCGATCATGATCGGGATCTTTACCATGCTTGCGGTAGGGAAAAGGCTGTCGGCATTTATTTGGGCGGTTCTTCCTGATGGGAGATGTTTTACATAGATACCAACAGACCCCTTGAAGCCATCTACCAGTGATTCAATGGTTTTCTGCAATTTACGGTCGACCTGTGCGGCAGCCCCATTCGGGAGAACGATCCCAAGCAGAATCAAATGAAGAACAATTACCCTAAGGGCAGGGGAATAAGAGCCTGTTTTTAATCGTTTACTCATCGTTATTCTCATTTACGGTTGATTTGCAATCACTTATCTGTAGTATCCATTCTTCTCGATTTCTTCTCTCACTGGCTCAGGTACCAGGAAGCGGATATCCTTACGGTTTTTAACCTGCTGCCTTATTGCCGTTGCTGAGATATCGAGCATGGGTGCCTGCACCTGGTGTATGCGGGCCGGAAGGTCTGTATTGACCGAAAATCCGGGGCGGGGGTACACATAGAATTCTACTTCCGCCATAAGGGTATTAGCATTCTTCCATTTGTGCAAATTTTGAAGTCCATCACTTCCCATTACCACGGCAAATTCGTGCTGGGGGAATTTCTCTGCCAGGTAGGTCAGGGTATCAATGGTGTAGGAGGGGCGGGGAAGGTGGAATTCAATATCAGAAGCTTTCAGGCACTCCACGCCATCAATTGCTTTCTGGACAAGGTGTAAGCGATGGTATTCATTGAGCAATCCAGCCGAAGGTTTAAAAGGATTCTGGGGCGATACCACCAGCCATACCTGCTGCAGGTCGGTATTGGTTGCCATATGATTGGCAATGATACAGTGACCGGTATGAATGGGATTAAAGGAGCCGAAATAGAGACCAATTTTCATACAACAATATAACAAGGCTCCGCGAAAGGCACAAAAAAAGAGGTCAGGCTACCTCTTCTACAAATATATTCCGGGCTTCATCTAACCGCAGGCTCAGGTTATAGCCCGATACCGTAATTGCGATAGGGTCACCCAGCGGGGCCTTTTGTTCAACCCGTACTCTTTCCCCGGGTACACAGCCCATTTCCATAAGTTTCAGGAAAATATCATTATTCTCAAAGCTCTTGATGATCACCGTGCGACCAACTCCTATATCAGACAATCGTTTCATCATAACTGCTTCAAAACTATGCTCTGCCATTGGAAATGTTTTACGATTTTTGGAAAGAATGGACAAAGCTACCGATATTATTCAGTTTCATTACCTGGTAAGCGATTTCCGCTTTACCCGGCGCCTTAACTGCAAGGCCTTCATCCAACAACTATTCCGTAAAGAGAAACAACCGTTGGAATCAATTAGTTATATTTTCTGCAATGATGAATACCTGCTGGAGATAAACCGCACCCATCTTAAACACGACTATTATACCGATATCATCAGTTTTGACCTTTCAGCACCCGGAGAACCAACTACTGCAGAGATTTATATAAGCATCGACCGGGTAAAAGAAAATGCACGAACCCATAAAGAAGCCTTCCAACGCGAATTACACAGAGTGATCTTTCACGGAGCACTCCATCTTTGTGGATACAAGGATAAATCAGCCAAAGACGCGGCTTTGATGAGGAAGAAGGAGGAGGATTGTTTGAGGGAGTATATGGATGTTCCACGTGAAACGGGCAGAAAGAAGTAAGAGGTAAGATGTTAGAGGTAAGATTTGGCTCTTAGTTCGAGTAGGAATGTTTCACGTGGAACCCCCAGAACAGTTAAGAGGTAGGAGGTAAGAGGTAAAACCAGTGATAGTGGTTGTTATTTTTAATCAATAGGGGCAACGGTGACCATTCCCTACCTTTGCAGCTTAAATCTTTTGGATGTTTCCAGTTTACGATGTTATAGTGGTGGGTGCTGGCCATGCCGGCTGTGAAGCGGCAGCGGCAGCGGCAAACATGGGTAGTAAGGTATTATTAGTAACCATGAATATGCAGACCATTGCCCAGATGAGCTGTAATCCGGCCATGGGTGGTATTGCCAAGGGGCAGATAGTGCGGGAAATCGATGCGATCGGGGGATACTCGGGTATTGTAAGCGACAAGAGTATGATCCAGTTCAGGATGCTGAATCGGTCTAAGGGACCGGCAATGTGGAGTCCCCGCTCCCAGAACGACCGGATGTTATTTGCTTCTACCTGGAGGGAGATGTTGGAACAGACCCGTAATGTTGATTTTTACCAGGATATGGTGAAGGGACTTATTATTCGCGATGGCAGGGCTCAGGGCGTAATAACCGGATTGGGACACGAAATTTCATCCCGGGCAGTGGTCGTTACCAGTGGGACCTTCTTAAATGGTGTGATCCATATCGGGGAGAAAACTTTCGGTGGTGGCAGGGTTGCTGAGAAAGCATCTACCGGCATAACCGAACAACTGGTGGAGCTGGGCTTTGAAGCAGACCGGCTCAAAACAGGTACTCCTCCCCGGATTGATGGCCGGAGCCTTGATTATTCCCGAATGGAAGAGCAGCCGGGGGATGATACAATTGTCGGCTTTTCTTATCTGGATATTGACACCATAAACCCCTCCCAGCAACGAAGCTGCCATATTACCTATACCAATAACAAAACCCATGAACTCCTGAAGACGGGATTTGACAGGAGTCCCATGTTCACAGGAAGGATAGAAGGGGTAGGTCCAAGATATTGTCCAAGTATTGAAGACAAGATCAATCGTTTTGCCGATCGTGAAAGGCACCAGATCTTTGTAGAGCCGGAAGGCTGGAATACGGTTGAGATCTATGTTAATGGATTTTCCACCTCCCTCCCGGAAGATGTACAATACAAGGCACTCACTTCTATACCCGGATTTGAGAACGCCCGTATGTTCCGCCCGGGTTATGCCATCGAATATGATTTCTTCCCCCCAACACAACTTACTTATACACTGGAGACCAAAAGGATTTCAAACCTGTTTTTTGCGGGACAAATAAACGGTACCACCGGATATGAAGAAGCGGCCTGCCAGGGACTGGTAGCCGGAATGAATGCACACCTGAAATCGAGGGAAGAAGCTCCTTTCATTCTGAAAAGAAGTGATGCATATATTGGTGTGCTGGTAGATGACCTGATCAGCAAGGGCACAGAAGAACCATACCGCATGTTTACGAGCAGGGCTGAGTTCCGTACATTATTAAGGCAGGACAATGCCGACCTGCGCCTCACAGAGATGAGTTACCGTTTGGGTCTGGCCTCGCAGGAAAGAATGGATGGAGTTATTGCCAAGAGAGAGGGTACGGAAGCCGTTAAAAAGATTTTGCAGGAATTTGCCGTAGAACCTGAAGAAGCAAAGGCTTTTCTCGAACTGAACCAGTCGGCTGTACTTACCCAAAAACAGCGGGCATCCCAATTACTACTCCGTCCTAATATCGGGTTGGCTGAAATGATAAAATCCATTCCCCGGCTAGCTGTCGCAATGGAGGGCCAGCGTACTGATGCATTGGAACAGGCAGAAGTACAACTGAAATATGATGTATATATCGGAAAGGAAAAGGAACTGGTAGAAAGAATGAACCAGATGGAATCATTGGAAATTCCTGATGCATTTGATTATACCCGCGTGGCTGCCATAAGTAATGAAGCAAGGGAAAAACTTAAGAAGATCCGTCCACGTACACTTGGCCAAGCCAGCCGTATCAGCGGTATCAATCCGAGTGATGTACAGATCCTGATGGTCTATATGGGAAGATAAAAAAAACGAACAGAAAGAAAGTCCGGATCACTTGATATTATCTCCTGGATCCTGTCTTTCGATCTGCCCGCTTTACTTGGTTCTACAGTTTATGCCATCACGCGCGAACGATCGGCCTGTTGAACGGGTATCTTTTTACCTATTAGTTTCTCAATATCACGTATATACGCTTTTTCTTCCCTGTCGCAGAAAGAATAGGCAGTTCCACTAGCACCTGCTCTACCGGTACGGCCTATGCGATGTACATAGGATTCTGGTATATTAGGTACTTCAAAATTGATAACATAGGCAAGTGAATCAATATCAATTCCACGGGCGGCAATATCTGTAGCAACCAGTGCACGGATCCTGCCTTCCTTGAAATTATTAAGTGCCTGTTGACGTGCACCCTGTGATTTGTCGCCATGGATAGCCGCAGCTGAGATACCAGACCTTAAAAGGTGTTTGGCAACTTTATCGGCTCCATACTTTGTACGGGTGAAAACCAGTACAGACGGGATCTTTTCTGTTTCTATCACCTTGATAAGCAGGTCACGTTTATCATCTTTTTCAACATGGAAAACTTTCTGCATGATGAGGTCGGCCGTTGATGAAACCGGGTCTACTGCAATGCTTTCTGGAGCGGTAAGAATAGTATCTGCCAGCTGCCTGATCTCTTTTGGCATGGTAGCCGAAAAGAAAAGGGTTTGCCTTTGGCGTGGAATAACTTTTATCACTTTACGAACATCATGAATAAAGCCCATATCAAGCATACGATCGGCCTCATCAAGAATGAAGTAACGGAGATGCTCAAGCGAAATAATTCTTTGCGTTATGAGGTCGAGTAAACGACCTGGCGTTGCAATAAGGATATCCACACCCCGGCGGAGTGCTTCTACCTGTGGAACCTGTGAAACACCACCGAAAACAGTCATGCTGCTAAAGCCCAGGTATTTTCCATAATTGCGGAAACTTTCTTCCACCTGGATGGCGAGTTCACGTGTTGGTGTTAGTACCAGCACCTGGATGCCGCGAAAATTCTTTCCTGATTGTTTGTCCTCCAGCAGAAGCTGCAGAACGGGTATTGCAAAACCTGCTGTTTTACCGGTGCCGGTTTGGGCACAGGCGAGGAGATCCTTACGTTTCAATACGACGGGGATAGCTTTCTCCTGGATAGGGGTTGGCTGGGTATAACCAGCATCGGTCAAAGCCTTTAATACGGGCTCTATGACCGCTAATTGCGAAAAATTCAAGACAATATATTTTAATTAATAAATCGGTAAGGCTAACAGTTGGGATGTTACTTTACCCGCCTTACATACGAACCAAATGATGCGAAGGAGGAGTTTCGCGATACAGCGGGAGCGATGTTAAGAATTGCAAACCTACAAAAAATAATTTATAAAAAAGCTTAACATGGTTCCCGCGGCTCTTAACGCCGCGGGCTAACCGAAAAAAGTTTATATAAGTCCAGCCGCCCTGCTGATCTCCAGCATACGATCGATCGGCTTCTTTGCAGCCAGGCGGAGTGATTCATCCATGAGTATCTCAGGAACTTCGTATTCCATGCAGAGATAGAGTTTTTCGAGCGTGTTGAGTTTCATGTAGGGACAATCATTGCAGGCACAACTATTGTCGGGAGGAGCGGGAATAAAAGTTTTATCAGGACTTGATTTCTGCATCTGGTGTAAAATGCCCGTTTCCGTGGCAACAATGTACGATCGGGCATCATCCTGCTGTGTGTACTTCAGAAGCTGCGTTGTGCTCCCTATGAAGTCCGCAATGCGCAACAAAGGGTCTTCACACTCCGGGTGAGCAATCAATTTTGCTTCCGGGTGCCTTATTTTGAGTCGGGTGATTTTTTCGAGGCTGAATATTTCATGCACCATGCAGGCACCGTTCCAGAGAAGCATATCCCTCCCCGTTTGTTTGATCAGCCATGCACCGAGGTTTTTATCGGGAGCAAAGATGATCTTCTGGTCGGCGGGTAAACTCTCAATAATTTTCTGCGCATTACTGCTGGTGCAGATGATATCACTAAGCGCCTTGATATCGGCGGTACAGTTGATGTATGAGATCACCACATGATCTGGATGTTTTTCTTTGAAAGCGCGGAAGAGATCGGCGGGGGCTGAATCGGCAAGTGAGCATCCCGCCTTGAGATCAGGCAGAACAACTTTTTTTGTCGGGTTGAGGATCTTCGCTGTTTCGGCCATGAAGTGAACGCCGGCAAACACGATCATGTCGGCAGTAGTTTTTTCCGCCTGCTGAGCCAAACCAAGACTATCGCCGATATAATCGGCAACATCCTGGATATCCGGTTCCTGGTAGTAGTGAGCAAGCACGATTGCATTTTTTTCTTTTTTCAATCGTTCAATCTCGTGGAAAAGATCCATGGTGGGATCAATTTCAACATCAAGAAATCCTACCTGGTCGATATTTGATTTAGCATTTTCAATGTTGATAACTGACATAATAAATACTATAATAAATTATTTATAAAATAAACCTATTACTATTAGGGCTGTGGATATGGGGATAAGAAAATAATAATCACTTGGTTATACCAAAAGTAATAGCTTATCCACAGTAATCCACAAAAATCCAACAATAAAACTCCGCCATGCCATTGAACTTTATAGGTTTGTCAACAGCTGTGGATGAAAAACAAACTGTACAAAATTTTCGACCCCCTCCTGTTAATGAAGCGGGTATAAATGGGCTGTTGTAAAGACGAGTTGGCAGGGTCATAAGGTTGGTAGGTAATTGTTAGCATATTCTCCCCCTAATCAGAATAGAATAAGTGGCTTTATCCACCAAAAAACAGGTCTATTAACAAAGCGTTGTGAAAACAGGTTTCACAGAATTTAGTATGATGCAAAAGCAATGCCTGTGAATGAGTGTGCCGGCAGTTTATGTTTTTATATTGGTATGTGTATAAGCCGTGGAACTACCGCGAGCTTAGCACTCTTTCCCTGAAATGCAGATATGCAGCGAATTTCAGCCGCTTTTCCACAATTTGTTCATATGGCGAATTTCCTTATTTTCGCTCCTCATTTTTGGATAACTATATAATATACTAATTAAGAAGAACCATGTCGATCATTCAGACTATCAGGGACAAGGCAGCGTGGCTGGTATTTATTGTAATTGCGCTGAGTTTATTAGGATTCCTGCTTATGGACGCTTTTGTTGGCGGCAGCGGCCGCGGATTCTTTGGTGGTAACAGCACCACTATAGGAACAGTTAATGGGAAAGATGTTGATTATGTAGCATTCCAGAAGCGGATTAGCCAGGTAGAGACACAATACCAGCAAAGTGGTTATCCCCTTAATGAAATGATGCGTCAGAATATCCAGGAGCAGGTTTGGAACCAGATGATTGAAGAGAATGTTCTTTCAACTGAATATAAGAAGCTGGGTCTTAAGGTTACTCCAAAAGAACTTGATGATATGCTCTTCGGTGCTAATCCTCCGCAGGACCTTCGTCAGCAGTTCACCAATGAGCAGGGTATTTATGATGCCAATGCCGCAAAGGCAGCTATCGCCAACCTGCGTTCGCAGAAAGACAACCCAATGGCTGAGAATTTCAGCAACCAATATCTGCCCACCCTGGTAGATGCCCGCCTTCGCGAAAAATATGCATCACTGATTGGTAACACCTATTATGTTCCAAAGTGGATGAGTGAAAAAATGATCGCCGACAATAGCCAGATGGCTGCCATCAGTTATGTTGCAATACCATATACCACTATTAGTGATAGTGCGGCGGAAGTAAAAGTTTCAGATTCCGATATCAGCGCCTATCTGAATGATCATAAAGAAGAATTTAAACAGGAAGCAAGTCGCAGCATAAGTTATGTAAGTTTCAGTGCGGCTCCTACCACTGCTGATTCAGCGTCGGTTTTCACAACACTTGCCAACCTCAGAGGAGAATTTGAAACAGCAACCGATCCTGCCGCTTTCCTGGTAAGGAATAATAGCGAGATACCTATTTATGACGGCTATGTTCTTCGTTCCAAGATGCAGGTGCCAAATGCAGATACCATCCGTTCCCTTGCAGAAGGGTCTGTTTATGGTCCATATATAGATGGTGGTAATGTAGTACTGGCAAAAATGATAGCAAAGCGTAATATGCCCGACAGTGTGAAAGTTCGCCATATCCTGGTAAGCACACAGGCCGGACTTTCAGACAGTATTGCAAAAGTTAAGATCGATAGTATTCAAGGGGCCATTCGCTCAGGTTCGAGTTTTGCTGCTCTTGCAGCCCAGCTGAGTGATGACCAGGGAAGCAGGGAAAAGGGTGGTGAATATGATTTTAGTTCTCAGCAATTCGGAACACTTGCAAGGGAATTTGCGGAAGCAATTTTTTATGGTAATACCGGCGATAAGAAAGTGGTGAAGACTGAATTCGGTTACCATTATATAGAGATACTCAACCAGAAGAATTTTGAACCGGCCTATAAAGTTGCTTACCTCAGCCGTTCTATTTTACCAAGTGTTGAAACCGAGAACACTGCTTCAGGTGCAGCCAACCAGTTTGCGGGTGAGAGCCGCACCGCCAAAGCCTTTGAAGAGTCTGTGGCAAAAAGCAAACTCACTAAAATGTCTGCAACTGATATCAAACCAAATGATATGATGGTAGCCGGACTTGGATCAAGCCGTCAGCTCGTACGTTGGGTAAATGAGGCAGGTGTAGGTGAGGTATCAGAGCCTTTCAATATTGATGACAAGTATGTTGTTGCCATGGTAACTGAAATCAATGAAGAAGGTTTGATGAGTGTTGCCAAGGCAAGGCCACAGGTTGAGTTCATTCTGCGCAATAAGAAAAAAGCAGAAGTTATTACCAAAAAGATCGGATCTGTTGCAAGTCTGGATGCTGTAGCGTCAGGCAACCAGCAGATGGTGATGCGTTCAGATAGTGTTCGTTTTTCATCCCCTTTTATTCCTAATGTGGGACAAGAGCCAAAAGTTATTGGTGCAGCTTTCAATAAAGCAAACCAGGCGAAGGCTTCTGCACCCATTGCGGGTAATGCTGCTGTTTATGTTATCAAAACAGAAAATATCAGCGCCGTATCAGATGGTGGGTTGAATGCTGATGAACAGCGTAAGGCGATGATGCAGCAAATGGGACAGGCTTCCGGTTTCCGCGCTGTTGAAGCACTCCGTAAATCGGCTAAGGTTAAGGACCAGCGTTCCAAATTCCTTTGATCAAATAAAAGCGTCTGACGTATGTCCTGACATATGTCAGACGCCTTATATCAGTAGCGGGCCTCATGGGCTCGCTTTTTTGTTTTATCGTAACTTTGCCATGCAGGAATATAAAAACAAGATTATGAGTGAAGTGATCGTGAATAAAGTGGCCGAAAGTGGTTTGATCAGTCTTGACCTGGAAAGTTATTATCCAAGGCAGGAGATCGCGGTGTTTGATTTGAAGGATCATCTGTTCATGGGAATGATCCTTAAAGAGAAGGATTTTCGCGAAGCCATGAAACAATATGACTGGACACTGTTCCGGGACAAATACCTGGCGGTGACCTGCAGCGCAGATGCTATCATCCCCGTTTGGGCTTATATGTTGGTTGCAGCAAATGCCGGGGCCTATGCGAAAGATATTTTCCTTGGTACAGCAGCTGAATTTCACAAGGAACTCTTCCTGAGAAATCTCCGAGCTATTGATGCAACCGAATTTGCCGACAAGCGTGTTGTAGTGAAGGGATGCGGCGAAACGCCAATTGGCGAGTTTGCTTACCTCGAGATCACCCGCCTTTTGCGCCCGGTGGCGAAGACCATCATGTATGGAGAGCCTTGCAGTACCGTACCTGTTTTCAAAAAACCCGTCTGACGCCTGTCAGGACGGATGTCAGACGAGTAGTAGCGCTTTCTCCATGTCTTCGGGGGTGTCAATGTTTACGCCCATATAGTCGGTAACCACCATTTTAAGAGGTATACCATATTCGAGGTAGCGCAGGCATTCGATTTTTTCGGCGGCTTCAAGCGGTGTCATAGGCCATTGTGTAAAATTCAGCAGCGCCTGTTTCCTGTAAGCATAAACGCCAACATGTTCGTACCAGGTGATGGGAATATCAACACTTCGTGGATAGGGTATCGGGCTTCTGCTAAAAAGAAGGGAGTTCATATTTCTATCCACCACCACCTTTACAACATTCGGATTATTGATGGATGCTTCCTCATGTAGTTCCTGCATTAAAGAGCCCACCTGTACAGTTGGATCCCTGAAAACATCAAGCAGTTTTGCAAGTGGTTCTTTCTTCACAAAGGGCATATCACCCTGCACATTCAGAATAATGTCAACATCCATATCAACAATGATCTCGGCAATGCGGTCGCTGCCACTTTCATGTTCTTTGGTACTACGACGCACCATCCCGCCGATGCTGCTGATCTCTTCATAAATAATATCACTGTCAGTAACAACCGAAACTTCGTCAAAGAGTCCGGTTGCGAGTGTATTCTCATATGCGCGGCGGATCACCGTTTTATCGCCCAGCATTTTCATCAGCTTGCCGGGAAAACGCGTAGCAGCGTAACGCGCAGGTATCATTGCAATGGTTTTGCCCATCTTGTAGATTTTGGAGTGAACAAAGATAGAGATTGCCCTCGCTTAATAATCGGTCTTGATATGCTTGTCGAAAGGGATCTTAAGCTGGTAGCCGAGATCTTCATCGGAGCTATCCTCAAGAACATCGAGTCCATATTTCAACTCACGGGGATCAACATAGGCGAAGGTTCCGAATAGCCTGTCCCACAAGGAGAATATATTACTATAGTTTGTATCAGTAAGAGGGCGTTGATAATGGTGGTGAGCCTTATGCATGTTGGGAGAAACGAAGATCCAGCTGATGGGTTTATCGATCCATACCGGCATTCGGATATTGGCGTGATTGAAGTGAGTGAATAGGGCGGCACATCCGCGGTAGAGAAAATACAAGGCTACCGGTGTTCCAATAAGTAGAATTCCGATGATGGTGGATGCTTCACGGAATACCCATTCACCGGGGTGATGGCGGGTTCCGGTTGTAACATCTACTTTGGTATCGCTATGGTGTACCATATGAAATTTCCACATGAACTTGACCTTGTGCATGAGCCAGTGCGGAAGGTATTGGCCGAAGAGGTCCATCATCATCAATCCGATCAAAATTTCTGACCAGAGAGGTAATTGGATCCAGTGCAGGAGGCCAAACTGTTTCGCCACCACCAGGTCGCAGATTTTGATGGTGAAGATCCCGAAGATCAGGTTAAGTACAAGGGTTGTTCCGAGGAAGACGAGGTTAACCCCGGCATGTTTCCAGCGATTGAACCGGAAACGTTTCAGCGGGTAATAGCCTTCGAGGAGCCAGAAGAAAATCATCCCGCCCATCAGTATGATCACCCGGTCGGCCGTTGAGATCGTACTCCAGTAAGCCATGAATCTTTCCATATAGTCAGATAGCAAAGTAATTTAGCAAAGGAATCGGAAACCAGTTGTTAAAGCCCGGTAATATTGACCGCAATCATGCGGGGATGGAAGACCAGGAAGCGCCACAGGCTTTGCACTGGTAGCGTACGGAAAGGGAAACAACGGAGCCAGTGATCAGCTTATTTTTCAGCTGCGACCAAAACCCTACCGGGTTAACCACGTGGGTTATTTTTTCCAGCGCAGTTTGTCCGCAGGAGGGACAAGCCACATTCTGCAGGTAGTTTTCATCGGCTGCATCCAGTAACTGAAGGGCACGATCGGCTTCAGGAGAGGCCACCATCAGCTTCATGCCACCGATGGCCGGACTCAACAACGGATCGATGGTAATCGTCATCTCATCTTTCAGGTAACAGGAGATGCCCTGCTCTTTCAGCAGGTTGAGTTGCAGGTTGGCTGCAATATAGTTGTCGTAAGATCTGACTTGCTGGAATTCCATTTTTAATGGAGAATCAGGCGTTCAGCATCAGCGGCATAACGAGCATCAGGAGTTCTTCGTTCTCATCCCCTTCCATTGGTTTAATGATACCCGCCTTGGTAGGGGTGGAAAGCTCCATGCGAACTTCTTCACTATCAGCCGCATTCAGCATTTCAATCAGGAAACGTGCATTGAAAGCGATCTGAAGATCTTCCCCATCATACTGGCATTTCATGCGCTCATTACCCTCGAAGCTGAAGTCGATATCCTGTGCTGCCAGTTGCAGTTCGCTACCGGTAATATTGAGTACTACCTGGTTGGTGCTCTTGTTACTGAAAACACTAACGCGGCGAAGGGCACCCTGGAAGTCGGCTTTGGTCACCACCATTTTGTATGGATTGTCGACCGGGATCACAACTTTATAATCAGGGAAGCGGGCGTCTATGAGGCGACAACTCATCTGTGTGTTACCATGGGTAACGAAGAGATGGTTGCTATTATAACTGAGGGTGATGGTGTCATCATTATCAGGCAATGCACTTTTCAGGATGTTGAGTGGCTTCTTAGGAACGATAAAAGAATCGCTCTTGGGGCATTTCACATCGGTGCGCTTATAACGAACAAGGCGATGCGCATCGGTGGCAACAAACTGAAGGAAGTTTTTATCGAGTTCAAAATAAACACCTGTCATGGCTGGGCGCAGGTCATCGCTGCTAACGGCAAACAGTGATTTATTGATGCCGGTAACCAGTGCACTGCTGATCATTTCAAATGAAGTGGTATCATCAGCTGCTGGCTCCTTCGGGAAGTTATCAGGGTTTTCGCCCATCACCTTATACTTTCCATTATCGCTGGTGATCTCGATACCAAAATTCTTGTCGATAGTAAAGGTCAGTGGCTGGTCAGCAATATTCTTCAGTGAATCAATCAGGATCTTTGCGGGAATACAAACACGTCCGCTCTCCTTCGCTTCTATGTCCATCTGAACCCGCATAACGGTTTCGAGGTCGGTGGCAACCACCGTCATTTTGTTCTTATCGATCTCAAAAAGAAAATCTTCCAGGATAGGCAAAACTGTATTGGCGTTGATAACACCACTGATCTGTTGCAGCTGCTTCAATAAGGCCGATGAGGAAACGATGAACTTCATAAAACGGGTTCTGATTTAATAGGGACGAAACTAAGGAAAATGAGGGAAATTGCTGAATGCAGATTCCACCAACAAAATAGGGTGTTTTCCACAAGATAATAAGCCGCAATTTTGTATGATGGCATTTAAGAAAACGCTGACTCCTGAAGAAGCGCTGCAGAAGGCGCGGCATTACTGCGCTTACCAGGAGCGGAGTCACCAGGAAGTAAAGGAGAAACTTTATGGCTTCGGACTTCGGAAAGATGCTGTGGAGGCGCTATTGGGAAAACTTATTGAAGAAGATTATCTCAATGAGGAGCGCTTTGCTATTCAGTTTGCGGGGGGTAAGTTCAGGATGAAATCATGGGGAAGGAATCGTATCAAGAGTGAGCTCAAGCTTCGGCAGGTAAGTGATTATTGTATAAAGAAGGCGTTGAAGGAGATCAGTGAGGATGATTATGCCGCCGCGCTTGAAAAGCTTTCAGTATCAAAATGGGAGAATCTTGCGGGAGAAGAGAATATGGCGAGGATTAAGAAAACACAGGACTATTTGTTGTACAAAGGATATGAATGGGAGATGGTGAGCAGGGTGATGAAAAGTCTGCAGGGCAAATAAGGGCAATAAATTAATTTCGGGTATGTCCACGCTAACGATAACCACTATCCAGGCCGATCTTGTCTGGGAAGATAAGGCAGCTAACCTTGCGAGGTTTGAGGAGAAGATATATGGGGTGAAAGATAAAATGGAGGTAGTGGTATTACCAGAGATGTTTTCAACGGGGTTTTCTATGAAACCCGGGGAGCTGGCAGAATCCATGGAAGGTAAAACCGTTGGCTGGATGAAGCGGGTAGCGGCCGGGAAGAAGATCATCCTTACCGGCAGCCTGATCATTGAGGAGGAGGGTCATTATTATAACCGGCTGGTGTGGATGCTGCCGAATGGGCAATATGGCTATTATGATAAGCGACATCGTTTTGCTTTTGCCGGGGAGGATAAGCACTTCAGTCAGGGCAACCGGAGACTTATAGCTTCCGTAAAGGGGTGGAAGATCAACCTGCAGGTCTGCTATGATCTGCGGTTCCCGGTTTGGGCCCGGCAGCAAATGAACAGCACCCATATGCCCCGACTCAAAGGGGATCAGAAGGTAGAAGAAGGGAATGGTCAGCGGGCGGTGGAGTATGATCTTCTGATCAATGTGGCCAACTGGCCTGAGCGACGAAGTCATGCGTGGAAGACATTGCTGACAGCCCGAGCCATTGAGAACCAATGTTATGTAGTGGGATTGAACAGGGTGGGCGAAGATGGCAATGGCATCTACCATAGCGGCGACAGTATGGTGGTTGACCCCATGGGTGAAGTACTCTATCAGAAATCACATGAGGAGCATATCCATACAATTACGCTTTCGCGCCAGCAGCTTGATGAAACCCGGACTAAACTTCCTTTCCTGCAGGATGCGGATTCGTTCATCATTCAAAACGAAGAACAACCATGAGTCTCCATAGCATCCGATATTTTAATGGCAATATTTTCACCGGCGATAGCTGGCATAATGAACTGGTCATCACCACCCATTATGACCGGATAGTTTCAGTTGCCGGGCACGGAGAGGCTGCTGCGGAAAAAGATCTGCAGGGCAATAGCCTGGTACCTGCATTCATAGACCTGCAGCTTTATGGGGGTAACGGCATGTTGTTCGGCGAGCACCCCTCCGTGGAATCGTTGCAGGCAACTGTAGATTATTCAAGAGCCGGCGGCGCCAAACTCATATTACCAACTGTTGCCACCAACAGCAATGAGATTGTATTTGCAGCCATTGATGCCGTTCGTGAATATTGGAGCCGAGGTGGGGTGGGGGTGGCTGGATTGCATTTGGAAGGACCCTTCCTGAACCCGGCAAAATGTGGCGCACATGATATAAATAAAATGCAGGAACCCACGGTGAGCAATATCCGAACCATTACAGAATATGGAAGAGGCATCATTAGGTTTATGACCATTGCACCTGAATTATTTTCTGATGAGGGCCTGGAAATTTTAAAGGAAGCAGAGATCATTATTTCTGCCGGTCACAGTAATGCCAGCTATGGAGAAGCGATGGCTGCATTTGAGAAGGGGGTGAGCACCTGCACCCATTTGTTCAATGCCATGTCCGCCCTCCAACACCGCGCACCCGGATTGGTGGGCGCCATCCTTGATCATTCGTGGGTGATGAGTAGTATTGTTACTGACGGATATCATGTAGATCCTGTTGCCATCAGGCTTGCAAAGAAAATTATGGGCGACAGGTTATTCATCATAACGGATGCTGTAACCGAAAATCCGGAAGGGCATTACCGCCATCGTCTTGATGGCAATAGGTATGTTATGCCAGATGGAACCTTGTCGGGTTCTGCACTCACTATGACCAGTGCTGTAAATTATTGTATTGAGAAGGTTGGCATTGATGCCTCAGAAGCACTGAGGATGGCATCACTTTATCCGGCAAAAGTATTGGGAATGGATAAGGAATGGGGAAGGATCGCGCCGGGTTACCGCGCCGATGCATTATTTATATTGTAATGCTTTGCTGAGAGAGGATTGAAGAATCATTTGCCTTACCCGCTCCACTTTAGGATCGCGGTTCTGCAGAATGGTTTCGCGCGTTGGCTTAACAAGAATATCGGGCATTACTCCCCCGCCACTATTAACCGCATCTTTATTGATCACCAGCCGGAACCTGGGTAAACGGAATCGGATGCCAGTTTCCGGAAGAGTTACGTCCGGAATAAACCATGCTGTATTTCCGTAGGCGCCTCCCCCCGTTTCTTCACCGATAATCTTTACGTTAGACTGTCCCTTCAATGATCCGGCAAACAATGCAGCGGCTGAAAAAGAATTAGGACCAGTTAACACATATACGTTGCCGTTAAAATGATCCTTTTTTCTTGGCTTAAAAACATGGCGTTCAAAATAGCCGAAATGATATTTGCCATCTGCTCTTTTCCGGGTAATGACACTCATGAATATGCCGGTGATGGCATTATAACGGATATGGTTACCGTATTTACTTCTTTTGTTGATTGCATAGAGTGAATCTCCTACCCTGAATGGTTTATTGATAAGCATTCGTGTGAGGAAGTTGGAGTGGTTCACATTTCCACCACCATTGCTGCGAATATCAACTACAAGGTGCCGGATATTCCGACGGTTGAGTTCCCTGAAACTCTCTTTGAAGAAAGGTTTGAATTTATGCCGGCCATTAAATGTGTTAACGGTCATATAGCCGGTAGACAGACCGGTATCGATCTGCATGGATCGGGCATAATAGAGTCTTTCCTCACGGCGTTCGCGTTTCTTAAGCTTTTCTTTGATGGCAGGCAGCACAGGCTTTTTGGTAGTATCCTTTTTAGGTGGCTCCACTAGCCGGATGCTGGTATACTGTTGCTGACCAAGGCTATCAAGATAGCCCATGCTGTATTCTTTTTTCCAGCCCTGGACCAGTCTGAGCCATCCCCCAAAAGCGCCGCGGTTACTGAGCGTCTGGTCGAGGTAACTTTTATTATAGCCATCAATGGAGAGGTGCTGTTGCAAGCTGTCGACCACCTTCAGAAAGGGCTGTCCGTCAAACTCGGTGAGGATGGTGCCACGAGGTAATTTGATATTACTGCGCTGCAGGGTATTATTAAGTAGTACCGTATCGTCGAGAATCTTGATGGAAATAGGAAAAAGGGGAAGGCGGGCGGTATCGAGCCATTTAAGGTATTGACGGGAGTAACGGGTGCTTGTATGTCCGCAGCGAATTTTTGCGATCACATAAGTGAGCACTGCTCTGAATTGTGGTTCCGTCATGGAGTCTTTCAGCTGGCTTTTCCCCCAGTTGAAATAATATTCCATACTGTCGGCGGGTGTATGCCAGCTCACGCTGGGATGAGATTCATTGAGGATGTTTCGGAAAAGGGTATAATCGCGTTCGAGCGCTTCCACCGGGTACTTCTGTTCTGGTGAAAACGCAGGTCGCAAGGTTCCGCATCCGGCGCAACATAAGGTCAATAAAATCAAGCAGGAAAAAACTTCCGCCAGGCCGATCCTTCTCATCAACATGTTATAAAGATAATAGCTACTGTTCTTTAAATGCATTCCATCCCTGCGCTGTTATCTTAAACTTGTTACCGCCTTTTGTTAAAATATGCGAGCCGGCTTCTGCTTCGGTCATATATCCGATAACGCTGATCTGTTCATTCAGCACCAACTTATCATATTCAGATTGCGGGAGGGTGAATAGCAGTTCATAGTCTTCACCACCACTGAGTGCACAGGCAGTGGGATCAAGGCCAAATTTAAAAGCCGCCTGCCGCGCGTCTTCATGGATGGGGATCTTTTCTTCATAGAGCATACAGCCTAGCCCGCTCTGTGTACAAATGTGCAGAATGTCCGAGCTCAGTCCATCACTGATATCCATCATGGCGGTTGGTTTGATCTCTTTGTCAGTAAAGAAGGCAATGATATCACGACGAGCCTCGGGTTTCAGGAGACGGCCCACGATATAATCTTCATTCTCGAGGTCGGGTTGTATCTGTGGGTTTTCGAGCCAGATCTTTTTTTCACGTTCCAGCAGGGTGAGTCCGAGGAAGGAGCCTCCCAGGAATCCTGAAACGCAGATCAGGTCGCCTTTCTGAGCGGTGGATCTCTTCACAAACTGTTCAGGAACAACTTCACCAAGGGCGGTAACGCTGATAACAAATCCCCCTCGTGATGTGCAGGTATCACCACCTACAAGGTCTACCCCATATTTGTCGCAGGCGGCATAAACTCCTTCATAGAATTCATCCAGGGCCTCCACACTGAATTTGTTGCTAACGGCGATGCTCATGGTCACCTGGGTGGGGTGGGCGTTCATGGCGTAGATATCACTCAGGTTCACCACGATACTTTTATAGCCAAGGTGCTTAAGGGGAGTGTACATGAGATCGAAATGAACACCTTCAACCAGCATATCTGTGGTAATAACAGTTTGCTTGCCATAGTGGTCGATCACGGCAGCGTCATCACCCACGCCGAGGATAGAGCTGGCATTCTGGAATTCAATATTTTTTGTAAGGTGATCGATAAGTCCGAATTCACCGAGAGAGGATATTTCTGTGCGTTGTTCCATGTTGGTGGTTTTTAGAGGCGGTCGTTTATCCAGTTAAGCATTTCATCGTGGATCTTTCCATTTGTAGCAAGTAGATGAGGTTGGTAAGGAGAATAGTGTTTGCCCGTAAAATCGGTCACTTTACCACCAGCTTCTTCCACCATCAGGAATCCTGCGGCGCTATCCCAGGCCTGCAGTTTATGTTCATAGAATCCATCAAATCTTCCGGCTGCCACCCAGCAGAGGTCGATGGCTGCAGAGCCCAGTCGGCGGACCGGCACACCCTTGCGTATGAATCGCTCAAAACACTGTAGTGGGCCATTAGGTAAATCGAGATAGGTATAAGGAAAGCCGGTGACGAGGCAGCTCTTTATCACTTCATCCATACTGCTAACATGAATAGGTTTCCCATTTAGGGTGGCGCCCTTGCCGCGTTCGGCAAGGTAAAACTCATTGAACAGTGGGTTGTATACTGCACCCATGATCATCTGTCCATCTTTTTCCAGCCCTATGCTTACACAGCAAATGGGAATGCCATGGGCAAAATTCACTGTGCCGTCAATAGGATCGATGATCCATTTATAATTGGAACCGCTGGGCAGTTCACCACTTTCTTCTGTGAGAAGATAATGATCGGGGAAGGCTTCGCGAATGGTTTCGATGATTGTTTTTTCGGCAGCATGGTCGGCCTCCGTTACGAGGTTATTGATGCCCTCCTTATTGGAAATAATAAGATCTTTATTGCTGAAGAATTTTTCCAGAACAGCCGCGCCGGCCCTGGTGGCTTTAATAAGAGTTTCCTGTAACATCGGGCAAAGCTAAGTAGCTCAGGCGAAATAAAATTTCCAATAATTTCGTATATGCAGCTTTCCGTAATCATCGTCAATTATAATGTCTGCTTTTTCCTGGAGCAGTGCCTCGCTACTGTAGAAGCTGCAGGTGAGGCGTTAGAGATGGAAGTGATTGTGGTTGACAATGCCTCCACCGATGGAAGTATGGAATACCTGCCTGCAAAGTTTCCCCGCGTCCATTTTATTCGTAATACCAATAACCAGGGCTTTGCGAAAGCCAATAACCAGGCCTTTCAGATAGCGCGTGGACAATACCTGCTGCTCCTGAATCCGGACACGCTGGTTACAGAGAAGGCCTTCAGAACGAGTATTGCTTTTTTTGAGAGTCACCCCGATGCGGGGGCTATCGGTATGCGGATGTTTGATGGCAGGGGTCATTTTCTGCCTGAGTCAAAGCGGGGATTTCCCAGCAGCATGAATGCTTTTTTCAGGCTGAGCGGATTATCAACGATCTTCCCGCGGAGCAGTTTTTTTTCGGGCTATTACCAGGGGCATTTATCTGCAGAAACGGTGCAGGAGGTGGAAGTATTGGCGGGAGCGTATATGATGTTGCGACGCGAGGTGTTCGAAAAGATCGGGCCACTTGATGAGCGCTTCTTCATGTATGGCGAAGACATTGACTGGAGCTACCGCATCCTGAATGGCGGCTTTATAAATTATTACCTTCCCAACCCGGGCATAATCCATTTCAAGGGAGAGAGCAGTAGCAAAGACCCCTCCTATATCAGGCATTTTTACCGCGCCATGCAATTATTTGTAGAGAAACATTATGGAAAGCATTCCCGAATATGGCAGTTGATGTTGCAGCAGGCAATCAGGTTGCGGATGCTGATGGCCCGTGCTGGAATCAGTAAGGATCTGTGGAGAAAAAAGGCGGCAAGGAAGAGTAAGGAAGAAGAGCTACAGTGGACACTGGTGGGTGATGCTGAGAGTATTCAGGAAATGGAGAAGGGCTTACCCGAAGGCACTGTGAAAGCGGCATTGCCTGTGCCGGGTGATCAGCGGCCTTCCGTGGATGCATTACAACAGCAGGGAGCATTTGGATTGGTGTTATGCGTGGGTATGCGCTTTCCAATGTCGGCTGCACTGGATTATCTTCGACGGTTATCGGGCGGGATGCCTGTCCGGTTTCATTATATCGGCACGGGAAGCATGGCGGGAAGCGATGACAGGAACAGTAGCGGCCACGCCATTCGATTAAAAATGGAACCGGCCGTATAAGCAATTTGAGAATATTGGCATCCGTTTAACTACTTTTGTCATTCACCCAAAAAGAGCGAAAACGAGTAATGACGCTGATTGAGATTACCCTGCCTAAAACGATTGCCAAGGCACTTCATCTTCCGGCCAGTTCACCAAGGCGCCAGCAGTTGAAAGTGCTGAAGAAATTGTTGAAGAAGGCCAAACTAACCGAATTCGGTCAGCATTACCGGTTTGATGAGATCCTGATGAGTAAGCATATCGGGAAAAGATTCCAGCAGCTCGTCCCCACCCATGATTATAACGCCATTTACAAGCAGTGGTGGAACAAGACCCTGGAAGGCAAGCGTGATGTTTGCTGGCCGGGAAAAATCAAATACTATGCGCTTTCTTCGGGTACCTCGGAGAGTGCCAGTAAATATATTCCCGTTACAGAAGACCTGCTGAGTGGTAACCGAATGGTGATGATCAAGCAGTTGTTTTCTCTCCGCCATTATGATGATATCCCCTTTGCCAATTTAAGGAAGGGCTGGCTGATGCTGGGAGGAAGTACCGAGCTTCAGCAGGGCAAAGGATATTATGCGGGCGACCTCAGTGGCATCACTGCCAAGAAGGTGCCCTTCTGGTTCACGCCATTTTATAAGCCGGGGAAGAAGATCGCCAAGATGAGCGACTGGAATGATAAGATCGAAGAGATCGTGGAGCAGGCACCCAACTGGGACATAAGTTTTGTTGTAGGTGTTCCCGCATGGATCCAGATGTGCATGGAGAAGATCGTAGAGCGCTATAAACTGGCCACCATCCATGATATCTGGCCTAACCTTTCTTTTTTTGTGCATGGCGGTGTTTCTTTTGAACCCTATAAGAAGGGATTTGAGAAATTGCTTGCAAAGCCACTCACTTATATTGAGACCTACCTTGCTTCAGAAGGATTCATAGCTTACCAGGAAAGGCAGAATGCAAAGGGCATGAAGCTTTCCATCAATGATCATATCTTTTTTGAATTTGTTCCTTTTGATGATAAGAATTTTGATTCAGATGGAAACCTGGTAGAGAACCCTACTACCTTCATGATACATGAAGTGGAAGAAGGTCGTGATTATGCGATATTGCTCAGCACTTCAGCAGGAGCATGGCGTTACCTTATTGGTGATACCGTTCGTTTTGTGGATGCAGAAAGATGTGAAATAGTGATTACAGGAAGAACAAAACATTTTCTTAGCCTGGTAGGAGAGCATCTTAGTGTTGACAATATGAGTAAGGCATTGCAACTCGCAACTGAGGAGCTTAATGTTTCTATCCCTGAGTTCACAGTGGCAGGTGTTCCGCATGGCAGTTTTTTTGCCCATCACTGGTATGTTGCTTCCGATGATCATGTTGATGCAGAATTGTTGCGCAATAAGATCGACCAGCATCTTAAAGAACTCAATGACGACTATGCTGTGGAACGTGCCAGTGCATTGAAGGAAGTATACCTCGATGTATTGCCGGAGCAGACCTTCATGGATTTCTTAGAGTCAAAGGGAAAGATCGGCGGTCAGCATAAATTTCCGCGGGTGCTGAAAGGTAATATGCTACAGGACTGGAAAGCTTTTCTCTCCAAAACAACTATATCATGATCACAATACGCCAGGCAACAATTGATGATATCCCAACAGTTGCATACCTGTTTGACAAGTACCGTCAATGGTATAAGCAGGAGGCAGACATTGAAGGGGCAACCGACTTTTTAAAGTCGCGTACTGAAAATGGAGAGTCAGTAATTCTTGTTGCGATGGAAGAAGGAGAGTTGATTGGCTTCACACAACTTTACCCGATCTTTTCTTCTGTTTCCATGAGTAAGGCATGGTTGCTGAACGATCTGTTCGTGATTGAATCACAACGGGGAAAGGGTGTTGCCACAAAACTGTTGGAGGCAGCAAAGAATGTTGGTATCAATACAGAATCAAAATGGCTGATGCTTCAAACCAGTGACTGGAACAGTGAAGCGCAGGCGCTGTATGAAAAGAATGGATGGGTGAGGGAGTCTGATTTTTTCTATCGGTTTGACCTGCCTCAAAAGCTGCAATAATTCATTTTAGAACCATCCCCTTTTGCGAAATATCCATAACATGTAAATGGGAATGACGAGCATAAGCATTACGGCAATATAGAATCCGTAATCATTGTGCAGGTAGGGGATCTTGTCAAAGTTCATTCCGAATATTCCCCCGATAACGGTGGCTGGTGCCAGCACAACAGTCACAATTGCCATTACTTTCATCACTTCATTCATGCGCAGGTTTACATTGTTGATGTGGAGGTCCTGCATGGTGACCATGATATCACGATAGTTATCAACAAGGTCCTGTGCCTGCATGATATGATCGTAAACATCCTTGAAATATTTGGTGGTACGATCATCGAGCAGATCGCTCTCACTGCGGATGATACCACCTACAAGGTCGCGCACGGGTATGATATTACGCCTAAGAACGATCAGTTCTTTGCGGAGTGAGCTGATCCTCGCCAACGACCTGCTGTTGCTGTTATGGATCACCTGTTCTTCCAGGTCTTCGATGCGGTCGCCCAGTTTTTCCATCACCGAGAAATAATTATCAACTATGAGGTCGAGCATGCTGTAGCAGAGATAATCAGCCGAGCGCTGGCGGATCTTTGAGCTTGGTAGTTTCAGTTTTTCACGGAGCGGATTGAATACATCGCGTGAGGCGTCTTCCTGGAAAGAGATCACGAAATCCTTTCCGAGCACAATGCTGATCTGTTCCTGTTCTACTGTACCGTCATTATCATTAAAATATAGCATATTCAGAAGGCAGAACAGTACACCCTCCACTTCGTCCATTTTAGGACGCTGGTTGATGCTGAGAATATCTTCAATAAGAAGTGGGTGTATTTCATAATGGAGGCAAACCGATTCAACGTCTGCTTTGCGGAGCCCGTCAACATTGATCCAACTGATTCTGTTACTGTGGCGAAAACGATAGCAGGGTTCTACAGCATTGAATTCGTGTTCTTCAAAATGCGTTGCATCAAAATCATACACATAGGCCCTCACCTCACGGGCTTCTTCACGATGGGGGATGATGGTGGGATTAACATGAAGGATCTCTTTGGTTCTGGTGGTTCCAAATAAAGTATTGAGGCCGAGCCTTCGCAGATAGCGTTTTGTTGGTTTGGTAATTACTTCTTCAATTGTTTCCCTGATCATGGGATGAATTTACAAATTATGCTGTTGCTGTATCAGCATAAAGTTCGGTGGTTGGTTGGTATGGTTTATTTTTACGGCTACGAAGGGATATGACTGAAGCATTTATCAAAGGACTTGCACTGGGCTGCATACTTGCCTTATCTGTAGGCCCCGTCATTTTTACCATTATAAAGCAAAGCCTTAATAATGGGAAAGAGGGGGGTATCAGTTTTGTTGCGGGCGTATGGGTGAGTGATATATTGCTGGTATTTATCAGCAATGCATTTTCAGAATGGGTAAAGGCGTTGCTGGAGTATAAGCAGATGATCGGGTATATAGGCAGCTTCTTCCTGATAGGGATGGGATTATTTTATGTTTTTCTCAAGCGTGTGAAGTTGGCGACGGAGGCAGCGGGAATGGAGCAAAGATTCCGTAAGCGCGATATTGCCAGGATATTTACCTCGGGTTTTCTGATCAATACCCTCAATCCAAGTGTGATACTTTTCTGGCTGATCAATGCCACTGCCTTTGCAGTGACGCATACATGGGCACAAAGGCTGGTGATATTTTTTACCTGCATGGGTGTTAATATAGTGGCAGATATATTTAAAGTGCTGATGGCAGGAAGGCTTCGCAAAAAGCTTACCCTGCACAATCTTTCGCTGGTGAATAAAATATCGGGATTGATACTGGTTGGTTTCGGAATGGCACTTCTTTGGGGTGTTGCCTTTCTTTCTGACAAAGTAGGATGAGCATGTGGGTTAAAACAAAACAATGAGCAAAAAATTATTGATAGTATGGGTTATGATGAGCAGCACCATCGTGTTGTTTGCACAGGAGCCGGTGAAGAATGGAAGCCTGGGGAAGATGGAAGATTTCATATCACTGAAAAGACCCAATGGCCGGCATGTAGGATCTTACTTCAAGGGAAGTAAAATTGATTTTCAACATGTGAACGGACAACGGATCAGCGGATTCATTGAGAGCGTAAGAAATGATTCTGTTTTTGTAAGGCAGTGGCAGGTGCAAACCTATATGACCTCATTGGGAACTACCCGTGTTGATACAGCGGGTTACTATATCCATAAAATACATTACCAGGAGATCTTCAGCATATTTCCCATGAAAAAAGAAAGCTTCCGCTATGTTCGCAATGGAAGTATTTTCATGATCGGGGCAGGAGGGTATGCACTATTGAATGTTATAAACGGCGCCTATCTCGATGAACCAATTGATGATCCTGCCAACCTGAGATCACTGGGAACCGCAGTAGGTGTATTTGCCGGAGGCTTTATTCTCAACCGGCTTTATAAGAGTAAGCAGCGAAAGGGTAAACAGTATAAGATCGTGTATGTAAAAATGACCGACAAATAGGCGCTGTCATTTAAGGCTGGTTTTTTTATCTTGCGCACTTCTAAACATCAGGATCCTACGTGAAAACAAAAGGCTTAATACCACGCAGCTGGCGATTCATAAAAAGATTATTGCTCTTCCTCTTCATCTGGCAATTCTTTTATATCATCGTGCTCAAATGGATCGACCCACCACTTACGATCACCCAGATCGGCAACTGGTTTGGCGGGTATGGATTGAAGCGGGATTATGTTGATTACACTGAAATATCAAGGCATGCCAAGCTTGCCGTGATCGCTTCTGAAGATCAGAAGTTTCCTGAGCATGCGGGGTTCGACTGGAAGCAGATCGAGAAGGCGCTTGATCATAATGAGCGCCGTCCCAACAAGATCCGCGGAGGCAGCACTATCAGCCAGCAAACGGCAAAGAATGTATTTCTCTGGCAGGGCAGAAGCTGGCTGAGGAAGGCCATAGAGACCTATTTCACTTTCATGATCGAAAAGATATGGGGCAAGCGAAGGATCCTGGAAGTGTATCTCAATGTGATCGAGATGGGGCCGGGTGTGTTTGGCATTGAAGCAGCAGCCCAATCCTATTATAAGAAATCAGCGGAATCATTAAATCGCTCAGAGGCATCGAGGATAGCAGCCTGCCTTCCTAATCCCAAGAAATTTTGTGTGAAGCCTGCTACTCCTTATGTTACTGCGCGCGGATTGGCCATCATGCGCAACATGAGCAATTTGTCTACTGACCCGGGCATTAAATCAGTCATTGACTGATCATTCAACTTTGAGCATAACCGAAGCACTGTTCTGGCTATACAATAGCGGCAGCACGTTGCCAACGCCGATCTTGGCGCGATAGAAACCTGGTGCAAGTGAAACGGAATCATGGCTATTGCCTGACCATTTTCCTTCCTTATGGGTGAACCGGAGCGGTAGCCGAGCAATCATGCTATCTTTTCCAAATATGTCAAGCACAACTTCCAAAGGCTTTGTTCCGGTAAGGAGTGAATCGGTACTACCGGTGGGGAATACACTAAAATTGAATGGGGAGAGCTTGCCATCTTTTATACTGATATCATCTGAAATAGCCTGGAAGCGTAACCAGGAATTGCTTTGAAAGGATGGGATGGCTTTTCCGTATGTAAGTCCCTTTCTGGTTTCAATTGCAGTTGCATCGGGGAGTCTCTCCAGCAGGCGGTCGACAGTATAGACAGTTTTTCCCTGCCATTCTTTTTCGATAGGCCAGAAATTATAATTGTTACGCCTGTAGCGCGTAGTATTTAATCCGAAGCTGGTATCGCCGGTATAGAACCAGTATTTGCTGGGGCGTTGGTAGCTGTTCAGAAATACCACGGGCAGGCCGCCTGCTTTTTCTTTTATGGTTGCGGCCCAGGATGGATTGCCATGCATCTCATCTTTGAAGCGGCTGGTAAGCGGTTCAATATCTGTAATCATATAGAGCCTTACCAATATAACCAGGGCAAGAGCGGGAGGCATCAGTTTATATACCCAACGTGCATGTTTAGCCGAATCAGTAAGCCAGGCATGGGAAATGATCAGAAGGGGTACAAGCGCGGGAACGGTCCAGTTTGCTTCTACGCGGCCTTTCAAAGTGCTGACCAGGAAAAACCCATAGATACCCCATAGGCTGAATTGTAATGCCCTTGCGAACAGGTCTTTAGTACGAAATTGCCCTGCTGCATAGAGCAGGAGCCATCCGATAAGTGGGCCTGCGAGGAGTATTTGCCCTACCAGATAGTCGAGGCTAAAGGCGAACCTGTATTCAGGTGCATTTCTTTCTTTGAGGTGGTACATCACCGAGGGGAAATCATGCATGTACTGCCACCACAGATGAGGAGAAAAAAGCAGTGCCCCAACCGCGGCAGCAATCCAGGCCTTCCACTGCAGAAAGAGTTTGGGGTTACTCAGGAAAGTAAAGAATATAATAAGGACGCCATGGTATTTGCTATAAAGCATCAGCGCCATGATCAATCCAAGAAGCAGAGCATTGACAAGTGATGCCACTGAAAGAAAGCGCCTGTATTGCCAGAAGAATAGTGCCGTGAAAAAAGTGAGGGGTATATCCGGAACGGCAAGTATTCCGCCAATTTGGAGCACGCCCATTGAGAAGGCGATGGTATAGAAAAGTTTCTGCTGGTTCTTCAGCAGCATTTGTTGTATAAGGAAGAGGGTGGCGGTATTCATTAGTGCCATGAATAAACGAACCCCCAGTTCGTTATGGAAAAGCGCATAACCGGCCCTGATAAGGATGGCGATCATAGGCGGATGATCAAAATAACCCCAATCAGGATAACGGGAGAAAACCCAGTAATAGGCCTCATCATCCAGCAGTTCGGTGCCATAGCTTTGAAGCATGTTCAGCAGTAGCCATGTAGTATAGAACCATGTTTTTGGATGCTGCCGGATGGAATCCCTTATATCTTGTAGCATGTTGAAGATGATGTGCAGCAAAAGTAGGGTGCAAACTCAAATAAGAATGCGATTCACCGCGGCAATACCATTGGCGATACGATCGTGGTTGATTCCGCCAACTATATCCCAGGGAGTGTTTTGGTTCACCATCATATCGAGATACATGTAAAAAAGCTTCTGACGTGTTTCCTCACTTGGGTATTCACGAAGTGCATCGCGGGTCCAGGGCAGGTCTGTATTCGCGAGCAGATAACCATCATACTGACGTTCCGCGATCTGGTCGAGGATAAAGGAGTGACATTTCCCAAAAACAAATTCGGACCAAACCTTCATCACCATCATGTCGGTATCAACAAAAAGAATCGCCTCTTTGCTGGTATCACCAGAATCATCCAATGCAGTCTGTAACGCCCGGGTATGCTCGTCTTCCAGTGCCAGCTGGCCTTTGGCGATGGTGAGCAAATCATCATAGGAATAGTCCATGCCATTCTCCATCAGATATTCACGGGCATATTCAGGGCACCAGTCCGTAAGGTAGCTTTCCGCAAAATGGTCCGCAAGGGCTTTGCAGAGTGAGCTTTTACCGGTTGACTCCGGCCCTATGATCACGATTTTTTTAATCATTTCGGAAAAATGAACATGAGATGGACGTGTTGGGTAAAATTGAGAAAATCTCTAAGAACTATTGTCATAGAAATTCAATTTTAAACGGATGATGATCTATCATAAATGATCATGCCACCTGTTGTGCTTTCTTTCGCCATGAGATCAATCCCGCTACTGCGAGAATCAGCAATACCAAAAACTGGAAGCTGGTGAAAACATATCCTTTAACGAAGTACAGTGGTATTGAGGCAATATTGGTAACTATCCACCAATGCCAGCTCTCCACTTTTTTGCGTGCCATCAGCCACATGCCTGTATAGGCGCTGGCGCTGGCGAGCGCATCGGCCCATGGAATGGCTTCAGGTGCAAACGCTTTCTTGAGCCAGCTCAGTGCCAGGAATATGCCGGCATAGAAAACAGCGAAGAAGAGGCCTTGTTGCAGCAGCTCTTTTTTTGATGAGAAGGTTATATGTAAAACATGTTCTTTCTGTTCATTTCTTTTGGCCCAGAGGGTCCAGCCATAGAAGCTCATGATGGTGTAATAGAGATTCACACTGGCCTCCCCATAAAGATGGCCTTTGATGCTGAGGTATATATAGATGATGGTATTGATGAGGCCAACCGGGTAAACCAGGATATTCTCCTTCCTGCTGAACCATACACTTGTTATACCGGCGATCACTGCTATGAATTCGAGCCAGCCTGTTTGCTGGAGTCCCTCAATAAATTGTTGCCAAATGGAAAGGATCATTCTTAAAAATGCAACAGAAAATTTAGATTGCCGGAAATTGTTTCCATGAAGATCGCTGTACTTGGGGCCGGGATGGTAGGCAGGACCATGGCCCTCGACCTTTCTGCCCGTCACGATGTGACCTCTTTTGACCTTTCTCCTGTAAACCTTCACCAGTTGCAGGAAAGAAACAGGGAGATCAAAATATCTATTGCGGATCTCTCTGCATTTGGCAGTTATTGCGATTGGTTATCGCCTTTTGAACTGGTAGTGCTGGCTGTGCCGGGGTTCATGGGTTACCGGGCGCTGGAGGCGGTGATAGGGTGTGGTAAGAATGTTGTAGATATTTCCTTTTTCCCTGAGGATGCCTTGCAGCTCGACCTTCTTGCAAAGAAAAGGGGCGTAACGGCCATCACCGATTGTGGCGTGGCGCCGGGCATGAGTAATTTCATTATCGGCAGGTATAATGAAACTATGGAGGTAGATCGGTTTGAGTGTTATGTTGGCGGACTACCAAAGATCAGGCGTAAGCCATTTGAATACAAGGCACCCTTCTCGCCCATTGATGTTATTGAGGAGTATACAAGGCCCGCGAGGTTAAAAGAGAACGGGCATATAGTTGTGAGGCCGGCGCTGTCGGAAAGAAGCTATATGGATTTCGGAGAGGTAGGAACCCTGGAAGCCTTCAATACGGATGGTTTGAGAAGCCTGCTGTTCACGATGCCGCATATCCCCAACCTCAAAGAGCAGACGCTGCGCTATCCCGGGCATGTGGATCTTATTATTGCACTGCAGCAGGGCGGATTCTTTGACGAATCGCCTGTTGATATCAATGGTGTGAGTATGCGCCCGATAGATTTTTCGTCGAAGATCCTTTTCAGGGAGTGGAAACTTGGCGAGGAAGAAGAAGAGTTTACCATAATGAGGGTGATTGTTGAGGGCATGAGAGGCGGTAAAGCGGAAAGGGTTGAGTATAATATGCTGGACCGTTATGATGCTGTTACCAAAACCTCTTCTATGAGCAGAACCACGGGATACACCTGTACGGCGGCGGTGGAGCTGGTTGCCGGGGGATTATTTATTGAGAAGGGTGTATTTCCGCCTGAGCTGGTGGGTAAGCAGGAGGCCTGTTTTGATTTTGTGCTTAACTACCTGAGGCAGAGGGGTGTGATGTGGACTAAGTCGTGAGGATGGATTATCTTTAATGCCCCGCCCGAAAAATTTTTATCAATTAAATCAATACTATGATTCGTAATGCAACTGCCGTTTGGAACGGCACCGGAAAAGAAGGTGATGGTCATCTCACAACGCAGAGTGGTGTTTTGAGTGAAACACAATATTCATTCAGTTCACGTTTTGAAAGTGGAATAGGCACTAATCCGGAAGAATTGGTAGCAGCAGCACACTCGGGCTGTTTTACCATGAAGCTCAGCTTTGTTATTGGCGAAGCGGGATTTACGCCGCAGAAGCTTGAAACAAAATGTGAGATCACTTTTGAGAATGGCGCAATAACAAAATCACATCTGACAGTTCAGGGTAAAGTACCCGGAATGAGCAAAGAGCAGTTTGATGCGGCGGTGAAGAATGCCGAAGAGAACTGTCCCATTTCCAAGCTGTTGAATACAGCGATCAGTTCGGAAGCAACACTGTTGTAATAATTTTTGTGCCGGTCTTCATTCGAAGATAACCCTGAGGGCCATGGCCGATAATGCCAACGCAATCAGCACTCCAATGATGGTAAGCCATTTCGGGTGTTGGTAGCCGTTGGCATTTTTATATTTATGGGCTGCTGCCAGCAATATGAGTAATGAAACGGGAAGAATGAATCCGTTGATGGTACCTGCCATCACCAGCAGCTTCACGGGCTTTCCTGCCAGCAGGAAGATGAGGGTGCTGGTAGCGATAAAAATGGCTACCAGTGACCGATGATTTTTTTGCAGCCATGGGCTCCATGTTTTGAGGAATGAGATGGATGTATAGGCAGATCCGATCACGGAAGTGATTGCAGCACTCCACATAACGATACCGAATAGCCGATATCCTGTATTCCCTGCTGCCTGCCTGAAAACATCTGCGGCGGGGTTGGAGGGGTCAAGCATTATTCCTTTTGACACTATGCCGAAAGCAGCCAGGAAGAGGATGATACGCATGGCAGATGCCGCGAGTATTCCTCTTGTTGCCGCGCTGCTTACTGCTGCTACTTTATTCTCTTGCGGGATCTTTTCTTCCAGCAGGCGGTGAGCGCCGGCAAAGCAGATATATCCACCAACGGTACCACCAACAATAGTGATGATAGCGGTGTAACTAATCGTTTCAGGCAGAATGCTGTGATGAAGTGCATCAGCATATGGAGGTGCAGCAACAAGGGCAACATAAAGCGTGAGGGCTATCATCCCGAATCCGATCACCTGCACAAAGCGGTCCATGATGCGGGATGCATTAGTGCTGGTAAGGAGAAGAACGGAAATTATAGCACTGATCACTGCACCAATACGGTTGTCCATCCCTGTTATTACCTCGAGCCCAAGTCCTGTACCGGCAATATTGCCAACATTGAATGCGAGCCCGCCGAAAATAATCAACGCTGTCAAAATCTTTCCCATGCCCGGAATGACCGATTCGGCAATTTCCTGTGCGGGTTTATCGGCCATGGTGATGATGCGCCATACATTGAGTTGCACACCAATATCAAGGAGTATGGATATAAGTATCACGAAGCCGAAACTGCCAAGCAGTTGCTGGGTGAAAACAGTTGTTTGGGTGAGGAAACCCGGACCTATAGCCGAGGTAGCCATCAGCATTGCCGCGCCCCAGAAAACACCCGATCTTTTCCGGCTATTCATCATGCGGGCGGTTGGATGCTTATTGATGCTGATACCATGGCATGGTGAAGTGCACGGGCGAATTCTGGGGCATGGGCGCCGTCACCGTGAATGCAGATGGTATCGGCTTTGAGGTGGAGGAGGGTATGGTCGATTGTTGTGACCTCCTGTTTTGTCACGAGCTGAATCGCCTGGGCAGTAGCTTTTGATGTTTCTGTGATCATGGCGTTGTGCATGGTACGCGGCGTAAGCAATCCCTCTTTAGTATAGGTGCGGTCGGCAAATACTTCGGCAGCAACACGGAGCCCGGCTTTTTCTGCCGTGGTATTCAGAACGCTGCCGGATAGGCCATAAAGAATAAGGGCGGGATTGAAATCACGGATGGCGGTAGTGATAACTTTTGCCAGCTCCGGATCTGTTGCTGCCTGGTTATAAAGTGCACCGTGTGGTTTCACATGGTGAAGGGGAATCGATTCCGAATGGCAGATAGCGGCGAGGGCACCAAGCTGGTAAAGCAGGATGGCATAGAGTTCTCTTGCCGGGAGCTGCATATTGCGGCGACCGAAATGTTCACGGTCTTCCCAGGAAGGATGGGCGCCGATTGCTACGCAGTATTTTTTTGCCAGCCTCACAACTTCCAGCATGGTAATAGCATTGCCGGCATGGAAACCACAGGCAATATTAACGGAGCTGATAAAGGGAAGGATGGCGGCTTCATTTCCTGTACCCTCCCCGAGGTCGCAATTGATATCAATAGTGATGTTGCTCATGCGAAATGCATTTCATAGTCTTTCTGGAGGGTGCGGAAATTTGCTTCTCTTTCAAGAAGAATACGTTCAGCTTCATTGAGGGCGATGCATTTAAACTGCAGGCGGCTTCCGGCACCATGCTGGGCAAGGAGGGGTATATCGGCGCCGATAACCTGCCCAATGCAGGGATAGCCACCGGTGGTTTGGGCATCGGCCATGAGGATCAGTAATTGTCCGTCGGGACTCACCTGCATTGTTCCCGGAACCACTGCGGCAGAGATCAGTTCAGTATGGAACATATTCTGAAGAGCGGCACCATTGAACCGGTATCCCATTCGGTTACTCATCCCTGTTAATTCGAATGTATCAGACTCCAGAAGTATTCGGGCAGCAGGGGTGAAAGAGGAATAATGATGCCCGGTAAAAAAGCGGATGGTATTGATGGAATAATCCGGTATAACGTTACCCGATAGGCGAAGATGTGAATGTTGTGCGGGTTCGGACAGTTGGCGGATGATCTTTTCGCCCACTTCTGTTTTCAGCACAGCAACCGGCAACATATCACCCGGGCGGAGTGGGCGGCCTTCTATTCCACCAAAGCCGGCAACTAGGTTAGTATTCCTGCTTCCAAGAACCGGCGTTGTCCTGATGCCACCATGGATGGCTATATAAGCGATGCCGCCGCCCGCAGGAATAAGCCGGAGCGTTTCACCCGCTGGCAGCATTAGTGGCTGCCAGAAAGGGAGAGGTTGCTCACCTGCGAAGGCATTGAAACCTCTTCCTCCAAGGGCGATGAGCTGACTTTTGGTGCTGCTCATACTGAAGGCGCCGGCAGCTATCTCTATCAGGGTGGCATCAACAGGGTTGGCTACAAGCATATTGGTAAGCCTTGCAGCGCTACTGTCCATGACTCCGCCATGGCTGACGCCGAAATTCCGGTAGCCAAAACGGCCCAGGTCCTGCAAGGTGGCAATGCCAGACTTAACTATCCTCATATTGATTCAGGTAGTTGAAAGTGCTCCTGTCGATCCTGCTGAAACGTACGCGGTCGCCGGCTTTCAGCAGGCAGGGATCATTATCATTGATATCAAAAAGTTTGATAGGTGTTCTTCCTATTATATTCCAGCCGCCCGGAGAATTGAAAGGATATATACCAGTTTGTTGTCCGGCGATGCCAACTGATCCGGCGGGCACCTGTAGCGATGGGGTTGCTTTCCTGGGGGTATCGAGCGCGGGTGGCAAGATGCCCATATAAGGAAATCCAGGTGTGAAGCCTACCATGAAAACATAGAAGGTCTGGTTGGTATGCATGCTGATGACCGTTTCGGGATCGATGCCATGATAGGCAGCAAGCGTGTCGAGATCAAAGGCAAAGGGCATTTCATAGCAAACCGGAATTAGCTGCTCCCGACTGGCGACAGTGATGGTGGCAGATGTTTTAGCATCAGGTATATCATTTCCCAGCCAGGAGGCTTTTTTATGAAGCCACTCACTAATATAATTTATGGGTGACTGCTTTACATTTTCAAAAACAGTATAGGGATCAAAGAAAATGGTAAGCGTGTGAAAGGCGATTGAAACTTCCCTGAATCCGGGGAATGGATCGTCCTGGATCTGTTGCATAAGTTGCAGCAGCTCACGGTGACGGTTAATGGCAATTTCTTCACCATACTGCAGGGTGATGGCAGATTCGGAGAGGGGGTATAGTGAGAAATGGTTCAATGGGGAAGGTGGTAGGCAATGGGCAATAGTGAATAGATTGGGTTACGGGGAATTAAGGTACAAAAGATTATGGAGAGATGGAGGGGTGGAGGGATGGAAGGGAACTACTTTAAAACGGCGATGGTGACGAGGAGCTGGCCGGTGTGTCGCATGGTGTGTTCGGCAATATGAAAGAGAAGTCCGATTACCGTGGAGGGGGATTGTTTTCTGCCTACGCCCCTTGGTTCAGTAAGTGATTGGGTGGTGAAGTTTGTCAGGGCCTGGAGTGTTATATCAAACTGTTTGTTCAAATCTGAAAGTAGTGTTGACAAGGTGATGGTGGGGTCGGAAATTCCTTCTGATTTCAGGTACTGCAACTGCATTTCGGAGAGCTGGTTTCCGGCTGCATAGGTGAGCAAACGGTCATGCACACCTGCTATATGTTTCAGGTGAAAAGCTATTGAAGCTTTTCCTCCCGGCGTTTGCCAGATCATATCATCCTGCAGCCCTGCGGTGATGGCATTGATCTCATCCTGCGCCTGAAGAAGGGCGTGGGCAACAGGCTGCAATAAAGGGAGGATATTTTCCACTGGTCCGCGCAGCCAGCGTTCCGGTAAGTTCTGACTTTCCATAACCTAAAGATAAGTTGGAAAAATTAAGGTGGTGGGAGCCCGGCCTAAGTCTAAACCATGAGAAAGCCACCCCAAGGGGTGGCCATCCACTATATAATCATTCACGCATAAGTACATCTATCCATTCCCTATTGCCTATTCCCTGCCCTTATTCCGCTTCTGCAACTACTTCCTTCACCTCAGGGATCATTCGCTTCATCATGCCTTCGATACCGGCCTTGAGCGTGATCATACTGGAAGGGCATCCACTGCAGCTACCCATGAGCATCAGGTTTACGACACCATCATTATAGCTCTTGAACTGAATTGCACCACCGTCCATTTCAACTGCCGGCTTAACATAGTTCTCGAGTAATTCCTTGATACGCTTAACCACATCATCATCATCGGCCAGCACTTCGTTGCTGCCCTGGGGTTTCATATTGGCAATTTCTTCTTCGTTCACCACTGCCTTACCCTCTTCGAGATAATCTTTGAGGAACTGCCTGATGGAAGGGATCACATCATTCCATTCTGTTTCACTTGTTTTGGTAAGCGTCACGAAATTGCTGGCAATGAATACACTCCTGATGAAGGGGAAACCAAACAACTCTGTTGCCAGGGGTGAAGGTTTAGCGCTTTCCATATCGGGGAGGTCGATGCTTTTACCTGGATAGAGAAGCTTGTTGGCAACAAACTTCATAGTCTCCGGGTTGGGCGTCATTTCTGTATAGATACTGATAACAGGATTTCCGGTCTTAATCATAATTCGTCTGATTTACATGCAAAAATAACGATTCGCAGCAGCTAATGTTTGTGAATTAAGGAAAACTTAGTGGTTACAGTCCCCCTCATGGCAATGATTTGCCATTCTACAGAGCCTGAAATTGCGATAATGAGCATAAACGATAAGTATGACCGCCGGAACCAGGAACCAGAGCTGGAGCTCATGCCAGGTTTGTTTGGCGAGCAGTAAAAGTATGCCCAGGGCGAAGAGAATAGAAGGTGCCAGACGGTGATGGTGTTTTTTGTAACCATGATAGAGCGAATGGCTTCCCACGGCGAATGCCAGCACGATCATCAGGTATTCAAAAGCTAGGTTATCAATGATATTGATGCCAAAAACAGGCAGGCTGGATAGCACCAAAGGCAGTACCGCGCAGTGAATGGCGCAGGCCAGAGAGGCGGTTATTCCAAGGGCGTCCCAATTGATTTTAAATGACATGAGGAGTGCAAAAGTAATAAGATGCAACTTTGTTGCAAAATATTTCTTCTTTTGCTGGGTAATGGAACTAAATCGCCCTGTCGGGTGTAAATTTGTATATCATGAGTAAGAGAACCCTGTTTTACGTAGCTTTTTTTGTTCTGCTGAGTGTTGGATTTATGTATGCCATGACCCGGTTTATCCCCGGTTTTGGCGATGTGAAGATGCCTGTGCTGAGTTATGTGCAGCCTTTCAGATTCCTCGACCAGAACGGCAAGGAGTTCAGCCAGCGTGATGTTGAGGGTAAGGTATATGTAGCCGAATACTTCTTTACCACCTGCACGGGTATCTGCCCCAAGATGAACAATAACATGAAGCAGGTTTTTGATAAATACAAGGGGGAAGCGGGTTTCATGATATTATCCCACTCTGTTGACCCTGAAACCGACTCGGTTGGGCGGATGCGGGTTTATGCCGACAGTTTGGGCGTGAATGGAGGCAACTGGCATTTCCTGACAGGCCGTAAGGACAGTCTTTATTATGCTGCCCGGGTTAGCTACCTGCTTGATGATCCGGAGAACAATAATGAAAAGATTGAAGATCAGTTCATCCATACCCAGTTCTTTGCATTGGTGGATAAAACAGGGCGGGTAAGGCGCATTTATGATGGACTGAAATCAGAGGAAGTGGAAGCGCTGATAAAAGATATTCCCGAACTTTTGGAGGAGCCGGCAGCAACCGGTCCGCGTTTCACCAATAGCCTATTCAATAACAATCCGCAATAGACCCATATGGAAGAAGCCATATTGAATATTCTCAAACGTAACCAGCTCAGTGTAACCGGCAGCAGGCAGAGGATCCTTGAACTTTTCCTTGGTCAGCAGGGAGCGCTGGCGCATGGTGATATTGAGAAGCGAACCGGCGAGAAGTTCGACCGGGTAACGGTTTACCGCACCCTTCAGGTATTTCTGAACAAGGGAATTATCCATACCATTCCTACTACCGATAACAGTATCCGTTATGCGCTCTGCAAGGACGACTGTGAAGAAGGTCATCACCATGATAATCATGTTCACTTTGTTTGTGAGAAATGTGAGAATACTGTTTGCCTTGATGATGTGACCATCCCGGAGATTGCGTTGCCCAAAGGGTTTGAGGCCAGGCAGGTGGAGATGATCGTGTCGGGGGTCTGTAAGAAATGTAAGATTTAAGAGGTAAGATTTAAGAGGTAAGATTTAAGAGGTAAAAGGTAAGAGGTGAGAGGTGAGATTTGGGGAAAAATAAAGCCCCGATGTAGACACACCGGGACTTTTGGTTAAGGCTCTGATTAGTAGCTATTTTAAAAGAAGCTGCTTTTGATCGGCTGGGCTTCTAAGTGTTTTCCTGTACAAATATATTGCGAATAATCATATCCCACAAGTTTTATACATACCCTAAACTGGGTATTTTTTGGGCTTTTATGGCAGTTTGTTCATCTCCTGGCCCACAAAATCCATCAATGTTTTAACACGGTCGGGACCAAGGTCAAAAGAAATTCCCGCAGCCTGGTATAATTCGGGTAAGGTTCGTGTTCCCCCCAGCGATAATGCCTTCATATAATTGTCAAGCGCCTGCTCCTTGTTTTCCTTGTACTGCATCCACATGGCAATTGCACCTAACTGTGCAATACCATATTCGATATAATAGAATGGAACTTCAAAAAGATGCAACTGCCTTTGCCAACTGTATTTGCGGTATTCTTCAAGTCCCGACAGATCAATAACACCAGTAGCAAATTCATCATTGATAGCTACCCAGCGTTCTGCTCTTTCTTCCAGCGTATGGTTGGGGAATTCATATACCCAGTGCTGGAACTTATCGATGATAGCGATCCACGGGAAGATGGTAATGACTCTTTCCAACTGGTGTTCCTTTGCGCGAAGGAGTTCTTCTTCATTATCGAAGAAACTATGCCACTGGTCCATACTGAAAAGTTCCATACTCATACTGGCGACTTCAGCAATTTCCATGGGATACTCCTTGAAGGCGCTGAGTTCAAGCGGGTGCGCGAGGAAAGAGTGGACTGCATGACCGCCTTCATGAACCATGGTAGTAACATCATGCATTTGTCCGGCGGCATTCATAAAGATGAAGGGTGCGCCGGTTTCAGCGAGGGGACAATTATATCCGCCTGGTGCTTTTCCCTTGCGGCTTTCCAGGTCGAGGCGACCCATTTTCTGCATGGTGACGAGGCAATCGGCAAAGAATGGTCTGAGCTGGCGGAAGCAGCTGATGGTTTTTTCCAGCAGTTCTTCGCCGGTATTGAAAGGCCGCAATGGCGTTATGCCTTCCGGTTCAGCTTCTGTATCCCAGGGACGGAGGGTATCGAGGCCCAGCTTAGCTTTTTTCTTTTCGTAGATAGCAGCAACGAGTGGAACAACATGTTGTTTAACTGCTTCATGGAAGGCGAAACAATCTTCCTTGGTATAATCAAAGCGACCCATCTCCGCGAATTTATAATCGCGGTAGTTGGCGAAACCAGCATTCAGTGCAACCTGGTGCCTTTTTTGGATCAGCGTTGTATAGAGTTCATTAAGCTGATCGCGGTCGGCATAGCGGCGATCCTGGATAAGGCGGTAAGCCTCTTCGCGGATTTTCCGATCAGCGTTTTCAAGGAATTTGCTCGCCTGCTGAAGAGTGTATTCTTTACCCTGGATGGTAACCGACATCTTGCCAGAGATCACACCATACTGCTGTGCCATCACGCTGAGGTCGGCCTGCAGGGGAATATTATCTTCCCGGAAAAGGTCGATCGATTTCTTTACACTACGCAGGTAAGTGAAATACTGATGGGGGTCGAGTTCTTTACTATAGGGACTGTCGATCAGTTTTCGGTTCAGCTGGTCGGCGTAAGGCTGGATCTTAGGCTGGATCTCCATCACGAAGAAAGTGAAAGCCTCTTCGAGGGTCTTGTTTTCCGTATCACAGGTCATGCGGATTTGTCGCCAGCAGGCGTCTTCACTCACCACGGCTTCCAGTTCACTGCAATCTTTCATCCATTGCTCCAGTTCAGCGCCGGAGAGGATAGGCCTTTCTGCAAGGTCACGGAAATAAGGCTCCAGCGCCTCCCATGTGGTAATAGAAAAATCCGAAGGCAGGAAATGCCTCTCGGGAGGTGTTAATTGGGCGGTAGGATTCATATATCCGTTGTTATTCTTCTCACTTCTTTTTAGCTGCCTTCTTCGGCTTGGCGGAAGCAGCATCTTCTGTTTCTGTGTCTTCAGCGTCGGCTTTTTTTGCAGGAGCTTTCTCTTTTGCTGCAGCAGTTTCTTTTGCCGGAGCTTTCTCTTTTGTGGCAGCCTCAGCTTTAGGAGCGGCTTTCTTCTTTGCTGCCTTAGGCTTGGCTTCTGTTACTTCTGCCACTTCTTCTTCCTCATCAGCTTCTTCTTCAGTACGCTCACTCAGCTTGATCTCCACACCAGATTTCTGGAGCGACTCAAACCATTTCACCATCTTTTTCATGTCGCTGGAGTATACACGCTCGAAATCCATATCGGGATAAACTTCACCGAAATAGTCTTTGAGAGCGCCTGCATCTTTTCCATCCGGAAGCTTTGTTTTGCTTTTTTCCATTGCCTGGAAAATTTCCACCAGGTTCACGTTATCACGAACGGTATATATCTCAATACTCTCCAGGTGAGAGAAGTTGTGTACACGGGAAGAAACGAATTTGGTAGACTTATCGTCAAGGGAGCGAACAATGGCGCCATCGGTTTTGCTGGCAACCAGTTCAAATAATCCGGGCAACCCGGTTACGGCAATGATTCTGTTGTATTCCATAAATGAAAATTATTGGGGAGGTGCAAGATAATGCAAATCAGGCATCCATCCATTCCTTGAACCCGGCGGTCTGTTCGCTGCTCACGATAACTTCTTCAGGAGCGTTGGGCTCCAGCTCCACGAGGAGTTTGCCTTTGCCTTGCGATCTGAGTTTCCGGATGGCATTGATACTGGCCAGGTATTTACGATTCAATCTAAAAAACTGTGCCGGGTCTAGTTCTTTTTCAAGTTCGGTAAGAGATTTGTCGAGCAGATGGCGCTGGCCGCTCTTATCAACCAGGCAAACCATTTTATGGGTAGCGCAGGCCCAGGCGATATCTTCGGTTCGAAGGCTGAAATAATCGCCGCCCCGTTTGATGAGGAATCGCTTTTTTGGGGTGGAGGGCTGCTGTTGCCATTGACGAAGCTGTTGCAGAGCGGTAGAGAAATGCTGTTGGAGGGAGAGGTATTTCTTAAGTGCCGAATCAAGCTTTTCCTGTGAAACAGGTTTCAGCAGGTAGTCGATACTGTTATGTTCGAAAGCCTCCTGCCAGTATTCATCATAGGCGGTGGTGAAGATAACGGGACAATCAATTGTCACCTGGTCGAAGATGCGGAATGATTGTCCATCGCCCAGTTCAATATCCATGAAAATGAGATCGGGCATCGGGTGTTGCTTCAGCCATTCTACCGATTGAGCAACGCTGGTTGTCATCCCGATAATGTCAACCGGGTAAGGAGATTGATGCAATGCGGCCGTAAGTTTTTCGGCGGCAGGATGTTCGTCTTCTATGATCAGGAGTTTCATATCAGTGCATCAATAATAAAGGAAGTTTCACAGTAAAATATCCGGCAGCATCCTTGATCTCAATATTTTTGGCGGTGATGATGCGGTAACGCTCGCTAAGATTTTTTAATCCGATACCATTGGATGTTCTGTCCATCCTCAATTTAGTGGTGTCGTTAGAAAAAATGATGGCATCACCTGATCTTTCTATCCTCACCAACAAAGGATGTTGCCTGCTGAATTCGTTGTGTTTGATGGCATTTTCCATCAGGAGCTGGAGGCTGATGGGGGGAAGAAGAAAACTATCGAGTGCAGAATCATCAATAGATGTTTCGAGCTGAAGAGCGTTGCCAAAGCGGATCTCCAGTAAGGAGAAATAATTGCGGAGGAAGTTGAATTCTTCTCTGAGCAAAACAAGGTCGCTGTTTTTATTCTGCAGAATATAACGGTATACTTCTGCGAGGTTATCATTGAAGAGCCTTGCTTTTTTAGGAGAGGAATCGATGAGATGGCTTAATGTGTTAAGTGAGTTAAAAACAAAATGTGGATCGATCTGGTTCCTGAGGGCTTCCAGTTCAGCTTCGGCGCGGGCCCGCTGTAGCTGGGCGTTCAGAAGCATTTCCGATTCGGATTCTTTCACCAGGAAAACTGTTTCATAAACATGCACTATGAAAACGACGGCGAGCAATATGATGAGGGTTGTTTCCATCACGGTGCTCCAGTTTATATTTCCATCCAGGAAGATATGGTACCATCCGATGAGGAGCAATACGCTGATAGGAACGGTATAAAACGGGATGACGAGCAGCAGTGCGCCGATCTTTCGCATGGGGTGATTGAACCAGTTAAAATAACTCCGCAGGGTGAATAGCAGGTAGCGGTTACCCTGCCATACGATGAAGGCGATGCCGATGGTATAGAGATAACTCATCTTGACCTCCAGCAGGCTTAATTGCTGGTGGGGAATAAGCCGGGAGATCAGTGGAATAGCAATACCGCAGAAAGGGATCAGTATCACCCTGAACCCGATATCATTTAGCTGATGAGGGTTGGTGATCTGCTTCGTCGGCGGTATGGCGGGGTTTACTCCCATTTGTTCGGGTTTCGGTTGCTTTCATTTGCGCAGTATGAATTTAGACAATAGTTTAGGATACAAATAAAACATATGGACATCTCAACAATCAACTGGCTGGCAGTATTGGTGGCCGGACTATCGGCTTTTGTAGTTGGTGGCATCTGGTATTCACCCGGACTATTTGGCAAGGCATGGATGAAAGACAGCGGACTTTCAGAAGAGGATATCAAGCTGGGAAATAAGGGAAAGATCTTTGGCTTCACGGCTCTTTTTTCACTGGTGATGGCAGCTAACCTGGCCATGTTCTTGGTGGATACGCCGCAGATGAAAACGGATGTGAGCTGGGGAGCAACGGCAGGATTCCTGGCGGGTATCTGGGCATTTTGCGCTATTGCAATTCATAGTCTCTTTGAGCTCAAAAGCTGGCGGTATATTTTCATCAATGGAGGATATAGTGTGGTGGCGCTGGTGTTGATGGGAGCCATCATTGGGTTGTGGAGATAGTATCAAAAAACTTGTGCAACTTCAAAATAAAAATATGGTACAACAACATTCCGTCAGCTGGTTTGAGATTCCTACCACTGATATAAACCGTGCGCAGAAGTTTTATGAAACCATTTTAGATATAGAAATGGTGCCAATGAATTTCCCAAACCTTCAGATGCGGATGTTTCCTGTGCAGGATCCGATGGGTGGGGGAATTAGTGGTGCACTAACGCATGCGCCTGAATTTTACCAGCCGCAGCAAAATGGGGTGCTGGTATATCTTAATGCCAATCCTGATGTGCAGTTGGTGCTTGACAGGATTGTAGCGGCGGGAGGAAAGATCGTGGTGCCAAAAACAGAGGTGAGTCCGGAGATCGGCTTCATGGCTGTTTTTATCGATTCTGAGGGGAATAGGGTAGCTTTACATTCGATACCTGTAAGTCAGGCCCAGCCATAAAACGAAGCCATATGATTGCAAAGGATTGGAGCCGGTTCATTGTGCGCATAAATGTAAGGAGTACACGCCAGCAGATCTATGCCGCCTGGGCAACCAGGGCGGGTATAGAAAGCTGGTTTCTTCGTTTATGCGAATACGTTAATAAGGAAGGTGTAGCCCTTGAGCCGCATATTGCAGCAGGTACTGGTGATCGTTATACATTCTTATGGCATGGCTATTCAGATGAAGCTGTTGAAAGAGGAACTGTTCTGGAAGCCAATGGCCATGATATCTTCCGGTTCAGTTTTGGCAAGGCGGGTAACTGCACCGTCCGCATTTTGCTTGCAGGTGATGAGCAGATCGTGGAACTGGAGCAGGATAATATTCCAACAGATGAAGATTCGAAGTTCATGTACCATGAGGGGTGTTCTTTGGGCTGGACCTTTTACCTCACCAACCTGAAAAGTATTTTGGAGGGCGGCCTTGACCTGAGGAACCGTGACGTGAACCTGCAGAATATGCTCAACTCCTGAATATGAAAACGCTCCTTATTTTGACCGCCATCCTTTACACATCATTTTCTTTTATGGAAGGAGGAAGGCAGACAAAAAAGGATATTACCCGGTTACTGAATCTCGAAGGCCTGTGGGTAAGGAACACAGCGAAGGGGGAGCGTTATGAAGAGTGGAAAAAGACCGGGGCAGAGAACCTTCTTGGCAGCGCCTACAGCATTAAGGGAGGCGATACAATTGTAAGCGAGCGGATCAATCTGGGGAGGAAGCAGCAGCAGATCGTTTATGTGGCAACGGTAGAAGACCAGAATGAAAAGAAGCCCGTTGCATTTTTCCTCACCAGGGCAGAAAAGAATAAATATGTGTTCGAGAATCCCACCCATGATTACCCGAAAAGGATCGTGTATGAATTCATCAGCAAAGACTCACTTCATGCCTGGGTGGATGGAGGAGAACTGGACCCTGGCAAGCGACTGAACTATTATTTCAAACGATTAAAATAGCGCCATATGTCAACAGATCCCGTCAACGATGCCATGCAAAGCCAGATCAGGAATCTTGAAACGCAAACCGGTCGCAAACTGGAAGACTGGCTGAAGATCGTACAATCATCCCCCCTGCAAAAACATGGAGAGCTGGTGAATATGCTCAAAGCCGAATACGGTATCGGCCACGGCTATGCGAACCTGTTAGTGCACCAGGCCAAAGGCAGTTTTGCTGGTGCTGAGGGAGATGAAACGGACTGGGTGGCAGAGCAATACAAGGGTAAGGAAAATCTGAAACCGTGGTACGACAAGCTCATTGCCACCATCGAAAGTTTTGGTGATGATGTGGAGTTATCGCCCAAGAAAGCATATATGAGTGTGAGGCGCAAAAAACAGTTTGCCATCATCCAGCCCTCCACAAAGAACCGGCTCGATCTTGGCCTCAACCTGAAGGGTGTGGAGCCATCGGGCATGCTGGAAAAGAGTGGCAGCTGGAATGCCATGTGCACCCATCGCGTGAAGATCGAGATGGACAGTGCATTGACTCCGGAGCTGGATGGCTGGCTGAAACAGGCCTATGAACAGGCTGGTTAAATAATGGATTCAGGAGCGTGTGAGTTTAATTTCCATTGTCTTTATTTCTTTGCCATCCTGAAGCATGAACATCTCCATGAGCTGGTTATTGTCGTCGATGTATTTAAAGGTTTCTTTGATCTTCACCATCTTGCCAAGCATGGGGTCAAGCGATTCACCTTCGAGGATGATTGATTTAGAGGCCTCATCCCATTTACCTTCCATGTACATCATACCGGTGCCGAGGTTATCGATCCAGGTGCTGAGGAATATCTTGCGGATATTATCATAGGCGATGGTGCCGATACCTTCCATTGGCATACCCATGAATTCGCCGGTGAATCTTGATTCCTGGTAGCGGCCACCCAGGATCATCCTGTTGATCATTTTTGCGGTGCTCTTAGTAGGGGGCTGGCTGGGGTCCATCCACATACTCACTTCGGCTTTCCATTCACCATCATCTTTGGCGAGCTTTTTATGCCAATCTCCCGGTGTCATATAATCGCGGAAAGCTTTCATCTGGTCATCCTGGGAAGGCGTTTGGCCTGTCGCTATAGCAGAAAAGAAAATGAGTGCAATACAGCAAAATAGGAGCTTTTTCATATTCCAAAGTTTCTTGAAAGGTACGAATTGTTGGGGCTGATATGTGAATAATATTTCATATATTCAACAATAACCCCGGACGTGGAAAGACCTTATTCCCAGAAGCCCCAATTTTCAGTGTACATAAAGATTGATATAGTAACGGGATACTGTTATGGTGGGCAGCTACTGTTGTTGCAGCCAATTATAGAGGCGATAGGCGTCGGCGGGGTCAAACAGCTTTGTGCCGGGCTGCATGGTAGCGGCTGTTCCGCAGGCGATTCCAAAGCGGATCATATTCTCAAGTGATTCATTTTTCATGAGCTGGAAAGCCATTCCAGCCACCATACTATCACCCGCGCCCACCGTGCTGATCTTTTTTACCGTAGGTGCCGGCACCAGTAAATGACTGCGGGGAGTCACCATCAGCGCACCTTGTGGACCCATGGATACCACCACCACTTCACAGCGGCCTTCATGCAGCAATTGTTTTGCGGCACTCAGCACCTGGTCGGTTTCAAGGTGATCGCGACCTGCGAGCTGGCTGAGTTCGTTGAGATTGGGTTTAAGGAGATAGACGCCAGCCCTTGCAGCCAGTAATAAGGGCTCACCTGAGCAATCAATGATGCACCTGATACCATTACGCTGTGCATAGCTGGCAACCCGGGCATAGAAGCCGGGCGCAAATCCTGGAGGGAGGCTGCCGCTTGCAATGATTATCTCCGGTTTTTCGGGAATGGATGCCAGGGCATCGAGGATAGCGTCTTCCACTTTGGCTGAAAGGGTTGGTCCAGGTAGCACAAGCCGGTACTGGCTATTGCTGCTGGTTTCCAGGAGCACCACATTTTCACGGGTATCGCCATTGATGGGAACGGCGAAGTATTGAATGCCCGCCTCCTGAAGGCTTTTTTCCAACTGCATGCCATTGATGCCACCACTGGTGATGATGGCCTTATTTGGAGCTCCAAGCCGCGAGAGCGCCTTACTCACATTGATACCACCACCGCCCGCCTCCACCACCATCTCCGCACAGCGCATTTTCTTTTCTGCCACCAACTTTTCAGTGGAAGTGCTTTTATCAACCGCGGGATTAACAGTAATGGTGATGATCATAGCAGGCGATTAATTTTTATTGAGATCGGCCATCACCGCCTCAATGCGCTGGATCATGGTGGTCTGGTCAGTATAACCCCGCGCTATCAGGAAAAATTTGCTCTCACTTACCTGCACCAGCACGCTGGGATATCCATTCACCTGCAGTTGCTTAACGAGCTGGAATTCGTAATAAGCCTTCTCGCGGTATTCTTCGCTGTTAAGGCGACTAAAGAAATCCTCCGGCTCGAAATTATATTTTTCAATCAGGTGTCGGTAAGCTTCATTGTCGCACAGATCGCGGCCTTCAAAATGCAGCGCATACTGGAGGTCGGCAGCAAATTCAACCTGCCTGTCGGGGAAATATTCCTTGAGGATGCACATGGCAATTGCGGGCTTCTCGGAGTTGGGATACCAATCGCTTTCAGATGGGTTAAAAATATGCCAGAGATAATCTTCGCCGAAGCGAACCCCGGTAAGCTCTTCAATACTTTTATAGGCCTCGCTAATATAGCCCGCTACAACGCTGATGTGGCGTGGCTCTTCGGGGAGTATCATCCCGCCCGACAATACTTCAAAAGCAATCTGGTCGGAATAGAGTTCTGCCATTTTTTTCATCACGGGACTGAAACCATAGCACCAGCCACAATACGCATCATAACAGTAGTAGATCGTAGGAGTCATAGTGCAAATTAAGAGTAATAATCAAAATCTAATATGCTTAGGTTTGCATTATGGATAATGCAACAATAGAAGTGAGGGCGCTAACAATCGCTGATTTCCAGGAGCTGAAAGATTCGATGATCGAGGCATATGCAAGTATGGGGGGACAGTATTGGGGAGAGTCGTCATTGGAGAAGCTGCTGAAGAAATTTCCCGAGGGGCAGATCTGTGTTACCCTCAATGGAAAAGTAGTGGGCTGTGCGCTGACGCTTATCGTGAATTTCAACCGCTTTGGTGATAACCATAGCTACCGGCAGGTGACAGGAAATTTCACCTTTGATACACATGATCCGCAGGGTGATGTGTTGTATGGAATAGAGATGTTCATCAATCCCGAATCACGCGGCCTCAGGCTTGCGAGGCGATTGTATGATGCAAGGAAAACGCTTTGTGAAAAACTGAACCTTCGCGCCATTGTAGCCGGGGGAAGAATACCGGGTTATGGTAAGCATGCTGATAATATGACGCCGCGCGAATACATTGAGAAAGTGCGTACGCGGAAGCTGCATGACAGCACATTGAGTTTCCAGCTTGCGAATGATTTCCAGATCAAGAAAGTGCTGCGCGATTATCTTCCCGAAGACAATGAATCACGCGGTTATGCCACCCTGTTAGTATGGTACAATGTATTCTATGAACCCAATAGTGGGAAGATCGGGCTGCGAAAAGATTTTGTGAGGATAGGTGTGGTGCAGTGGCAGATGCGGCAGTATAAAACTTTGGAAGACCTGCTGGGACAGGTGGAATATTTTGTTGATGCGGTAAGTGATTACAGTTCTGATTTCGTGGTGCTGCCCGAGTTCTTCAACGCCCCACTGATGGAGCCCTTCAATCATCTGCCGGGGCATGCCGCCATCCGCGAGCTGGCCAAGTATACACCCGATATAGTTGCGGCGTTGTCAAAATTTGCGATCTCCTATAATGTGAACATCATCGGCGGAAGTATGCCCGAGGAGCGGGAGGGAGATCTCTATAACACTTCCTATTTTCTGCACCGCAATGGAAAGATCGACAAGTATGATAAGATCCATCCTACGCCATCAGAAGAATATGAGTGGGCCATTAAGGGAGGAGATAAAGTGCAGGTGATAGAAACCGATGCGGGCAAGGTGGGCGTGCTGATCTGTTATGATGTGGAGTTTCCGGAGCTGGCCAGGTTGCTGGCGGAGCAGGGGATGCAGATATTGTTTGTACCCTTTCTGACCGATACGCAAAATGCGTATAACCGGGTCCGTTATTGTGCTGCGGCGAGGGCTATCGAGAATGAATGTTTTGTAGCAATAGCCGGTACGGTTGGTAATCTTCCGAAGGTGCATAATATGGATCTGCAGTTTGCACAATCAGCAGTTCTCACGCCATCAGATTTTGCCTTTCCGGTAAATGGAATTAAAGCAGAGGCTACGCCCAATACAGAGATGATTGTGATATCAGATGTGGATCTTACGCTGCTGGCCGAATTGCATGAGTATGGAAGTGTGACCACCATGAAAGACAGGCGGCTTGATCTGTATGAGCTCAAGCTGATAAAAGGGGAGAGCAAAAAAGAGTAACTACTTATATTCCTCGTTGCGCGATTTGCCTTCAGCAAGCATTTCTATGGTCTTGCTGATGCGCTTATTGCGGGTTGCTTCTGTTTTGGCTTCACAGATCCATTCAATGTATTCCTTGCGGTGGCTGTAGCTGGCTTTGTCAAATACGTCAAAGGCTTTTTTATTCTTTGAGAGCGCTTCTTTAAGTTCTTTAGGCACCATCAATTCCTTTTTTGGCGCTGCAGTTTTTTTAGGGAGTTTGATGCCCTTATCATTCAGCTCCATTGCCTCTTTGAGATAAGCGATCATTTGTTTATCGGCGGGAAGATCTTTCAATGACATGATCTTGCCGAGATGACCCATGGCGGTTTCAGCACGGGCATTTTCTATGAGGATAGGATCCTTCATGAGTGAGGCTTTCCAGAAAATAAAGGCGCAATGTTTTTTGAAAGAAGCCATGCTGCACAGGATCTCTTTTTTATAGAGGAAATGCGGGAAGCCCCATTTAATGGTTTCAACCGTTTCGGGACAGGTCTTATGCACCAGCGAGCGGAGATGCTGCAGTATGGGCCTTGCAAATGGCGCTGCATTCTCAATATAGGCATCTATGCGTGGATCGGTTGTAACCATATGGTCGGTTTTATTTTCCTAATGAGCTTCCAACCAGTTATAGCCTTTACCAACTTCTGCAACCACGGGTACATCATTGGGTAGCGGCAGTGCGTTCTGCATACACTCGATGACCAGCGGCATCAGCATCTCAGCTTCTTCTTTGCGGGCATCAAAAACAAGTTCATCATGCACCTGAAGGATCATGCGGCTCTTAAGTCGCTCCTTTTTGATGGCAGCATGCATGGCGGTCATCGCCAGCTTGATCATGTCGGCCGCAGTGCCCTGGATGGGACTATTAATAGCGTTGCGTTCAGCAAATCCACGGACGGTAAAATTGGAGGAGTTGATATCCCGCAACCACCTTTTACGACCCATCAGGGTTTGGACATAACCATGCTCTTTAGCAAAGTTCACGGTTTCATCCATATAGCGGGTGAGTCCACTGAATTCTTTTTTATAATTATCGATGATCTCCTTTGCTTCGGTTCTGCTAATGCCAAGGTTATCGGCGAGTCCGAAAGCTCCCTGGCCATATATGATACCGAAGTTCACACTCTTTGCTTTACGACGCTGGTCTTTGGTCACTTCGGATTCATCAATCCCGAATACCTTGGCGGCGGTGGCGGTATGGATATCCTTACCCTGGCGGAAGGCCTCGCACATATTGATATCACCACTGATGGCAGCCACGATGCGCAGCTCGATCTGTGAGTAATCGGCAGAAAGCAGGATATGATTTTCATCGCGGGGGATGAAGGCTTTGCGGATCTCCCGGCCACGGTCGGTACGCACGGGAATATTCTGCAGGTTGGGATTATTGCTGGAGAGACGACCAGTTACTGCCACTGCCTGTGCATAAGAAGTATGCACCCTTCCTGTTTTACGGTTGATCATCAACGGTAGTGCATCCACATAGGTGGAGCGAAGTTTGGTGAGTTCGCGGAAGGCGAGGATATCATCAACGATGGGGTTCTGCAAAGCGAGTTTGGTGAGCACATCTTCACCGGTAGCATACTGACCTGTTTTTGTCTTCTTAGCTTTGGGATCAATCTTCAGTTTTTCAAAAAGCACTTCACCCAATTGTTTAGGAGAAGCGAGGTTGAAGCGGACACCGGCCTGCTGGTAAACACGTTCTTCAGCCTGCTTTGCATCACGCTCCAGTTCCTTGGAATATTCGTTGAGGAAATCGGTATCAACGCGGATGCCTTCAAACTCCATATCGGTGAGCACTTTCACGAGTGGGTTCTCTACTTTCTCAAAAACCTTCTGCACTTCCAGTTCTTTGAGGAGGGGGAGAAACTTTTGTTTCAGCTGCAGGGTGATATCTGCATCTTCGGTAGCATACTCCTTAATTTTCTCCAGTTCAACATCACGCATATTACCCTGGCCCTTACCTTTTTTACCGATCAGCTCTTCAATATGAACGGGTTCATAGCCGAGGTATTTGGCACTGAGGAGATCCATGCCGCGTTTGCCTTCGGGTTCAATAACATAATGCGCCAGCATGGTATCAAAAAGATTTCCTGTGAGCTCAACGCCATACCATTTCAATACCAGCAGATCGTATTTAATGTTTTGTCCCACCCATACTTTGCTGCTATCATGAAACAGCGGCATGAGTTGCGTGAGGATAAGTTTTGTAGCCTGCATATCTGGTGGACAGGGAATATAATAACCTTCATGTGGTTTAACGGAGAAGGAGAGTCCAACCAGTTCAGCATCATTCGCATCAATATTTGTTGTTTCCGTATCGAAGCAAATTTCAGAGAATGCGGAAAGCTTTTTCACTAAAGCGGTGATAGCATCAGCGCCCTGAACCAGTTCATAATTATGTGGCGTATTATTTATGTTCTTATCGATCTTCAGTGCCATCTCCTCTGCGAGTTCATCCGTATTGGCAGCAACATTTGGAGATCCATTATTATTAGCAGCAACAGCATTTCCGAAAAGGTCGGTCTGAACACCTTGTGGTGCAGAAGGTGTGCTGGTTAAAATTTCTTCACCAAGAATTCTTTTCGCGACAGTGCGGAATTCAAGTTCGGTGAAGATCTCTCGAAGTCCATCACGATTCCATTCTTTCAGTTTAAAATCACCTTCATGAAATTCAACGGGAACATTGGTGATGATGGTAGCAAGTTTTTTTGAGATGATAGCCGACTCTCTTCCATTACGGATCTTTTCACCGAGAGCACCTTTGATAGAATCGGCGTTGGCGAGAATGTTTTCGAGGGTTCCGTATTCCGCCAATAATTTAGCGGCGGTCTTTTCACCAACACCGGGGATACCTGGAATATTATCAACAGCATCACCCATTAATCCAAGAACATCTATCACCTGGTCGACCGATTTAATATTCCATTTAGCACAAACTTCTTCGGGCCCCATGATCTCTATATCACCGCCCTGGTAACCGGGTTTATAAATTTTTATTTTATCAGAAACAAGTTGGCCATAGTCTTTATCGGGTGTAACCATGAATACTTCGTAACCCGCTGCTGCGGCCTGTTTGCTGAGCGTGCCAACAACATCATCAGCTTCAAATCCATCCATTTCTATGCAAGGAATATTGAAACCTTTGATGATGCGTTTAATATCGGGGATAGCAATAAGAAGATCTTCAGGAGCCTCTTGTCTGTTTGCTTTGTATTCGGTGAAATCGGTATGTCTTTCTGTTGGTGCCTGCGTATCAAAACAGACGGCCATATGAGAAGGATGACGATTATTAATTAATTCGAGGAGTGCGTTGGTAAAACCAAACTGCGCATTTGTATTCTTTCCCTGGGAGGTAATACGAGGGCTCCTGATCAGTGCATAATATGCTCTGAAAATCAGTGCCATGGCGTCTAGCAGAAACAGTCGTTTATCCATATTTGCAAAGATAGTGCCCAAAGGCTCGTTAAAAGTATTTTGGCGGCATTAACATTTCACTAAGACATTACTGGCACGGTCATTGGATATGGGGGTATAGCAACAATATTCTACCAACAAAAAAATAATAGTTTATGAAAAAGATGCAGGCAACGGCATTGGCTTTTGGTGTAATGGCCGCGGGATTATTTGCATTCGCAAGTATAGATAACGGGTCTATCAAAGGAACAGTAACGCCGGCTGAAAATGTAGCCAATGTATGGGCAGTTTCAAGTACTGATACAGTACGTTCAATTCTTGAGAACGGAAACTTTACAATCAATGATCTGAAGCCAGGAGATTACAAGTTAGTGATTGAGGCTAAGGCGCCGTACAGGCATACCATCAAAGACAGCATTAGTGTTGTTGATGCGCAGCCTGTGGATGTAGGTATGATTGCACTTCTGGAGGCAGCAACGAAGCCTGTACCTGATAGTGTTTCAAATCAGCCAGTACAGGATAGTCTGATGAAGAAGCCTGTAGTTGATACGCTGAAAAAAGAGCCGGTGAAGGATACGACGGTGGCGGTGAAGGATACAAGTGCGGTGAAGCAGTAAGGCGGGTGAATAGGCAAAAGAGCACTATTGAAATGATAGCGGGAAATCTTTTGTAGCAACAATGATATAAATTTTTTAAGGCGATTGCATTTGCGCATGCAATATGTAGCTGATGCAATCGCTCTTTCAACACAAAAAGAGAACATATGAAAAAGATGAAAATGACAGTGCTTGCACTGGGTGTGATGACAGCAGGATTATTTGCCTTTAAGGGTCTGGAAACAGGTTCTATTAAAGGAACAGTTACACCTGCTGATGGTGCGGTTAAGGCGTGGGCACTTTCTGCAACTGATACACTGAAAGCAGATATTCTTAATGGCGCATTTGAGATCGTGAATGTTAAGCCGGGAGATTACCGTCTTATCATCGAAGCTAAAGCTCCTTACAAGAATACAGCTAAGGATGGTGTTAGTGTAAAAGATGCACTGCCTACCGATGTTGGCGAGATCAAGCTTGATCAATAATATTTCCGCTATGAAAAAAATAAGAGCAGCACGAGAGTGCTGCTTTTTTTTGTGCTACATTCAAGGGTTAATGCTCGATTATGATCCGATCACTTCTTATAATTGCTGTTTGCTTAACCAATTTAGTTGCGCTGCAGGGAGTTAATGCGCAAGGTGCTGCAACTGTACAACTAAGTTCAAATACACAAGGGTCTTCTGTTTCGCTACTGGGCTTAAAGTCGCAGGACCCCTCTGCTCCGCAAACATCGCCCAAACAACTGTTGGTGGGATTTGGGGATAGTGATATACGCTTTGGGGTAGATACAATACTGCAATCAATTCCTGAGCAGCGCTGGTCGGTAGCTGCATGGCGCGGAGAGCGGGTTCATGTGCAGGTGTTGGTGCAATCGGGTAAAACGAATGGTGGACTGAAGCTTCGTTTCAGTGATCTGATACTGACCGGGCAATCAAATATTTCATCAGAAAATTTCAGGTTTGGAATGGTTCGGCCGGTGATGACCGATGAGTATGCCGGGGGATGTGGTGCACCATTGCCGGAGTCGAAAGATTCTTCTCTCGCGCGCGATAGGATAGATTATGAAAGCGGGTTGGATAAGCTGAACGGAAAGCTGCAGGTGGTATGGGTTTCACTGGATGTTCCTTTAGCTGCTGAGCCTGGTATTTATACCGGCACGGTGAAAGTGATGAAGCAGAAACTTCGCATAAGCCTGGAAGTGATGGATGGCATTCTTCCACCAGCAAGCGACTGGAGTTTTGATCTCGACCTATGGCAACATCCTGCTGCGGTGGCGAGAGCGCATGATGTGAAACTTTGGAGTGATAAACATTTTGATTTGCTGCGACCATATTTCAGGATGCTGGCGGAAGCGGGACAAAAAAATATTACTGCGAGTATAGTTGAGGAGCCATGGGGGCACCAGACCTATGATGATTATCCATCGCTGATAAAGTGGATCAAAAAAAGTGATGGCAGCTGGCAGTTTGATTATAGTCTTTTTGATAAGTATGTACAGTTTGTGATGGATGCGGGCATTGATAAGCGGATCAATTGTTATTCGATGATACCGTGGAAGATGGTGGTTCGCTATTATGATGAGGCGAGTGGAAAGGATAGCAGTGTGACTACTCCAATAGGCAGTGAGGCATATGTTGCAACATGGCAGCCGATGTTAAAAGATTTTACGCGTCATCTCAAAGAGAAGGGATGGTTTTCTATTACGAGTATTGCGATGGATGAGCGGCCGCTGAAAGATATGCAGCAGGCAATCGCGATGTTGAAGGAAATAGATCCTTCGTGGAAGATCGCACTGGCGGGGGATTATCATGCGGAGATCGAGAAGGATCTGTTTGATTACTGTCTGGCTTCGCGCTGGGATTTCCCTGAGGATGTGTTGCGTGCGCGCATTGCGGCGGGTAAGCCATCTACCTACTATACCTGCTGTGTGGAGCAGTATCCCAATAATTTTACTTTTTCTCCTGCGGCGGAGCAGTCGTGGATCGGGTGGTATGCTGCGGCGAAGGGATTCACCGGATACCTGCGCTGGGCCTATAATAGCTGGCCTGCTGATCCTTTGCGCGACAGCCGTTTTGGTTCATGGCCCGCGGGTGATACTTACCAGGTATATCCGGGTCCGCAGACTTCAATACGATTTGAAAAGCTTCGCGAGGGGATACAGGATTTCGAGAAGATGCGTATACTTCGTGAGCGCTGGACGGTGCAGGGGAAAAAGGGAAAGATCGAGATGCTGGATTCGATATTGAAGCGCTTTAAGATAGAATCGCTTGCTACTGTTCCTGCTGCTTCGATGTTGAAGGAGGCGAGGAGGGATCTGTTGAAAATACAGGGTCTCTGATATTGAGGGAGCCCTTTTTATAAGAGGGCTTTTTGATGGTGCTCATATTATAGATAAGTGGGTTTGATTAATTGTGCTCATTGCGCTTTACTGGTTTTGATTGCGCGTGTTAGTATTTTCTTAATAAATTGACTCTAGCGGATTTTCCATTTCAATAACGAAGAAATAGCGGGTTCCTTTTTGTGTGGGGAAGGCTAGTTCATCGCCTGTTCTCATTCCCAGTAGTGCTGCGCCGAGTGGGCGGAAGATGCTGTCGGATGAATAGGAAGTGGCGCCGGGTTCCGGAACGGTTAGTGCGTACTGGAAGTTCTGGCGCACTACTTTATCGCGGATAGTGAGGACGGTGTTTAATCGAGCTACGTCGCGCGGGAAATTATAGTTGTCGAGGATCGTTGCCTTAGCGATCTTTTCGCGAATGATTGCTGCTTCAGGCAGCTGGCTATTTTTTTCCAGTAAGCTGTTAAGTACTGCTACATCTTCTTTGAGCATGATGATGGTGTCGTTTTGTTCCTGTTTCATGATTGTATTTTTTGTTATGAATTGATTGGGGATGAGTTAAAAAAATTCAGGTTCCTCGTGTTTGGTGAGCATGCCGTTGATCTTTCTTCTCCAGTAGGCTGCTTTCCTGGTGAGTGCTGTTGCGTCATGGAATTTATCGGTATGTGCGGAATAGAAAGGCAGGGTTACTATGGAGCCGTCTTCCATATGGCATTGCAGGCCGATGGGGGAACGCAATACTGCACAGGCTTTGATCTGGTCAACATGAAACATATTGAAGTTCCAGTTGCTGCCATGGAATTCGATGAACAGGAGTTTACCATGCTGGTGATCGAGACCGATCAGGCGGTTGTTGAATTGTTCAAAGAGGTCAAGCTCAAGACCGTGGCTTGAAGTGAGTGCTTTTAGTTTTGCTGCGAACGCTGCCTTATGACGTGCTTTCCTTCTCTGGATAATTGTAAGCACGATAATAATGGCAATAACCGGTCCTGCCAGCAGGAATAGCATTGTCATGATGAATGGAATTAAAGTATGTTGGCTATCTCGTGGAGATACCGCAATCGGATGCCTTTAAAATCTTGTGATGTTGAAATAAAATGACGAGCCCCGGGTCAATGCATTAGCATGCCGGGGTAATAGTATTAAAGTCCTTAAAGTTGGACATGTAATAAAGGGGAAGTGATATGTGGAAGATTTTTTTCACTATGGCAAACATAGGCAATTAACTGAATGGATTCATTTCAGTATTGTTAAGATTGGTTTTTCTATTGGGTTGGTGGTGGGGGGTGCTGAGCTGCTTACAAATCGCAATTAGCTGGTCATATATACTCGAAAAAGGTCAATTTTATATTGACTCATATATGATGCAATAAGTGAAGTTAATGTTCTATATATAGATCAATAAAATCTGATTTATTTTGACGCATAAATGATGCAATAAGTACATTTTCTGTTCCATATATAGGGCAATATAAATTGTGTGATAATTCAATAGTATAACTGCGGAAGGTGCGGGCAGGTGCAAAGTGGGATGATAAGTTTGCCTATGGTGTTGGGATTAGCAACATAGGCGTGATGTTATGTTTGGGAACTTAACGGTGACTCTTAGTTTGGCAACATAAGCGTGATATGAAGTTTGGGAACTTAACGGTGATTCTCAGATTGGCGACATAAGCGTGATGTTAAGATTGGCTCTATAACTGGTATTATATTGACAGCCTCCACGCGCTCCAATCCCTAACTTAGAAGCTCATCTAATTTTGAGTATTCATGCAGACTAACGATTTGGTTAAGTATAGCCGGACCTGTATTAGGAATGATTCGGGGCAAACTCATCATGCGGAGCAAACTGATTTCGTGAGGCACAATAAGCATTCATCGTACTATAATCTCATCATACATTTTCTTTTAAAGCGCGCATCAGTTTATACTTCAATATGCGGGAAACGTGTTTCAGGTATGAGATACTTTATTTTAGTTGCCTGTATTTTGATGAGTGTAAACTTAACGGCGCAGCAGGGAGATATTCTTATCCGGTTTGATACGGCTGCGGCGGGATTCACGGAGAGTCTGCCACTGGGCAATGGCCGGCTGGGCGCGATGATGTATGGCGGAACGAGAAGGGAGCGGATCGCATTGAATGAAATCTCCCTTTGGTCGGGTGGGCCGCAGGATGCCGATAACGACAGTGCAAGATTTTATCTGAAGCCTATACAGGACTTGCTGCTTGCGGGTAATAACCGTGAGGCACAAGCGCTTTTACAAAAACATTTTGTATCGAAGGGCGTGGGATCGGGTTATGGAAGCGGGGCGAAGGAAAAATATGGATGCTACCAGGCGCTGGGTGACCTGTTTATTGACTGGCGCGATAGCCTTTTGCCGGTTTCGGGATATGAGCGGGTGCTGAATATCGAAACGGCGATTGCAACCACCACCTATACACGAAACGGCGCAACCATCAAAGAAGAGCTGTTCACAGATTTTGTGAATGATATAATCTGGATGAAGCTGAGCAGTTCGCGTAAAGGTGGATTGAATTTCCGGTTATCGATGTATCGGGCTGAAAATGCAAGGGTAACGGCAAAGGACAATCGACTCCTGATGGTGGGACAATTGCCGGCATGTAAAGACGCGGGTATGCGTTTTGCCGCCATTGCGGTGCCCGCGGTGCGGGATGGAAATATTAAGCAGGAAGGAAATGAGCTGGTAGTGGAGAATGCGAGTGAATGCTGGATCCGGATTTCGGCGGCTACAAATTTTAATAATGAAACGGGCTTGTTATCGGCCCAGGATCCTATGGAATTGGCTGCTCGGTATTTATCGGGGAGGCAATCAGTTGAGATGGGTTCGCAAGCGTTTGGAAACGTTTATAATCGGGCGATAGTAAATAGTACTGCTTTTTACCAGAATTTATTCAACCGGAATCGGTGGAGGATGCTGGAGGGGATTAGGGATAAACCAAGAAATGGATCCGAGAATAGAAGAGTGAATAGAAAAGAGAATGGAATAGTGAATAGTAAGGAGAATGTAACAGGGAATAGAGAAGAGAATGGAGAGAGCAGAACAGAAAGTAAAAAAGTGAGTGGACGTTTTGAAGGATTAAGCAAAATTAGTACGCATGAACGTTTGGTGCGGTATGCCGGCGGGGGATCGGACAGGCAGTTGCCGGTGCTCTATTATAATTTCGGGCGATACCTTTTGATATCATCTTCCCGGCCGGGATTGCTGCCGGCCAACCTGCAGGGGCTCTGGGCCACGGAATACCAGACGCCATGGAATGGCGATTATCATCTCAATATAAATATCCAGATGAACTACTGGCTCGCGGAGACCACCAATCTGGGAGAACTTGCCGAACCGCTGCACCGTTTCACCGCGGGACTGGTGGAAAATGGGCAAAAAACAGCCAGGGCCTATTATGGCGCGGAGGGATGGGTGGCCCATGTTATCAGTAATCCCTGGAAATACACCTCGCCGGGAGAAGGAGCCGAATGGGGCTCTACGCTAACAGGTGGCGCATGGCTATGCGAACATATCTGGGAGCATTGGCGGTTCAATCGAGACACTGCCTTCTTGCGCAAATACTACCCGGTACTGAAAGGCGCCGCCCGATTTCTGCAGGGGATCCTGATTAAAGAGCCCAAAAATGGCTGGCTGGTGACGGCGCCTTCCAATTCGCCGGAGAACACTTATATACTACCCGATGGCTTCCGCGGACAAACAGCTATGGGTCCAACCATGGATATGCAGATCAGCAGGGAGTTGTTCAACTCCTGCATCAAGGCCAGTAAGATTCTGGCGGTGGATAGCGCCTGGAGATCGGAGCTGAAAGCATTGGTTCCGAGGCTGGCGCCCAACCAGGTTGGGGCGAAGGGCGACCTCAACGAGTGGCTGGAGGATTATGCTGACGCGGAACCGCGGCATCGCCATGTGTCGCATCTGTATGGATTGCACCCCTATGATGAGATCACGCCATGGGGAACTCCAGCCCTGGCCGCTGCGGCCCGGCAAACACTTTTGCAGCGAGGTGATGATGGTACCGGCTGGAGCAAAGCCTGGAAGATCAGCTTCTGGGCCCGACTTGGAGACGGGGATCATGCGGCGGCGCTGGTGAGGGGACTGCTGAAACCCACGAAGGGACTGGGAATCGAGATGAGTGGCGGCGGGGGAACTTATGCCAACCTGTTCTGTGCCCATCCACCGTTCCAGATAGACGGGAATTTTGGGGCAGTGGCGGGTATAGCGGAGATGCTGTTGCAAAGTCATGGTACTGAAGAGGTTATACGTTTCCTGCCGGCACTGCCTAAGGAGGCGGACTGGGCGAATGGAAGCATAAAGGGACTTAAGGCAAGGGGTGGTTTTGAAGTGGATATGGACTGGAGGGAGGGGAAGCTGGTGAGGGGGGAAGTAAGGAAGAGCGATTGAGCAGTGTTGGATTCGAGAAGGTCGACCCATCGTTATTAGAGCCTGCAATTAGAGAAAGCTTCGTGCGGCGCCAGCACGCAATCGAGTTAAA
>JAKFDZ010000145.1:0-3519 GCA_036675925.1 Flavihumibacter sp.
GTGGTCCAGCTTAGCGTATTGTTCAATACCCTTTTGTATTTCTTCTTGAAGCTTCAAGCATTCTTCCTTTAATTCTGTATCGTGAAGGATTTCCTCACACATTTGTGCTGCATACCCTAAGACAACCACAGCAAACATATTAGCCGGGACCAGATAGCCATAGGTGCAAGCATCGTCACTTGGACGGAAGGCACTCCAGGTCATACCTGTCGGAACAACTCGTCCGCCCCTGCCCTCACGAGTTAACGTATCTGACTGGCGGCAATCCGTTCGCTCAAATCGATAAGAAGATTGATTTTCATGATCCTGCTCCGTCCTCCATACATGAATAATCGTTTCCATCACCTGTTTGAATGTTTCCTTTATATGAGAGGTACGTCCTGTTGATTTCCAAAACAGGTAGGCAAACTGGATTGGATAGCACAAGGAATCAATTTCGTACTTCCGCTCCCAAATATGCGGTGTCATCTCTGTCAGGTCATTCTGGTGCCCTTTGCCATTCGCACTTTCGTTGAAAGCATTGGCATAAGGGTCGTGCAGGATGAAAGCAAAATGCTGACGAATTACCCCTTCGAGGAAATCTGCCATTTCTTCATCTTCTTCCGCTGCCATTAAGTAAGGTCTTACCTGTGCGGCTGAATCTCTTAACCACATTGCCGGAATATCCCCAGTAATGACAAATGTTTTTCCATCTTCTTGTTTCTTCATTGTCGTAGTATACGTATTGACAAAGCATTGCTCAAACATATGCTGTAACTTTTCATCCTCTGGGAAAAATTCTTTTACGTGATGGATTAGCTTTTGCATGGATTCAGGAATTACTGTCGTCATTTTACCCACTCCTATTTCTCTTTGTGAAAACCCAATGTGATAATTTCATATTTTCCTACTTCATATGATTCTTGGGTATCGTCTGTATTTTCTTCAAGGATGTTACTTTTATAGGATTTAAAGTCTTGTTGGATTGCAGCCTTAAGATTTACCTCTTCTTGTGCTGGATTAAACCAGCGAATCATCACATCATCGTGATCTTCCGCTACTCTCAAAGAAGTCCAAACAAGTCCATTAGATTCTGTTTTAACAAACTGATGTGTTTCCGGTAATTCACCTTCATGGACACTTGTCTGAACAGCTAAAAGCGGCACTTTGTATTGATAGGCGTCGACAAACACCTGTGATTGGATGACATCCTTTTCATGCGGCAGCACTTGCCATTCCGCTGTTTGCAGTCCTAAGCATTGTGCTTCAGGTGTAGGGAAATAACCCCAGTCCCCGAGCTCTGCTGTCGAACGAAGCACGGTTACCGCAATAGTGCCATTATCCGGGAGAATTTCATATTCTTGCAAACCATCCGTCGCTACGGTTAATCCCATCGTGGCATCCGCTAGGCTGGCAAACCGCTGCTGGTGATGACAAAAACTCGGATTTTCCCATTCCTTCTCGGGTGTATTCGGGCGGGTGACAATCTCGAAAATACTGTCAGCTTGATGTGTTTCCGTCTGTAAACCTGTTGGGAACAGAACCCGCAGCCGGTGATCGGTTGCTTGGTTGTTGATCGTCAGCTTAAATGCCGGACCCTTCATTCCCTTTTCAAGGGTAACAACTGTTTGCATAGTGATTGTTGTCATTTCGTCCGATCTTCCAGCTTCCCTTTCCTTATGCCAAATAAGTCTATTCCGTTCTATTGCTAAGCGATCGTCGGCAGAAACTGGAATGGATAACGTGTGCGTAAATTCTAGGACTGTTCGCAGTGAGCTTCTTTCTAGGAAGTTAAATTCCGCTGGTACACCCTTTGTCGTAATAGCAGCATGTCCCTTTGCTTCCTTGTACATATATTCGTTGCCAATATCCCCAGTGTCTTCGTAAATTCCGAGACGATGGAAAGACTCACCGGTATCTTTATGCATTAAATCATAGCTGCCATCTTCATGAAACTGTAGATGAACATATTCATTTTCCATTTCAATCCGTGTTTCTGAAGATTGTCCATTCTTCTCTGCCACTTGTTCACCTGGTACAAGGTAGAATGTTTTATAACCAAACGAAGGGATTTCCTCTGCGAAAAATGAAAGCTTGGCACGTTTAGCAAAAAACGGCTGACGGAATTTATCATCTGGTAAGTCATAACCAAATTCGACTGCAGGATCCTCAAGCTGATATTCTAGCTCTCTGCCCTTACCATCAACCAGTTTGTATCCTGCCAATGGTTTATCCTGCAAATAAACCGGAATTTCTTCAAAGTGCATTTGTGAAAAATACACTTTTTCTAAATCGACTACTTTTGAAACAACTTCATTTTTCTCCCATCCGGTCGTATTCAGGACAATGAGTGGAATACCTCCTTCAGGTGTCTGTGAAGTATCAACTTTTTGTGCAAGTGCAACTGCGTTTTCTTCGACAAATACCTCTCCCATTTGCGCTACACTTTCAAAACGAGTAACCATTTCACGGTGAACTTCATCGACACTACAGCCGCAAATACTGTCATGCGGGTGGTTCTTCATCAGTGATTTCCACATAAAGCGGATGTATTCCCGCGGGTAGGTGCCACCTGCTAATGCCACCATGGCCGCAAGCGGCTCAGCGTTTTTTTCCAAAAGAATTTGACAGTGATGATTCATTTGCTTCAAATAAATACGGCTTGATGCAGTATTTACAAGGGTAGACCAGCCATCTGTCCGCTGATTGCGCAATTCTCCTTCTATTACTTGCAGCTGCTCAGGCAGTGCTTGCTTTAACGCTTCCGTATACTCATCAAAACTAGAATGCTTAAACTGGTAATCTGGATATAGGGCAGATGCTGTTTCAATCGCCTGTGGAATCGTCTTTTGCAGCGGCTGATGATCACAGCCATTCATAAACAACAACTGATTGGTTGAGGCATATTTCTCTGCATCTTGGAGCTTCTTATCCCAGAACGCTTTCGCTTCTTCTTCATCCACCGGGATTTCATTCCCATTGGAATACCAATTGGCAAAAAGAATACCTAAAACACTTGAACCATCAGGTGATTTCCAAATCATTTCAGAATAAGGTGATTCATAGTCAGGAACGTCTGATACCGTATTATTAAAGCCGGTCGGCTTCACTCCTCTGCCAAAGGCAGCCGTATCAATTCCCGCTTGCTTTAAAAGCTGAGGTGCCTGCCCGTAAATACCGAAAGTGTCAGGAAAATAACCTATTTTTGAAACATGTCCATAGGCTTTCGTATCATTCATACCAATCAGCAAGTTTCGAACATTTGCTTCGGAGCTTGTTAAAAACGCATCCTGCAGGACATACCAAGGACCGATATGAAGCTTTTTCTCCTCTATTAATTTCTTAACAATTTCCCGATTTTCCGGGTGAACGGCGAAATAATCCTCCAACAAAACCGTTTGGCCATCTAGATGAAATGATTGAAAGCCGCTTCCTTCCTTTTTGAACTGTTCAATAAGATTATTCATAAGCTGTATGAAATAATAGCGGTGTTTCTCAAAAGGTAAGTACCATTCCCTGTCCCAATGAGAATGAGATATA
>JAKFDZ010000146.1:0-2508 GCA_036675925.1 Flavihumibacter sp.
GGATATCAATAAAACCCAGCATCTGGTCGGTAGAAAAATTATTCTGCTCAATGGTCATGGAGTCATACTGCACCATCAGGTTATTGATAATATCCGCCGCCATATGGGGATTGCTGGCTTCTACACCAATCAAAAGAATGCCCGTACCTCCCACTTTCGGTTGTACCTGCACACTGCCTGCAAGACCGGCAGCTATTCTTTCGGCAGGTTGCCAGCCAAGTTCGTATTCGGCACCGGCGGCAGGTTCCGCTTTTTTCTGCAAACGAAAAACACCATCGCCGTTTTCAAAAACCTGGTCAAAATTAAAAACAGCAGCTTCATTATTGATATGGAACTGGTTTTTATTAATGAATTTTATAGCCATTGAAAAAGACCTGGCAGAATCGGCTATTTTGAACGCCTGCACTAAAAATGGAGCTTGCTTGTATACATTCTGATCTTTGATCCTTCCCTTGGCGATATAAGAGTACTGCAGGCCCAGCTTGTTAACCACTCTTGTCATAAGTGGGCGGGATTTTAATATTTCGATCTCGCTTTGAATATTTTCCGACCGGCTGCTTCCCAGGATAATATCTTCTACCTTGTCGGAGCCCTGGCGACTATTGCTTTCACTTTTGATCAGCATGCTGCCCCCGGCACTATAAACCTGGCCGGCATAGCGCAGGTAAGCAAAAGCGATCAGCAAAGCAAAGGCAACGGATAAAAGAAAATAGGGAAAGAACCGGATATATTTATAAAACAGGTCTTTTACGCTCAGGTTCGCCAACTCACTCTTATTGGTAGTGTGCTGCTCTTCCATTATAATAGTAGATGAATTTTCAGTAAGAGCCATTAGTTAAAAATATTATAGAGCAGCGCAATAGCTGAAATAAGGGTAAGTCCATAGCTGACCTGGCGCATAACATCCCCCTGTTCTATCCTCTTGATCTTTCTTTTATGAGGGTCAACAACTACTACATCATTCTGCATAAGATTATAATAAGGAGAAGCGAAAAGATCCGGGGAAGAAATGTCTACTATGCCTACCTCCCGTTTTCCGTCTATTTCCCGCATGACCTTTATCGTTTTTTTTAACCCATAATCGTTGGTGCCCCCCGCTAAACCGATAGCTTCCAAAATCGTTACTCTTTCTCCGGGTATGGTTATAGTCCCTTGTTTCCCGACTTCTCCCATCACCGTCACTTTCAGGTTCTGGAAGCGGACAATGACAGATGGGTTGGTCAATACTGAATCTTCCTGGTTGATTTTAGTTTTGATGGTATCAGCTAATTGCAAACGGGTAAGTCCTTCTACATGCAAAAATCCTAATCTTGGATACTCAATATTTCCATTAACATCAACCAAAAAACCACTGCTACCAGATCCTTCTGATGAGGATTGGCCCTGTTCCCGGGATGATGGAAGATTATAAGGGGCGTCTGAAATTTCTGGTTTTGTACTGGCACTATAGACTCTGATAGAAAGCAGGTCATTCTTTTGAATCCTTAATTCAGGCACAAGCACATCAACCTTAACAGTAGAATCCGTTACATGCTGAAGATAATTGGGAATCCGTTGCTGGGTACCACAGGAAATAAAATAAAAAGGGAAAACAAGGAATAAAACAAAGCGGATGAATTTCATTGAAGCGGCTTTAAGTATACAGCTTGGCTGCAAAAATAAGGTTTGGCTTTATTAAGATTGTGCCGAAGTTAATTTAGTTCTGTCAATATGGGCTATCAACATATAACCCAAACTATCAATAGCGACTTTTACCGTTTTACGATTCAGGCCCACCACCTGCCCTTCCTGGTCCATCAATGGTCCGGTAGTGATCTTTACCCGCTGGTTCAGCTCCAGGTTCAGGGGCTTTACTTCTACATTTTCATATTCATTCAGGAACTGCTTGATAGCATTGATCTCCCTTTCTTTTATAAGAGCAGGTTTGCCATCCCAGTAAACAAAATTGATAACACCGGGTGTCATTCTTACAACGGTACGGTCTTCATCGCTGACCTTTACAAAAACATAAGATTTAAAAAGCGGCTCCTCTACTATTTTCATCCTGTCACTCCACTTCCGCCTTACTTTATTTAATGGGCAATAACTTTCTAATCCCTGTTCCGCCAGGAGTTGGGTAACTTTTTTTTCCCACCGGGGACGGCTATATATGGCCAACCATTTGCGTGACACAATGAGAGATTAAAATGTTTAATACCTATCCGCCCTTTAGAAATAGTTTGCCGGGCTGATAAGAAGTACATAGCCGTTTGCTGGTTAATGCTGCTCTATCTTCCCCTCCCGTCATTGCGATCCGCCACAGACGGAGAAGCAAGGAGGGGCGAAGCAACATTCAATAATCGGATACTTGTAAAGGGGTGATTAAAAGGCTAACATTTATCACCTTTAGAAAGCTTCGCCACCTCGGTCACATAAAAAAAATTTAATATGACCGGTAAAATAATGGCCACATAACGGTTTTACGTTGCGGCTATTGTATTTCGGCTGCAAATATAACGGGCAGAATGG
>JAKFDZ010000147.1:0-1907 GCA_036675925.1 Flavihumibacter sp.
ACTCGATATTGCAAAATTGGATGGTTGTGAGATCATCTGGCTCGCTGCGCCGAAAGAAGTGAAAGGTGAAACGGGAAGAGTGAAAGAATTGGTTTGCAGCATTATGAAATTGGGTGAACCGGACGCCAGCGGCCGCCGCTCTCCTGTTGATACCGGTAAAACATTTGTTTTGGATGTGGATATGGTGATCAAAGCCGCAGGACAAACACCGTTTGAAGATTTGGTTAATAGTAACAACATCAACAATAAAAACGGAAAAGTTGTTATTAATAAGAGTGCAACAAGTATTAAAGGAGTATTTGCTGGCGGTGATTGTGTAAATGGCGGTAAGGAAGTGGTGGATGCAGTACAGGCGGGGAAGGATGGAGCGAAAGCGATATTGGAATACCTAAACCCCCAAACCCCCTGAAGGGGGCTTACCACCACACAGACCCGGATTATGGTAGATGCTTATCGACTTGAACAACTCTTACACAGAATGAATGGTGAAATAATTAAAGACATTTCGAAAAGCGAGGGCTGTGCAAAGATGGCCCTCTCCTTCCGGAGAGGGTCGGGGTGAGGCCTGAATAGCGAATAGAATTCTGCGCTAAATGCTGATACATCGACAGGCTCAGCAGAATTAATGCAGTACAAGAGTGCGACGCAAGGAACGATGCTATGAAATACAAAAGTTGGGAACATTAAACTATTAAACCTTGAATTTTTAATCTTTTATCATGGCTGACATATCTTCAAATTTTCTCGGCATCAAATCTCCCAATCCATTCTGGCTGGCGAGTGCACCACCGACAGATAAAAAGTATAATGTGCTTCGTGCCTTTGAAGCCGGCTGGGGTGGTGTGGTTTGGAAAACATTGGGTTCACAAGTAAAAAATGTTTCATCAAGATATTCGTCTGTTGATTTTAATGGTACAAGGGTGATGGGATTTAATAATATTGAACTTATCAGTGACCGTCCGCTGGATATTAACTTAAAAGAAATTGAAGAATGCATAAAACTTTTTCCTGATCGTGCTATGATCGTTTCGCTGATGGCGGATAATGATAAAAAAAGCTGGCATGAGATCATTAAAAAAGTAGAAGATACCGGCGCACATGGATTAGAATTAAACTTTGGTTGTCCGCATGGTATGACAGAAAGAGGCATGGGTGCTACAGTGGGTCAAGACCCGGAGATTGCAAAGATGGTAGTGGAATGGGTGATGGAAGCCGCTACTATTCCTGTTATCACTAAGCTTACTCCGAATGTACATTCTGTAGTGCCAACAGGAAAAGCATGCGTAGAAGCCGGAACAAATGCTTTATCGCTTATTAATACCATTCAATCTGTAACAGGCATTGATCTTGATACATTGGTGCCTAATCCAAATGTTGGTGGCAAATCTGTATTTGGTGGCTATTGCGGCCCTGCAGTGAAACCTATTGCATTAAAAATGCTGACGACGATTGCGCAACATGCTGTTACATCAAAAGTTCCTGTATCAGGTATTGGTGGAATAAGTACATGGAAAGACGCAGTAGAGTTTATGTTATTGGGTGCATCGAACGTACAGGTTTGTACTGCCGCCATGAAGCACGGTTTTCGTATTGTAGAAGATATGTGTGAAGGCCTTACTAACTGGATGGATGAAAAAGGGTTTAAAACACTTGATGATTTTATCGGTAAATCGGTCAGCAATATCACACATTGGGAAGACCTTGATATCAACTTTCATATCATCGCAAAGATCAACCAGGACAAATGTATCCATTGCGGGCTTTGTTATATTGCCTGCGAAGACACATCACATCAATCTATCAATCTTGCATACGGAAAACCTTATAACACTTATACTGTAAAGGAAGAAGAATGTGTAGGTTGCAATCTCTGCAAAATCGTTTGTCCCGTGGATGAATGCATTACC
>JAKFDZ010000148.1:0-5664 GCA_036675925.1 Flavihumibacter sp.
GAAAATTTGATGCCGATATTTATGAGCCTGTAAAAGCGGCTATTTTGCAAAGCCTGAAAGGAAGCAAGGGAAAAACCTTCACTGAATTGACGGATGATGTAGTAAAGATCATCCAAAAAAAAATGCCTGATTTTAAAAAATCAATTCCCTGGTATACAATTTCTATCCGGCTTGATTTGGAGACAAGAGGAGTTGTTGAAACTTTTATTGAGAAAGGAAAGAAGCTCAACCGGTTAAAAAAATAAGGCCATTATAGAAATAACGACCTTATTTAACTGCTGCGATTGCTGCCTGTTTATGGTTTATCCCACCATACTTTTCCATATAAATTATCTGAACCACCAAATTGTCTTTGTATAGCTTCTTTATAATTTGCATCATTATTAAATTGCTCTGATACCGGGTAAGCTTGCCTCGTAGGTATTTGCCTGCCAGGATCACCTGCAGGAGGTGCTAAAGCCGGAAAACCTGTTCTTCTCCATTCAGCCCAGGCTTCATACCCATGCATAAACAAATGTATCCAACGCTGGGTAGCAATTTGCTGCATTGCTGTTGCAGGGTTATATGCAACTTCAGGATGTGCCATCAGGGCGGCAAGTCCGCTGGTATTATTATTCCATTGTTTCAGCGATTGCTCAATAGCAAGATCATAATTTACTTTGGCTTCTGCATCCCCACCCGGTATCCAACCGCTTTTAGCCGCTTCGGCTTTAGCAAACAAGGCCTGGGCATAAGTAACCAGATGTACAGGCGATGTAGAAGTCCAGATGGCATCACCCAACAAAGATGGGTCTTCACTGTCAGGGTCTAATGTTCCATACTGCAGACCCACATACTCACCAACCGTATTTTCATTTCCAAATGTTGCCAGGCGTGGATCATCATAAGGTTTCATATTATCAACCAGTTTATCGCTTAATGCCCACCAGTAGCGCCCCTGGTTCTCTATCTGATCAAACCAAAAGTTCCAATTTGCCTCTTCATTTAAATGTTCGAACACAAGGTTATCGTCATTAGAGCTCATAATGCCGGCAGTCAATGCATTATTAAATTCCTGTTTTGCTTTGTTAGCATCTACTTCAGATAAACGAAGTGACGCAAGTAAATGTATAGTGTTGCCGAGCTTTTTCCATTTATCCATCTTGCCACCATATATAATATCGTTGGCAATATTAGCTCCGCTGATTCCTGCATTAGCTTCTGTTAACAATGCAAATATTTTATCATAAACTGATTCCTGCACATCATACTTAGGGGTAAAATCTTCACTACCTTTTAAAGCTTCCTCAAGAGGTACGTCGCCCCATCTGTCCGTAACATGCCATAAAAAATAAGCTTTCAAAATTTTTGCAATGGCCACATGATTATTAAATGGCCATTCAGTTGAGCCACTGCCTTCTTTATTCAGCACCTCCTGCAGGTTCATCAATGGACCCCTGTAGTATCCTGTGAAATCAAAATTTTCCTGTGTATAGAGAGAAAGATTCGGGTATTGTGTTTCAGACAAAAATTGTGCATTATATTCTCCCTGCGGAGATGAACTTAAACCCGGGAGAGACAACGCTGCATTATTAATTAATTGCATATTTGCTGCAACGCTTGGGTTATTGGTATCGGTATTTATATCATCTTTAAACTTGTTACAGCTTATAAAAACCAAACCTCCAATTATTAATAGTATGAGCCTTTTCATATTCAATAGTTTAAAAATTGATAATAAGATTTACACCATAGGACCGAACCGTATTCAATCCTCCTGTTTCCAGCCAACTGATAGCTGAACCTCCTGTTGAAAGTTCAGAAGGATCAAGGCCTTTCGGAGCTTCTTGCCAGATCATGGCCGGATTGCGGGCAATCAATGCCAGGTTAATACTGCTTATAGGAAGTTTGCCTAATACAGACTTGCCAAAAGTATAACCCAATCTTATTTCTCTAAGCTTAATATATGAAGCATCATATAACCACTCCTCATAAACGTGTGTGCCCAATGTTGTACGATAATAGCCCCTTGCGTCCACATATGCTGTCACTTCTTCTTTTGTAGAAGCTTTTATGCCGGTCACTTTAACTCCACCATCATTAGCAACTGCTTCCCTGATGTTCTTTCCTTTATCGTTTATAGCAGCTGTTCTTTCTGCCAGGCCTGTTTTTACCGCCATCATTTGTGTCCAGCTAAAAAATTGTCCTCCAAACTGGTAATCGATCATCGCACTCAAATCAAATTTTTCAAAAATGCGGAAACTATTCTGAAAACCACCGGTGAACTTTGGTAATACTGTTCCAAAATTGTGATTGGCCTGTGTATATAATGGAAGATTATTATCTCCTAATAATATTTTACCCGTTGCAGAATCACGCTGATATGCTTTCCCTATAAGATCACCGAAAGATGCACCTACGTAAGAGTTAAGAAAAATATCTACAGATGAATACCGGTTTTGATCATGTGTATATACGTTCATACCAGGATATAGCTCCACTACTTCATTTTTGTTCCTGCTTATATTGAAAATAGCATCCCAGGAAAAATTCTTACTCTTAAATGGTGTGCCCGTAAGTGTTAGCTCTACTCCCTTGTTTTGAATAAGTCCTGCATTAATCCTGGCAGAATTGAATCCACTTGAACCTGAAACATCTAATCGTATGATCTGATTCTTATTTTTCTGCTGATAATAAGTAAAACTCAGACCTACGCGGTCTTTTAAAAACCTCAGGTCAATACCGGCTTCATAAGAATGAGCAAACGATGGCTGTATTTCCGGGTTGATCAATTCATCGGGAATAAACAATGTACTATTATTGTCGTATACACCCCCTACCCGATAAGTAAATGAGGTAAGATAAGGATCAAGGTCTGAACCTGCTTTTGCATAACTAAGCCGTATTTTACCAAACGACAGAGTATTTGATTTCAAAAGTTCACTGAACACAAAACTTCCGGATAAAGAAGGATACCAATAAGAATTATTGTCCTTAGGCAATGTAGATGAGTTATCGTTGCGGATAGAAGCATCCAGGAAGTAAGTATTCTTATAACCAACTGAAACCATCCCATATAAACTCCTGATCTGTTTGCGAAGCAAATAGGTGGATGCACCCGGCCTATCCACAGAAGCATCAATATTATAAAAATCGGGACTTGAGAGTCCTCCCGCAGTAGCTACTGAAACATAGGAATACCTGCGATTATAAAGATTGCTTCCAACGTTTGCATTCAATGACAAATCACCCCAGTTCTTATTGTACTGAGCCAGGAACTCATAATTCATTTCCCTGTTCTGGTATTTTCCTGCAGAATAGCCAGGTACTTTCCATCCGCCTGCAGCCTCACGACTTTCCAGGCTTTGGGTAAACAAATCCGCACGAACAAAGCCACTTAACTTCAAACCGGGAAGGAGCTGATAAGAAAGTCCCACATCACCAAATACCCGATCGCGGTTATCATTACCATAATTTTCAAATGCTTCGAAATATGGATTGTTCCAGTAAAGCGGGTCATAACTACCCATTGTTCCATCCGATGCCGGCCTGCTCAAATTCCAATGCAAAAAAGTGCCATCCCCATATTTGTAATTTCTCATTCTCTTCATGTCAATGTTTCGCTGAAACCATTGAAACAGGTACCGGGAACCACCTTCATATCCCTGCGCTGGACGTTGTCCGTTGTTATTGGCATAATTAAAATTGGTAGATACCGTTATTTTTTTAGTAAGGTCAAGAGAAGCACTGACTCCAAGATTATTTCTTCTTAACCAAGTGTTTGGTTCTACTCCCTCTATTCTTGTATTGTTGAAGCTAAGGCGGAAAGTAGAATTTTCATTTCCGCCGGACACGCTAATACCGTTATTGATCGTGGATCCCGTTTCAAAATAATCTTTGATATTATTGGGATGTGCATTGAATGGGGTTAGCTGACCGAATTCCGCATCCTGCGGATAAAAACTAAATACCTGGCGAGCCGGAGTTCCATCCATTTTAGGTCCCCAACTTTCATCGATGCTCATATCAACATATTTATCTCCATTTGCCAACGTTCTCCATGTTTGGCTCGAACCACCACCATAGCTATCCTGGAAGGGCAGAATATTCCCGACTTTTTCTGTTGAAAATGCGGAATTGACCTGTACGTTAATTTTTTTAGGTCCCCTTGTTCCTTTTTTTGTTGTTATCATGATAACACCATACTGCCCTCGTATTCCATACAGTGCAGAAGCCGCAGGACCTTTCAATACATTCACCGACTCAACATCTTCCGGGTTTACATCTTGTCCCAGGTTGCCATAATCACCGCCATTCCTTCCGGCAAAGTTTGCATTGGAAATAGGCGTACCGTCTACAACGATCAATGGCTGATCAGTCCCCAATAGTGAATTAACTCCCCTGATCTTTATTTTTTGCGTACCCCCCATACTTGCACCAGATGAACCTGTTACCTGCACTCCTGCTATTTTTCCTGCCAGCGAACCAATCACATTCTGTTCTTTGGTAAGAGTAAGATTTTCTCCTTTCACTTCTTGTGTAGCATAACCTAATGATCTTTGTTTACGGCTTATTCCCAATGCTGTTACCACTACCTCCTCAAGATTATTATCTTTTTCTTTAAGTTGAAAATCCAGCACACTTTCTTCGTTGTCTTTTACAATAATATCTATTAGCTGATCTTCAAATCCGATAGCAGTTACCTGCAATTTATAGGTGCCTTGCTTGATCCCGCTTAATATGAACTCGCCGTTATTGTTTGCAACTGTTCCTTTATTTGTGCCAAGCAGTTGAATAGATGCATTGGGTAATGGAGCGCCTTTTTGATCAGTTATTTTACCTTTAATTGATCCATCAATCAAGTTCAGTTGTCCATTAATCACGATATCGTTTTCCTCAAGCCCTTTCATTTTCTTGATGATGATGTTGGAATTGATCTGTTCATACCCAAGATCGGTGGTTCTTAAAAGATCATTCAGCAATTTGGCTACCGATATTTCGTCGGCTTTGTAACTAACGTCATCATAACGGGCTACATCGCTTGTTTTATAAGTGAAGGGCACCCGGGCCAGCCGTTCGATCTTATGAAGTGCGCTTTTTAAAGAAGAGTTTTTGAAGTTGACAGAAACCATGATCTTATCCAGATCCTGGCCGTTGCCATTGCCGGCCATTAACAACCCGCTAAGAGAAAGTAAGATCGCCAGAATTGATACTCTCATAAGTAATTCTTTGGTTTTTATCGCCTTGCAAAAGGCAGATAATTTTTTTGCAAAGCACGAAGCCGCAGGGCTGTGCTTTTTTAAATGCAAATCCATAGTTTTGATTGTTTTTAATAGTTCTTAATCGGGATTATTTAAAAAACGTCGGGCCGTTTCCAGGTCGCAACTGGGGCGGCTCTTTTATTTTATATTTTGAAAACTTTACTCATAAGCGATGTGTTAAGTTTTGGTTTAAAGAAAATTTATTTAATAGTATATATTCCATCCTTCAGACTTAGCCCGGTGTCTGTTAGTTTACAAAGTATCTGAAGTGCCTGTTCTGCACCAATCTCTTTTTTAAAGGAAGTAGAAACATTTAACCTTCTGATCGAATTATTCTGAAGATTGATGCTGGCACTATATATTCTTTCCATGTCGGCAATAATATCTTCAAAAGGTTCGTCATCAAATACAATACTGCCTTGCT
>JAKFDZ010000149.1:0-1724 GCA_036675925.1 Flavihumibacter sp.
TTTCCCTTTTGGCCAGTGGATTTTTGAACTGCCTTCATCGCTGCCTTAATTTCACCGGCTTTAAAGTTGTCTAGTTTCTCTAGCTCCTCAGCAAAAGCCTTAAGTACTTCAGGAACTGTCTCTCCTGTTAATACTTCCTTAGCATCCTCTTCGTATTCTGCCTCTTCCTTAAAGAACATATCCGAAAGTTCAACAATCTCTGCACCGAAGCTCATTTTTTCCTGTAACAAACTTACTAAACCTCTTGCCCACTCATGCTCTTCATCCGTCAAGCTCTCACTTAACACTCCAGCTTTTACTAGATGTGGCATGGATAGCTCCAATACTCGATCAACCTCTATCTTCTTCATATACTGATTGTTCATCCATGTCAGCTTATTTGTATCAAATAAAGCCGGGGATTTTGATAAGCGATTGGCATCGAAAATTTTAATAAATTCCTCTTTAGAGTAAAGCTCCTCTTCGCCTGTTGGTGACCAACCCAGCAAAGTAATAAAATTAAACAAAGCCTCTGGCAGATAGCCTAATTCTTCATATTGTTCGATAAATTGAATAATAGATTCATCCCGTTTGCTTAACTTCTTTCTGCTTTCATTCACGATTAGTGTCATATGACCAAAAACCGGCGGCTCCCATCCTAATGCCTCATAAACCATTAACTGCTTAGGAGTATTGGAAATATGGTCATCACCGCGAAGGACATGCGAAATTTTCATTACATAATCATCTACCGTTACCGCAAAATTATAAGTTGGCGTTCCATCCTTTTTGATGATGACCCAATCGCCCATTCCTTCAGACTCAAAGGAAACAGTCCCTTTTACCATATCCTCGAAGGTGTAAGTTTTCGCTTCTGGTACGATGATTCGAATACTAGGCTCGCGGCCTTCACTTTCTAATTTTGCACGTTCCTCAGCCGTTAGATGACGGCACTTTCCAGAATATTGAGGAGTTTCGCCTCTTTCGGTCTGCTCTTCCCGCTCCGCTGCGATTTCTGCTTCTGTACAATAACATTTATAGGCATGACCATTCTCTAATAATTGATTGTAGTAGGTTTGATAAATATCATTTCTCTCTGACTGTCGATAAGGTCCATATTCACCGCCGACATCCACACTTTCATCCCAATCCATACCCAGCCATTTCAGGTATTTTAATTGGCTTTCTTCTCCGCCAGCAATATTCCGCTTCTTATCTGTGTCTTCAATCCGGATAATAAATTTACCGCCCTGATTACGCGCAAATAAATAATTAAATAATGCAGTACGGGCATTCCCAATATGTAAATGTCCAGTAGGACTTGGAGCATACCTTACACGAACTTCATTTGACATCATTATGCCTCCGTATACCATTAATTTCTTATATCTGATTTATTTTACCATTGTGTATTTCAGCAATAAAGAATTTAATTCTTTTTTAGTAAAACTACCGCTTGTGAGGCAATTCCTTCACCGCGGCCAGTAAAGCCTAGCTTTTCTGTTGTTGTTGCCTTCACATTGATTTGTTCAGGAGAAGCATTAAGTAATTCAGCCATTCTCTCTTTCATTTGCTGAATATAGGGTGCCATTTTGGGCTTTTGTGCAATGATTGTACAATCTGCATTTACAAGCTCATATCCTCTATCCTTCACAAGCTGCCATACATGCTCCATTAGCTTAGCAGAATCTGCATCTTTAAATTCCGGATCTGTATCTGGAAAATGCCTGCCTATATCGCCTTCT
>JAKFDZ010000150.1:0-1914 GCA_036675925.1 Flavihumibacter sp.
AAACCGAAAAAATGAAAGTAAAGCTTTCCCGGGAGTTGAAAGAAGAGTTTGCTTCATTGCTGGAGCAACATCCGCCGCAGCAATTCAGTACAGACCTGCGCCGTATGCTGCTGGATTATATGGTGGCTGAAGTGGAGATTGGGTTTCATATAAAATTCAGGAGCTTGCTTTTGGCCCTGAATGATTTGTTTGATCTGATGGATGCTGCTGCCAAAGAGATAAAGGATAAAAAAAAGAAGTTGAAGAAAGCTTCAAAGTGAGTGCAGATGTATGGCAAATGCTTCTGCCCCGCCGGGTGTTCAAATTATAAGATTTCAGGGCGATGTGTCAGATGGCTTTGTTGCCCTATCTGGCAATACAAAAAGCGAATTGGTAAGTATTGAAAATCGTTGAGTAGAAAATTTGGTTAGTTCGTATTATATACTAATCTTAGTGTTGTAAGGCAATTTTTATGAACGACACACTCAACGACTTTAAGGTAACAGACAGACAAACTTTCATTAAGTTTCTTGACTTGTTACGCAAGGACTTTTTGTATAACTCAGAAAATTGGGAAAACAAATCATTACCAGATTTTTTAGAAGCGTTAAGTGCTTATACTAAAGACATACAAGGTTACTACGACAATATGAAACAAGATGTAAATGCTGACCAACCTAACTGGCAAACATTTGCAGACATTTTTAAGGGTGCGATAATTTACGAGTGAAAGCAATAAACAGTATGCGGACAAATGACTTGATAATTGTGAAAGCAAAAATCACAATGAAGACAACAGAAGAAGGTGGAAGACAATCTGGCTTCAAATCAGGTTACAGACCTAACCACGTATTTGAACTTCCAGACGATTTAAGAGACTTAAAAACATATATTGGCGACATACAGTTTGACGACCAAGAATTAATAGAACCTGGCGAGACTAAAATTGTGACAGTTCGGTTTTTGAAAATGCCACAAGTTGAAAAATATATTAAGGTTGGACAAAAATGGTTTATTAATGAAGCTGCAAGGACATTGGGTTTTGGAGAAATTTTGGAGACATAAGACTACCTACAACAGGAGGTCCTGACGTTCCGCTTTCGCTGGTCTTCCAAAGAATAACAGTCGCAATTTTTACTTTTCGGATAAACAGCTGAATGCGATCATTGCATATCTGGAAAAATACTCCGGTTAACTTTTACTGTTTACACCACCTCAATCAGCACAAACAGCCGGCTTCCCGGTGCCGGTAACAGCTAATTTTCTTTCTGTTTTTACAGTGTTTACCTCAGCAGCAATTGCTTTTCGTTGACGGTATTTGGAAAGATTGATCAGTAAAACACTGGCCAATATAATGCCCAGCCCCAATACCTGCAGCCAGCTCATATGCTCCCCTGCAAAAAGAACACCCAGCAGTACCGCTACCAATGGGTTCACATATACATGCGTGCCTACCTGTGTAACAGGGCGAACACTTAACAACCACACATAAGCGCTGTAACCAGCCAGGGAACCCATCACCACCAAATACAGTACAGACAACCACGCCTCCGCAGGAACCGCCTGCCACTGAAACCCTGCCCACTCATTATTCAATAAACTGGCAGGAATAAAAACCAGTCCAGCTATGAGCATTTGCCAGGCAGAATTGACTGTAGAAGAACCAAACGATTTGTTTTTGGAATAAATAGAACCGCCCGCCCAACTGATGGTACCAATAACCAGCACAATAAAGCCAATCATACCGGCTGAACCGCCTGCCTGCGAAACCAGCTTGCCGGCACTTTCACTGAACAGCAATACCACGCCGGCAAAACCAATGATCAATCCTGCTACCGTAAAGCGGCTGCTGAGATTCGCTTTCCAGTTCGCTTTATCCAGCAACACCAGCCAGATAGCTTCCGATGCTACCAAAACACCTACCAGCGAACTGGG
>JAKFDZ010000151.1:0-1737 GCA_036675925.1 Flavihumibacter sp.
AAAAGATTGGGATAGCCAGGACCATGCCTGGGATAACGGAAGAGATGATCGTAATGACAGGGACTATGATTTTGATCGTGATGGGCAATGGGGCGATTACGATAACCACGAAGGTTATGCAAGTGGGATGAATGACAGGGAATTTACATCTGTTTTGCAGTCGATTGAAAAAGAATGGTTGGAAAGTAACAAGCTTAAATCTGCTTCACAGATCGTCAAAACGAATAGCCTGTCAACAGCGCAGGTAGAGCAACTTCTTTTATTGTTCAGTTTTGAAAGTAACAAACTGCAACTTGCAAAGCAGGCTTACGCCAATACAGTTGATAAAAGAAACTATAGCAGGCTATTTGATGTGTTTAGTTTCAACAGCAGTAAGGTAGAGTTGGAAAGATATATAAGAAACCCCCGCCACTAAAGGAGAGTAAGGAAACACTCTGAACTAAGAAAGCATCTTCAACTATTTGAAGATGCTTTCTTAATTTATTGAGAAGAGTAAACTATCTCAAGTAGCAGATCAATGCTATATGTGTTGCGTAACGAACAGGACGTACAAGAGTGCGACGCAACGAAGCCGATCAGGGAACAAAAGCCGGAAACAAAATCATTTATCTAACTTATCATAAAGAACTTATGAAACCCATAACGAATATTCGACCTAAGTCACCCCTTTAGGGGGACAGGGGGTTTCATCACTTCCGCCATCTTTTTACCAATATCTGCAGGGCTGCTTACTACATGTATACCACATTCCTCCATGATCTTCATTTTTGCAGCGGCTGTATCATCGGCTCCGCCAACGATAGCACCGGCATGTCCCATGCGACGACCGGGAGGCGCAGTTTGACCAGCGATGAAACCCACTACCGGTTTTTTATTTCCATTTGCTTTGATCCAATAAGCGGCTTCGGCTTCCATGCCACCACCAATTTCACCGATCATAACGATAGCATCTGTTTCGGGATCATTCATAAATAATTCAACCGCTTCTTTGGTAGGGGTTCCGATTATCGGATCGCCACCAATGCCGATAGCTGTAGAAATTCCTAATCCTGCCTTGGCCACCTGGTCTGCCGCTTCGTAAGTAAGCGTACCGGATTTTGAAACAATACCAATACGTCCTTTTTTGAAAACAAAGCCGGGCATGATGCCGACTTTACATTCGTCTGCTGTTATAATTCCGGGGCAGTTGGGACCGATCAATCTTGTATCTTTTCCCAATAAATAATTTTTCACTTTCACCATATCCTGAACCGGGATCCCTTCTGTGATACAGACCACCAATTTAATACCGGCATCAGCTGCTTCCATGATAGCATCTGCAGCAAAAGCAGGAGGAACAAAGATAATGCTTGTATCAGCGCCGGTTTTTTTAACGCAATCAGCTACTGTATTGAATACCGGCCTGTCGAGATGTGTATTGCCACCTTTACCAGGGGTAACACCACCTACCAGGTTGGTGCCATATTCGATCATCTGGGTAGCATGAAAACTGCCTTCCGTGCCTGTAAAGCCCTGAACTAAAATCTTAGAATTTTTATTGACGAGGATACTCATAGTCTATAATTAAGTGGGGCAAAAATAAGGGAAAGAGGTGAAGTTTGATTGATTGATTGCAGGTTTCCGGTTACTGGTTACCGGTTTGTTTTATAAAGAATATTCATTGCAATTACCAGCTACTGGCAACCTGTAACATGCAACCGGCAACTATTTTATCATATCATCTATATTCCTGTCATT
>JAKFDZ010000152.1:0-4001 GCA_036675925.1 Flavihumibacter sp.
TTCGGAAGAAAACAGGAAGGCAAACCAGGCAATGGTTGACATGGTAAAAGCTATCGCCGTAAAGAAAAAAGCCACACCCGCGCAAATTGCCCTTGCATGGCTGCTGGCTCAAAAACCATGGATCGTTCCCATTCCCGGTACCACGAAACTGCATCGCCTGCAGGAGAACATTGGAGCCGTTTCTGTTGAGTTGACACCGGCCGACCTGGAGCAGATCGAAACAACCTCCTCAAAAATTACCATCCAGGGAGAAAGATACCCGAAGCATTTGCAACAGCAGGTAGGAAAATAAAATAGTCACCTCAACACATGAACACTACGATTATAAAATAGCTACTTAATTCAAATGCCTGTACTCATTGGGAGATACACCCACCTTTTGTTTGAAGAGTCGCGTGAAATGCTGGGGGTATTTAAAGCCGAGATCATATGCCACTTCACTGATGGATTTCTCCTTATCATAAATGCGTTCTTTCGCAACATCAATAAGTTTCGCCTGTATATATTCCTGCGCCGATTTCCCTGTCTCCTTCTTAATGAGATCGCCAAAATAGTTTGCTGATAAATGAAGCGCCTCAGCACAATACGCAACTGACGGAAGGCCCAGGTTCTGTGGTTTGTCAGAACTGAAATAATTATTCAATAATTCTTCAAACTTTTCCAATATGCCTTTGATACTGTTATCCCTTGTTATGAACTGGCGGTCATAGAACCTTGTACAATAATTCAGGAACAGTTCAATATTGGAGGCGATCAGGGTTTTGCTATGCTTATCTATCGACTGCTCGATCTCATACTGGATCTTCGCAAAACAATCCAGCACAATCTGCCGCTCTTTTTCTGACAGATGCAAAGCCTCATTCACATCATAAGAGAAGAAAGAATAATCATGCATATGTTTACCCAACGGAGTGCCTTTGATCAGATCGGGGTGAAATATTAAGGCCCAACCTTTTGGTTCGAAACTGCTTACATTGGGTTGAACACCCAGTACTTGTCCGGGTGCAATGAACACCAATGTTCCTTCCTGGAAATCATAATTGCTTCGGCCATATTTCAGTTCACCGCATTTCAATTCCTTCAAGTACACGGCATACATACTGAAATGAAAGGTCCTGGCCGGCATAGGATCGGCCTTCGACAGATCTAATACACTAATAAGTGGATGCAATGTTTTTACCCCGCGTAATTGATTATACGTCGCTATGCTATCCAGTTGTATGATTTCTTCCATGACCTCTGTTTTTGCTTCTTTAAAATTACTGGTTCTTTTACAGGGTAAATCATAAACCACCTGCAATCGGTAATAATGGTAAGGAATGCGGTAATCCATATAAGCCTTAGGTTGCACGTAAAGCTGAAATTTGTAATAGCATCGTTCATATGATGCCACCATAGTTCATCAACTTAAAAAAATTGCAGATATGGAAAACGCCCTCATCGCCAACTGGCCCATCATTGAAATTCTTAAAGAGTTTGGTGATCACCGCGGACTAACAGTTGCACAGGTAGCGTTGGCCTGGTTGATGGCACAGAAGCCATTTATCGTTCCCATACCAGGAACTACCAAGCTGGCTCACCTGCTGGAAAATATGTGGTCTGCCAATTATACGTTCACGCCGGAAGAACTGCAAAAGCTGACAGCAGATTTATCTAAGATAAAAATTGTGGGTGAGCGCTACACGGGTACTGCCGCACAACAAACTAACAAATAGCGGAAGACCAAAACAGAAAAAGGGTTACAAATCTGCAACCCTTTTTTTATTGATAAGCAGAATGGTCATTTGATCTTAAGAGTTGGGATAAGAGGATCTGTTTCTACCAACTCCAATCCCTTCACCATATTGGCAGTTCCATTCTTATACTTCAAAAAATGAGGTGTTTTAAGGTGCAACTGGTAGGCTTCTTCTGAAGCGTAAATTTCCAGTATGGTGAGGTGGGTTGGTCTTTCTTTTTCAAACACAGCATATAAAGTCAATACACCCGGCTCTTTTTGGATGGAAGCTTCGATCTCTTCTTTTAAAAGCGCTTTATAATTTTCCAACTGGGCTGCATCAACCACAACTTTGGCAAGCCTTACTTTCTGCGGTGTTACATTACCGTTATGAGTTACTTCATTAGCCTGCGGTGATGTTATTTTCATCAGTGTTGCTCTGGCTGATTCTGCCCGATCTTTTCCAATATGCATCTCTGTCAGATCGAATATTTCTTTTAACTGGCCTTCGGTCATTCCAAGGTTCAAGCCAATAGACAGATGTGATTGTAATTGAGATTCCACGCCACTCATAGCCGATAATACAGAAATGGTAATTAGTTCCCGCTGCCTGTGGCTGAGCAGATCCCGACTAAAAATATCAGCAAATAAATGTTCTTTCAGGAATGTATCGATCACAGGTGAGAAACCATTAAATCCGGTTTTCGGATCTTTTTCCTCACGGCCGGTTAATGCTTGCAGGGTTCGCTTTCCCCGCTCATATTTCGCGACGGTATCTTTAATAGGTGATGAATCTTTTCCCATTATATCCTTGATCCCTTTTGCTTTTCTCTCCTCCAGCACACTCATAAAATTAATTATACTATTCAGGCTGCGGGGAAAGCCACAATAAGCATAGAGATGTACAAGCGTTTCTTTGATCTCATTGATGGTAACACCGGCACCAAGTGCAGCATTCAATTCCAGCTTCAATTTCTCCATGTTGCCAACTGCAGTTAATGCGGCAATTCCCGACATATTTCTCTCACGCGCATTTAAGGATTGACTATTGGTTTGCGCGCTCATCGAATGCTCAGTTAGAAGCAAAACAAGAACCAGGAACAGTTTCCGGAAAAATGTTTTGAACATATAGGTGATTGTTAGTTATTGTTTAATTCAAAAATGTTGCTGCCTGAAGTTCCCACCTTTTATCGAATCGCTACTGATACCGATTACTGTTTCAATTATCAGAATCACTGATTCAGAGATCTCATCTGTTCTAAACATGGTAATATGTCAGACATGTTATTAGTATATTAAATTTTGCGCAAACGATTGCCTGTCTAAATCAAACGTTTGCATTTTTTAATCGGGGTAGTTACAGCTCCAGGCACGTTAATCTTATTCGGCAAAACTGTTCATATTCGTTTGGAAGATGATTGATAAACATCAATTGTAAAAACCAAACGTGTATGAGAAATTTATTGCTATTAATTGTATTCCTTGCAATGGCTATAACGGCTGTTGCGCAAAAAGTTCCTGTTAAGGGAACCGTCCGGGATAAGTCCGGAAATTCATTACCCGGCATCTCCGTTACGGAGAAGGGTACTTCCAATGTTGTTGTTACTGATGATAAGGGTGGCTTCAGTATTTCAGTGCTGGAGAAAGCCATCCTGGTACTGACAGGTATTGGTTATGCCAGCCAAACAGTTGAAGCAAAGGGAGGTAGCACGCTTGCTATTCAACTGGATACAGAAGCTGCTGAATTGCAGGAAATAGCAGTGGTCGGTTATTCCACCAAGAAAAAATCGCAGTTATCCAGTGCAGTATCGGTGGTGTCGGCAGAAAAGCTGACGGATGTAACTTCCAGCAACCTGAATTCTTTATTGCAGGGTAAGGCCCCTGGTGTGGTGGTATCCTCTGCTTCCGGAGATCCCACATCAGGATCGAGTGTGGTGATTCGCGGTGCAGGAACAATTAATGCAAGTACCAGTCCGCTTTATGTTGTGGATGGAAATATCGGCGGTACCTATAATCCAACCGATGTTGAATCAGTTACTGTTTTGAGAGACGCTGCCGCAACTGGTCTGTATGGTTCAAGAGCTGCCAATGGTGTGATCATCATTACCACCAAATCCGGAAAAGCTGGTAAAACAAAAATCGAGTTGAATTCTACCATAGGTGTTGCCCAGGCCACAACAGGTAATTTCAAATTGATGAATTCACAACAGCTCTATGATTACCAGCAAACTTTCTATACTCCTGATCCGGCTGCCATCAATAACAATACCGACTGGTGGGATCTTGC
>JAKFDZ010000153.1:0-1845 GCA_036675925.1 Flavihumibacter sp.
ATGCAAATAAAATCTTCTCTTATAGCAAAAGAAATGAACGGCACTGCCTTATTATTTCATACGGGTGGAAACGATAAGGATGTTAAACTTATGTATGAGGACCTGAAAGTGTGGGATGCTGCTGATAATATATTACAAGCCAGCATGCAACTGGATGAGGACACAAACCTGCTTAGTATTGTAGTAGATGATCAGCAGGCCGTTTATCCTATTACGATTGATCCTCTCAATAAAACTCCGGAGTGGACAACATCCGCAGACGGCATATTGCCAGGCCTGCTCACCAACCTGCAGGTGCAAGCCTTGTATGGCTATACAGTAGCGGGCCTGGGTGATATAAACGGAGACGGTTATGATGATGTAGCCGTAAGCGCTCCCGGCATGGCGGATGTTATTACCGGTACAGGACACCTGCTCGGTGTAGGGGCCGTATTTATTTATCTTGGTTCACCTACAGGTTTACCGGCAACACCCAGCAAAGTTCTTCAACCAACAACAGCTGTGGCTGGCGCCTTATTTGGTTTTAGTGTTGCAGGCGGAGATGTAACAGGCGACGGTATCAACGATATTATTATTGGCGCACCGCTTGACAGGGCCGATGTGGACCTCGGTGGTGGTCCCACGACTGCAACGGTAGGAAAATTATATTTGTACGAGGGTGGCACTTTAACAGGCACCAATCCCACTCATTTATTGAGTCTTAGTCTTAATGCTCCCCTCCTCTCTTCCGAAACAATTGGTATCAATCCATTGTTTGGCTTTTCGTTGGATGTAACGAACGATATGAATGCGGATGGCAAAGGCGAGATCATCGTAGGCGCACCTGCTTATGCAAGAGTAAGTGGAATAAGCGCGGTAAAAACAGGTGGCGCTTTTGTATTCCTGAGCAACGCGGCTAATACATTTACTACAGTTCGCTCACTGGAACCACCTACCGGTAGTTTACTGGGACTTTATGGAGAAGTGGAGTCGATTGTTGAAGCTGTTCCTATTTTAGGAGGTCTTTTGTGGGGTGTTGCCGGACCGCTGCTTTCTGACGTGTTAAATGGACAAGTTGAAGGTTTACTGTTTGGTTTTAGCGTAGACGGTGCCGGGGCTTACGATAGTGATGGCATCAGCGATGTGGTTGTAGGCGCACCCGCTGGTGTAAACCTGGGAAGCATGACTTCAGGTATAAGCCTTAACGGAATTGTATCGGGTCTTTTGTCAGGTCAGATACTTGGCGGATCGGCTTATGTATTTAAAGGAACTGGTGCTGCATCTGGTGTCAATACAGCTCCACTTGCAAGATTACAGGCACAGTCAACAGGCTTGTTAAGCAATGCGGCTAATTTATTTGGTTATGAAGTAAGAGGTGTAACTACTATAACAGGTATAAGAAATGGCAATATTCTGGTAGGCGCTCCTGCAGGTGGTGTATTGAGCAATGTGTTGGGCGGATTGCAGGTGAAAGCAGGCCAGGTGCATGTTTTCAAAAAGAAAACAGCAGGTTTTACCAGTCCTGTTACATCGGCCCAGGTTATTGCTTCACCACGTGCCAATTCTATTTTAAGCATATTGGCCGGTCAAACGATCAACCTCTCCGTATTGTTCGGATCCAGCATGGACAATATGCTTGATGTGAATTGTGATGGTATCAATGATATTATTGTTGGTGAGCCTATGTCTACAAACGTGCCATTATTAGGCGCCAATGGTGCGGGTGGTGCAGCGTATATATTCCTCGGTACAGCAAACGGACTTTATAATGTGGCTGCTTTTTGGGATCTTAATGTTACCGTTTCTCCATTACTGGGAGTAAACGCTACTTCATTGATCGGTTACAGTGTTGCAGGTGCAAGATAT
>JAKFDZ010000154.1:0-2156 GCA_036675925.1 Flavihumibacter sp.
GGTTTTACAGCTACAGTAATTCCGAACCGCGGCGCTTGGCTTGAATATGAAACAGACGCCAAAGATGTCGTATATGTCAGAATAGATCGTACTCGGAAACTGCCCGTTACGGTTCTTTTGCGTGCACTTGGCTTCGGCTCTGATCAAGAAATCATTGAATTGATTGGAGATAATGAGTACATTCGAAATACTCTTGAAAAGGACAACACTGAGGGAGTAGAAAAAGCGCTTTTAGAAATTTATGAGCGCCTGCGTCCAGGTGAACCTCCTACCGTTGAAAACGCAAAGAGTTTATTGGTTTCAAGATTCTTTGATCCAAAGAGATATGACCTTGCAAATGTAGGTCGTTATAAAATTAATAAGAAACTCCATATTAAAAATCGCTTATTTAATCAGCGTTTGGCTGAATCACTTGTCGATCCTGAAACAGGTGAAATTATTGCAGAAAAAGGGACACTTTTAGATCGAAGAAATCTAGATCGAATTATCCCTGCTTTGGAAAAGGATATTAATTTCAAAGGCTTTAATCCAGCTGGTGGTGTAGTACAGGAAGAAATCATTCTTCAAGGAATAAAAATTTATGCACCAAATGATGATGGTGAAAAGGTTATTAATGTTCTAGGCAATGCTTATGTTGCAGAGCCAATTAAAAACATTACACCTGCTGATATCATTTCATCTATCAGTTATTTCTTTAACTTATTACACGGTGTCGGCGATACAGATGACATTGATCATTTAGGAAACAGACGTCTGCGTTCTGTTGGCGAATTGCTTCAAAATCAGTTCCGAATCGGTTTGTCACGTATGGAACGTGTGGTTCGTGAGAGAATGTCCATTCAAGATACTGCTACGATCACACCGCAGCAGTTAATCAACATCCGTCCTGTAATTGCTTCGATAAAAGAGTTCTTTGGAAGCTCCCAATTATCGCAATTTATGGATCAAACAAATCCACTTGCAGAATTGACACATAAGCGCCGTTTATCTGCGTTAGGACCTGGTGGATTAACTCGTGAACGTGCTGGATTTGAAGTGCGTGACGTTCACTATTCCCACTATGGCCGTATGTGTCCGATTGAAACGCCAGAGGGACCAAACATTGGTTTGATTAACTCACTTTCATCCTTTGCAAAAGTAAACCGTTTTGGCTTTATTGAAACTCCATATCGCCGGATTGATCCTGATACTGGAAAGGTTACAAGCCGAATCGATTACTTAACAGCAGATGAAGAGGATAATTATGTTGTAGCACAGGCGAATTCTCGCCTTAGCGATGACGGTACATTTATTGATGAAGATATTGTTGCTCGTTTCCGTGGTGAAAACACGGTAGTAAAACGTGACCGTATCGACTATATGGATGTATCTCCTAAACAGGTAGTTTCTGCGGCAACAGCTTGTATTCCGTTCTTAGAAAATGATGACTCTAACCGTGCATTGATGGGAGCAAACATGCAGCGTCAAGCCGTGCCGCTCCTGCAGCCGGAAGCACCAAGAGTTGGAACAGGAATGGAATATGTTTCTGGTAAAGACTCGGGAGCAGCAGTCATCTGTAAGCACGAAGGTATTGTTGAGCATGTTGAGGCACGTGAGGTTTGGGTGCGTCGAATTAATACAGTCGATGGTCAAGAAGTGAAAGGTGACCTTGATAAATATAAAATGTTGAAATTCATTCGTTCTAATCAAGGAACCTGTTATAATCAACGCCCGATTGTTGCGGTGGGTAACCACGTAACAAAAGGGGAGATTCTAGCGGATGGTCCTTCAATGGAACTGGGTGAACTAGCTCTAGGTCGTAACGTTTTAGTTGGCTTCGTTAACTGGGACGGTTACAACTATGAAGATGCGATCATTATGAGTGAACGTCTTGTAAAAGATGATGTATATACTTCTATTCATATTGAAGAATATGAGTCAGAATCACGTGATACAAAACTTGGACCAGAAGAGATTACCCGTGACATTCCGAATGTAGGGGAAGACGCCCTTCGTAATTTGGATGAGCGTGGAATTATCCGTACTGGTGCTGAAGTAAAAGACGGTGACTTGCTAGTAGGTAAAGTAACACCAAAAGGAGTTACGGAACTTACTGCAGAAGAAAGATTACTACACGCTATCTTTGGTGAAAAAGCACGAGAAGTTCGTGATACTTC
>JAKFDZ010000155.1:0-1517 GCA_036675925.1 Flavihumibacter sp.
CGAAATGCGGCATATTGTTGATGAATTTACACGGGTCGCTTTATCCTTTCCGCATATTTTCTTTTCACTCACCAGCAACGGCCAGCAGGTTTTTCACCTGGAAGCGGGAAGCTTGAAACAACGCATTATACAATTATTGGGAAATAACTACAACACCAAATTGGTAACCGTTAAAGAAGAAACGGATTACATGAATATTTATGGTTTTGTAGGTAAACCGGAAACCGCCAAGAAAACAAGGGGTGATCAGTATTTCTTTATCAATAATCGGTTTATCAAAAGCGCTTACCTGAATCACGCAGTAATGAATGCTTATCAGGAAATGATCGCTACGGATAGTTTCCCGATGTATGTATTGTTTATTGATCTCGATCCTGCAGTAGTGGATGTAAATGTGCATCCTACCAAACAGGAAATAAAATTTGAAGATGAAAAGATCGTCTACGCTTTTGTACAGGCAGGAATCAAACATGCATTGGCACAATTTAGTGTAACACCTACTTTGGATTTTGATCTCGATGCATCTATTCAGCAACTCTCTTCCATTCAACAACCTTTTACCAAAGAAAAAAAATCAGCGGCAAGTTCCTCTTCACTTTTCAAGGGATTTACGCAAAAAAACCAGGCACATTTTATAGAACCGGGAAAGAAGAGTGAGTTGAAGCATTGGAGAGAGTTTTATGAGGATGGAAGCCAGAGGTCGGAGACAGGAAGTCAGAACCCGATAGCTATCGGGTCAGAAGTCAGAAGTCAAGAGTCAAAAGAAGAATTTTCAACAAGCAGAGTATTTTCAGACTTCGGACCTCAGACCTCAGACTTCAGCGATCTAACGCAACTCCTCAACACCTATATCATCACTCCTTCTGCAAAAGGGTTTATTCTGATCCATCAACAGGCTGCGCATGAAAGAGTATTGTATGACCGGTTGAAGGCCGCCGCACATGGTAAACCTATCGCCACACAACGCAGCATGTTTCCGTCAACTATTGAACTGGCTCCTGCTGATGCCATGATATTGGAAGAGCTGATGAATGACCTGCAGGAATTAGGTTATATGATAGAACCTTTTGGTAAAAACACATTTGTGATACAAGGCACACCTGCCGATCTGGATGCTGGTAATGAAAAACATGTCATTGACCTGCTGATAGAACAATACAAACATTTCAATCCGGATATGAAATTTTCAAAGCGGGAAAAATTGATCCGTTCCTTAGCCAGGCAACAAGCTATCAGAACCGGCGTAAGATTAACCGAAAGAGAAATGAAAAACCTCGTGCAAGATCTTTTTGCAAGCGAACAACCGAATACAACACCGGATGGCAGTCCCACTTATTTAGAGTTTAAACAGGAGCAATTGGAGAAGTTATTTAAGACCCTCTAAGTCTTCCGCGGCGGCGGAAGACTTGCAGCCACACAGAACCGGATTATTGAATATACGTTACTGATTTTGAAGCTGACTAACAATAGAAATAAAGAAGCAATAGAAGTATTCGAAAAGCAAGGGTCTGTGCGTT
>JAKFDZ010000156.1:0-1601 GCA_036675925.1 Flavihumibacter sp.
ATAATTGTAATACGGTAACAGCCGTTTTGACAAATACCACTACTACGGGTTCCTGCAACTGGACAAGAACCTTTACCTATACCGTAACTGATGGATGCAATCCCATTACTGTAAATGTAGTGTTCACGGGTGGGGATACGGAAGCTCCGGTCATCACTTGTCCTGAACCCCAGGAGTTCTGTGTGGAAACTGACAATGATTACACTATACCTCCATTAACCGCAACGGATAATTGCAATGGCACTTTAACTATTACTTATGTTATCACCGGAGCAACTACACGAAGTGGTACAGGAACGGACGCAAGTGGACTATTTAATCTTGGCGTTTCAACAATAACATGGACAGTCACGGATGCATGTGGCAACGATTCTACTTGTACAACACAGGTAACTATTAATCCAAAACCAACACCAATAATCACCCACAACTAATTATATAAAAGAGATCATGAAAAAATTCAGCAATCAATACAAACCAAAAAATACCGGTAAACAAGCCGGGTATTTTTGGTTGAGCCTGTTGCAATGGCTTCGGTTGCTGGTACTCTCCTTTAACCGGGTAAAGGATTACTTGTCCGGTATCTTTTTTCATGAACCGGATAATCTTGTTTTAAACAAGATGAATGTAGAAACCACCACTCCACCCAAACTAACTGATAACAAAAAATTACCGAACATGAAACCAGCTAAACTGCTTATAAAATGGGGGCTCATGCTGCTGCTTGCAGTATGTGCCACCAACGTTATGGCACAGACGGGGCCATATCAATTTACTGGTAATGATACGGTATGTGTAAATGAAACGAAGGAGTATGGCGTAACCTTAAATCCGGGTTCTACCTATGAGTGGACCATTACTCCCGCTACTGGCTATACCATGACTCCGGGAGTCACTCCAAATTTAATTTCGGTAACCTGGACAACTCCCGGCACCTATACCATGACGGTAGTAGAAACCAATGCTGATGGCTGTGTGGGAGAACCGGTTATAATTCAAATTATAGTGAACCCGCTGCCTGTATGCTCTATTGACGGTCCTGATAATGTTTGCCCAGGCTCCACAAACTCTTATAGTGCACCAACGGGAATGACGACATATAGTTGGTCAATTACTGGAAATGCAACTATAGCTGGTGCAACAGATGGGCAAACGGTTTCAGTGCTTGCCAATAATAGTTGTGGAAGTTATACGCTGACCCTTACTATTACTGATGCGAATGGATGTACAAGTACATGTGAGGAGACATTTGATATAACAACACCGCCAGTGGTATTAACTGCTCCGGCCAACTTTATAGCAACAAGCTGTCAGACACAGGCAGAGATCGATGCAGCCTATGCAACCTGGCTGGCCGAGGTAACAAGCAGCGGCGGATGTACTTTAAATGTTACCAATAATAGTACAGGTGCTCCGTTAGCATGCGGCGGAACAGCAACGGTTACGTGGACAGCAACAAGTCCTTGTGAGGCCGATGTAACAGCAACAGCGACGTTTACCGTAACACCGGCAACACCTGTAGTGATAACAGTTCCGGTTGCGACCACAGTAAATGCTTGTGACTATGCAGACCAGGCCGCTCTTGATGCAGCCTTCCAGGC
>JAKFDZ010000157.1:0-1684 GCA_036675925.1 Flavihumibacter sp.
AAAGAGAAAACCCCCAAACCCCCTAAAGGGGGCTTGCTGGAGCACAGCCCTTGCTTTTCGGAGACGTTGATTGATTTCAGTTTTTTCGAAAGCGGTGGGTAGAAGCCCACCTTCCCGAACTTTGTTCCCAGCACAAAGCCCCGGCTTTTCGGAGACATTGATTGATTTCAGTTTCTTCGAAAATGTTGAATAGAGATATAATGCTAATGTGGTAGTTATGAAGTTTGCCCGCCCGCCCGCCCGTGCCGGTACGGACAGGGATGACATGGTCGGACGGGGATTTGCAATACAGCACCGTCCCTTCTCTTGCTTCCTGCTTCGCTTGCTCGCAGTCGCAATGACGGGAGAAGGGATAAGAGGGTCAGACGATAAATATCTGACTCCGACTGCAACGTCGGAGATGAGGCCGGGGGATGCCGCCTTTTTATAACTTATTAAGCGATGCATCAAATTTATAAATGCCGTTTGGGGCTGTTTTAATTTTTATTACTTTGCCGTTGTAGCGTAACTGTAGATCATTTCCGGTTTTTGACAACACATTTAATTGTTGAAGTTTTCCATCCTTCCATTTAATATTCAATACAAATCCACCTCTTGCACAAATGCCTTTCACTTCACCGTTTGCCAAAGCATCCGGCAATGCAGGCAAAATATCAATATACTTTGTATGACTTTGCACCAGCATCTCTCCTATTCCGGCAGCACCGCCAAAATTGCCGTCAATCTGGAATGGCGGATGCGCATCAAATAAATTCGGATAACTGCCGGCTCCTCTTGTTGCAGGGCTCATCAGCATCTGTATCATTTTGAATGCATGATTACCATCCTTAAATCTCGCCCAGAAATTTATTTTCCATCCAAGACTCCACCCGGTGGCGGCATCGCCGCGATATAATAAAGATTGTCTTGCCGCTTTCATCAACTCCGGTGTTTCATCCCAGTTAATTTCATTGCCGGGATATTGCCCCCACAGATGCGATACATGCCGGTGTTTATTAGTTGTATCATCTTTATCTTCCAGCCATTCCTGTAACTGGCCGTACTTTCCAATTTGATTCGGGGCAACCTGTTTATATTTTTCTTTTAATTGATCTCTTAATGTTTTATCACTATTTAATATTTCACTTGCCGCAATCACATTTTTAAAAAGATCCCTGATGATATGGTGATCCATCGTTGGCCCTGCAACCAATCCGCCTTGCTCGGGAGAATTGGAAGGCGTGCTGATCAGCCAGCCCGTCTTCGGATCTTTTGTCAAGAATGAGTTGAAGAACAAAGCGGCTGATTTCATAATAGGATATGCTTTGTTCTTTAAAAAGATTTTATCCTGCGTAAATAGATAACGTTCCCATAAATGATGACAAAGCCATGCACCACCTGTGACCCAGATACCATGATTGGCAGCATTGATCGGTGCTGTGCCTCTCCACAGGTCAGTATTATGATGCAATACCCAGCCGGGTGCATTATAATATTTTTTGGCAGTCTCTTTTCCGGACTCTGCTAACTCCTCTGTCATTTTGAACAACGGCTCATGCAGTGGTGAAAGGTTCAGTAATTCAGCAGGCCAGTAATTCATCTCCGCATTGATATTAGTTGTGTACTTACTGCCCCAGGGCGGTGTTAGCAAATCATTCCAGATACCTTGCAAATTGGCGGGCCTTGTACCGGGCCTTGAAGATGA
>JAKFDZ010000158.1:0-1520 GCA_036675925.1 Flavihumibacter sp.
CGTCAATTCCGGTAATGCCAACGCCTGCACAGGGGAACAGGGATTGTTAGACGCTTTTGAAATGCAAAAAGGATTTGCCAACGAGTTAGGCATCGAGGAACACCTTGTTGCAGTTACTTCAACCGGAGTTATTGGTGAACTATTACCGATGGATAAAGTAAATACAGGGATAAATCAAATTCTTCAGACAAAATATGCAACAGAAGAAAATTTCAAGAATGCAATATTAACAACTGACACGTGTATTAAGCAGGTTGCTGTCCAAATGAAAATAGACGGAAAGACAGTCAGCATTGGCGGTGCGGCTAAAGGATCTGGGATGATTCACCCAAATATGGCAACCATGCTCGGTTTCGTCACATCAGACGCCAATATAGCGCATGAGGATTTGCTTTCTGCCCTTAAAGAAATAACAAATCAGACCTTCAACATGATTACGGTTGATGGAGATACAAGTACGAATGACATGGTTTTAGTCATGGCAAACGGGTTAGCAGGGAATGACCAGCTAACAAAAGATCACCCAGATTGGGATTTATTCAAAGCAGGCTTAAAGCTCGTAAGTGAAGAGCTTGCGAAAAAAATTGCAAGAGATGGTGAAGGAGCAACTAAGCTCGTTGAAGTTCAGGTAAACGGTGCATACAGCCATGAAGCAGCAAGAGCTGTAGGGAAATCAATTATCTCTTCTAACCTTGTAAAAACAGCTATTTACGGCACTGACCCGAACTGGGGAAGAATTGTTACAGCCATAGGATATTCAGGAATACCGGTTGAGCCTAATGCATTGAAAGTGGCAATTGGCCCTTACAAGGTATTTGAAAATGGCTTGCCTTGTTCATTTGTAGAAGAAGAAGTAAAAGAGTACTTAGAACTAGAAACCGTTAAAATTCTTGTTGAACTAAATCAAGGTGATGAAAGTGCAACGGCGTGGGGCTGCGATTTAACGTATGATTATGTGAAAATCAATGCTTCCTACCGCACCTAGTGGGAGGGTCTATGATGAACTATATAGTCATTAAGTGCGGCGGAAGTGTGTTAGAAAATCTCCCAAGGTCCTTTTATGAAGATGTGATTTCGCTTCATCAAATAGGGAAATGGACTCCGATTATTGTTCATGGCGGCGGTCCACTTATCAATAAATTATTAAAAAACTTAAACGTTGAAACCTCCTTTGTAAATGGACTAAGAGTAACCAATAATGAAGTGTTGGATATAGTAGAAATGGTGTTAAGCGGAACTGTGAATAAACAAGTTGTACGGAACATCATTGAAACAGGCGGAAGTTCATTCGGTGTCAGCGGGGTGGATGGGAGTTTATTAAAAGCCATTCCGACTTCAGATGAAAGTTTAGGTTTTGTAGGAGAAGTCGTTGAAGTGAATACTTCAGTTATCGAAGGTATCGTAAACCAAGGACATATACCTGTTGTTTCACCAATCGGGATTGGTGCAGATGGACAGCGTTATAATATAAACGGCGACGTTGCAGCAAGTGCGGTCGCCAAAGCACTGGGAGCAAATCT
>JAKFDZ010000159.1:0-1829 GCA_036675925.1 Flavihumibacter sp.
TCTCTGCAGGAGAATTAACTCAGATACCTGAAGAAGTAAGTGTTCACCTTCCGGGTTATCAGCCAACAACAAAGCCAAATCCACTGCAGATTAAAAAACTTGCAGATGCGATTACAAAGTCTATGAAGCCCGTTATTCTTGCTGGTGCAGGTATTCTTCACGGTAAAGCTTCTGAAGAGTTAACCGCTTTTGCTGAAAAGCACAAGATTCCAGTTGTAACCACTCTTCTTGGCCTTGGTACTATACCAGCAAACAATCCTCTCTCTCTTGGGATGGGCGGCATGCATGGAACCTATAGTGCTAACATGGCAATGTACGAAGCTGATTTACTAATTAATATCGGTGCCCGCTTTGATGACCGGCTTACGGGGAATTTAAAGCACTTCGCTCCAAATGCCAAGGTGGCTCATATTGATATTGATCCTGCTGAAATTGGTAAAAATGTTCCAACAAATATTCCGATTGTTTCTGATTCAAAGGAAGCTTTGGTTGAATTAATTAATCAGCCAACGGAATCACCCGATACTGAAGGATGGTTAGAAACACTTAATAAGTATAAAGAGGAATTCCCATTATGGTATAAACACAATCCAAACGGGATGTCTCCTCAATGGCTGATTGAAGCCATTCATAAAGTAACAAATGGGGATGCCGTTGTTACGACGGATGTTGGGCAGCACCAAATGTGGGCAGCTCAGTATTACAATTTTGAAAAACCACATCGCTGGGTTACATCCGGTGGACTTGGAACTATGGGCTTTGGCTTCCCTGCTGCCATTGGAGCACAAATGGCTTCTCCAGGAAGTACAGTAGTAGCCATTGTTGGTGACGCTGGATTCCAGATGACCTTACAAGAGTTATCCGTAATCTATGAACAGAACCTTCCAGTCAAGATTATCATTGTCAATAACGGTGCCCTGGGTATGGTTCGACAATGGCAGGAATTGTTACATGGCAACCGGATTTCTGAATCTATCCTTGATACGCAGCCAGATTTTGTGAAGCTTGCTGAGGCCTATCATATCAGAGGGTTAAAGATTGAAAGCCAAGAAGAATTGATCACAAAGCTACCTGAAGTATTTGCTTATGACGGTCCTGTTTTAATGGATTGCCGAGTATTGCAACAGGAAAAAGTCTTCCCGATGATCGCTCCTGGCAAAGGGATACATGAAATGATTGGGGTGAAACCATCATGAAGCGGATTATATCTTTAACTGTTCAGGACCGAAGTGGTGTCTTAAATCGAGTCACTGGTTTATTGCAAAGAAGACAATTTAACATTTCAAGTATTTCCGTCGGTCCAACAGAAACCGAAGGCATTTCAAAAATGACCTTGGTGGTTGAAGTCGAAGATGAGCAGCGCCTTGAACAAGTTACCAAACAACTAAACAAGCAGATTGATGTTTTAAAGGTTTCAGATATTACAGATAAAGCAATTGTTGCCCGTGAACTGGCTCTTATAAAAGTAGCCGGCAGCTCACAGCTTCGAAGTGAAATTAACGGGATTATTGACCCATTCCGCGCCTTGGTTATTGATGTAAGTAAAGATAGCTTAACGATTCAGATTACTGGGCGCCCAGACAAAATTGATGCATTGATTGACCTGCTTCGCCCCTATGGAATTAAAGAGATTGCTAGAACAGGATTGACCGCCTTCTTACGCGGACATCAGCCACAAGTTAACGAGTTAACTACCTACTCTCAAATAAAATAAACATTTTGGAAGGATGATTAATAATGGCAAAGGTACTATATAACGGAGATATTCAAGAGGCAGTTTTACAAGGAAAGAAAATCGCAGTAATCGGATATGGCTCACAAGGTCATGC
>JAKFDZ010000160.1:0-2080 GCA_036675925.1 Flavihumibacter sp.
AATAAAAGTTTGCTGTGCTCATTCGTCATACTGACGTTTTTGTCAATGTTAATTGACTTTGACATTGGACATGATTCTGTTCAGTTTTCAAAGAACATTCATTTGCTCGCCGCCGAAGCGACATATAATAATATAACATATCATTTAAATGACTTCAACAAGTATTTTTTTCCAAATCATTTAACATTTTTCTTTGTTTTGAACAACGATCGTTAATATATCACGATAAGTGCAACTGTAGCAATAGGATTTATTTCCAAAAAGTATTTAGTAAAAAATAAATAACTAACACTATATAGTGTTAGTTATGTTTTTGTCTAGATATGTTGATAATTTGCTTTCTTTTCGACAAAGATAAATTTTAATTCACCATCAAGTTTCGATGGAATCACTCGAAATCTTGAGGATTCTTTATGTTTATCTTGTACAAAATTAACGATATTTTCGTTATGTAAGCATAATTCAACCAAATAAGCAGCGAGGCCGGTTTTAGTCACACCACAAGCTAAAGCTAAGCGATCTAATTTTTCATGCACTGATTTATTAAAATACGAATTAACTCTAATTTTTTTATCAGAACGTTCAGAACGAACTCTTTTTCTTTCTTCTTGCATTAAAAATTCCCTCCTTTTTGAATTATAACTCCAGTAACTCAGTAACTGAGTTACTCGGTTACTTAGTAACTATGAAAGAGAGGGGGGGATTAGAATAGAACATTGCTTGTCTCTACGTAATAAGCAAAAAACCTTATTCTTTACGAATAAGGTTTAATTTTATATGTATGGTGGGCCCAAGTGGACTCGAACCACCGACCTCACGCTTATCAGGCGTGCGCTCTAACCAGCTGAGCTATGGGCCCTTATTTTTTTGGAGCGGGTGATGGGAATCGAACCCACGCGACCAGCTTGGAAGGCTGGAGTTCTACCATTGAACTACACCCGCATTATTTTATGGTCGGGAAGACAGGATTCGAACCTGCGACCCTCTGGTCCCAAACCAGATGCGCTACCAAGCTGCGCTACTTCCCGAAATGGCGTGCCCGGAGAGACTCGAACTCCCAACCTTCTGATTCGTAGTCAGACACTCTATCCGATTGAGCTACGGGCACTTAATATATAAACTTCAAAATTTGAAGTAAAGCGAATGGTGCCGAGGACCGGAATCGAACCGGTACGGTAGTCACCTACCGCAGGATTTTAAGTCCTGTGCGTCTGCCAGTTCCGCCACCCCGGCCAAAAAAATGGCCATGTATTTTTTTGGAGCGGACGACGAGACTCGAACTCGCGACCCCAACCTTGGCAAGGTTGTGCTCTACCAACTGAGCTACGTCCGCATGTGGTGCGGGTGAAGGGAGTCGAACCCCCACGCCATAGGCGCTAGATCCTAAGTCTAGTGCGTCTGCCAGTTCCGCCACACCCGCATTATTATATGAAAAATGGTGAGCCATACTGGACTCGAACCAGTGACACCCTGATTAAAAGTCAGGTGCTCTACCAACTGAGCTAATGGCTCTTTAAAAAATAACTGGCTGGCCCGCCTGGATTTGAACCAGGGCATGACGGAGTCAAAGTCCGTTGCCTTACCGCTTGGCTACGGGCCAACTTTCCTGGTGGAGGGGGACGGATTCGAACCGCCGAACCCTTAGGGAGCGGATTTACAGTCCGCCGCGTTTAGCCACTTCGCTACCCCTCCAAAAATGGTGGCTTGGGACGGAATCGAACCGCCGACACGAGGATTTTCAGTCCTCTGCTCTACCGACTGAGCTACCAAGCCATCTTAATAAGTATTTTAAATGGCGGAGCTGACGGGACTCGAACCCGCGACCTCCGGTGTGACAGACCGGCGTGAACTCCAACTTCACCACAGCTCCATGTGGTGCCGGCTAAAGGACTTGAACCCTCAACCCCCTGATTACAAGTCAGGTGCTCTACCAATTGAGCTAAGCCGGCTGATTTAAAATGGTGGGCGCTGACGGGATCGAACCGCCGACCCCCTGCTTGTAAGGCAGGTGCTCTCCCAGCTGAGCTAAGCGCCCATATATGGTGACCCGTAGGGGATTCGAACCCCTGAATGCATGCGT
>JAKFDZ010000161.1:0-1709 GCA_036675925.1 Flavihumibacter sp.
TAGTGAAACAGCTTCGGGTTGGCAACAGGTTTCATTTACTACTCCTGTCGCCGTTACTACTGGTACAACATATGTTGCATCATATTTCAGCAGCGCTGGCTTCTATTCTGTTAGCCGTCCTTACTTTACCTCTGCTGTGGTGAATGGACCTCTACGTGCATTGGCAGACGGAGAAGACGGAAGTAATGGCGTTTTTAAATTTTCGACCGCATCCGTATTTCCCAACAGCAGCAACCAGGCAAGTAATTTCTGGGTGGATGTTGTATTTAGCACTTCGACTGCTCCGGTAACCTCCACTATATTCCCGTCAACAAATGTTTCTGCAAGCTCTGGCAATGATGGAAAACCCATTGAAGTAGGGGTGAAATTCCGTGTTACACAAGCCGGCTATATTACCGGTCTTCGTTTTTATAAAAGCGCTGGCAATACCGGAACACATATCGGGCATTTGTGGAGCAAGACCGGAACAAAACTCGCTGAGGCTACCTTCACTGGTGAAACAGCTTCGGGTTGGCAGCAGGTATTATTCACTACTCCTGTCGCCGTCACTACAGGCACAACATATGTTGCATCGTATTTCAGCAGTGCGGGCAATTATTCTGTTAGCCGGCCTTACTTTACCTCTGCTGTGGTGAACGGACCTCTCCGTGCATTGGCAGACGGAGAAGACGGAAGTAATGGCGTTTTTAGATTTTCAACCGCATCCGCATTTCCCAATAGCAGCAACCAGGCAAGTAATTTCTGGGTGGATGTCGTATTTAGCACCAATGCCTCCCAAACATCATCTCCGGTAACAACACTCCCCGTTACAGGAATAAAGTATTTTTCATTACCTCAGGGGACGCCACAGACATATATCAATAAGTCAAATCTTGTTATAGAAAACCTGCGATTTACAAACCTTTCTGGAAATATACTTACGTTCTTTGGTTGTTCCAACATCACGATTCGCAATTGTTATTTTGGAGCTTCTTCGGGAGAGGCAATCAGTATTGAAACCGGCGGCAACATTACAATAGAAAACTGCTTATTTGCCAATAACCGGACAATGATTTATGCAAACCGGACAACGGGTGGCATAAGGGTTTTGAACAATCAATTTGTAAATGCTAAAGGTCCGTTTCCAAGGGGACAGTATGTCCAATTTAATACCTGTACAGGTCCGGGTAATCTGGTTCAGGGGAACAGAGGTGAATGTTTTGATGGAAGAGCTTATCCTGAAGAAGTAGTCAATTTATATAGGTCAGGCGGCACATCATCAAGCCCGCTTACAATAAAAGACAATATTTTCAGAGGTGGTGGCCCATCCCCTTCAGGCGGTGGAATTGCAATCGGTGACAATGGCGGTGATTGGATACTGGTAGAGAACAACAAACTGGTAAATCCGGGCCAGCAAGGTATGGGAGTCGCTGGTGGAAATAATGTTATAGTCAGAGGCAACCAGATTTTTTCAGAGAAAAAACCATGGAATAATATAGGTATGTTTATTTGGGCACAGGTCGGGGCAGCCTGTAGCAATGTTTCCGTTACAAATAACCGTGTTAATTACACTAACAAAGACGGAATTCTTCATAACTGGTGGTGGGGCGGTGGCTGTTCCAATACCAACTACACAGTTCCGACTAGTATTACACTTGCAGAAATGAATGTACCCACACATTTGATTAATTTTATTACACCCGAAGAGTTATTAACGATAAAATAAAAAA
>JAKFDZ010000162.1:0-1944 GCA_036675925.1 Flavihumibacter sp.
TATCCAAGGCCATCATTGTTTCTTCCAATGGTGTATCAGGGTCAGGACGATGGGAATAGAAAACATCTACATATTCCAGTTGCATACGTTTCAGACTCTGATCCAGGCTGGATAATAAATACTTTCGTGAACCCCACTCGCCATACGGACCAGGCCACATATAATAACCGGCTTTGGTAGAAATGATCAACTCATCACGAAGATTGCCAGTGAAATCCTGTTTCATGATCTTTCCAAAATTCTCTTCCGCGGTGCCGGGAGCCGGACCATAATTATTGGCCAGGTCAAAATGAGTAATCCCGCGATCAAATGCATGGCGGATAATGCTTCGTCCATTTTCAAAATCATCTACTGATCCGAAGTTGTGCCAAAGTCCTAATGAAACAGCAGGTAATTTCAAACCGCTTTTACCGCAACGGTTGTAGCGCATCTTGCTGTATCTTTCTGTTGAAGGAGTGTATGCCATTTTTTTGTCTAAGTTCTGTTGATTTGATATATCAGCCAATACTTTTACTATTCACCATTTCATTTTCTTCTTAATAAAGCCCGTTAATTCGTTAGCGATTAAACGATGCTCTGCCAGGTCAGGATGGTGGTCACAACCATTATGATATTGCTTTGAGAAAAAATACTTAGCCACCTTTTTATCTCCGTTCTTATTCACCTTACTCACTATAGCAGTTAATGTTTTTTTCATAAATATGGCTAAGGAAGCATCGGCCATCGGACTGGTTAAACAAACAATAGTTGCTTTGGGATAATAGCCCCGCAGTTGTTTGATAAAAGCAATGTAATTATTACAATAGGCTGTTGAATCCTGTATGCCATCATTCTGTCCTAAACAGATAGTTACTACATCAGCCTGGTAATTATTGAAGTTCCAGTCAATCGTATCATTACGCATACTGATCTTATCAAACACGGGTGGCATAATAATATCCATATTACAACAACTGTGCATAAGGCCAACACCAGAGACCGCGGATAAATGATATTGCGCATTCAATGTCCTGGCTGTAACAGCGCCATAACTCATGTAAGCATTATGCTGATCCTGCCATACTCCTTTGCCGCATGAAATTTCAGAGAGATCACTTCCTGTACCACAGGTGATGGAGTTGCCAATGAATTCAATTTTACGTACCGGCTTAGCAACAGGTTTTATCAATTGTTTACACCGTATGCCCACCAGCTCCAGGTAACCTATATTAGCTTCAGTGTTTTTACAGATAACTAAACTATGTTCGCCGGGCGATAAATTTTTTATCCGGATTGTATCACATTTTGCTTTTGTTTGCAGGCGTGCAGCTTTGCCATCTACAATGACTTCAAGATAATTATGGTTCTTTCCCCATAACTCTTCCTCATTTAAAATAATTTCGCAGGAAGAACCGATAAATTTTGTAGAGATATAAACGCCTGGCTGCCAGAAACGGGGAAGTTTGGGATCGGTAAAATCTATACGACCCGTGTATTGGATATAAGGATGATCGGCTGCAAAGAATTTTATGGAATCATTCTGTTGACGGGCATTTCCGGAATAAACAAAGAATGTGGCCAATATGCTGAATAGAATTACGGAACGATGAAGAGTGCTCTTCGACAAGCTCTGGGTAAACTGCAACAGGCGATGATAGTAGTAATGCAGCCGGGACATAAATAAATATTACTTATTCTGATCAAAAGGGATTTTCAGAGTTTGCCAGGATTTATTTAATTGACAATGCGTTTATCATTTCATCAGCCACCAGCTGGTTGCCCGCATCAGTAAGATGTACCCGGTCCGTAGTTAATAACCCGGATTCTTTGTTATCATTATTATTTGCCTGTTCATACGAAGCAAAAGTTTTCCGCAGGTCGATCAATGTACAATTATAAGTAGCAGCGAGACGACGGATAACTTCCGAATAAGTATTCAGATCTTTATCCTGCGGGTTGGCATTG
>JAKFDZ010000163.1:0-9805 GCA_036675925.1 Flavihumibacter sp.
TAAATAACAAGTATGAAAGATGACCCGTTGACAAAAGAGTTTCAATATTGGGAAGACAATTTCAACGAGGCATTGACTTCAAATAATGTGGAATACATTTCCAGGTTTTTATCCGATGATTGGTTAGTGTCCGTAAAAATAAAAAGCCCCGCCGCCCTGGTTTGTGTCCGCAAAAAAAGATGCCCCGATGCGTGTCTCTACGCATTGGAACCTATGAACTAAGTAATGACTGAAAAACACCGCCTCATCCTACCAAGTTTGTCTTTGTTGCCAGAGCAAGAGCTATTACTACTTCCGAGATTAGGTTGATTCCGCCAGGTTCGTTACTAAAAACTGGTATTCATTTTTTATACAGATGGCTTGATTATAGGTCATAAAATAGTACTGAGCTTATTTTTATCGACAGGTTCCGCCTCAGGTTGATTTACCGGTTGTCTGTAGTGTTGAATAGATAAAAATGCTCTCTCCTTTACAAATAAAAGAATCTGGCAGCCGGTAGTACTTTCCCGACACAACTATTTTATTTCTTCGCTCCTTTCATTTCTGTCACTGTTGCAGGACCGAGGTTCACGTTTCTGGTTCGGGCGGTGGTTACGTCGTTTTTGTTAAACGCGATCTTATACGTAAAGTAAAAAGGTGTTTCATACAAGTAGGTGCGGACCTGCAGCGTATCCGGAAAAGTCCAGGCGCCACTTGATGCAACGTATACCACCGGCTAATGCCATCTGCCATTGCATATAGATGCAGATAGTTTTGCTGATAAAAATTGATATGCAATCCAGAGAAGAAGTAAAACAGCAGATGTTTTCAAAAATTGAACAGTGGCAGCAAAATGGTCTTTCCGGGACACGGCGAGAACCTAAAAATTGATAGGTTGATCTTATGTATAGAGCCTCAGATTAATTCTTCTCTTGTTCAACAGGTTTTGCAGAATAAAATGATTAACAAACCCATCTTTCCTTTCAGAAAGAATTTTTTACCGCTGTTCTTTTACTATCTGAAAATTGTTTATATTCGGTAACACGTACAATAGGATCTACAATAGAACGGATATTACATTACTTCTCCTGATTCGACAACAGGAAACGGTTTCTCCAAAACTTAATCTCCTCCTATAAGAAGCGCTGCACTATCCTTATCATTTCCTGATCAATCTGTTTCTAAACAAGTTTGAGTTGGCTAAAAGTTATTAATAGTAATAGCTCCTGAAACATCAGCAACGATTTTCGGGATCATTAACCAGTAAAATTTTTTTTATGAGAAAAAGTTTACGCCTCCTGCCATTAATCTTTATTTGTTTTGCATCTTTTATCAATGCACAACAACTTGTCATTAGTGAATTTCGCACCAGCGGACCAGGTGGAAGTAGTGATGAATTCATTGAAATTTATAATCCCGGTGTATCCGACCATCTTGTTACAGCGGTTTCGGGAACGGGATATGGAGTAGCAACCTCCGATGGGATTACCAGGGCATCAATTCCAAATGGCACATTGATAAGATCCAAACAACATTATTTGGTTGTCAGTTCAGCCTATTCCCTGGCTAATTACGGAGGCACTGGCGCTGCTGCTGGTAATACAAGTTATGCTACTGACATTCCTGACAACATGGGCATCGCTATTTTCAATAACAATACTGGTGGCGCCAGTTACACGTTAGCAAACCGGTTAGATGCTGTGGGCTCTTCTACTGAAGCCAACTCACTTTATAAAGAAGGTAGCGGCTACACAGCACTTAGCGCATTGAATTTAGAATCTGCTCTCAGAAGAAAATCATATAACGCAGTGCCCCGGGATTCAGACGATAATTTAAGTGATTTTGAATTCGTGGACAACCTCGGAACGACAAATGGGAGCCAGCAGCGATTGGGGGCCCCGGGTCCTGAAAACCTGAACAGCCCTGTTTCTCGCAATGCAGCCGTTGTACTCACCAGGCTTGATCAGACAGCAGCAGCACTCGCTCAACCCAATACATTCCGGGATCTGGCAACTACCGGAAGTATCAATCCGCTGGGAACGATAGAGTTCAGGTACAGGCTTACAAATAATACAGGTGTGCCACTTACGCGTATCCGGTTAAGACTCGATTCTCTCACCACTCTGCCAGCCGGGGTGACAAAAGCAGATCTCCGGGCAATGACGTCCTCAAATATTACTATCAATGCGGTGAATGACCCTGCGACCTGCGCTTCAACGGGTTCACCTGCAACATCACCTTGTAGTGTACCTGTGATGGGAACCACGCTGGAAACACCACCTGCCCAACCACCAGGAGGTGGGTTCAATTCAACACTGACGTTAAGCACAATCTTTTCCGGCTCTCCGCTTGCGGCAGGTGCCAGCATTAACATCAGGCTTCTTTTTGGCGTGGTGAAAACGGGTGATTACAGTATTTCGTTTACCCCTGAGGTATTACCGTACACTGCTGCTATAGGGCCTGTACCGCCACCTGAAAAGATCAACGGAGCAACCGGCCCCACTGCCTGTACTATCAACCAGGCATCGGGGCAAGCTGATCCAACCAGTAATAGCCCGATTAATTTTACAGTTTTCTTTAATGGTGCGGTTACGGGTTTTACCTCAACTGATGTTACCCTAAGCGGAACAGCAGGAGCTACTACTGCTGTAGTTACTGAAATAGCACCAAATGACGGAACCACTTATAATGTGGCAGTAAGTGGCATGACAACAAGTGGTACTGTCATTGCAAGCATACCAGTGGGTGTAGTACTTAACTCAAGCAATTTTGGAAATCTTGCTTCTTCAAGTACGGATAATACGGTAACTTATTCGCCAGCATCAACAGGCCCCCCATCGGTCACCATCAACCAGGCAGCAGGACAAACGGACCCAACTGGTGCAAGCCCGATCAATTTCACCGCAGTCTTTAGCGAATCAGTTACTGGTTTTACAGATGCAGACATTACTCTAAGTGGAACAGCAGGAGCTACTACTGCTGTAGTGACTGAAATAGCACCAAATAATGGTACCACCTATAATATTGCAGTAAGTGGAATGACCACAAGCGGCACTGTCATTACGGGTATACCGGCCGGTAGCGCAGTTAGTTCGGCTAATATTGGAAATGCAGCCTCTGCTAGTACCGATAATACCGTGACCTTCACAGTTGCAGGACCTGACATTACAGTAGTGAAAACCGCTAATAGCGCTACTGCAAGTGTGGGAGAGCAAGTTGGCTATACCATAATAGTAACGAATACAGGCGGCGGCAGTGCCTCCGATGTAACCCTTTCAGACGCTCTTCCCGCCGGACTGAATTGGTCTATCAGTTCGCAAACGGCCACTGCTTTTTCCATTACCGGCCCTGTAAATAGCCAGGTATTATCAGGAAACATAGGAACATTGGCACCTGGTGCCAGTACAACGGTAACTATCACTGCTACCGCCACTAATGCTGGCACGATCATTAATACGGCAACTGTTTCCAGCAGTAACGAAGCTGCTGATGCATTAGCTAATAACACCTCCACAGCCACCATTACAATTGCAGCACCTGACATTACAGTATTGAAAACTGCTAATAGCACTACTGCAAATGCAGGACAGGAAGTTGGCTATACAATAACAGTAACGAATACAGGCGGCGGCAGCGCCTCCGATGTAACCCTTTCAGACATTCTTCCTGCTGGTCTGAATTGGTCTATCAGCTCGCAAACAGCTACTGCTTTTTCCATTACCGGCCCTGTAAATAGCCAGGTATTAACAGGAAACATAGGAACATTGGCACCTGGTGCCAGTACAACGGTAACTATCACTGCTACCGCTACTAATGCCGGCACGATCATTAATACAGCAACTGTTTCCAGCAGTAATGAAGCCGCTGATGCATCCTCTAATAACACCTCCACAGCCACCATTACAATTGCAGCACCTGCACCTGACGTTACAGTACTGAAAACCGCCAATAGTGCTACTGCAAGTGTGGGAGAGCAAGTTGGCTATACAATAACGGTAACGAATACAGGCGGCGGCAGTGCCTCCGATGTAACCCTTACAGACGCTCTTCCTGCCGGTCTGAATTGGTCTATCAGTTCGCAAACGGCTACTGCTTTTTCCATTACCGGCCCTGTAAATAGCCAGGTATTAACAGGAAACATAGGAACATTGGCACCTGGTGCCAGTACATCGGTTACTATAACTGCCACCGCCATTAGTGCCGGCACGATCATTAATACAGCAACTGTTTCCAGCAGTAACGAAGCTGCTGATGCATCCTCTAATAACACCTCCACAGCCACCTTTACAATTGCAGCACCTGACGTTACAGTACTGAAAACTGCTAATAGTTCTACTGCAAGTGTGGGAGAGCAAGTTGGCTATACCATAATAGTAACGAATACAGGCGGCGGCAATGCCTCCAATGTAGGCCTTACAGACGTTCTTCCTGCCGGTCTGAATTGGTCTATCAGCTCGCAAACGGCTACGGCTTTTTCCATTACCGGCCCTGTAAATAGCCAGGTGTTAACAGGAAACATAGGAACATTGGCAGCTGGTGCCAGTACAACGGTAACTATCACTGCTAACGCCACTAATGCCGGCACGATCATTAATACAGCAACTGTTTCCAGCAGTAATGAAGCTGCTGATGCATCCTCTAATAACACCTCCACAGCCACCATAACGATCGTCAGTTTAGTGCCGCCAACTATCACTTGTCCTGCAAATGTTACCCCTTCTGCAAGTGTAGAAGACTGTTTGGGTACGGTGGATTTAGGTACTCTCAATTATATAATAGCTGGTGATCCTGCGCCAATACTATCATTATCATGGAGAGCAGGAAATGATCCGTTGGCAGCATTAACAAGTATTATTGTCGTTCCGGGAACTTCTACACTTAGGAGTTTTCCAAATGGCGTTACTACTATTACGGCAACCGCTGCCAACGGTACTTTGCCCAATGCCAGTTGTCAATTCACCGTTACCGTAGCAGACCAGGTTCCTCCTGTTATTACAGGAGTATCTGCTAACCCGGCTATGCTTGCACCACCAAACCATAAAATGAAGGATGTAACCATTGATTATACGGTTAATGATTGCAGTTCTGTAACCAATGTACTTACTGTCACCGATAATGAAGGCAATGACATATCCGATTACCAGGTGATGGATGCGCACCATGTAAAATTGAGAGCAGAACGCAATGGAACAGGTGATGGCAGAATATATACAGTTACCATTACAAGTACAGATGGGGCGGGTAACAGTTCTGTAGCAACCATCCCTGTGATAGTGGCGCATAATGTTAGTTCACCACGCAGCGGCGCTGCCTTCAGAGTTGGTTCTACTGTAAACTTTGCAGGTACCTTCTGGGATATAGCTGGTAATAAACATACTGCTACATGGCTGATAGATGATAAAACTTCGATCAAAGGAACAGTAACAGAACCTTCAGCAATGAAGAACGGTACAGCGGCAGGCTCCTATAAATTCACCACCCCAGGTGTATACAAACTGCAAATGAATGTAACGGATCAGAAAGGAGTTACTACCTATGCCAATACCAATGGTGAACTGGAAGCTATTGTGGTGATTTACGATCCGAATGGCGGATATACATACGGAGGCGGATGGTTTAGTTCACCGGCAGGTGCGCTGAAATCTGATCTGAACACAACCGGTAATGTTAGCTACGGCTTCACTGTAAACTACTACAAGGGTGCTACACTGCCGAGAGGCGAAACACAGTTTGATTTTAAATTAGGCGAGTTTGAATTCAATGCTGTAAACTTTGACTACCTCTCTATTTCCGGTGCAAAAGCACAGTTTAAAGGAAGTGGAAAAATTATAGGAGGTCAGAGTGGCATAAACTTTATAATGACTGTTGTGGACGGCAACCTGGATGGAACAGGAATAGATAAAGTGCGGATAAAGATTTACAATAAAAAATCTGGCAAAATATATTATGACAATCAGCCTGGCGCCGGTGATACAGAAAACCCTGTAACTGCCGTAGGGAGTAATAGTGAAGTAGTTGTGCAGAATGCAAATGCTACAGCTAATCTTGCCGCAAGGATGAATACAGATAATGAGGAATTAACTGCGGATGCCGGCACGCTTGAAGTAACGGCGATGCCCAACCCAGGTCGTAACAGTTTCTATTTAACCATAAGAAGCAATTATTTGAAAGATAAAATCACTATGCAGGTTACTGACATGTATGGAAGGATCATCGAGGTGCGAAATATTTTAGCTGGACAAACGATTCAATTAGGTGATCGGTACAGACCCGGCACTTATATAGTCAAACTTATTCAAAGGGACATGCACAGGCAGCTGAAACTTGTGAAACTTACCGAATAAAAAACGTTATAAAAAATCTGCCGGTTGTCACTGGCAGATTTTTTTATATTGTCCCGCCGCCCTGGTTAGTGCCCGTAAAATAAGGTCACCCCGAGGCGTGTCTCCATCGGAATTATCGAACTAATGTAATGCATGAAAATATAACCGGCTTCATTCATACAATCTTGTCTTTCGTCCTTGCGGGATCTTCCGAATCTTCTAATACGTACTCGGTCCCGACGGGGAGTGCCGGACACAACCCGGGTGTATTGTAAGACAAAAATTTTTTCAGTATAGATAATGTACGGATGCTGTATGGATAGTGTATGGATAGTGTATGAGGAGTGTATGAGTTGAGTAATTTTACGATACAAGAGAAAAGATAATAGGTCGCGGGTTGAACGAAATTTCCGGCACCTCTTTTTCGCCTCATGCAACTACTTTAGCGCCTGCCGTAGGTGCCGTTGGAGACATGCCCGACCCATGGCATCAGACCACTCGATTGGTCAGGCGTCTATTTCAAGCTTATACCCTTTACCATGTATATTCGTAATCCTGGAGGTGGGGTCTTTTTCTAATTTTTTTCGCAGGCGGGAGATAAAAACATCAAGGCTCCTGGTTACAATAACTCCCTCGTTTTCCCACACTTCTTTTTGTAGCTTTTCACGGTCAAGGGTGCTATTGGGAGATAAGGCAAGAAGATGCAACAGCTTCGACTCTTTATCGGTGAGATCGATTCGTTCATCACCAATTTCCAGGTATCGCTCGTCAGGGTGTAAAATAAAGTTACCAATGCTGAGAACATTTTTTGAGACCGGTGCCATCTCCTCTTCACCGCTTGTAAATTTCCTTTTCTTCAGGTAAGAATAAAGCGGCCAGGCTGAGAGCGATAATAACGCAATAGCAACTATCCTGGCCTTACCCGGAATAGAAGGTGTTGACGAAGCAAAGCTGATGGAGATATAGTAACATCCCTGGGGCAAGGTTCTTCCGATACAAGGCACAATAATATTGCTATCAATAGGAGACATTACAAAGCTGTATACGATTTCGTTGCTGGTACATTCCACCACGCCGGCTGTGTAATCATCCGGCAACGATGACTGCCTGGCGGTTTCACTGATGATACGAAAGATGGAGTCGGGCTGAAGGGAAATGGTGCTCTCAAAGTGTACCTCGAACTTATTGCCGGGTAATTGTTTTACGGGTAATACCCTTGAACGGGCATCACCGGCGCTCAATAGCAATTGGTGACCGATCATCCGGAGAGCTGTGTGGTACCGCGTCTCCTCCCTCATTTTCTTATCGTCTTTGCCACTGGCATACACGGTGAAAAAAATAATCAGGGCGGCTAGCGACGGCAACAACAGGACTTTGTACTTCATCCTTAAAATTAAGTTTTTTGCCAGGGTTAAGGCATTGAAAAACAAAAAATTTACATTCGTTTACATTCATTTTACAAGACAAATCCAGTGGGAAGATGCTGCCTGCATTATCATTGTAGCAAACAACCTTTCATGAAAATAACGAGTGTGCTTCTGCCGGCAATGCTTATGCTTCATGCCTTTTCTTTTGGCCAGGCAGCTAACTCCTCCCGGTTAAAGGTCTTTGTTGATTGCAGCAACACCTGGTGCGATCTGCAGTACATCCGGTCCGAAATAAATGTGGTGGACTTTTTGTTGGATAATGTCGCCGCTGATGTGCATATTCTTATTACCAGTCAAAACACGGGTGCCGGTGGCAGCCGATACCAGCTTATTTTCTTTGGCCAACAGCATTTTAAGCACCTGGCCGACACATTACGCTACACCACGGATCCAAACGCGACAGAATTTGAACAGAGAAACATGCAGTTAAAATATCTCAAAGCGGGGCTTGTTCCTTTTATTGCTAAAACAGTGGCCATAACCAATATAGAAATAAGTTTAAAAACAGCAGACACGGCCAGTACAAACACTAATGCAGCCGATCCCTGGAATGCCTGGGTGATGCGGGTAGGCGGGTTTGTAGATATCAACGCCGATGCCAATTATAAAAGCAAGGTTTTCAATGGCAGCTTCTCCGCCAACCGGGTAACCGAAAAAATGAAAACAGGTATGGGAGTAAACGCCAACCGCAACCGCTCACTCTTTGAATACGACGAAAACGGCACTACGCAAAAGTATGTAGTGAAAAATCATAGCTGGTCGGTGAATCACTATTTAGTTCAAAGTATTAGTTCAAATTGGAGCTGGGCCTATGAAATAAAGTACAGTCAAAATACTTTTTCGAATAGTAAAGGCCGTGCGTTTTTAAAAGCGGCCATTGAATATAATATCTTTCCCTATAAAGACGTGAACAACAAGTTGTTTACATTCAGTTATGGTTTTACAGCCCGTAGAAACAACTATTACGACAGCACTATATATGGTAAAACCAAAGAGACACTGTTTGGACATCGTGCTACTGCCTACCTCTCACTCAACCAGAAATGGGGTAACTCTTACGCCGGGATCGCTTATCATAATTATCTGCATAACTGGAAATACTTTAATCTTGGTGTAGACATGTACACTAATGTAAGGATCACCGGCGGTTTATCCTTTTTCATCTTTGCATTCGGTGGCCTTACCCGTGACCAGGTATTCCTGGTAAAAGGAAGCGCAACACCGGAAGAAGTATTAGCAAGAAGAAGACAGCTTGCATCAGGGTATAATTATTTCACCAGCATTGGTCTTAACTTTCGATTTGGATCCAAACTTAATAACATTGTGAACCCGCGATTTGACAGGAGTAGTTCGTTCAGTGATGAATAACAGTAAATAAACATGCGAAAGCTCATAGTACAGGTGGTGATTTCACTTGACGGCTTTGTAAAAGGGGATGATGGCAGAGCAAATATCAAGTGGGACAATGAAGTGTGGAAATTTTGCATAAACAACCTTAAAAATGTTGACTGTATTTTGCTTGGGCGAAACACAGCCGAATGTTTCATCCCGTATTGGAAAGGAGTTGCGGATAATCCGATGGGATTTACCACTACCAGGTGAGTGCTACAAATTTTTTTCCATCGAAACTAAATAACCATTTGCGGTGGTAATACAATTACTCTATATTTTCAAAAAGTATCTTTACCTGCGCCAATTCTTTTTTGCGCCCTTTTATTCCTTTTTTCCTTCAGCATTTCCAAGGCTATCTTCTCACTTTCCCATTGATTGATGGCCGGGCTGATGGCGATATAAGCGTAAAGAAGACCTTGATATTTACCGGCAATATGAAAGCCGGGAGCCGATCCCCATGAATAACAGGCCAGGTAAAGCTTCGGCCGCCGGAACCGTTTCAGCAAACTGTCAATCATCTCGTGGGTATCATTGTAAAATAAATTCAGCGTCAACGGCTGTGATGATTTATTGAGCCGGAACGTTTCGCCGGTTTCACGCTGGCCCCAATGTACCACTACAAACTGTTGTTGCAATTTACCGGTCATTTGGTCAGCTTGCCGCATCACCGAACTGCCGGGGGCC
>JAKFDZ010000164.1:0-2956 GCA_036675925.1 Flavihumibacter sp.
TGCGCGAACTACAGAATGGCCAGGGCGCAAGCGCCCAGCACAGGCCGGATATACGAATGCAACCGCGCTGACGACAGGGTTGGAAAAGCTATTTCTCACTACTTGTGGGGAGAGTCCATATACCAGTTGTTAGAGGCTTATAAGTACTCAATTTCTTGCCCAGCGTTTATGTAGCCATAGATGATGAAGCCGGTGGGTATGGCTTTGCCGGGGACATGGACTCTCTTGAGTGCTCTTGATACTGCCTCTTTTTCTTGTTCTGTTTCGCATGAAATCTCAAGCCACTCAATGCATTTGTACCCGCCAATGGGAAAGTGATAAAGCCAATCGTGATCCCAAGTAGAAACAAAGCCGTTGTCAATGCAGCGCGTTCTATAACTTGGACCCTGCTCAATAGCCGCCATTGCCAGGCGTATTTTTTCCCATTTTGCATTGTTCATAGCGCTGGCGATGCTGACGCTCACGGCACTTGCCTCTAACGATTAAGCTAAGGGGCCGCGGAACGCGGTCCCAGCGAACGAAGTGAGCGGCTTGAGCGCATTGTTATATTTCAAGCTCTACGGTGCCAGCTCTTTAGCCAGCTCGTTGAATAAGCTTTGTGCCTTAGGAAATAGCCCAAACGTTTTCGTGTCTTTATTTTTTGCCCTAACGACCCACGGTCTTGCACGAGGATTAATATTTTCCTCTCGAATGATCATATCTGGTGAGAACTCTTCAAAATTTAGCGCGACGTCAGGTGTTTTAATTAGTCTTCCATTTTTAAAGGTGCGATGTAATGATAGTTTGTTTTCCTCTAGCATGATGGTCCAACCAAGATCCTCAAAATAGCTACGCCTTGACTCAAAAATCTCCTGAAGTGTAGAAAATATTGGGTCAACTATTGTTTGATTTTTGGCTAGAACAGATTCCTCACCAGAAACAACAAGTTCCATTTTTGTAAGATCAAATGTTTTTACGACATTTTTTAATAGGCATCGAGCTCTGACTTTTTCACCAGATAACGAAATTGGTGAAATCTCTCTTTCTGAGCCTGGGGAACTCCCGCCGAAATAGCGAATTCGCAGTACTACTCCCGCTCCAATTGCCTCTTCAATTTTTTGCGTTAACACCTTGCTGCTCCTTAGCCGCCGCGCGGGCTTGCACTTGGAATATAACGTTTAAGCTAAGGGGCTGGCTTTAGCCAGTCCCAGTGAGCGAAGCGAACGATTTGAGCGCATAGTTAGGAGAAAACCCACTATTTTCCGAGGAATTTCTTCAGGTCAACACTAAATCCGTAAATTCCAGGCTTTGCCTCAATTGAGCTTAATAATTTCTTGAAAATGGTCTCTGGAGGTTGAGTGGGTTGATTCGCGTGCTGATATTCTATGCACTGTTGCATCAGGCGATGCACGGATGTAATAACTTCAAAGGCTGCATCAAGATCACAGCCCTTGAGGGAAAAGAAATGATACTGCCCATTTTCAAGTTGAAATTTTGAAAGTTTGGACGTGGAAACGAGGAGTCCAGGTAGTCGACCATGTAGCTCACCCCAGAAATTCCCCAGAGCGTTTCGAGCCTCTGCCTCAATACGAGGTGTGTTGTACCTATTTGGCATCAAAATCGTTGCATGCGGGCCGAATTGATCTCCCACGTGAGCAAGTCTGCCTTCTATTTGGCGAGTAAAGTCTTCTTGCTCACCGTTATAGTCTTCAAAAAGGTAGTAGGCATAGACTTTGGGGTCTTCGTCAGGATCTCCCAGATAGCTTTGAGTTACCCACATGGTTGCTGGTTTCTCCTAACGTTTGGTTAAGGGGCCGCGGAACGCGGTCCCGAGTGAGCGCAGCGAACGGCTTGAACCGCATGTTAGGCCGCGCCACGGACTTGAGCCGGCAACAGAACTTAAGTGCTCAGCGTTGCTGGATTGATGGCTTGGAGCATACGCGTGCTGGCTTTCAGGTAGAAGAGCTTGAAGATGCCGGCAGGCGCGAACCGCTTTGGCAGGTGAAGATGTGGATAATTTGGTTAACGAATTCGAATGTTGCGGACCGGATTTGTGAGACCGCCGCGAAGTGCCAGGCTGGATACGCAATATGTTTTTTTGCTGCATAACTTCCATGTTTCCCCGGGCTTTGCTTTGCCGCCTAACGTTTGGTTAAGGGGCGGGCTTTAGCCCGTCCCAGCGAGCGGAGCGAGCGATTTGAACCGATTGTTATGCATGAAGCACGCGAAATATAGCCGCTGCGACAGCCACAATACTGAGCCCGTAAGGAATAAACATGTCTGAGAAAGTTTTGTCGGCTGCCATAGCAGATAAGTAAGCCTTTATTCGCATTGTTTCATAAGGAAGATAGGGGATTTTGTGAGTCTCCATATCTGGATGGAATTCACCCATGGGATTTTCAACGCTGATTTGCAATTGACGACTGAATATTCCGTTTTTAATTGAAACGCTTACTGGAAGTGCCTTGTATTCTTCTTCTGTTTCAATTCCGTAAGCTGCATCCCACCCCTCTTTGTAAGCGACACCTGCATTATTTTTAAAGGCGTTGACTAGCGGGGTTATCAAGTTGCTATATGTTTTCGAAGCGAGGATGCGACCTCGAACTACTTCGTGAAATTCTTTGTGTAGAGGTTTTGCATATAGCCAGTAGCGCCATACTAAATATGCTAGGGCCATATATCCGAGAACTATTATGGATTGACCATTTTCTAGCTTGACGCCACCGCCTAAAAACGTGACCGACTCAGTTTTCCCGTTCGATAGCTCAAAGATGACCAGGCTTAGGGATACACCTATAAGGTTTCTTCTTTGCTTATGGATATCAGTATCCACTATATCTTAGCCCTTTATGCATAACGTTTGGTTAAGGGGCGGGCTTTAGCCCGTCCCAGTGAGCGAAGCGAACGGTTTGAACCAATTGTTAGCTGTGAGTATGCGATGCGTACTTAGCATTTAAATAAGACCATGTTCCAGTAG
>JAKFDZ010000165.1:0-2889 GCA_036675925.1 Flavihumibacter sp.
AACATAAAAGAAAAGGTCTCCCAAAAGTACTACAAAGAAGCGGCCAACACTATTGTGAAGGCCGCTCCCAAACCAATGATTCTATTAAAATGGTACTTTTTTATAATATCTTCTCGTTGTCAGCGGGTGATTCCTTTGCTCTTCCAAGTGGCAGCTGACTCTCTCAAGTAACGCCGCAAAGACAATCGGAGAAACGAGACTGCGCAGACCTTCGGAAATGCCCTCTAATGGATATTCCTTCGTATCAAAAATGGTTACTTCCTTCGAGTAATGTTCAGCAAATCGCTCGACTCTCTCCACTAGCTGACGGGTTCGATCTTCCCCTTTTAGCAAAATAATGCTCGTATCTTCTTCCACTAATTCCAAGGTACCATGGAAAAAATCAGAGGCATGAACCGGTCGTGTTTTAATCCACTGCATTTCTTCTAAAATACACATGCCATAATAATAGGTTTGACCCCAATCGATCCCTGTTCCTGAAAGGATATGGTACGGTGTATCCTTATGTTTGCGGGCAAACTCCGCTGCCTGCGGTTCTACCGCTTCTTTCACGGTAAGGAGGGCATTGGGCAGATGTCTCATTTCCTCAACAAATTGCTGATAGACTGGAAATTCATTCCGCTTATACATCAAACGAAACGCTAGTAAATAAGACTGGATATAGAACGATTCACAGGAGGTATCATCAGCCGCGTAATTAACAAAAGTATAATCGGTTCCATTCGCTAACGGTGTAGCGGCATGCCCCACAAGGCTGACTGTTACCGCCCCTTTTTCTTTACAAAACGCTGCTGCCTCCACTGTTTCTTTGGTTGTTCCAGACAAAGAAGGCAAGAAAACCAATGAATGTTCACCCAGGTGCTGATGATCCATTAACATCAATTCCGAAGAGATTTCTGTATAAACCGGCAGGTTGGAATGTGTTTTTAAAATATATTCAGCCGGGCGCATTAGAATTGCCGCTCCTCCAGTTCCAACAAAGAATACATTTTCCAACCCTTTTTCTATCGCCAAATCAATTACCTGATCGATTTCATCCTTAAGAGATAAGGCACCATTTTGAATGGTTAAATATCTTTCCACATCAAAGTTAAACATGATGGCCGCCTCCTAGTAAGCCATTTTACGGTAATATCTGCGAGTCTCTAAAGGATGATTCCTTTCACGCTCAAGATATACACTGATTCGGCCCGTTAATGCCCAGTTCAGGCAGATCGCAAAGTGCTTTCTGAATTCATCACTAACTCCTTCCAAGCGGTAATCCTTTGTATCTATAATGAACAATTCGTTGGTGATATTTTCTGCGAATCGTTCCACACGTTCCACCAATGGACGAGTTTCATCTTCGCCCTTGAATAAAATCACACTTGTATCCTCTTCAACCAGTTCAAGCGTGCCGTGGAAGAATTCAGCCGCATGGATGGATTTAGACTTGATCCACTGCATTTCTTCTAAGATACACATTGCGTAGGAATAAGTATTCCCCCACAGGTTCCCGGCCCCAACCAGCATATGGTAATCGGTATTTTTATGTTTGATCGCGAATTGCTCAGCTTGTGAGTCGAACTGCTCTAACGCATCGACGATACCTTGTGGTAAAAGGGAAATTTCTTTTGCAAACTGATCATATTGCGGGAACTCATCATTGTTATGAATAAAACGGAACGTAAGCAGCTGCAAGTGAATAAAGAAAGTGTCAAACGAATGCTTCTCATGACCAGTGGAGATGCAGTAATCAACAGCCTCAGCCAATGGCGTACCTTGTTCTGCAACTAGTCCAATCGTTGTCGCACCCTTGCTCTTACAGAACTCAGCAGCGGCTACTGTTTCTTTTGTCGTGCCAGTAACTGAAGCAAAGATACAAACAGAATCCTTGGTCAGGTGGCGATTATTCATCACCATAAGCTCAGCTGCAATTTCCGCATGTACCTCCAGTGTGGAATTGGACTTTAAAATATACTCATATGGATACATCATCGCAATCGTACCGCCGGAACCGATTAGGAAAATGTTTTTAAATCCTTTAGCCGAAATACCATCAACAACCTTCTCAATTTCCTCTCTCTTCTCGATGGCCTCTTTCCCAACTAATTGTAAAAATAACTCAGCATCAAATTTCAACATGTACACTACCTCCAAATTTTATTAGAATTATTAGGACTACATTTTTATGGTGCCTTTTCGGTGCCTGTCACCCCAACATGACGCCACCAACATTTTTAGTAAGGCACTTTCCACATATATCTTCTTGTGCTTAGTGGATGGTTTCGGGCTGTTGCTAGTTCTTCTGCGTATTGGCGCAGGATGGTTTGCAGGACGAGTGGGGCTATGTAGCCTTTGACGCTTTCTGCTATACCTGTCAGATCAAAGTCCTTTGCATCAAGGACGATGACTCTTTCGCCATATCTTTGGGTGAATTCCAATGAGCGTTCTTCTAATGGCCGGGTCTCATCTAAACCTAACAGCTGAATTACTGGTACATTTTGATCCAAGACTTCAAATGGCCCATGGAAATATTCCCCAGCATGGAGAGCGTGGGAGTGAATCCACTGCATTTCCATCAGCAGGCAAATCGCAAACCAATAAGCAGTTCCATAATTCGCACCGCTCGCCATCGTGTAAATTACTTTTTCATCCTTATAGGATTGGGCAAATTCCTTTGCCTGGTCTAAATACTTTGCTTTCTCCTGTACCAATATTTGATCTAAATTCTCTAAGGAGGAAACGACATCGGAAAACTTTTCATTCCCTTCTTTGGCAGCCAGAAGTCCAAAAACAAGCTCCAGCATCACGGCTGGTGACTCATTCACATACTTCGCTTCTTTCCCATCTTCATAAACAATCACATACTCAGATGCCTCGGCAAGCGGTGATCCCGGGTCAAAGGTT
>JAKFDZ010000166.1:0-2648 GCA_036675925.1 Flavihumibacter sp.
GTTGGAGCAACTATGTTTGAAAAAACAGACAGATACGGTGCCTATATTGATGTACCGCTTAAAGAGAGTGCGAAAAACATTGGATTCCTCCTCATGGACGTAACCAAGGGTGATGCGGGTAAAGACGGCGGAGACAAAGGATTTACGATTACATCACCAGAAATAAACGAAATCTGGATCAAGCAAGGATCGGATAAGGTTTACACCTACGAGCCAGTAGATTTGCCGGCAAAAACCGTTCGCATCCATTATGTTCGTGACAACAGCGATTACCAAAATTTCGGCGCATGGCTATGGGGTGATGTTGAATCACCATCTGCCAACTGGCCGACAGGTGCCTCCCCGTTCTCCGGCACAGACCGCTACGGCGCGTATGTTGACGTAAAGCTTGCGGAAGGCGCGAAGAACCTCGGCTTCCTTGTGATGGATGTAACCAAAGGCGATGCGGGTAAAGACGCTGGAGACAAGTCTTTCAACCTGCTGGACAAATATAATCACCTTTGGATTAGACAAGGCGACAACAATGTCTACATCTCACCTTATTGGGAGCAGGCAACGGGAATCGTAAAAGCAGAAGTCATCTCTGAAAATAGTATTCTGCTTGGTTTTACGATGACAGAAGGTCTGACACCAGACAGCTTAAAAGGCGCACTTGAGATCAAGGACGCTGACGGCGGTACAGTATCCGTTGAATCTGCTGAAATTACTGGAGCCACTTCTGCAAAAGTAACAGCATCATTCGACAATGAAAAACTTCCATTATCCGTCACGTATGCAGGCAGGACCGTATCAGCTTCTACGGGCTGGAGAATGCTTGACTCTATGTACGGATACGACGGAAATGACCTTGGCGCAACCTATCATGACGGCGCTGTCACCCTTAAACTTTGGGCTCCAAATGCAAGCAAGGTCGTGGCAAACTTCTTCAATAAAGATAATGCAGCTGAACAAATCGGCAGCATAGAGCTTACAAAGGGTGAAAAAGGGGTTTGGTTCGCTGAGGTTACTCCGGACGACCTGAATACAGCTGATTTAGAGGGTTATTTTTACCAATATGAAGTGACGAATGATGGAGTAACTAACAAAGTTCTTGACCCCTATGCCAAGTCAATGGCAGCCTTTACCGTCAATACGAAAGGTGAAGCTGGTCCTGATGGAGATAGTGTCGGCAAGGCAGCGATTGTTGACTTAAGCAGCACGGACCCTGAAGGCTTTGATTTTGCAAACATCAAAGGGTATGAAAAACGCGAAGATGCCATCATTTACGAAGCACATATTCGTGACTTTACTTCCGACCCGTCCATCGAGGGGGATCTGAATGCAAGATGGGGATCCTACACCGCCTTCATTGATAAACTCAATTATCTGAAGAAAATGGGCATCACACACGTGCAGCTGCTTCCTGTAATGGCGTGGTATTATGGTGATGAAACCAAGATGGGTCAACGGGAGCTTGACTACTCGGCCGGAGGAAATGAATACAACTGGGGCTATGACCCGCATAGCTACTTCTCTCCAGATGGCGCCTATTCGGAAGATCCAAGTAATCCTGAAGCGCGTGTGAAAGAGCTGAAAAAACTAATTGATGCCATCCATGATGCTGGAATGGGTGTTGTCCTAGATGTAGTTTACACGCATATGGCAAAATCAAGCATGTTAAATGACATTGTTCCAAACTACTATGCATTCCAAGACGATAAGGGCAACTTCCTGGGCGGCTTCGGAAACAACCTGGCAACCAGCCATAAAATGGCCGAAAAGCTGATGGTCGACTCCGTAAAATACTGGTTTGATGAGTATAAAATTGATGGCATGAGGTTTGACATGATGGGTGATGCTACCTATCCTTCCATCCAAAATGCGTTCGATGCCGCAGCTTCCGTTAATCCAAATGCCCTGTTCATTGGCGAAGGCTGGAGGACATTTGCCGGCCACATCGGCGAGCCTGAACTGAAAGGAATGGGAGCGGACCAGGATTGGATGGACAAGACGGACAATGTCGGAGTATTCTCTGATGAAATCCGCAATGAATTGAAATCTGGCTTCGGTTCAGAAGGCGAACCAAGATTTATCACAGGCGGGGCAAGAAGCATCGATACCATTTTTAACAACATTAAAGGCCAGCCGTCCAACACTTCTGAGGATGATCCTGGTGATATGGTTCAATACATTGAGGCGCACGACAACATGACACTTTATGATGTAATCGCCCAATCGATTAAAAAGGATCCTTCCATTCCGGAAAATAACCTGGAGATCCATAAACGTATCCGTATTGGAAATTCCCTGATTCTGACTTCCCAGGGAACTGCCTTCCTGCATGCAGGACAGGAATACGGCCGGACAAAGCAATGGCTTGGTGAAGGTATACCAGAACAGAAATACCATGAACTGAAAGACGAACAAGGCAGCTCATTTGGATACTTTATACATGATTCTTACGATTCATCCGATGCCATCAATATGTTTGACTGGCAGAAGGCTGTGAATAAGAAACAATATCCAGTAAATACAGAAACGCGCGACTTTACTCAAGGTTTGATTGAACTAAGGAAATCAACAAATGCTTTCCGTTTGGGCGACCAACAGCTGGTTAACCAAAATGTAAGTCTGCTTGACCTTCCTGAAATAAAGGATACAGACCTTGT
>JAKFDZ010000167.1:0-5021 GCA_036675925.1 Flavihumibacter sp.
TGCAGGCAAAGTTGTTGTTCCAGGCTTTGTTGACTCCCATACCCATTTAGTGTTTTATGGCACAAGGGTGGAAGAATATGCGGCTAAGTTGACAGGAAAGCCGGAGAAGCTTGAAAAGCTTTTGATGACAATAGGGCCGAATCGAACAATTGAGCTTACACGGAATACCCCTGCAGATGAATTATTCGAACAATCAAAGAAACGCATGCTGACAATGCTTGAACATGGAATTACAACAGTGGAGAGTAAAAGCGGCTACGGTCTAACGACAGAAAGTGAAATTAAAATTCTTGAAGTAAGCAGAAGACTCGGAGAACAAACGCCGCTTGATGTGATAAATACATTTTTAGGCGCACATGGAATTCCAGAAAACCTTTCAAAAGAGGAATATGTGGAAGTCATTATCAATGATATGATTCCAAAGGTTGCTGAACGAAAACTGGCTGAGTTTTGTGATGTATGGTGTGATGCTGGTTATTTTACAGCAGAGGAATCGGAAAGAATTCTTAAGGCTGGCTTAGAGTACGGAATGAAACCAAAAATTCATGCAGATGCCTACTCCTACATAGGGGGGTCTGACCTGGCGGCTGAAATGAAAATGGTTTCCATTGATCATTTAAATTACACGCCAGTGGAAGTAATGAAAAAGCTGGCAGAGGCAAAAGTAACAGCTGTGTTAATGCCGGCCCTTGATTTTGCTGTAGGTCATAAGCGACCATTTGATGCTAGACAGATGCTCGATTTAGGAATGGACATCGCACTGGCTACAGACCTTTGCCCTGCATCCTATACGCAATCAATGCAATTTGTCATCACTCTTGCTTGCCGTTTGTATAAGTTTTCCGTGGAGGAAGCGATTAAAGCAGCCACAATCGCGGGTGCGAGGGCACTCAACCTCGATGACCGCGGAGTCATTCAGGAAGGAAAATTAGCAGATTTACAGATTTGGGATGTTCCAACCTATAAGCATGTGGCATATGAACTAGGAACGAATGTCGTAGAAACGGTTATAAAAAACGGTAAAGTGGTTGTTAACCGCAAGTCTAAATGAATAGAGGTATGGAGGGGTATAAATGCAAACTAAACTTAAATCTAGTGCAGCTGAGCATGTAAATGGAGAGCGTCTTTTAGATTTATTTTTGGAATTAGCGAAATTAAACGCACCGAGTACAAAAGAGCAGCAGGTCGCTGATTATTTAAAGAAGGCTTTACCAGAGCTTGGGTTTACTCTTGAGTTTGACGAAGCACATAAAAATTTTAATGGGGAAGCAGGCAATCTGATTGCTTGGCATGAAGGAACAGATCCAACAATCCCGCCATTATTCTTCTCTACACATATGGATACCGTTTTACCAACAGAGGGTTTGAAGCCGGTAATTAAAGATGGTGTGATCCATTCTGACGGGACAACGATTTTAGGGGCAGACGACAGAGCGGCATTAGCGGCCTATCTTGAGGCCATGAGAGCCATCATTGAGGGCGGTATTCCACATGGTCCAATTGAATTTATATTAACGGTAAATGAACAGCCGGGATTAGTTGGTGCCCGCTATATGGATTACTCTAAAGCAAAAAGTAAAACAGGTTATATTTTTGATAGCAGCGGCGATGTTGGTCAAATTATTCTTAAAGGTCCATATAGCAGCCGTATTTATATGGAGGTTCAAGGCAATGCCGCCCATATTGCGCTTAATTCAGAAGAAGGCAATAGTGCTATTTTAATAGCTGCTGAAGGTCTCTCTAATATGAAGCTTGGTGAAATCGAAGAAGGAACACTGGCTAATATCGGGATTATTAACGGGGGAGAGCTTACCTCTATTATACCTGGCAGTGTCACAGTTTCAGGCGAAGTCAGAAGCTTTTCAAAGGAAAAGCTTGATGCTCAGCTAAAGCATATGGAAGAAGCCATGCAGCAAGCCGCTGAAAAAAAAGGCGGAAAGGTAAAGGTAAGAATCGAGAAAAAGTATTTTGGTTTTGATATTCCTAAAGATGATATTTTAGTAAAGACAGTTTGGACAGCCGCGGAAAATATCGTTGTAAAACCTTATTTAACAGAAACATTGGGCGGAGCTGACACGAATGTATTAAATGAAAATGGATTAACTTGTTTGACACTGGGACTTGGGTTTCAGAATATCCATTCTTTCAGGGAATGTATCAGCATTGAAAACCTAATTAACACTGGCAGACTGACAGCTGCACTCATTGAGCAATGGTATATCAATCATAAAGAATCATAATCTATGAGCAAGACCAGGGGGCATGTACAGAAAAAAATACTTTATTAAACCCGAATATCTCTTCAGAAATTTATATGTGGCAAGTTGCTTTTTTCCAGGGATGGCGGAAAAAAATAAATCTATTAATTGGTCAAATTATGAGGGGGGCCTATATGTTAGATAATCCTGTACTAATATCTGTACTTGTTTTAACGGTCTTAAGTCTTTTGAGGGTACATGTCATTTTTGCTTTGCTTTTTGCCGCCATTATTGCCGGGCTGACAGCCAAACTATCACTATCGGAAACGCTCTCAACCCTAATCGGCGGGATGGGGGGACAGGCAGAAACGGCTTTAAGTTATATTTTACTGGGTGTTTTTGCCGCCATGATTGCCTACTCAGGAATTACCACGATATTAATTGACAAGTTACTGGCAAAGAAAAAGCAGAGCAAATATGTATTATTGCTAATGATCGCTGGACTTACCTGTCTTTCTGGTACCTTAATTCCTGTCCATATTGCTTTTATTCCAATTTTAATCCCGCCTCTATTGCTTTTCTTTAATTATTTAAAAATGGACCGAAGAGCTGTGGCCAGTGCCCTTACTTTTGGTTTGAAAATGCCATATATCGTAATTCCAGTTGGTTATGGAATCATTTTCCATGGAATTCTGGCTGCGGAAATGAAAGCGAATGGTATGCCAATTGCTCAATCGCAAATTCCACTTGCTATGATACTGCCAGCGGCTGGAATGTTTGTCGGTTTATTTATTGCTATCTTTTTCTCTTATCGTAAGGCAAGAGCATATGAAGCAAGTCAGAACCAAGCTTTTGCCGAGGTCAGTGCAACGAATGAAACGGCTGCAAGAAGGTTTCAGGTTAGAGACTTTATCACGATAGGAGCCGTTGTTATCGCTTTGGCCACACAGCTTATCGTCGGGTCAATGGTATTAGGAGCTCTTGCCGGTATTCTTGTTATGTTCATAGGAAGAATTGTAACATTGAATGATGGGGAACAGGTTGTACAGGACGGTGTTAAATTGATGGGGGCAATCGCTTTTGTGATGTTAATTGCTTCAGGCTATGCTACCGTTCTTAAAGAAACTGGAGCTGTTAGTGAAATGGTAGGAGCAGTAAACTCCCTTGTCGGGGATAGCAAGCTTTTGGCAGCTATATTATTACTGCTAATCGGGCTTTTAGTAACTATGGGAATCGGTACATCATTCGGAACTGTTCCAATCTTGGCAACTGTGTTTGTACCGTTATGTATCATGATGGACTTTAGTCCCCTTGCAACTGTGGCATTGCTTGGTACAGCAGGTGCCCTGGGGGATGCCGGATCACCTGCATCTGATAGTACTCTTGGGCCGACATCTGGATTAAACGCGGATGGGAAGCATGACCATATATGGGATACATGTGTTCCGACGTTTATGCATTATAACATCCCACTATTTGTGTTTGGTGTAACAGCAGCATTAGTTTTATAATAGAGTCAATGTACAGAATATTTTTGCGAAAGCACTAAAGGGAGTTTGATAGCGAATGGGTTATAGTAAATTAGTAGAATTGGAAGTAATAGAACTTGACGGACTGACTCTTGATCGTTACAAGATTGAAAGTATTGTGAAGGGGAATGCAAACGTTTCCATCCCTGAAGAAAACCGAATTCGAGTTCGAGCAAGTCGTAAGCGGATTGAAAAACAAATAAATGATGGAAAAGTGATTTACGGAGTCAATACCGGTTTTGGTAAATTAAGTGATATTGAAATTGAAAAGGAAGATATTGCAAAGCTGCAGCTGAACCTGCTTCGTGCGGATGCGGTTGGCGTTGGCGAGCCCCTTCCAACTCCGGTGGTAAGGGCAATGATGACATTAAGGGCCAACTCCTTAGTCAAAGGTTTCTCCGGAATTAGAGAAGAAACACTAGATTTGTTAGTGGATATGATCAATGCTGGGGTTCACCCAATCGTACCCTGCAAAGGTTCAGTCGGTGCAAGCGGTGATTTAGCTCCACTTTCGCATATTGCCATTGTATTAATTGGAGAAGGGAAGGCTGAATATAAAGGAGAACTTCTTCCCGGAGAAGAGGCGCTTAAACGAGCGGGGCTTACACCTGTTTCCTTAGAGGCAAAAGAAGGGCTGGCTCTAATTAACGGAACACAAGCCATGACGGCAGTAGGAACCATTGCACTAAATGAAGCTGAGCGTGTAGGGTTGGCTGCAGATATGGCAGCCTGTTTAACAATGGAGGCTTTAAAAGGTATCATTTCTGCCTTTGAAAGCGAACTTTTGGCAGTTCGCCCGCATCCAGAGCTGGAATTGGTTGCATCCCGGATGCGAAAATGGCTTGAATGCAGTAAAAGGATTACCCATCAGGGAGAAGTTCGGGTTCAAGATGCCTATTCGATTCGCTGTATCCCTCAGGTACATGGTGCTTCCTGGCAGACGATTCAATATGTGGAAGATCGCTTAAATGTCGAAATCAATGCGGTTACGGATAATCCCATTATTTTAGAAAGCGGTGAAATCATTTCGGGAGGTCACTTCCATGGTCAGCCGATTGCGTTAGCAATGGACTTTTTAAAGGTGGCGTCAGCGGAGTGGGCAAATATTTCTGAACGCAGGATTGAGCGGCTTGTTAATCCTCAGTTAAGCGGTTTGTCTCCTTTCCTTGCTGTAGATCCAGGTTTGGAATGTGGGTTAATGGTTGCGCAATATGCTGCCGCTTCCCTTGTTTCTGAGAATAAAGTTCTTGCCCATCCTGCCAGTGTAGATTCCATTCCTACATCTGCAAACCAG
>JAKFDZ010000168.1:0-1996 GCA_036675925.1 Flavihumibacter sp.
AGGTATGGTGATAGGTTTGACAGAACTGGATGTGGATAATATGGAGCTGCTACCGGGAGCGTCTTCAGCTTTATATGGTCCTGGTGGTATGAACGGTACTTTATTGATCAATGGAAAAAATCCTTTCAAATACCAGGGGTTAAGCTTCCAGATCAAGCAGGGTATTATGCATACCGATGGCCGGCAACAACCAGCTTCACCCTATTATAACTGGAGCCTTCGCTGGGCTAAACAAATCGGTAAAAAATTCGCTTTTAAAATTGGCACTGAATTGATCCAGGCCAAAGACTGGCAGGCGGATGACTATAGGAATTACAAACGTTCCGGTTCTACAGGTGAGGTAGTTGCAGGTACCCGTGAAACCGACCCGAACTATGATGGAGTAAACGTATATGGTGATGAGGTTTCTATTAATTTAAAACAAAGAGTGCTGAATCCTATTGCACAGGCTGTTCCATTCTGGGCTGATTATATTAATTCATTGCCGGCAAATATCCCGGTTTCCCGTACAGGTTATACTGAAAAAGAAGCGGTTAATCCAAATACATTGGTGTATAAACTTTCGGGTGCCTTGCATTATAAATTAACTGATGCGATTGAAGCCAGCCTGAGTGGCTACTGGGGCACCGGCAATACTGTGTACACGGGAAGTCAACGTTATTCGTTGCGGGAGTTGAAAATGGGCCAGTACAAATTAGAGTTGAATCATAAAAACTGGTTTATCCGAGGCTATACCACGCAGGAAAATGCCGGCGGGGCACATAATCTTACTTTTAATGCAGTACGATTTAATAAGGCCTGGAAAGATGATGGTATCTGGTTTCAACAGTATGGCATTGCTTATATAAATGCAAAAATGGCTGGTCGTCCTGAATTTGAATCTCACAACATAGCACGTTCAGTCGCCGATCAGGGGCGTCCTGCGCCCTACTCAGCAGCTTTCCAGAAATTATGGGATGAAACACGCAAAAAGCCAATTCCCGACGGTGGCTTGTTTCTTGACCGTTCCGATCTCTATATGGTGGAAGGGCAGTATAACCTGACCGATGCGATTAAATTTGCAGAAGTAATCGTTGGTGCTAACTGGAAGCAATATGTATTGAAAAGTGATAGTACTTTGTTTCCTGACAAGCCTGGCGAGCCCATCAGGATCGATGAAATTGGGGCCTATATACAGGTTGCCAAAGAAGTAGTGAAAGATCGGCTTAAACTCACTGCTTCCGGCCGCTGGGACAAAAACGAAACTTTTGAGAAAAGAAAGCTTACACCAAGGTTCACCGCTCTTTTCAAGCCGGCTAAAGATCATAATATCCGGCTGTCTTTCCAGACTGCCTATCGGTTTGCTTCTACACAACAGCAATGGATAGACCTTGATGTAGTAACTGGCCGCCTGTTGGGAGGTGTAAAATTTCTTTGGGATAAATACAATATGACCAATAATCCCGTATATGATCCTAATACCTTAGAGGTAGTGCCTTATGTTGCTTTTAAACCTGAGAGTGTTCAGTCGTATGAGATCGGCTATAAAGCATTGTTGAAACAAAAGCTATTGATTGATGCTTATTATTACTTCAGCGAATACAAAGATTTTCTTTCCCGCAGGGATGTGGTACAAAACCCGGGTACTCTCGACCAGAAAGGGTTTTCTATTGTTGTAAATGTACCCGGCAAAGTGAAGGCATCAGGATGGGGACTGGGCCTGGAATATTTGTTGCCAAAGAATTTTTCCATACTAGCCAATGTATCATCAGATGAACTGGGTGATGTAGATGATAACTTCCTGACTTCATTAAACACACCCAAGTACCGCACTAATCTGGCTTTAAGCAATAGCGGTTTCGGGCCACAGAACCGTTTTGGATTTAATGTTGCCTGGAGATGGCAGGACAAATTCTTTTATGAGAATGATTTTGCCAGTGGTGATGTACCAGCTTATCATACTTTAGATGCACAAGTGAGTTATAGAAAGCAGGAGACCAAATCGACTTTTAAGATC